>NZ_JAPFFT010000019.1 GCF_026241105.1 Arthrobacter rhizophilus | reverse complement strand
CTTGGTGGGCGATACTGGGATCGAACCAGTGACCTCTTCCGTGTCAGGGAAGCGCGCTACCGCTGCGCCAATCGCCCAAATGCAATCCGGCCTGGACCGGAAACCAAGGTTTTCACCGAGGTGGGTACGGGATTCGAACCCGTGTATACGGCTTTGCAGGCCGCTGCCTCGCCTCTCGGCCAACCCACCGTGTAAGCACGATTCCTGGGGTTCCAAGAAGTCAATGCCGTGACAGTGTCCTGCGAGCGGACGACGAGATTCGAACTCGCGACATCCACCTTGGCAAGGTGGTGCTCTACCAGCTGAGCTACGTCCGCATAGTCTTATTCGGCGGGCTGCCCGCAGGGGGCATTCCGTCGCTTTCCGACGAGTAAAAACTCTATAGGAGGTTCCGGGAAACTCCAAATCGTTTGGTCCGAATCGTAAGCAATGGACCCAAGTTCCCTGAATTGGCGCGGATTATTCGAGTTACACCGCTGTGATTCATCGGCAGTTTCGGGCCCGTCGAGTGGCTGGTTAAGTGGTGGAGAAGCCGGCTTGCCTCCTCCGATGCGTCATGGAGACCCGCGAGTTTCCTAGTGGCTTTTCCTGCCGTTTTCCCGATTTTTGAATTCCGGCCGGGGTCGGTTAGTCTTCTTGTGCACGGGCGATTGGCGCAGTGGTAGCGCGCTTCGTTCACACCGAAGAGGTCACTGGTTCGAACCCAGTATCGCCCACCAAAGAAACCGCAGGTCAGAGGCGCTTCCAGCCTTCCTGACCTGCAGCGTGCAAGATACGTGCATGAGGCTCCGGCTGGGCAGTTCAAAAGGACACCGACCCAGGAGTAGCCCGTGAGCACCCTCCAACCACCTCCCCTGAGCTCGTCCAATAACGGACGTGTTCGTTAAATAACAGCATCGCTGGAGCCTCAGGAGTCGAGTAGCGACCACTCGCGAAAGTGGTTACGGTCCAATCTATTGTTTCGCCCAGAATCCAAGCCGAAAAGCCTCAGGCCGGCTTGCCAAGGACTGAGCTCAGATCGGGGGAAACTTGGACGGGCAACAGTGGATCTGGGTCATAGCGGTGCTAGTGGGCGCGGCACTGGTAGCTTTTGTCTTCGTATTTGGACGCTGGGGACGGCCGCCAGGTTATCGCAAGCGAAACCCCGGAAGCACTCCGGCAGCCCCAGCGACGGGGGAGATCAAGCGGCCGGCTGGATGAGTTCGGGGCCGTTGTTCCGCACGTAGTTGACCTGTCGCTCGACGTTGGGGTCCCCTCTGCGCCGAGAAGGTGGGTGGATCTGAGACATCGCTCTATATTTTGCCGACCCCTGGGCATATTCTTTCCGCAATTCGTTGGCCTATTGGGGGAATCATGGTCTCATTTCACTCTGCCCAGCGCGCCGTTGTAGGCGCGTTCATCGCACTGGCCTTGGCCGCGTGTGGTGCGCCGGCGTCACCAGCACGCAACGTACCAAGCGAGACCGCGGTAGTTACGACCACCTCCTCGTCAAGCGCTACCGCCAAGCCGAACGCTTCTGTACCCCCGCCCTCGCCCGCTGCTCCCACGACGGTGGTTGTGGCTCCACCTCCCGCACCGCCGGCACCCGTTGCGCCAGCACCTGCCGCACCAGCACCAGTGCCCGTCGTACCGGCTCAACGGCCAGCACCAGCGCCTGTCGTACCGGCGCAACCGCCAGCACCAGCCGCACCCGCGGATCCCGGACCTCCTGCCCCGAACAGGATCCAAGGGATAATCCCGGGCGCGTTCTGTCCCAATGCTGATGTAGCCCTGCGGGGGGTTGGAACCAACGGCGGGATCTATATTTGTGGCGGCAAAGGGGCCGACAAAAACGGCCACTACCACTGGAACTCCTAAGTGATGGACCAACTTTCTCAGCTTGGGCAGTTGAGGGACGCAGGGATTGTGACGGAAGAGGAGTCCGCCGCTAAAAAACCTGAGCTCCTAGCTCGGCCTTGACCGTTCGCTTGCCCGATTCGAATCCATCAACAACTTCAACTTCCATGACACCGCGACGATCGACATTGGTTGCTGATTCAATGCTGTCGTACATAGCCGCTGGCCCGAGCAGGGCTGAGGCTGGAGGAATCTTCCGAAAAATCAGCGAGCAGCAAAGCCAGCATTGGGGGCTGCCCCGACCACGCGGTTCCGTCCGAGCGACTTGGCTTGGTAAAGGGCTGCATCTGCGGCAGCAATCATCGCCGACAGGTCGACGCCGTTGAGCGAGCTAGCGGTAACGCCATAACTCGCGGTTGGAATTTGTATGCCGGGGAGGCTTTTGGTTTCCGCCAGGGCGCGGCTGATGTCGGCAGCGATGCTTTCAGCCCGTTCCTGGTTCGCTCCAGGCAGGAGAAGGATGAACTCTTCCCCACCGTATCGTCCGACCAAGTCGGTGGATCGCACCGATTCCGTGCAGGCAGCCGCGAAGGCTTGGAGCGCGGCGTCACCGGCAGGATGGCCGTGTTCATCATTGATCGATTTGAAGTGGTCCATGTCAGCCAAGATCAGGGAAGCAACTGAACTTGTGGCGTGTAGGCGCTTCAGTTCCTTGGTGGCCAACTCCAGGAAGGTGCCGCGGTTGAGGAGCCCGGTCAGGTTGTCACGGGCAGCCCGTTCGCTCAGCCGGTTGATCAACTGGTCGTTGCTGAGGGCAGTCATGCTGAAGGACACGGCAACCAGGAGTATCAGCGTGACCAGGCTCGCCATGGCCGGGCCAAAATACAGGCGGAAACTTGGGCCGGTTGGACCTTCGACGAGGTACACGGACAGGCGGCAGAAGTAGTAGGCAGCCATGAACGCCGCGGCCAGCGCCATCGATTTGTGGACATGGGAGTAGCTGGAATCCAGCAACCACAGATCACGGGACGCCAACGCGATGCCCAGCGTCATGAATCCCAGATACACCAATCCTCCGGACCACGTGTTGTATCCGGGGCCTTCCAATGCAGAGGCGAGGGCGGTGACGCCGCATGCTGCGGCAAATTGCCAGCTTGGCGGCGTCAACTTCCTCAAGGAACGGGCGCCGGTCCACACGCTGAACGCTCCACCCACCAGGAGGACGTTTCCCGATGGATTTGCCCAGACTTGATGAGGTGTCCCGTTGAGAAGGAAGGCCAAGTTCCCTGAAAAAAAGAAAAGGAGGGCGATGCACCACCAACCGTTGTAGGACGACCGCGTGCGCCGAAATGATGCGTAGAACAGGAGGAGCAGGGTAAGCGCGACCACGCCAAGAGCCACTCGCAGTGTTGTTATATCGAGGCCCAATGTTCGCTCCCGTATCCGAGGACGTGACCAATTATGGCATCGCGGGTCAAAGGACCCGGTGCGCCATGCAGGAGTGCCTTGTTCATTACGCGGTTTAGTCACGACGGCCCCGCATCTTCCTGTCAGCGGTGTGTGAAAGAGTTTTCCTATGACAGATCCACTGCTTGCCCACGCCACTGAATACGGCCGGATGTATGCCCGGTCCACGTCTGAGTCCTTCTCGGTCCCTTCCATCACCACGGTGATCGGCCAGCAGGCCCACTCCCTGGACGGCTGGTTCGGCTACATGGGCGCAAGTAGTCTGGCGAAAGACCCGGAACTTCCCCAGCATCTCTCCAGTCCTGCCAAGATGCGGCAGGCCGTCAACAAAGCAGCCAAAGCGGCCGAGGTTTACCGGGACGACGCCGCACGCCGGGGCGACCGCGTGCATAACTACTGCGAACAAGTAGCCCTTCGTGCGCTCGGACGCCCGCACCGAGCGAAGGAAACCCGCGAAGAGCTGGCCTCAAACGGCGAAGAAGCCTTCGCGGCCCGTTTCGACGAATGGTGGGAGTTGTACCGGGTGGAGCCCATTGCACCTGAAATCACGGTGTGGAACTCAAGCGTCGGTTACGCCGGGACACTGGACCTCGTGGCCAAAATCAACGGCCGGATCTGCTTGATCGACTATAAGACCAAAGGCACCACCCGGGATGGAACCGTTAAACCCCTCGACGACAAAGTGGTGATGCAATTGGTGGCCGGGATGAAGGCCGAGGAAAGCCTTGTGGACCCGGCGGCGGGGGAGTGGGAGCCGTGGAAATACGGAGAGATCCCTGTTCTGCTTGCCGTGGCCATCGGCGAAACCGAGGTGCGTCCCCAGCGGGCCAATCCGGACGTTCTCAAGCACCACTGGTGGAAGTTCTGCGCCTTGAAGAGGGTGTGGGAGATGTCTGCCGATGTTGCCGCGGCCGGAACGGCGCTGCTGCCGGTAGCTCCGCCGTCGTACCCGGCCACCGCGGCGCCTTCAGGCTCAACTAAACTGGCTTAGGCCCCCTTATGCAGGGACCGAAGCTTCGCCGATCGTGAGGAAAGACAGCACATGGCCATTTTGAGTATCCGTATCATCGGCGATCCCGTGCTCCGCACGGTTGCTGATCCGGTCGCGGAATTCGGGCCTGAGCTCGCCAAACTCGTGTCGGACATGACTGAAACCATGGAAGACGTGGACGGCGCCGGCCTCGCCGCCCCGCAGGTCGGCGTCAGCCAGCGGGTCTTCACCTACCGGATCGGCGGCGTAGAAGGCCACATCATCAACCCCGTGCTTGAGAACAGCGATGACTTCCAGCCCGACGAAGTAGAGGGCTGCCTCTCCATTCCCGGACTCGCGTTCCCGGTTCGCCGCCGCAGGACCACCCGCGCCACGGGCGTGGATATCAACGGCAACCCCGTGGCGGTTGAGGCGGAGGGCATGCTCGCCCGCTGTTTCCAGCACGAAACCGATCACCTGGACGGCATCCTTTTCACGGACCGTTTGGAAGGCGAGGACCGCAAAACCGCCCTCCGGGCCATCCGCGCGGCGAATTACCATTCCGTCACTGAACAAACCACCGCCAAGCGGGCCAACACGGTTGGCTCCAGCTTCGGCAGTTTCGGGGCTGCCGAATGAGGGTGCTTTTCGCCGGCACCCCAGCCGTAGCCATCCCTTCCCTTGACGCGTTGACCGAGGCAGGCTTGGAGATCGTGGCGGTGCTGACCAGGCCGGATGCTCCTACGGGCCGAAAACGCATCCTCACGCCGTCCCCCGTGGCAGCACGTGCGGCCGAACTTGGCATCGACATCATCCACGCCTCCAAGGTGGACGCCGGGACCACGGAACGGATCGCTTCTTATGAGCCGGACGTCGCAGCGATTGTCGCCTACGGAGGCCTTGTCCCCAAGGCCGCCCTCGGAGTACCGCGCCACGGCTGGATCAACCTCCACTTCTCCCTCCTCCCTGCGTGGCGGGGTGCCGCACCGGTGCAGCGTTCACTCATCGCCGGTGACGACATCACCGGGGCTGCGACCTTTCTCCTCGAGGAAGGACTCGACACCGGACCTATTTTCGGGACCTTGATGGAAACCGTTCGGCCCGATGACACCGCGGGCGACTTGCTGGAGCGGCTCTCGCGCAGTGGCGCGGTGCTGCTCGCCCAGACACTATCCGCCGTCGAATCCGGCAAAGCGGCCCCCTTGCCCCAGCAGGGCGATGTCTCGCTAGCGCCCAAGCTGACGCTCGACGACGGCCGGCTCGACTGGACGCAACCGGCCCTCGCCATCAACCGCAGATCCCGCGGCGTCACCCCGGAACCCGGAGCCTGGACCATGCTCGACGGGCAACGGGTTAAGCTCGAGCCGGTGGGTATGCGCCCGGACACCCGCGATCTTGCGCCGGGTCAGATCCGGGTTGACGGTAAGAACGTCCTGGTCGGGACCGGATCCCATGCAGTGCAGCTAGGGCGGATCCAGCCAGCAGGCAAGAAGATGATGCCGTCGGCCGATTGGGCCCGTGGTTTGGCAACACCAGAAAGCGTGGAATTCGAATGAGTGAGTCCGGCCGGCGCGGCCCTAACAACAGTGGGAACAGGGACGGCGGAGGTCACGGCAACCGCGGTCCCCGCGGCGAGAGCAAACGCGACGCCCAAGGCCGTGAACGCAACCGGGGTCCGCAGCGCGGTTTCTCCGCAAACGCACCGTCCCAGCGGACCCGACGCGCGGATCCGGCACGCTTGGTGGCCTTCGAAGTTCTGCGCGCGGTCGCATCGGAAGACGCATACGCCAACCTCGTGTTGCCTTCACGGATCCGCCACCATCACCTGGACAAGCGCGACGCCGGATTCGCCACCGAGCTGAGCTACGGCGCGCTGCGCGGCCAGGGGATGTACGACGCCGTCCTCGCCAAATGTGTCGACCGGCCGCTCGACGAACTCGATCCGGCAGTCCTGGATGCGTTGCGCCTTGGTGCCCACCAGCTGCTCGCCATGCGCGTTCCGGCCCACGCCGCACTCGATCAGACGGTGGGGCTGGCCCGCGCGGTCATCGGAGCAGGCCCGTCGTCGCTCATCAACGCAGTGCTGCGAAAAGTCACCGCCAGGACGCTGCCGGAGTGGCTCGACTACCTGCTGGAAAACGAGACCGACGAAACCAGGATCGCCTCCATACGCCACGCGCACCCGGAATGGATTGTCAGGGCGCTGCGCCAATCGCTCGTCCTGCACGGCCGCCCCGCGAGTGAAATCACCGAGCTGCTCGAAGCCGACAACGCAGCCCCCGTGGTGAACCTGGTGGCCCTGCCCGGCATCGGCAGCCTGGATGAAGCACTTGAGGGCGGGGCTACTCCCGGCGAACTCGTGATCGACTCGGCGCTGTCCAGCGGCGGCGATCTCGGCCGGATGTCTTCCATCCGCGAAGGCACCACTCGCGTCCAGGACGTTGGGTCCCAGTTGGTAGCCCGCGCCGTCGTGGGCGTGGACCTCGGGCACGTCGCCAAGGGTGGCGAGAAATGGCTGGACCTTTGCGCCGGCCCGGGTGGCAAAGCCGCGTTGCTGGCCGCCCTCGCCCATCAGGAAGGTGCGACTCTCTTGGCCAACGAACCGGCCGAACACCGGGCAAAGCTGGTCAGCCAAGCCCTCTCGGCGGTTCCGGCGGACGCCTGGACTGTGCGGGTAGGCGACGGTCGCGACGTCGGCAAGGAACAACCGGAGACTTTCGACCGCGTCTTGGTCGACGTTCCCTGCAGCGGCCTTGGCGCGCTACGCCGCCGCCCCGAATCACGCTGGCGCCGGACCCCCAAGGACCTTGCCGATCTCGGTCCGTTGCAGCGTGAATTGCTCAACTCTGCCATCGACGCCGTGAAACCGGGCGGAGTGGTGGCGTACGTGACGTGCTCCCCGCACCCGGCCGAAACCACCGCCGTCGTCAGCGATGTCCTGCGCAAGCGGGACGATTTGGAGCAGATCGACGCCGGCGCGGCCTTGGACGCTGTCAGCCTGACCGGCAACCTGGGCGCCGGTCACGAGTTGACCGCCCAACTGTGGCCACACGTGCACCAAACAGACGCGATGTTCCTGGCGCTTATCCGGAAGAAGCCGTAACCTTCGACGCCTTTCCCCGGCCAAACGACCCAGCGTGGCTAAGCTGGAGAACTGCCAAAACCAACAGATTGCCACCAACACTGAGGGAACTGCCTTGACTGAGTGCTGTATCAACCCGAGCATCCTGTCCGCGGACTTCGTGAACCTGGAAGCCGAGCTGAAGAGAATCAGCAACGCCGACGCCGTCCATGTCGATGTGATGGACAACCATTTTGTCCCGAACCTGACGCTCGGCCTACCGGTTGTGGAGCGGATCCAGGCTGTGAGCCCGGTCCCGCTGGACGCCCACCTGATGATCGCCGACGCCGACCGCTGGGCGCCGGCCTACGCCGACGCCGGTGTGGCGTCCGTGACCTTCCATGCGGAAGCGGCGATGGCTCCCATCAAACTCGCCCGCGAGCTCCGTGCGCGCGGTTCCAAGGCAGGTATGGCTCTTCGTCCGGCTACCCCCGTGGAGCCATACCTGGACATGCTCAGTGAACTGGACATGCTCCTCATCATGACCGTGGAACCGGGTTTCGGTGGGCAGTCCTTCCTTGACGTTACGCTGCCCAAGATCCGGCGGGCGCGTGCCGCGATCGATGGCTCCGGAATTGGCGTTGCAATTCAGGTTGATGGCGGCGTCACCGAGGAAACCATTGTCCGGGCAGCCGAGGCAGGTGCGAATGTGTTCGTCGCCGGATCCGCCGTCTACGGCCATAAAGACCCCGCTGCCGCTATTGAACGGCTGCGCGCCGCGGGCCTGGCGGCAATGTGACAACAATGACGCAATTGCTTGCATATAGGTCCGGGAATACATCGGCAACGCCTCCAGTTGTGACAGAATAACAACACACATACGTGCTCCGGGGTCGGTGTAATTCCGAACCGGCGGTTATAGTCCGCGACCCGCGAGCCATCGCGTTTCCTTCACGGGAATCACGACGGCGGACGGTTGAACTGGTGGAATTCCAGTACCGACAGTTAAAGTCTGGATGGGAGAAGCACGTACAGTCATGCCTTGGCGTTTCGTGCGCCCGGCATTGCGCTGTCGTACACCCCCGGAGCCATCGCGGCATTCGAGGGAAGGAACGACATGGACTTTCTGCGATGGCTCTTCGAAGCACAGATTCCCGTAGGCGGATCTGTGCTTGTTCTTCGCGAAGTGCTAGGCAATATTTTCGGGCTCGCCAGCGCCCTGGGCGGCATGCGCCGTAAAGTCTGGGCATGGCCCATCGGGATCGCAGGCAACCTGCTTCTGCTGACGGTCTTTCTTGGCAACGTCTTCGGTGCCGCCTCGCCAGCAACACTCTGGGGCCAGGCCGGACGCCAGATCATGTTCATCAGCGTCGCCGTCTATGGCTGGCACCGCTGGCGCCAGGGCCTTCAACGCGGCACCAAAGGACGGGCCATCGTGCCCAGCTGGGCAAGCTCCAAAGTCCGCATCACCATGGTCGCAGCTATGTTTGCGGGAACCGCCGCCCTGACTCCCGTCTTCGATTCCATGGGTTCCTACCCGCCTGTATGGGCCGACGCTTGGACCTTCATGGGTTCACTCCTGGCGACCTATGGCATGGCACGCGGCTGGACCGAATTCTGGCTCATCTGGGTTGCCGTGGACATCGTGGGAGTCCCGCTGCTTTTCAGCGCAGGCTACTTCGCCAGCGCTTTCATGTACCTCTTTTATGGCTTCTTCACGCTCGCCGGATTCTTCGTGTGGTGGCGGGCAAACCGACGTGAAAGCCAAGCAATCACGCCAACGGCCGAACCGGAACCGGTAGGAGCCCTCCCATGAGCGACGCAACGAACCAGGGATTCTCCGACGCTGAGTCCGCAGCCATGGACACTGCGCTGCACGTAGCCCTCCGGGGACACCGCGGCGCCAATCCGTTGGTGGGAGCCGTAGTGCTCGGGCCGAACGGGGAGCAGCTCATCACCGGCTACCACCGCGGCGCCGGCACGGCACATGCTGAGGCGGATGCGATCGCGAAGGCTCAGGCAAAGGGCTTGGACCTCACCGGGACAACCATGGTGGTGACTTTGGAGCCATGCAACCACGTCGGGCGTACCGGACCGTGTGCGCGGGCCATCATTGACGCCGGAATAACCCGCGTGGTCTACGCCGTGGACGATCCCCACGATCCCGCTGCCGGAGGTGCTGGCACGCTGCGCGCCGCCGGAGTGGACGTGCAGTCCGGGCTGGGCGCAGGGGAGGCCCTGAAGCTGAACCGCGAATGGTTCCAGGCGGTGGGGGCCAGGCGCCCGTTCGTCACCCTTCACATTGCACAGACCCTGGATAGCAGGATTGCCGCCGCGGACGGAACCAGCCAATGGATCTCGAGTCCGGAATCGTTGGCCGACAATCACGGATTGCGCCGCTTGATTGACGCCATTCTGGTAGGCACGGAAACCGTCCTTGTAGACAACCCGCGGCTGACGGCGCGGGAAGCGGATGGCCAGGAATCGGAAAGCCAGCCGCTCCGAGCCGTCATGGGGCTGCGCGAGGTTCCCGCTGACGCCGCGGTCCGGGGAACCGACGGCAAGTTCATCCAGCTGCCAACCCGCGACCCGGCCGAGGCCTTGGAACTGCTCTTCGCCGAAGGCATCCGGCACGTCATGGTGGAAGGCGGCTCCCGCATCCTGAGTGCTTTCCTCGCCGCGGGTCTTGTGGATGAATTGATCGTCTATCTTGCGCCCACGCTGTTGGGCGCCGGTACACCGGCCCTGACGGATCTCGGCATCACCACCCTGGCCGACGCCCAGCATTGGAATTGGGACGACGCCGGTGGTGGTGCGGTCCATGCACTGGGTCGTGACCTCCGGTTGCATTTGAGGTCCGGACCATCGGACGGAAACAAACCGGCTTGGACGAAGTCCCACACCGAACACCATGAACCATTTCCGGGCAAGGACGCCTCGGAGAACACCACAGGAGGACACTGATGTTTACCGGAATCGTTGCTGAACAAGGCACGGTCCTGTCCGTCGAGCACGACGGCGAGGCCAGCGCCACGCTGCGCCTGATGGCCCCCAGCACCACTGAAGGACTGGGCTTGGGCGGCTCGATCGCTGTCAACGGCGTGTGCCTCACCGCAACGGACATCGACGGCCGGGAGTTCAGCGTCGACGTCATGGGCGAAACCCTCGTCCGGACCACCATCGGCGAACTGACTGCGGGTGACGCTGTGAACCTCGAGAGATGTGTCCAGGCGGGCGGCCGCTTGGATGGCCACGTCGTCCAGGGCCACGTCGACGGCGTCGGGCAGCTTCTGGAGCGCGAGTCGCTGGGCAACTGGGACCGCCTCCGCTTCGCCGTGCCGGCCCCGCTGGCACGGTACATCGCCGAAAAGGGATCAATCGCCGTCGACGGCGTTTCGCTGACGGTCACTGCCGTCAGTCCCGCGGAAGAAGAGAATCCATGGTTTGAGGTTGGACTCATTCCCACCACGCTGGACGAAACGGGACTGGGGGCGAAGGCCACCGGCGGTCGCGCCAACCTCGAAGTGGATGTGCTCGCCAAGTACACCGAGCGACTGCTGTCCTTCCGCATTCCGGCTGCGACCGGGGAGGCAGCCCTGTGAGCGCCGAACACAACGGCAGCGCGACGGCGGTCCGGCAGGGGCTGGACCCCGTTGAGGCGGCCGTAAAGGCGATGGCAGTTGGCCGTCCGGTCATTGTTGTGGACAATGAAGACCGCGAAAACGAAGGCGACATCATCTTCGCCGCCGAACACGCGACGCCTGCCCTCATGGGCTGGACCATCCGCTACAGCTCGGGAGTCATTTGCGTTCCCCTTGAGGAGTCGCGGGCTGACGCCCTTGCACTGCCGCCCATGGTGGTAGTCAATGAAGATGCCAAGGGCACGGCCTACACGGTGTCCTGTGATGCCGCCGTAGGAGTGAGTACCGGTATTTCCGCAACGGACAGGGCCCTGACGGCACGGATTCTGGCTGATTCCAGCAGCACGCCGTCCTCGATCACCCGTCCCGGGCATATTTTTCCGCTCCGGGCCGTTAAGGGTGGAGTGCGTGAACGTCCGGGACACACGGAAGCGGCGGTTGATCTCTGCCGGCTTGCGGGGCTCGCCCCGGTGGGCGTGATCGCCGAGTTGGTACATGACGATGGTGAAATGATGCGCCTGGACAGCCTCCGGGAGTTCGCTGCCAAGCATGGATGTCCTCTGATTTCGATCGAGGATCTCGTGGCTTATGTTGTAGCGTCGGAGGCTGAGCACCAGGTTGCAATTCCGGCAGGAAACGAGGAGCAGCGATGACTACAGCGACAACGCACGACGGCGGCACGCCCGCGCGCGCAACGCATCCCGTGAGCGGCGGCCCGATTGTCCAGCTACCCACCGCCTTCGGTGAGTTCGTGGCACAGGCGTGGACCGACCTTGCAACGGGTGCGGAACACCTGGCGGTGAGTTCCCCGAAAGCGCCGCGTACAGGCAAGGCCCCGCTGGTGCGCCTTCACTCGGAGTGCCTCACGGGCGATGTCTTCGGATCGTACCGCTGCGATTGCGGCGAACAGCTGGCCTACGCCCTTGAGCTGATCCGCGAAGAGGGCGGCACGCTGCTCTACCTGCGCGGACAGGAAGGCCGCGGCATCGGCCTGGCCAACAAAATCAAGGCCTACGCACTGCAAGAGGCCGGATTCGACACGGTCGAGGCCAACGAGCAGCTCGGACTGCCGGTGGACGCCCGCTGCTACAAAGCGGCTGCCCAGATCCTTGCCGAAATGGGCCTTCACGAAATCCGCCTCCTGAGCAACAACCCGGACAAGCAAAACAGGCTTGCGGCGGCTGGCGTGAAGGTTGTCGAGATGGTGCCCACCGAGGTTCCGTCCCGTGAAGAAAACCTTCGGTACCTTCAGACCAAGAAGGACCGCATGGACCACCGGCTGACCCTCGGTGACACTGAACCGGCCGGTACCCATGCAGCTGCCGGCACTTTTGAGCTCGAACAAGACTGAACTGTTCTAACAAGACTGAATGGATTACCACACACCCATGAGCGGACACGGCGCCCCCACCATCGACCTCACCACCTTCAACCCGGAGGAAACGCACCAGCTGAAGCTCGCCATTGTGGCTGCCAGTTGGCATACGCAGATCATGGACGGGCTCCTCGACGGAGCACTGCGCGCGGCGAAGGAAGCCGGCATCGCCGAGCCCACCGTGTTGCGGGTCCCGGGGGCGTTTGAGCTTCCCGTAGCGGCGGCACGGCTCGCAACGCATTTTGACGCGGTAGTTGCCCTCGGCGTCGTCATCCGCGGCGGTACCCCGCACTTTGACTATGTGTGCCAGGCCGCGACGTCGGGACTCACTGAAGTCAGCGTCCGCACCGGCGTGCCGGTGGGCTTCGGCGTGCTCACATGCGACACCGAGCAGCAGGGCCTCGACCGCGCCGGACTGGAAGGCTCGTCCGAGGACAAGGGACACGAAGCCGTGACCGCGGCGCTCTCCACTGCACTGACCCTCAAGGAGTACTCCTAGCAAATCGACGAAAGGGATGTGGGCGTGCCGGCGCACATTGTGCGTTCGCTCACATCCCTTCCGTCATGCAATGACCCGACAGGCGGTCACCGGCCCCGAGCAAGTAGGCTGTAGGGCGTGAAGAATTTCGAGACGCTGTTCGCAGAACTGAGCGAAAAGGCAGCGACCCGTCCGGCAGGCTCCCGCACCGTCGCCGAATTGGACTCCGGAATCCACGGCATCGGCAAGAAAGTCGTGGAGGAAGCCGCTGAAGTCTGGATGGCTGCAGAGTATGAATCCGATGAAGCCGCGGCCGAGGAAATCTCCCAGTTGCTCTACCACCTGCAGGTCCTGATGCTCGCCAAGGGTCTGGGCCTGGAAGACGTTTACAAGCATCTCTAGCCACGTCCGCTCCGTCCGGGCCTGAAAGGTCTGACGAGGCCCCAGCGTGGCCCCCGCGCCCACAGTGCCGTGCGAGAACACAGCCGTGGGCACAATGCCTGAAACATACCCTTCCACTCCCCAAGAAAGTCCCCTCATGCTGCGAGTAGCCGTCCCCAACAAGGGATCCCTGTCCGAAGCCGCCTCCGCGATGCTGTCTGAGGCGGGATACCGCCAGCGTCGTGATACCCGCGAACTAGTCATGGTCGATCCCGATAACGACATTGAGTTCTTCTTCCTCCGCCCCCGCGACATTGCCGTGTATGTCGGCCAGGGAACCCTCGACGTCGGGATCACCGGCCGCGACCTCCTGCTGGACGCGCAGGTGGAAGCCGAAGAGCTGCTTCCGCTCGGTTTCGCCGCGTCCACCTTCCGTTTCGCCGGTCCCGTCGGTGACTTCTCCACCGTCGAGCAGCTCGAGGGCAAGCGCCTGGCCACCAGTTATGACGGCCTCTTGCGCGACTACCTCGCCGAGCGCGGCGTCAAAGCCAAAGTAGTCCGTCTCGACGGTGCCGTGGAGTCTTCCGTGCGTCTCGGCGTCGCTGACGCAATCGCCGACGTCGTCGAAACCGGCAACACGCTCAAAGCCGCCGGCATGGAGATCTTCGGCGAGCCGATCCTCAAGTCCGAAGCCGTCCTGATCCGCCGCACCGGCGAGGGTGGCGCGGCGAACGGCACCGCAAAGGAGATCGAGGTCCTCATCCGGCGCCTGCAGGGCGTGCTCGTCGCCCGCCAGTACGTGCTCATGGACTACGACATCCGCAAGGACCTCGTGGAGGAAGCAGCCACCCTCACCCCGGGTCTCGAGTCGCCCACGGTGTCTCCGCTGCGCGACTCCGAGTGGGTTGCCGTCCGTTCCATGGTTCCGAAAAAGGAAACCAACCGGATCATGGACGAGCTCTACGACCTCGGCGCCCGCGCCATCCTGGTCAGCAGCATCCACGCCTGCCGCATCTGACACGAGACAATTCCAGGAGTAGCAATGGCTGTAGCAGTACGGGTCATCCCTTGCCTAGATGTCGACGCCGGCCGTGTAGTCAAGGGCGTCAACTTCGAGGGCCTTCGCGACGCCGGAGACCCCGTCGAGCTGGCGCACCGCTATGACAACGCCGGGGCGGACGAACTCACGTTCCTTGACGTCACGGCCTCTTCCGGCAACCGGGAAACAACGTTCGACGTCGTTCGCCGCACCGCCGAGGAAGTCTTCATCCCGTTGACCGTCGGCGGTGGTGTCCGCGGCGTGGCCGAAGTGGACAAGCTCCTGCGCTTCGGCGCGGACAAGGCGTCCATCAACACGGCCGCCGTCGCACGCCCGGACGTCATCGACGAGATCACCCGCCACTTCGGATCGCAGGTGCTTGTCTTGTCGGTGGACGCCCGGCGCACGAGGCCCGGCTCCGAGCCCACGGCTTCCGGCTTCGAGGTGACCACCCACGGCGGGCGTCAGGGAACCGGAATCGACGCCATTGCGTGGGCCAAGGAAGCGGCGGACCGTGGTGTGGGGGAGATCCTCCTGAACTCCATTGACGCCGACGGCACCAAGGACGGCTTCGACCTCGAACTCATCCGCTTGGTCCGTGCAGCCGTCCACATCCCGATCATCGCTTCCGGCGGCGCGGGAGAGCCGGCGCATTTCCCGCCCGCAGTAGAAGCGGGTGCCGACGCAGTACTGGCCGCTTCAGTGTTCCACTTCGGTCCGGACGACATGATCGCCCAGGTCAAGGCCGCGATTCGCGAAGCAGGTTTCCTGGTCCGCTAGCAGGTCAGAGGCCGACTTCGGCTGACTGGAGCAGTGCGACGGCGTCCGGCTGGCCTTCGAAGGTGACCAGGGCGTGATGCGTGCGGCCATGGGCGTGCATCAGCAGTTCGCCGGGCTCGCCCACGATGGCGACGGACACGGGAGCGCGCTTGGCAACATGGCGGGGACCGGTGGGGCGTACCAAGACGATTCCAAGGTCCACGCCCCGGTAGAGAATGGCAGCCCGCTTGATCAATTCGTCCCATAGGGCGTCCGAGTATTCCTCATCGAGCGCCCGCGGAGCCCAACGGTCTCCAGCCCGGCGAATGTCTTCCGTGTGTACGAAATATTCAATGAGGTTGGAGGATTCGTCGAGGGCTTTGATTTTCAGGGGGGACAAGGCAGGAGGCCCAGAGCGGAAAGTGTTGACCAGCTCGGCGTAATCTTCCGTGGTCTTGAGCTTGGAGGCCAGTTTGGCCGTGGCCTTGTCCGAAGCCCTGGCAAGGCTTTTGACGAACAATCCGATACCGGCGGCCGCTTTGCGTTCGCGTAGGTAAAGGTGCGCCGCGAGGTCCCTGGTCAGCCACCCTTCGCAGAGCGTGGGGGAGTCAGGTCCGGCCGCCAGGAGTGTTTCGGCCAGTACTTCGCGGGAGGGATCGACGAAATGCATCACTTGTGAAACTAGCACGAGACGCCCTCTGTTGCGCAGTGGAACCGCCACTGAATTTCGGGTCTACAGGAGGCACTAGACTTGATCTGATGTCTGAGCAGTCAACACCCCAAGCCACGCCCGCTGCCGCGTTCGCCGCGGAGGCCGTCGTCGAGCCCGGAAGTCCGCTCCCTCATGAGCTGGCCGCTGCGCTCAAGCGAGATTCTGCCGGCCTTGTGGCGGCGATCATCCAGCAGTTCGACACCGATGAAGTGCTGATGCTCGGCTGGATGGATGACGAGGCGTTGCATCGGACCCTGACCACTGGCCGCGTGACGTTCTTCTCGCGCTCCCGCCAGGAATACTGGCGCAAGGGAGACACCTCCGGGCACGTCCAGTTCGTCAAGTCGGTGGCCTTGGACTGCGACGGCGACGCCCTCCTGGTCCGCGTCGATCAGGTAGGGGCTGCTTGTCACACGGGTACGCGCACATGCTTCGATGACCGGAGCCTCGCCGCCGTGACTGGCAAGCGGGACTAGGCCACAACCCACCATCCACTTAAGCAACACAAGAAGAGGCGGAGAACACAAGCCATGCAGGACCTTGGAATCATCAGCCCGGGCCTGGAGGAGTTCCGCGAACTCGCCGAACACAGCCGTGTCATCCCGGTCCGGCTCAGGGTACTGGCCGACGCCGAAACTCCCATCGGGCTATACCGAAAGTTGGCCCAGGGCCAGCCAGGCACCTTCCTCCTGGAATCGGCAGCCGTCGGGGGAGCATGGTCCCGCTATTCGTTCATCGGTGCCCGGTCCCGTGCCACATTGACCAGCAAGGACGGCCAGGCCCACTGGATCGGCGAGCCTCCCGTCGGTGTGCCGGTAGACGGCAGCCCCGTCGATGCGGTCCGAGACACCGTAGCTGCCCTGCAGACCGACCGCTTTCCGGATCTTCCTCCGTTCACCTCGGGCCTGGTAGGTTTCCTCGGTTGGGAAACAGTCCGGCATTGGGAGAAGTTGACCAGCCCGCCGGAGGATGACCTCCACCTACCGGAAATGGCTTTGAACCTCGTCACGGACATGGCCGTCCACGACAACATGGATGGCACCGTCCTGTTGATCGCCAACGCGATCAACTTCGACAACAGTTCGGAACGCGTGGACGAAGCCTGGCACGACGCCGTCGCCCGGGTTAAGGGACTGCTGGACAAAATCAGCACGCCCGTGAGGCAGCCTGTGTCCGTTTTGAAATCCGAGGCCCTCGACTTCGCCTCGAGCGTGCGGGAACGCTGGGACGAGCAGGATTACCTGAACGCGATCGATCGCGGCAAGGAAGCGATCGTAGACGGTGAAGTCTTCCAGGTGGTCATCTCGCGCCGCTTCGAAATGGAGTGCGCCGCGGACCCGCTGGATGTGTACCGCGTGCTGCGCAACACCAACCCGAGCCCGTACATGTACCTCTTCAGCCTTGAAGACGCGGACGGCCGAGAATACACGATTGTCGGCTCCTCTCCCGAGGCCTTGGTGACGGTCACCGGCAATGAGGTCATCACCCACCCGATTGCCGGATCGCGGCCCCGCGGCAAGACCGTCGAAGCGGACAAGGCGCTGGCCACCGAGTTGCTCGGGGACCAGAAGGAACGCGCCGAACACCTCATGCTCGTGGACCTGTCCCGCAACGACCTCTCGAAGGTCTGCGTGGCAGGAACAGTGG
This sequence comes from Arthrobacter rhizophilus, assembly GCF_026241105.1. GTDB lineage: Bacteria > Actinomycetota > Actinomycetes > Actinomycetales > Micrococcaceae > Arthrobacter. Next base: position 77,624 of record NZ_JAPFFT010000019.1, on the reverse strand, counting down.
ACGTCACGCAGTTCATGGAAGTCGAACGTTTCAGCCACATTATGCATTTGGTGTCCACGGTGGTCGGCGAATTGGCGCCCGGCGCCAAGGCGTACGACGTGCTGAAGGCGACTTTCCCCGCCGGCACGCTATCCGGTGCACCCAAGCCTCGCGCGCTGCGCCTGCTGGACGAACTCGAACCGCACCGCCGCGGCATCTACGGCGGAGTGGTGGGTTACCTGGACTTCGCAGGCGACATGGACATGGCGATCGCCATCCGTTCGGCTCTGTTGCGCGAGGGGCGGGCCTATGTCCAGGCCGGCGGCGGCATTGTGGCCGATTCCCACAAGCCGTCCGAAGCACTCGAGACCGTCAACAAGGCGGCGGCCCCTTTGCGTGCCGTGCATACCGCCGGATCGCTCCACAACATTTCACCGGACACGGTGTCCGCCGACGTGGTTTCCGCTGACACTGCCGACAGGAAACCCACCCCGTGAGTTCGGTTCCCCCTCAGGCGCCCGCCGCAAAGCCTCCCGTGTGGGCCCGCAAGGCCAACGTCGTACTCGCCATGGTAATTCTGGCCCTCGCGGTTTTCGGGACCACGACGCAGAGCTGGATCGACGTCCGGCTCGACCCCGCAGCTGCGGCCAATGCCGACCTACACGTTCAGGGGAGCAAGGCGGCAACTGCCGTGACGGCCTTGGCGCTTGTGGCCCTCGCCGGAGGCTTGGCATCATCCATTGCCGGCAAGCTTTCGCGTTGGATCATTGCAACGATCATTGTGTTTGCGTCGGCAGGAATCATCGTCGCCGCAGCCACGGTCTTGGCCGACCCCCTCGGCGCGGCGCAAGGAACCATTGCGGCAACCACCGGGATCTCGGGTGGTAGAGCAGCGGCGTCGTCCACGGTGTTCCCGATTCTCGCCGTCGTAGCTGCTGGTTTGCTGGCTTTGTGTGGCGGCTTGCTGCCGCTCGCCGGCCGGCGCTGGAAGGCGCGCACCAAGTACGACGTCGCCAGCCGGACAGCGCGCGCGGGTTCCGGTCCGGTCGATGAGATCGACAGCTGGGACAGCCTTTCGCGCGGAGAAGACCCCACGTAAGACTCGACTGTCCAGACGTCGGACGATGTCCCGGGCGCCGTCAATAAATGGCAGAATGTAAGCAGTATTCATCCTGAGGAGATTTTCACATGAGCAAAACCACAGTGTCCGCGAGCAAGGCCCCTGTGACCGCCGCAAGCCACAGCGACGCCATCGGCCACGGCAACAGCCCGGCCGCGTGGACCTGCGTGATTGTCATGCTGGTAGGGGCCTTGGTGTCCTCCATCGCCTTTGTTATTGCCAGCACCCCCATTTTCATCGCCGGCATCGTCGTGATGGTGGCCGGCTTGATTGCTGGCTGGGCCATGCGCAAGGCCGGCTACGGCGTCGACGGCAGCAAGCTGAAGAACGCCGGCCACTGACTGTGACGGTTCTTGATGACATCATCGGCGGTGTCAGGGAGGACATGGAGGCTCGCCGCCGCCTTGTTGGCTTCGACGAGCTGAAAGAGCGTGCCGCCTCCACGGCACCCGCGCTGGACGCGTGGGCTGCCTTGGGTGGCCCGTCAGCCAGCCGGGACGATCTGAAGGTAATCGCCGAAATCAAGCGCCGCAGCCCCTCGAAGGGCGATCTCGCGAGCATCGTGGACCCGGCGGCACTCGCAGTGCAATACGCCGACGGCGGCGCGTCCGTGATCAGTGTCCTCACCGAACAGAGGCGCTTCAACGGCTCCTTGGCGGACTTGGACGCTGTCCGGGCCGCCGTCGACATTCCGCTGCTGCGCAAGGACTTCACAGTCGACGAATACCAGATCTGGGAAGCCCGTGCCCACGGTGCGGACCTCATCCTGCTGATCGTCGCGGCCCTTTCCGATGCACAGTTGCGGGAATTCAGTGAGCTGAGCAATGAGCTCGGCATGAACGTCCTCGTGGAAACGCACACACCCGAGGAAATCGAGCGTGCGGCTGCGGCCCAGGCTCGGATCATCGGGGTTAACGTCCGCAACCTCAAGACGCTCGACGTCGACCGCTCGCTGTTTGCCTCGCTTGCTGGAAGCATTCCGTCGGGAGCGGTTGTCGTGGCGGAATCCGGGGTGCGGAACGCCGACGACGTCGCGCATTACGCAAGGAATGGTGCCCACGCGATTCTTGTGGGCGAGGCACTTGTGAGCGACTCCACCCCGCGGGAGCGAATCAGCGAATTCAAGGCGGCTGGAGCTGCCGCCATGGCGGTCAGGACCTGAGACTGTCCTGATTCGCGGCCTGGAACGGACAGCAGCGGACATCGCGGCTGGCGGCTGTCCGGCGGCTCCTGGAAAAACTCAACTACCAACTGAACAGGACGGTGAGACTGATGGTGGACGCACCAACAGCCAACTCGGAAGAGAATGCGGCCGACGCGTTCCTACAAGGCGGAGCTTCGCTGCGCAACGCTGCAGGGCCGTACTTTGGCTCATACGGCGGACGCTGGATGCCTGAGTCCCTCATCGCCGCGCTGGACGAGGTCCAGGACACGTTCGAGAAAGCCAAGGCCGATCCTGAGTTCCTCGCCCAGCTGAAGGATCTCAACAAGAACTACTCCGGACGTCCGTCACTGCTCACGGAAGCGAAGCGTTTCTCCGAGCATGCCGGCGGGGCACGCATTTTCCTCAAGCGCGAAGACCTGAACCACACCGGATCCCACAAGATCAACAACGTCCTCGGCCAGGCTTTGCTGGCCAAGCGCATGGGCAAGACGCGCGTCATCGCTGAGACCGGTGCCGGCCAGCACGGCGTTGCCAGTGCCACGGCCGCTGCGCTCCTGGGGTTGGAATGCGTGGTTTACATGGGCGCTGAGGACTGCCGGCGGCAGGCCCTCAACGTTGCCCGCATGCAACTCCTGGGCGCCACTGTGGTTCCTGTGACCAATGGTTCACAGACCCTCAAGGACGCCATCAACGACGCCCTTCGCGACTGGGTGTCCAATGTGGACAACACGCATTACCTGCTGGGGACCGCGGCCGGGGCCCACCCGTTCCCGGCGATGGTTCGCTTCTTCCACGAAGTAATCGGCGAGGAAGCACGCGCCCAGATCCTGGAGCAGACCGGCAAACTGCCCGACGCTATCTGTGCCTGCATCGGCGGCGGTTCCAACGCTATCGGCCTTTTCCACAGCTTCCTGGACGATGCCTCCGTGAAAATCTACGGCTTTGAGGCCGGCGGAGACGGAGTGGAAACCGGACGTCACGCAGCCGCCATCACTCTCGGACGCCCCGGCGTGCTGCACGGCGCCCGGTCCTACCTCATGCAGGACGAGGACGGCCAGACCATCGAGTCCCACTCGATTTCCGCAGGCCTGGACTACCCGAGCGTCGGTCCTGAGCATTCCTATCTCGCGGACATCGGCCGCGTGACGTACGAGCCCATCACGGACACGGAAGCCATGGACGCGTTCCGCCTGCTCTGCCGGACAGAGGGCATTATCCCGGCCATCGAGTCCTCCCACGCCCTCGCCGGGGCCATCAAGGTGGGCAAGAAGCTCACTGAGGGCAAGGAGAACCCGGCGGACACGATCATCATCGTGAACCTGTCCGGACGCGGTGACAAGGACGTGGAAACCGCGGCGGCATGGTTCGACATGCTGGATGAAAACGGCAACGTCAAGGGAACCACGCTCTCCACCCGCAAGCCCAAGGGTCCGGCGGAACGCAGCAACCTTGAGATCAGCATTGAAGAAGCAAGCAAGGACCAGAACTGATGACTGAGCAGATGACCAGCAAGTCCGCGGCCGCGATCGACCGCGCCAAGGCACAAGGCCGGGCCGCGTTGATCGGTTACCTGCCCGCAGGCTACCCGGACGTTCAGTCAAGCATCGATGCCGGCATTGCCATGGCCCGCAACGGCGCCGACCTCATTGAAATCGGCATCCCATATTCGGACCCTGTCATGGACGGCGCTGTCATCCAGGCTGCGACCACGGAGGCAATCGCCAATGGATTCCGCGTGGCCAGTGTCTTCGACGTCGTGGCTGGCATCACCGCAGCCACGGACGCCGCAGTGCTGGTCATGACCTATTGGAACCCCGTGATGCGCATGGGTGTTGACGAGTTTTCACGCAGGCTGGCCGAAGCCGGGGGAGCCGGACTCATCACGCCGGACCTCATTCCGGACGAAGCGGCCGAATGGTTTGCGGCATCCGACAAGTATGGACTGGACCGGGTGTTCCTCGTGGCACCATCGTCCACGCCGGAACGCCTGGCCATGACTGTCGAGGCGAGCCGCGGCTTCGTCTACGCAGTGTCCATCATGGGTGTCACCGGAACCCGGCAGTCGGTCAGCAGCAGCGCCGAGAAGGTCGTTGCGGACACGCATGCAGCCGGCGCCGAACGGGTCTGCGTCGGGCTCGGAGTCTCCAACGCCGACCACGTCCGCGAGATTGCGGCATACGCGGACGGCGTCATCGTCGGGACCGCGCTGGTTGCGGCCATCCGCGACGGCGGCGTTGACGCCGTCGCGCAACTCACCAAGAACCTCAGCGCCGGCCTCGGCCGGGCAACCGCACAGGCCTAGAAAAGGAAAAGCGTAGACAATGCAGAGTCTCCTCCACGCCGCGGCAATGGCTCCCATGAGCATTCCGAGCCCCTCATGGTCCGGATTCGATATTCCGCTTCCTTGGGGGTCTCTCCGCATCCACGCGTATGCCCTGTGCATTCTCCTGGGAATCATCCTGGGACTCTGGCTCACAGCCGTGCGCTGGAAGCGTCGCGGCACGCCAGAAGGCAGCCTGTGGGACATCGCCATCTGGGCGATCCCGTTCGGCATTGTGGGCGGCCGTCTGTACCACGTGTTCTCCTCGCCCGATGCGTATTTCGGCCCGGGTTTCAACGGCACCGGCGACCTCTCCCTGATACCGCAGATTTGGCGGGGTGGCCTGGGCATCTGGGGCGCCGTGGTTCTCGGCGTTTTCGGTGCCTGGCTAGGCTGCCGCCGCTCCGGCGTCAAGCTCACTGCATTCCTCGACGCCGCGGCCCCGGGTCTGTTGCTGGCCCAAGCAATCGGGCGCTGGGGGAACTGGTTCAACCAGGAACTCTTCGGCGGCCCCACCACCCTGCCCTGGGGGCTGCAGATCGATCCCAATAGCCCGAACTTCCCCGCCGGGATGCCCAGCAGCACTCTGTTCCACCCGACGTTCCTTTACGAATCCCTCTGGAACCTCATCGGCGTCGCGATCCTGCTTGTCCTGGACCGCCGCTTCCACTTCCGCCGTGGCAGGCTCTTCTGGCTGTACGCCATTTACTACACGCTTGGCCGGGTGTGGATCGAAGCCCTGCGGATTGACGACGCAGAACAGATCAACCTCTTCGGCATCACCACACGGCTCAACGTATGGACGAGCATCTTCGTGTTCGTCGCGGCGGTTATCGTCTTCATCGTGCTGAGCCTGCGCGGCAGGCCAGTGCCGGATACCGCGTACCTTCCCGGCCGCGAATCTGCTGCCGTGGCCGTCGGCGCAGATGACTCAAGCACGGATGACTCCGGCGATGTGAACGATGAGACCAACAGCACAATTGTGACCGGTACAACGGACCATGATGCGGACGGATCTGTCTCAGATACCGGTGCACATGGTAATCTCCGGAATAACCAAAGCGATCTGGGCCATACTGCTGAGCCAACGGAAACGGCCGAGGAGTCACACGCCGGCGTCACGTCGGATTCCGGCTCCGCGTCCACCGAAACCACCGCCAGCAGCGCCCCCGGATCCGGGCCGGAAGCTGGCAGCACCAAGTAGCCAGCGCTACGGCACAGGGGAACCGGGCTACCGCCCAGAGGCCCCCGGCCACAGCGTCGTGGCACCCTTGGCAGTCGCCCGGCAGCACACAGAGGCTCCGCGGTCAAGCTTGGGTCAGGGTCAAGCGTAACTGTTCGTTGCGTCTTGTCCGCTGACCTACAATTTCAAGTAACTAGCGCTTTGTTATGCCCGTCACACGGCAGGCAAGGTGGGGCCAACGTTGTCCCTTCCATTCGCACGATCTCGAGGAAGGACGTCTTCAATGACCCATCTTCATAACCCAAGTTGGTCCGAAGCAGTCGAACCGCAGGGTGCCATGTCGCCCTTCAAGCGTTTCGCTGCGCTCCCGGAGGCCCAGGGACTCTACAACCCTGAGCAGGAGAAGGACGCTTGCGGCCTGGCCATTATCGCCACCCTGCGTGGTGAACCCGGCTACGACATCGTGGAAGCGGCCCTGACTGCCCTGCGCAACCTTGAACACCGCGGCGCCGTCGGCGCCGACGAAGGCACCGGCGACGGCGCCGGCCTCCTGATGCAGGTTCCGGACGAGTTCTTCCGGGCCGTCGCCGAGTTCGAGCTGCCTGCACCGGGCCAGTACGTCGTTGGCACTGCCTTCCTGCCGGCCGAAACCCGCGAAGCTGAGACCGCGAAGGCCGGCATCGAGGCGCTTGCGGTGGACGAGGGCCTGACGGTTCTTGGCTGGCGCGAGGTACCGGTGGTTGGGGACCTGGTCGGCGCCATGGCCCGTGCCTGCATGCCTTACTTCTCACAGCCTTTCTTTGCCTCCGCTACGGGCGAGGTGCTGGACCGCAACGAACTGGACTCCCGCGCCTGGCGTATCCGCAAGCGCGCACAGAACAAGTTCGGCGTCTACTTCCCGTCGCTGTCCTCGCGCACCATCGTGTACAAGGGCATGCTGACCACGGCCCAGCTGGAACCGTTCTACCCGGACCTTTCGGACAATCGCTTCAAGACCAAGCTGGCGATCGTGCACTCGAGATTCTCCACGAACACCTTCCCCTCGTGGCCCCTCGCCCAGCCGTTCCGCACCATTGCCCACAACGGCGAAATCAACACCGTCAAGGGCAACCGGAACTGGATGCGGGCCCGCCAGTCCCAACTCGCGAACCCCCTGCTGGGCGATTCCCCTGAAGAGTTGTACCCCATCTGCACCCCGGGTGCTTCGGACTCCGCGTCCTTTGATGAGGTTGCCGAGCTGCTCTGGCTTTCCGGCCGCCCCATCACGCACTCGATCATGATGATGATCCCGGAGGCCTGGGAAAACCACGCCACCATGGATCCCGCACGCCGCGCCTTCTACGAATACCACTCGCTGCTCATGGAGCCGTGGGACGGCCCCGCAGCCGTGTCCTTCACCGACGGCAATCTTGTTGGCGCGACCCTGGACCGCAACGGCCTGCGCCCTGGCCGCTACTGGATCACCGAAGATGGCCTGATCATCTTCGCCTCCGAAGTCGGCGTGATCGACGTCGAAGCCGCCAAGGTAGTCAAGAAGGGCCGCGTTTCACCGGGCAAGATGTTCCTGGTGGACACCGAGGCCGGTCGCATCATCGACGACGCAGAGGTCAAGGCCGAGGTCGCCGCCGCGAACCCTTGGGCTGAGTGGGTCAAGGACAACCTGATCGACCTCAACGATCTCCCTGAGCGCGAGCACGTGCTGCACACGGCTGCATCCGTGAACATCCGCCAGCGGACTTTCGGTTACACCACCGAGGAACTGAAGATCCTCCTCGGTCCAATGGCCCGTACCGGTGCCGAACCGCTCGGCGCCATGGGCTCCGACACCCCGGTTGCAGTGCTGTCCAAGCGTCCGCGCCTGCTGTTCGACTACTTTGTGCAGTCCTTCGCCCAGGTCACCAACCCGCCGCTGGACGCGATCCGCGAAGAGCTCGTTACCTCGCTGAAGTGCGCCATCGGTCCCAACGGCAACCTCCTCGACGTCGGGCAGGTGCGCCAGCCGCAGATCTCCCTGCCGTTCCCGGTGATCAACAACGACCAGCTCGCCAAGATCGCTAATATCGAAAACGCCGACGGCGACAAAGTCGCCATGAAGGTCCGGGGCCTCTACCGTCCGGAAGGCGGCGAAGCAGCCCTGCGCAGCCGCCTCACCGAAATCTGCGAGCAGGTGTCCGGTGCGATCAACCGCGGCGTGCAGTACATCGTTCTGTCCGACCGCGACTCCAACGCGCAGTGGGCACCGATCCCGTCTCTTCTGCTCGTCAGTGCAGTGCACCACCACTTGCTCCGCAGCGCCAACCGCACCAAGACCGCCCTGGTAGTCGAGGCCGGCGACGTCCGCGAAACGCACCACGTGGCCGTGCTCGTCGGCTTCGGCGCTTCCGCCGTGAACCCGTACCTGGCCATGGAATCCGTGGAGCAGCTCATCAGCACCGGCGAGGTAGTGGGTGTGACCCCGGAAGACGGCGTCTACAACCTCATCAAGGGCCTCGGCAAGGGCGTCTTGAAGATCATGTCCAAGATGGGTATTTCCACGGTGGCCTCATACACCGGCGCCCAGACTTTCGAAGCACTGGGCCTGTCCCAGGACCTCGTGGACGAATTCTTCTCCGGCACCCACTCGCAGTTGGGTGGCGTGGGCCTGGACGTCATCGCTGCCGAAGTTTCCGCACGCCACCAGATGGCCTACCCGGAAGGCGGCATCGAGCTGCCGCACCGCCCGCTGCTAGGCGGCGGCGAATACCAGTGGCGCCGCGACGGCGAACCGCACCTGTTCAACCCGGAGACCGTCTTCCGGTTGCAGCACGCAACCCGCGAACGCCGGTACGACATCTTCAAGTCCTACACCAAGGGCATTGACGATCAGTCCGAGAACCTGATGACCCTCCGTGGGCTCCTGAAGTTCAAGGACAGCCTGCGCCCTGCCGTGCCGCTCGAGGAGGTCGAGCCCGTTTCCAGCATCGTGAAGCGCTTCTCGACGGGAGCCATGAGCTACGGCTCCATCTCCAAGGAAGCCCACGAAACGCTTGCAATCGCCATGAACCGGCTGGGCGCCAAGTCCAACACCGGTGAAGGCGGCGAAGACGTGGACCGGCTGCTGGATCCTGAGCGCCGCTCCGCCATCAAGCAGATCGCTTCGGGCCGTTTTGGCGTGACCAGCCTGTACCTGACCAACGCCGAGGACATCCAGATCAAGATGGCCCAGGGCGCCAAGCCCGGTGAAGGTGGCCAGCTGATGGCGCAGAAGGTATACCCCTGGGTAGCCCGGACGCGTCACTCGACCCCCGGCGTCGGGCTCATTTCCCCGCCCCCGCACCACGACATCTATTCGATCGAAGACCTCGCGCAGCTCATTTACGATGCCAAGCGGGCCAATCCGTCGGCACGCGTGCACGTGAAGCTTGTTTCCGAAGTCGGGATCGGCACGGTGGCCGCCGGCGTCACCAAGGCGAAGGCCGACGTCGTGCTCGTCTCAGGGCACGACGGCGGAACCGGAGCCTCGCCGCTGAACTCGCTCAAGCATGCGGGTGTTCCCTGGGAGCTCGGCCTTGCCGAGACCCAGCAGACGCTCATGCTCAACGGGCTCCGAGATCGCGTCGTGGTTCAGGTGGACGGCCAGCTCAAGACCGGCCGCGACGTCGTCATCGCGGCTTTGCTCGGTGCCGAGGAGTACGGCTTCGCGACCGCGCCCCTGGTGGTTTCCGGCTGCATCATGATGCGCGTCTGCCACCTCGACACCTGCCCGGTTGGCGTCGCAACCCAGAACCCTGAGCTTCGTTCGCGCTTCAACGGCAAGCCGGAATTCGTGGTCAACTTCTTCGAGTTCCTTGCCGAGGAAGTCCGTGAACTGCTGGCCGAGCTTGGCTTCCGCAGCCTCGAAGAGGCGATCGGCCACGCAGAATTCTTGGACACCCGCGAAGCGATCGACCACTGGAAGGCCGAGGGGCTCGATCTCGACCCGATCCTGCACGGCCTCGAGTTCGACGACGACGTTCCCCTGCGGAACCTCACCGGTCAGAACCACGAGCTCGACAAGCACTTCGACCAGCGCCTCATCGGTATGGCTGCGGAGGCATTGAGCGACCGCACGCCGGTGAAGATCGCGGTTGACGTCATCAACACGGACCGTTCCGTGGGCACCATGCTGGGGCACGTCGTGACCAAGACGTTCGGCATCGATCTGCTCGCCACCGACACTATCGACATCACGCTCAAAGGCACCGCCGGGCAATCGCTGGGCGCCTTCCTTCCCGCCGGCATCACCCTTCGTATGTTCGGCGACTCGAACGACTACGTGGGCAAGGGCCTCTCCGGTGGACGCATCATCGTCCGCCCGGACCGCACCAACGTTTTCCAGGCTGAACGGAACGTCATCGCCGGCAACGTGATCGGCTACGGTGCCACGAGCGGAGAAATGTTCCTGCGCGGCCAGGTAGGCGAACGATTCCTGGTGCGCAACTCGGGTGCCACCGCGGTCGTCGAAGGCATCGGTGACCACGGTTGCGAGTACATGACCGGCGGCCAGACGCTGATCATCGGCCGCACGGGCCGCAACTTCGGTGCGGGCATGTCCGGTGGTACCGCCTACGTGCTGGACCTCCAGCCTGCCCGGGTTAACAAGCAAGCCTTGGACACCGGCGAGCTGCAGTTGCTTGAGCTTGACGACGAGGACCGAACCATCGTCCACGGCCTCCTGGTCAAGCACCTGGAAGAAACCGAATCCGTCCTCGCAGGCCGCTTGCTCGAAAACTTCGACGATACCGCTGCCCGCATCACCAAAGTTCTGCCGCGCGACTACGCCGCAGTCCTGCAAACCCGTCTCGACGCCATCGAAGAGGGCCTAGATCCCGATGGCGAAGAAGTATGGTCTCGAATCCTGGAGGTAACCGGTGGCTGATCCACGCGGATTTCTGAAAGTCCGGCAGCGCGAGACGCAGCCACGCCGTCCTGTTCCTGTCCGCATCATGGACTGGAAGGAAGTCTATGAGGCCCAGGACAAGGGCGTGCTCAAGAGCCAGGCCGGCCGCTGCATGGACTGCGGCGTTCCGTTCTGCCACCAAGGCTGCCCCCTGGGGAACCTCATCCCTGAGTGGAACGACCTCACGTGGCGCGGAAAGGGCGAGGAAGCGATTGAACGCTTGCACGCCACCAACAACTTCCCGGAGTTCACGGGCCGGTTGTGTCCCGCGCCCTGTGAAGCATCCTGTGTTTTGGGCATCAACCAGCCCGCTGTGACCATCAAGCAGGTTGAAGTTTCCATCATCGACGACGCCTTCGAAAACGGCTGGGTGCAACCGCTTCCGCCGACGCGCCTCTCCGGGAAGACAGTCGCCGTCGTCGGCTCCGGCCCCGCGGGGCTCGCAGTTGCACAGCAGCTGACACGCGTCGGACACACGGTGGCAGTCTACGAGCGCGACGACAAGATCGGGGGACTGCTGCGCTACGGTATCCCCGACTTCAAGATGGAGAAGGAACAGGTCGACCGCCGCGTCGAGCAGATGAAGGCAGAGGGCACCCGGTTCCGTACCGGTGTGGCTGTCGGAAGCGACGTGACGTGGGAGCAGCTGCGACGCCGCTACGATTCCGTGGTGATCGCCACTGGCGCTACCGTGCCGCGCGATCTTCCCATTCCCGGCCGCCAGCTCGAAGGCATCCATTTCGCCATGGATTACCTGGTGCCTGCAAATCGCGTGGTTGCGGGTGAAACCGTGGAAGGCCAGATCGATGCCAAGGGCAAGCACGTGATAATCCTCGGTGGCGGAGACACCGGCGCCGACTGCCTCGGCACCGCACACCGACACGGCGCCGCGTCTGTCACCACCCTCGCGATCGGCAAGCAACCCCCGCTTGAGCGTGCCTCACATCAGCCATGGCCGACGTTCCCCACGCTCTTCGAGGTTGCCAGCGCGCACGAAGAGGGCGGCGAACGCACATACCTGGCTTCCACCGTTGAATTTGTCGGAGAAGACGGCAAGCTCACAGGGGTCAAGGTCGCCGAGACCGAATTCGTGGACGGCAAGCGACTGCCGAAGGCTGGCACGGAACGCGTCATCCCGGCTGATCTGGTCTTGCTGTCGCTTGGCTTTACAGGCGCGGAACCTGCCGGTATCACCGAACAGGTCAGCGCAGAATTCGACGGCCGCGGCAACGTGGCCCGAGATGGGTACTACATGACCAACACCGAGGGCGTTTTCGTGGCAGGCGATGCCGGCCGCGGGCAGTCCTTGATTGTCTGGGCTATCGCCGAAGGCCGCGCATGCGCTGCCGCCGTCGACAAGTTCCTGATGGGCAGCACTATTCTCCCCGCGCCGGTGGCCCCCACCGACCGGGCTATATCGGTCCTCTAAGGGCCGGCGCACGACGCTTTCCCAACTCCAACTGCAGCACACTACTAGGGTAGGTATATGAGACGCGCAAAAATCGTGGCAACGTTCGGACCGGCAATTTCCAGCTTTGACAACACCCTCGCGGTGCTGGAAGCCGGCGTCGACGTCGCCCGCATGAACATGAGCCATGGCGACTACTCGGTACACGACATCACGTACGAGAACGTCCGCAAAGCCGCCGCCCAGCTCCACAAGCCCGTTGCCATCATGGCCGACTTGCAAGGCCCGAAGATCCGGCTCGGCCGCTTCGTCGACGGCCCCCACGAACTCGCTGTCGGTGACACGTTCACCATCACCACCGCGGACGTTCCGGGGACCAAGGACATCTGCTCCACCACGCTCAAGAGCCTTACAGAAGATGTCAACGTCGGCGACGCACTGCTGATCGACGATGGCAAGGTTGCACTTCGTGCCATCGAGGTTGACGATGTCAAGGTAGTTGCCGAGGTGACGGTCGGTGGCTGGGTTTCCAACAACAAGGGCATCAACCTGCCTGGCGTTGCTGTCAACGTCCCCGCGCTGAGCGAAAAGGACGAGGACGATCTCCGCTGGGCCTTGAAGCGCGGCGTAGACATGGTTGCGCTGTCCTTCGTTCGTGATGCATCCGACATCAAGCGCGTGCACGAAATCATGGACGAAGCAGGCCGCCGCGTGCCGGTGATTGCCAAGATCGAGAAGCCGCAGGCAGTGGCCCAGCTCCACGAAATCATCGACGCCTTCGACGCCATAATGGTTGCCCGTGGCGACTTGGGCGTGGAGCTTCCGCTTGAGGAAGTGCCGATCGTGCAGAAGCGCGCGATCGAGCTGGCACGCCGTTGGGCGAAGCCCGTCATCGTTGCTACTCAGGTCCTTGAGTCGATGATCGACAACCCCCGTCCCACCCGCGCCGAGGCATCGGACTGCGCCAACGCCGTGCTCGATGGCGCCGATGCGGTCATGCTCTCCGGCGAGACCAGCGTGGGCAAGTTCCCGATCGAGACCGTCAAGACGATGGCCAGGATCATCGAGTCCACTGAAGAACACGGCCTTGAGCGCGTTCCTCCGCTGGGTACCAAGCCCAAGACCCGCGGTGGCGCTATCACGCGTGCCGCCGTCGAAATCGCCGACCAGCTGGACGCAAAGTACATCTGTACGTTCACGCAGTCCGGTGACTCAGCCCGCCGCCTGTCCCGTCTGCGCCCAGTCAAGCCGGTCTTTGCCTTCACCCCGGTGGAGCAGGTCTGGAACCAGCTGGCGCTGACATGGGGCATCCGGCCGGTCCTGGTTCCCATGGTGGGGCACACCGACGCCATGACTGCCCAGGTTGACCGCAGCCTTCTGGAAATGAAGATCGTAGAGAATGGTGACCTTGTGGTCATTGCTGCCGGTTCGCCTCCCGGACAGGCGGGCTCTACGAACTCCCTGAAGGTCCACAGGGTGGGCGACCTTGCTGACACGTCTCGTGTGGAAGAGTCCGCGCGCAAGGAAAAGGTCGGTCCCTGGCCGGAAAAGAGAAAGAAGTCGGGCAAAGCCTGATCTCTCTCGGTTCAACTAGGGGAGGCCCCGCCGTTTGGCGGGGCCTCCTTTTTTGGCGTTGTGCGGCTTCTCTTGGCGCCGTGCGGCTTCCGGGAAGCCTGCTCGGGGCTCTGGCTCCGGGCTCCGGGCTCTGGGTGGTTCGAGGGCGGCGGACGGCGCCGCAGCGCGCTTTCCGGGGACGACGAAGGGCGCCTGCTATCCCATGGGAAAGTAGGCGCCCTTCGTGGCGGAGGTTAGTTGACCTGGTTGATGATGGTCTCGGCGACCTCACGCATGCTGAGGCGGCGGTCCATGGACGTCTTCTGGATCCAACGGAATGCTTCCGGCTCCGTGAGGCCCATCTTGGTGGTCAGGAGGCTCTTGGCACGCTCTACGAGCTTGCGCGTGGCGAACTGCTCCTGGAGGTCGGACACCTCGTTTTCAAGGGCCTTGATCTCCTCGTGGCGGGACAACGCGATCTCGATGGCGGGGATCAGGTCTGCCGGCGTGAAGGGCTTGACGACATAGGCCATGGCCCCGGCGTCCCGGGCGCGCTCCACGAGTTCCTTCTGGCTGAAAGCCGTGAGGAGGACTACAGGGGCGATCCTGGCCTTGACGATCTTTTCCGCGGCCGAGATGCCGTCCATGACGGGCATCTTAACGTCCATGAGGACCAGGTCCGGCTTCAACTCCTCGGCCAGCTGAACTGCCTTCTCACCGTTGTCGGCCTCGCCGACGACGTCGTAGCCTTCGCCCTTCAGGATCTCGATGATGTCCAGGCGGATGAGGGTCTCATCCTCTGCGACAACTACACGGCGCGCCGGCTGGGATGCGGGCTTGGTCTCCGTCTGTTCTGACACGGGATCTCCTTCAAGACGTACGGCGGGTTCATGACCATCTTAGTTGCACCCGGTCCCTGCGTATGATTTATTGCTCGGCCGAGCCGGTTCTGGAAAATAGCCTATCTGCATGTAGAGTAGTTTCGCGCACTGCAACAGGGAGCGTTGAGATCTGCAAAGACTTCGACGGCGGTTAGTCTTGTTCCAGTGTTTCCGCGCCCGAGTGGCGGAATTGGCAGACGCGCCGCACTCAAAATGCGGTATCGAAAGGTGTGTGGGTTCGAGTCCCACCTCGGGCACAGCATTCCCCCTCGTCAGAGGGGGTTTTTGCTTTAACGTGTGTACAAAGCTTGTGGTCAGGTCCCTCTGACGCTAGGGTCGCGGGCTGTGGCCTGGCCGCCGCGGTGGCCTGTTCAGGTGTGTGGGTGGCGGGTTCAAGTCCCTGGCTAGTGGGCCTTCCGCTTGCTGTGGCGTGGGGTTATCGGTTCCTCGTTCCGGTTCTGTCTGGTTGGTCGTGGATGGCCAACACCAGTTCATGGTTCGGGGTGCTGGGTACTACATGATGAATCCGACTTTGGCGCGGAAGTCTCCTTGAGAGCTACTTCGAGTCCTAAGGGGGCGCTGTGCCTATCGGTTTGTCCTGCCAAAGGGGGTGTGGACAGTGTCCACACTTACGTCTGCTTTTATGGAAGTGCCGATGGTGGTCCGCCCCTGAGCCGTCGACGTACATTCACTCAATGCGTGTGCCGGCTCGGAGCTACGGTACGTGGGGGACTGTCCCCGGGTTTTGTTGACTGCTTGACCTAGCGAGCGGATGCTCGTGGAAGGATTCTGAGAGGTCGATGGCTTACCCGAGCAGTACGCCGACGACGCCACGCTGCGCGGGGACGCCTCCGACGGGCCGCCGGGCGTGGCCGGGATCGGCGAAAGGACGGCGGCGTCGTTGCCGCGTTAGCCGGCCGCAGCACATACTGGCTCCCATCGGTCGGGACACACATCGTGCCGCGCAAAATCATCGGGGACAGCAAAAACTGGAGGTCCGTCCCTCAAGATCTCGGGACGGGCAGACAACACACCAGCGGCCGTGACGGTCAGTTCAGCATCTGGCGAACGACCGAAAGGCATACCCAAAAATCGGCCTTGTTATAGGAGGTGGGTCATAGGCCTCCCGCGAAACCAAGGTCGGATGACCCCGGGCGGCCTGATTAGGCTGCCCGGGGTCATCTCGCGCAGTTGGGGCTTGTCCATCGATTCGCGCTGGCTAGGTATTCCTTGGGATGGGGGTCGTTTTAGCGTTGGTAATTTGACGCGTGGATCAAGGGCGAGGGAACCAGGATCGACGGCGATCATGCCGCCGTCGACCGGCAACACGGCGGCGTTGCTGTACGACGCTTGATCTGCGAGCAGCCAGGCGATGACCCGTCCCACCTCACATGCCTCGGCCGGCCGGCGACTTGGCACGAAGGAGGTGGAGACAGAGTATGCGTCCTGGGGTTCCAGTCCGAGTTCTGCCCCGTACTCCGCCATTTCCAGGTCTGCCATTTCCGTCCGGGTCCATCCTGGGCATACAGCATTCGCTCTGACCCCGGATGGTCCCGGAGGGGCGGATGGTTGGTTGGCTGGCTTGTAATGCGGCGGAGCGGTTGTCGTTGCGATATTCGGCGGTCCGTGTGACCGCCAGGGCCGCTCCGCCGCGGTCAGGGTAGGCTGGCTGCCGCCTATTTTCTGCTGGTGACCGGCTACCGTTTGTGCCGCCCCAGGAATGCCGCAACACGTTGGGGGAACTCCACGCGGTCCGTGGCCCGCAGCGCGACGGCTGTGTGCCGTGACTGCTCGGTCAGTTGCTTCAGGGCCGCATTCACGGCTGACTTTGCTGTCCGGAGCGAGGCTGCAGAGACCGTATTCCATCCGGTCAGGGTCTCCTTGAGGGTTCTGTCGAGGTCCTCATCCGGAACAACGGTGCTGATGAGTCCCATTGCGGCGGCGTCCGGCGCCGGGAGCATTCGGTCGCTGAAGAGGAGGTCCTTTGCCCGTGAAGGGCCGATCCGTTCAGCCAGCCGGGCGGCGAATGCCGGCGGGACGAGGATCCCTAGCCGGGATACTGGCATGCCGATCTTCGCAGACTCTCCAGAGATCTGTATATCGCATGCGAGGGCGAGCTGACACCCTGCCCCGGCGGCGATGGTCTCAATGACTGCCATGGTAGGCATGGGCAACTGCTCGATTGCCTGCATTGTTCGTTCCATTTGCGCGAACGTCTCGTCCACGTCCTGTGCCGTCGCGTTTTCCCATTCCCGGAGGTCGGATCCGGCACAGAAGTTCCCGCCGCGCCCACGGATCACCACGCCGTTGAGAGACTCATCGGCTGCCATCACGGCACACGCTCTTTCCAGAGCTTGCCAGTCGGCCAGGCCGAGGGCGTTGAACCGCCGCCCGGTCCCGATGGTTATGGTGGCGATTCGGTCCTGTAGTTGCAGGTCCACCGGGTTTTCAGTGGCTGTTTCGGTGTTGTCGGTTTCGGTTACGGGTGTCACTGGATGGCTCCGGAGAGCTGCATTTCCTTGATGGCGGTGTCGTTGTATCCGGCGCTCTGGAGTACCTCGAGGGTGTGTTGGCCCAGTAGCGGCGGCGCGGTTCGCACCGCGGCCGGTGTCCGGTTCAGTTTGATGGGGCAGCCGATGACTTTCAGGGGCCCGGCTTCGGGGTGGTCGAGGTCGGTGATCATGCCGCGGGCGATGACCTGGGGGTCGTTGAGTGCCTGGTCCACGGTCTGGATGGGGCCGGCAGGGACGCCGGCGGCATCAAAGCGTTGGACCCATTCCCGGGTGGTGGCCTGCCGGAGTGTTTCCTGGACCAGTGGGATGAGCTCTGCCCTGTTGGTGACCCGCAGCGGGTTGGTGGCGAACCGGGCGTCTCCGCTGAGGTCCGGACGGTCGACAGCGTCTATGAACCGTTTCCAGAGGGCGTCGTTTCCGACGGCGAGCATGAGGAATCCGTCTGATGTGGCGAAGGCCTGGTAGGGGGCGATGGTGGGGTGTGCGGATCCGTATCGTTGGGGGACCTCGCCGCTGGCGAGGTATCCGCTGGCGAGGTAGGTCAGCCATGAGACCGAGCCGTCGAGCAGGCTGATGTCCACCCATTGGCCGGTTCCGGTGCGGTTGCGTTCCTGGAGTGCTGCGAGGACGCCGATGACAGCCCAGCTGCCGGCGATGAGGTCGGAGGCGCTGTTCCCGACGCGGACGGGCGGACCGGCGGGTTCGCCGGTGACGCTCATGATGCCGCTGCGGGCTTGGGCTATGGCATCGTAACCGGCGCGTTGGGCCTCGGGCCCGGTTTGGCCGTAGCCGCTGATGGAGGCGTAGATCAGGCCCGGGTTGTCCCTGGAGAGCTCGTCGTAGCCCAGGCCCAGGCGGGCGGCGGTTCCCGGGCGGAAGTTCTCGACGACGATGTCAGCCGTTGCGGCGAGGCGTTTCACTGCCGCCAAGCCTTGCGGGTTTTTCAGGTCGACGGCCAGGCTTTTCTTGTTCCGGTTTACGGAGAGGAAGTAGGCGGCCTGGGTTCCTTGGAAGGGTGGTCCCCAGTGCCGGGTGTCGTCGCCGAGGCCTGGTTGTTCAATCTTGATGACGTCCGCGCCGAGGTCAGCCAGTGTCATTGTTGCGAACGGGCCCGAAAGGATCCTGCTCAGGTCCAGAACCACGAGCCCATTAAGTGGCCCTTGGGCCGGTCCATCGTCCGCGTCGGTGGTGGGTTCCACCGTCGGTGTGTGGGGTTGGGTGATGGTCATGTTTGTGTCGCCATTTCTTTGTTGCCCCCTGAAGCGGTTGTCGCGGTGTCGCTGGCTGTGGACGCTTGCCGGAGCAGTTCGTGTCCGTAGTCGTTGCCGTTGGGGGTGCGCATCAGGGTATGGATGTGGAACTTTTTCGGTTCGGTGTTGTTGAGGAAGACGCCGCAGTGGTGGTCGAGTTCGAGGATGACGACGGGGCTTTGAATGCGGTAGTAGAAGGGCTCGTCGTCGCCGTATCCGCCGATCCAGGAGAACCAGGTGTCCTGGTAGTGGTCACTGATCTCGCGGCGGCGCGCGGCGGCGGGACCGGCCGGGAGGTACCCAGTGAAATCTTCGATGATGTCCTGGACGAGGGCCTGGGAGGTGTCGTCCATGTCGGTGAGCCGGATGCCCTCGTAGGGGATGACGCGGTTGTCCTGGAACGCACCGGCGAGGTGGCGTTCGTCGCCGGGGTGCACCCGCCCTGCGGGCATTGCCGGGTCCACAAGGTGTGCATAGGTCTGTGCTTTGTCCCGCAGGTCCGGGGCGAGGTTCTGCATGAGCTTGCGGGCGGGTTCTATCCGTCCTTCGAAGACTGTGGTGCCGTTGAAGGGGCCTTCGTCGATGGTGTTGGGTTCGGCTCCGAAGAAGACCGGGGTGATGACCATCTGGGTTCCGGCGACGAAGCAGTTCAGCGCGAGGTGGTGGCCGAACAGCTGCCATCCCCAGGGTTGGGTGTGTGAGGGCTGGCCGTAGAGCGCGAAGTTGTAGCTGTAATCGTTCATCAGGGCCGGCAGCCCGACCATGTCGCCGAGGAACCCGTTGATGCGCATCAGCGTACGCGCCAGGTCATAGCCGGATTCGCTCAGGCTGGCCTGAACGATGTCCAGGACCAGGGCCCGGGTCTGCTCGTCTTGGTATTCAAGGCGCAGCCCGGTGTCGTGCTGCATGAATTCCGGGTTGGCCCAGGTCTGCCAGTGAGGTGCATCAACCGAGTAACAGAGCTGTTCCCTGGCTTTCCCGGACAGTTGGTCCAGGAGATTCGTGGCGGCGGCGGTCATCGCCTCAACGGGTGCTTCTTCGCCCGGCCGTGCAAGGGTGAGCTGGTAGAGGTCCTGGATGAGGTTGCCGTCGCTGGTGACGCCGCGGAAGGGCTGGAAGTACAGGGGCTCCCAGCTGCGGATGAGGTCACCGGTGAAGGCGTCCTTCCGGGCCGCTTCGCGGTAGCCGTAGGCGTCCAGGCCTTTCAGCTCCTCGATCCGGGGATCACCTGGCGGGTAGAGGTATTGCCGGTATTCGGCGGGGGCGCTCACGGGGTGGCCCCGTGCCGGTAGTCGTTGCCGACGATGGGGGTCGTGAGGACACCGAGTTTGTCGACTTCGACTTCGACGACGTCGCCGGGTTGCAGGAGCCATTGGGGGGTACGTGCGTAGCCGACTCCTTCGGGGGTGCCGGTGCAGATGATGTCGCCCGGACGGAGGGTGAAGGTGCGGGAGATCAGGGACAGGGTCTCCCCGAGGTCATAGATCATGTCCTTGGTGTTGCCGTCCTGCACCGTTGTCCCGTTGACCCTGGTCTGCACGCGCAGGCCTTCGCGAAGGTCCCCGACCTCATCGGCGGTGACGAGCGGGCCGAGCGGGCCACTGTTGTCCCCGTTCTTTCCCAGGATCCACTGGGAGGTCAGCTTCTGCGCAACCCGGGAGGTCAGGTCATTGAAGGTGGAATAGCCCACGACTGCCTTCCGTGCTGTTTCGGCGTCCGCGTCGACCAGGGGGCGGCCGATGTAGGCTGCGATTTCGCCTTCCCAGTCCAGTCCTGCCTCGTTGGCCGGTACCGGGGCGGGCACGCCGTCCACGCTCAGGGACTGGGTCCAGCGGGCGAAGAGCGTCGGGTGCGGGGGGAGTTCCTGGTCCTTGTAGCTTCCTTCGGCCGCGTGGGCACGGTAGTTCAGGCCAATGCAGATCACCCGTGCCTCCGGGAGCACCGGTGGGACGATCCGGACATCTTCGGTGCTGAGCAGCTGCCCGTCGGCCGGTTCGTTCCCCAGCCAGCGTGCGGGATCGGCCCAGAAGCCCTGCAGGGTTGTCAGGACCCTTGCCTTGCCGTGGCCTTCGGTGACTGCTATCCGGGTGTCATCGGTGCCGGGGGTGCGTACGCCGATCAATTTCATGGTGAAGTGCCTTTCGTTCCGCCCTGTGTCAGGCGGAGATGTCTTCCAGTGAGCGGTTGCGGGTTTCGATGCCGGCGGTCCCGATGACCAGGGCACCCACCAGCGCGAAGCCGCCGAGCAGGGCGAAGATGGTGCCGACTCCGCCGCTGTCCAGCAGGGGGCCGATCAGGAAGGGGGACAGGACGCTTGCGAGCCGGGCGAGGCTGCTGGCCGAGGAGCTGGCGAAGCCGCGCATGCGGGTGGGGTAGAGCTCGGCGGTGTACATGTAGAGGACGGCGGCCGGGACGCTGATGCCCAGGGCGATCAGGCAGCCGGTGGTGAAGAGGACCTGCCAGGAGGTGTCCCCGAACGTCGTGGTCATGACCCACCCGTAGGCGCCGGCGGCCGTGGCGACGCCGAATCCGATGAGAAGGGACGGCTTGCGTCCGATCTTTTCGACCAGCCAGGCGCTGATGTTGATGACCAGGATGACGACAATTCCGATCAGGACAGTCAGGAGCAGCGAGTTTGCCGAGGGCAGGTGGCCGACCTTGACGTAGAGGCTGGGCAGCCAGACGGAGTAGCCGTAGATCACGAAGTATGCGGTGAACCACAGGAGGGCCAGCATGATGGTGCGGCGGCCGTACTGTCCGCTGAACAGCTCGGAGGCCTTGAAGGGCTTGTGTGCAACGGCCGGAAGGGGTTCCGGTTCGTCCAGGACCTTGCCTCGGGAGGTCGCTTCGGTTTCCATCTTGCTCACGTAGGCGTCGGCTTCCTCGTGGCGTCCGCGCTCGGCGAGCCAGCGGGCCGATTCGGGCAACGCGAACCAGGCCCAAATGGCGACCAGCAGCGGAATCACGCCGATACCCAGGAGCACCCGCCAGGCAAGCTGCGGTGCCAGTGTGGAGGTCAGGGCAAGAGCGACCAGGGGGGCGAAGAACAGGCCCCAGGAGAACGCAGACTGGTACAGCACACCGACCCGGCCGCGGCTCTTGCGGCCGAGGTATTCGTTGATCAGTGTTCCGGCGATCGGGACTTCGGCGCCCAGGCCAAGTCCCTGGACCATGCGGAAGATCAGCAGGCTGGTGGAGGACCAGGCGAAGGCGCAGGCTACGGAGAGCAGCGCGAAGATGACCATCGCGCCGATGAAGGTCTTTTTCCGGCCGAACCTGTCGGCGAGCAGGCCGATGCAGATGGCGCCGATGAACTGGCCCACGTAGCCGGCGCTGATGATCAGGCCGGCTTCGGCGAAGCTGATCTTGAACGCGGACACCACGATGGACAGGACGACGGCAAGGCTGATGGCGTCGAAGCCGTCGAAGAACGTGCCGGTGCCCAGGATCGAAGCGATCTTGACGTGGAAGCGGCCGGTCGGGACGCGGTCAATCCGTGCCGCGACCATGGAAGGGGAACCTGACGCGCCGATGGATGCGTCTGTTGGTTCGGAGGTCTGAGGATGCCTCATCTTGATCTCCTTCGATACAAGACATGATGGGTAGGTTTCACAGCGCCGGCGCTGGCGGGCCGGCTAAAGGTGCCTGGTCGCCGCGATGGCTGAGGGCCGCCGCCGCCGCGCCCTGAGGTGCTGGTGAGTTCCATCACACCAGCCCTTCCGCCATAAATCAAAGAGATATTAGTTATAGAAAGCTATTCAGGAAGTTGATAGTCTGTCCGGCCCGCTGAGGCGGAGGCGGGTAAGTCTTGGTGGTAGGTGCGGAACTGCTCCCGCAGCCAGATGACCGCGGGGTCATCGAGGTTGCGCGGGTTCCAGACCATGTCGATGCCGAAGGGTCTGAAGGGCACCGGGCTGTCGAGGATGACCAGGTTGCTGCTGGCGGCGTACCGGCGGGCGATGCTGCCCTGGATGACGGCGAGGAGTTCGCTGTCCTCCACGGTGTGCAGCATGGTCAGAAAGTTGTCGCAGATGAACCGGGGCTGGACATGGATGCCTTCGGCGGCCAGCAGCTGCATTGCGTGGACACGCAGGCCGTCCTGTTCGTAGACGGCAAAGGGTGCGGTGGACAGGGTCGATCGTGTCAGCGGTGTCCGGGTCCTGGGGTTCTCTGTCGCTGCGATGATCACCCACTCCTCCTGGTAGAGGCGCTCCCGCGGGTGCTCAACGGGAAGGTGTTCCGGGACAAGGATCAGGTCAACTTCCTGTCCGCCAAGGATCGAACCTGGGTCACGGGGAAGGTCCAGTGCCTTGAAGGAGATCCCCGGCGCGAGCCTTTCGAGGGACTTCATGACCGGGCGAAGAGCGGTGATCGCGGTCGAGGATGAGGCGCCGACGACAAAGCGCCTGTTCGATTCTTCCGGCTGGAACCTGGGCTGCTCCAGGATTTGGCTTGACAGGGCATTGAGCAGCTCATCCACCCGCAGCTGGAGATCGGTGGCCCGTGAGGTCAGTTCGTACTTGTTGCCGATCCGGACCAGGAGTGGATCGCCCAGGAGGCTTCGCAGCCTGCGCAGGCTGTTGCTCATGGCAGGCTGCGTGATGCCCAGGGATTCTGCTGCCCGGCTCACGTTCCGGTGCCGCAGCAACGACTGCAGAGGCACCAGCAGGTTCAAGTCCACGTTGCCCAAATTGCGCTTCTGCATCGCCGCCACTTCCTTTGTTATTAGTTTCATGAATAGCCACCTATGAAAATAATCTCTTGGACTTATGGGTTGACGCAATGGTGAGGTGGGGGTCACAAGGAAGAAACGCAACCCCGGTCGCTCCGGTCGCCAAGGATTTCCTTCTCCAAGAATGGCCAGCCGGTTCTTCCGTTACATCACACACCCCCATCGGGGTCCGACTCCGGGGTTATCAGTACAGAGAGGTACTTTCATGGAAAACGCCACGCAGGCCGCTGGCCGGGTCATCGTTATCGGAGCCGGGCCCGTTGGCCTGAGCGCCGCCGTCGAACTGGGTCTTCGCGGCATTCCGGTCACCATCATCGACCCCGTGGTTGACCTGTCCGAACGCGTGCATCCCCGTGCCCGGATCGTGAACCTGCGCAGCACGGAACACTTCCGCCGCTGGGGAGTGGCGGACACCGTCCGCGACCACTCTGCCTTCGGACCGGACTGGCCCACGCAGGTCCAGTTCCGCGCCAGCCTCGCCGGCTACCGGATCGCCGCCTTCGAAGACGCCTTCTTCACCGCACCCACCGATACCGCCCTCTACCCGGAACCCGCCATCCAGATCCGCCAGTCCGATGTTGAATTCGGCATCCGTGAACGGCTGGCAGGCCTGACCAACGTCGAGAAACTCTACGGCTACGAGGCGCTGGAGGTCAGCCAGGATGAAGAGAACGTCCACGTCCTGGTCCGCTCCCGCGACGGCGGGGAACGCCGCCTGACGGGCTCCTACGTCATCGGCGGTGACGGCGGGCGCAGTATCGTCCGCCGGGCGTTCGGGTTCGAAATGATCGGCAAAACGGCGATCTCCCAGAATGTGCAGATCCTCTTCGAATCAAAGGACCTGTACAAGACCCTGGATCTGGAACCGGCCATGCAGTACTGGTGCCTGAACGACGAGTTCCCCGGATTCGTGCAGACCACCTCACCGGACGGTGAGTTCATCCTCAGCCTGCACAAGCTCCAGGACGTCAACGCGTTCACGCAGGAGCAGGCCGAACTCGCCGTCCGGATCGCCATCGGCGCCGATGTACCCTTCCGCATCATCGGCCTTGACCCCTGGGTCATCCACGCCCGGATTGCCGACAGCTACCGGCGCGGGCGTGCCTTCGTCGTCGGGGACGCCGCCCGCCAACACTCCACCTACGGTGCCCACGGGATGAACATCGGCCTCAGCGACGCCGCCGACCTGGGCTGGAAACTCGCCGCCGTCATCCAGGGCTGGGCACCGCAGGCACTGCTGGACACCTTCACCTCCGAGAGACGCCCCATCGGCGTCGGCGTCCTGGAACAGGCCACCCGCAGCTTCTCCAAATCCGCAGTGGACCTCGTCGTTCCGGGAATCGCCGATCCCGGCCCGGAAGGCGACGCAGTCCGCACGGCACTGAGCGCCGTGATCCTGAAAGAGAAAGCACCGCAGTTCCGCCACATCGGCACACAGCTCGGATACACCTACGCCGGCTCACCCCTGGTCGTCCCGGACGGGACAACAGCCCCCGAATGGACGCCCAACGCATACGTACCCTCGGCCGTCCCCGGCTCCCTGGCCCCGCACGCCTGGCTGGCCGAGGGAACATCCATTTACGACAAGTTCGGCCAATGGTTCACCGTCGTGGATTTCGGCCACGAGGATGCCTGGAACATCGACAGCTTCCTCGAGGCCGCGCGGCAGCAGCGGGTCCCCGTGACGGTGCTGCGGGAACCCTCGCAGGAGCTCGAAACACTGTACGGGGCGCGTTTTGCGATCATCCGGCCGGACCAGCACGTCGCCTGGCGCGGGGATACACTTCCCTCCGCGGAGGTCTGGGCGACCGTGACAGGCCACGTGCTGCAGCACTCCACCGCGGCGGCACCGGCCAACTAAAAGCCGGGCGGGGCGCCGGCCGCCAAGGCGCTCGGCGGGCGCCCCGCCTGTTACTTCATTGCCACGCCGAACCATGGCCGGGGCAGGACCGACACTTGATGGGAACACACCATGACGCAACAGCAGACAAATGTTCTGAAGGGCCTCAGCTACGGCAACGGGGCAGCCGGCACGCTGAAACTGGATCTCTACTGCACCGAAAGTGCACAACCCGCGCCGGTCCTGATCTACCTTCACGGAGGAGCATGGATCACCGGGCTCCGCGACGAAACCCCCGAACGGCTCCACAACCTCGCCTCACAGGGAATCGCCGTTGCCTCCATCGACTACGACTTCGTCCAGGACGCCGCCTTCCCGGCGCAGCTGGAGAACATCAAGGACGCCCTGGCCTGGGTGAAAGCCAACGCCGCCGCATACAACCTGGACCCGCGGCGCATCGCCCTGGGAGGGGCCTCCGCCGGCGGATACCTGGCCACGATCAGCGCCCTGCTCCTCACCGAAACTTCCCCCTCCAACACGACAGCCCGCATCGGTGCGATCGTCGCGCTCTTCACCAACTTCGACCTGACCTCCGCACGTCCGAAACCGGTGCCCAACAGCGGACTCACCGTCCCGGCCTTCATCGCCAACTCGCCCGTCCCGGCATACTTCGGGGGCACGCCCCCCACGCCGGCACGCCGGCAGGCCCTGCTGGCCGGAGTGCCCGAAGAGGAACTGAACGACGAGATCCTCGCCAACCTCAGTCCCATGGACCGGCTCCACACCAACACCCCGCCGCTGCTGATCATGCACGGAACCGCCGACGGCGTCGCTCCGGTCGCCCAGTCAATCAACTTCCACGACCGCGCCCAACGCCTCGGACTGCAGGCCGAACTCAAGCTCCTGGACGGCGCCAACCACGAAGGACCCGAATTCGACAGACCCGAAACAGCGGAGTGCATCGCGGCCTTCCTGACTCACGCCATGCCCACAACATCTGACCGAGGCCTTCAGCCAACGACATCCCATAAGTGACGGTACAAGCCATGCAGCAATCCCAGCGGACTATCATCGAAAACGTCGCAGTTCTCAGCCTCGACGAACACGTCGGTGAACTCGGCAGCGCCACTATCACCATCGATGGCGGTCGGATCACCAGCATCGAACCGACGCCGGTAAATCCACGAACGGCCCCTGACCACCGCGCAGGTGACGAAGTCATCAACGGCTCGGGCCTCCTGGCCCTGCCCGGCTTCGTGGACACGCACCGGCACACCTGGCAAAGCGCCATCAAGCACAGCTACGCCGAACTGGATCCCAGGGTGTACTTCGCCGAGGTACTCAAAGGTCTCGGCGCCTCTTACCAGGCCGGGGACGTCTACATCGGCAACAAACTCGGCAGCTACGCAGCCCTCAGCGCAGGAACCACCACACTCTTCGACTGGTCACACGTCCAGAACTCCCCGGAACACTCCGACGGCGCCATCGCCGGCCTGCGTGAGTCGGGCATCCGCGCGGTCTTCGGCCATGGATGGCCAACCTCACCCGATGACTCCTGGACGGACAAAAGCCTCAGGCCCCACCCCGCGGACATCCGCCGGATCCAGAACGAGTACTTCTCCCAAGGCTCTCTGGATGACCGGATCAGCCTGGCCATGGTCGTCCGGGGCCCGGAAGAAGCAGCACCGGGAATCTGGCACGACGAGCTCAGGCTCGCCCGCGAACTCGGGCTTCGCGTCTCAGTCCACACCGGAGCCTACGCACGCAACGCCAACGCCGCCGCCGTCCAGCAATACGCAGACGCCGGACTCCTCGGTCCTGACATGACCTTCGTGCACTGCAACCACCTCACCGACCAGGAACTCGGGCTCATCGCCGACAACGGAGCAACCGTCTCCCTCGGAATTCACTGCGAAATGAACTCCCAAGGCGTCGGCGAGATACCCTTCCACCGGCTGCTCCAAGCCGGCATCCGCCCTTCCCTGAGCGGAGACACCGAAACCAAATGCACCGGTGATATGTTCACCCAGATGCGCATGCTGTGGGCCTACCACCGCTCCACGCTCACAAGGATAGGTCCCGAACGTGCTGCTCAAGCGCCGACGGTGACGATCAGGGATATCCTCGGCTACGCCACCATCGAAGGAGCAAAGGCCATCGGACAGGAAACCGACATCGGCTCGCTCACTCCCGGGAAACGTGCAGACATCCAGCTCATCGACACCAACGCCCTCAACCTCGGACCCGTACAAGACCCCGCAGCGTCCATCGTCCTGGCCGCACACGAAGGCAACGTCCGGCACGTACTCGTGGGCGGCAAATTCGTCAAACGAAACGGTCTTCTACTGGGCGTCAACACAGAAGAGCTAATGGACGAAGCCCGCCGCTCTCAACAGAGCCTGTTGGAACGCGCGGCCAAGTACAAGTCCATGGCCGGGGTCTGACACAACTGCACGAAGCCCCTGCCAGACTGCGTCTCTTCACCACACATGCCTGGCCATGCGCCAACTGCCGACCTTGGCTTGAGCATGAGTCGAGAACAGTGACAGCGCGTCCCAGTTGATGGAAGGGGACAGTCAATGACCTCAACCACTGACAAAGCCGTTCCCCTGCCAATTTCCGATCACCGATAATTGATCTTCCGTCACTGCCTCGGCCGACAAATCCATGCTCGCTGATTACCCTGCCGGAATTGAGGGCGACTTTGACCCGTCCATGGCCGGGGTCACTTCAGGTTAATCCACGGCTGGAAATCGGGAGCCGTTGGGGTAGCTCTCTGGTAGCAGTCGCGGTGGACAACCTATGAGAATTGTCCCCGGCTGTGGGCGGCCGCCGCAGCAAACTCTTCACCGTCCAGCGGAGAGTCATTACCCAAATGCTGCCGCGTCTAGGCAAGGGTCGTTCGTCAGGCTGGGGTGGGCCCTAAGTTGAAGAAACTCTTAGATCTTCGTCCGCACTAATAATCCTCCGGCTGCTTCGGAGGTTGCCGCGTGGGTGGTGGTTTGGGGGCTACGCAATGGGATTGACGATGGCGTAGCGCTAGGCCGTGAAACCATACTGGCTTCAGGAGATCGACCGCTTCATCGAGGGCGGCGTCCAGTTCCATCCGGGTCTGGTGGATGTTGATGGCCCGGCCATCCAGCTGCCGGGTGAGGTCGTCGCTGAGGACCTGCATGTAGCGGGCCAGCACCACCAGTTCAACGTCGAACGTGTCCACCAGTTCCAGCAACCGGGCCTCGGCCGCTATCTTGGTGGCGGCGGTGACCGGCACGTGGAAGAAGGGGATTCCGTGCCATTCCACGAGGCTCTGGTGGTCCGTGTGGTTGGAGTCAAACGCCGCGATCTCCACCGGTAGTTCGCCGGTTCGGGCGCGGAACAGCAGGTCGTTGAGACAGTGCCCGAATTTGGACACCATGATCAGCACGCGGCGCTTGGCGCCGTGCCGCTCCAGCCGCCAACTCATCCCGTAGCGTTCGGCTACCGGGCCGAACGCGGCCCGCAGAGTGTCCGCGGTGGAGGAATTGCCGTCGGACGCGAAATGCACGCACATAAAAAAGTGGCGCTCCGACCGTTCGCCGAACTGCTTGCTGTCCACGATGTCGCAGCCGTGTTCGAGCAAGAAGCCGGAGACGGCGTGGACGATGCCGGGCGTCTCCGCGCAATCCAAAGTCAGGACGTGTTCGCCGGCCGCAGAGGCGAGATACTGGCGGGACCACGGCCGCAGGAGAGTTCTCGTCGGAGTGGTTCGGCCCCACGTCATCTCCCTTTTGGCTACCCTAGTGCCCAGCGTGGCGGCAATACCCAGCCCGGCGCCGGGGTAAGCGGCCTTCAGCGCAGCTTCCGCAGTGGCGGCATCCGGAGCTTTCGCAACTGTTGTTTCGAAGAACCGCAGGTAGTCGCGGGTGGTGGATCGAGGTCAGGTCGATGAGCGAGCCGGTGACCCGGTGGCCTGCGGAGACGAAGCTGGGGTTGAGGGGATCGAAACTATCGAGTACGCGGATCCACTCCTCGCGCTGCTCGCGGGTGGGCGAGTTTGCGGTCCATACATGCAGGCCTTCGAAGAGGACACCGCCGATGAGGACGCGCTCGGCTGGCTCATAGACGAACCACGCGCGGTCACCGAGGTTCGTGCTGGCCTGGCGTATCTCAAGGACAACGCCGTCAACGGTCAGGTAGGTTTCTGTCAGGGGTGCGATGGTGATCAGGCGTGAGGGCAGGTTGGCGCCCAGATGCGCCCAGGACACCAGCTTCTTCTCGTAGGTGTCTTTGAAGTGTTCGATCACGTCATCCGGGGCAAGGAACGCGCCTCGGGGAATGCTTCGGCGATTACCTCAGCTCCGAAGTAGAAGTCAGGATCGCCGGCGGTGATCAAGACAGTCTGAAGGGACCTTCCGGAGTCGAGTACCTCGGCGACGATGCGGTGGCCGTCTGCGCGGGTGACCCGGCATCGACGAGCAGTGCTTCGGATTCACCGGTTACCAGGACGCTGGTCTTGTTCAGGGACGAATCCGGCGCATCGATGACGGTGTAGTTCAATGGGGTCATGGCGTGTACCTTCGTTTGGGAGACGAGTACAAAGCGGGCTTGGGAATGACGTGGCGAGTGAGCATGCGCTGGTTCATCG
The DNA here is from genome assembly GCF_026241105.1 of Arthrobacter rhizophilus. Taxonomy (GTDB): domain Bacteria; phylum Actinomycetota; class Actinomycetes; order Actinomycetales; family Micrococcaceae; genus Arthrobacter. Next base: position 48,137 of record NZ_JAPFFT010000019.1, on the reverse strand, counting down.
GCACGATCCTCATGAGTGGTTGCAACATAGGCCCACGAATGTGCCCCGCCGGCGAATCCCTGAAGACGAGAGAGCACTCTGCCGTCTGACAGAGGCTCTCTCGGCATCACCGTTTCTGCACAGATGCCAGCGGGGCCACCACACGTCGTGGCTTTGCGATCTTCGGCCGTTTCGTTCAGGCCCTGCCGTGGGACGTTCGGGACCGGCGTGATACCGAATCGAGTGTTACCGCCAAGAGCAGCACGACACCGGTGACCATGAAACGGAATGATGAGTCGAGGTTCAGCAGGGTGAGGCCGCTGGAGATTGACTGGATGACGACGATTCCGAGGATGGCGGCGAAGGCGCTGCCCCGGCCGCCGAACAGGCTTGTCCCTCCGATCACGGCCGCTGCGATTGCGTTCAGGTTTACGTCGCCGGTTCCGCTTCCCTGGTTGGCTGCGGCCAGGCGGGCTGCTGCGAGGAGTCCGCCTACCGCGGCCAGGGTTGAGCAGGTGATGAAGACAGAGGTGTAAATGGCTTGGACGTTGATGCCGGCCCTGCGTGCTGCTTCGGGGTTGCCGCCGACGGCGTAGACCGAACGGCCCCACTTGGTGCGTTTGAGCATGTAATTGAGGATCAGTGTCAGTGCGATGAAGAATACGAACATCCAGCCGACGCCGCGGCCCTGGTTGAGGTACCAGACGGCCACGCCGAGAGCTATCAGCAGAAGGGCGGCTCGCAGGGCGATGTTCTGAAGAGACATTGCGGACAATCCGGCGTTTCTGCGGGCGCGGGCGTGGAAGTAGTCGGTGGCAAGCAGGCCAGCCGCTGCAGCTGTTACCAGGACGTAGGACAGCCAGACTGGCACAAATGCCAATTGGGCAAAGTACACCAGGGCGGAGTCGAAGGGCAGGTTGATGGATCCCTTGGCGCCGAGGATGTAGAGCTGCAGCCCCAGGAATCCGAGGAGGCCGGCGAGGGTGATGACGAAACTGGGAACGCCGAAGCGGTTGAAGATTTGTCCGTACACCCAGCCGACGGCTGCTCCCAGGGCAACTGTTGCGAGGATGACCAGCCAGACGGGCCAGCCCATGTTTACCGATGTGACTGCGACGACGGCAGCTGCCAGGCCGCTGACGGAACCGACGGATAGATCAATTTGGGCTACCAGCAGGACGGAGACGATGCCGAGGGCGATGATTCCGACGGCTGAGCTTTCCATGGCAAGGTTGACCAGGTTTGCGGGGGACAGAAAGATCGGGTTCAGCGCCTGGAGAACGGCCCAGATGACGACCAGCCCGGCGATGACGGGCAGGACGCCCAGGTCTCCGGACCGGGTGCGGTCCAGGAGCGCTTTGTATTGTCCGCGCAGTCCGGTGCGGTCTTGGAGTCTTTCGTCCTGCAAGTCCAGAGCAAGGGGGCCTGGTGTGGGTTGTGTCTTGGTGTTCATGATGTGGTCTCCTGGCTGGTGCTGCGCGCGGCGGACCGTCGTGTGACGACGTTGTCGCTCGCTCCGGTGATCGCGGCAATGAGCTCTTCAGTTGAGACATCCCCTACGCGGAAGTCTCCGTTGTTGCGGCCGAGGCGGAGTACGACGACGCGGTCGGCCACTGCCTGGACGTCGGCCATGTTGTGGCTGATCATGATGACGCCGTGGCCGCGTTCACGCAGTCGTTCGACGAGGTTGAGCACTTCGGCGGTCTGTGCCACGCCGAGCGCTGCGGTTGGCTCATCGAGGATGACGATTTTGGGATCGCCGAGCAGGGACCGGGCGATGGCGACGGTTTGTCGTTGACCGCCGGACAGGGAGGCGATCTGTGTCCGGACGGAGGGGATCTTGGCTGAGAGTTGCTTCAGTAGTTCCCATGAACGGACTTCCATGTCTACTTCGTTCAGCCGGAACGGCGAGAGTTCCCGGCCAAGGAAGAGGTTGTCGACGACTGTGAGGTTGTCGCAGAGTGCCAGGTCCTGGAAGACGGTGGCGATGCCGAGGTGCTGTGCGGCGGCCGGGCTGGAAATGGAGACTTCCTGGCCGTCAAACTCGATGGTGCCGGAGTCTGCCGAATGCACTCCGGAGAGTACCTTTACGAGCGTGGATTTGCCGGCGCCGTTGTCACCGACGACGGCGACAACCTCGCCTGCGGCGACGTCCAGTTCGATGTCCATGAGCGCGGCGACGGCTCCGAAGGACTTGTTGATGCCGCGCAGTGACAGCAGTTGGGTGTTTCCTGCTGCTGCGGCGGTGGGTTCTGTTGCCATGATTTTTCCCTGTTGTTTCCTGGGGTTTTAGAGATGTTGGGGGTGGAGTCCCGGTGTCCGAGTGGGCACCGGGACTCCTTTACGTGAATGCCTAGTTGATGCCTGCTTTGGCGCAGGCCGCCGCGTAGGTGGAGGTGCATAGCTCGGAGGCCTTCATGATTCCTGTGTCCACCAGCGTCTTTTTGAGGTTGTCCGCGGTGACCACGGTGGGGACGAAGAGTTCCGAGGGGGTGTTGAACAAGGTGGTTTTGCCTGCAGGCTTTTCACCCTTGGCAAATGAGTAGGCAATCTGGGCGGCGGCTTCAGCTACGGTCTTGATGGGCTTGGAGATGGTGTTGTACTGATCCCCGGCCACGATGCGCTGGGCGGCCGCGAGTTCGGCGTCGTTGCCTGTTACTGGGGGGACGTTGGTTCCGGCGGCTTTGAATGCCGCGATGGCACCGCCTGCCGTGCCGTCGTTGGCGGCGACAACTCCTGCGATCTTGCCGGGGAACTGGGTGATCTGTCCGCTGGCCCAGTCCTGGGCCTTGGTCGGTTCCCAGCCCGGGGTGTCAAACTCGGCGAGGAGCTTGAAACCACTCGGGTCAACGGCGGAGTGGATGCCTTTCTTGATGAGCCCGGCGGCTGCGTCGGTAGGCGAACCGTTGACTTGCAGCAGTCCTCCCTGGGCGTTGCTGGCCTTCAGGTGGTCCACCAGGGACTGGGCGATCATCGAGCCGATTTTCTCGTTGTCGAAGGAAACGTAGTAGTCAGCAGGGGCATCAGGGATGGGCCGGTCGTAGGCGATGATTGGCACGTTCTGCGCCTTGGCTGAGTTGACGATCGTCGCGGCAGCTGCCGAGTCCACCGGATCAATGACAATAGCTTTCACTCCCTGAGCGAGTGCTGAGTTTGCCTGTTCCTGCTGCTTTGCCGCGCTGGCGTTGGCGTTGGAATACACCACGGTGCATCCTCCGCAAAGCTCCTTGACCTTCGCCTCAAACAGAGGCTTGTCGAACAGTTCGTACCGGGTTGAGGCAATATCCGGCATCAGAAACGCGATTTTCGCGGCCGAAGCGTCGCCGGTGCCCGCTCCTGCAGAGCCCTGTGAACCGCAGCCGGTGACGGCAGCGCCCAGAACCGCAGCTGTGGCGGCTGCCGTCATGATGCGCACGTAGAAGTTCTTCATTGAATTCTCTTTCTTGAGGTGAGCCAAGCGAGTTGGGGCATCCGTGACCTCAACTTGTATGTCGAGAATAACAGGAAAAGTGTGAATTTACTCACCTTTGTTGATAGATTTTTTCATAGCTTGTGTGGGGCATATCCTAGGCGCAGGCCTTGTCGCGACGAATCACGCAGGAGTGGACCGGCGGCACAGACGAAAGGGAGCATGATGAACGACAGTCCCGGGCTCAAGAAGCCGCGCATCAACCGGCAGCGGCGGATCATTGAACATGTGGTGGGAGCGGGGTTTTCCAGTGCCGCCGATCTTGCGGCTCTCACCAACGTCAGTCTGATGACTATCCACCGTGACATCGATGATCTGGCAACGCGGGGAATCCTGCGGAAGGTCCATGGGGGAGTTTCGGCGCTGCCCTCGACCGTGTTTGAGGCCAGTTCTGAGATCCGGATGCAGATGCAGCCCCAGGCCAAGTCGGCGCTGGCACGCAAGGCTTTGGAAATGATCGAACCGGGAATGTCCGTGATGCTGGATGATTCGACCACGGTGTTCGCGCTTGCCCGTTTGCTCAACGATGTGGGGCCGTTGACGGTCATCACGAACTACAGGCAGGCAATTGAGCTGTTCCGGGAGAACGATGACATCCGTTTGATCGTGACCGGGGGGCAGTATTCGCGGACGCATGACTCTTTTATCGGCTTGCCGGATGACGGCTCGTTCAGCTCGTACGCGGTCGATGTCGTGTTCCAGTCCACATCAACAATGGGCGCTGAGATGACATATCACCAGGAGCAGGATGTCGTTCACATGAAGCGGGCGATGCTGAAGTCCGGCACAAGGCGGGTGCTGATGATGGACGGGTCCAAAGTGGGGCGGACATCCCTGCACCACTACGTTCCGGTGAGCGATTTCACCGACCTCATTCTTACCGACGATGTCTCTTCCGAGTTCAGGGAAGCAGTATCTGAGCACACGACCCTGCACATCGCACCGTTGCGTTCCACCCACAGCCAGACGGGGTAAGCGGTCCGCGGGAGGGACATTCCCAGCACGCTGATCCGCATCGAAGACTGGCCCCTGGCGCTGATGGCGGGACAGGCCACTACTGCCGCCCGGTCCAGGGAGCAGCAGAGCCATCACCAGGAACCTACTCAGCCGGCTGCCTCCGAAGGGCATCTTCGACGTCGCCCAGCAGTTCCTTCCAGCTGGCCACGAACTTGTCCAGGCCCTCGGACTCAAGCAGTGCCACAACGTCGTTGTACGAGATTCCCAGGCCCTCCAGTGCGTTGAGGACGCTGTTCGCTTCCTCGTAAGTACCGGAGACGGTGTCACCCGTAACCACGCCGTGCTCGAAAGTGGCGTCGAGGGTCTTCTCCGGCATGGTGTTGACTACGCCGGCGGCGACCAGCTCGGTCACGTACAGGGTGTCCGGGTATGCCGTGTCCTTCACGCCGGTGGAAGCCCACAGCGGACGCTGCGGCAGCGCGCCGGCCTCGGCCAGGACTGCCCAACGCTCGGTGGAAAACAGCTCTTCGTAGACCTGGAAGGCCAGGCGGGCGTTGGCCACCCCGGCCATTCCCATGAGTGACCTGGCCTGTAGAGTGCCGATGGCGTCGAGGCGCTTGTCGATTTCGGCATCCACGCGGGAGACGAAGAACGAAGCAACGGAGTGGATCTTGGAGAGGTCGTGGCCGTTTTCCTTGGCCAGCTCCAGGCCCGACTGGAAGGCGTTGATGACGGCGCGGTAGCGCTCCAGGGAGAAGATCAGGGTCACGTTGACACTGATGCCCTCGGCCAGGGTTGCCGTGATGGCCGCGAGGCCTTCAAGGGTTGCCGGGATCTTGATGTGGACGTTGTCCTTGTTGACCTTCTTGTACAGTCCTTGGCCTCGGCGAGGGAGTCCTTCGCCGCGGCGGCGACTGCTTCTGCGGTGATGCCGAATTCCTGGAAGAGCCGCTTGTAGTCAGCGGAGGCGCCGAAGTGCTCGAGGCTGATGGAGTGTCCGGCGTCGCCGACGAATTCCCGCCGGGTGCTTCTCTCTCCAGTAGTTAGGGTCGGGGCGTCGGCGCGGTTCTAGACCGTTCCTGCTGGCATCAGTGCTTCGGGGTTGGCGCAGTGGGCCAGGGGTTCCCCGTTCAGGTACCTCCGCACATCCGCAGCCACAATCTGTGCTGCCTTGTTGGCCGTGGCCTTGCTGGCCCCGGCCAGGTGCGGGGTCATGACAATATTCGGTGTTGTCAGCAGCCTGGAGGCAGCGGGAATCGGTTCCTCGGGGAAAACGTCAAAGGCGGCCCCGAAGAGGTGGCCGGAGTCGAGGGCGTCGCAGAGTGCGTCGTAGTCCAGCAGGGCGCCCCGAGCACAGTTGACGATGATGGAGCCGGGCTGCAGGGCAGCGATCTGTTCGGCTCCGATCATGCCGGTCGTCTCGGGCGTGACACGTGCATGAAGGGTGACGACGTTTGAGCGGGCCAGTAATTCGTCGAACTCAACCTTTTCGGCCTGTCCGGCCAGTACGTCCTCCGTGACGTACGGGTCGTGTACGAGAACGGTTGCCCCGAAGCCTTGAAGCATGCGGGCAACCCGACTGCCGATGGCGCCGTAACCGACCAGGCCGACGGTGCTGCCTTCCAGTTCGGGGCCAACGTTTTCGTACATGTAGTAGTCACCCCGCCACGTTCCGGCGGACAGGTCGGCGTTGGTCTGGGGGATGCGGCGCATCGCGGCCAGCATCATGCCAAGGGTGTGCTCCGCTGTTGCTGCAGCGTTGCGTCCAGGCGCTGACGTTACGGCTACACCGTGCCGGGTCGCCGCTTCCAGGTTTGCATTGACGGGGCCTCCGCGGCTGATGCAGAAAAGTTTGAGGTCGGGGCATGCTTTCAGGACTTTTTCGGTCAGGGGGGCCATCTGCGTGACGCAGATTTCCACTCCCTGCAGGGCTTCGATGAGTTCATCTTCGGTCCCGGAGGCTTCATCAACTTCGGCGACCCGGCCGAAAGGGACAACAGGCCAGGGCAGGGTGAGTTCGGTGAAGGAAACGCTGCGGTCGGTGACTTCCCTGGCTACGGCGCCCATGAGCAGGTCATTGAGTACGAAGTGGTCGCCAGCGGCGAGAATGCGGGTGGTCATGATGGGGATCTCCTTGCTGGATCAGGTCTGGGGCTGGGAGGCCGGCACGATGCTGGCCGCGACGGGGGTGTTGAACTCGAGCACGGAAACGTAGCCGTCCCTGACGCTGACTTCAGTGAGAGAGCAGTTCCGGATGGCGGGGAAGACCCTCCGGTATTCGCGCAGCGGTATGCCGATCAGCTGGCACAGGGCGAGCCGGATCGCCGTGGTGTGAGCAACGACCAGCACCCGCTTATCGGGATGCTGCTTGGTGATGTCCTGAAGGCAGTCCACGAAGCGGTCAGCGGCTTCGAAGGGGTCCTCTCCGCCGGGCAGGTGGTGCTTCGCCGGATCAGACCGGAAATGCTCCAGGGCCTTCGGGAAACGCTGTTCCATCTCCGCGGTTGTCAGGCCTTCGCCTTCACCAAAATCCAGTTCGCGCAGGCGCGGATCCACCTGCACGGGAAGGCCGGTGGCCTTCGCGCTGGCCTCGGCCGTTGCCTGGGCGCGGCTCAGAGTGGAAGCGTAGATCGCGGAGAGCCCTGCCGTTTGCGCCCAGTTGGCCAGCTGGGCCGCCTGAACATGGCCCCGGGGTGTCAGATCGATGTCGCTGATTCCGGCGTAGCGGTTTTCGGCGTGCCAGACGGTCTCACCGTGGCGGCACAGGATGATGTTGGTCATGCGTTGGTCCTTTTGATGGCGTGTTCGGCAGCGGTCGAGTCCAGCCAGCCGCGTTGTTCCAGTTCGGTGATGAGGCGGATGTAGGAGTCGTCGAACCGGCCGGCTATCTCCGGGCGTGGCTCTATGACCTGACGTACCTTGACCATTTCTGCTGCGACGTCGGCGGTTTCCCGGTCCGGGGAAGCAGCGAGGACAGCCATGCCCAGGGCGGGTTCTGCATTTTGGGGGAGTGTCACCGGGCGGCCGAGGACGTCGGCACGCAGCTGGTTCCAGTAGGGGCTTTTGGTGGCGCCGCCGGTAAGTACGAGGCTGCCGTCGGTGGGGGCACCCAGGAGGTCTAGATAGTCAAAGCAGAGCCGTTCGATGAACGCTACTCCCTGCAGGGCTGCTGCGTAGCGGTCGCCCTCATCTTCGGATGTTCCAAGAGTGAAGCCCCGGGCCTGTGGTGCCGCGAAAGGGAACCTTTCCCCTGATGACACCAGGGGATAGGTCAGGACGGGCGCGGGTTCCCGTGTTTTTGCCAGGGCCTCCAGGATGCCCAGGTCCTGTCCGGCGAAGTCACGGGAAATCACACCGGCTCCGGTGCTGGAGGCGCCTCCCGGCAGCCAGTCACCGTCAGGGCTTTTATGGGAGTAAACGACGCCGAGAGGGTCCTGGATCAGGTTTCGGGTGACGCCTTTGAGGATCAGGGTGGTGCCCAGCACGGAATTCCAGCTGCCGACGGTCAGGGCGCCGGAGCCCAGCTGTGCTGCACAGCCATCGGTTGCCCCCGAGATGACGGGCGTGCCTGCCGGGATGCCGGTGGCGCGGGAAGCGTCGGCGGATACGGTCCCGATTCGGGTGCCTGAGCGGACGAGACCCGGAAGCATTTGGCGAGGAACTCCCAACGCGTCCAACACGTCTTCAGGCCATTTCTCGTCAACCAGGTGTGCGCCTGTCTTGAGGGCGCTGCTCAGGTCCGTGGGGACCGGATGGCCGGTGAGGCGCTCATTGATGAAGTCTGACTGGTGCAGCATGCGGGTCCCGGCAGTCGGGGTTCCCGGGTCGTGGAGGAGCCAGAGCAGCTTGGGAAGTGCCCAGGGAGTCTGCATCCGCTGGTAGCCCAGCTCGTTCCAGACATGGGAACCTGCCTGGTTCACACGGTCGGTTTCCCCGCTGGCACGGCCGTCGTCATACATGAGTCCGGGTGTGGCGGGGTGGCCCCGGGCATCGGCAAGGAGGATCGTTCCCGAGGTGGCGTCCACGGCGACGCCGAGGACGTTGCGGTGCCCGAGGCCGTGAAGTGCCTCTGAGGCTGCTGCTGATACGGCTTCCCACCATTGCTCCGGGTCCTGCTCGTGCCGGCGTCCGTCGCGGCGGCTGGTGAGCTTTTGGGTGCCGGAGCCGAGGACGTCGCCGCTGGCGTTGACTGCCAGGGCGCGCACGCTCTGCGTTCCAAGATCCAGGCCCACCCAGATGCCGTCGTGGTTCGTTGCTGTCATGATGTGCCTTCCAGCGTGGACCGGTACTTCCCGGGAGCGGTCAGATCGTCGGATCCTGCGGAATAGTGCTCCGGGACGATGACCGGCAGCGGGTTGGTGGTACTTGTCTGCGGGCTGCGGCCCCGCATGGCCGCTAGGCGCGGCCAGGTCTCGCTCGTCGTGGCTCTGAGAGACAGGAAGTCCTCGTACAGCTCCGCGTATTGAGCGGCCCTCCCTGGATCCGGGGTGAAAGTATCCCGGATCCTGACGTACCAGGAGCAGACGTCTTCGACGCGGGCGGCTCCGCCGGTGGCGACAAGCCCGACAAGGAAAGCTCCCTTGGCGCCCACTTCCGTGTCAGTGGACCGGAGCACCGGGACGCCGGTGATGTCGGCGATGAGCTGAAGCCAGATGGGGTTGGCTGCCCCGCCCCCGCAGACCCGGAGTTCGGTTGGTGTGACTCCTGAGGTGCTGAGGCAGTCGCGGATGACCAAAGTCAGACCTTCCATCACGGCACGTGCGATATGTTCGCGTTTGTGATCGAAGGAAAGGCCCAGGAAGGACCCGCGTGCCTGCGCGTTGAGAAAAGGCGCGCGTTCCCCGGCTGGTGACAGATACGGTATGAACGCGAGACCGCCGGCCCCCGCGGGGCACGTATCGGCAAGTTCGGCCAGCTCCGTGGGGTTATCCAGGTCCAATAGCTGACACGCCCATTGGATGACTTCACCCCCGGCAAGAGTGGGAAAGGCATTGAGGTATTTCCCGGGAAGGCCCAGTGCAACAGTCAGCCCGGCTGATTTTCCTGCCGTGCTCACGGTCTCGGCGACAATTTCCGTGCATAAGGTCGTGCCAAGGATGCTGCAGGCCTGACCGGCTTCTACAGCCCCGACTCCTATTGCCGTGGAGGCGATGTCGTACGAGGACATGACGATCGGGAGGCCGGCCGGCAAGCCCATCTCCAGTGCTGCGTGCTGTGTCAGTGCGGCAACCCGGCGGTCGTCGCCCCGCAGCTCCGGCAACAAGGACCGGGCCCACTCCATGTCGTAGAGCTTCAGCAGCTCGGGGGAGTACTGGCGGGTGCGGATGTCCATGAACGGGGCAGCGCCGTCTGATTCATCGATGGCGAACTGTCCGGTCATACGGGCAAAGAGCCAGCCTCCGCAGGTGAGGGACACGTGTGAGCGCTCGAGCCTTTCGGGGTCGTTCTGCTGCAGCCAGGTGAGTATGGCGTTCGGCAGTCCGGGGAAAGTCTGGGATCCGTTGATTTGGAAGGCTTGTTTGAGCAGTCCCTGGCGTGACCATTCCTCCACGATGGCGGCGGCGCGTCCGTCGTTCCACAGGATCGCGGGGCCTGTTGGTTCCACTGCCGCGTCAACGAGCCAGCATCCGTCCCCTTGGGCGGTAATCGCCAGGAAATCGATGTCCGATTTCAGTTGACGCTGGACGCTGCGGACGCTGAACACGACGGCATCCCAGACGGCGAGCATGTCCTGCTCGGCCCAGCCCGGCTGCGGGCGGCTGACGGAGGTCGCTTGGCGGACGACCACGATTTCGGTGCCTTCTTCGTCGTAGCCGACGGCCTTGATCATTGTGGTGCCGGCATCAACAGCGATGACCGCCATGGCTTAGGCCTTTCTTTTGTTGGAAGCTTGCCCGTTGCGGGTGCTTTGGTGTTTGAGGGCTCCTGCCGGCGGCTGCCGGAACGGATGCGCCGGCAGGGAGCCCTCTCGTAGCCACTTCAGGTGTAACGGAAACTACTGGGCGCTGCTAGGTGCAGCAATGTCGCGGGAGGCGGCGGGGAGCTTGAGCTGCCAGGTCAGGACGGCGCTGAGCAGGTAGAGCCCTGCGAAGATCCACATGACACCGCCAACCCCGACCAGGGAAAGGAACAGTGTCACGATCAGCGGGCCAAGGAACACGGAGAGGCCGGCGCCAAAGTTCAGCGCGGACATGGCCGCGCCTTTGTGTTCCGGTGCCAGTGAAGGCATCAGGGCTGATAGCGGCACGAACCCGGCCAGGGTGGCGCCATAGGCGGCACCAACAGCCATCGCCGCGATCAGGTTCGCGCCGGCGGCCAGGGGTACGTAGTAGAACGCCAGAGTCGTCACGGCGCATCCGACGCCGCCAAAAAGCGCTATCGTCTGCCGCCAGCCAAACTTGTCGCCGACGATTCCGAAGATCAGGTTGAAGAAGATATTGGTGAGGAACACCACGCTGAGGATCTGAAGCCACTCGGTAAGTTCAAACCCGATTTCCTTGGTGAAAAAGACGGGGAGGAACACAAGGAAACCGAACTGCGAGGCTGTGTTGATGGAACGGACAGCCGCACCCATGCCAATTCTCGGGTTACGCCAGAGCATGGTCAGGCTTGACGCCAATGTCGCTACCGGCTTCTCACCCAAGGGGGCCAAGCGTGAAAAGCCTGTGCGTTCCCGGACCGTGGTGAGGACGACAAGGCCGCCGACAACGACAAGCCCCAAGGCGATCCATAGCGTGTTGAAAGCGCCCACGGCCGGGATGGTTGCGCTTGCCAGAAGCGAGCCGAGGGTCGGCAGGCCTCCGGTGAATGCAAACCAGAACCATCCCACGGCGGAGCCCAGCCGGTGTGACGGAGTGCAGGCCGCGATCCACACGAGGAAGCCGTAAGCAAAAAGCGGATACCCCAGCCCTCGAAGTCCGTAGCTGACAAGCAGCAGCGTTAAATCCATGGACGGGAGCGCAACTGCAAGAACGACAATCTGGAATGCCACCCAAAGGAGGAGTCCCAGGATCATTACGCGGCGGGGACCCCAGAGATCCGACAGGGCACCCGAGGCCCAGGCGGCAACGCCGGCCGCGACCCCGTACACCGTGAACAGAAGCCCGACCTGCCCCTGTTCCAAACCCCTGTCCAGCAGGAACGTCGAGAGATACCCGGACTCCACTCCGTCGCCGATCATGAAGATGAGCAGCCCGACAAACCCCCAACGCAGCGCATGGGGCATACCGAGCCGGCCTGCCCAACTGCGGGACGGTGCTAACGGCGACACTGTCGAAACAGCGGGGGAAGCGGAAGGTGCGGCCATTGCAATCTCCTGGGTAGCGCAGCACAGAACCGCTTCTTCGCGGAAGGCTTCTGGTGCCGACGGGAAAACAAAGAGTATGTGATCTATATAACGCCATACCTGCTAATTTTGTCAACTTAAATGATAAAGTTCACAATTTTCCTGTTATATCCCGCCATTCCGCCCGCCTAACCGGACTCTGCCTCAGCAACGCCGTCCTACGGTCAACAGCTAGCCGCCCACACGGGGATCCGCCTCTTTGAAGTTTTCCTAGGAAGCACCGCTGGCCATCTACTCACCCAGCCTCGGCACGCCCGGGGCGTCTTGGGGGAAAGTGTGGATGCTGAAAGTGCGATAAAACCCCGCAGGGTGGCTGCGTCGCCGCGCCGGAAAGTTGTCTAGCTTCGTCGGATCATTCGGAGGACCATCCCGATGACCGCGGACTGGCTGCCCGTGAAGTAGTGGTGCTTCGGAACGTCTGTGGCGTCCGCTTCGCGCAAACGGTAGTAGATGTGGCGCTGCGCAGGCGGCAGCTGGGCCTGTCGGGCGAAGTTGGCGCTGGGGATGAAGCACGTCTTCGTCGGGCCGGATCCGATCCACTCGATGAAGGCCTGGCCGCACTCGTTATACCGGGCGCGATCGAGATTTGCGCACTTCGCGAAGCGCCCACTATCGGGATGCCCGAACCGTGAGCCCCGCCCGTGCGCGAAGCCCGGAGGCAGGAGGTCGCGATCCACTATGCCTCGTTCGGGGACCTCGAGCGGCGTGATCCCCTGGGCCATGGCAGCCTAGGCAGGATCCGCCGCATCTCGGCGATGGTTCTCAAAGAGCGAACTCGTCCTGCTCTTGCCGTGAGGCGCCGGACCCTGTGGCCATCGTCGCGGCCGCGACTCTACTGTGTTGCGGTGAAGGGTCAGTCAACATGGCAAGCACTGAGCCGTGCCAGACGATAGGCGGGGTCTGCTTCGAGTGCGAGCTGCACGAATTCGTGGGCCTCGCTTCCTCGGCCTTCCCACCAGTTGATGTACCCGACTGTGGTCAACAATGCTGCGGAGTGTTGGGTGCTGCAGTGCGTGTAGGCATGAAGGAGCAGTTGCTGCGCCCATTCAACCCTGGACCATTGGGGTTTGGCCTCGGTCTGGGCCAGGAGGACCTCGTCTCACCAATTTCCCAAGGCTTCTCGGTGTAGACGGCAAGATGACTGTCGAGGCATTCGCATCGTTCTAAAATGTAGCCAGCGACTGTTTTGGCGTAGGTGAAGTCCCGCAATACGTTCAACACTTACTTTGTCGAATCCCCGCCTGGCTGAGCATGGATGGCTCAAAACTTACAGTTTGTTCCTATCTCTCGTCGCCGCAGCGGCTTCTTTGCAGAGCGGTCTGCATCACGCGCTTGCCCGAAGAGACTTCTACTTCGGCGGTTGTTCCGTCGTATTGCTTGTAAACGATGGTTGGCATTTTTCGGTACTCCTTTATAGATGTGGATAATCCACTACACTCAGTTCGTCGGCCGGTCGGAAGGGATCGGGTTGTGGGATCCCAGACAACCAACGCACTCTGTCCCCCTTATTGATACCACCGCACCCCACCGCTCTCTGAGTGGGCACGTGAACCATCGCAAGGATGTTTCAACAGTCCCGGCGGCGACCAACGTTATCGGCAGAGGGCGCTGCACGCGGGGCATAACCAGTCAGTGTGCGCGGCGGACCGCCTGGACTGCAGCGTCGTAAAGGTGAAAGAGGTCGACCCGCCCGCCTATGCGCGACCATTCCTCGGTGGCTGCTTGCAGGCATGTGATGGCTGCTGCTGCGATCGCTCGCGCCTCGAGCGATCGGTGGTCCGAAAGGGGGAGTCGCTCCTCGATCTGGGGCGCGAGCAGTTCCTGCCAGCGCGACTGCTTTTCCACGTGCCCGGCGCGCAGTGATTCACTGCCAAAGAGGAGGGTGACGATCTCAAGCCTTCTTTCAGAGGTGGTCTCGATCTCTTCAAGCACGCGGAAGGCCGAACTCAGGGACTCCCAGATGTCTTCACCCGGAGGGGAGGAGGCGAAGCGCGCAGCGATCTTCTCCCCCTGTTCTGCCAGTCCGCTGAGCGCAAGGTCCTCTTTGCTCTTGAAATAGTTGAACAGCGTGCGTCTGGAGACGCCGGCGGCGGCGGCCACCTCCTCCACGGTGGTCTCGTCGTAGCCCTTTTCGGCGAACACCGCCATGGCGGTCTGAGCAATGAGAGAGCGGACGACGGCGCGCGTCTGCTGACGAAGGGGAGGAGGTGAAGCTTTCATGCACCTATGGTACATGGCTGCACTTGAGGCAGACTATTGCACTGAGTGCATTATGCTGCATATGATGTATCCATGAATAGAATCGACTACACCACGCAGACCACCATCGTCACCGGAGCAAGCTCCGGCCTCGGAGCCGAATTCGCCAGGCAGTTGGCAAGCCGGGGCTCCGATCTTGTCCTCGTCGCCCGGCGGGCCGACCGTCTCGAGGCGCTTGCCCAGGAGCTCACCCTCGCCCATCAGGTCAAGGTGACCGTCATCGCACGCGATCTCGGTCGACCCGACGCTGGCCGCACCCTTCGTGCAGAGCTCGAAGGGCGGGGGATCCACGCGACGAGTCTGGTCAACAACGCCGGCTTCGGCACCCATGACGAGTTTGGCGATGAAGACCCCGAGCGTCTCCAAAGCATGATCGCTCTGAATGTCAGTTCCCTCGTGGACCTGAGCCGCGCGTACTTCGAGCCCCTGAAGACGGGCCACGGGGTGCTCATCAATGTCGCGAGCTTTCTCGGCCTCCAGCCGACTCCCTATCTCAGTGTGTACGGGGCCACCAAGGCGTTCGTGCTGAGTTTCACTGAGTCCTTGTGGGCGGAGGCCCGCGGTTCCGAACTCGGCGTGCTCGCTGTGTGCCCCGGTGCGATGCAGACAGAGTTTTTCGACGCCGCTGGCAGTCAGTCCGCGGACTACGGCGCCGCCAGGGCGACACCGCAGCATGTCGTGCGGATGGCGCTCGCGACGCTCGACCGTCGCTTCGCGCCGCCGTCGGTGGTGACCAATGGCCGGCTGCTGGCAATCGCCACCAAGTTCCTGCCCCGCCGGATGGTGGTGCAGGCCATGGGCCGGATGGCGCGGCCGGCTGCGCATGTCTAGCGACACCCTCCCCGTTGTTCCCCCACCCCCGCACAACCGTCCGCAGAAGACAACGACTCTCACAGCAGAAGCCACACAACAGATCACCGATGCGCAGCGCTTCCGCGGCACCCTTGCTACCCAGCGCGCCGCCTTCCTCCGGGAAGGAGCACTTTCTCCGGCGCAGCGGCAGAGGGATTTGAGCGCCTTGAAGTCGCGCACCGTGTGCAGGGCCGCGCCCAATATGAGCGTTCAGCCGCAACATTCGATTTAGTGTTTCGGGTTTGTCTCGGCTGTGCCGTTGGCGGAGGTTTGTCTCCTCGACCGCAAACGTAACGAGTGGCTGCCGTCCAGATCGAGTTTGCCGGCCGCGTCAGCGGGGTATGAGCAGGCTGATTTGTGTCCTGATGTCCTGCACCAGTGCTTCAGTTTCCAATCCAGCGTTTACGCTTGCGGCCATGCTGACAAACATGATCGCGGAGACAATGCGCGCCGCCGTCGCGGCGTCACCGGCACCGGCCGGTTCTTCCCTGCCCAGGATGGCGGCGATGGCCTCCTCGGTTTGCGCAACGATGGATAGAGCAGCGCTGTGCTGTGGCTCCGTGGGGTCGCCGAAGACCATTTCCCGCAGGTAGGTACGCCCGTTGTCGACCTGGACGCGGTTGCACTCTACGATCGGCCGCACGATGGCCATCATCGCACCCAGGGCATCCTGGATGGTTTCAGCATCCGCCCGGCCCCGCTCGAGAGCTTCGGCGTAGTGGGCGTTCTGTACCAGGAGGAGGAGCTCTCCCTTGGTTTTGGCGTAGAGAAACAGGGTTCCGGTGCCGATGTCGGCTTTGTCGGCGATCTGCTGGGTGGTGACGTCCTCGACCCCGTATTCGGCGAACAGCTCGCTGGCTGCGGCGGTAATGCGGTCCAGCTTCTGCTGTTTGTTCCGCTCGCGCCGTCCGAGCGGCGGGGACGTGACGGGCATGGGTTCCTCCGGAATTAAACTGACTGGGCTCAATAATGAGTATAACGAACGCGGGGGAACCGGGTCTCTCACGCGGTGCCGCTACTGTTGGTGGTGGGGGAGGATCCGGCCATGCTTGACATACGTCAGTGCTGCTTCGACGTCATAGGCATGGATGGCGGAGGCCACTGGCTTCAGCTGGTGGGACAGATCCTGGACCGCGCTGCTGTCAAAGAAGGTGGCACGGGCTGCAGAGTCGGCAAATCCCAGGATGATTGATGCTTGGAAGCGTTGGTCCGCCGGGTTGTCGTGGGCGACGTTGGGGGTGTCCCACGTCTTCTTGATCCATGGCATGAATGATTGGGTGCGCAGTTCCTTCAGCATCCCAGTGCCGGCCAGGGCAGGAATAAACCTCTTCTTCACGAGCCGCCGGAAGTCGGACGGGCGAACACCGGGGCGGCGGCGGAGGTAAATGATCGCGCGAGCCCCGACAGTCTCTTCCGGGGAGGCGACGTCGTACCAGTGTGAAGTGTTCGGCGGACCGGCGTAGAGAAGGGTGCGGCGGAATACGTTGACCTCGTCCTTATAGGCCAAGGCGGTCTGCTTGCGCCCCTTGAGCGGCGAAAGCGCGGATTGGAAGGTGACTTCCGCTATGCCGTCGATCTTCCGGTCCGCGGGGATGGTGGTCTCCACCCCTGTGGTTGCGGGCCATAGGCCGGGGTTGTGTTCGGCGAGGTGGATCTGCCGGTACTCCTCCAGCCCTGGTGTGGCGGCGATGATGCCGGAGTGCGGGCCTTTCCAGTAGTCCATGCCCGTTTGGCGGGACTGGCCGCTGCGCACCCATAGCAGGACCGAGGACGTGAAATGTTTTTCCAGGTGCGGTCCGGTGGTTGGTGGTGAGGTGCCCATTGATGCCTTCTTGTCGCGAGCGCGGTGGTCAGGGGGCAAGGAATTCGACGACGGCGGGTGCGAACCGGGGGTGGTGCTGGAAGATACCGCCGTGGCCGGAGTCGGGGTAGATGATCAGTTCGGATCCCTTGATGCGCCGGTGCAGGTCTTCGGAGAGCACGGAGGGCACCATGCGGTCGTTGTCGCCGTTGGCGATAAGAGTGGGGTGCGTGAGCGTGGACAGGTCCGACGGGGCCGAGCGGCCGAACGCCTGGATTGCCTTCAGCTGCATTCGGAATGCGCGGGTGCTGATTGGCTTGTCACGGTCGATGGCGCGCTCCTGAAGGCGTTTGATGAAGGCTTTCGCGGCGGGTTTGCCGGTGGTGTTGCGGTTGAAGAACAGGAATTCCTTGGGGTCGGACCGGGTCAGGGTTGCCCGGAGGATGTCCCGGTAGGTGGTGCCGACGACCTTGTCGATGTCCTTGCCGCCGCGCGGGCCGGTTCCGGTCAGGACGAGCTTGCGGACAAGGTCTGGATGCTTGAGGGCCAGGTCCTGGGCGATCATGCCGCCCAGTGAGAAGGCGAACACATCTATCTTGTCGAAACCGAGGGCCTTGATGAAGGTGTAGGCGTCGTCGGCCATTGCCTCGATGTTGTCGGGAACCCGTCCGGTGGAGGCGCCGACGCCGGGCTGGTCGAAGGTGATGACGTGGCGGTTCTTGGCAATGGGGTCGATGATACGGGGGTCCCAGTTATCAAGGGTGGCTGCCAGGTGCACGAAGAACACGACGGGGATGCCGCCCTTGGGCCCCAGCTCGCGGTAGGCGTAGCTGACGCCTCCGGCGGTGATGGTGCTGGCAGGTGCCTTCGCGTACGAGGTGATTACTGGGTCGTTTGGGGCGTCGGTGTTGTCCATGACGGTTGTTCTCCTGGATTCTCGGCGTGGATAGTGGCTGGCGGCGGGTCAGCTGGTGACGGTGAGCACTGCTTTGCCCCGGAAGCCCCCTGCGGCCAGGGATTGCAGTGCCTCTGGAGCCTGGCCGAAGGTGAAGACCTTCCCTACGATGGGGCGCAGCACGCCGGCGTCAACGAGGGCGCTGATCTGACGTAGTTGGTCGCCGCTGGCTCGCATGAAGAGAAACTCATAGCTGACGCCGAGCTTCCTGGCTTGCCGCCGGATCTTGCTGCTGAGCCCGGTGATCGCCAGGCGCAGTATGGGGTTGAGGCCTGCTTTGCGGGCGAATGCCGGATCGGGAGGGCCGGCGATCCCAATCGCCATCCCGCCGGGCTTGAGGATGCGCAGTGATTTCTGCAGGTTTTGCCCTCCGAGGCTGTCCAGTACCAGATCGTATCCGCTCAGGAGCTGCCCGAAGTCCTGGGTGCGGTAGTCGATGACGATGTCAGCGCCGAGGTCCCGCACGAACCCGGCGTTGGAGCTGCTGGCGGTGGTTGCAACGGTCGCGCCGAGATGCTTGGCCAGCTGGATGGCGATGGAACCGACTCCGCCTGCGCCGGCATGAATGAGAACCTTCTGCCCTGGCTGCACATTGCCCAGCTCGACGAGGGCCTGCCATGCGGTAAGAGCCACAGCGGCAGCGAACCGGCCTCCTCCATACTGGCCGAGACGGGCTTGAGCGCAAGGTCTTCCTCCGCGACGGCAATACGTTCAGCAAATGTGCCGATACGGTCCTCGTTGGGACGGGCGTAGACCTCATCACCGGGCTTGAACCCCTTCACCGTTTCCCCGACGCGCAGCACGGTGCCGGCGACGTCGTTCCCCAGGACCAACTGGAGCTTGTAGGGAAGGATCTGTTTGAACTCACCCAGGCGGATCTTCTCGTCCAGCTGGTTCAGGCCGGCAGCATGCACCTGCACGAGCACGTCCCGGTCGCCGACGGTGGGTTCAGCAACCTCGGCTTCGCGCAGCGGTTCCTTGTACTTGTTGATCACGAATGCCCGCATGCCGCGATGCTCCTTCTGGGTGGATGTTCTTGTAGTTGGCGCCGGTGGCGACGGTAACTTCGCCGTGGGGCGACGTCTGGTTAAAGTGACTACAATCAATTATGAGTATACTCAGTTAATTGTCAAGCGGTAATGGAAAGCGCCGTGGTGATGAGTTGGATTCATCACCACGGCGCTTCTGCTGTTTCTAGGACTTGCTGGGCGCCAGTTGGGGGTAGAGCGCTTCGATGGGGGCGCTGAGTCCGGCTTTGAGCTGGACGGATGTCTCGTCGGCGAGGACCTCGTACTCGCCGGCTTCGACGGCATCCAATACCGTGGTGACCAGATCGGCCGGGTCCATCTTGGGGTCGGTGGCGTTCGCTGCCATTGCCGTGTCGACGTAGCCGACGTGGACGCCCACCACGTGTACCCCTTCCGGAGCGAGCTCCAGGCGCAATGAGTTGGTGGCCGACCAGAGGGCGGCCTTGGTGGCGGTGTAGATGCCGCCGACGGCGTACCAGCTCATGGCGGAGTGGATGTCGATGATTGCGGATTTGGCCTTCGCGGACAGGATCGGTGCGAAGGCGCGGGCGAGGAATAGTGGGCCGAAAAGTTCGTCTCAACATTGGTCCGGATTTCGGCGTCGGTGTGGGTGAGGATGCCCGGGGTTGCCACGGAGGCTCCGGCGTTGTTGATCAGCACCGTGACGTCCCCGGCGGCTGCGACTGCTGCCCTGATGGAGTCCGGGTCGGTGACGTCGAGGGTAAGGGGGACGATGCGCTCGTCCTCCCAGGTGCGGGGGTGCGGGCGGTGGCGTAGACCTTGCTGGCGCCGCGTGCGAGGGCGCCGTGGACGAAGTGGGTTCCGATGCCGCCGTTTGCGCCGGTGACGAGGACGACTGCTCCATTGAGTGAGTGCATTTCACGAACTTTCTTGTGTTGATTTCCATCCGCGCCGGTCGGCCTGGATGGGGGGATCAGGCGTGGGCAAGGGCCGGGTAGTCGGTGTACCCGGCTGCCCCGCCGCCGTAGAGAGTGCTGGGATCCACCTCGTTCAGGGGTGCGTTTGAGCGCAGGCGCTCAACGACGTCGGGGTTGGCCAGTGCGAAACGGCCCAGTGGGGCGACGTCCGCCAGGCCGGACTCGACGTCGTCGGCAATCTGTTCGCGGGTTCGCCCGTAGCGGACCACGAGCACCGCCGTCGGCCATATGTCCCTGAGGGAGCGGAGCAGTTCGTCGTCGCCCATGTGGTGAAGGTGCAGGTACGCCAGGTTCAGTTTCGCGAGCTCGCCGACCAGGTGCCGGTACTGAGCGCGCACGCTCCCGGTGTCGCCCTCGTCGATTCCACCCAACGGCATGGCGGGGGAGAGGCGGATACCCACCCGGTCCGCGCCGATTTCCTCGGCCAGAGCCTGGGCGAGTTCGATCACGAACCTCGACCGGTTTTCCATTGATCCGCCGTATGCGTCGGTGCGATGGTTGGCATTGGGGGAAAGGAACTGGTGCAGCAGGTAGCCGTTTGCGCCATGGATTTCGACTCCGTCGGCGCCGGCCGCGATGGCAGAAGCTGCCGCGAGGCGGAAGTCAGCCACGGTGGCCTGGATATCCTCCGCACGCAGCTGACGTGGCGTCGGAGCTTTTTGCGGTCCGGAAGGCGTGAATATTTCCTGGTCGGCGGAGATCGCCGAGGGTGCCACGGGCTGACGGTGGTGAGGAGTGTTGTCCGGGTGGGACATGCGGCCCGCATGCATCAGCTGGATGAACACCGCCCCGCCCCGGGCGTGCACTGTTTCGGTGACGCTTCGCCAGCCCTCGACATGCTCGGGGGTGTAGATCCCCGGCGTGTTGCATAGCCCTGTCCGTCTGCCGACGGCTGCGTGCCCTCGGTAATGATCAATCCCAATGAGGAGCGCTGCCCGTAGTACTCGGCCGCCAAGTCGCCCGGCGTACCATCCGGGTTGGAACGGCTTCGGGTCATCGGTGCCAGCGCCAGCCGATGGGTTAGGTCAAGGCGGCCAAGAGTCAGTGGTTGCCACAGTGAAGAAAGGGTCATCGGTTAGTCCTGTTGCGTTCGATGTTTCAGAGCATCACCGCCATCCAGCCGATGTTCGGCTGCCGTGGACGCTAAGACCTACTGCTGC
Source organism: Arthrobacter rhizophilus (assembly GCF_026241105.1). GTDB lineage: Bacteria > Actinomycetota > Actinomycetes > Actinomycetales > Micrococcaceae > Arthrobacter. The sequence continues at coordinate 27,394 of NZ_JAPFFT010000019.1, read as the reverse complement.
GGCCGCGGGCTAGTGATTACACTCATAACTGAGTGCACTCAGACAATATTCCGATGAGAATCAGGAAGGCAAAAAACGAACGGTCAGAAGGCTCTGCTCTGTCCGCCTTGAATGTCGAGGGTCCAAAGCCCGCTTGGGGCCCCAGTGGGCGCTGCCTACCGAGGACGAAGTCCGTCACAGCTGGCCCGCGGCGGCGGACCTGGCTTCAGGCTGGGGCTCTGCGGGCGGCGAAGAAACTGCCGGAGAACTACCTGTACGCCAGGATGAGCAGTCGCAAGACTTGCGAACAATGAGATCGGTGGTGAGGAGCACGAACCCGCCGCCCGGCTCTTCCGGTGACAGGGCCGCCGCAAGAACCCCTCTCTGCGAAAGGTACAACCGGGACAAGCCTTGTCCAACCTCACAGCGTGCTCCGGAGGCCACCTTGTGTAGTTCAGGGAGGCGGACCGATTGAACTCCCCGGAGGCAACTTGTTGGACGTCGGGATTTCCGGCGGCACGACCGAACAAGATGAAATCGCTCTCGCTCTTACCTTGAATCGATGGCGCGGACGTGCTGTCCCCATTCATACACCGGCTTAGTAGGTCCGGGCACGGTAAACAGGAAGTGCCGGTTCCAGATGGGCGACGTCGGCCTGCTCGCTTTGGCCTTGGTGCGTCCCGCGACGGCGGTCATGGGCACCGAAGCCTATCCCCAGCTGGCCATGAAGGCGGCGGCGCTGCTCGCGTCCCTGGCCGGGTTTCATCCTCTCATCGACGGCAATAAGCGCACCGCTTGGACGCTGATGGTCCTGCTGCTCTGGATCAACGGTTACCGGCACGACTTCGACGCTGAAGAGGGCATCGACCTGGTTGTCGGCGTGGCCGCCGGCCGCATCGATTTGCAGCGCAGCGCCATCCTGATCGAGAAACACCTGATTCGACGGTAGATGCTGCGAGTGGGTCCCAAAGCTGACGGCTCGGGGTTCTTTGACGTGCGGTTGGCGGGGGAGCCTGCAGGGGGAGAATTGGGGTGTGTACAACGTACACACTTTCGGCTTCGGACTGGGCCGTACATCGGCCGGACTGGCTCGTACTGCCTATGTTTTCTGGAGTTCCCAGTGTTTCCAAGGCCCGGAATGCGGTTCGAGTCCCACCTCGGGCACAACATTCCCCCTCGTCAGAGGGGGTTTTTGCTTTAACGTGTGTACAAAGCTTGTGGGGGCGTCCCTCTGACGCTAGGGGTGCGGCTGGTGCCTGGCGGCCGCGGTGGCCTATGAAGGTGTGTGGGTAGCGGGTTCAGATTCCTGGCTGGTGGGCCCTCCGCTTGCCGGGATGTGGGTTGTTCGGGTCTCCCATCGGTGATGGTGTGGCGGCCTGGCTGGCCGCTTACCTATTCATGGGCGGGGGCTGTCTTGATGACATGACATGTACGAACTTTTCTTAGTTTTTCTGGATTCACCCTTCAATTGTTGGCCTGAGGCCCCGGTCTCGTGTCTGAATTTGTCCGACCAAAGATGGCGTGTACCGCGTGCACACTTAAGTCTGCTTTTTATTTCTGCTGCAAGGGCGGCGCTGCGGCCTTCCTGATGACTATGTGTTCATCGACCCTGCAGGGCTCTACCACCTGACTTTGGAGCAAAGCCAAGCTGACTGCGGCCGGGCGCCCGGATGAGTGGGTCTCGACGCCTCTGCCATGCTGAGGGCCCGCACGGGACGTCACCTTGGTGCAAGAATGCGTTCATGAGCAATGACGATCTCAGGCCTGTCTATTTTCTTTCCGACAGCACAGGCATCACCGCGGAAACACTCGGCAACACACTGTTGACCCAGTTCCCCGCGAACAATTTTGACCGCATCACAGTCCCCTTCATCACGACCGTTGAGCAGGCCAGGACCGTGGCCGGTACCATCGACGGGCTCGCCGATGCTGGCCTGCGTCCGATCGTCTTTTCGACTGCGGTCAGCAGCGATATTCGCCATGTCTTGGCGACGTGCAAGGGAATCATCGTCGACCTTATCGGGGCTCACCTCGGACAGTTGGAGGACGCGCTCGGTTCGTTGGCCAGCGGCGAACCCGGCAGGGCCCACGGCTTGGGCAACGCGGAGCGGTATCAATCCCGGATGGCCGCGGTGGAGTACGCCATGGAACACGACGATGGGCAGAGCCTCCGGGCGTTGGAAAAGGCCCAAGTTATTCTGGTTGCGCCGTCGCGTTGCGGTAAGACCCCGACCACCATGTACTTGGCTCTTCAGCACGGCATATTCGCGGCGAACTTCCCGCTGGTGGACGAAGACTTTGAACGTGAGGGGCTCCCCAAGCCTCTTCGGCCATTCGTTGAGAAGTGTTTCGGCCTCTCGTCCAACCCGCTGCGTCTAAGTCAGATCCGCACCGAACGGCGTCGCGGTTCAGCGTACGCTTCACTCCGGCAGTGCGGCTTCGAGTTGCGCAGCGCCGAGCAACTGTACGTATCCCACAGAATCCCATACCTGAATTCCGCGACGGTGTCCGTGGAGGAAATGGCCGCTACCATCCTTCAGCGAATGAATCTGAAACATTAGAAAAGCGTGTACAACCCTTATGTGTCACGGCCCACATCTGGTGGAAACTACACTGGCAACCTGCCATGGTGTAGGGAAATGTACCCTCCAGCCATCCGTGCGGGCTGGGTGCCGCCGCCCATGCCATCAACTGCAAAGGAGCAGTAACTATGACGAATGACATCCTGTGGTTTTCCGAACTCGGGCTCAAGGACCTGGACCGGGTGGGCGGAAAGAACGCCTCGCTCGGTGAGATGGTTCAGAACCTGACCTCAGCCGGGGTCCAGGTCCCGGACGGATTCGCCACGACCGCGGATGCGTACCGCAATTTCTTGGCTGATTCCGGCCTGGACCAGAAGATCGCCGACCGGCTGGTCGGCTTGGACACCGACGACGTGACAGCCCTTGCCTCTGCCGGACAGGACATCCGGTCCATGATGCGTGAGACGCCGTTCCTGCCGGACTTTGAGGCGCAGATCCGGGACTCCTACCAGAAGCTGGTGGACAAGCACGGCGGTTCCACGGACCTCTCCTGGGCCGTCCGTTCCAGCGCCACCGCGGAAGACCTTCCGGATGCATCGTTCGCCGGCCAGCAGGAAACCTTCCTGAACATTCGTGGCATCGAGAACATCCTGCTCGCGATCAAGGACGTGTTCGCGTCCCTCTACAACGACCGGGCCATCGCCTACCGCGTTCACCACAAGTTCGAACATGCCGACGTGGCACTGTCGGCTGGCGTTCAGCGCATGGTGCGCTCGGACATTGGCGCCTCCGGCGTCATGTTCACCATGGACACCGAATCCGGTTTCCAGGACGCCGTCTTCGTCACATCTTCCTACGGTCTGGGCGAGGCCGTCGTCCAGGGTGCCGTTAATCCGGATGAGTTCTACGTTTACAAACCCGCGCTGCAGGCTGGCCGACCTGCGGTTCTCAAACGCGGTCTGGGGGAGAAAGCCCTCCAAATGACCTACACGGACTCTTCTGAAGTCGGCCGCACTGTTGACTTCGTACCGGTGGAAGCCGAGTTGCGGAACCGCTTCAGTCTCAGCGATCACGACGTCGAGCAGCTTGCCCGGCACGCCGTCGCCATCGAAAACCACTACGGTCGCCCCATGGACATCGAATGGGGAAAAGACGGGATTGATGGTGGTCTTTACATCCTTCAGGCACGCCCGGAAACCGTGCAGTCCCGGCGTGCTTCGGGGAGCCTGAGCCGTTTCCGGCTCAACGGCGACGGTCGCGTGCTGGTTGAGGGCCGCGCCATCGGCCAGCGCATCGGCGCCGGCCGTGTCCGCATCCTTACCGCGATCGAAGAAATGGCATCCTTCAACACCGGAGACGTCCTTGTCGCCGACATGACCGACCCGGACTGGGAACCGATCATGAAGCGTGCCTCGGCCATCGTGACCAACCGCGGCGGGCGCACGTGCCACGCCGCCATCATCGCTCGTGAACTCGGCATACCCGCCGTCGTCGGTACCGGGTATGCCACAGATGCACTCAGCAACGGCCTCGAGGTGACGGTTTCCTGTGCTGATGGTGAGACCGGCGTGATCTACGAAGGGCTCCTGGATTTCAGCGTTGAGGAAACGGAAATCACCCAGCTGCCTGAAGCGCCGGTGAAGGTCATGATGAATGTCGGCACCCCGGAACAGGCGTTCACCTTCGCGCAGCTGCCCAACCACGGGGTAGGGCTTGCCCGCCTGGAATTCATCATCAACCGGCAGATTGGCATCCACCCCAAGGCGTTGCTGAACCTCGTCGACCAGCCTGCCGACATCGCCGCGGAGATCCGGGAGCGGATCTCCGCATACGATGGCCCCCGCGACTACTACATCAAGCGCCTGGCAGAGGGTGTCTCCACCATCGCGGCGGCCTTCGCACCTGAACCCGTCATTGTCCGGATGTCCGACTTCAAGTCCAACGAATACGCTAACTTGATTGGCGGACCCGCTTACGAACCACACGAAGAGAACCCGATGATCGGGTTCCGCGGCGCCTCACGATACTTGGAGCCTTCCTTCCGGGACTGTTTCGATCTCGAGTGCGAGGCTTTGTCCTTTGTCCGCAACGAAATGGGGCTCACGAACGTCAAGTTGATGATCCCCTTCGTGCGCACCCTGGACGAGGCCAAAGGCGTCATTGAGCTCCTGGCCGAAAACGGCCTCAAACGCGGCGACAACGGCCTCGAGGTCATCATGATGTGCGAGGTTCCGTCCAACGCCCTGCTCGCCGACGAATTCCTTGACTACTTCGATGGATTCTCGATCGGTTCCAATGACATGACGCAGCTGGCCTTGGGCCTGGACCGGGACTCGGCGATCGTTTCCGGAGGCTTTGATGAACGAAATCCAGCTGTAAAGAAACTACTGAGCATGGCGATCAAAGCTTGCCAGGCCCGCGGCAAATACGTCGGCATTTGCGGCCAAGGTCCCAGCGATCACGCGGACTTTGCCGAATGGCTGGTAGAAGAAGGCATTCATTCCGTCTCCCTGAACCCCGACACCGTCGTTGATACCTGGCTGCGACTCGCCGGAAGTACGCCGCAGGCTGTCGCTTCCTGATGGACCACGGCACCAGCGCAGTTAGCGGGAAAAGTAGCTGCGCTGGTGCAGTTGGTGGAGCGTTTGGGGGCTCGCTCCGAGTCGAACCATGCTATTTTTGGCCTCTTTGCAAGCCGGTGATGAGGGCCTGTCCGACTTCCCGCCAGACCCGGGGTCCACTTTTGGCCACCGGTCTGACCGACTCGACATGTTGGTCAAAAGCTCGCAGGGCCATAATCCAGTCGCGGTATTCCGTGATGTCCCCCCGCTGGCCGCGGCCTCGGCGTCACAAGCGAAGCCCACTGCCTTGCTGCCGTCGCTCAGCGTGATGGACCCCAGCAGCATGGGCTCGGGAAGGTTAGAGAGGAAAGACCCCAAAGCCGCCTCGGATAGGAGCCACCGCTCCCCGACAAGCTCCGCTCCCCGCTTGGACCTGACAAAGTCCGGGCTTCGGGGGAGTCGTGTCAAGTGCGACCATTCTGCACAGGGTGCCGTGGTCACCGGTCCATCCCAGAAGGCTCCGCGGCGTTCAAGGTCGGCCACCAACGGCTGCCCCTTGCGGTGCGCGCCGCCGACGACCAAGGGCAAGACGGCGGCTCCCGCAGTAACCGGCCAAGGAACCTTGGGCGCGGATGACTTGGTTCCGGCCGCCCCGGCGGGGAACAGTTCCGGATATTCCGGAGTGATCTGGATCCTTCGCGCGATGTCCACCGCAACGCCGTCCTCGAAGGTCCTTGCCACGACCGTCAGGCCGAATTGGGAAGTGCCCTGGTCATCGGTCACGTTTCCCGTGGGGACGGCGACGGCACTGAGGTCGAAGAGGTTGCAGAAGTTCGTGTAAGTTCCCATGCGGGAGTTGACCCCGACTGGATCTGCGGCGACGTCGGCCAATGTGGGATGGAAAGGCGCCGTGGGAACGATGAGCCCGTCGAAGCCCTCCAGCCGCCGCATCGCCTCCCGCCTTAGTTCCTCAAGGGAGGCTGTGTCGGCCACAACAGGCACGTGCCTGAAGATGCGTCCCGTTCCGAGGCGTACTCACTGACGGCGAGGGAGCACGAGATCCTCCAGCTTCTCGGCAGGGGTCTCACGGGCGTCGCCACAGGTCACCTGCTCGGCATTGGCCCAAGGACGGTCGCCAAGCACCTCGAACACACATACGCCAAGCTCGGGTGCACCAACCGGATCGACCCTCTGCGGCGCTTGAGGGCCGAGTGAGGCGAACCGGTTTCCCGGGTCCGGGCCATGAGATCGGCTCTTCTGTGTTTGACAGGATGCAAGCCCATTCCGACTCCCTGGGGCTTAGAATCTCCCTTACGGGGACAAGGGCTTCCTCGTGTTTTGCCTATTCTGGGGGTGCGAGTTGGGGTTCCGTTACCGCAAGTCGAAGAGTTTCGGGCCTGTGAGGATCACGGCGTCCAAGCGCGGGGTGAGTGCGAGCGTTGGGGCGGGCCCGTTCCGGGTTACGAAATCCACGACAGGCCGTACGACGAGCACAGTGAGGATCCCCGGAACGGGCGTCTCGTATGTGACCACCGGCTCGAACCGGCGGCCGGCACGGAATCCTGTTGCCCGGGCGTCTCAACGGGCCCGCCGTCAGGTGGTGCATCAGATCATCAGCGACGAGGCCTGGCGGGGGCTCCTCGCTGCCGATGAGACTGCCGTGGCATCAAAGTTCCAGCGTGACTTCGTTCGCGCGGCCGTGGCACGCGCGACTGGCAAGCGCCCGAGCCTGATGCACCTGACCTTGGGACAGGCGGCACGCGTCCTGGAATGCGTCGGTCAGAACCCGGCGAAGCTGACCGTCGGCGGCCGCGGCGTGCCGGGGCTGGAGAAGGCCGGGACGGTGGCGCAGTGGACCTTGTTCGGGCTGCTCGTGCTGGTGGTGACGGTATCCTCACCCGTGGGGTTCCTGCTGGCCGCGGGGATCGTCGGGCTGATGTTCCTGGTGCGGAAGCGGCGCCGTGGCCGGCAGGCGTGGGAGGACGCGAACTGGGCGGGGAGTCCGGTCAGTGCCGTTCAAGGAATCGCAGTTCCTGATGCCCGGATCGAGGCACCCGCGAATCACGCCGCGCCACAGCAGGTCGCGTTTGAAGGGCAGACGCCGATTTCGCCAGTCACCCGGCCCGCTTACTCAAGCCAGCCGCTGTACCGGGTGTCGCTCGGCCGGTCGGAATGGCCGAACGTCGAAGTCGTAGGCGAGCACGCCTACAGCCAGGCGATCAAAGCCACGCTCCGTGCAGGCAATGCACCCGTCGCTGCCGGGAGCGACAGTGAAGCTGAAGGCGTTCAAGTGGAACTCGTGGCCGAGCCCGACAACCCGTATGACCGGAATGCCATCAGCGTCCGTTGGCGGAATCAGGTCCTGGGCTATCTCAGTCGTGAAGACGCGGTCCGCTACGCGCAACCTGTCAGGAGAATCATTGCCAGCGGGCTCACCACGGCTGCGTCGGCCCGCATCTGGGCGTACGACGGCGGTGACCGGCTCCAGGCCCGGGTCACCGTCGCGCTGCCTGAGCCGGAGCTGATCGCGCCGCTCAATGAGCCCGCGGCGGGCGTCACCACTCTTGTGCCGTGGGGATCGGCGATCCAGGTCCTCAAGGAAGAGGACCATTTCGACCTCCTTTTCAACCACGTGCCACCGGAAGGGGTCGGACTCCTTCTCGTCAGTCTCCATAAGGCGATCCGCACTCTCAGGAACGGTGCCGAGCGTCCCTTTGTCGAAGTCCGGCTTAATGGGGAGCGCGTCGGTGAGCTCAGCAACATCACCTCCGCGCATCTGTTGCCGCTGCTCGAGCACACCGAGACTATCGGGGAAACCGCTCTCGCTTACGCAAAAATCACCGGCTCTGCCCTCGCTGCCCAGCTCGTTCTGCACGCCGCCAAGGCCACCGAGATCAGTAACGACTGGTTATCCGAAGGGCCGCACCCCGCCCCAAAACTCCTCCCATGGGCGGCGCGATATGAGGTCCCACCCGCTTACGCCACATAGGAGACACTCCGGACAGATCCGATCCAACAGGCGCCGCTGGGGCTTCCGCTGACGGCTGCCGGCTAGGTTTGGGGAGGTCATCGGTAGACGGGGGTCTGCCTCGCTGTCTGTAGGTGATTCGGCTGGGGACGCGAGTGGTCGGCCATGTCTCTTAAGGGCCTCTGGGTTCCCGTCCCGAGGACCTCCGACGACGCGGGAAAGGTTTAGTCTCGGAGGTATGGGCAGCGATTCCGTCCCGGGCAGGAGGTTCCCGGACACTCCGTCCTACCATGTGCACCGCCGCGTCGTGGAGACGCACGCCCGCGAGCTGCCTAACAGCAACAGCCTGGTGGATGCCCTTGCCAAGCGCACGAGGCGCGGAGGGCGCAAGGCCGAATTCGAGTTCACGGCTGCTTCGGGGGAACCGGACGGTTTGGGCTGCCGTGCAGGAGCGCAGGATCGATCCGCGGGACATCCTCCAGATCGGCATCTCGCGGTTCCTCGACGCCGAGGACGACGAGGTACTCTCGCTTGGCTGCTGGCCAGCCTGAAATCGGGCGCAGATCAACCGGTCCTGGCCGAGGACATCAGCGGCTGGATCGAACGGTTTGGGATCGGGCTGGCGACCCCGAATGAGGTTAAGACGGGCGTCTACCGGTTTGCCGTGCGGCACGGCGGCGACTTCGCCGCGCAGATCCCGCGGGATCTGCGCACGATGAGGCTTGCCAACGGCCTCTCGCGCGCCGCCCACGGCGAGAGGCGCGGTCTCGACTTTGAGCGGTACCTGATCCTATTCGGGGCGGAGGTCTTGGCCTGGGCCTCGCCGGCGAAAGGGCTGTCAGCTCTGCCGGGCGAGCGCGACCTGATGAGGTTGGTCGACGCGGGGATCACCGCCCCGCAGGCGGCCGAGGGGTATCTGAGGGGGATGAGTGCGACCCAGATGATCGCGGTGCACCGGGACGGCATGGTCCCGGGTGTCCCGGACGGGTAGGTCTGACGCCTGCCCTGCACGTTAGGGGGCCCGGGGCAAGGAAAAGCGCCCCGTTGGAAGTACTTCCGTTCGCATGCTGACTCCCCAAACATTCGGTGCACGCCAGGCAGAGAACGGGCAATACTGGGTCCAAGCTGATAGTCGAACATGGAGACGACCATGACAAGAGGTGTCGGTACCTGTCTTCTCGGGACGGGTGGCGCCGAGCGGTGCAAGGTGCTTTCCGATGACTCCGCTGGCACGGGCCACCAACACGCATGTTTCCATGCCTAGCCCTTCGGGGAACGCTCTGCAATGTGTCCGGTCCGGTGAGGATCCTTTACCGGCTCATCGCATAGAAGCATGATTGATCGGGCTTCTTTTTTGCCGAAAGGCGCTACTTCTTGGTCTGGTTGGGATGGCTCGTGTGAACCTGTTCCAGGTAGACCAACTGATCCACCAAGAAGAACCAGATGCGTGCATCACCCTTGAGGGTTGGCTTGTGCTGCCAGCGGTCATGGGTAGAGCCTCCATGTGTCACAACACCGAGTTCGCCACGCAGGCGGTAGTTTGTGGGTGTTTCGAATTCAGGTGTCCTGGTCAGAAAATCCCACGCATCGACCAGCGGATTCCTGATCGTGGCCTTCAGGTCTGTCCAGCCTCGCTTCGCCTGGACGGAAGCGAACCTGAGCTCATATTCACTCTTCTTCTTCGGCCGCTCTACTTTTTCCCCTTTCCCCATCGCTCAGGGACGCTCGACGGCCTCGGAGAGGTCATCAAGCCATTCGACGGGCTCGTTGCCGAGGCCGGCAGCGATGGCCGTTGCCGTCTCACGCCAGGCGGTGAGTTCGGCAATGGCCAGGTGGGCCTGTTTGGTGGCGAAGGATGCACGCGCGGCCGCGACGATCTCGCTGGCGCAGGTCGACCGGTCTGCCGGGCTCAGGGCGAGCATCCAGGGAAAGCGATCGCTCATGCGATCGGCAAGGGTTCCCTCCGTGCTCGTGGTGACAGCCACAAGCTGGGCCGCTAGTTCCAGCAGTGCGGCACGCGCCTCATCGACGCTCTCCGACATCAGCACCAGGGGTGCGCCGTCGCGGCGTGTGACCCGGACCGGGTGATCCGCTGCTGCCGCAAATACATCAGCGGAGGCGCGGCTCAGTTCGGACGACTGGAACGACGTGCGGGATTTGGTTGCTGTGCTCATGCCCCAACACTACTTCAGAACGTATTCTGAAGTCCAGCCGGGTTTTCTTCTTCCCGTGAGACTCGGCTTCTGTTGTCGGGACTAATACCTGGTCGGATCTATCTTGCGGGTGAGGCTTGGAACGTTCATGACCGGGGTCGGGATGGATGTGCCCGAGGGTGACGGGTCGAGAGTTGGAAGACGCCGTAGACGGCCAGGGCGCCCGCGAGGACGAAGACAACGCCTGCCCAGAGGGGGGCGGAGGAGGCTTCGCCGAGCACGGCGATTCCGATGCTCACACCTATCAGGGGATCGATGACCGTCAGTCCGGCGACAACGAGGTCGGCAGGCCCGGAAGCATATGCGCTCTGGACAAAGTAGGATCCTGACAGGGCCGCGGCGGCCAAGCCGGCCATGCACACGAAAGTGAGCCCGTCTCCTGGTTCGTAGTGGAATCCGAACCGGACCAGCGTATGGACCCGGTCGATGACGACCTTGGCCAGGGTCGCGACAAACCCGAACAGGACGCCGGCTGCAACGATGTAAAACAGTGTGCTGAACCTCCTGCGGAAGAACCCGAAGGCCAACGCAAGGATAGTGAGCACGGCGGCGAGGATGCCCAGCACGATGATCAGCTGGGTATCGTGGATGGGAACCGTGGTCGTGGTCAGGGCCGCGACGCCGACGAACAAGCCGATGCCGCCCGCGCAGAAGGCCACGGCCCGGATGGTCGGGATGCCCAGCTTTGCCTTGGCCGCCCGGGCGTTGAGGACAGCGGTAATGACAAGAGCGAGGGCGCCGAGGGGCTGAACCACCGTCAGAGGCGCAAGGTACAGGCTGAAAAGTTGCAGGAGGATAGCCAGACCGAGCATCAGCGTCCCGGCCAACCATGCGGGCCGGCGCACCAGGGTCAGTAGATCTTTGAGGTTCAGCCCGGTTTTAGTGCCGGCCTCGGCTTCGGGATCACGCTCTGAGACTCCGCGGTGTTGAAACTGTGCGCCCAGGGCCAGGAAAACCGAACCGACAAGGGCCACCGGAATGCCCAGGGTCTGTGTTGGGGTCAGGGAGATGAGTTCGATGGCCATGGCGCCAGATTACCGGTGGCACCGGCGGGTATCGGTCATTTCGGGACCTGCTTGTCCGGGCCGTGGGCCTTGGTCAGCGGGCTGGGCATGTGTTCATCCATGGGGAACCGGGATTTGCTGGGACATCAGCCAGGCGGAGACCTTCTTCTCGCGCTGAAGGAACGACAAACCGCCATTTCACGCTGAGCCCATTCTCAACGAACAGTCGCGGTGTTGGACGAAGACCGGAGGATCTATTACAGTCTTTGCTACTGAAACCGGCACGGGCGACAGAAGGCCCGGGAAGGAGGAGCGCATCACCGCTGTCCAATCCACGCAACATTGTCCATTCCCGATGAAAGCCCCTCCCGAGGGGCTTTCCCTATTTCCCCACGAGGCCCGGAGCAGTCGTCGGGGCGACTATCCGGTGGAGGAATGTCCCGCGTCCCGGGGTGTCCCGGTTTCTTTCCGCGGGACGTTGAGCACCGAGACGCTGTACTCCAGCGAACCGAGAACGGCGTCGTCGATCACATGCCCGGCCGGCTTCTTCAGGATTCCGGAACAAACCTGTTTCCCGGAGCATTCGACGGCGAAACCCTATAGATCACGCCAGGGGCGCAGCCTACCGGTACCAGCCCATTGCGCGGTCGTACCTGCACTCCAGTGCACCGGTTCCCGGGGCAAGGCCGCCGCCGGAGGGAAAGTAGATGGCGCCGAAGTCCGCCCCCTCGGCCTCGATCCGTCCCTGTGCCCAGATCCGGGCGGCTTCCAAATCCATCTCGGGGATGGGTTCCCGGGTGCTGTGGTCCGCGCCGAAGTGGATGTCCAGCTGATACTGCCCCGGCTGGGAGGTCCCGGCGTGATGGGCCGGATCCTGCTCATCGCGCCTGCTGACGAGGACCTCGGCCGAGGCGTGAAGGACTGAAGGCTCGCTGGCCCGGCCGCCGTGCTCCTGCTGTTTCATCCGCAGGCCCGAGACGACGCTTTCAACGGTGTCGTCCTCTGTGAGGACGTACGCGGGACCGCTGGCATCAGGCTCTGAGCCGACGACGCTTTCCACATGCTGCCCGAAGTGTTCGGAGCTGGACTGGCTGGAAGCCAAAGGCCCTCCTGAAGGGTTGTCGCGGCGAATGCCGATGATCCCAACACTAAGTCCATTGCGTGCCGCCGACCAGGAGAACACGGAACTATTCCCCGCGAAGGTTCCGGGCCCGGCGGTTCCTTGGTCAAGCCCAAGGTCTGGGGATGGTTTTTGGTTTTCAGGATCGTTGTTGGGCTGAGGGGGCGCGGGCGCCTTGGTTCCGAAGCGGCAGGGTCAGCCAGGCCCCGGGCTGGTCGTGCGCCGGTCTCAGAACCGGGTGCCGTACATGAGTTCCTTGGCGTGGTTGACGGCTTTTCTGAAGGAGTCGTTGCGGAGGGCGACCTGCTCGTCAGTGCCTGTTTTGCCTGGCTCGATGTAGCCGGTTTGGCCGGGGTGCAGACCAGGATGTCTCCGGACCGGGGCAGGTAGAAGACGCCGAAGGAGCGGTGCCGGGGGTCTCTGGCCCAGATGGGGACCACGGGGTCCCGGCATCCCGCTCAGTCCTTTTTGAAGGCGTCTTTTGTTTTGTCGGCGGCCTGCTTCACTTCCGCCTTGGCCTGCTCGGGCCGGCCTTCTGCTTTCAGCTTTTCGTTGTCGGCCACATCTCCTGCTGCCTCCTTGGCTTTGCCGGAGGATCTTCCGGCGGCGTGCTTGATCTTGTTACCCAAACCCATGATCGCTCCTGCCAACGGAGGGTGCCGGCCGGTGCGACCGGCACCCTCCGTTGACCCGGAGCCGCCCCGCTGACTCCGGTCCAAGGACCTTTGTCCGGCCTTGGCCGGGAAGCGGTTTGCTGCCCACGCCGCAGGCGTCGCCGGGTATTTCCGCTGCTGCCGAGCTGTCCTTCTCCGTTCCCCCGGCGTACTCTGATCAAGTTCCCGGTACCGGACCGGGCCGGGTCCTTCCCTCTCCGGACTCGCTCGGGCCGGCGATCCAGTACCAAACCAGCGAGGTCAATGCCATGAACACGGAACCACAGCCCCCACCCGAACCTGCACCCGGCCCGGGACCGGGTCCGTCCGCCGCACGGCGGCCGGTGATCACCCGCGCCGGCATGGCCTGGACCGCAACCATTGCCGCCCTCGTGCTCCTGATCCTGCTCATCGCGTTCATCGTGCAGAACCAGGACAACGCCAGGGTCAGGTTCTTCGGCCTGGACGGGACCATCTCCCTCGGCGTTGCCCTGCTCATCGCCGCGGTCGGCGGCGGGGCCTTGGTCGCCGTAGCCGGTGCCGTGCGCATCATCCAACTCAGATCCCGCAGCCGCCGCACACCCACAACCAGGCCATGACACACCACTGCCCAGGGCATGAACGGCCACCGGTCATCCCCGGTACCGGGCGCCACGCCAACCGGAGCCGGAACCGGATCCTGCCCCGCCAGCCTCGAAGCGGCCAAGAACGATGGCAGGCCCTGGCCTCGCGAAGATGCCAGGGCGTAGCCTGAAGTCACCAGCCAGGCCCACCGCAAGGGAGCAACCGATGACCCTTCCACCGCAGCCCGGACCCGACCACGCCGCCGGACCCTGACCCGAATCCGGCGCCCGGCCCTCTCCCCGTCCCCGACCCGGGGCCGCCGAACCCTGATCCAACCCGCCGTTCATAACCGCCCCCACCCAACCCATTGCGTCTGACATGCAGATGCCCGACGACACGCCTTCGGAAAGGATGACCATGACCGGATTGAACGAGACCTCGCACGCCCTCCAGCACCGCACGGCCGACTGGATCAAACACGCCATCCAGGACCCCTCCCCCCAGACCGAAGCCGCGGTCCGGTGGGCACTGTCCAGGCTCGGGGAAGCCAACGTACCCGAGGTGGTTCACGCCGTGGTCCTCACGCTTACCGGGAAGAAGAAGGCTGCCGGACAGGCCCGGAAGGCAGCCGCAACGGCTGTGCAACGGGCGGAACGGAAACTCAGGCGTGCCGACCGCGGCCACCGCAAGGCATGGCTGGCCGCCGGCTTTCTCGCCGCGGTCGCAGCCGCGGCGGTACTCACCTGGCGAGGCCTTGCCGCCAACACCGATCCCCAGGCGGACACGGCGGCGGACACGGCCTGATATTTCCGTTTGAGGAACCACTTTTCGAAGGTGGGGCCACGAATAATGGGGCTGGAGCCCGAATCGGTCAATGCCCCGATCATGGCGACGCCATGTGGGGACGTGCCGTTCCTTACGGGTGGTTTCCGGGACACCAGGGCTTGACCGCACCACGTTGACCGGCCAGCTCGCCGACGACTGTGCCACCCTTCGGGGCGGTCTGCCGGGGATGTCGTAGGGGTGGGCTACGTCGCCGATAGCAGCAAGCAGCGTGGGGTAGACCATGGCGGTGCCGGCACAGAGCGGGACGACGGCGGCAAGCCCGATTCCGAATGCCGGAAAAAGCATGAGCTCCTTCGTTGTTGGCGCCGGAGAGCAACAAACATCCCACGGCGAACACGATCTTTACTACAAGAAGAAGCTCGTCTTGTCAAAGGATCCTTTGTCCGGACTACCGACCCGGCCTGTCGGACACTTGATCGCCACTGGGGTTGACAGGATTGGGATCAATGTAATTTCCCGCAGTCGTCTTCGGGCGGCCGCCCGCTGCCTCGAAAACCTCAGCGCACGGCGCATCTGAGACTTTTCACATTGGGACAGCTTAAGGAGACAGGGCCCCCGGGGTAAGACCCGGCGTCAAACGGGTCCGGCCTTCAGGGATAACCGGCGTCGTATTAACCTGTTGTATTCCAAGACAGTCGCTGACGCTGTCACACCAACCCATCCCTTGGCTAAGAGTGGCACGGCAGCGGCTAGTCCATATTTGCTAGTCCGGGAAGTATCTCCGCCTCGTTCCGCGGAAGTCGGCGTCGTCGCGAGAAGTCAACCTTCCAACTGTCGAGTTCGAAGACCTCATCCTCTTCGTCTAGGTTGAGGCACAGCGCCTTGGCAAAAGTGGGCGTGGGCTCTTAGGCCATGGGGTCTGGTCGTTCTGTCAAGCGTTCCTCTGCTTTGCCTAGAAGGACAGAGGGAGCAACGCCAATGGCCTCGGTGAGTTTGAAGAAGCTCTCCGCTGTCATGCTGCGGTGCCCCGTAAGGTAATGGTTCAAGCTTGGGCGGCCGATGCCCATTGATTCGGCCAAGGCCTTTTGGGTGATACCCCGCTCTACTATTTCGACCCTGATCTGCTTCGACAGGGCTGCTTCCATACGGTCGGTGTAAGTATCCATTTGAGCAACACGGTACCTGTCAATATCTTTGGCGGTGATTGTTGCCGAAGCCAGCCGTGGCAATCACCGCCCGTGACCCCATTGGGAGCCCCGTGGCAGGTTACGCGGTACTCCGTGGTCTCGGATCCGTGGGGGGAGCGTCCCACCGGGGGCGTTCCGGACCTGAACCACGGCGGGCCCGCGCTGCTGATCGCCATCCTCGTCGCCCACGGCCAGAACATCCTCTACATCCCGGGCCGGATCGTCCACCACGCCTCCAAGCTCTACCGCTGCGAGGGCAAAACAGACGCCAAAGACGCCGCCGTAATAGCCGACCAGGCCAGGATGCGCCGCGACCTGCAGCCGCTGCGGGCAGGCGCCGAGATCAGCACCGGGCTGCGGATCCTCACCGCCCGCCGGGCCGACAAATCCGCGGACCGGGTCCGGGCAATCAACCGCCTGCAGGCCCAGCTGCTCGAATACTTTCCCGCGCTGGAGCGTGCCTTCGACTACAGCCGCTCCAAAGCCGCCGCGCTGCTGCTCACCAAACACCGCACCCCGGGCGGGATCCGCCGCACCGGCCAGACCAGGCTCCATGCATGGCTGAAGAAACACGTTGCACGCTCCTCCACCGCTGTCGCCACCGCCGCGGTCGAAGCGGCGAAGTCCCAACACACCACCGTCCCGGCCCAGCACCTCGGGGAATTGATTGTCGCTGCCCTCGCACAGGAGATCATCATCCTGAACAAAGAACTCGCCGAGCTGGATGCGCTGATCAGCGAGAAGGTCACCGAACACCGACACACCCGCACCCTGCTCAGCATGCCCGGCGGCCCCGCCCTCGCCGCCGAGTTCCTCGGCGCCACCGGCGGAGACCTCACCGTCTTTGAAACCGCGGACCGGTTCGCCGGCGTCGCCGGACTCGCCCCCGCGCCCCGGGACTCCGGCCGGATCACCGGCAACCACCACCGGCCCCGCCGCTACGACCGCAGACTCCTCCGCGTCTTCTACCTCTCCGGGCTCTCGGCCCTGAAAGCTGCCCCGTCTCCCGGGCCGACTACGACCGAAAACGCGCCGAAGGCAAAACCCACATAGAGGCCATGCTCTCCCTGGCCCGGCGCCGCCTGAACGTCCTTTGGGCCATGCTCCGCGACGGCACCACCTACACTCCCGTTCCGGTACCAGCTACACGCGTGGCCGCCTGAGGCGACGGCACCGGTCGTCTGCCCGGAAGCTATTAGGTATAGGACGCTATCGGGTCTAGCTTGGGGAGAAAGGGCCTGTGCGCATGAATGCGCGCCGGCAGAGGGACCGGACGGGGATCCGGGTTCGTCGTCGAGCCGGTGAGGGCGGCGTCAGGGATTCACTAACAACGCCTTCGGAGTTTGACAGGCGACAGAACGGAACAGCAATGATGGCTGACCCGGACGCCCATGAGCACTACCCTTTGGCAGGCCGGGGCGTGTATCTGCTGGATGACCACGAGGTCATCAGGCGGGGCCTGCGCCAACTGTTGGAGTCCGATGGTCTGAGCATCGCCGGAGAATCCGGGGTCGCCCGTGAAGCAGTGCGGCGGATCCCGGCCCTGCGCCCGGAGCTGGTAATCCTTGACGATGATCTTCCGGACGGTTCCGGTGCCGACGTGTGCCGGGCCGTCGCCGCGGCCGACCCGGGCATCCGGTGTGTGCTGATGACCGCGGAAAGCGACGAAGCCGTGCTGATCGACGCGATTCTGGCCGGCGCGTGGGGGTGCCTGTCCAAACAGGATGACAGCAGCGAACAACTCAGGCTCATCAGACGGGTCTTGGCCGGGCACACCGCATACAGTGCCCGGTTCCATCAGGCTCTTCTGGCCCCGTTCTCCCTGCCAGGGCACCCACGCCCGGATGAGAGACTCCTGAGACTTTCAAGGCAGGAAACGACTACCGCAATTGGCGTGGGTAAAGGACTGAGCAACCGCGAAATCAGCCAGGAGATGTCCCTGGCAGAAAAGACCGTGAAGAACATGGTCTCGTCCATCCTGATGAAACTCGGCATGACGCGCAGGACCCAGGTCGCAGTGCTCGTCACCAGAACACTGAGTCACTCCGAGAACCCCGACGATTGCGGCTACCGGGCCAGCCGGTTCCCGGATCTGGTCGCCGAGGTCACGGCAGCGCTGCTGAATTGCACCAGCGAGACCCGCACCGTGCCCTCCACGGTCGAAGCGCGCGCAGGGGACGCGGACCGGCTTGCCGACGCCTTACCGCGACCCGGACCGGAGTGACTGTCACCCGCCCTCAACTAAGCCGCACTTAAGAGCCCCGGCCCCCGGCAATACGGGGTACTGGGCTACTTTTCCCCCGGGACGCGAACGGCGTTCCCGGGTCCGGCAAGCAGCAGGAGCACGGGCCGGGTTCCCCCTTAACGCAGTATTTGGGGGCGTTGAGGGGGAACACGGGAACTGCAGGTCGAGATGGCTGTCGTGGGGGGGCTAAGAGGCCACGCAACGGATGATCCAGCCGCGCGGCACGGTCAGGAAGCGCTGAGGCGGTCCCGGAAAGGTTACCGGGACCGCCTCACTCGCCGGCCCAGTCCCCTTTAACGGGTCATGGGGCTGGTCCTGTGGGCCTTTCGTGCAAGGTACTCCGATCTCCTGACAGACGTCTTGCTCTCCGCAAACCCCTAGCGAGATAGATACAGGCTCGGGATTTCCTTTGTCTGCGTCAGGACAGTATTCGGCGCGAGCTAACTCCAGCCGAACGTAAACATGCACAAATGCCGTGAAACTTGGTCTTCAGGGTACGGCGCCCGGGGCCGGACGCACCGACGACTCCGCGACCGGCACCGGCACGTACCGGCCTCGGCCACTAACGCGCACTCACAGGGTGCAGACTTTAGGCATGAAGATTACTGCGGGCTTTAGTGTATGAAGATTGCTGCGGGGCGACGGGCAGCGCGAACGCAAGGGCTGGCTTTGACGGACACGATGACGGCGGAGAGCAGCGCCTATGGCGAGGCGGTCAGGGCAGTCCGGGCGGGCGAGCTCGACGCGGATGAGGCCGCGGAGTTACTGATCGACCTGATGACGGATGGGGAGATCCTCGGCCTGCTCGACGGCGACTCTCCCGGATTGCTGCTCCCGCTCATCCCGATACTGCTCGATAGGGTGCCGTTCGTGGCCGGGGCGGTCTCGCGGCTCGGCATACCGGGCATCCGCTTCAGCGACGGTGGCCGCGGCGTCGTGATCGGCGCCTCCACCGCCTTCCCTGTGACAATTGCGCGGGCCGCGACCTGGGATCCGTCGCTGGAGGAACGGGTCGGGCTTGCGATCGGTCTGGAGACCAGGGCTCGGGGAGCAAATTACTCCGCCTCCGTTTGCGTAAACCTGCTTCGCCACCCCGCGTGGGGCCGGGCTCAGGAGTGCTACGGGGAGGATCCGGTGCTCACCGCACGGATGGGAGCTGCCATCACCCGAGGCGTGCGCGTGAACGCGATGGCGTGCGTAAAGCATTTCGCGCTCAACTCGATGGAGAACGAGCGCTTCGAGGTTGACGTGTCGGTCGACGAACACGCCCTGCACGAGGTGTACTTGCCCCACTTCAAGGCGGTCGTGGAAGCCGGCGCGGACTCTGTAATGAGTTCCTACAACCGGGTGCGAGGCGAGTACATGGACGTCAATCGCGCCCTGCTCACGGATGTGTTGAGACAGGAGTGGGGCTTCCCCGGGTTCGTGACGAGCGACTGGGTGTTCGGCACCCATGACGCGATTCTCAGCCTGCAGGCAGGAATGGACGTGGAGATGCCGCTGCGACTGCTGCGCGCCCGCGAACTGCCGGCCGCGCTGCGTAACGGTGACCTGGCCCGCGCGACAGTGCTGCAGTCCGCGCGCCGTATCTTGCGCACTTGCGTGCGGCATGCCGCGGCTCGGGAGATGGTGGCCCCTACCCGCGCCGTCATCGCCTCCCCGGCGCACCGGGCTCTTGCCCACCGGGTCGCCGCGGAGTCGATCGTACTGCTGAAGAACGAAACCGTGGGCGCGGAGCCGCTACTGCCCTTGGCTCCCACCACCGGACATCTCGCGGTGATCGGACGACTCGCGGCACGAGCGAACCTGGGCGATCATGGCTCGTCACGCGTTCGGCCTCCCTCCACGGTCTCGCCGCTGCAGGGGCTGCGTGAGGCGCTTCCCGGGGTGCGGATCACGACCAGCTCCGGTCGGAACGAGCGCGCCGCGGCCGCGTTGGCAGCCGCTGCGGAGACAGCGATCGTCGTCGTCGGCCTGGACCAGCACGACGAAGGCGAGTCCGTCGTTACCGGCGGCGTGGACGTGGGCGTCCTCGGTCGGACCTTTGCCTCAGGCCCCCTCCGTCGGGTGCTCATCGGCCTGGCGCACCTGGCGTCGCGCTTCGTCCGAGGTGGCGACCGCAGCTCCCTCGAGCTGCGCCCCGGCGATGAGCGCCTCATCCAGGCGGTCGTGGCCGCAAACCCCCGGACCGTCGTCGTGCTGATCAGCGGCAGTGCGATCCTCACCGAGACATGGCGAGGCCGCGTGCCGGCCCTCCTCCTGGCCTGGTATGGCGGTATGGAAGGCGGCCGTGCCCTCGCGAGCGTGCTGACGGGCAGTGAGGAACCCGGCGGGCGGCTGCCGTTTGTGCTGCCAACGGACGCCGCGCATCTGCCATCGTTCGACCCCGCGGCGAAGTCCGTCGTCTATGACGACAAGTGGGGTCAACGTCTGCTCGACGGCGAGGGACAAGCGCCCGCTTTCCCGTTCGGATTCGGCTTGGGCTACACGAGGATCGAGCATCGGCTGCTAGACCACAGGTTCGACGACACCGGCGGCTATGCGGATGTGCTTGTAACCAATACGGGCGACCGTGAGGGCTCGACCGTCGTTCAGGTCTACGCTGCGGATGTGTCCATCCGCAGACCGGTCGCTCAGCTCCTGGGCTTCCAAAAGGTGACGCTGCAGCCCGGCGCGGACAGGACGGTGCGGGTTGCCCTGGATGCGGGGCCGACCCTGCAGCGGGATCCGTCCACGCGGCGCTGGTCGCCGCGGGCGGGGGACTGGTGCCTGCTGGCAGGCCAACACAGCCCGGTCGGCTGGGCAGGCGCGGGACGGTTGTGGCGCCCGGAGCGACTGATTGACGAGGAAGGTGTCTCGGACCGCCAGCCGATCTGAGGTCGATATGGGGGGCGTGTCCCGTCGGTCACCCGGGAGGGAAGCGAAAGGGTGCCGATGGCGCTACGACGCGGACGGGCAGCGATTTGGCGCCCCGCAGCAGGGTGCGAAGCAACCGCCGTTCCTCCCAGCCGAGCAAAAGGGGCGCTTGGCCGCGCCGCAGCACCAGGCCACTGTTCGGAGTTGCGTACCGTTTCTGCAGGTCGGAAAGCTCCTCGGCTTGCAGCAGCGCTACGGTGCTACCCGCGGCCCGGTCAACCAGGCGGACCAGGGACGAGGGTCCTGTGAGATCGGTCGCGACGAAACGTTGCTCGCTCGCGGCAAGAACTGTCCTTTGCGCGGCGCGGGTCACGACCAGCGGACGTGACGGCCCGCCCAGCAGGCCGCTCAGGACGTCCGCCGCGGCGTCGGGGCGGCCGGTTCTCCGCGCGGCCGCCTGCATCCGCTGCAGCCGGCCGGGCTCGCGCAGCACCTCATCGATCTTCCAGCCGATCGTTGCGGGGGTGTTGCAGCGGACGGCCGCGCCCTGCTCCATCAGGTAATCGCCGTTGCGAACCTCCTGCCCCGGGATGGGGTTTACAAGTACCATGGGCAGCCCCGCAGCCATGCACTCCGACGCTGAAAGCCCGCCCGGCTTGCCGACAAACAAGTCCGCGCGGTCCAGCAGCTGCGGCATCTGCGTGGTGAAGCCGAGCACGCGGTAGCGGTCGCGGGCGGTCGCCACCAGCTTCTCGATGCGTTGCCGCAGCGCGTCGTTGTTTCCGCACACGACCGTGGCCGTGAATGCCGACCGCATGTGCATCGTCTGCCGCACCACGGAGAACGCATAGTCCCCGCCGGTCGCACCCGCCGAGATCAGCAGCATCGGTGGCTTATTGCAATCCCGCACGGGCGCGGGACCGGGCGGTTTGGTGATCGGGATGCCCGTGGCAGCGACTCGGTCGGGAGGAAGGCCGAGCGCCGTCAGCTCCACCCTCCCTTCCTCCCTGGCCACAAAGATCATGTGGAACGCGCCCGAGAGCCACAGGCCCTGGAAGTCATAGTCCGTCGTCACGACAGCGGTCTTCGCATCAACCACGCCGCGGAGGAGCAGTGACGCCAACAGCTGGGCGGGCAGGAAGTGCGTGCACACGATCGCGGTCGGTCGGAACCTTTTGATCGCACTGATGACCGGACCGGCGTTCACCCGTGTCCAGGGGTCGATTGGGCCGCGGCGCCGGAAGGGCGGGTTGCTGATGTCGTAACCCCACTCGACCAGCCAGGGTAAGCCCTCGACCAGGACGAAGTATCCCTTCCCCAGCAGTGCGCGGTAGAGCACGCTACTCACCTGCAGCACGTCCAGCACCTGCACCTCGGCGATATCACTGCGCGCGGCACACGCCTGGTGCACCGCCGCGGCCGCGCTGTTGTGCCCTGATCCTACCCCTGCGGACAGGATCAGTACGCGCTCTCCTCTGGCGGTGTCTGAACCTCGTGCCGATGTTCTGCGCATGGAGTGAGGCTAGCAGGCCGCATCACCACAAGGACGAGACCTGGCCGTGCTGGGTGATGCGAAGGGCAGTGCCGACACCTCCGGCCAGCGGCACAAGCCGGCCCCCGGACTTGAACGGGGACACCCCGGCTCGCCTTACTCCTGGGCTGTGAAACGAGTGCTCCTGGACCAGACGATCTACACCGACTACGGACAGTTTGACCTGATCTGGTCCGAGACAGGCGGTTTCGATAGAGATTTCGCCCGCTTCTTCGCCGGCCGGGTAAACGGGCTGATCGGCGCCTCCGACCCGGATGGCGTCTTCGTCAACCTCGCCCGCAGGTCAGGAGGCTCCTCGGTCCGCATGATTCTGCTGGAGGATCCGCCTGCAGATAATGATGCCTCGTGGGAGGACGTTGTTGCGGTGTCCTTCATCTTCCCAGACGGGCACTCGATGGGGTGGCTCTCCTGGGCGGCGGAAGCAGGGGACCGCTGAACGGTGTCCTCTCGGGCAGCTACAGGCTGCGCGTCAGCGCCAGGGGACTGGATCAGGGACAAGCCGGCGAGTTCTCCGAAGGCCCGGTCGATTTCTATCTCCTGGAATTGTGGCCCGCGCACCCGCAGCCCGACGCCATCTTGCGCACATGGAGCGTGGACGGCCGCTACAGGCACAATGAGGTGGGCCAACGTCGCTAAATCACCCGGGCCACGAACGCACCGCGGAGCAATTGAGGCGGCGCCCCACGGCTAAGCATCTGCCTCGATCCTAGGGCACCCTCACCGGCCGACAGACAGGAATGCGTCCAGCATGTTGGGAGACAGGCGGGACCACCCGGCGATAACAAGCGCTCCTGTCACAGGCTGGAGAGCCGCTCAGCCTTCACAATCGACGCAGTACGAGTGGCCGTCTTTCTGGCGTGCGATCTGGGACTTATGCCTGACCAGGAAGCAGGAGTAACAGGTGAACTCGTCTTCGGCCTGGGGGATGACCAATACTGTCAGCTCCTCGGCGATGATCTCTCCACCTGGTGTTGATCCAGAGTCCAGTGCGTCAGCCTCGTCGAGATCCATAACGACGCTGCGGGCATCCGGTGCGTTAGCGGTCTGGAGCGCTTCCAGGGAGCTGTTCTGGGATTCCTTGACGTCGTTGCGGAGTTCGTCGTAATCGGTTGCCACTGAAGAGGTCTCACTTCTTTGAATTGATGGGGGTCGGAATGCAACATACACCATGGGTCCTCGATTCAAAGCACCGAGGGGCTTGGACACTTGGTAGCTGCAACTGTGGGAAAGTTTCTCGGCTTATTGGGCTAGTCCCTAGTGCCTAACCCCGGCGCGGCATAGGGCATGCTGCGGGTTCGGGGGCAGGGCCGCCCTCTCGATCAGGCTGTCTGCCATCTGGCCGGGAGCGTCTTGAGCCCGTAGACGATTGTGCTTTCCATCCTTTCGAGGAGCGCTCCCGGGGCGAGCGTCAGCCCGGGCAGCCGGGACAGGCTGGCTTCCAGCGCGATCTTTGCTTCCAGCCTTGCAAGCGGGGCGCCGAGGCAGAAGTGAATGCCGTGGCCGAATGCTAGATGTCGGATCTGACCCCGGTCGATGTCGAACTGGGTTGGCCTCTCGAATTGGCACTCGTCGCGGTTTGCGGAGCCTATCCAAGCCACGAGCGGGGCGCCGGCCGGAATCCGAACCTCGCCTAGGGTGGTGTCTGCGACCGTCACTCGGTACATGGACTGGACGGGGGACCGAAAGCGGAGCACTTCTTCGATTGCCTGGGGAAGCAGTGACGGCTCTGTCAGTAACCGTTCGATAGTGCCAGGGACTTCAGTAAAGCAAAGAACCGCGTTGCCAATCAGATTGGTCGTTGTTTCGTTGCCGGCGACGAGCAGCAGACTGCAAAAACCCAGCAGTTCGGCCACACTCAGTTTCTGCCCGTCGATCTCAGCCAAGAGCAAGTTGCTGATCAGATCGGCGCCGGGCCGATGCCTGCGTTGTGCGATCAGGTCCAGAAAGTACTCCGTCATTTCCTTGTTGGTGAGGGAGTGATTCTCATTCGTCGCACCGCTTCGGGTTTGGCTCACGATGACATCGGACCACGTCTTGAAGAGGTCGCGGTCATGGGCGGGTACTCCCAGCAGTTCCGAGATCACGATGACCGGCAAGGGGTAGGCCAACTCCTGGATCAGGTCCGCTGTTCCGCGGGAAGCGATCCTGTCCAGAAGCTCTTCCGTGAGCTGTGAGATGCGGGGACCAATCGCCTCCACAGCTTTCGGCGTGAACGCCTGGGTCACCAAGGAGCGTAATTGCCGGTGTCGCGGAGGATCAGTTGTGATCAGGCTCGACGCGAACAGCTGACCAGTCTCTGATGGATCGTTGCCGCCCAACCGTGAGGAAAACCTGGCATGTTCGGACAGCACCTGCTGTACGTCGTCATACCGGAAGACATGCCAGCTCCCCGATTGTTCGTCATGAAAGACAGGTGCGGCTTCCCTCATTCTCGCGTAATGGGGAAAAGGATCCAGCGAATACTCGTTGGCCGGGACGAAGTCCTCCATGGCTGGCCTCTCTGCTGAGCCCCGGCGACTTATCGGCCGGCCCGAACCGTCGGGGCCTCGGGTTGATGGACCGTGGGACCCTGAGTTTATCCGCCGCCCGGTCCGACGTCAGTAGTGCAAGAGATTTCCACCTAGGCTGTTTCCCGTACTCGGAGTCTGGTCGTGACGGATTCCTCGTCGCCGGCTCAGAAGAGCACTTCAACGCTTTTCGCCCGAAGGCCGCGAAGGCTTACCCCTCGTGCGCGTCCGAAGCTTCCTCGGTTCGCTCGGACGCGAGTTCCTGCACTCGCCTCGGCCTTGACCACGCCGGCGACAACCGTTATAGGCGTTGAAGCCCATCCCGAGGTGACCATGAAGGCGGCGGCACTCCTTGAGTCTGTGCCCGCTTCCATCTGCTCATTCGATGGCAATAAGCGCGCCGCATGGACGTTCATCGTGTTGCTGGTGTGGATCAGTGGATACCGTCATGACTTCACGACTGACCAAGGGTTCGATCCGTCCTAGGGATGGCTGGGGGGACATTGAATTGCGGGATTCTTCGGCGGTGATTTCCATGCAGCTGGTCCGACGTTGAGGCTGCCGGAATCGCCTTAAAACGGGGTGTGTACAACATACACACTTTGTCCTTCGGACTGGGTCGTACATCGGCCGGACTGGCTCGTATTGCTTATGTTTTCAAGAGTTCCCAGTATTGGCGGGGGCTGGAATGCGGTTCGAGTCCCACCTCGGGCACAGCATTCCCCCTCGTCAGAGGGGGTTTTTGCTTTAACGTGTGTACAAAGCTTGTGGTGGCGTCCCTCTGACGCTATGGGCGCGGGCTGTGGCCTGGCCGCCGCGGTGGCCTGTTCAGGTGTGTGGGGTGGCGGGTTCAAGACCCTGGCTGGTGGGCCCTCCGCCTGCTCTGGGGTGGGGTTATGCGGTTTCTCGTTCCGGTTCTGTCTGGTTGGTCGTGGATGGCCAACACCAGTTCATGGTCCAGGGTCCGGGGTGCAACATGATGAAACCGGCTTTGGCCCGGAAAGTCTCTGGGAGAGCTACTCCCGGTGGCAAGGGGAGTGTTGTGCATGTCCATTTGTCCTGCCGAAGGTGGTGTGGACACTGTCCACACTTAAGTCTGATTTTTTGCGGCTGATTATTGCAATTTGCTCGCGACTCGCTCTTAGACCTGCGCGTTTTCATTGCGGGAGCCCGGGCGGAGGGAAAAGACTACGGTCTAGCGAATGAACGGTATCGGGTCAGCGGTGAAGGAATAGCCCGAATTTTCAAGCCTGCGTAGGGCGGCTCCGTTGCTTCACGAGCATCGGCTTGCAGCGCCTGTTCACTATTGGCTGTGTTTTCTCGTCCTTCATGCGATTGCCGGTGTTCTAGTGTCCGTGGCTTGGCCGGGTCGAGCGGTGGGATGTCATGGTGGCTTCGAAGTCCGTGACGGTGTGGGTTGCAATGCGATGGATGCGGTAGGGGTCTTGGTCCAGTTCCGGCCCGAGTGACTTCCGGTTCGGGTGGTTGGTGAGCAGGATGCCTCCGTCCGTTGTGGACTTGGAGCCGGCAAGTTCCACGTGGCTGCTGAGGTTTGGGACCCCTGAGTCAGGGGCCAGAAGGGTCCCCATAATTGACGCCGATCGACCGCCCCCGCGCGAAATGGGCGTTGGCGCTTTCACTGAGGTCACGGCTGCTCTTCTCGGGGTTGGTCAGCCGGAGCCACTCGTAGTCCCACTCCTGTATGTCCCGAATGCGGCGGACCTGTTTGGCTGCGCTCATCTAGTCTGCGAGATCGTCACTGACGAGGGCCGGGCTGGGTGGTGCCCTGACCGGTGGGGGCTTGGGCGGACGTGCAGGCTTGGGCGGGCGCACCCTGGCCGGAGGGGCGGGGCCGTAGCGACGCGGACGAGTGCCACGGTCACCGCAACCACGCCGAGAGCGATCAGGAGAACCCACCAGTACTGGATGAGGAACCCGATTACGATGAGCGCGAAGACGGGGCCGCATCCGACGGCGCCGGCGCCGCGCTACGTGATCGACGACGTTTGGTTGCCATGATGCAGGATCCCACCTGGTTCCGACAATTTGTAGCGGCAGCAGTGCTCGGGGGCCAGCGGGCTTGATGTCACGCTCTGCGTCATCGGTTGCGCGCTGTCGCATTTTCGACGGTTCGGGGATTCTGAAGTCTCTGTGCGTCGGCCTGCCGAGCGATGGTCCAGGCACAGTGAGCCACGGGATTGCAGTGATGGCGGTTCTTTAACGAGGCGTCCCGTCAGCTCTCGACTCCAGAGGAGATCGCGATGTCCGATAGCCCGCCCTCCTCCGGCCGTTGCAGGGATACCTCGGATATGCCTTGCGGTTGTTAGTTGAGCAAGAACCGAGCGGAGAGGCCCGGTGATTGCCCCTGCAGGCGGCCACCTTCGGGATATCTGTTTGGGCCGGATGAATCTTGATTCCTTTTGGTTGTCCGCGGACTGCGCCGATCCCACGTCTGAGTCCGTAATCGTGCGTTTGCCTTCCAAGCCGAGTGTGCGCTTGATTGGCGGAGTGCCTTCCCTGACGAGAGAGCCTTTTTCGGACAGTCGAAGGCAAAGGTTCTCGCAAGGGGTCGGTCCTCACGCGTGCGCCAGTTAGTCCGGCTAGACGATATGTGTGAAGGGTTGCGGCCCGGGTTGGGTTCTGGTCCTTCTGATCGTCCATTGTCGCCGGGCGGTTC
>NZ_JAPFFT010000018.1 GCF_026241105.1 Arthrobacter rhizophilus | reverse complement strand
ACCCGGAAGCTAAGACCCACAGCGCCGATGGTACTGCACCCGGGAGGGTGTGGGAGAGTAGGACACCGCCGGACAACTTTCAACGGCCCAGGCCCCGACAACGAATGTCGGGGCCTGGCCCATTTAACACCCCCATGCCCTCGGCAAGGCATCCCCGGGCTTCCAACAGGCCCCATCACCCGGACAACCGGAACTGCAGGAGCGTCCCGTCAGGACCGGCCATAGGTGAGCAAGCGTCACCCCGGGACGCCCCGGAACTGCCGGAGCGTCCCGTCAGGACCGGCCATAGGTGAGCGAGCGTCCCGTCAGGACCGCCAGAGGTGAGCGAGCGTCCTCCCGGGACCTTGAGCAGGACCCGCAGGCTAGCCTGAGAAGAAGTCGGAAAGCTCGGCGATGAGTTTGTCCGGTGCCCGGATCACTCCGTCGTGGCCGTGGCCGGGGAGGATGGTGTAGCTCGATCCGGAGAGGACGTCGTGGATTTGACCGCACGCTACCCCGAAGTATGCCGGGCTCTTTTCGCCCACCACAATGAGCGTCTCCAACGGGAGCGCCAGGAATGGCTCTGCGGGCATGTCGGCGGCGATGACCGCCTTGATCTCGCGTACGCCGGCCTGCATGAGTTCGCGCATTTGTTTACCCATGGGGGTGCCCGAAGTCAGCTTGTTGACGAGGGTCAGCATGGAGAGCGGCATGCGCGCAAAGGCGCCCTCTGTTTCGACGCCCTTCACCAGCACGGCGAGGCCGCGGTCAAAGTCTCCAGCCGCCGTCGCGCGCTCATATTCGCTCGTCCACCCGGCCTTCACACTGTGGTTGACGGAAACTGCGGGGTCGTAGACCGCCAGGCGTTCCACGGGCAGCGTGCGTGCCGCGTGCAGGGCCACTGCGCCTCCGAAGCTGTGCCCGAAGACATCGGTGCAAGACGTGTGCTTCATGATCTCGGCAAGATCCCGGATGTCCACGTCGAGCGTGTAGTCCTCGGGCTGCGGCGACGACTCGCCGCGGCCCCGGCGGTTGAAAGTGTGTACTGGTCGGCCAAGGGCGGCGCTGAGCTTCTGCGCAAACTTGGAGTAGTCTGCGGCGGTCACCATGGAGGCAGGCACGACGACGACGCCGGAGCCGGCAGTCGCCAGATCACCGCCCGTCGTGAAGAGCTCGAGGGTTCCGCCGTCGGCCGTTGTGATGTTCTCGCGCGTCATGCTTCGAGCCTAACGGAGCCGCAGGGTTCCGTCAGTCCTTGAAATAGCTGGAAATGTCCGCCACAAGTTCCTTCACCGCTGCCGGGATGGATCCGTGGAAGCCTTTCGGCGATACCACCAGCGAGCTTCCGGGAACCGCCGCGTACAGCCGTTCGGCGGTCACCTTGTAGTACTTGGGGCTCTTGCTACCCACCATGAACCGCGTGTTTCGAGGCAGTACGGAGAAGTCCCGGGGGTGTGCGGCCTCGTCGTAGGCGGCTTTGAGCTCGGCCACGCCCGTTGGCATGAGTTCCTTGAGGACCTTGTTGACTTTCGTCCGGGAGACGATGGCCATGAGGCCGGCCAGGATGGGTTCCGGGACCCTGGCCAAGGCGGTGCCGGGCTGCATGCCCCTCTTCAACCGGGCCATGGCATGTCCCACATTTCCCCTATCCACAGACTGGGCAAAGCCGTCGAGCCACCCGGTGTCCATGCTGCCATCGATGTTCACGGCGGCATCGTAGACGGCAAGTTTGTTCGGCTCGTAGCTTGTTCCTGCAAACTCCTGCACGGCATTCAGTGCCACGGAACCGCCAAGGCTGTGGCCAAGGATGTTCCTGGCGCCCGTTGCCTCCATGATGCTGCGGACGTCCGCGATCTCCGTGGCCATTGAGTAGTTTGCGGGTAGCTCCGTTGAGCTGCCTCGGCCTCGGCGGTCGTAGACGTCAACTGCCCAGCCCTCGCCGAGTCCACTGGCCAGCGCCATGGAAAAGGGACTGTAAATGAGTGCGGTCAGGAATGCGCCGCCAATGAGCACGACGCGGCGCTCTCCGGGCGCGTCCACGGTGCCGTAACTGTATAAGGCCAGCTTGCCGCCGTCGGGCGTAGGGACCTCACGTTCTCTCACCGTTTCATCCTAGGGTGCCGGCGTCGGCGTCGCCGGGCCCTTGGCCAGGTAGCGGGCGATTCTCACCGCGAGCTGCTTCCCCGGCCGGAGGGGACCCTCATGGAACTGCAGGGGGACTATCGCGAAGTCCACCACCGGGATGGCAGCGGCGAGTAGCCGGCCGGTTTCGGCGAAGTAGGACGGGCTCCAGCCGCCACTGAGCATCAGGGTCGGCGTTTTCATCTCCGCATAATCTTGGAGGTGCGAGTCGGCCTGGATGATCGCTCGCATCTCGGACACCGCCGTCGGCAACAGTTCCCTCATCTCGGATCCCAACCTGGTCTTGGCGGAGAGGATGCTGAGCACCCGAAGCGCTCCGAGCGGCAAATAGGAAATCGGACCGGCGGTCGCAAGCCCCTGGACCAAATGCGCCCATGCGTGGTCAAGCTGGCCAGCTGTGACGGCTTCT
Source organism: Arthrobacter rhizophilus (assembly GCF_026241105.1). GTDB lineage: Bacteria > Actinomycetota > Actinomycetes > Actinomycetales > Micrococcaceae > Arthrobacter. The sequence goes on along the minus strand of NZ_JAPFFT010000018.1, from coordinate 94,572 downwards.
TCCAGTTGCGGACGCCAGCGCCCGTTCAGGCTGCCGGACAGGGAAACTGCAGCGTCGTAAGTGACGAGCCGTGAAATGGGTGCGCGCAAGGAAGCCTGGAGTGCCACGAATCCGCCATAGCTGTGCCCAACAACATCCGTGGAGCCACTGGCCTGCATCACGGCAAGAAGGTCGCCGGTCTCAGTCGCGGCGGAGTAGCCGGGCGGCTGCGGCGCCGAGCGGCCGCGGCCGCGCCGGTTGTAGGAGTGCACCGGCCGGCCAAGGAGGACACTGAGGTTCCTGGCGAATGGCCAGTAGAGGGAATCGGTCACCAAGGTGCCGTGGACAAGTACGACGCCGGGTCCCTCAGCCGCGCTCGGCGCGCCGGGAATGGAGGCCGCGGCCCCGGGACGGAAAGAGTGCACCTCAAGGTGACCGCCGTCGTCGTCCGTTTCAACTGTCCATGTCTCCACAGCCCGAGTCTATGTCGCCGGTCGCCGGGGGCGAGGGTAGGGAACTCCAAGGAATCCCCGGTAAACTTGGGGATTGTGACTTCCGCAAACACCCCAGCCCAGCACAACGCCGCAGAGCCCGCCGACGCCAGCGAACAGATGCGTATCCGCATGGAAAAGCGCAGCAAGCTGATCGAACGCGGTGCCGAGGCCTACCCGGTGGGCGTTGAGCGGACGCATTCCCTCGCCGAGATCCGCGAGAAGTACGCGCATCTCCAGGCTGACGAGACCACCGGTGACACCGTGGGCATCACGGGCCGGGTCGTGTTCGTGCGCAATACCGGCAAGCTCTGCTTCGCCACCCTCCAGGAAGGCGGGGTAGACGGGAAGGGCGTACGTCTGCAGGCCATGCTGAGCCTGGCGAACGTCGGCGAGGAGACCCTCGCGGACTGGAAAGCGCTGGTGGACCTCGGAGACCACGTTTTCATCAAGGGCGAGGTCATTTCATCCCGACGCGGCGAGCTGTCTGTCATGGCCGACTCTTGGTCCATGGCCTCGAAGGCATTGCGTCCGCTGCCGGTGCTGCACGCGGAACTCAATGAGGAGACCCGCGTCAGGCAGCGTTACGTGGACCTGATGGTCCGCGATGAAGCCCGCGAGATGGTCTACACCCGTGCAGCGATTACCCGCTCGGTGCGCGACACCTTGGACCGTCGCGGCTATGTGGAGGTGGAGACGCCCATCCTGCAGCTCGTCCACGGTGGTGCTACGGCCCGTCCGTTCGAGACGCACATGAATGCCTTCGACCAGAAGATGACGTTGCGCATCGCCACCGAGCTCTTCCTCAAGCGTGCCGTAGTGGGCGGAATTGACCGCGTTTACGACATGGGCCGCGTCTTCCGTAACGAAGGTGTCGACTCCACCCACAGCCCGGAATTCACCACCTTGGAAAGCTACGAGGCGTGGGCAGACCAGTTCGTCATGGCCGAGCGCATGAAGGAAATCATCCTCAACGTCGCCGACGTCGTGGGTACCCGAACCATCCAGACGGACGCCGGAGAGATTGACCTCGACGGCGAATGGGCTTGGGTTGCCGTCTACCCGGGGCTCTCCGAGGCGATTGGCGAGGAGATCACGCCTGAGACCACGGTGGCGGAACTGCTGGCGATTGCAGCCAAGCACGAAGTCAAGGTGGATCCCAAGTGGGATGCCGAAAAGCTGGTGGTCGAACTGTTCGGTGAGATCGTCGAGCCCACGCTGCTCAACCCCACCTTCGTCTACAACTACCCGCCCTCAGCGCAGCCCCTTGCCCGCCCGCACCGGGAGGACGGCCGTTTGATCGAGGCTTGGGACCTCATCATCGGTGGCATGGAACGCGGCACCGCCTTCTCAGAGCTGATCGACCCCGTCATCCAGCGCGAACGGCTCACTGAGCAGTCACGCCGCTCGGCCGCCGGCGACGTCGAGGCCATGCAGTTGGATGAGGACTTCCTCCGAGCCCTAGAGTACGGTGCGCCGCCCATGGGCGGCATAGGCCTGGGCATCGACCGCTTGGTGATGCTGTTCACCGGAGCAGGCATCCGGGAAACCATCTTGTTCCCACTCCTCAAGCCCGAAGGGCACTGACTATGGAATACATTGCTGTTCTTGCGCCGTCCGTTGTTGTCGGCCTTCTCTTTTGGTTTGCCATGAAGGCTATCTTCAACGCGGACAAATCAGAGCGTCAAGCAGAAGCACGAGCCCAGGAAGAAGCCGGTTTCGGAATTGCGCACCCGGGGGGCGACGGTTCAACGCCTGCCAAATAGCTCTTTCGACGGCCGCTCTCCAAGTTTTAATAGAGGCTTTGACGATCTGCCATGCCCTGGACGATAATGTTTAATTAGCAGTCCAGCTATTCTGCATATCCGGCCCCTCCAAAAGAGAGTCTTTTCATGGCACAGAAAGTCAAAATTATCCTCGTTGACGACTTGGATGAGGGCGCCGCGGATGAAACTGTCCGTTTCGGCCTTGATGGAGTCAGTTACGAAATGGACCTGTCCAGTGCCAACGCTGGCAGGCTGCGGGACGCTCTCGGGCCGTTTGTAGCCAAAGCGCGTAAAACTTCGACCGGTCGTGCAACGCGCAGCCGCGTTGCCGCAGGGAGAAACCAGGACTCCGCACAGATCCGTCAATGGGCGCGTGAGAACGGTTATACCGTAAACAGCCGTGGCCGCATTCAGGCCGAAATTCAGGAAGCCTATCAGAAGGCCAATTCCTGACACGAAGTATCAATACCCCGGCCTTACGGCCGGGGTATTGTCATTTCCCCACCCGTTTCGTCCGGCTGCCGGTATCAGTTTGACTGACCGGCTTGCGCTATTCATCGGAAGGTTTGGGGCAGGCTGTGAATGTCGGGTACGAAGTGACGACGTTCGCTGAGAACAACGACGGCTGGTGCCGGCCCGCGACGGCGGTAGAGGGAAGCCCTCGCTTGGCTGTGGAGCATGGTGTTTAGTCCACCAAAGCCGCGCCAACGACGCTCCATGGCGTGAGTGAACTTATTCCCGGTGCGCCCATGTTTCCCCTGTGGCGAACACGCCCCAAAATTCCTGCGTTGCCACGTAGCATCAAAGTACGTCGTAGCTAGGAGTGTGGCGAAATGTTTGAGAGATTTACGGACCGTGCCCGTCGCGTTGTTGTGCTTGCCCAAGAAGAGGCACGCATGCTCAACCACAACTACATCGGTACCGAGCACATCCTCTTGGGTCTGATCCACGAGGGTGAAGGCGTTGCCGCCAAGGCGCTTGAGTCCCTGAGCATTTCGCTCGATGGCGTCCGCGAGCAGGTACAGGAGATCATCGGCCAGGGCCAGCAAGCCCCGTCCGGTCACATCCCCTTCACCCCGCGCGCCAAGAAGGTACTTGAGCTTTCGCTCCGCGAAGCCCTACAGCTCGGCCACAACTACATCGGTACCGAGCACATCCTGCTGGGCCTCATCCGTGAGGGCGAAGGGGTTGCCGCGCAGGTGCTCGTCAAGCTCGGCGCGGACCTCAACCGGGTCCGCCAGCAGGTCATCCAGCTGCTCTCCGGCTACCAGGGTAAGGAAGCCGCAGGCCCCGGCTCAGGACCTGGCCAGCAGGAAGGCACTCCGGCTGGTTCGGTGGTGCTGGACCAGTTCGGCCGCAACCTCACCCAGGCCGCGCGGGAAAACAAGCTTGATCCGGTGATCGGCCGCGAGCTGGAGATGGAACGCGTCATGCAGGTCCTCTCCCGCCGCACCAAGAACAACCCCGTCCTGATCGGTGAGCCCGGCGTCGGCAAGACCGCCGTCGTCGAGGGTCTCGCCCAGGCGATCGTCCGCGGGGACGTCCCGGAAACCATCAAGGACAAGCAGCTTTACACGCTCGACCTCGGTTCCCTGGTGGCTGGTTCCCGCTACCGCGGTGACTTCGAAGAGCGGCTGAAGAAGGTCCTCAAGGAAATCCGCACCCGCGGGGACATCATCCTCTTCATCGACGAAATCCACACCCTGGTGGGCGCCGGTGCGGCCGAGGGTGCCATCGATGCCGCGTCGATCCTTAAGCCGATGCTTGCCCGTGGTGAACTCCAGACGATCGGTGCCACCACCTTGGATGAGTACCGCAAGCACATCGAGAAGGATGCCGCACTGGAGCGCCGCTTCCAGCCGATCCAGGTCAAGGAGCCTTCCGTCGCGCATGCGATCGAGATCCTCAAGGGCCTGCGTGACCGCTACGAAGCGCACCACCGCGTGACTATCACCGACGGCGCGCTTACTTCAGCGGCGACGCTGGCCGAGCGCTACATTTCGGACCGCTTCCTGCCGGACAAGGCGATCGACCTGATCGACGAAGCCGGTGCGCGCCTGCGCATTCGCCGTATGACGGCTCCGCCGGAGCTCAAGGCCATGGATGAGCGCATCGCCGAGGTCAAGATGGAGAAGGAATCGGCCATCGACGCCCAGGACTTCGAGGGCGCCGCCTCGCTGCGCGACAAGGAGCAGAAGCTCATTGCCGAGCGTGCCGAAAAGGAACGCAACTGGAAGTCCGGCGGCATGGACGATATCTCCGAGGTAGACGAAGACCTGATTGCCGAAGTTCTCGCGAACTCCACCGGCATCCCGGTCTTCAAGCTCACCGAGGAAGAGTCCTCGCGCTTGCTGAAGATGGAAGACGAGCTGCACAAGCGCGTCGTTGGCCAGGACGAGGCCATCCGTGCCCTCTCCCAGGCCATCCGCCGCACCCGTGCAGGCCTCAAGGACCCCAAGCGTCCGGGCGGTTCGTTCATCTTCGCTGGCCCCACCGGCGTCGGCAAGACCGAACTCGCCAAGGCCCTCGCCGAATTCCTGTTTGGTGAAGAGGATGCCCTCATCACGCTGGACATGTCCGAATACTCCGAGAAGCACACGGTTTCGCGTCTCTTCGGGGCCCCTCCGGGCTACGTCGGCTACGAAGAGGGCGGGCAGCTGACCGAGAAGGTCCGCCGTCGTCCGTTCTCCGTGGTGCTGTTCGACGAAGTGGAGAAGGCCCACGCCGATCTCTTCAACTCGCTGCTGCAGATCCTCGAGGACGGCCGGCTGACGGATAGCCAGGGCCGCGTGGTGGACTTCAAGAACACGGTGATCATCATGACCACGAACCTGGGAACCCGCGATATCTCCAAGAGTGTGGCGACCGGATTCCAGTCCGGCACGGACACCACCACCGGCTACAACCGGATGCGGGCACGGGTCACGGAAGAGCTCAAGCAGCACTTCCGCCCCGAGTTCCTCAACCGCGTTGACGACGTCGTGGTGTTCCCGCAGCTCACGCAGGACGAGATCATCGAGATCGTGGACCTGTTTGTCACGCGCCTCGAGGGCCGCCTCAAGGACAAGGACATGGGCATCGAGCTCACCACGGCCGCCAAGGTTCTCCTGGCCACGCGTGGATATGATCCCGCCATGGGTGCCCGGCCGCTGCGCCGCACCATCCAGCGCGAGATCGAGGACCAGCTCTCCGAGAAGATCCTCTTCGGCGAACTGCACCCGGGTGACATCGTGGTGGTTGACGTGGACGGCGAAGGCGACGACGCCAAGTTCACGTTTGCAGGCAATGCCAAGCCGCGCATCCCGGAAATCGCTCCGAGCGCCTAAGTTCCGACTCAAGGGCCCCGTCCGTTCCCGAAAGGAGTGGGCGGGGCTTTTGCGTTCCCGAACGCCCAGGTTCGAACCGGCTCTGGGTAAACCCCCGGAATATCTGAAAGCACTGTTTCACTCTTAGTGAACCTTCTGTGATCTGGCGCACATTGCGTGTTGAATCGGAGCATGGATTCGAATGCCTCAGAGGCCCCGAGCACACAACCCGAAACTCCTTTCCACGATCTCGACCATTACCTGGCCATCCCCCGGGTTGGGGGCCTGGCCCTTAGCCCGGACGGAAGCCGCCTGGTCACCACGGTTTCCACCCTCAACGCCAAGGGAACGGAATACGTGACGGCTCTTTGGGAGCTCGATCCTGCGGGGAAGAGGCATGCGCGCCGCATCACGCGCAGCGCCAAGGGCGAGACCGGCGCGGTGTTTGCCGCCAACGGTGACCTCTACTTCACTTCGGCCCGCCCCGACCCGGACAGCCCTGAGGCCGATCCTGTGAGCGCTTTGTGGCTCCTCCCGGCCGGCGGCGGGGAGGCCCGGGTGGTGCACTCCCGCGCGGGCGGCGTTGGGGGTGTTTTGGCCGCGTCAGCCGCTGATGCCACTTTCGTGACCGCCTCGGTCCTTGCCGGTTCCACCGATGAGGAAAATGATGAGGAACGGCGCAAGAGCCGCAAGGAGAACAAGGTGGCGGCCATTTTGCACACCGGCTACCCGGTTCGCTACTGGGACGCCGATCTGGGCCCGGCTCAGCCCAGGCTGTTTGCCGTGGAAAACGGGGACGTGGCTGAGTCCGGAAAGCCCGCGACCGTGGACGCTACTGCGCCCCTGAAGCTGCGCAATTTGACTCCCGACGTCGGCGGCAACCTCCGCAACACCCACGCGGTGGTCAGCCCTGACGGCAACACGATCTACACGAGCCTGGCCAAGCCGCTCGCGAAGGCCGATACGCGCTTTGTGCTTGCCGCCGTCGATGTCGCCTCCGGGTCCCTCAAGGTGCTTTTGGACCATGAGGGAATGAGCTATTTCCCCGGCCCGGTCAGCCCCGACGGCAACAGGATTGCGGTCGTCAGCGAGAGTCACAGCACTCCGGGGAAGGCGCTCCAGGTCAAGCTCCACGTTTTGAACGTCGCAGGCGGAGAAGCCCTTGACCTTGAGCCGCTTGCACCCGGTTGGGACCGCTGGGGAAGTCCCGCTGCATGGCTTCCGGATGCGCGCTCGCTCCTCGTCACAGCCGACGACGACGGCGCCGCGCCTGTCTTTCGGATCGGCGTCGCTGACGGTACCGTCACCCGGGTGACGCAGGACGCGGCGGCGTACACCGACGTCGTGGTTTCCCCGGATGGGCTGAGTGCCTTCGCGCTGCGCAGCTCTTACGAATTCCCGGCGGAAGCCGTGCGGATCGACCTCGCGACGGGGCACGTGGAGCGACTTCCCGCGCCGGCACAGCGCCCCAAGATCAGAGGCTCGTTGGAGCGGGTGGAGACGGCCGCGGCGGACGGCTCGCGGGTTCCGGCCTACCTCGCGCTCCCGGAAGGGGCATCGGAGGCGAATCCGGCCCCCCTGCTGCTGTGGATCCACGGGGGACCCCTGGGCTCATGGAATGCCTGGACCTGGCGGTGGAATCCTTGGCTGCTCGTGTCGAAGGGGTACGCCGTACTGTTGCCCGACCCCGCATTGTCCACCGGGTACGGGCAAAAATACATCCAGCGCGGCTGGGGTGAGTGGGGCAAGGCTCCGTTTACGGACCTCATGGCTATCACCGACGCGGTGATCCAGCGGCCCGACATTGACCAGACGCGGACTGCCGCGATGGGTGGGTCATTCGGCGGATACATGGCCAACTGGGTGGCCGGACAAACGGACCGTTTCAAAGCGATCGTAACGCACGCCAGTTTGTGGGCCCTCGACCAGTTCGGCCCCACCACGGACGCTTCGCAGTATTGGCTCAAGGAAATGACAGCAGAGATGGCTATGGAGAATTCGCCGCATCTCCATGTTGGAAAGATCAATACGCCCATGCTCGTGATCCACGGTGACAAGGACTACCGGGTGCCTATCAGCGAAGGCCTGAGGCTTTGGTACGAACTGCTCTCCAGTTCCGGGCTGCCTGCCGACGACAACGGCGAGACCCAACACCGTTTCTTGTATTTCCCGGACGAGAACCATTGGATCCTGCAGCCACAGCACGCCAAGGTCTGGTACGGCGTGGTGGAGCACTTCCTGGCTAAGCAGGTACTGGGTCAAGACGTCCCCGTTCCTGGGGACCTGGGGCTATAGGCGCCTCCGGCTCGGAGGCTGGTGCGGAAAGTCGCCCCCGGGTCCGGTAACCGTCCCAGCCTCCCTCGCCTCGTAAGATTGGGCTGTGACTTCGACGTTCAGTATCCGCCCTGCCCGCACCGGTGATGTTGCCGCGATCAAGAGGCTTGTGGCGCCGCTGGCAGAGCAACGAATCCTGATGGCCAAGGAGACCGTGGCCTACTACGAGAGCCTTCAGGAGTTCCGGATTGCCGAATCGTCCGACGGCGAGGTAATCGGTTGCGGGGCTTTGCACGTGATGTGGGAGGACCTGGCCGAGGTGCGCACCTTGGCGGCCGACGACAATTGGCGCGGCAAGGGCGTGGGCCACGTCCTTGTCCAGCAGCTGCTGGAGGACGCGCGCGCCTTGGGCGTTGCGCGGGTTTTCTGCCTGACGTTCGAAGTGGACTTCTTCAAGCGCCACGGATTCGAAGTCATGGCGGACCAAACTGCAGTGGACCCACAGGTCTACTCGGAATTGCTCCGCTCCCATGACGAAGGCGTGGCCGAGTTCCTCGATCTGGCACGCGTGAAGCCCAACACCCTGGGCAACACCCGCATGATCAAGTTCCTCTAGCCCTAGGTATTTCTCGCGGGTTCCGTATGTCCTAGCCATCAAGTCTTTACGTATATCAACTTGATGGATAAACTAGGCGAGGCTCGGTTGCGGCGAGCTAACCATACTGTGGAGGCGAGAAATGAAGTACCACGTTATGTTTCCGGACTTTTCAGGTTTCCAGATAGACATGCCGAGCCCTGGCTCCACATCGGAGTCACGCAAGCGGGGGACCGGGGGTTGCATGCGGGAAGCGGGCACGGATCTCTGGCCGGACTCGTTGGCCAAGGGCGTAACAGCCCAGGACCCCAGTACCGGCCGATTGATGGTTGGCGGGCCGCCGCACTAACGCGGGCGCACTAACGCTGCCGCACCGACAAGGTGCAAACCGGAACGTTTCAGAAGGGACAGCCATTGGGGGCTGTCCCTTCTGCGTTTCTGGGTTCGCGGCTTCCGCATACGGAACCATTCCCCTACCGTGCCCGGGGCGCTGGTAGTAGGGTCAAATCACCTACCAGCCACCCCCAGGAGCACGTCATGAAAAAGCTCATCAACGATCCCCGTTCCGTGGTGGACGAGTCTGTCGAGGGATTTGGCATGGCCCATGCCGAGCTCGTGGACGTCCATACGGATCCGATCTTCGTCGTCCGAAAAGGTGCGCCCGTGGCCGGCAAAGTGGCGCTTGTCTCGGGAGGAGGGAGCGGCCATGAGCCACTTCATGCCGGTTTTGTTGGGCACGGAATGCTCGACGCCGCCGTGCCGGGCGCCGTCTTCACCTCGCCCACGCCTGACCAGATCATTCCGGCCACTGCGGCAGTCGATTCGGGGGCCGGCGTCTTGCACATCGTGAAGAACTACACCGGTGACGTCCTGAATTTCGAGACAGCGGCGGAGATGGCCCAGGCCGAAGGAATCAGCGTTCGCACGGTTCTTGTCAATGACGACGTCGCGGTGGAGGATTCGCTGTACACCGCGGGCCGGCGCGGCGTGGGTGGCACCGTGTTGGTGGAAAAGATTGCCGGAGCGGCCGCCGAACGGGGGGATTCGCTGGACGCCGTCGCGGGAGTGGCAGAAGGGGTTGTCCGCAACGTGCGCACTATGGGCGTGGCATTATCCGGCTGCACGGTGCCACATGCCGGGGTGCCTAGCTTTGAGCTTGCTGATGACGAAATCGAAATCGGAATAGGGATTCACGGTGAGCCTGGCCGGCACCGGATCGCCATGGAGAGCGCCGACGCCATCACTGGCCGCTTGTTGGATCCCGTCCTGGACGACCTGGCGATCAGAGCCGGGGAAGAAGTGCTGCTCTTCGTCAACGGCATGGGTGGTACGCCCCTCAGTGAGCTGTACATTGTTTACCGGCGAGCGGCGCAGATCCTCGCCGAAAGAGGAGTCAAAGTGGAGCGCTCGCTGGTGGGCAACTACGTCACGTCGCTTGAGATGCAGGGCTGCTCCATATCGGTGCTGCGGCTCGATGATGAACTGACTGCCCTGTGGGATGCGCCCGTCCACACTCCGGCCCTGCGTTGGGGGATGTGACTGTGCGTCTCGGGGTCGACTGGGCGGTTCAATGGCTGACGCTCTCCGCGCGGCTCATGTCCGAGCATCGTGAGGAGCTGATTGCGTTGGACCGGGCGATTGGCGACTCGGACCATGGCGAAAACATGGACCGCGGATTCCAGGCCGTCATGGAGAAGCTTGCCCAAACTCCGCCGGAAACACCTGGGGCAGCACTGAAGCTGGCCGCGATGGCGCTGATGTCGAAGGTGGGCGGGGCAGCCGGTCCCTTGTACGGAACCGCGTATCTCCGGGCCGCGACCGCTCTGGGAGAAAGCGCAGAGATCGACGCTGCGGCGCTCGCCGGAGCATTGACCGCAGCCCGTGACGGAATTGTCGCCCGCGGCAAGGCGGCACTGGGCGATAAAACCATGGTGGATGCGTGGTCCCCGGCCGTCGAAGCAGCGGATGAGGTCCTGGTGGCTGGCGGGGATGCCGTGGCGGTGCTGGCGGCCGCAGCCGAGGCTGCCGAGGTGGGCGCCGTGACAACGGATCCTCTGGTGGCGCGCAAGGGCAGGGCAAGCTACCTCGGTGAACGCAGCGCAGGCCACCGTGATCCCGGGGCCGCGTCTTCGGCGCTGTTGCTGCGAGCGGCCGCCACCGCCGCGGGGTTCCCCGAGGGGGCCGCTGAATGACGGTGGCCTTGGTGGTGGTCTCGCACAGCCGGAAGATCGCAGAAGGCGCGGTGGAATTGGCCGCGCAGATGGCCCCCGATGTGAGGTTCTACGCGGTGGGTGGAACGGATGATGGCCGGATCGGCACGGACCTAGAGAGAACAATCGCCGCATTCGAGGCAGGACTTGCGGAGGCTTCCGGGGACGGGGTGGTGGTGCTGACGGACCTTGGCTCCGCAGTCATGACGGCCGAATCTGCGGTGGAGTTCTGCAGTGAGCCGGACAGGGTTCTCCTTGCCGACGCCCCCTTGGTGGAAGGCCTCGTTGCCGCTGCCGTGGCCACCCAAGGTGGGGCAGCGGCCGCCAGCGTGAAGGCCGCTGCAGAATCGATTCGATTCGGTCCGGAGCCCACTTTTGACCCCGCGGAGTCGGCTCGATCCCAGGGCAGGGGTCAGCCGGCGGAAAGCGACGAATTCGAGCTCATCAACCCCATGGGAATGCACGCCAGGCCTGCGGCGAAAATTGCGGGTGGACTGGCCGGCCTGGACGTCGAGGCAACGGTTAACGGCGTCGATGGCACATCAATCATGGAACTTATGAGCCTTGCCGTGGGCCAGGGCGGCAAGCTCAGGATCGAGGCCTGGGGCAAAGATGCGTCGAAAGCCGTGAATTATGTCCGGCGACTCGTGGAACAGGGCTTCGGGGAGATCTGAGGGCGCTCCGGGAAAAGGAGCGCAGAGGTGGCTCCTGTCGGTTTTGAGGGTCCTGGAGTTCACGCCTGGCGTAGACCGTTGGCATCCAGCAACAGGCTTGCCGTGATGACAGTGGGACACCGTTCGCCCCAGGGTTTGGCACTCTTGGGTGTGAAGTCCAGCGTCCTGACCGGCAGAGGCCCACCGTTGGCGTCGGAACCCGTTACTTCGGCATTGATGAGCGACGCCGTCAGCGTCCCCATGTTCAGGAAACCGTAGCGCGTGCCATCCGGCGACGAAACGGCTGAGCACGACCCCTCGGGTTCGGGACTGCAGGATTGAGGAACTGACACGCTGCCTGGGCGCAGCTCCAAATCGGCCTCACGGCATTTCCCGTCCTGGCACGCCTTCAAGTGCACGATTTTGACGGTCGGCGCGTACTCGGCCGCAATGGTCAGGGACACCACCGGGGCCATGGCAATCGCCGGGCACACGGTCACTTGAGGCTGGCATCCCGAACCGAGCGCCGTCGTGATCAATGCGATAGTGGCCCAAAACCTTCGCATAGTTTGAGGGTATTCCTGAGGCGGCTGCCCGGACCGCCGTTCCGGCAACTGGCATGCACATCGTTACAGACATCCTTGGACCGTTGCAGCTCTGCGACCTCACGCCGTTCGGCGGGCAGCGACCCCACGCCGCAAGCCCGCTGCAAGGCGTTTGGCTGGTCGAAAAGCAGTAGGGTACTGGGCATGGCTGAACTGGGCGTGACTGAACTGGGCATGGCTGAACCCGCGGACGTGCATTCCACCCGCGCCGCGTACAACACGGTAGCTGCGGACTACGCCGAACTCCTGCGCAACGAACTAGCCTCGAAGCCGTTTGACAGGGCCATGCTCGGCACCTTTGCCGAACTCGTAGAGGCGGCTGGAGGAGGGGCAGTTGCGGACCTTGGTTGCGGTCCCGGACGGATTACGGCGCACTTGGACTCGCTTGGCCTCACGGCTTTCGGCATCGACTTGTCGCCGGAGATGGTGGCGGTAGCCCGCCGGGATCACCCCGGCCTGCAATTTGATGAAGGCTCCATGGAGGCCCTGGACCTGGCGGACGACGCGTTGGGTGGCATTGTCGCCTGGTATTCGATTATCCATACTCCGCCGGCACGGTTGCCCGGGGTGTTCGCCCAATTCCATCGGGCCCTCCGGGACGGCGGCCTGCTCCTGCTTGCGTTTCAGGCGGGAGACGAACCCCGGCACCTGGATTTCGCTTACGGCCACGAGATCGACCTCGATGCCTACCGCTTGCCGCCGGGCCGCGTCGCGGAACTCCTGCGGCAGGCAGGCCTTGTTGTGGAAGCGCAACTGCTTCGCGAACCAGACGGCAAGCATGAAAAAACCCCGCAGGCCTACCTTCTGGCCCGCAAGCCGGCCTGCGTGTGAAGGGAGCAGCGTCAACGGAAGCTTCTTAGGCCGGGAGCCGCAGTCCGCCGTCGTGCAATTCGGCCAGACCGTCGCCCAGGAGTCCCTCAAGCGCCCGTTCCAGCTGCTCCGGGGCCGAATTCAAGCGATGCAGGGCAGCCAAGGGCACCGCTATGCCGTCTGCGGCGAAGCCAAGGTCGGCTGCGGGGCGCTCGAACAGTTCCCGCGCCACGGGCGAAGCGGCCACACGCAGGACGGCCATGACAGCACCCCGGAGCTGCCGATCTGTGCCGTGCCAGGCCTGGCCTTTGGGTGTGTACGTCGGCGCAGGCTCGCCCGCGGCAAGCCACGCGCAGGACTCGCGGACAGGGCAGTCGGAGCACTTGGGGGAGCGGGCCGTGCATACCAGCGCTCCGAGTTCCATGACGGAGGCGTTCCACCGGACTGAGAGCCGGGCGTCGTCGGGCATGAGGGATTGGGCGAGCCGCATCTCGGACGCCGTGAGCGACGGCGCTGGCAGTGCCAATCCCGAAACGAGCCGGGCGTGCACGCGCCGGATGTTCGTATCCACCACGGTTTCGCGCCGCCCGAACGCAAAAGCGGCCACAGCCGCTGCTGTGTAGTCGCCGACGCCGGGAAGGCTCAGCAGCGCACCATGCGTGTCCGGGACCTTGCCGCCATGCTCTTCCACAATCGCGACGGCGGCCGCGTGGAGCCTGAGTGCGCGGCGGGGATAGCCGAGCCTCCCCCAATGTCGCACGGCCTCGCCCGAGGGCTCGCTCGCGAGATCCGCAGGTTCAGGCCAGCGTTCCATCCAGTCTTCCCACACCGGCAAGACCCGAACTACCGGAGTCTGCTGCAGCATCACCTCGCTGACCAGGATTCCCCACGGGCTGCAGTCCGGTGACCGCCACGGCAACACCCGCGCCATCTCGGAGAACCAACGGTCCATGGACAGGTGTAAGTCCGAGAGGTGGTGGGTGCCGGCAAGTTCAGCGGCGCCTGGCAGTGACATGGGGATCCTCGCTGCGGTTCGTGGCGGGCCCTGATGGCGGCCGATTCCTGCCATCCACTGTAGTGGAGCCAGCCAAGGATGACCGACGTCATACTGGCTTCGATCAGGCCTCCGCGGCGTGGTGCGACGCCATCCCGGTCCGGTGTTGCCTAGCCTAGAAGAATGGTCAACAAGGGCAAACAACCGCCAAGGGCGCGCACGTCGCCGTCGGCGAAAGGCACTGCCCGGACCGCAGGCGCAAACCGTTCCAAGAGTGCAGCGCGGCCACAAAGGCGCCGGCCGAGTCCCGCCGTTTACCGCCGTCGGAGGCTCGTAGTTTTTGGCGCCCTGCTGGTGGTCTTGGCGATGCTTGTGGCCGGGGCAGTAGCCATGAGTTCCTCGCTTGCAAGCAAGGCTGATTCCAGCGCGTCCAAGAACGATCCGAGCGGCGCGGCTCCTGTGGTCCAGATTCCTTCGGCGGATCCCATTTCGGCCACGACGACTCCCTCTCCGACCCCGGTCTGCGACCTAAACCTGGTGACAGTTACCGCATCCACGGACCAACCCGCCTATGCGGCAGGGCAGAACCCCGTGCTGAGCATGAAGATCACCAACGGCGGAACCGCTCCGTGCCAGGTTAACGTTGGGACCTCCCAGATGGAGTTCCTGGTGATGAGCGGCGAAGACCGGATTTTCTCTTCGAAGGACTGCCAAGCGAAAGGCGAAGACCTCGTGAAGCAGATTGATCCGGGCAAGAGCGAGACGGCCAACTTCCCCTGGCAACGCAACAGGACGTCGGAAGCCTGCGGTGCGGTCTCGGCCAAACCGGCCAATGGCACGTACACGTTCAAGGCCGTCCTGGGAAACAAAGCGAGCACCAAGGCCATCTTCCAACTCGGCTGATGCAACCCAGTGGGAGCCGGTGACTGGGCCCACGCCGCCAGGGTTCCCTGGCCGAACTTGCGAAGGCTGGGAGCCGGTGACTGGGCCCACGCCGCCAGGGTTCCCTGGCCGAACTTGTGAGGTTAGGGTGGCGGTGGGGACTAGAGGAACCGGTCCAGCAGGCTGGCCTCGGCCATGCGGCTGAGGCCTTCGCGGACGGCCCTGGCGCGCTGGTCACCGATGCCGTCCACGGTCATGAGGTCGTCGATGGTGGCCGCCATGAGGTTCTGGAGACCCCCGAAGTGTTCCACCAGACGGTCGGCGACGGCCTTCGGAACCGACTTCAGACCGGACAGGAGGCGGTACCCGCGGGGCTGCACACCGGCGTCGAGCACATCCATGCCCCCGGCAAAACCGATGATGCCCGCGATCTTGCCGAGGTCAATCAGCTCAGTGGGGCCAAGGTCAAGGAGAGCCTGGACGGCGGCATCGATCTCCTCCGGTGAGGCGTCGGCACCGGCGTAGTCGCGGATGATGACGTCGCTGCCCGGGCCGCGGCCCATGGTGAGCTCCTCCAACTGCAGGGAGAGCAGCCTGCCGTCCTCGCCCAACTCCAGGACATACTGCGCGATTTCCTCGGCGATGCGCCGGACCATTTCCTGGCGCTGCAGTGTGACTGCCACATCCCGTACGGTGACCATGGCCTCGATCTCGAGGGCAGAGAGGGCGCTGGTGACCTGGTCTAACCGGGCGCTGTAGCGTTCAAGGGTTGCCAGCGCCTGGTTGGCGCGCGCGAGGACCTTCTCGGAGCCCTCCAGCACATGCCGGAGACCGTTGACATAGAGGGCGATGATCTGCATCGACTGGCTGACCGAAATCACCGGCACCCCGGTCTGGATGGCCACGCGCTCGGCTGTCCTGTGACGCGTCCCTGATTCCTGCGTCTCGATGCTGGAGTCCGGCACAAGCTGGACTGCCGCGCGAAGGATGTTCCCGGCGTCCTTGTCGCAAATGATGGCACCGTCCATCTTCGCGAGCTCACGGAGTCGCGTCGGGGAGAAGTCGATGCCGATTTCAAAGCCGCCGGAGCAGATGGACTCGATGGTCCGGTCCGTACCAAGCACAATCAGAGCCCCAGTGCGCCCGCGGAGGATGCGTTCCAGGCCGTCGCGCAACGGCGTTCCGGGGGCCACCCTGCCCAGAGTCGCCTTGAGCGATTCTTCGGGGCTCCGAGCCATAGGTGTTCCCTTCAAAGGTGCAAGCAGACGCGCCCGCGATTATGCCGGTTTCCAGCAGTGAGGCGGCAGGATCAAAGTACAAGGTTTCCCGCAAGCTCAATGATAGAGGTATAGACCGGCAAGAACCGCACAGGCAAGCCTTAAAGTGCCCCAAAGAAGGTCATGTGGCGGGTGCTTCGAAACGCGTCCGACGGCGGCCGCCAGACTGCCACTTTGTGCTCGGTTCCCGGGACCTCAGGGAGCCGTACGAAGCCGTGCGAGTCGCTCGAGGTCGCGTCGCACACTCAGTAGCGCCGCTTCCCGCGCCGGACCCCTTCCGGCATCCGGGCGCACCTGCCTAGCAGGAACCAGGGTTCCGCCCAGGGGATTGTCCGGGCCGTGTCCTTGCCAGCTCCTGGCCGGAGCGGTTCTCGTAGCGGTGCCCGTAGTGGTGCTCGCGCCTGAGCCCGCAGCTGGGCCCGGACCGGAGGAGGGTCCGAAGGGATCGTAGAACAAGTCATTCCCCGGTTTCATTGATGCCTTGTCCTTTCCTGCCATCGCCGGCCTGATCGAGTGTTTCCTGGCGGGTAGGTCTTCGCAGCCCTGATGAGCCGGACCGCCGTCAATTCAAGCTATCGGCTGGTCATTTCGGGGGTTTGTGCACCTCGTTTCGATCCTGTTAAACGCCGCCTTCCATAGCTGCCTTCGGCTAGATCCTCGGGCTGGGATAAACTTGGTATCTTGGCTGGCGCGTCATCGTGCCGCTCCCTGAGTTGGCCCCCGGCCGGCGCGGGGCCCGTATCCAGCCTCCATTCCACGTTTGGCCCGTCATTCCTCACCGCGGGCAACGCCCAGATCGCAGCGAAAGTAGCACCGTGTCCCAAGAAGTCCTGAGCCCCGCCCGAGTCCAGGCAATTCACCATGAGGCCTCCCGGCGTCGGACCTTCGCGGTCATTTCGCATCCTGACGCGGGTAAGTCCACGCTCACGGAAGCCCTTGCCCTGCACGCCAAAGTCATCGGTACCGCGGGTGCGTCGAGCGGCAAGGCCAACCGCAAGGAAACTGTTTCCGACTGGATGCAGATGGAAAAGGACCGCGGTATTTCCATCAGCTCCGCGGCTTTGCAGTTCTCCTACCGGGACACCGTGATCAACCTGCTGGACACCCCGGGCCACGCTGACTTCTCAGAGGACACCTACCGGGTCCTGGCCGCCGTCGACTGCGCAGTGATGCTTGTAGACGCCGCCAAGGGCCTGGAAACGCAGACCATGAAGCTCTTCGAGGTCTGCAAGCAGCGGAACCTGCCCATCATCACCGTCATCAACAAATGGGACCGTCCGGGCCTGGACGCCCTCGCGCTGATGGACGAGATCACGGAGCGCACCGGACTCCAGCCCATGCCCTTGACCTGGGCCGTGGGCATTTCCGGCGACTTCCGTGGAGTCTGGGACCTGCGAAATGATCGCTTCGCACGGTTCGCGCGCAACAACGCCGGCGCCAACATCGCCATCACCGAGTACTTCACTCCGGAAGAAGCAGCCGAAACCCAGGGCAACAACTGGAGCGACGCCGTCGACGAAGCCGGACTCGTGATCGAATCCAACCTCGAGTTCAACCTGGAGAGCTTCCACGCCGGAACGGCAACACCCATCCTCTTCAGTTCGGCAGCCCTGAACTTCGGGGTCAAGGAAATCCTGGACGCCCTGGTGGACTTCGCGCCCCCGGCCGCGCCACGCCCGGACGTCGACGGCGAGCCCCGTTCCGTTGACGCGCCCTTTGCTGGCTTTGTTTTCAAAGTCCAGGCCGGCATGAACAAAGCCCACCGCGACCACGTCGCCTTCATCCGCGTCTGCTCCGGCGTGTTTGAGCGCGGGATGGTGGTCACGCAGACCCGCACAGGGAAGTCCTTCGCCACCAAATACGCCCAGCAGGTGTTCGGGCGTGAACGCGAAGTCATCGACGAGGCCTATCCCGGCGACGTCGTTGGCTTGGTCAACGCATCCTCACTGCGCGTGGGCGACAGCCTGTTCTTGGACCAGCCAGTGGAATTCCCCGCCATCCCGCTCTTTGCACCCGAGCATTTCCAGGTGGCCAGGTCGCAGGATCCCAGCCGTTTCAAGCAGTTCCGCCGGGGCATTGAGCAGCTTGAGCACGAAGGCGTCATCCAGGTGCTCCGCTCGGACGTCCGCGGCGATCAGGCACCTGTCCTCGCCGCCGTCGGTCCCATGCAGTTCGAAGTGGTGGAAGACCGCATGGCCCACGACTTCAACGCTCCGATGCGTTTGGAGCGCCTCCCGTACTCGATGGCGAGGATCTCGACGGCGGACGCTATGCCGGCGCTCGCCAACGTCCCCGGCGCCGAGGTGCTGTTGCGGTCCGACGGCGAATACCTGGCCTTGTTCAACGACGTCTGGGCGCTGCGCCGGATCGAGAAGAACCACCCGAACCTCACGTTGGTTCCGATCGGCACGCACAACCCTGCGAAATAGCCCTCCGAAGGCGAAGTAATTCCCTGGACATGCGCCTCGTTTCAGCCGAGGACTGGACATAGTGGTGTTATGTCCATTGCCTGGTTCGTACAGGGGGCATGTCCGGTGGAAGCGTGGTCAGTAGCGACCCGACGCGCCCGACACTCCGAGGCTGACCTGGTCGTTACGTAATCAGCAGCTCCAGGGCTTCCGCCAGATGCCCCACCTCGCGGACCGAGAACCCCTCCGGAACCGGCCCCGGTCCATTGGGACTCGCGGGCACCACGGCGTGCGTGAAACCAAGCCGCTGCGCCTCGTGGATGCGCTGGTTGATCCCGGGAACAGGACGGACCTCGCCGGCCAGGCCAACCTCGCCGAAGGCAATCAGCCGCTGCGGCAGCGGCTTGCGGGCCTTGGCCGAAGCCACGGCAAGCGCCACCGCGAGGTCCGTGGCCGGTTCGCTCAATTTCACTCCTCCAACGGTGGCCACGTAGGAGTCGTCCTTGTGCAGGATGCAGCCGGCCCGCTGTTGAAGCACGGCCAGAAGCATGGAGACACGCGAGCTGTCCAGGCCGCTGGTGGCCCGGCGCGGCTGTGAGCTGGCACTTTCGGCCAGAAGGGATTGCACCTCGGCCAGCAGTGGCCGGCGCCCTTCCATGGTTACGGTGATGCAGGTGCCGGAGACAGGCTCGCGTGTCCGGGAGACAAAGAGGCCACTGGGATCCGCGAGGCCCTCGATGCCCCCTTCGTTCAGGTCGAAGCAGCCGACGTCGTCCGTGGCCCCATAGCGGTTCTTCACCGCTCGCAACAAGCGGAGCCGGGAATGGCGCTCGCCTTCGAATTGGCACACAACGTCCACCAGGTGCTCCAAAAGGCGCGGGCCTGCAATCGAGCCGTCCTTCGTCACATGGCCCACCAGGAGGGTGGTCATGTTGCGGCGTTTGGCGGCGGCGATGATGGACGCGGCCACTTCGCGAACCTGTGAAACGCCGCCCGCGCTGCCTTCGACATCGGCGCTGCTCAGGGTCTGCACCGAGTCCACAATCAACAGCCTCGGCTCGAGCTTCTCCACTTGACCAAGTGCCTGCCCCAGGTCCGTTTCCGCGGAGAGATAGAGGCTGTGCGCGACGGCGTCGATCCGCTCCGCGCGGAGTTTGACCTGCGCCGCCGATTCCTCGCCCGTGACGTACAGGACGTCCTGGCCTGTGCGGGCGAACTTCGCCGCCACGTCCAGGAGAAGGGTGGATTTCCCGACGCCGGGTTCGCCGGCAAGCAGGATCACCGCGCCCGGGACCAAGCCTCCGCCCAGGACGCGGTCCAGTTCGTCGACGCCCGTGGGCAGGAAAGCGGCCGTGGTGCCGTCTACCTCGGCAATGCGGCGCGCCGGCTCCAAAACTGTTGTTGCCGCCGTCGTGCGCGCAACAGTGGCGCCCGTTTCCTCCACGGTTCCCCACGCCTGGCACTCACCGCAGCGTCCCACCCACTTGACCGTGGTCCACCCACATTCGGCACATTTGTACGCGGGTGTCTTGGAAGTGCGTGAGGTCTTGGAAGCCATGCGTACAAGGCTAGTGGAGGGGTAGGACAGTCAAGTCCCGTCACTGCAGCGGAGGCAGCACGTCCCTTGCCTCGAGGGGGTCCATGCCCGCGGCTTCGAGCAGGTCCACCATGAGCGGGCGGAAGAGCATCACCACCGTTTCGCCCTCGAGTTTCTGGACGTGGAGCATCTTCGGATGGAGGCGGGTGGCAATGTCGGCCAGGTCCTGCCGCGCACCGCGCATGTGGGCGCGCCGGGCGCCGTCATGCACTTCCGCGAGACCAAGAGATAATTCCTCGACGGCGGCAGAAGTCTCCTGCAGGACTTCGGAGATGCTGTCCGTTGCCTCGTCGGTCAGGGCCGCATGGTTGATGGCGCTGGTCAGCCGCCGGGCGAAAACCCGGCTGTTGCGGAGGGCTAGATCGATGGAATCCAATGACTCCTCCAGCATGGTCAGCTCGTCGCGGTGCCTCCGGTACGCAGGGGCGAGCGTCGCCACCTCACCGGACGCCTTGAGGGATTGGCGCATCCGGTCCACGAGTGGCTGGCAATTTCTGCCACGGATGAGCGCGTGCCAGGCCTGGGTCGAGTCGCTGTTGATCAATGCGTCGGCACACTCGCGGAGGACTTCGGAGAGTTCGTGCAGGAGCTTGCGGACGTCCTGGCGGGGTTCCCGGCGCGGGTCCTTGGGGACCAGCATGGTGACCAGGAGCGCGAAGACCCCGCCTACCACGGCGTCGATGCTGCGTGTGAACGGCCCGCCTTCCGGCGCTGGCAGCAGGACCACCAGAAGTGACTGCAGGCCCAACTGCGTAGTGAAGATGGTGCCGCTGTCCAGGAAACGGGCCAGCAGGATGGAGAAAAGAAGTACGACGGCGGCCTGCGGGATCCCGGGGCCCAGCCAGTGCAGCAGCAGATCACCGATGACTATCCCGAGGGTGCAGCCAAGCCCGACTTCCATCACCCGGCGAAGCCGCGGATCCCGCGAGAAGCCGAGCGCGATCAGGGACGAGGTGGCGGCGAAAAGCGGTCCCTTGTGCCCCAGGATGTATTCGGCGAACGCGTAGGCGCCCACCGCACAAACGGTCATTTGGATCGCCGGAACCAGCGAGTTCCGGCTGCGGACAAAGCCGGTGCGGAGGCGTGCCCGCAGGAATTTCTTGCTTGCTGAAAGTCCTTGGGGGGCGGCCATGCCTCAAGTCTATTCAGGCGACGGCATCGGGACGTCGCAGGCCGGGCTCCGCGGAAAGTGAGGGGTGTCACTTAATCCCTCATGTCGTACTGAGCGCAAGGGCAACGCTGCATATGTAAGCCAATAGTCCACAGCCGTTCACCTTCCGTTCACTTTGGACGGCCGGTCCCGTTACCTATGGCTCTTACCGTCGATAAAGGTACAAACACGTACGCAAATCTTTCGTATGCCGACTTTCTCCCTCGGCACGCATCAGAGAATCCCTGGAAGGGGTACATCCCAGTGAAGGCAACTCGCTTCGGCCGCAACGCGGCAATCGCGGTCCTCGCAGTCGGCGCCCTCGCGCTGACCGCTTGCGGTTCGGACAACGCAACCGGCGCCGCACCGGCAGCCACCCAGTCTGCCGCGGCCGTCAAAGTCACCGGCACGCTGACCGGCATCGGCTCCTCGGCGCAGGGCGCCGCAATGGACGCCTGGAAGACCAACTTCGCTTCGGCCAACCCCGGTGCCACGGTCCAGTACTCCCCGGACGGCTCGGGCGCAGGCCGCAAGGCCATCCTCGACGGCTCCGCTCAGTTCGCAGGTTCTGACGCCTACTTGACTGACGCCGAGCTCGCCACCTCCAAGACCAAGTGCGGCACCGATGGCGCCATCAACGTGCCGGTGTACATCTCCCCGATCGCCGTTGCTTTCAACGTTCCCAACGTCAAGGACCTGAAGCTCGACGCAACCACGGTTGCCAAGATCTTCCGCGGCCAGATCACCAACTGGAACGATCCCGCCATCGCCGCCCTGAACGCCGGCGTCACGCTTCCGGACCTCAAGGTCACCCCGGTCAACCGCTCTGACGATTCCGGAACCACCCAGAACTTCACCGATTACCTGGCCGCAGCGGCTCCGGACGTCTGGACCGACAAGGCTGCTGGCCTCTGGCCCGCATCCCTGAAGGGCGAGAACGCCAAGGGTACCTCCGGCGTCGTCAAGACCGTCACGGACACCCCGGGTGCCGTAACCTACGCTGACGATTCCGCAGTCTCCGGCAAGCTCGGTACCGCACAGATCAAGGTTGGCTCGGACTTCGTAAAGATCTCCGCTGCCGCTGCAGCCAAGGCTGTTGAACTGGGCAAGCCCGTTGCCGGCCGACCGACCGGCGACCTTTCCATCAAGCTTGACCGCACCACGACGGATTCCTCTGCATACCCGGTTGTCCTGGTTTCCTACCACGTCGTCTGCACCACTTACGACAAGAAGGAAACCGCTGACCTGGTCAAGGCGTTCGAAAGCTACGTAGTCTCCGACGCCGGCCAGCAGGCCGCAGCCGGCTCTGCCAAGTCCGCTCCGCTCTCCAAGGCGCTGCAGGACAAGGCAAAGGCCGCTCTTGACTCCATCAAGGCCAAAGCCTAAGGACCACAATGGGGTAGTGGTGCTGCGGACCGCGGCACCACTACCCTGAATACCGAGGTTCCCTGTCCCGCACTGGTGAAACATCACCGGGCGGGGTGGGGAACTTGGCCATTTTTGAGTGAATCTGAAGGATCGTGAAGTGACCACCAACTCCTTGACCACTTCCCAAGGTGCCGGACGCGCCGGGGACAAGGTCTTCTCCGGAGCCACCCTGGCCGCGGGATGCCTGATCCTCCTGGTCCTCTTCGGCGTCGCACTTTTCCTTGTAATCCAGGCGATTCCGGCCCTTGTGGCTCCGCCTGCGGACATCCAGGGCGGCCACGGCTTCTTCGCCTACATCGGGCCGATCGTGGTGGGAACCCTGATTGCCGCGGTCATCGCGCTTGTGATAGCTACCCCCGTTGCCATCGGCGTCGCCTTGTTCATCTCGCACTACGCGCCCCGCAAGCTGGCCTCAGGCCTTGGCTACGTGGTGGACCTCCTCGCTGCCATTCCTTCGGTGGTCTACGGCGCATGGGGTGCGGCATTCCTTGCCCCCCAGATCTCGCCCGCCTACAACTGGCTGGCAAGCACCATGGGCTGGTTGCCGATTTTCCAAGGCCCGGCTTCGGCTACCGGCAAGACCATCCTGACCGCGAGCATCGTCCTCTCCGTCATGGTCCTGCCGATCATCACTTCCCTGTCGCGTGAAATCTTCCTGCAGACCCCGAAGCTCCACGAGGAAGCCGCCCTGGCCCTCGGCGCGACGCGTTGGGAAATGATCAAGATGGCTGTTCTGCCTTTCGGCCGTCCGGGCATTGTGAGCGCCGTCATGCTGGGCCTCGGCCGTGCACTTGGCGAGACCATGGCCGTAGCGCTGGTCCTGTCCTCCGGCGTCCTGACCGCAAGCCTGATCCAGTCCGGCAACCAGACCATCGCCGCGGAAATTGCCTTGAACTTCCCTGAAGCCAGCGGACTCAAGGTCAGTACGTTGATCGCAGCCGGTTTGGTATTGTTCGTCATCACCCTCGGTGTCAACATGATTGCACGCTGGATCATCACCAGGCACAAAGAATTCTCGGGAGCCAACTAATGACTGTCACAGCCCCCGTAGCGCGCAAACGCTCTGCCCTGACCAAGGGCCAGTTGCCCGCCTTCGCGCCGTACGTTGTCCTGGCCGTTGCCTTGGTACTCGGCGCAGCGATCCTTGCACTGATCGGCTTCAACGCCTTCGGCTGGGGCCTCGTCTCCGCCATCCTCTTCACGATCGGGCTGGTTGGCTGGAGCGCGGCCGTAGAAGGCGGCCGCAAGTCGAGCGACAAACTCGCGACTTGCCTTATTGTCGGCTCATTCCTTGTGGCGCTGCTGCCCTTGATTTCGGTGATCTGGGCCGTCCTCGTGAATGGCATCCCAGGCATCATCAGCCCCGGCTTCCTGACGACATCCATGAACGGCGTCACAGGCGCCCTCGACAACAAGAGCGTCGATGAAGGGACCAAGGTCCTCGGCGGCATCTACCACGCGCTCCTGGGCACCGTGCAGATTACCCTGCTGGCCACTGTCATCTCGGTGCCGGTGGGCCTGCTGACCGCAATCTACCTCGTGGAGTACGGCAACGACCGGGCCCTCGCCCGTGCCATCACGTTCTTCGTCGACGTCATGACCGGCATCCCCTCGATCGTGGCAGGTCTCTTTGCCGCGGCCTTCTTCTTCGCCGTGGTCGGCCCGGGCACCAAGACCGGTGCGGTCGCCGCCGTCGCGCTTTCAGTCTTGATGATCCCGGTTGTGGTTCGCTCCAGCGAGGAAATGCTCAAGATCGTCCCCAACGAGCTCCGTGAGGCCGCTTACGCGCTGGGTGTCCGCAAGTGGCGCACCATCCTCAAAGTGGTCATCCCGACGGCGATTTCCGGCATCGCTTCAGGCGTCACCTTGGCGATTGCCCGCGTTATCGGCGAGACGGCGCCGATCCTGGTCACCGCAGGTTTCGCCACCACCATCAACAACAACGTGTTCGGCGGCTGGATGGCCTCGCTGCCTACATTCATCTACACGCAGATCCTGAATCCGACCTCGCCGTCCAACCCGGACCCGTCGAGCCAGCGGGCATGGGGTGCCGCGCTGGTCCTGATCATCCTGGTGATGATCCTGAACCTCGGCGCCAGGCTGATCGCCCGGATCTTCGCTCCCAAGGCCGGCCGTTGAGCCATCAGGCCACCTGCAAACTTCCAACCACAGCACCGAAGGAACACCATGTCTAAGCGGATCGACGTCAAGGATCTGAACGTCTACTATGGCAGTTTCCTGGCCGTTGAAGGCGTCAACATCAGCATCGAAGCCAAATCGGTCACGGCGTTCATCGGGCCGTCCGGTTGTGGCAAGTCCACCTTCCTGCGTACCCTGAACCGCATGCACGAGGTGCTGCCGGGCGCGCGCGTCGAGGGTGAGGTCTTGCTCGACGGCGACAACCTCTACGGTGCCGGCGTGGACCCGGTGACTGTCCGCAGCCAGGTGGGCATGGTTTTCCAGCGCCCCAACCCGTTCCCCACGATGTCCATACGCGACAACGTGCTGGCCGGCGTCAAGCTGAACAACAAGAGGATCACCAAGGGTGCGGCCGACGCGCTCGTGGAGAAGTCGCTCCGTGCCGCCAACTTGTGGAACGAGGTCAAGGACCGCCTGGAGAAGCCGGGTTCCGGACTCTCCGGTGGCCAGCAGCAGCGGCTCTGCATTGCCCGCGCCATCGCTGTGGAACCTCAGGTTATCCTCATGGACGAGCCCTGCTCGGCGCTGGACCCCATCTCCACTCTGGCCGTCGAAGACCTCATCAATGAGCTCAAGGACGAGTACACCGTGGTGATCGTGACCCACAACATGCAGCAGGCAGCGCGTGTTTCCGACAAGACGGCGTTCTTCAACATTGCCGGCACCGGCAAGCCGGGCAAGCTCATCGAGTTCGCGGACACCACCACTATCTTCAACAACCCGTCCCAGAAGGCCACGGAAGACTACGTCTCCGGCCGCTTCGGATAGCCACTTCGGAACCTCCGTCGATTGCTCCCCACCGGTTCCCTGGCCTCACAAGTTCGGCCAGGGAACCCTGCCGGCGTGGGCCCAACGGTCGTTCTGGACGTCTAAAACGACCGTTACTCAAAGCCCTCGCCGGTCAGCGCGACAGCGGCGAGAGGGCTAGTCCAAGGACGAAGGCCACCGCGGCGGTGACGATCGGCGTCGCGACCCAGAACCCCAGGATCCGCAGCACCATCCGACGGTTGGTGACCGAAAAGTTCTGGTTGGTTCCCGCTCCGAGCACTGCTGACGTCACCGTGTGGGTGGTGGAAAGCGGCAAATGGAGCCCGATCGCACCGACAAACAGCATCAGCGAGGTCAGGCTCTGGGCGACGAATCCCCGCAGCGGGTCAACCCTGGTCAGCTTGTAACCCAAGGTGTAGGAGATGCGCCAGCCGCCACAAAGTGTTCCCGCCGTGAGCATGACAGCCGTCAGGAGGATGACCCAGAACGGGAGGTCGTCGTGGTCGGACACTCCTGCCGCCACAGCGCCCAGCAGTATCACGGCCACGGTTCGCTGCCCGTCCTGCAGCCCATGGCCGAACGCCACCGCAGCGGCCGAGACGGACTGGGCATGGCGGAAACGGCCGTGTACAACATCGGGTTGGGTGTAGCGCGCCGCCCACGTGACAGGCCACACGAGGAGGTACGCGCCAATGAAGGCGATCATCGGGGACAGCAGCAGGGGCAGGACCACTTGGACCAGCATGATACTGTCCACGCCGCTGATGTAGCTGCCTCCCATGACTGCGCTAGCAGCTCCGGCGCCGGCCAGGCCTCCCACCAGGGCGTGCGTTGACGAGAGGGGCACACCGCGCCACCAAGCGTAGGTTCCCCAAAGGATCGCGCTGCACAACCCCGCAGCGAGTACAGTCAGCCCATTCATGCCCGGGGGAAGAACCACCCACGACTGGCTGAAAATCAGGGCGAAGCCGCCGCTGAGCAGCACGCCGGCAAAGTTGAAAACCGCCGCCAAAAGCACGGCAACAGAAGGAGTGAGGGCGCGGGTCCGCACGGAGAGCGCGACGGCGGTGGAGACATCGCGGAAGCCGTTGAGGAACGCGAACCCAGCCGCCAGCGTCACCACGAGGGCGAAGAACGCGACCATCACCTCATGCTTCCTTGACGATGATGCTGCCTACCTGGGTGGCGACGCGGCGCATGTCCTTGGTGACGTCCACCAGTTGGTTGGCTACGTCACGGTTCCTCGAAAACTGTGCGGACTTCATGTCTCGGAGCATCTCTGCCACCCAGGTCCGGTGGCTGCGCTCGGCACGCTTGGCCAGCCGGAGGACCTCGATCCAGTAGTCCTCGAGCTCGTCCAGGTCGTCCAGTTGGCGCATGGCATCAACCGTGAGTTCTGCTTGGCGGCTGATGATCTCCAACTGATCCGCTGCGCGCTTAGGCAGCCGGTCCAGCTTGTAGAGGGCCACGAGCTCGCCAGCGGCGTCCAGCTTCTCCATTGCCTCGTTGAGGAAGCGGGAAAGGGCGTACATGTCCTCGCGGGGGAGCGGGTTCACGAAGCTCGTGCGCATGTGGGTCAGCAAGGCGAAATGCAGATCTGTGGATTTCGCCTCGTGTTCGTGCATCTCTTCCACAAGCCGTTCGTGCTCCGCAACAGGGGCTCCGAAAATCTCGGAAAGCGTCCCTGTGGCCTCAAGAATCTGACGAGCCATCTGCGAAAGCAACTGCAAACCGGCGGGTTCTTGAGGGAAGAGACGCAGCTTCATTTGGCTTCCGGTGGGCGAGGTGGACGGGGACTGAGCGGCGTCTTCGCCGAAAGGCATAAAAATGGTGCCGAACCGGATACGCCTCTCGGCGGTAGGCCGCTCGAAGCGGCTATAAGTTGAAGCCCGGGGGTTTCGCGGTTCGACACCAGTTTCAGTTTTCTACGTCGGCCGAGCTAAGTCAACATTGACAGCTGGCGCTCGGGGTGATTTCGGCGGCCCTTCACCCTCATGTTTCACGTTAATCCAACTCGCCGAGGCGCCATGCGTTGGCCGCGTGCTCAAGGTCCTCAGCGGTCTTGACGAGCTGGTGCGAGTTCCGGGTCAATTTGCTCGCATGACCCTCATTGGAATGTTCTGCGCTGTCCGCCAGAGTGGCTTGGCCGAGCGCGACGACGCGGCAAAACGCAGCCGAGCGTTCCAGCGCGACGTCGAAATCGCCGTCGAACGCTCCTGAAAGGATGGCGTCCGCCATCTGCTTCATTTCGTCGGCTCCCGGTGGCTCCGCGGCTCCTGCCACAACGTGTGAAACCTGTGCGGTGTCCCGGCCGGCCTTGAAGTACACGGAGATGCGCTCGGAGTTCTGCATTGTGGCCGCGCGCAGAGCATAGAGCCGCCACAATGCACCGGGCAAGGACCGTGCCGGGCTCTCGGCCCACATCTCGGCGATGGCTTCGAGGCCTTGCTCGTCAGCGAGCTTCACAAGACGCCTGGTGATCTTGGGATCGTCGCTATCGCGGCCTCGCCGCACGAGCGCTTGTGCCGCAAGGTGTGCGGCTTCGGACACGCGCGCGGGGTCCGCGCCGCCGGCGAAAGGCTCGAAGTCAATCGGCGCGAAGGGTTTCGGCTTGTGATGCCTATTTGCCCCGCCGTACACAGGAGGTCCCGATTGTTCGCTCATGCCCCAACGCTACTCCTGTGCCTTCGCTCGTGCACTCTTGATCAGCGGCTGTTGCGGTGGCTGTTGCGGTGGCGGAGCGTTCTCCCCAGGTTTGAATCCGCAGGCGCCCCGACACACCGTAGTTGCTGCGCGTCGTCGTCGGGGTTTGGTTCAAAAGAGGGGACGACGGCGCGGGGCTCGGCCGTGTCAAAACGTCCCTAAGCTTGGGGTACAGTATTCATGGCTGTTTCTACAGTCGGCAGGGGCCTTTAGCTCAGTTGGTAGAGCATCGGACTTTTAATCCGTGGGTCGTGGGTTCGATCCCCACAGGGCCCACCGTAAAACCCCCGGAACCATGGGTTCCGGGGGTTTTCTTGCGCCGCGCCAAAACTGCGGGTAATAGGGGTTATTAGGACAGAACGTGTGTAACCCCCGGGTGTGTGATGTCCATCCGGCCCACCCTTTGCGGTTCCAGAGGCCTTCGTCGGCGCTAGTGATGGGTGTCGTACAGGGCCGGTCCGACGCAGGATGCTAAGCACAGTGGGGATCGCAGACGGTGAACTGCGGCATGTCTTGCACGGGCCGTCGATGATTGCTACCGTGGTGAACGCAGGACGCGGAAACGTCTCCCGCATAGACCGAAACCCCGATGCAGAAGCACGGGGTTTCGTGTTTTAAGCGGTCAGCCCTATGCGCTCACGGCCAGACATAGCTAAACCGTGTAGCTTGGTCGAGATTGCCCTTGATCTCCTGCATTGCCTTCTTCGCGGCAGGATGCCTCTCCGCGATCGTGACCGAGCGGTTAGTCAGAAAAGTCGCCATATCCGCGGCCTGAAGCAGGCGGCTGTGGTTCGACGGGCCGAAATAGATCGTATCTATGAGGTCGCTCAACGGAATGCTTGTATATCCCCTTTGCGCGGCGGCCCGCATACCGCGGAATCGGGTCCTGCTGTCCGGCGCAGTGTGGTGCTCGTCGGCAAGAACCAGAGCACTTTCGTCCGTGTGGTCAAGGTTGAGGACGCGCTGTACAGACTCAAGTGTGTGCGAGAGTGCAAGCGCGTGGGCTGGATGTGGATTTGCGTACTTGTCTTTGAGCTTCTGGACGTCAATGCCACGGAAAACGAAGACTGCGCCTGAGTCATGTATGGCCTCGGCGACTTGCTTGCATACGTTCACCGCCAACCACACCGGGACGCCTTCCCAACCCTCTTTCTGGTGGAAGACTTCGTAACCATGAAGCTCAGTTGCAGGGTCGAAGCCAGGGACGTCATTGACTACAGCCGCGACAATTGCATCTAGGCTCTTCTCAAGCTTTCTTGCTTCCTCAGCGCCCACCATTAGTGCGCCCATGTAGTAAAGCTGTCCGCCCCGAGCGGATTCGTCTGGAAAGCAAGGATCATTCGCTGATCCTATAGAAGGTAAATCAAAGTTACTGAACCCATCGGGCTGAGTCGCTTCATGGCCGAGGTCAAGAACCCCAGTGGGGTTCTGAGGCTGCCGGGGCATGTGAGGGGTAGTCATGACTCGACCCTTAAAGGACGTCAACCGACCACTGCCCGTCGGTAAACTTTGGAGGCATGCTCTCCCAGAGCTGGCAAGATTTGGCGGGATTCTTGACAGTGACTGGCGGGCTGTTCAGGCGCGGATTCTCGCGGTTTTTCGACCTATCGGGTCGAGGACGTATCGCGGCGGATAGTGGCGGATTGTGTCCGTGGGTCGTGGGTTCGATCCCCACAGGGCCCACCCATTGTGAAAGGCGCGGGCAACCGCGCCTTTTCTCTTTTCCTGCCCAAGTGCGCATTCAACTGCCAGACTGTTCTTCATGCAAGCCCTTTTGGATGGACTACTCAACACCAGCCCGCTCCTGATCGGGTGCATAGTTTTCGCCCTCGTCTTCGCCGAGGATGCAATCTTCGTGGGTTTTGTGATCCCCGGTGAAACGGCGGCTGTGGTGGGCGGAGTGATTGCAAGCCGTGGAATCTTTCCTTTGTGGCTCATGATCGTCATTGTGGTGACTGCCGCAATCACGGGCGACACCGTGGGCTACGAAATAGGCAAGCACTTCGGTCCCCGGGTAATGGCCCTGAAGATCCTGGACAAGAGACGTGCCCAACTGCAAAGGGCCGAGGACTTCCTCAAGGACAAGGGCGGCCTCGCCGTGTTCCTGGGCCGGTTCACAGCGTTCTTCCGTGCCGTCATGCCGGCTCTCGCCGGACTCAGCCGCATGCCCTACCGGCGCTTCGCGTTCTGGAACTTCAGCGGCGGCATCGTCTGGGGGTCCTTGTTCGTGACTCTCGGTTTTGTGGCTGGAAACTCATACGAGGAAGTGGCCCGCACGGTGGGCCGGGGTGCTGCAGCTGTGGTGGCAGTTGTTGCGGTGGCGATCCTGGTCGTCTGGCAGGTCAGGAAGCATAAGGCCAAGAAAGTTTGAGGAAGCGGTAGCGGAAATCTGGCTGAAACCTGGTCGGCTTAGGCTGGTCACAATTCGTTCGGGAGGGGCGGTGAAGGGGCGAGCTGGATATGTCTGACGTTTGGCGTTATAACCGTAGTAGCTGCCCCGACGTCCTCGGCTTTTCTGAGTCTTGAGTGAACTGATGTCCGCCTCTGCAGCACACAACTTTTAAGGAGAACCGATGCATCTTTTGCCCCGTGAGCAGG
The DNA here is from genome assembly GCF_026241105.1 of Arthrobacter rhizophilus. Taxonomy (GTDB): domain Bacteria; phylum Actinomycetota; class Actinomycetes; order Actinomycetales; family Micrococcaceae; genus Arthrobacter. Next base: position 63,880 of record NZ_JAPFFT010000018.1, on the reverse strand, counting down.
AAAAGCTCATGATCGTGGTCGCGGCCGACCTCGCGCGCCGTCGGCAATCCCGCGGGCTCAAACTCAACTTTCCCGAAGCCGTCGCGATCATCAGCTACGAACTGATTGAGGGTGCCCGAGACGGGAAAACCGTCGCTGAACTCATGAGCTACGGGACAACGCTGCTTCGCCGTGAGGATGTCATGGAGGGCGTGCCCGAGATGATCCATGATGTCCAAATCGAGGCCACTTTCCCTGACGGCACCAAGCTCGTCACCGTCCACGACCCGATCCGCTAGGAGGCCAACATGATTCCCGGTGAATACCGTCTCCAAACAGAGCCCATTGCCTGCAACAGCGGACGCGAGGCAATCGCCGTCGACGTCGTCAACCGTGGCGACCGCCCGGTCCAGGTGGGCTCGCATTACCACTTTGCCGAATCGAATCCCGCGCTCGAGTTCGACCGCGAAGCCGCTTACGGCCGGCGCCTCGACATCCCCGCCGGAACGGCCGCGCGCTTCGAACCCGGCGATTCCAAGACCGTCAAGCTCATTGCGCTTGCAGGCAGCCGTGAAGTCTACGGCCTGCGGAACGCCGTCAACGGTCCCCTTGATGCGGGCGCCGGAAAGAACGACGGCGGCGCTGCCGCCACCGAAGGGCCCGGAGCCACCGAAGGGCCCGGAGCAGGCAAGGAAGGACAGCCCAGTGAGCTTTGAAATTTCGCGCAAGCAGTACGCAGACCTTTACGGCCCGACGACGGGCGACTCCATCCGCTTGGCGGACACCGAGCTGTTCCTTGAGATCGAAAAGGACTACACGGTCTACGGCGAAGAGGTCATGTTCGGCGGCGGCAAAGTGGTCCGCGACGGCATGGGGCAGAACGGCCAAGTGACCCGCGACGGCCGCCTGCCTGAATCCAACGCGGCATCGGACCAGACGCTCGACGTCCCGGACACCGTCATTTCCAACGTGGTGGTCCTCGACTACACCGGAATCTACAAAGCCGACGTGGCGCTCAAAGATGGGCACATCTTCAAGATAGGCAAAGCCGGGAACCCCCAGATCGCCGACGGCGTGGACATCGTGATCGGCGCCAGTACCGAGATGATCGCGGGGGAAGGCAAGATCCTCACCGCAGGCGGCGTTGACACCCATATCCACTACATTTCCCCGGACCAGGTCCCCACTGCCCTGTGCAGCGGCGTCACAACCATGGTGGGCGGTGGCACGGGACCGGCCGAAGGTACCAAGGCCACCACCGTCACTCCCGGCAAATGGCACATTTCGCGGATGCTGCAAGCGGCGGAGGGGCTCCCGATCAACATCGGACTCCTGGGCAAGGGGCACGCCTCTGCCATCGAGCCGCTGGCCGAACAGATCCGCGCAGGCGCAGTGGGCCTCAAAGTCCATGAAGACTGGGGCGCCACGACGTCGTCCATCGACATGTCGCTCCGCGTAGCCGATGAATACGATGTACAGGTAGCCATCCACACGGACACCCTCAACGAGTGCGGATTCGTGGAGGACACCATCAAGGCGATCGACGGCCGTGTGATCCACACCTTCCACACCGAAGGAGCAGGCGGAGGGCACGCCCCGGACATCATCAAGATCGCCGGACTGCCCAATGTGCTCCCGGCATCCACCAACCCCACGCTCCCATACACGCGGAACACCATCGAAGAGCACCTCGACATGCTCATGGTGTGCCACCACCTCAACCCGGACATTCCTGAAGACGTGGCGTTCGCCGATTCCCGCATCCGGGCCGAGACCATCGCAGCCGAAGACGTGCTCCAGGACCTGGGCATCTTCTCCATGACGTCCTCGGATTCCCAGGCCATGGGACGTGTGGGCGAAGTCGTGATCCGGACCTGGCAGGTGGCCGATGCCATGAAGCGGCAGCGGGGCGTCCTCAAGGACCCCTGGAGGGACAGCACAGGCGCAAGCCACGGCGCTGCAAACGGCTTGGGCGAGGAAAGCGACAACTTCAGGATCAAGCGCTACATCTCCAAATACACCATCAACCCGGCCATCGCGCAGGGCATGGCGGACTCCATCGGCTCCGTGGAAGTGGGCAAGTTCGCCGACCTCGTCCTCTGGAATCCGGCCTTCTTCGGCGTGAAGCCCGAGCTGGTCCTCAAAGGCGGGCAGATTGCCTACGCACTCATGGGCGATTCCAACGGCTCCATCCCCACCCCGCAGCCGCGCACCATGCGCCCGATGTTCGCCACCCACGGGAAGGCGTTGCAGCAGTCCTCCATCACCTTCCTGTCCAAGGCGGCCATCGACGCCGGCGTCCCGGAAGAACTCGGCCTGCAGCGCGTTATCCGGCCGGTGTCCGGCATCCGGAACCTGAGCAAAGCGGACTTGAAGTTCAACGGCGAGACGCCGGATATCGCCGTCGACCCCGAGACCTACAAAGTGACGGTCGACGGCGAAGACGTCACCTGCGAGCCCTCCGACGTGCTGCCCATGGCCCAGCGCTACTTCCTTTTCTAGATCGCTGGAGGAGAACACATGATCATCGAAAAGATCCTGGGCAATCTGCACGAACTGCCCAATCCCGAACAGTTTGCCGGTTTCCACAAGGAGAAGGTTGTGCTGCCCAGCGCCCAACTGGTCAAACGCATCCAGCGCGTCACCACGGACCACGGCAAGGAGTTCGGCATCCGCCTCCCTGCCGGGTCCGGGGATCTGCGCGACGGCGACATCCTTGCCGTCGAGGATGCGAACCTCATCGTGGTCTCCGTGCTGCCGACCGACGTCCTGGTCGTCGCCGCGCGCAGCATCTACGAAATGGGTGTGGTGGCGCACTCCTTGGGCAACCGACACCTGCAGGCGCAATTCTTCGACGCTGGCTCCGAGTACGGGGCCGAAGTCATGGTGTGCCAGTACGACCACACGGTGGAGGACTACCTCAAACACGTCGGCGTGCCGTACGACCGTCAGGAACGCGTAATGCCGGTGCCTTTCCGCCATGCTGAACACACGCACTAGTTCCGCCTTTCATCAGCTCGCGCTTCAGCAGCTGACTGACTCCGCGTTGCCTACTGGGGCGTTTGCGCACTCGCTGGGGTTTGAGACGTACATCGATCGTGGGCTCGTATCTGATGAGGGAAGTTTTGGGGTGTGGCTGGCTGCGTTTGTGGGGCAGCAGTTGACTTATTCCGATGGGTTGGCCATTCGGTTCCTTTATGAGGGGGTGGATCTCGGTGGGTTGGATGCTCATTTGAGCGCTCAGCTGCTGCCGCGGCAGTTGCGGGAGGCCAGTACCAAGATGGGCGGGCGGCTGATCGAGATCGGGAGCGAAGTCTTTCCCTCGGCGGAGCTCGATGCGTACCGGGCGTTGGTGACCACGGGCCGTGCCGCCGGCCATCAGCCGCTGGCGTTCGCCGTCGTCGCGCGCTCGCTCGGCGTGCCGTTCGAGGAAGCGCTCGCCGCGTACCTCTTCGCCGCGGTCACCACTCTGACGCAAAACGCCGTGCGCGCCATCCCGCTCGGCCAGAACGCCGGGCAGCGGGTGCTGCGAAAGGCGCACGACGACGTCGCTGCCGCCGTCGAGCGGGTCGCGCACCTGACGCCGGACGACTTCGGGGCCGTGAGCCCCGGGCTGGAAATCTCGCAGATGCGGCACGAATGGCAACGTGCGCGCATGTTCATGAGCTAGAACCATAGGAGGACACATGTCTGAGCCCATCAAGATCGGGATCGGCGGCCCGGTTGGAGCCGGAAAAACGCAGCTCGTGGAGCGCCTGACCCGCCACATGAGCCGGGAAATCTCCATGGCCGCCATCACCAACGACATCTATACGATCGAAGACGCCAAGATCCTCGCTGCCAACGGCATCCTGCCCGAGGACCGGATCATCGGCGTCGAAACCGGCGGCTGCCCGCACACCGCCATCCGCGAAGACACATCCATGAACACGGCGGCAATCGAGGAACTCAAGAAACGCCACCCGGACCTGCAGGTCATCTTCGTGGAATCCGGCGGCGACAATCTCTCCGCCACGTTCAGCCCCGAACTCGTGGACTTCTCGATCTACATCATCGACGTCGCCCAGGGAGAGAAAATCCCCCGCAAAGCCGGCCAAGGCATGATCAAATCGGACCTCTTCATCATCAACAAGACCGACCTCGCACCGTTCGTCGGGGCCGACCTCTCCGTGATGGAGCGGGACTCCAAGGAATTCCGCGGCGACAAACCCTTCTGCTTCACCAACCTCAAAACCGACGAAGGGCTCGACAAGGTCATCGCATGGATGCGGCACGATGTCCTGATGCTCGACCTGGCGCAATGAGCACGACGGCGACAGCGGCTGAGCTTTCTATGCCCGACTCCGCCGCTGCTGTTGTCTCGCCCACGGGAGAGCTCAGCCTTCGGGTCGCCTTGCGTGCTCAGCGTTCCGTGGCCGTGCAGCAGTTTCATCAGGGTGCCTTGCGGGTGTTGAGGCCGCACTACTTGGATGGGTCCGGGCAGGTTTGTTATGTCATGGTCAATCCGGGTGGGGCGTATTTAGGGGCGGATCTCTACGTTGTGGAAGTCGAGGTGGAGGCCGGGGCGTCCTTGCTTTTGACGACGCAGTCGGCCACGAAGATATATCGGACACCGGGGTCGTTTGCGGAGCAGCGGATGACCATCCGGCTGGGGGAGGGCGCGGAACTGGAGTTGGCTCCGGACCAACTCATCGCCTACCGGGAGGCCAGCTATCGGCAGAATACGCACATCACTGTCCATCCGACGTCGAGCCTCATCATGGCGGAAGTCATCACCCCCGGCTGGTCGCCGGACGGCGCTTCCTTCAAGTACCGGGAACTCCGGCTCCGGAACGAAATCCAGGTGGAGAGCGACGACGGCACGGGGCTTCTTGCGCTGGACAACCTCCTGATCCGGCCACCCCGGGGTGATGTGACGGGAATGGGCTTCATGGAGGGCTACAGCCACCTGGGTTCGCTCATTCTGGTGGATCCTCGGGTTGACCAAGCGCTCGCCGATGAACTCCACCGGCTGACGATCAGCTATGACGCTTACTCGGGCTTGTCGCTGACCCGGACCCTTGCGGACACAACGGGCCTGGTCCTACGCTCCCTCTCGAACAGCACCGGCGAACTCAATCGATTGCTTGGTGCGTGTACCGGCCTTTTGCGCGAACGCTGGTACGGCCGGGCGCCGCTGAACCTAAGGAAATACTGATGACCTCACTCGCGGAGTTCGCCTCGTGGCACAGCGCAAAGACCCCGTGAGCGTCGGATTTGCGTTCAGCCTGGGCCACAGCTCGGTGGTGATCCTGGCCGGCGTGATGGTGGTCGGCGGTGCCAGCTTGGTGGGGCATCTACGTGGCTGGGCGAAAGAGACCTCGGCGACGCCGGACTGCGGCTGATCGGGCTGTTCGCCGTCGTGCGGGTGGTTGCGGCCTTACGGGTGCGGGCGGCGCGACGCCGCTGATGGTGCCGGCGCCGTCAGTCGGGCTGGAACCACTCAAGAAGCCGATCCAAGGGCCACGTCGTGATGATCCGATCGGCGGGTACACCGTTGGCTTCTGCCCGCTCCGCTCCGTATTGCAGGAAATCGAGCTGGCCGGGGGCATGCGCGTCACTGTCGATGCTGAAAAGGCAGCCAGCATCGAGGGCAATCCGAATCAATTCGTCCGGCGGGTCCTGGCGCTCTGGCCTCGAATTGATTTCGACGGCGACCGAGTGCTCCGCACACGACGCGAACACCTTTTCTGCGTCGAACTCCGATGGGGGTCTTGTTCCGCGTGATCCCTTGACCAATCTGCCGGTGCAATGACCGAGGACGTTTGTGTGCGGGTTTTCGATTGCTGCGAGCATTCGACGCGTCGTGGACCGTTTGTCGGATCGGAGCTTCGAGTGGACGCTGGCAACCACAACGTCCAGTTGACTCAGCAGTTCCACGGACTGGTCCAAGTCGCCGTCTTCAAGGATGTCCACTTCGATGCCGGCCAATAGCCGAAAGCCGGGCGCCTGGCCGTACCCGTCGTTGATCCCATCCAAAACGGTGAGTTGCTCCATCAAACGCTCCGGGCTGAGACCGTTGGCGATGGTGAGGTTGGGGGAGTGATCAGTCAACGCGATATATTCCCGGCCGAGTATACGAGCCGCGTCGGCCATAACTTTGATCGGCGAGCCGCCATCCGACCAGTTGCTATGGCTGTGCAGATCGCCGCGAAGCTGGGCGTGCAGCTGGTGTCCACCGTTGACCAAGGGTTCGGCGCCGCCACGGCGGAGGTTCTCAAGGTAGTCCGGAACGGCGCCGCCCAGGGCTTGGCTGATCACCTCGAAGGTCCGGCTGCCGATTCCCTTGGTTCGCTTGAGGCGGCCATCCTTGGCCCGGGCAGCCAGTTCCTCTTGGCTCAGGCCGGCGATGATGTCCGCGGCTCGGCGAAACGCCTGGACTTTGAAGCTGTCCGCGAGTTCCCGTTCCAGCCAGAAGGCGGTTTCATTGAGCGCGTCTACGGCGTCCATAGCTCAATGATGTACCACGCTGCGCTCGGGCGTATGTGAGCGAGCGTTCGGGTCTGGGGGCCTATATGTGAGCGAGGGTTGGGGGTTCCTGACGCTCTCTCACTTATGGCGGTTTGGCGGGACCCTCGCTCACATCATATGAGCGGCCGTTGGGGGACGAGCGTCATGCTGTCGGAATAACTGTGACGGCCCCGGCCACCCTGCAATAATCGGAACCAGTTGCCTCACTCGTGTTGCACGTGGGGCGGTATGCACCTTCGGACGAATCACATTGCAGACGAGGCGGACATGACCAACACTCCCATCCAGCAGGACACCGTGACCCAGCCAACAACGGGCAATCTGGACGCCGCCACCGACGAAGAACTGCTTCACCGGCTCGCGGACGCTCATGGCGTCGGGACATCTTTCCACGGTTGGGATGGGCTGCAGCACAACGTTTCGCCAACCACCTTGATCCAAGTACTGGCCGCCCTGGGGGTAGCAGCGGATTCCAACAGTCAGATCGAGGCTGCCCTTGTGGAAGCCGAACTGGCGCCGTGGCGGCGGACGCTGCCGCCCGCCGTCGTCGTCCAAGAGGGAACGACGGCGGCTGTACACGTGCACGTCCGCGACGGTTCGCCGGCGCGCCTGACGATCTCGCTCGAGAACGGGACGGAACTCGCGGCCGCCCAACAGGAGGACTGGGCGCCGCCGCGTGACGTAGACGGCGTGCCCACCGGCCGTGCCACGTTTGAGGTGCCCGCCGGTTTGCCGCTCGGTTGGCATTCGCTCACGGCTGAGTCCGACGGCGTGACGGCCACCGCCACGCTCGCCGTGGTTCCGGTCAAATTGCAGACGGCGGCACAGCTCGAGGAACGGCGCGGCTGGGGACTCGCCACGCAGCTGTACTCGGTACGCTCCAAGCGCTCGTGGGGCATCGGAGACTTCGCGGACCTGGCGGATTTGGCGTCTTTGGCCGGCGCACGTGGGGCCGACTACGTCCTGGTGAATCCCCTGCATGCTGCGGATCCTGTGCCGCCGGTCCAAGCGTCGCCGTATTCTCCCTCAACCAGGCGATTCTTCAACCCGCTCTACATCCGCGTGGAAGCCATTCCCGAATTGGCATATGTGAAGGCCCGGAAGCGCGCCACGGTGGATCGGCTGTTGGATCACGTCCATGCGCTCAACAAGGACGCGGAACGGCTCGACCGGGACCAGATCTTCGCCGCCAAGCTCGCTGCCCTGGAACTCCTTCACACGGTCAAGCTTTCTCCGGCCCGGCAGCGCTCCTTCGAGGAATTCTGCCGTGAGGCCGGCCCGGGCTTGGACGATTTTGCGCTTTGGTGCGCCATCCGCGAGGACCGATCGCCGGACGACCCCTTCTGGCAGGACCCCACCGCCACGCTCGGCTCGCCCAAAGTTGAGTCGATGCGTCAGGCTTTGGCCGATCGGATTGGTTTCCACCGTTGGCTTCAGTGGATCTGTGATGAGCAGCTCGAATCGGCCCAGGCCGCGGCGAAGCGTTCCGGCATGCGGCTGGGAGTGGTCCACGATCTCGCCGTCGGCGCGGACCTCAGCAGCGCCGATGCCTGGACTTTGCGCAGCAGCTTCGCGCCGGGAGTCAGCGTGGGCGCACCGCCGGACATGTACAACCAGCTCGGCCAGAACTGGAACCAGCCGCCGTGGCACCCAGTCCGTTTGGCCGAGGCGGGCTACGCGCCTTTGCGCGCGATGCTCTCCACCGTCCTTCGCCACGCGGGCGGAATCCGTGTGGACCACATCCTTGGGCTGTTCCGCTTGTGGTGGGTGCCCGCCGGCAACTCCGCTCGCGACGGCGCCTACGTCCGCTACGACCACGAGGCCCTCATCGGCATCCTGGCCCTTGAAGCCCACCGTGCCGGCGCTGTGGTCATCGGCGAAGACTTGGGCGTCTTCGAACCTTGGGTTCGGGACTACCTTGCGGCGCGCGGCATCTTGGGCACATCGATCCTGTGGTTCGAGTACGACGGCGACTCGCCCCTGCCGCCCGAACTGTACCGAACGCAGGCCCTCGCGAGCGTCAACACCCACGACCTGCCGCCGACCGCCGGGTATCTCGCCGGCGACCACGTGGAACTCCGAGGCCAGCTGGGCTTGCTTGAACGAAGCGTGGCCGAGGAACGGGCCGAGCACGAGGCCACCTTGGACAAGATGATGGGGTTGCTGCGCGAACGCGGCCTGCTGCCTCCCCGCGGCGGCGGAGCCGACGGAGCTCCGACGCTTGGGGAGGAACAGGTCATCGAGGCGTTGCATCGGCTGCTGGCACACGCACCTTCAGTGTTGTTGGGCGTTGCGCTGGTGGATGCCGTGGGGGAACGGAGGGTGCAGAATCAGCCGGGCACGACCTCCGAGGTCTATCCCAACTGGCAGGTGCCACTAGCCGACGAACGCGGCCGTGCGGTGCTGATTGATGACCTCGACGCGAATCCGCGGTTCAATTCCTTGCTGGCGGCTGTTGACGAGGCAGTGCGGGGCTAGTCACCACCATCGAGTCGTGAGGTCTCGCCCCTTTGGGCGCGCGAAAGGGGCGAGACCTCACGTGTGGATTAGCCGGGTTAGTGCGCCGCGACCAAGGCCGTCGGCGAGCCCGTTGCCAACTGGTCCAGGACCTCGCCCGGGATGCCGGTGGCGGGGTCCAGTGCGAACGTGGTGACTTGGTTGGAACGCTCGTGCGCCACGTGGAGCCAGCCGTCGCGGACCAGATGGTGGCGGGGCCAGGCTCCTCCGCTGGGCACGTCAGCTACGGGGCGGAGCCGGGTTCCGCTGCCTTCGACGGCCAGCACCGAGATCCGGTTGGAGCCGCGGATGCCCGTGTAGACGAAGCGATTGTTCGGGGACAGCGCGATTTCGGCGGCTGCATCGCCGTCGGAAGCGCCGCCGGCCGTCGCAGGACCGCGACTGTGGAGCACAAAGCGGCCGTCCGCGCCGGGGAGCAGCAGCGCCACTTCGATGGAGTACTCGGTCACGATGAATACGGCATCCGCGGAGGGGTGCTGGACCAAGTGCCGCGGGCCGCTGCCCATAGGGAGAGCGACTTGGTGGTCGGGGAGCAAGCCGGTGTCGGGGAAGTAGTTCCACACCCGCACGAGGTCGAAGCCGAGGTCCGTGGTCATGATCCGGCCGTCGTTGAGCATGAGGCTCGCGTGGGCGCGGCTCACCCGTGTGCCGCCCGTGGCGATGTCGATGCCGCCGTCGACGCCCGCGTGCGGATCCTTCGCCGGTGGAGCGGCAAAGCGCGAGGTGATGCCGCCGTCGTCGTCGAGCCCGTAGAGCAGAACGTTGCCATCACCCCAGCAGGCAACCACGATGAAGCGGCCGTCCGGGTCCACGGCGACGTGGCAGGCGGCGGCGCCCGCGGGCCAGGCTTCGCCCAGAGGCTCGAGGCCGAAGGGCCCAGTCCTTCGGTACGCGCGGACCGTTTGAGCGGCCTCGGCTACCGCATAGACCACGGGCAGGGTGGGGTGTACGGCAAGGAACGACGGCGACGGCGCTTCGACGGCGGTGCCCAGCCAACTAACGCTTCCGTAATCACCGGCGGCAATGGCACCAATGCCCGTTCCGTTCCCGTTGCTGTCGGCTGTGTAGGAGCCCGCCCAGGTGAGCGTTCCGTCGATGTTTTCTGCCATGCCGTCCTCAGTGTTGGTGATGGAGTAAACCTGCGTCAGTGTCCTTGCACGTCCGAGTCGACGCCGGCGTCGGCACCAGCGTCCAACGTGGCGATCGCCGACATGTCTTCATGGTCCAAGGCAAAGCCGAACACGTCGAGGTTTTCCTTCATGCGCAGCGGATTAGCGGACTTCGGGATGGCCACGAGACCTTCCTGGACGTGCCAGCGCAGCACAACCTGTCCGGGGGTCTTTCCGTGTTTCCGCGCGATCGCGGCCAGGACCGGAGCATTCAGGAGATCCCGCCCGGCTCCCAACGGGCTGTACGACTCCGTTGCGATGCCGTGGTTGCCGTTGAAGGCCCGCTCGTCGATCCGCGTGATGGATGGTGAGATCTGGATTTGGTTGACGGCAGGCACCACCGAGGTTTCCTCCAGAAGCCGCTCGAGGTGCGAGGGCTTGAAGTTGGACACACCGATCGATCGCGCCTTCCCCTCGGCCTGGAGCCGCTCGAAAGTCTCCCAGGTGGAGATGAACTCGTTCCGTTGGGGGAGCGGCCAATGGATCAGCAAGAGGTCCACGTAGTCCAGCCCGAGGCGTTTGAGGGAGCTCTCAAGCCCATCCACGGCGCGATCGCGGCCTTGGTAGGTGCCGTCCAGCTTGGTGGTGATGAACAGTTCCTCGCGCGGGATGCCGCAGTCCCGCACGCCTTGCCCGACGCCGGCCTCGTTACCGTAGCGGTAGGCCGTGTCGACATGCCGGTAGCCAAGTTCGACGGCGGACACCACCGCCGCGGCTACCTCGGCGTCGTCGAGCGGCCAGGTTCCGAGGCCGATCTGCGGAATGGCGTTGCCGTCATTGAGCCTGACGGTCGGAGCAAGTGCCATGGTCCTGTCCTTTCGGTTCCTAAATCGGCCTCCGTGCCCATTGGACCAGTTGGTCACTGAGTTTCATGAAGTCCTGGTCCACGTGCTTGATGCCTGGATGTTCATCATGCCACCGGACGATCTCCCGCGCGCCTGCGGCGAACGGGATTTCTGCCCGATACCAAGGCACCAGGGTTTTGACCTTGGTGTTGTCGAACACCACGGAGTGGGACCTGTCCCCCAGAAGCCCGGGCCCAAGCTCCGGGTAGTGCGCGGCAATGGTCTCCGAGGCGATGTGCACCAGTTCGGGTTCCGGGGCCCCTGCTGCCGTGGCGAAGAGCCGGTAGACCTGGTCCCAGGGGAGCGCTTCGTCCGAGGTGATGGTGTAGCTTTCCCCCACAGCCTGCGGCCGGCCGAGGAGTCCCACGAAGGCCACCGCAAAGTCATCCGTGTGGGTGAGGGTCCATAGCGAGGTACCGTCACCGTGGACGATCACCGGCAGCCCCTCCCGCATGCGATGGATGTCCGTCCAACCGCCCAGCAAGGCGATCCGAGCGCGGTCATAGGTATGCGAGGGCCGGACGATGGTGACGGGGAATCCCTCTTCCCGATAGGCCCGCACGAGGAGGTCCTCGCACGCGATCTTGTCCTGCGAGTACTTCCAGAACGGGTTTCTTAACGGGGTCGACTCAAGGATCGGCAAGTGGGCGGGCGGCTTTTGGTAGGCCGACGCCGAGCTGATGAACACGTACTGACCGGTCCGGCCCCGGAACAGCTCGATCGCGGCCGAGACGTGCTCTGGGGTGAAAGAGATGAAGTCCGCGACGACGTCGAACTCGCGTCCGTTCAGCACCTCCGACACCTCGGCGGCGTTGCGGATATCGGCCCGGAGCAGTTCGGTTTCTGCCGGTAGGGCCCTGTCCGAGGTCAGTCCGCGGTTGAGGACCGTGAGCCGGTGACCCAGCGCGACGGCGAGCTTCGCCGCCGCCGCGCTGATGGTCCCGGTCCCGCCGATGAACAGCAGGCGCAATGGGGCTGAAGTCACCACGCGTAGTCTTCCGGCGCGGTCCGGTGGCCCGGGAAGATGTCGTCGAGCCGCTTGAGCGCATCGGCGTCGAGGGTGACATCCAAAGCCCTGATGGCAGCGTCCAACTGCTCCTGCGTGCGCGGACCCACGATCGGTGCGGTCACGGCCGGCTGGTGCAGCAACCAGGCCAGCGCCACATCGCCCGGCTCGTGGCCAAGGTCGTCGGCGAGGTCCTCATACTGGCGGATCTGCTCTTCGTGCTTTTTCAGGGTCTCGGCCGCACGCCCCTCAAGGCGCCGGACGCCGTCGCGCTCTTTCTTCAGAACCCCGCCCAACAGCCCGCCGTGAAGCGGCGACCACGGGATCAGCCCGAGGCCGTACTGCTGGGCCGCCGGGATGACCTCCAGTTCGACGTTGCGGGTGAGCAGGTTGTAGATGGACTGCTCGCTCACGAGTCCGTTGTAGCTGCGCCGCGCCGCCGCTTCCTGGGCCTGGGCGATGTGCCAGCCGGCGAAGTTGCTGCTGCCGGAATACAGGATTTTGCCCTGCTGGACAGCAACCTCGATAGCCTGCCAGATCTCGTCCCACGGCGTGTTCCGGTCCACGTGGTGGAACTGGTAAACGTCGATGTAGTCGGTTTGCAGTCGCTTCAGGCTGGCGTCCAAGGCTCGACGGATGTTGAGGGCGGACAGCTTGGACTCGTTGGGGCGTTCCGTCATCGTGCCGTAGAGCTTGGTGGCCAGGACGACGCGTTCGCGGCGCTCGCCGCCCTTGGCAAACCAGCGGCCGATGATTTCCTCGGTCCAGCCGCGGTTGTCGTGGCCGCCGTAGACGTTGGCCGTGTCGAAGAAGTTGATGCCGGAGTCCAGGGCGGAATCCATAATTGCGTGGGCGGCGGATTCCTCCGTCTGCGGGCCGAAGTTCATGGTTCCGAGGCACAGGCGGGAGACGCTAAGGCCTGAGCGGCCCAAGTGGGTGTACTGCATGGTTTGGGTTCCTTACGCTGTGGTGGGTTTTGTTCCTGGTGAGCGTTTTACATCTGGCTGAAGGACGCGACGGCGGGGTCGGCACCGAGGCGGGCACCGGCGTCGAGCGCGCTGATTGCTGCCAGTTCCTCCGGGGTGAGCTGCAACGATGCGGCTGCGAGGTTCTGGCGGATCCGCTCCGGGTGGACGGACTTGGGGATGACGATGTTGCCGGTTCCGAGGTGCCAGGCCAGCACGATCTGCGCCGGGGTGGCCCGATGCTTTTCGGCAAGGTCCGTGACCGTGGCAGACCCCAGGTCCGCTCCCTGGCCAAGCGGGCTATAGGCCTCGACTGCAATCCCGTGCGAGCGGCTCTTCGCCGCCAGCTCTCGCTGCTGGAACGTCGGGTGCAGTTCGATCTGGTTGACGGCGGGTACGACGTCGGCGGTCGCCAGAAGCGTGTCGAGGTGATCGGGCAGGAAGTTGGAGACGCCGATTGCCCGGGCGCCGCCGTCGGCGTGGATCTTTTCCAGTGCCTTCCACGCGTCCACGAAGAGGCCTTGGGACGGCACCGGCCAGTGGATCAAGTAGAGGTCGATGACGTCGAGGCCAAGTTCGCGACGGCTGTGGTTGAACGCTGATGCTGCCCGGCCTTGCTCGCCGTTGCGGAGTTTGGTGGTGATGAAGAGTTCTTCCCGGGAGATGCCGGAGGCCTTGATCGCGGCACCGACGCCGGATTCGTTCCGGTACGCCGCGGCTGTGTCGATGTGCCTGTATCCGGCTTCAAGGGCGTCCTCCACGGCCTTCTGGGTTTCGGCAGGCGGGACCTGGAAGACGCCGAAGCCGAGCTGCGGGATGGTGACCGAGTTGTTCAGGACGAGCCCGGGAACGGTTGAATTCTGAGCGTTGGACATGTCCGGCCCTTTCGTCTCTGTTGGGTGGATTGCCTGACTGGCTTTCTCGAGCCTATGCACTTTCGGCACAACAATCAGTAGTTTTGCCGCCCCCTGTTTTTCCTAGGACTCGCAGTCCTACCCTTGGCCGTAGAAACGGATCCTCCGGAAGGGAAGAATGGGGGCATGGGTCAAAGCGCCGAGTTTGGAAGATTCCTCAAAGCCATGCGTGCCCGGATGTCGCCGGAGGATGCAGGGTTGCCGGAAGCGTCCAGCGCGCGCCGCGTCCCCGGGCTGCGCAGGGAAGAGATCGCCCACTTGGCCGATGTCAGCACCGACTACTACACACGCCTCGAACAGGGCCGCCACATCCATCCTTCCCGGGCGGTCCTTGAATCAGTGTCGCGGGCTCTTCGCCTGGACTCGAGCGAGCACACGCACATGATGGACCTCCTAGAGCACTGTGCGGAGAGCGCCAAAGCACCGGCTCCCACTACGCGTGTGCGGCCCGCGCTGCGCCAACTCCTGGATGCTGTGGGCGACGTTCCCGCGCTCTTGCTCGGCCGGCGGAGCGACGTCCTTGGCGCCAACGGCATGGCGGTTTTGCTGTTTGCCGATTTCCCCGCCATGCCTCCCGCCGAGCGAAACCTCACGCGTTGGCTGATCCTGGATCCACAGGCGCGGGAACTGTTCCGGGACTGGAAGACCGTGGCCGCGGAAGCTGCTGGATCCCTGCGGGCGGACACCGGACGCCACCCTGATGATCCCCAAGCCAACCAGTTGGTGGGCGAGCTCGCTGTCAATAGCGAACATTTCCGCCAATGGTGGGCAGGGCATCGCGTGGCGGCCCGTTCGGCAGGCACCGTCCGCTTGCATCACCCCGCAGTTGGGGACATTGAGCTCAACTTCGAGAATCTGGCCCTGCCGCAGGACCCGGACCAAGTCCTGCGCGTCTATTCCGCAAAGGCGGGTTCGCCGTCGGACGATGCGCTCAAGCTGCTGGGCAGCTTTGGTGCGGGAACGGCGCTTGGTGCGGGAACGGCGACGAGCCCGGAGCTCTCCGAGCGGCAGGCGACAAGCGGGGGCTGAGGGGTTTCAGCAAAATGTGCTCCATGTCACTGTGCTGCTGCATAGTGAATTGGCATGATTCTGTCTATGTGCCCATTGGGCGGCCCTTGTATGGCGTTCTAGGCTGAATCCAGACCTTTTCGCATATCAAGGATGGAATTCAACGATGAAACGCATCGCGCTGCTGCGGGAACGGGTAGCCACCGCCGGGTCCGCGGGATCCACAGGCTCGCATTGCCCGGCATCCGGTCAGTGGAGCCCTGAAGGCGAACCCCACGTCGTGCACACCTTTTTCGAGGGCCACGTCTTCCCGTCCCACAATGGCGCGGCAACAGTGTGGCATCGCCAGTACCTGCTCGCTGAATCCCGATGAGTCCCGAAACCATAGGGGCTTGGGGTCCAAGCCACTTCACGACGTCGGCCCAGCGGCCCGCTGGAGCGTCACTGAACCTGCCGCCGTCGAAGTGGTCCGAACTCACCCGCGGCGAGACCGTTTGGATCTACGAAGAGAAGTGGGGCTTCGACGCTGGGCTGGTGGACGAAGTTTCGTCCGACCACGAATTCCTGTGGATCGAATTTGCCGGCCGTGGCCGGCGACTCCTCTGTGGCGGTGACCCCGTCCAAGTCTGGACCCGCGGGTGAGTCCAGCCTCGCAACTGATGGCCGTCAGCCTTTCCACAGAAAGGCTGACGGCCATCGTCGTTTTGGTCTTTGTAGGGCCTAACGCTCTCGGTTTCTAACGCTCCAAGCGGAAGCCAAGCTTGATAGTTACCTGCCAGTCGCCAACGGCGCCCTCGCTTAGGTGGCCGCGGATTTCCTTCACCTCGAACCAGTCGAGATTGCGGAGGGTCTGGCTGGCAGCCGCGATCCCGTTCTTGATGGCGGCGTCGACGCCTTCGGACGAGGTTCCAACAATTTCGGAAACGCTATATGTGTGGTCAGCCATTCTTGCTCCTCATGATCGTCCTTGATGCCTGAACTGCGGGCCTGGCAGGCCGTGAAAGCAGACTAGCCGACGCAGGGCCGGGGGACTAGGGGTCGGTCCCTGCCGACGCTCGCTCACCTATGGCTTGTCCCCGGCGCACGCTCGCTCACGTATGAGGCCGGATGGCCGAACGCTCGCTCAAGTGATCTGCGGGAGCAGCCAGTCCTTCTTGAAACTGGCTGCTCCCACTGCGGATTTGTTCCCCGGTTGGCAGCGGCTTCGGACGTCACATGTGAAGGGAGGCTGCTTCTTCGAGGTTCTGGCCCTTGGTCTCGGGAGCCATGAAGTAGCTGACTGCTGCGCCGATGAGTGCGATGCCCGCCGCGATCCACATGGTCCCGGAGAGACCGAGATGTGTCAGTGCTAGCGGAGTAGCGAACGTGCCGATGGCGGCTCCAACCCTGCTGGTTCCCGTGCAAAGGCCGACGGCGGTCGCCCGGACTTTGGTCGGGAAGAGTTCGTTGGGGTAGATCCATTCGAGAATTGAAGGTCCGCCGTTGAAGATCGCGTAGAAGGCGAAGGCCAGAGCGATCAGGGCGAGCGGTGCGTTCGGGAACACTGCGAGGAAAAGGAGCCCGACGCCGGAGAGGACGAAGCCCCAAATCAGGACTGGCCGCCGGCCGAGTTTGTCCACGACCAGGAGAGCGACGATGTTGCCAACGAGGAAGAACAGGTTGATCAGTCCGTAGCCGATGTTCGCCTCGTCACCAGACTGGAGGTTGAACAGCGCGAGGATCTGTGGACCGAAGGCGTAGATCGAGAACAGCGTGACGATGGTGCAAGTCCAGAAAATTGAGATGAAGACGACTCGATTCAGATAGCCGCCGGTCAGCACCAGCCGGAAGGCTTTCGCGGTGCTGAGCTTGGCGGCGTTCGGATCGTGTGCCGTGATTCCGTCCAGCGTCGCGCCCTCGCCGATGGTCTTCTTGAGGATATCGAGGGCTTCCTCGTGACGGCCCTTCCCGACGAGCCAATGGGGAGATTCAGGGATGGTGGCCCTTGCGATGAGGATCAGCAGTGCGGGAACGGCAGAGGACAGCAACATCCATCGCCACCCGTCCTCGAAGGACAGAAGCCAATAACCGATGAAGGCGGCTACTGTCGCCCCGACAAACCACATGGCATTGAGGCCGCCAAGGAGGCGGGCACGCCAATTCTTTGGGACAAATTCTGCGACGAGAGCGGTTGCGATGGGATAGTCGGCGCCCACCGCGATGCCGATCATGAGCCGCAGGACGAACAGCTGCCACGGTTCCTGAACGAAAAACTGGGCGATGGAGAACACGATGATGGCAATGAGGTCGATCGTGTACATAAGTTTGCGCCCGATTTTGTCGGTCAGGTTTCCGAAGATCAAGCCGCCGAGGAAGACGCCGATCAGCGCTGAGGCGCCGATGAGACCGTTCCACCAGTCATTCATATGCCAGGCGGGAATGACTTGCACCAAAGCGATGCCGATGATGGCGAGGATATATCCGTCGAGGAACGGACCCCCTGAACTGAAAAGGGTAAGGCGTTTGTGGAACGAATTGAGTGGCGCCGAGTCAAGGGTAACCTCGGTGGTTTTGGTTGGGAGGAGCATGATGGTTCCGATCCGGGAAGGGGATAGCGTCATTGGATACCCCAGCAGATCCGTACGTTCATACGGTCACGCTGTTGTTGTTGCGATGGCATCGACTTCGATGCGCTTCTCGCCCCTGAACCTCGCTACCTGAACGGTGGTGCGGGGAGGCAGAGGGTAGCCGCTGAGCCTTGTGAGATAGGCGGCGTTGTACTGATCAAACTCGTCGAGGTCGGCCAGGAAAACGGTGAGTTTGAGAAGATGTGAGAGACTCGACCCCGCGCGATTGAGGGCCGCTTCCAGGTTGTCGAAAGCCTGGATAACCTGGCCAGGCATGTCAGCTGGTACGGTTCCGTCGTCGCGGGACGGTACTTGGCCGCACATGAAGACGAGACCGCCGATTGCTGCGGAGGCGGAGTAAGGCCGGGGATTGCCGTCTGTGAACTGGGTTCTCACTATGGTATTCATGTGTCCGGCACCAGGAATTTCCGGGACAACTGGTACATCTTCTGCCATTCTTGTTCGCTGACTTTCAGGGGCTTGGTGGGAATGGAACTTGTCTTCGGATCTAGGGGAGAAGTAGTTGGCAGCACGATGATGCTCGTCATCTCTCCGTCTTGATGTCCGTCGGGAAGCGAATTGATCACTCTGTGGGGAGGCTCCTGACTGGTGATGACTCCTTGGCCGGTGAGGGTCCGGTATTCAATTCGGGCAGTTTCCCCTTTTTCGGTGCCTGCCGTGGATGTGGCCAGAATGATTGTCCTTTGCAACGAAGCTGAGCGCCGGATCAGCAGGTCGTTCCAGAGCTGGGCTGGGATGCAAGGACTGCTGGTTCGAGCCGCGGAGATTTCGTCCGCGCCGGAGTCCAAGGCACAGTCCATGAGCTGCAGGGCTGTGCGCAGCCCGGGTTGGCGGGTGGTGACGAGGTCCGTCAGGTTTCCGCAGTCCCAGAAGGCGGGGGCCGCCGTCGCGGGCTGGGACGGTGTTTCCCAGTCCGCGTCGATCAATGCCTTGAGCTGACCGAGTCCGTTGTGGTTGTCGGATTCCGCGCGGAGAATCGCGAAGGCCCCCTCCTGGGCTTCGGCGGGGTCCGCGCCTGCCGCACAAAGAGCCCTGTAGGCTGCCTCCTTGATTTCGCGTGGTTGGATGGAAATCGTCCGGGCCGGTGGGCCGGCTTCGTGTGCCGTCTGGGCGATGGTGTCAGACATGCGCGTGTTCCTTCGTGGTGTCCATGACTTCGGTGAATAGCCGGCTCCAGTTGCCACCCATGACAGCGCCGATGGTGTCGTCGGTCAGGCCGGCCGACGACAAACCCTCCGTGAGCCGGGGGAAATCCAGGGGACCGCTGAACCAGTTCGGCCACACCGGCCAAGTGGGAGCGTCTTCTGGATGAAGGGGCTGCCACCGGCCATTGCGGAGCCAGCCGACAAATTCCTGGTTCCAGCCTCTTGTGCAGTCACTTCCGATACCAATGCTGGCGGGGCCGTACAAGTCGACCATTCGCGAGACCATGCTGCAGAAACTTTCGAGGGTGACCTGCTCCCCGCCGCTGACAGTCGGGTACAGGCAGCAACCGATGACACCGCCCCGCTCGACGAGGGGCTGGATGACCTCGTGGGGCTTGTTGCGGGGTGTGTCATAGAACCAGAGAGGGTTGGAATGGGTGATGGAGACCGGGACCGATGAGGCCTCGATGGCTTCACGACTGGTCCTGTACCCTACGTGCGAAAGGTCGATGAGCATTCCCACCCGATTCATCTCCTCCACAACTACGCGGCCATACCGGGTGAGGCCGGCATCGTTGGACTCAAAGCACCCGCCACCGAGAAGGTTTTGGTTGTTGTAAGTCAGTTGGGCTATCCGGACGCCGAGCCGATGGAAGAGCTCCACGTTTCGGTAGTCATCTTCGAAAGGGCTTGTGTTCTGGAATCCCAGGAACACGGCAATTCTGTTCTGCCGCTTCGCTTTGTCGATGTCCTCCCCGCTTTCTGCAAGGAACACAAGATCCTTGTTGCGGTTCGCGAGTTCCAGCCACTGGCCTACCGACCGGAGGGTATCGGCGGCGTTTTCCCAGACGGCGCAGGTGGCGTTGACGGCGCTGACGCCGCCAGTGCGAAGTTCCTCCAGGACAGAACGGTCCCAATTGCTGATCTGGAGTCCATCGACGACGGTAAGCCGCTCATGAAGACTCATCGTGCCGGCTCCTTCGGTGCGGTGGGGAAGAGCCAATCATCGGCGTCGGTGCCGTGGTTGATGTCCACTACCCGGGGAGCTCCGCTGAACAGCGTGACGCGTAGCCAGTCGGTGGATTGGGGGCTGAAGTTGTTCATCCCGTACGTGGCCAGCTGAAAACGTTGGGTGCTCAAGGGCAGGAACTCGGCGTCAATGAGGTTGTCCCGCAGTTCTCCGTAGTAGTAAGGCCGGGTTTGCTGAATACGGGCTGCGGCAAAGCGGTGCCCGGGGTGGGCCAGGAGAAACTCCGTGATGCTGCGGTGTGCCGGAAACCTTTCCAGGTCTTCCGTGAGGGCGCTGATCCGGCGAGCGATGTCAGTGCAGTGTTCCACTGTGCCAGGGTGGCGATCAGCGCGTAGTGCCCGACGGGGTTCTTCATTGGCTTCGGAGGAGAACCAGTAGTAGCTTGCGCGTTCCGGATCCGCGAAGTCGTAGGCGCGGACCCAGCCATAATTCGTGTCGAGCAACTGCTTCAGCTCCCAGCAGTGCATCGCAGTGTCGAACCATGTGGCGTCGGGAACTGTGAGGAGGGCCTCCGCGGCATCGTCAAAGTCTGAGCGCAGTTCAATGACGATGGAGGCGAAGAGTCCACGGGCTTCCGGGCTGAGGGCCGTCGCGAGGTCGTGGAGGCGATCGAGCACTCGGGCAGGCTCGGACCCGGTGGAAATGTGTGTCTGCAACTCCGCCAGGAGTTGTTGTAGTTGGGGCCTAATCGCTTCGGTGGGCAGGAACGGGGCAGTTTCGAGTGCGTGTTTCTCTGCAAGGTAGCGGTCCGCCTGTCTGAGCAGTTCCGCAACGCGTGCGAGATCAGGATGGTTGGGGCGATAGTCCTGGCCGAGACCTGCGGCGAGTGGAACCTCCCGCAACCGGCACCACACGTCCAGATAGCCGGGATGGTTGATAACGAAGGGCACCATGCCCAGGCCAGTTGCGTTGCCCAGTCCCAGATACTTGCCCCACTCGGCGTCGAGGGAGGCGGCTGTCGTGCCGCGTTGCAAGGCCTTTTCGCGGGCGACGTGCTCCACCATGTCCATACTGAGCTCGCGCAGCAGCCAGGCGGTGAGCATTTGGGAGCGGTATGGGACGGCTAGCGGGTGGTCCGCAGGGAAGTCGGAGAACTCCTTCAGGCCGAATTTTCCGTTGCCGTAGAACGCGGTGCTTCGAATGAGGTACGGGCTGGGCCCGATGAAACCGACATCTGGCTGGTCGCCGGCGGCCAGGCAATCGCTGACGTAGTCGAAGAAGCGGGCACTGCGATTGGCCCTCGTAAGGATGATCGTGTCAGGGTCAACGCGGCCACGTTCCTGGATAGGGACATTGCGCCGCAAGTCCGCTTCCCGTTCCGGGTTGAGATCGCCGTCGATGAGGGCGGCCGTGACGTCCCAAGCATCAGCGATAACACGATCCGTGCGTTCGCTTTCATCCAAAGTGCGGGAAAAGGCGATGAAGCTCAGCTTCCGGCCTTCGGCATCCACGGTGTAGACCGCCGTACCGCAGCCCTCGGCGTCGAATTCGAGGCGGGTCCTGGTTACGGACCATCTCCGGGCTGCTGCGCGACGGAGGAAGGTGCGGGCGAAGCTGTGACGTGTGGCCCAGGCTCCGTTCATGTCGGTGCCGGAGAGAACCTCGTGCGGGGGCCGTAGCTTGGGTACGACTCGGTGGTCCTGAAGTGTCATGATCATGCCTTTTCGGGCGCGAGGCGCAGGTAGGCAGTCTTTTCATGTGTGAAGAAGGCTGCGGCGGCTTCACTGTTCTGTTCACGGGGCCCGGCGAATGTTGAATCTTTCATTCCGCCGAATGGTGCGTGCAGTTCCGATCCAGTGGACGGCGCATTGATCTTCACCAGCCCGGCGTCCAGATAGGTGACGCATTTTCGGGCAGCACGTTCATCGCTTGTGAAGACCGCAGCTGTCAGCCCGAAGTCGGTGCTGTTCGCCAACGCGATAGCATCATCCAGGGTGGAAGCCCGCAGGACTGTCACAACGGGTCCGAACACCTCTTCATGGCAGATAGTCAAAGATGCCGGCCCGGTCAGGACAGTGGGCGGAACATAGCATCCGTCCGAGTCCGGAACCGCGGCCTGGGCAATGATCTGCCCGCCTTCGGAGAGGGCTTGGCTGATCGCAGATGTGATCTCGTCCCGTGCCGAAGCCGACACAACCGGGCCAATCTGCACCGATGGATCCGTGCCCGGGCCCACAGCCAGGGCAGCGACCTTCTCCGTCAACCTTTTAAGGAATTCCTCATGCCCGTCGCCGACGAGAATAATCCGGCGGGTTGCGGTGCATTTCTGGCCGGTAGACCCCATGGCTGCGTTGACCGCACTGCTGGCGGCCAGTTCCGGGTCGGCGTCAGGGAGAACGAGCGTCGCATTGTGCCCTCCGAGTTCCATTTGAAGCTTCGCGCCGCGACCACAGACGATAGAGCGGATCTGGTGGCCCACGGGGACGGACCCCGTGAATGTCACCCCGGCGATCTTCGGATGCGAGACGAGTTCAGAACCGAGCGAACCTGGTCCTAGGAGTAGGTTCGCGACGCCCGCGGGAACGCCTGCTTTCGCAAGGATGTCCATCAGGAGGACAGAGACGCCGGGGGTGTTGCTTGCAGACTTCCAAACCACCGTGTTTCCATGCAGCAAGGCTGGAGCGATTTTCCAGGCCGGGATCTGCAAGGGGAAATTCCATGGCGTGATTACACCGATGATGCCTAAAGGCCTACGGACTGTAACGATGCGCTCGTCAAGGTGGCTGGAAGGGTATTCAGTGCCGACCGGGTTACGAGCAGAGCCGGCGTGGTAGTCAAACGTGTCAGCCGAGGCGTCGACCTCCATCCGCGATTCTGCCAGTGTCTTGCCGTGCTCTGCCGTCATCGTCCTAGCGATCTCTTCGGCCCGTTCGCGGATCAGCCGCGCCGCAGCTGACAGGATGCGACCCCTGGCCAGAATTCCGAGCCGGTCCCAAGCTGGCGCAGCCTCAGTTGCGGCTTGCATTGCCTTTGCCAGATCCTCGGAACCTGCTTGACGGTATGCGGTAACCGCTTCGGTCGGCGCTGCCGGGTTGAAACGGTAGGTGATGGCCCCGGCGCCTTCTACCCAGGCGCCGTTGATGAAGCTACTGGCGGGCTCGGTCATTACGGGCATTCTCTAACCTCTTGCTGCTTGTTGATGTGTGACTGTCCTCACGATCAACGGTAGACCTCGCGGCCCGGCCACTGAAGTATCTATTTGACGAACATCAATATCTGTTTAGTCTTGTTCCATGAACCTTCGACGCCTTGAACTGTTCGTCGCGGTGGCCGAGGAATTGCATTTCAATCGCGCTGCTGAGCGCCTGCATATGGCGCAGCCTCCCCTCAGCCAACAGATTCGAAAACTCGAAGAGGAATGCAAAGTGCAGCTCTTCGTGCGCAATTCGCGCAATGTCCAGCTCACCGCTGATGGCGAACTGCTTTTGACCCATGCCAGGAAAGTCCTGACCCAATACGAAGCAATGGCCGCGGCCCTGCGTCAGGCACGAAACGGCGAAATCGGACGGCTTCGGCTGGGCTTCGTCTCGTCGGCCGCAATTTCGGCAATCCCACCTGTCGTCAGGTACCTCCGGTCCGAGTGGCCAGGTATCGAACTTGATCTCAGGGAAGTAACCACGGATGAGCAGATGGACCTCATCGCCGCGGGAAACCTGGACGCTGGAATCGCGAGGGAGGTCAGGGCTGGTCCTGGCATATCCCAGACCCTTCTGCGGAATGAGCCCCTGGTAGTTGCGGTGGCCGTGGATCATCGGCTGGCCGCCCGCTCCTCGGTGAGTTTGGGAGAATTGGCGGGGGAGAAGTTCATCGCCTTCCCGAGAAACCGCATCTCGCGGCTGTTCGACCACATCGCCGCGCTACTCCATTCCTCAGACGTAGAGTTCGACATCGCTCAGGAGGCGGTTCAGTTCCCCACAATCCTGGGCCTCGTGGCTGCGAGGCTCGGCGTCGCGGTTGTTCCCGATTCCCTCAAGGCATTTGCTATTCCCGGCCTGACTTACCTGGACATCGAGGACTCGAATGCCATATCGAAGGTCAGTTTGATCTGCAGCGCAGAGATGTCGGAGTCGCCCCTTGTGAGCAAACTCAGGGCAGCCTGCCTCGACGGGCTCATGTGAGTAACTTTTGGATTGAAGGGTCCGCCCTCCGGTTGGAACCCCCCGGCCGATACTTGCTCACCTATCAGGTCAAAGTACGGGACGACTTCATGATCTGCAGGAG
This sequence comes from Arthrobacter rhizophilus, assembly GCF_026241105.1. Taxonomy (GTDB): domain Bacteria; phylum Actinomycetota; class Actinomycetes; order Actinomycetales; family Micrococcaceae; genus Arthrobacter. The sequence continues at coordinate 39,944 of NZ_JAPFFT010000018.1, read as the reverse complement.
GGTTGGGGAATCGGCCCATATAGGTGCAGGAGGGTTGGGGAATCGGCCTGCATATGTGAGCGGGCGTTCAGGGAACTTACGCCTCCAGGACGTACGTCTTGAGGTCGTCCAGGGTTTGCTGCATGTGCGCGTCCATGGCCTCGCGGGCGCGGGGAGAGTCTCCGGCTTCGAGGGCTTTCAGGATGGCCCGGTGATGTCCGATCGCGTGCCGCTGGATGTCGGGGATTTGCGAGGTCTGGGTGCGCCGGGCTTCCAAGACGCGGTGCAGGGGTTCGAAGAGCACGGCCACGAACACGTTGCCGGAAGCATGCAGGATGACATCGTGGAACCCGAGGTCCGCCTCGACGAACGCGCTCACATCATTGGAATCGTGGGCTTTCTGCATGGCGGACACATGAACCTGCAGCTGGTCGATTTCCTCGGGGGAGACCCGTGAGGCGGCGAGTTCGCAGGCGCCGGTCTCGAGCATGCGCCGCAGCTCGATGAGCTGGACGGCCGCTGCGGCGTCGTTCTTTCCTTCCGAAACCGCACGCAATACCGCTTCAAGGGAAGCCCAGCGGTTCAGGGGATTGACGAACGTTCCCCGGCCACGCTCGACGCTCAGGATTCGCTGCGCCTCGAGGGTTTTCATCGCCTCGCGCACGGTCATGCGGCTGACCTCATGCTTTGCGCTCAACTCAAGTTCGCCGGGAACCACAGTGCCCGGCGGAAATTCGCCCGCGACGATGCGGTCCAGTAGCTCGTCAGCTACGACGCCGACCAGCGACTTGCGTGCCATGGTGCTCCGTTCTTAGATGTCTGACATCTTACGCCGAGGGTTGCCGGCTTTCGTCCCAAAACGCGCCGAGCGCCACCGCACAAGCATGCGGCTGCTCCCAATGGAGGCTGTGCCCGGCGTTCGGGATGGCCGCCAGCCTTCGCATGGGACTGGCCGCTACGAAGGCTTCCGCCTGGTCCAGCGAGCGTAAGCGGTCCCCGACGCCGGCAATCACTAGGGTCGGCACGGTCACCTTTTCGGGGACATCCGCAGCCACGCCCGCCATTGCCGCGAGGCCGCTAGGCCCCAGAACCTCAAACGGGAGCTCGAATCCGCGGCTCAGCAGCCGTTCGTCCTCCGTAAGCAACGCCCCAAACCAGGCTTTCATGCATTTAGCGCGCGTCGCGTCGTCAATGAAGCCTTGGCCGAGCTGGGATTCGAGCATCGACTTGAAGGCATCGTTCGGCGGGGCCGGCACCATGCCGATCAGGGCCACACTCGCCACCAACTCCGGATGCTTTGCGGCCAGTGTCAGCGCCACGCTGCCGCCCATGGAGTGGCCCGCGATGTGGACCGGCGAGGGGTTCCGGGCGGCGATGGCCGCAACGGAAGCCGCCGCCGACTCAAGCGTCCACTCGAAGCCCGGAGGCAATGCATCGCCGCGGTGATACCCAGGCAAATCGACGATCCACACTGAACGCCCGGCGTCGAGCAATTCGGCGGCGAGCGGCTCCCAATAAGCGGACGTCGAGGCCCAGCCGTGCAGCAACAGGACGGGAGGCTGGGACTGGAGGGCCGGCGTCGTGATGGCGGCCGTTGGATGGCGCATGTCCACGTGCAGCGCCGCGACGGCGGGAGGCTCTTGAAGCATGCGCCAAGCATAGTGACGACTGACACTTGCACAGCCGAAAGTGGGTGTGTCACACTAGCATTCAAATATTAGATGTCTGACATCTTACATTTACGTTCAGAACCAGAGATTTCCCACGACGGAGTGCACAGTGACCCTTGAAGCCGATGTTCTGGCCGCCTTCCCGGCTGAAGTCCAGATCCCCGCGCAGCTGGTTGCCGACGCCGTAGCAGCGTCTTCCGCAAACTCGCCCCGCGTCCTGGTAGTCCTCGACGACGACCCCACGGGCACCCAGTCAGTCGCCAACCTGCCGGTTCTTACCCGCTGGGAGGTCGCCGATTTCGCGTGGGCGTTCGCCCACATCGCGGAAAGCAAGTCCCAGCCCGCGGTGTACGTGCTGACCAACACCCGCAGCCTGGACCCGGTTGAGGCCGCTGCCCGCAACGAGGAAATCGTCCGCAACGCCGTCGCCGCAGCCGCCAAGGATGTTCGCCTCGGATTTGTCAGCCGCTCCGATTCCACCCTCCGCGGCCACTATCCGCTGGAACCGAACGTCATTGCAGCCACCGTCGCCGACGTGACCGGAGAAGCGACCGACGGCGTCGTGATAGTCCCGGCGTTTCCCGACGCGGGACGGGTCACCATTGGCGGCGTGCACTACATGCGCGGCACCGGGGACGACGCCGGCAAGCTCACCCCGGTTGCCGAGACCGAGTTCGCCAAGGATGCGAGCTTCGGGTTCGCCAACTCCGAGATGGCCAAATATGTGGAGGAAAAGTCGCAGGGCCGCTTCCCGGCCAGCGATGTGATCGTCCTCGACCTGAACATCATCCGCGCCGGCGCTGCCGCTGCGAACGGATCCGCCGGAGATCCCGAGCTCTCCGCGAAGGCCATCGCCGATGCCATCGAACCGGCTACCAAATCCACGCCGATCGTCGCGGACATTGTCACCGAGAACGACCTCCGTGCACTCGCCCTTGGACTCGAAGAGGCCGAACGCCGCGGCAAGAAGCTGCTTTACCGCGTCGGCCCGCCGTTCGTCCGCGGCCGCATCGGCCAGGAAATCCGCGAGGCACTCAGCGGCGAGGAAGCCTACGAAGGCAACACTCCCTCCACAGCCGGGGGCCTCATTGTTGTTGGCTCCCATGTCGGCCTCACCACGCGCCAGCTCAACGTCCTGACCGCCCAGCACAGAGCTGCCCGCATCGTCGAGATCGACGTCGAGAGGCTTCTCGTCGGCGGCGCGGAAGCCTATCTCGACGAAACGGTCGCCGCCGTCGTCGACGCCCTCCACAGCGGCGACGTGATTGTCCACACGAGCCGCCTGCTCATCAAGACCGACGACGCCGCGGCGAGCCTGCAGATTGCCCGCACCGTCTCTGCCGCCGTCGTGGCGATCGTGAACCGGACGCTCAAGGCCTTCCCGCCGCGCTTCGTCATCGCCAAGGGTGGGATCACGTCCTCGGATGTGGCCGCGCACGGCCTGGAAATCCGCCACGCGATTGTTCGCGGCCCTATGCTGCCCGGCATCGTCTCCCTGTGGGAGCCGGTGGACGGACCCGCGAAGGGCATCCCGTACATCGTCTTCGCCGGCAACGTGGGCGATGACGAATCCCTGGCGCAGGTCACGCGCAAGCTCAGCAACACTTTCTAACACTGAATTCAATGGAGAACACCATGACCAGCAACTACACCGTCGCCGTCCTCGGCCTTGGCGCCATGGGCCTGCCGATGGCCACCCGCCTGGCAACCCAGCTGACTGTCCACGGCTTCGACATCGCCGAATCGAGGCTGAAGCTCGCCGCCGACGCCGGAATCCGCACCTTCGCTTCGGCCCGTGAAGCGTCGGAAGGCGCCGATGCCCTGCTCCTTGCCGTGCGCAACGGCGAACAGCTCGACGACGTCCTCTTCGGCGCCAACGGCGTCGCGCCGGTGCTCAAGCCGGGCGCCGTCGTGATCCTCGGCAGCACTGTCGGTACTGAAGCGATTCCGGCCACTGTGGCCCGCCTGGCGGAGTACGGCGTCGAACTCGTTGACGCGCCCCTTTCCGGCGGCCCCAAGCGTGCCGGCGAGGGCGACCTCCTGATCGTGGTTGGCGCGACGCCGGCCGCCCGCGAAAAAGCACGCCCCGCGCTGGAACTGTTGGCCTCCACCCTGAGCATCGTGGGCGACAAACCCGGTGACGGCCAGGCTCTGAAGACCGTCAACCAGCTCCTCTGCGGTGTCCACATCGCCGCTGCCGCCGAGGCAATGGCACTCGCTGACGCCCTCGGATTGGATCAGGCGAAGACCCTCGCCGCCCTGGAAGCAGGTGCCGCCGGCTCGTTCATGCTGTCCAACCGCGGCCCCCGAATCCTCGAGGCATACAACGAGGAAGGCGCCGAGGTCCTCAGCCGCCTGGATATCTTCGTCAAGGACATGGGCATCGTCGGCAAGGCCACCCGCGCCGCCGGCCTGGCCGCACCCGTTGCCGCCGCTGCCGAACAGCTCTACCTCCTCGGCCAGGCCCAAGGCCTCGCCGCCGCCGACGACTCCGCAGTTATCAAGGTCGTCGCGCCCACCAGGCGCTCAAACTAACCCCTCCCGAAACACACGGAGGCTAGGATCAGCACATGATCCTGGCCTCCTTGCTTTTTGCCCTCATTGCCGGTTTGCTGCACGTCTACATCTTCAGCATGGAGTCCATCACTTGGACTCGCCCAGCCACGTGGAAGCGTTTCAGCGTCTCGTCCCAAGCCGACGCCGAAACCACCAAGCCCCTCGCGTACAACCAGGGCTTCTACAACCTTTTCCTCGCCATTGGCGCGCTCGCCGGGATCGCGGTGGTCGCGCTCGGTCACCCGCAGGTGGGTTGGACCCTCGTCTTCAGCTCGTGCGGCTCCATGCTGCTGGCGGCAATCGTGCTTGCCTTGAGCGGCAAAAAGTACCTCCGCGCCGCGGTTCTTCAGGGCACGACGCCGCTACTCGCCGTCGTGCTCGGCATTCTGGCCGTTGCGCTCGGCTAAGCGGAACGCTCGCTCACGTATGTGCCCTCCAGGCCCGTCGCTCGCTCACTTATATGCCTTTGGGGTGACCCTCGCTCACGTCTTGTGCGCGAGCGTTGACGGTATTTGCCCTAAAAGTGATGGAGGGTCGGTGGATTGGGGTCGAAATCTGCACGAGCGTTTGATGAAGTACGACGGCGGTTGGCGGGCTAACCCGGACCCGTGTCCGGCCGTCGTCGACATTGCCTGTGGAGTCTGGCTACGAGGGTTTGCCCGTCAGGACCCGGAATCCTAGCTCGGCATTGAAGCCGTGGATCTCCCGCGTATCCAGTGCCGACATGAAGGCCAGGATCTCCTCCGTGATGACCTGCCCGGGAACCAAGACGGGGAATCCGGGCGGGTAGGGGGTGACGAAAGACGCGGACACCATTTCTTCGCCCACGGCGACCTTGCGTGCGAGTTCGGCCGCACTGAAGTACTCGCAGGAACCGGCTTTGTAGCTCTCGAAGTAAGCTGCGCGCATGTTGCCATCGGGAGTTTGTGCGTCTTTGCGGAATCGCTCGGCGAAGCGACTGAAATCCGGCAGGGGTGGGGGCGTGCCGGTCAGCGCGGCAACGCGGGCATTGCGGGCCCGCTTGCCCAAGCCACTCAGCCCGGATTGCTCGTCTTCGAAGGTTTCGGCCAGCTTGACCAGAACCTCGACGAGGTAGGCGACGGCACTCCGCGAGGTTCCGATGTTGGTCATGAACAGCACGCTGTTCCGTGACGTCTTATTGACCTGGATCCCGTACTTGTCCATCAGGTAGTCGTGCTTGAAAGTGTCCCCGTCCACGCCGGTGAGGCCGATGTGCAGGGTCAAACGGCTCGGATCGACGACGAACTCGTCCCGCTCCCAAGCCTCCGACATCGCGGCCAGTCCGTCCCGCAGGGGCATTTGCCGGCTGGTTTCGCGGTATTGCGCCGGAATGAGGTCCCTGGTGCCGAGCACGCGGAAGTACTTCTTCAGCAGGGGATGCCTGGCCACGGCCTGGGCGATGCTGACGGCGAGGTCGGCCTGCCGTTGCACCAGTTCGTAGCCTTCGAACTCGACCTGCCGCCGTCCCATATCAAGGGAGGCAAGGATTTGGTAGTTGGGCGAGGTGGAGGTGTGGGTCATGTACGCCTCCCGGAAGCTCTCCTCGTTCAACTGGCCGAAATCCTGGTCATGGATATGGATCATGGACCCTTGGCGGAGCGAAGTCAGGGTCTTGTGGGTCGACTGGGTCGAGTAGACCCTCAGGCGGGCCTTCGCCGGATCGGGCAACAGCCTCGTCTTGAGTAGCAGTTCATCGCTCACGGGCCCGACGCCGGAACCCGGGCCGCCGTCGTCGGGCTCGCCGGCCGCTTGGCCACCGCCGGCCGCCGCGCCTGCCGCGTCCAGCGCGCGCAACTGTTCGGCATGGCGCCGGGCGTAGGCCGGATCCGAGAACTTTGCCTCAAGCGACCGTGCCGAGGCCATGGCAGTGCGACGGCGGTAGATGTGGTGGAAGCCCGCGAACGCGAACCACGCCTCGTCCCACAGGAATACCAAGTCCGGTTTGATGGCCAGGCACTCTTCCATGACCCGTTCGACGTCGTAGACGATGCCGTCGAAGGTGCAGTTGGTGAGGGCGAGCATCTTGACCTCGTGAAGCCTGCCAGACCGGCGGTAGTCCAAGAGCATCCGTTTGATGCTCTCCAAGGGAACTGCTCCATAGAACGAGAAATCGTTCAACGGGTAGGCGTCCAAATAGGAGACCTGCGCGCCAGCCAGCATGAGGGCATAGTGGTGCGATTTGTGGCAGTTCCGGTCCACCAGGACTACATCTCCGGGCGCAAGAATCGATTGGTGCACGATCTTGTTGGCTGTTGAGGTTCCGTTGGTGACAAACAGCGATTTTTGGGCACCGAATGCCCGGGCCGCCAGCTTCTGGGCCTGTTTGAGGGACCCATGCGGATCCAAGAGCGAATCGAGCCCGCCGGACGTGGCCGAAGTTTCTGCCAGAAGCAGATTGAGGCCATAGAACTCGCCCAGATCGTTGATCCACTTTGAATGGATAACTGATCCTCCCCGGGACACCGGCAGCGCATGGAAAACACCGGCGGGTTTCCGGCTGTATTGCTGGACCGCGTGGAAGAACGGCGCCTCATATCGTTCAGCGACGCCCGCCAGCAAGGACAAATGGAGCTCCAGCCCGTCCTGGCGGCGGAATATCCGGCGGAATCGGCGGGTCAAGGAACCCGCGAGTCCCTCGATCCCCACTCCAGCTACCAAGTAGAGGTCAACTTCGGGGCGGAGTTGACCCAGTTTCTCCGCCAGGCTCAGGATGCGGTCCAAGGGGCGCTCGGGGAGCGAACCGCCCAAGAACCCGTCCAGGAAACCGCGCATGTCCCGGCCCAGGCGTTGCGTGCTGTTGAGGACAAATCCGGGCCGCAGGACACACGCTTGGATGTCGGGGTTGAGGAGGACGGCCACTATGGCGTCCTCGAAACTAGGGACGAACACCAGCTCGTAGTTGAAGGCGTCGGCGGGGCGCCGCTGGTTGAGAAGTTCTGCTTGGAGGGCTTCACGGTCCACATCGGAGACGTCGTCGATCACCAGGACTTCGAACCGCTTCCGCCCATCGGCGGGTTCTTCAATCCTGTCCGCCTCGCGTTCACCGTCCGCGGACGGTTCCGGGGCGTGCTGGTTATGGCCCGCAACGCGCCGCGCGACCGGTTCTATGAGGCCCAGTGCCTCGGGGTATTCCCCGGTTTCCAAGGTTCGCCGCAGTTCCGTGACATACTGCGGGCCCGGAGACGCCCAATACATTTCGAGCGATTCCAGCAACGGCAGCAACTTTCGAACCTCGCGTGGCAGTTCCCGCGGCTCCAGCGCAAAGCGGGCGCCCGCCGCTGGCTTCGCGCTAGGGGCAGCCAGCTGCTTGACGGCGTAGCCAAGGAACTCCCAAGCATCCGCCCGCACCCGCCAGGCACTGCTGGGGACTTCGCCGCCGGCCTCTGAATCGTCGGAGGCATGTGGTTTTGCTGTCGGTTCAGGGCCGAGGCCGATCGCCGTGCCATGGGCAACGGAGGAGGCTGAGGGGAGGGGAAATGGGGCTGATTGCACTGTCGCTAAATTGGCGCGTGCCACGATGACTCCTTTGTCATGGATTGATAGCACTCTCTACTAAACGCCGGGATCCGCCGCACCGCAGGGCAATTGTCGGGGTTGCCGTCTGGGTTTCCAGATGCAGGCGAACCGCGGGATGCTCCCGGAACCGGACCCTCGCTCACCTTTGGGGCCAAAACCCGCAACCCTCCTGCGGATCATCATCTGCAGGAGGGTTGCGGCTTTTCCGGTCATAGGTGAGCGAGCGTTGGGGAGTTTTGGGTCATAGGTGAGCGAGCGTGTGGGCGCGCCCCCCACAAAGTCGGCGCGCCCAGCGAGCCGAGTTGCTACGCCTCACGCCACAGCGGCAACGGGACGACGCTGCGGCTGCGTCCGGACTCGTCCAACACGTGGCCGAGGCGTTTGTAGTTGCGCACCACGGCTTGACGGGAGATCACGGCACTCCCTGGTGCCCGCTCCGCGAGTTCCCGCTCATGGCCCTGGACCTCCAGGTAGTCGCGGACCCACAGCGTGACCAACAGGTTCTGGGCACCCAATACTTGGGCGCTGAGCCTGCAATTCGGCAGGGGTGCGAAGTAGCGCCCGACGCCGTCCAGGAAGTGTGCGGGCACGTTGAGGATCAGGCTCACTTCCCTCAGCCCTTGTTGGGCCGATGCGGACGTGTCGCACCTCAGCGTCATGTAGCCGGACGCGAGGAACCGCTCCACCCGCCGTCGTGCCGTCTGAGGGGAAATGCCGCAGGCCGCTCCCAGTTCCGCCCAGCTCGCCCGCCCGTCCTGGGCGAGCTCCTCCAGCAAGGACGCATCAAGCCTGTCCGGAGCATAGGCGGCCGGTGCGGTCAGAGGCTCTGCCGACATGAGCCGGGCCCGCGCCGGCTCCAGGGTTCCGCTGCGCCAGTCGGAGGCCTGCCGGTACAGCTTGGTGACGAAAACGACCTCGCGGTGGGTGACGCCGGGCAGTCCCGCGAAGGAACCGGTGACGATATCCATGAGTTCCTCGTGGCTCGAGGCGAAACAGTCCACGAAGAGATCGTGGGAGCCGGACACGAGGGACACGGTGCCGAATGCCGGCTCCTCGCACAGCTTTTGGACCAGGGCTTCGTTTTCGCTCGGAAGCGAAGAAAGGCTGATGAACGCCGACCAGCCTGCACTCAAATAGCGCGCCCCCGGGGCCGGGGTGATCCACGCTAGTCCCTGCTCGGCGAGGGCGTTCCAGCGGCGTGCGACGGTAGGCCCGGACAGGCCGAGGACCCCCCCAACGCGGCTCCAATCGGCACGGGGATTGATCTGCAGCGCATTGACGATTTCGAGGTCAGTCTCGGAGATCATGGCTGATTCCTTCAAATTTCAAGATTCTTAGATGATTTTAAACAAATTCCTAGCCAGTGTAAACGGCGGGCCTAATGTTGTGACTCGAATCACCCCACTCGCATCCAAAGACCGGGCAAAGAAGCCCTCCCAACACCCAAGGAAGCACATGGCAAGCAGGACAGCACCTCCAGCGACGGCGGCCATCGCTCGCCGGACCATCACTGGAATGATCGTGGCGATGGCCCTGATCGAATCACTTAGCGGAGTCACCCAGGGTTACCTGAACCCGATCCTCCCCGCCTTAGGACCGACCTTCTCGATCGACGACCCCACCATCAACGGCATTTTCCTCATCTCAAACGTGAGTTTCGCGGTGCTCACGCCGATCATCTCGCGGCTCGGCGACAGCTACGGCTACAGGCTCGTACTCCGCTGGTCGACGGCGGTAGTCGCTGCCGGCGTCGTCATGATGGCTTTGTGGCCGTCGCTGTGGACGGTGACAATCGGCGTCGTCATGCTCACGTGCGTGGTTGGATTCATTCCGCTCATGATGGGCATCCTGCGGGTGAGCAGCCCCGCGCAGACCCGCACCGGCGTCAGCGTGATGATCGGCATGCTCATGATCATGGTGGGCGCCGGCGGGCTGCTTGCCGGGATCATCGGCGTCGACGATCCCACCCTCGGTTTCTGGGTAGCGGTGCCTTTTGCGGTTGTGGCCCTGGTTTGTTCCTTCGTCCTGCCCGACGCCGGTACCCCCACCCGCGAGGGACTCGCCCTAGTGCCGCTCTTGGCATGTTCCCTCGGGCTGATCGGCTTTGTTGTGGCCCTTTCGATGGGTCCGGACTGGGGTTGGTTGGACCCCAAGACGCTCGGCTCCGGAATCCTCGGCCTCGCATTGTTGGCCTACTGGGTGGTCCTGGACGCTCGCAACATCAACGGGAAGCGTTTTATGGACCTTCGCATGCTTGCGATCCCGCGCATTCGGACGGTCTCGCTCGCCACGTTCTTCTTCGGGTTTGCCTCGATCAGCTACTTCGGCACCAACGGCATCTTCCTGTATTCGAACCCGGACAAGACAGGCTACGGCTTCGCGCTGAGCCCCCTCATGATCGCGATCGTCCTAGCGGTGGCATCGGTACTCTCGCTGCTTTCCTCGCTCCTGACCTCAAGGGCACTCAGCCTGTTCGGCGAACGGGCCACCCTGGTATTCGCTGGCCTCCTGTTGGCGGGCGGCTTCCTGGTCATGGCAGTTGCGCACGGCTCCCTGGCCGGGTACTGCGCGGGATTTGCCATGTTCAACCTGAGCCTGGGCATGTACCAGGCAGGGACCCGGGCACTGTCTGTGGAGGGCGTTCCGCTCGAGGAAACCTCGACGGCGGCCGGCCTCAACGAGCTGGCGCTGTCCGTCGGAATCGCCGTGGGTGCCGCCGTCGTGAAGCTTATCTCTTCGTCCTCAGTCCAGTCCGGGCACATCAGCGAGGGCGGGCTGCTGTCCATCTGGATTACGCTAGCCGTCGCTGCCCTGATCGCTGCGGCAGCAGCCGCCCGCTACCCGAAGCGCCAAGCAGCGGGGGTGGGCGCGTGAAGGCCGCCTCCCTGGAAACCGCAACGCCCCCCACGGTCCCTTCGACCGCCGTCGAACGCGGCGTCTCTGCCGTGCTGGAAAGGTGGGCGCCGGAAATCCTTGGCCTGAGCCACGCGATCCACGCAGATCCAGAGCTTAGCGGCCAGGAATTCCGGGCCGCCAAGCGTGTTAGCCGGCTGCTCCGGAGCGCGGGATTCAGCTTTGACAGCCCGCAACCGCTTCTCCCGGCTTCGTTCAGCGCACGATTCGGGACCGGGGAACTGGTGGTCGCGCTGTGTGTTGAATACGACGCCTTGCCGAACATCGGGCATGCGTGCGGACACAACGTGAATGCCGCCTGCGCTGTGGGGGCGGCACTTGCACTCGCTTCCGTAGCCGACGAGCTCCGGATCACCGTCAAGGTGCTCGGTACTCCTGCGGAGGAAACAAGCGGGGGTAAGGTCGACCTCATTGGCGAAGGGTTCTTCGACGACGTATCCCTGGCAATGATGGCCCACGCCGGCGGGGAGGACGTCATCGGAGGCTCATCCTTGGCCATGTGTATGTGGGATGTGCTTTACGAGGGCCGTCCGGCACACGCCGCAGCTGCTCCATCCGAGGGGGTCAATGCCCTCGACGCGCTGGTGATTGCGCAGACGGCCATTGCCTTGGCGCGGCAGCAGCTTCCGCCCGGCTCCGTAGTTTCGCTGATCGTGACGGAAGGCGGGAGTGCCGTCAACGTCATACCGGAGCGGGCCCAGGCAAGCGTGGAAATGCGTTCGCCCAGCATCAAGAATCTGCGCGTCATCGAGGAACGCGTGCGGCGATGCCTGGAGGCGGGAGCACTTGCCAGCGGGAGCACGCTCAAGGTTACCTCCACGGGCAATGCATACGCTGAACTCAGGCAGGACCGGTTCCTTTCCGAGGCCTACCGGGACGCGATGTCGACCAGGGGGAGGGCTGTTGCGTTCAACGAAGAACCAGTGGCTTCCACGGACATGGGCAACGTCTCGCAACTGGTTCCAAGCATCCACCCGCTGCTCGGCTACGACGTGGGCGGCGCCGCCCACCACACCGCCGAGTTTGCTGCCCACGGCTCTTCAGCTTCCGCGGACCAGGCAGTCCTGGACGGCGCATTCGGCTTGGCCCTGGCCGCCAGTGCGGCTGCCAGCGATTCGCGGCAACGGGAACGGCTGCTGACCGTGCGTCGCTAAACGCCGAGATCGTGGGTGCGGCTCCACAGCCGCGTTCCGGAACGCAGCCCACGGCCCGCACCCACGAATTCACACTGTCCGTCCGCTATGGTTCCCGCCGTCGAGCGGGCGGACAATGGACTCAGCAGATCGCAAGGGAGCGCAATGGGATTCTTGAGGCAACAGAGGGCATCCGCGGACCGGGCTACGCTCGGCCGTTCACGTGATCCTGTGATCGACCTCGCCCGATTCTTCTGCCTCGTCCTGGTGGTGCTCGCGCACTGCATGATGGTCAGTCCGGTCCTGCACCCGGACGGCACCGTCACCACCGAAAATACGCTCATGGAACAGCGTTGGTTCGAACCCGTGCTGTGGGTGCTGCAGGTGATGCCGTTGTTCTTCGTCGTCGGAGGCATCACCGGGCTGGGATCATGGCGTCGGCTCCATGCGCGCGGAGGCACCGGCGTCGAGTACGCGCAACTGCGGCTCTTGCGCCTCATCCGTCCGGCAACTGCGCTGCTGGCCTCGATGTTCGTGGGGCTGTGGGCAGCGCTGCTCCTTGGTGTCGACCCGCAGGTGGTCCAGCTCATCGCCACCGGCGCGGGCATGCCCCTGTGGTTCCTGGCCGCTTACCTTGCTACTCAACTCAGTGTTCCCTTGCTGGCCCGCCTGCACGGACATTCCCCCTGGTTGACCCTCAGCGGACTGGTGGCCGCGGTGATCACCCTCGACTCCCTGCGCGGCGCTTTTCCGATGCTCGCCTTCGTCAACATGCTCTTTGTCTGGTGCGCGGTCCAGCAATTCGGCTTCTTCATTGCCGACGGCATCTTCGCTGGACGCAGCCGGGGCTGGTTCGTGGGGTTGATTGTCGGCAGCAACCTGCTGCTAGGCTTCCTGACCGGAATTGGGGTCTACTCCGGGAACATGATCGTGGACCTGAATCCGCCCAACTTCTGCATGCTGCTCCTCGGCCTGTCGCAGGCCGCCACCCTGCAGGTACTGCGCCCGGGCCTGGAATGGGTGGCGCGGGTGCGTTGGATCCGCTGGGTGGTGGCTGTGGCGGGCCGGCGGTCCATGACCGTTTATTTGTGGCATTTGCCTCTGCTTGCAGCTTTATCCGGACTGCTTCTGCTCACGGATTTGCCCAAGCCGGCGGCCGGTACCGCCGAATGGTGGTGGGCTCGCCCTGTGGTGCTGCTCGCCGTCGTCGTACTTTTGTTACCGGTCCTGTTGCTGTGCGGCAGGCTCGAAGAGCGCCCGACGGCGGCCGTCCACGCGCGCGGCAGGGCGCACGCCGCGGTGGTGACTGCCGGCGTCGTGGTCTTCATCCCGGTGGTGGACGCAGTCCTTAACGGACTGACGCTGACGCTTCTCGGTGGGGGCGCGGCGTGTTTCGCGCTCGCGGTCCTGCTGCTGGGACGGGTGCCGGCCGGAGTCCTTCCCCCGGCGGTTCCCGATGCCCCCACGGTGCCATTGCCAGAGCACGGTTTACGTGCCAATCTCGACTCATGACTGAGTTCACGGATTCAACCGCAGAGTCGTTCAGCCCGGACGTCACAACGGTCAGGAACGACAAATTCCACCGCTACGAGCTTCTGGTTGACGGTGAAGTGGCCGTGATCTCCCAGTTCATGGACAAGCCTGGCCACATCGACTTCCTGCACACCGAGACCCGCCCGCAGTTCAAGGGCCGCGGACTGGCCAAGGTCTTGGCGCACTTTGCCCTGGACGATGTAGTGGCCTCCGGCAAGCGGATCATTCCGCATTGCCCGTTCATCGCCGCCTATCTGCGCAATCATGAGGGCTACGAGCTCGACGTCGATTGGCCGCCGGAACCGCCGGTGGGGGAGCCGGACAACGAATAGTCAGGGCACAGCCGGGACCGGCGTAGGTTCAAGTCACATGCAAACTGCTGTCACACTGGATTGCTATGGAGCAGGATTCTGACTTTGGGTCGCGTGGCTCGCGCCCGTCCTGGGATGCAGAGACCCACGGCGACCCCGAAATTATGGCGATGGTGCGTGGGGGTGACGCGTCCGCGTTCGATGTCCTCTACCGGCGACACGCGGCAGCTGCCCAGTATGTTGCCCGCACCCAAACGGACAATGTCAGTGACGCCGACGACGTCGTTTCCGAGGCATTCGCCTCGATTTTCCAAGCCCTCACCGAAGGCAAGGGCCCGGACCAATTCTTCCGTTCCTATCTCCTGACCGCCGTGCGGCGAATTGCCCACGACCGGAACCGGAAGGCCAGGCGAACACTGGCCGTGGGGGACGAGTCCAGCTTGGACACCATTGCCGTTGACGCGGACGGGGTCCTTGAGGCCTTTGAGTCCAGCACCATGGCGAAGGCCTTCACCTCTCTTCCGGAGCGCTGGCAGGCCGTGCTCTGGCACGTAGACATCGAAGGACTGAAGCCTGCCGCAGCCGCGCCGTTCATCGGATTGAGCCCGAACGGAGTCTCGTCGCTTGCGATCCGGGCCCGTGAGGGACTTCGGCAGGCCTATTTGCAGAATCACATCAGCCTGGCCAGTGACGACTCATGCTTCGAGTATTCAAGCCAGCTCGGAAAGTATGCCCGCGACGGCTTGAAACGTACGTCGCGCGAAAAGGTCGAGGCCCATTTGGAGACCTGTCCGAAGTGCACGGCCGTGCTGGTGGAACTCAACGACGTCCAGGCAGGCATGCGGGCAGCTGTCTTCCCGCTGGTGGCCGGGGTGGTCTTCACGCCGGCGGTGGCTGGCGGTTTCCTTCCCCCGGAGGCGCTGACCCCCGGAGTCGGCGATCCGACGGCAGCCGGAAAGCGGCCGGGGAGTGTCATCTGGAAGATGGCAGTCGCCGCGCTGGTCTTGGCCGGCCTCGCGATCGCGGGGGTCTTCCTAAGGCTCGGACAGACTGCGCCTATCGTCGCAGCCGATGCTGCGAGCAGCGCGACGGCGGCCATTAGGTCGGTGCCGGAAGTCGCGCCGACACTGTCGGCACCCTTGCCAAGCCCGGTCCCGACGTCGGACCCGCCCGCCATAGCGGCGCCCGAGCCTCCCGCGCCCGCGCCCGTTGCCGCGCCCGCGCCCGCGCCCGCGCCCGTTGCCGCGCCGATCCCTCAGAGGACCGCACCCGCGGCAGTGCCCGTGACGCAGAAGACAGCCAAGGCGATCAGCTCCGCAGCGGTTGTCACACCCCCCGTTCCACAACACTCCCCAACGGTCATCGCAACTCCGATTCCGCAACCTTCCACCACGGCGCCGCCCCAGCAAACCGTCTCGGCTTCCTTCGGCAGTCAGCCAGGCACAGGGCAGCCCGAGCGTCAGATCGACGTGGCCTTCTCGCTGCAGGGCGATGGCACGCCGAGCACGGGCGAAACGCTCTTCAGCCTTTCACCCGAGGCAGCATTCGTCCCCGGGAAACTCCTGGCGCCAGCCGGCTGGACTTGCCCGGACCAGTCGTCTGGCTATATCCGCTGCACGACGTCATCCATCGACCCCCACAGCCTCGACTTCACGCTGGACGCCATGATCTCCAGCGGCGCCGATCACGCCACCCTGAGCTATCAATTCAGCGGACAGCGCATCGCACCGACGACATTCACCAACACTTTCCACTAGACACGCCGGACACCGCGCCTGATGCCTGTGACTCCTATGAGTCGAAGTCGGCATGGCGGCCCGGATTCCCTGACGGTAGTGCCGGTCCCGCACGTGAGGCCTTCCCGGGTGCACAATCAAATCATGGGAGGATCAATGTACGGGCCAGCGTCCCTGATGCAGGTCGGGCCGCACGTCGTGCAATAGTTTTGGCCGTGTCGGAGGAGTTCGGCTTGTACGCGGCGCGTTCATCGTCTCCGGGAGTACGTCCGCTCTCCGTCTCCGCCCCGCGGCCGAACCGCCACGGTACCGTGGTCGTCACGAATTTCGAAGTGATCGGTGACAGAGCGGACCGGCGAGGCACCGGAGTGCCTGGTGACGTTGAAGCCGGCAGTATCGGGCCGGCAAGGGTCTGCCCGGTTGGCGGCGTTCCTGGCGGCAGAACTGTCTCCGTTCGGTCGTTGGCAACTCATGACGGAGGACGAAGCTCAGCTCGCCGCCGCCCTCGATCGGGCAAGCTCAGAACCGGTTGTGATCCGAATCGACGGCGCTGCCGTTCAAGGCTGGGCGCTGCGGGCCGCCGGAGTGTCCGGGGTGGTTGCCATGTCCGGGAACCTTGTGGTGATGTGGCTGGGAGCAGGCGAAGCCAAGCCGCCGGCAGCGATTTTCACCGAAGACCTCGGTTCACACCTTCGTGAACTCCACAAACCGAAGTCCTAAGTCAACGTCGCCCCTGGCCAATACAGCGGACCGCGCATCATCACGAAGACCTTGGCCAACGCCTTTCACCAGGAACATTTGGGGTCAATCTGGCCTCTCGAAAATTAGTTTCACTTTTCGCGTCACGAATCGCGAACAACACCCACTTATTTAAGTGGGTGGCCGTTCGCTGGCCGTTCGCTGGCCGTTATCGAAAAATTGAGTCCGTTTTGTGTGGGACGCGCGGGAATCATCAGGTCCGCCGCCACCACGACTTCTTGCGACAGCCCGCCGGAAAGATGGCAGTAAAACGCACATTCACCCCGCCCGACGGGACTAGTCTGGGCGCATGACAACTCGTGCCAACGAACTCACAGCCTTGGTCACCGGTGCCACCGCCGGGCTTGGGGCGGAATTCGCCCGCCAACTGGCCGAATCCGGCCACCACCTCGTCCTCGTAGCCCGCGACGAAGGCCGACTGCGGGCTACCGCGGAGGTGCTTGAACGGGACTTCAGTATCTCGGTGGAGGTATTGCCCGCCGACCTGACCTCCGACGTCGGGGTTGCGGCTGTGGCGGACCGGTTGCGGGATGCTTCGCGGCCGGTGGACGTGCTGGTCAACAATGCCGGCATTGGTCTCCTGAAGTCCTTCGAGAAGAACGATCTGGAAGACGAAAAACGGCATTTGCGTTTGCATGTCCAGACGCCTCTGGAGCTGTGCCACGCGGCCCTTGAAGTCATGCTGGCCCGCCGGGCCGGCCGGATCATCAACGTCGCCAGCGTTGCTGCCTTCGCGAACCGCGGCAGTTACTCGGCGGCTAAGGCCTGGCAGGTCAGCTTCAGCCGCTGGGCCAACCTTGCCTATGCAGGCAACGGGGTGAAGGTCACGGCGGTGTGCCCGGGCTTCACCCACACGGAATTCCACGATCGCATGGGCATGGACAAATCGGTAGCTCCGCGCTTTCTTTGGCTGAGGGCAGAGCGCGTTGTCCGGGAAGGGCTGGAAGACAACGAGCGGGGTAAGGGGATATCCATCCCGACGAAGCGCTACAAGGTGATCACCGCCGTCGCGCGCGTCCTGCCGGCGAAGCTTACGGCAGGTCCGCCCCGCCGCCCCGCGAAGTAAGCCGGGGCGCCTGGACCAGCACCGCCACAGCAATCCCGATCACGGCGCCGACGAAAGTCTCCACCCCGCGTTCCAAGACCAGCACCCCAGGATCTGCGGGGGCCGCCAGTTGGGTCATGAGCAGGATGACCGGTGTGAAGAACACCATGGCCCAGCCGTAGTGCCGTGCCATGAACAACTCGGTGGGGAACTGGAAGCCGATCACCATCAGGGCCAGGATGAGCGCGGTTTGTCCCGGGAAATACTGCAGCGGGGACAGCGGTCCGGGAAAGAGCACGACGGCGACAATCGCCAATCCGAGGAACGTCCCCACGATGCGGTGGATGCCGCGGTGTAGCCGGCTGGGCATGTCGGCCCCGGCAAGCGGCACAGCGGCGGCAGCCATGGCCCAGTGCGGGTGGCCGCTGCCCGTGAGAACTCCGCAGGCGCCAGCCACGCCGACGGCGAGCACATACCGGGCCGCGTGGACCCCGGCTGCTTGACGCAGCTGCATGCTAAATGCCGGAATGTCCCGGGTGGCGCCGCGTTCCCAGGTCCGGTGCAAGAGCCATCCGGCAAAGCCAACCACCATGGAGAACGCCGCCGAAGCTGCGCAGATCAGGACCGCAGCAAAGAAGGGGATTGTCGCCGGAACGGAAGCGCATGCGCCTAGCGCCAGGATTCCGAAGAAGGGGCCGTTGGGCTTGAGCCGTACCTTGTCCGAGAACAGCGAACCTACGCCTGCCAGGAGCGCCTCCACAGCTACCAATCCCCATGAATGGATATGGGAGACGGACAAGAAGGTGCCCACGGAGACGCCGGCCAAGAGCACGGCGGCGGCTTGCGCTTGGTGCTTGAGCCGCAGTTGGTGCGACTCGGCACGGCCGTACATGCCGGTCAGGGCGCCGAACACGGCGTAGATGATGAGGTCGGGCCGGCCAAGAGCCAGGAGCGCGAGTGCGGGCACTGCGACGCTCAGCGCGACCCGGACCGCAGCCAGGTGATCGTTGCTTGCCGGCGGAACGGTATGAAGGGCGCGGGCATGGGCCATGATTGATCGCAACGGGACACCACCAATCATTTCTGCCGACCATCGGAAGTTATCAGCACCTCAAGATCCGCGCCATTAGCTGGGTCACAACATTGCTGAGTGTTTCGAAGGAAGATTGCTGATCGGCGCTGAAACAGGTTCGAAAACAGTGGCAGGATCGAAGCATGACCGTGTCGTTCACCTGCCACACCCACGTCCAACGCGAGCCCGGCGAGCTATTTGACCTCGCGCGGAACGTCGAAGCGCACGTCGGTTCCATGGCCAAGTCCCGGGAACGTGCCGTGGCCGGCGTGGTGTCCGGACTGCTGTCCGAAGGGGACGAAGTCACCTGGCAGGCTTGGCATTTCGCCGTACCCTTGCGGATGAGCAGCCGCATCACCCAGTTTCACTTCCCCGAATCCTTCACCGATGAGCAAGTGCGCGGTCCCTTCCGCTTCTTCCGGCACGTCCATGAGTTCATTCCCGACGACGGCGGGACGCTCATGATCGATCGCGTCGAGTTCGCGGCGCCCTTCGGCGTCGTGGGCCGGCTTGCGGAGAAAGCGGTTCTTGGCAGATATCTGCGGAACCTCATTGAACAGCGCAATCGATACCTCGCCAGCAACGCGGCCGCCGCATGATCAGGGCGGCCCGCGTGGACGAGTTGGAACGGTTGCGCGGGATCGAATTCGCTGCGGGCGAGATCTTCCGGTCTTGCGGAATGGACGCAATCGCTGATGACGAGCCGTTGACCGTCACTGAGTTGGCACTCTTCCAAACGCGCGGCGGTGCGTTGGTGTTTGCCGACGCATCGGACGTCCCGGTGGCCTATCTCCTGCTTGAGTACCTGGATGGCAACGCGCATGTGGAGCAACTGAGTGTCCATCCTTCGCATGCGCGGCGAGGCCTCGGGAGTGAGTTGCTTGATGCCGCCGAAAAGTGGGCACACGCCGAGGGGTTGGCGTGGCTGACCCTGACCACCTTCCGTGATGTTGCGTGGAATGCGCCCTACTATCGCCGGCTTGGTTTCGAGGAGCTGGATCCGGACATGCTCGACAACGGGCTGCGCGGCATCGTGGAGTGCGAGGGCTTGGTGGGCTTGAGCCGGTGGCCGAGGATCGCCATGCGACGGCGGGTCAGGTCAATTCTCAGCCACGAAGAATCTGTCAGTCTGTGTTGACAGACTCATGGTGTCAGTTCAAACTGACACCATGAATGGTGATGAGCTGACTTCCCACATCCCGGCGACAGACCCGGCAATTGGCCTTCGCGCCGTCGGTGCCTTGCATCGTCTGGCCGAAAAGGTGGAGGCCACTAACGTGGCTCTCTCTAGGGAGCAGGGCTGGTCGTGGGAGCAGATTGGCGATGCCTTGGGCGTCTCCCGGCAGTCGGTCCACGCCAAATACGGAAAGTGAGTTTGCCATGTTTGAACGATTTGCGGGCGAAGCGAGAACCGCTGTCCATGCTGGTGCCGAGGAAGCCAAACGCCGTGGGGACCGCAGAATCGGCACGGACCATTTGCTGCTGGGATTGCTCCACGACCCCGAAAGCTGCCGGACTCTGGAGACCGACCTGGAGTCTGCCCGCGCCCAGCTCGATGCCCTCGACCAGGAGGCCCTGGAATCCGTTGGCATCACGCTGGGGGACTTCGGTCCGCTAAATGCGCCGAAGGGAAGCAGCCGGACCACGTTCACCTCGGCCGCCCGCTCGGTCATTCAGGACTCCTTGATACTGACCACCCGGGAGAAAGCCCGCAGAATCACCACGCGGCACCTGCTGCTCGCGCTGCTGGAGCGGCAGCAACCCGACCCGGCCGCGGTCCTGCTCAACAAGTTGGGCGTGGATACGGCTGCCTTGAAAGTCCGGCTCCAGAACCCGGAGTCATAGCGGCCCTCCGGCCCCCTAGCCAGCAACCAGTTCAACCTCGTAGCCGTCGGTGTTCACCAGATAGGCGGCATAATGGTCGGGGCCGCCCGCGTGGGGATATTTGCTCTCGAACATCTCGTACCAGCCGGAATCGGCACCGAGTTCCCGGAGCCGGTCCACGTTCTCCCGGGTACCTGCATGGAACGCGAGGTGGTTGAGCCCGGGCTCCGTCCTGCGGTGCGTGCTGCCGGTGAGCGCCGCGGACTGTTCGATCACGATGTACGTGGCTCCGAGTTTCCAACTGCAGCCATCGGGCCAGTCCTGGAATTGTTCGTAGCCCATCTCCGCCAGCAGCCAGCCCCACTCCTCCTGAGCCCGGTCGATTTGCGGTACCCAAATCTCTACGTGGTGCAACGAACCCACTGGAACTTCAGCCATGCGCAGAGTCTACGTTTGCTTGGAGTCAGCCGGAATGGCGGGCAACTCCACCACGAACGCCGCGCCGCCCTCCGGTGCTGTCCGCACGCTGATGCGCCCACCAAGCCGCTGCACGATCCTTGCGGCAATGGACAATCCCAACCCGCTGCCTACGGGCCGTTCGCCGCTGTATCTGGCAAAGAGCGCACCGCGTTCAAACGCGACGGCGGCATCCGCCTCCGTGAGCCCCGGTCCGCCGTCGCGCACTTCCACGGTGAGCGCGCCGCCGGCGGGGTATGCGGCGAGCACAACGGGAGAGCCCCCGGGAGTCACCCGCAGGGCGTTTTCCAGCAGCCCGTCCACCACTTGGCGCAACCGCTGGCCATCGCTACGGACCAGCAAAGGCCCTGAGGGCAGTTCGAGCCGTCCGGTGATCCCGTTTTGGAGGAACACAGCCTGCCAAGCCTGCCAGCTCTCGCGCAGGATCAAGGATGCGTCCACGGGTTGCAGTTCCACGCGGAAATCGTCGGATTCAAGCCGTGCCAATTCCAGGAGATCGCGGACGAATCGGTCCAGCCGATTGGTTTCGGCAACTAGGGTCCGCCCGACGCCGCTTACGTCGTCTCCGCTGACCACACCATCCGCCAGGGCCTCGGCGTAGCCTCGAAGGGCCGTGAGGGGCGTCCGGATTTCGTGCGAAATTGAGAGCAGGAATTCGCGTTGGCGCCCCTCGCTGGTCCGGAGCGCTCCGTCGAGGGCGGCCAAGGCCCGCGAAACCTCCATCACTTCGGCCGGTCCGCCGGGGGCCACAGGCACGGAACGTTCACCGGCTGCGAGCCGATGGGCCGATTGGGCCGTACGCACCAACGGCCGGCTGAGCCACTGCGCCAGCAGGCCGCCCGCGACAATGGAGAACACGAGGCAGGCCGCGAGGGCGAGCAGCATGCGGCTCAGCAGGGGAGCGGCGGCCGCACGGATTTCGGACACGGGCTGCGCCAGCACTACGCCACCGCCGGCCGCCAAGGGCCGGGCCTCCAGGACCACAGTGTTCTGCGGACCGTCGACGGTCCTGGATACCGGCTTTCCGGCCAGAACATCCGATACAGTCTTCGCATCCACCAGCCTGGCTCCGCCGCCCGTCACGCGGCCATCGGAACCGATTTGCGCGAGCCTCGCGCCATGGGTAAGCAGATCTGCGCGAAGGTCCTGCAGGCTTCCGAGGCTCGTTTGTTTGCTGAGCGAATCGGCCTCGACCGCGAGATACTTCTTGGCTTCGTCCACGGCTGTGGCGTTCACCAGCTGGGCGGCCAGAAGGCCAGCGAGAACGACGGCGACGGTCGCGACGGCGGCGATCACCGCCGTCGTGCGCCCGGCCAGTGTGCCGAACCAGCGCCTCACCGGGCGCCCCCGGCGATCGCTGAGTACCCGACGCCGCGGCTCGTCGCGATGGGTGAGTGCTCGCCGAGCTTGGCGCGGAGCTGCGCGATGTGCACGTCCACGGTCCGTCCAGCGGCATAACTGGCCTGCCCCCACACGGCAGAAAGCAGCTGCTCACGGGAAAACACGCGGCCGGGCCGGGCCATGAGATAGGCGAGGAGATCGAACTCCGTAGCCGTCAGGGTGAGTTCCGTGGTGCCCGCGCGAGCGGTCCGGTTCAACGGATCCAGTTCGATGTTGCCCAGCACCAGCGGTTTGGGCCGAAGGGTGCCTTCCGTCCGACGGAGGACCGCCTTGACCCGGGCCACGAGTTCGGAGGGTGAGAACGGCTTGGTGAGATAGTCGTCGGCGCCCAATTCCAGGCCAAGGACGCGGTCCACTTCCTCGTCTCGGGCGGTCACGAACAGGATGGGTGTCCAGTCCTCGGCCTGCCGCAGCTGCCGGCAGAGTTCGACCCCGTCCATACCGGGCAGCCCGACGTCGAGGATCACCGCGACCGGCTTGAGACGCCTGATCTGTGCCAGCGCAGAAATCCCATCGCGCTCCACGTGAACGCCGAAACCCGCGCGACTCAGGTACAGGCGCTGGATATCGGCGATTGCCTGTTCATCCTCGGCAATCAGCACCAATCCTCGGCTGTCCTCCATGGGTCCATTCAACAGCACGCGCGGACTCCCCGGAGTGTCCTTGGCCGCTGACGGCGACGTTTTACATTCCTCGAACATTGGCCGAACAATCAGTTCATGCCGTCGGATAAGAGTGTTGTGAAGAGCGCTGGTGGATGGGCCGCCGGCCGGAACAAAGGACACTGACCATGGACAACAACGCATTCTCCAGCACCCCAACTCAGCGGCGCAAGGGCAGCAAGGCCCGGACCGCCGTCGTCGGCGTTCTTGCCGCTGGCCTATTGCTGGGTGGTGGGGTGCTTGCCGCAAACGCGGCCACCTCCACTAACGCACCAAGCACGACGGCGGCAGCCACCTCCCAGCCCAAGGCGACGGCTGCGGCGGCAGCCAAGACGGCCTTGGCGCGGCACCCTTTGGCGGCCGCCCTGCGGTTCTTTGTGAACGGTGACAGCAGCAAGCCCAACTACGGCCAACGCGCCGCGAAGATCGCCACCTTTATCCTGGACAAGCGTCCGAAGCTCGCCGCAAAGCTTCCGGCTGCATTGCAGGCGGACCTGAAGGCGCTGAAGGACGCCGCGGCCGGCGATCGGGTCGCTAAAGCCACCCACATCAAGGACACCGCACTGAGCGGCGACTACGGTGCGAAGATCCAGGCGGAGGCAAAGCGGATACAGGAGCAGAAGGTTGACCGCAAGGCCTAGTGGGGCGTGTCCTTATTACCGCCAGATGAGGACGGTGCAAAGTGCAACGGTGGCGCGTCAGGTCAGGGCGCGTTTGTCGTAGCCGGTGGCGGTGGCCCGCCATTGTTTGAAGGGATTGAAGGATCTTTCGGTGCTGTCGCCGCCTTGGTTCTGCCCCTCACGGCGAAGACGGTGAAGGCCAAGGCAACAAGGGCCGTGAACACCAGAAGCAGCAAGCCGATCGAGTAGCTGTGGGTAGCGGCCTGGTACGTTGCGCCCATCACCAGCGGTGGGAAGTAGCCGCCCAGGCCGCCCGCCGCGCTGACGAGGCCGGTGATGCTGCCCACCTTTCCTTGTGGCGCCAGCACGCCTACCCACGCGAAAACCCCGCCGGCGCCCAGACCCAGGGCGGCCGCCATCGCCACGAACGTCAGGCCGGCCGGGACTTCGCCGTCGGGCTGCAGGTTCACCACCCAGGCGAGTAGCGCGACGCCGGCAAGCGACGCGATCACCACTGGCTTGGGACCCAGCTTGTCCGCGAGCACGCCGCCCAGGGGCCGCGCCAGGACGGCGGCCAGGGCGAATCCGGCTGTGCGGGCCCCCGCCCCGTTCGGATCGAAGCTGTAGACATCGCGGAGGTACGTTGGCAGGTAGGTCGCGAATGACACGAACCCGCCGAAGACGACGGCGTAGAGGAAACACATCTTCCACGTGACCGGGTTCCTGGCGGCGTCCATGAGCTTGGGAATGACGGGCGCGCTATTGCGGCTCCAGTCGGGTGATTCCTTCATGAGGAACCAGATGAGGGCGGCCATGCCCGCCAGGAGCGCCGCGATCACGAGGTGCGTCGGGAAATACCCGATCCAGGCCACGAGCCGCGGGTTTAGGAACGCGGCGAGGGCCGTTCCGCCCATTCCGGCCCCGAATACCCCGGTGGCAAAGCCCCTCCGGGAGGGTTCGTACCAGCCGCTCACGAACGGGATCCCCACGGCGAAGACAGTCCCGGCCACGCCGAGAAGCAGACCTGCGCCGAGGACCGCGGCAAATGAGTTGAGGGTTCCGCCCACGGCCACCAGCAATATGGGCAGGATGGCGGCCAGCAGGACAAACGTGAACATGGCACGGCCGCCGTACCGGTCCGTCAGCGTGCCCACCACGATCCGGCCGAGCGAGCCTACAAACACGGGCATGGCCACCAGCACGCCCGTGGCGGCCGGATTGAGATGCAGGTTCAGAGTGTAGAAGGACCCCAGGGTGGCCACGGAGTTCCACGCCCAAAAACAAATCACCGAAGCCGAGGTGGCGAGTACTAGGTTGAGCGTCCGGTCGGCGGGTGCGGACATCGTGTGCGGCTGAGTTCCGGCCACGGTTCCCTCCTCAAAGTGGTTCAGCGGCCCGGTTTACTCCGGCGGCGCTTACGGGTGCAGGTCAGCGGTTCCGGGTGTCCCGGTCCCGGGTTCCGACGGCGGACCAACCGCGGCGGGCGGCTGTTCTTGACGTCCGTGCCGTGGAGCTCCGTCCGCCGCGGGCGCCTGCCCTGCCCATGCCGCCTGTCCGGCTGCCGTCCCGGTCCCGTGAGCGGTAGACGATGTAAGGGCGGAAAAGATAGTGGAACGGCGCCGTGAAGGCATGGACCAGCCGGGTGAACGGCCAGATCACAAAGAGAGCCATGCCCACGAGCGTGTGCAGGTGGAAGGAGAACGGCGCCGTGGCCATGGCGGCGATGTCCGGCTGGAAGATGAAGAGGGACCGGAACCACGGGGCAACCGTTTCGCGGTAGTTGTGGCCGTGCTCGCCTTCGAAGACGCTTGCCAGAGTGGTCCACAGACCGAAAAGGATCGCGGCGGTCAGCACCACGTACATGGTTTTGTCGTTCTTGGTGGTGGCCATGAACACCGGTCCGGTGGTGCGCCGACGGTAGATCAGCAAGACGATCCCGCCTAGGGTCCCGACGCCGGCGACCCCGCCCACAAGCAAGGCGTTGAAATGGTAGAACTCCTGGCTCATCCCCACGGCCTGGGTCCACGCCATCGGAATGACCAAGCCGAAGAAGTGGCCAGCGATCACGGCCAGCAAACCGAAATGGAACAGCGGGGAGGCGATGCGCAGCAGCCGGGATTCGTAGAGTTGCGAGGACCGAGTGGTCCAGCCGAATTGGTCGTACTTGTAGCGCCACACCAGCCCGCCAACCAGCACCACCACCATGACGTACGGCAAGGCTCCCCAGAGCAAGATGTCCAGGGGGGCGCTGGCAAGCATGGCGGTGCCCTCCGCAGACGGGTTCATCTCAGGCTCCCTTCACGGGCAGCAGGCGGGGATCGTAGGGGTCCAACCCCACGGCTTCGGTGGGCGGCCCGTACCCGGCCATCCGCATGACGGCCTGCTCGTCCGCCGGGGACTTCCCCGGAAGCGTGGCGCAGATGGCCTGCAGGATCCGTGCATGCGGGAGTTCGTCCCGGAGCAGGCCGAAGCGGAGCATCTCCAGGCTGGCCCGGTACCGGATAAGCAGATCCCGGCCCGCTGCCATGTCCACCACGGCCGCATATTCGAGGACCATCGGGAGGTAATCCGGCAGTTCACCGTGGGTGTCCACCAAGATGTCGCTCCGGCGGTATACCTTCTTGAAGCTGCCCAGCACTTCACCACGGCGCCGGGTGTCCCCGTCCGTCCAATAGGACAGATGCAGGGCATGGCGCCTGCCGAGGTCGAACTCGCGCACATAGTGCGCCTGGATCTCCATGGGCGGCGTGGACTCCAGCCGGTCCAGGACTTCCGCGAAATCCGCCACGGCCCCGGGGAACTCGGCCAGCGCGGAGCGCATGAGCGGCACTCGGCCGATCAGTTCCTCATCCGGGTAGGACAAGCACCAGGCCGCCGCGAGGTAGACGACTTGCTGGTTCCGGATCATGGTTGTTCACCGACCGTCGGGGTCTCCGCGAGGCCGCCGGGCTTCACGGGGAATGGTTTCTCGGGGAAGAGCCCGTCCGGAGCCCCCGTGCCGTCCCAATTCAGCAGGTTCACCCTGCCGCGCAGGGTCGTTTGGCCGGGCGCCGAGCCGGAGGTTTGCCGGTCCCGCAGGGCATTGAAGGTTTCCACCGCCACTGGAACGGGCTTGCCGCTGGCTTCGCCGAACGGCGAGGAATCCTGCATGCCCGGGCCGCCTTCGAAGTCCAGCGAGCAGCCCATCTCCTCGAGGTCGTGGGCCTGTTCCACATGGGCCTTGGGGATGACGTAGCGCTCCTCGTACTTTGCGATCGCCATCAGCCTGTACATCTCGTACATCGTCTGCCCGTCCATGCCAACGGCTTCCGGGATGGAATCGTCGGGGTCGTTGCCCATGCTGATGCCGCGCATGTAGGAGCGCATGGCCGCGAGTTTCTTCAGCACCGCGGTGACCCGGTCGGAGTCCCCGGCGGTGAAGAGCTCCGCAAGGTATTCCACCGGGATGCGCAGTGCATCGATGGCGCCGAACAGGTTGCCGGCGTCCTCGCCGTCGTGCCCCTGGTCCCGCAGCAGGTCCACCACCGGGGACAGCGGGGGAACGTACCAGACCATCGGCATGGTCCTGTATTCGGGGTGTAAGGGCAGGGCCACTTTGTACACCTTGGCCAGGGCGTAGACCGGCGAGCGCCGGGCGGCGTCGATCCAGTCCTCGGGGATGCCTTGGGCCCGGGCCTCGGCCTGGACGGCGGGATCGTTCGGATCCAGCAGCACGTCCATCTGCGCATCGTAGAGCTCCTGGGGGTCCGTGACGGACGCCGCCGCGGTGACGGAGTCGGCGTCGTACAGGAACAACCCCAGATACCGCAGCCTCCCCACGCAGGTCTCCGAGCAGACCGTCGGCAGCCCCACCTCGACCCGTGGGTAGCAGAACGTGCACTTCTCGGCCTTGCCAGTTTTGTGGTTGAAGTAGATCTTCTTGTACGGGCAGCCGGTGACGCACTGCCGCCAGCCGCGGCACTTGTCCTGGTCCACCAGGACAATCCCGTCCTCCACCCGTTTGTAGATGGCACCCGAGGGACAGGAGGCCATACAGGAAGGGTTCAGGCAGTGCTCACAGATCCGGGGCAGGTAGAACATGAAGGTCTGTTCGTAGGCGAACTTGATCTTGTCCTCGGACTCCCGACGGACTTTCTCTACGATCGGATCCAGATGGCCCATTTCGGGGGCTCCGCCGAGGTCATCGTCCCAGTTCGCGGACCAGGTGATCTTGGTGTCCTCGCCGGTGATGAGGGATTTGGGCCGGGCCACCGGGAAATCGTCGCCAAGCGGTGCGTCCACGAGGGTCTTGTAATCGTAGGTCCACGGCTCGTAGTAGTCCTTGAGCTCGGGCTGGACCGGGCTCGCGAAGATCCCTAGGAGCTTCTTCACCCGGCCGCCGGCTTTGAGCACCAGTCTGCCGCGCTTGTTCAACTCCCAGCCGCCCTGCCACTTCTCCTGGTCCTCGTAGCGACGCGGATACCCTTGCCCGGGACGTGTTTCGACGTTGTTGAACCAGACGTATTCGGTGCCTGCACGGTTGGTCCATGCCTGTTTGCAGGTCACGGAACAGGTGTGGCAGCCGATGCATTTGTCCAGGTTCATGACCATGCCCATTTGAGCCATGACACGCATCAGTACTGCACCTCCTGTGAACGACGGCGGACGGTGGCAACCATGTCACGTTGGTTCCCGGTGGGGCCAAGGTAGTTGAATGCGTAGGTCTGTTGGCCGTAGCCGCCGATCAGGTGCGAGGGCTTGACCAGCAGCCGTGTCACGGAGTTGTGGATGCCACCGCGCCGTCCCGTCGCCTCGGACTTCGGTACGTCGATGGTGCGTTCCTGCGCGTGGTGGACGTAGACCACTCCCGCAGGCATCCGGTGGCTGACCACGGCCCTGGCCACAAGAACCCCGTTGGTGTTGACGCATTCCACCCAGTCGTTGTCCTTGACTTCGATGGCGCCGGCGTCCGAAGGGCTCATCCAGACAGTGGGCCCGCCGCGGGACAGCGAGAGCATCAGCAGGTTGTCCTGGTATTCGGAATGGATGGACCATTTGGAGTGCGGTGTCAGGTAGCGGACCACCACTTCCATGGCCCCGTCCTGGCCGAGTTTGGGTTCGCCGAAGAGGCGGTGCATGTCCAGGGGCGGCCGGTAGATCGGCAGGGCCTCGCCGATGTCGATCATCCAGTCGTGGTCCAGGAAGAAGTGCATCCGCCCGGTGAGGGTGTGCCAGGGCTTGAGCCGCTCCACGTTGATGGTGAACGGGGCGTAGCGGCGGCCGCCGGTTTCGGAGCCGGACCATTCCGGCGAGGTGATCACGGGGACCGGGCCGGCCTGGGTCTGGGCGAAGGTGATGAATTTTTCCTCGGAGCCCTCTGAAAGGTCCGCGAGTTTCCGGCCGGTGCGGATTTCCAGGTCCTTGAAGCCCTGCACCGACAGCGCGCCGTTGGTAGTGCCGGAAAATGCCAGGATGGCCTCGGCCATTTTCGCGTCCGTGTCGATTGCGGGGCGGCCGTCCGCGGCGCCGCCGAGCATGACGCCGTTGGCGTGGCTGAGCCGCTTCAGAGGACCGGCAAGTTCGTAGGTGACGTTCTTGACCGTGAAGCCCAGCTTGTCGGCCAGCGGCCCGACGGCGGCCAGCTTGTCCGCGATGGCCGTGTAGTCCCTCTCGACAACAGAAAAAATGGGCATGTTCTGGCCTGGCACCGCCGGTATGGACGTGTCCCGCCAGTCCCGTACGATCCCGCCGGGCTGGGCGAGCTGGCCCGGAGTGTCGTGCTGCATCGGCACGCTGACCAGGTCCCGGCGGACGCCCAGGTGGGTTTTCGCCATCCGGGAGAACTCCTGGGCCAGCAAGTGGAAAGTGTCGAAGTCGGTCTTGGTCTCCCACGGCGGGTCGATCGCAGGGGTGAAGGCGTGCACAAAGGGGTGCATGTCAGTGGAGGACAGATCGTGCTTCTCGTACCAGGTGGCGGCCGGGAACACGACGTCGGACAGCAGCGTAGTGGAGGTCATCCGGAAGTCGGCGGAGACCAGCAAGTCCAGCTTTCCTTCGGGCGCCTGCTCATGCCATTTCACGTCCTTGGGCTTGAGCCCTTCGGCGTGGTCCTTGCCCAGGACGTTGTTGTGGGTGCCCAGCAGGTTGCGGAGGAAGTACTCGTTGCCCTTGGCGGAGGAACCGAACAGGTTTGAGCGCCACAACACGAGGGTTCGTGGCCAGTTCTCCGGGGCATCCACGTCCTCGATCGCCGGGTTCAGGGTCCGGTTCTTGAGCGCGTCAGCGATGTAGCCGGGGGTGTCCTTCGCGGTGCCGGCGGCGACGGCGGCCTCCGCCTCGTCAGCGAGGTCCAGCGGATTCCGGTCGAACTGCGGGTAGAACGGCATCCAGCCGAGCCGAGCGGACTGGGCCAGAGCGTCCGCGGTGTGCATGCCGTCGAGGGCTCCGGTGGAGAGCGGGGATTTCAGCGCGTCCGCGGAGTAGCCGTCCTGGCGCCACTGGTCCGTGTGCATGTACCAGTAGCCGGTGCCGATCATGGTCCGCGGCGGCCGGGACCAGTCCAGCGCGTTGGCCAGGGACACCCAGCCGGTCGCAGGGCGGGTCTTTTCCTGGCCCACGTAGTGCGCCCAGCCGCCGCCGTTCCGGCCCATGCAGCCGGTCAGCATCACGAGGGCCAGCACCGCCCGGTAGGTCGTGTCGCCGTGGAACCATTGGCAGATTCCGGCGCCCATGATGATCATCGAGCGGCCCTTGGACTCCTCGGCGTTACGGGCAAACTCGCGGGCCACCCGGATGCAGGCCTGCGCCGGGACGGACGTGATCTCCTCCTGCCATGCCGGGGTGTAGGGCGTAGAGGCGTCGTCGTAGCCTGCGGCCCATTCTCCCGGGAGCCCTTCGCGGCCGACACCGTACTGGGCCAGCATGAGGTCGAACACGGTGGTGACCAGTTGGCCCTCGACCTCCATGACGGGCACGCCGCGGCGGAGCACGCTGCCGGCGCCCCCCGCGTCCTCGAAGCAAGGCAGTAGGATTTCGGCGCTTTGGGCCGAGACCTCACGCAGGGACAGCGCGGGCTCGATGCCTTCAAGGTCCAGATTCCACTTGCCCTCGCCACTTCCGGAGTAACGGAACCCCAAGGAGCCGTTCGGCACGGCTGGCAGGCCGGTCTTCTTGTCGAACAGCACGGTGCGGAACGCTGCGTCCTCAGCCCCGGACTCCAGCGGGAGGTCCTTGGCGGTGAGGAACTTCGAGGGCGTGAGGGAGCCGTCGTCGCGCCGTTCGAGCCGGACCAGGAACGGCAGGTCCGTGTATTGACGGACGTAGTCGGAAAAGAAAGGCACCTCACGCTCGATGAAGAATTCCTTGAGCATGACGTGCCCCATGGCCATGGCCAGGGCGGCGTCTGTTCCCGCCTGTGCCGGAAGCCATTCGTCCGCGAACTTGGTGTTGTCCGCATAATCGGGGCTGACGGTCACCACCTTGGTGCCTCGGTACCGCACCTCCGCCATCCAGTGCGCGTCCGGGGTCCTGGTAACGGGGACGTTGGAGCCCCACATCATGAGGTAGCCGGCGTCCCACCAGTCACCGGATTCCGGGACGTCGGTCTGGTCCCCGAACACCTGCGGACTGGCAACGGGCAGGTCGGCGTACCAGTCGTAGAAGGACGTCATCACCCCGCCGATCAGCTGGATGAACCGGGTCCCGACGGCATGGGAGACCATGGACATCGCCGGGATCGGAGAGAAGCCGGAGCAGCGGTCCGGGCCGTAAGTCTTGATGGTGTTGACGTGTGCGGCGGCGGCGATTTCGATGGCTTCCTGCCAGGACACCCGCACCAGCCCACCCTTGCCGCGGGCCTGCTGGTAGCGGCGGCGGCGTTCCGGGTCCCCTACAACGTCGGCGAAGGCCAGCACCGGGTCGCCGAGCCTGGCCTTCGCTTCGCGGTACATTTCGACGAGGACGCCCCGGGCGTAGGGGAAGCGGACGCGCGTAGGCGAATAGGTGTACCAGGAGAACGCGGCCCCGCGGGGGCAGCCCCTGGGCTCGTATTCCGGGCTATCCGGCCCCACGGAGGGGTAATCGGTCTGCTGTGACTCCCAGGTGATGATGCCGTCCTTGACGTACACCTTCCAGGAACAGGAGCCCGTGCAGTTCACCCCGTGCGTGGAACGAACCACCTTGTCATGGCTCCACCTGTCCCGATAGAAAATATCGCCACTGCGCCCGCCCTCCCTGAAGACTGCCCTGCCGTCGTCGGTCTGGTCCCATTTGGTGAAAAACCGGGCCAGCTTCAACATTGCATCTGATGCGGGTCCATCTAACCCCGCATGAGGTTCGGCAGTCATGCCTTCGAGCCTAAATTGCGATTTCCACCCATGGATAGGGCCGAACGGCCCTAGACCTCCAATGCGGGACAGCCTTCGGAAAGCCGGGGACTAGGCCGGGACGTGGTCCCGGTCCGGCTCCGCTGCTACGAGGGTGCCGTCATCGAACGGCATCTCGTCCAGGTCGATCAAAGGGTTGGTGTCCTGAGTGGCCACCAGCTCGTGAGCCTCCGCCGGGGTGTCCACGCTGGGCATGGAACCGGGGAGTGGGCGCTGCGCAGATTCACGCAGGAAGTAGATGGCGATTGCGCCAACCACGGACGTGCCCATGAGGTAGTAAGCCGGCATCATGTCGTCGCCCGATGCCTTGATCAAGGCAGCGACAATGAACGGCGTAGTACCGCCGAAGATCGCCACGGAGAAGTTGTAGGCGATACCCATGCCGCCGTAACGGCTCGACGTCGGGAACAGTGCCGGCAGTGCCGAGGCGAGGTTGGCCACGTAGAACGTGACGGGGAACGCGACCAGGGCCAAACCGGCAAGGGTAGACCAAATGCCACCGAGTCCGATCAGCAGGAATGCCGGAACGGCGAAGACGACCGTGCTGATGGCGCCGATCCACAGCACGGGCCGGCGGCCAATGCGGTCGGAGAGCTTGCCGGTCAGCGGGATGCAGACGGCCATGATGACCAACACGGGAATGGTCAGCAGAGTGCCGTGAACGGGGTCGTAGCCCTTGGACTCGGTCAGGTAGGTGGGCATGTAGGAAGTCAGCATGTAGCCCACGGTGTTGGCGGCTGCGGCGAGGATCATGGCGAGGATAATCTGGCGCCAGTAAGCCTTGACGATGCCGATGGGGCCCTTGGCTACTGCGGCATCGCCCGCCGCTGCGTCCGCGGCGAGGGCTTCCTGGGCATCCAGAGTGGCTTGGAACTGGGGGGATTCCTCGATCTTGCTACGGAAGTACACGGCGATGACGCCGAGCGGTCCCGCGAGGAGGAACGGCAAGCGCCAGCCCCAGTCCTCCATGGCCGATTGGCCGATGGTGAGCTGCAGGACGGATACGAAGGCCGCGCCGAGGGCGAAGCCGATGTATGAGCCCATATCAAGGAAGCTCGCGAAGAATCCACGGCGCTTGTCCGGAGCGTATTCGCTCACGAACGTGGTGGCGCCGGCGTATTCGCCGCCCGTGGAGAAACCCTGGACGAGCTTCAGGGTGACGAGCAGCACAGCTGCCCAGATGCCGATTTGGGCGTATCCAGGCAGGAGTCCGACGGCGAAGGTGCTCGCCGCCATCAACAGGAGTGTCGTGGCGAGCACCTTTTGGCGGCCCACCTTGTCACCCAGCCAGCCGAAGATTACGCCGCCGAGGGGACGGGCCACGAAAGTTGCGGCGAATGTTCCCAGCAGGAACAGGGTCTGCACGGACTTGTCGGCCTCGGGCAGGAAGACGGGCCCCATGGTGGTGATGAGGTAGCCGAACACGCCGACGTCGTACCATTCCATGGTGTTACCGACGATCGTGCCGCCGAGTGCTTTTTTCAGCATGGGCTGGTTTACGACGTTGACGTCGGATACCTTGAGTCGACGGCGTGTTGGAAGTTTCAATTTTGAGACACCGCGTGTTGCGGTATTGCTCGTTGCAGCGGCGTTCCTAGCGCCTGCTGAAGAGTCGGTAATGCTTCGGTCTGTGGGCATTTGGGTTTCTCCTAGGGAGATCATTTGCTTGCGACATACAGCTGCTCCGCTCTGGGCAGGGTTTCAATTTTACGCGAAATTGGCCGAAATGGAGAGCCGGACTCCGAATTTCGAGGCTATTCCGGCCCATTTTCGGCGCAAATGCCTTACATCCATTTGCCCTCTACAGCCCCGGAATCACGCGGATTTGGCGTGTTCCGGGACTTCGTTACCAAATTATTTGGGCCAGGACCATGAAAAGCACAGTTTGCTGATCATTTCCGGTGAGATTCCTGTAGTTTTCCGAGCACCACCGTGGCGTCGAATTGGTCGGAATGGACTACTTTGGCGGTCAATCCGGCGAGCTCAAACAGGGCCGCGGTCGTCGGGGCTTGCCGGACGCTCGTTTCGATCAGCAGGTTACCCCCGGGAGCCAGCCACAACGGCGCCTCCCCAGCGATCCGGCGCTGCACGTCCAGTCCGTCTGCGCCGCCGTCGAGCGCCATGAGCGGTTCATACAGCCGGGCCTCCGGCGGCATCATCCTGATCGCGTCCGTAGGGACGTAAGGAGCGTTGGCCACTAGGACGTCCACGCGACCGCGAAGAGAGACCGGCAGGGCTGAATAGAGATCGCCTTCATGCACTTCTCCGCCTGCCGGCCCGACGTTGTGAGCCGCGCAGCGGACCGCAACTGGGTCGACGTCGGCGGCGTGCAGTTCGACGCCGCCCACCGCGGCGGCCACCGCGGCGCCCACGGCACCCGAACCACAGCAAAGATCGACGACGACGGCGCCCGGCCGGGCGATGCGGGCCGCCTCCTGGGCGAGGTACTCCGTGCGGCGGCGGGGGACGAAGACTCCCGGGTCCACGGCAAGGTGTTGGCCGCAGAATTCAGCCCAGCCGAGGAGGTGTTCGAGGGGCAGCCCTGAAACCCGTTGGTCGACCATCCGGTCGAGTTCCTCGGGAGTGTGCGCGGCGTCGATCAGGAGCCGGGCTTCGTCTTCAGCGAAGACGCAACCGGCGGAACGGAGCCGAGATGTCACGGCGGAGTGGGAGGGGTGGAACGTGGGTGCTGACATGGGAGAGCCTTTCGGGATACCGAGGGGTGCTCTCCGGGCCACCTAGTTCAGGCTCGCCGTGGGATCGGGAGGGAGCACCCGTGGATTGCTGCTTTGATGGGTCTCACCTCCTGGCGTAAGGACTCGGCTAGGGACACGTCGCGAGTCGCTTGAAATGCCATGCTAGCCCAGAGCCGACATGGAGGCCATGCGTGAAACGCGCTCCGGGAAAGTCAGGGTTCACAAACCCGGTCCGGAGTGTTTAGGGTGGGTGTATGGGAACACTGATTTTTGAATAGACCAGCGGGTCCTGGTTCGTCGCAGATGCTGGCTACGCCACTGCGGACGTTGATCCGACGCCGTTGAGTTTGAACCGACAAAAATCCACGCCTGTTGAGGCTTCGCCTCCGCGCCGTTCCTGTAACTGTTGCTATTTGGACCCCGCAGAGGACGTCGCGTCCCGAGACCTCCTCCGGCAAATCAAGAGCTTTAAGGAGTCCACTGCATGACACCCAACACACCGGAAACCGACGCCGGGCAGGAACCCGCCGAGCAGGAAACTGACACCCCGGCTGCCGGTGTCAGATCGAAACTGACTGACGCCCAGAAGGAGATGCTGGCCAGCAAGTCCCGTGGCGGGGCAGGGAACAGCTGGCAAAGCACCGGAAAAGGACACAAGCCCACTCAAGCGAGTGGCAAGCTGGCCAAGTCCGAGAAGAAAGTCCGTTGGTAGATCCTGCAGACAAGCGGACCGCTCCCACCTAGTATGGAAAATCCCTTCGTTTCAACGCAGAAAGGAAGAACAATGGCTGCGAAGCGCGTTGCGCAACAAATCAACTCCGAGGTAGCCAGCCACCTGGTCGAGTCCATGGATATGGCGCCCATGCCGGCCCCGGCAACTGTGGCCGTCACGCTGGGCTCAACCCAAGGGGCGGCCTGGCCGGACGGTAGCGGCAAGACCAAGCATCCTAAGGACCGCGGAGCCAGCCACGGCCGCGTCGGCCAGCAAGCGGCGGTCACCGCGGTCCACCGCACCAGCCGTCCCCAGATGCCGCACTCCTCTTAGAAATATTCGCCCGCGACACGGAAAATGCCCTGCGAGACCGGAATTCTGGTGGCGCAGGGCATTTTCCGTGTCATGGCTGGCCTAGCCGCGCCTAGCCGCGCTGGACGTCGTCGGGGGACTTGTCCGGGCGCCACCCCCGCCAGACGGGATGCCGCATCCTCTCGGTGCCGGTCCAATCGCCGAACGTCACCTCTCCTACGAGCTCGGGGGCAACCCAATGGGCGGTGGCGGCGTCCTCGGCCGGGATGTCATGGAAGGGGGAATCCTGGCGGTCGAGCCGCTCCAAGCGCTGCAGGATGTCGCGGAGTTGCCAGTCCTTGAAACCGGTGCCGACGCGGCCGGCGTAGCGCAGCTTGTCGCCGTCGGGGATCCCCACCAGCAACGCGCCAATGGTCCCGAGCCTCGCCCCGGCGCCGGGCCGCCAACCACCCACCACCACTTCCTGCGTGCGTTCCAACTTGAGCTTGATCCAGGACCTGCTGCGCCGCCCCGACTGGTACCGGCTATCCGCGCGCTTGGCCATGACCCCCTCCAATCCGAGCTCCGCGGCGCTGGCCAGAATGTCGGCAAGATCGTGCTCCAACACTTCGGATACATGGATGGGGGAGCCCGCGGCAGTCAGCCCGGCATGGAAGGCCGCCAGCCGGTCCCGGCGCTCGCCGAGCGGCAGGGAGGTGAGGTCGGCGCTGCCGCCTTTTTCGGCGCTGCCGCCTTTTTCGGCGCTGCC
Organism: Arthrobacter rhizophilus; assembly: GCF_026241105.1. Classification (GTDB taxonomy): domain Bacteria; phylum Actinomycetota; class Actinomycetes; order Actinomycetales; family Micrococcaceae; genus Arthrobacter. The sequence goes on along the minus strand of NZ_JAPFFT010000018.1, from coordinate 3,885 downwards.
GCCTTTGTCGGCGCTGCTGCGGGATCCGGCGTCGTACAGGAGATCGAACAGCATGAGCTGCACGGGGACCGCAGCCCGGGCGCGTCCGACGTCGCCGGGTTTGAAGAGGTTCATCCGCTTCTGGAGCAACTCGAAACTGGGCCGGCCGTTCTTGCTGAGTGCCACGATTTCGCCGTCTGCCACGAAGTCGTGGTCCGGCCAGTACTGCGGATCCGATAGCTCGGGGTAGGTGGGGGTCATGTCGACCCCGGAGCGGCTGGTCAGCCTGATCTTGCCACCCGAACCTGAAACGATGGCGCGGAAGCCGTCCCATTTGAGCTCAAACAACCAGTCGCCGGAGGAAACATCGGCCGCAGTCCCGGAGGTTGCGAGCATGGGCGCGTAGCTGGGAGTGCCGCTCGAACGCGACGGGGCATCAGGCAACAGCAGGGTCCGGTGGCCCGGTTTGTCCTTCATCAGGTGGATCAGCCATTGCGATGGCGACTCCCCAGTGTGGATGAGCGCAAAACGGCGGATGCCGTGCAATCCGCCGCCGGGCTTGCCGGTGAGGGTAGCGATCACTTCTTTGCCGTCGCGCCATTTTTCGCATTCGAACACGCCGCTGTCCCAGATGCTGACAGTCCCGGCACCGTATTCGCCCTTTGGAATGATGCCCGCGAACTGCGCATACTCCATCGGGTGGTCTTCCGTGCGCACCGCGAGGTGGTTCTTGGCCGGAGTGTCCGGCACCCCACGTGGCAAGGCCCACGACGCCAAGACGCCGTTGTGTTCCAGCCGGAAATCCAGGTGGAAGCGGCGGGCATGATGTTCCTGGATGACGAAGATTCCGCCGGGGGGATTGGGTTCCGCATCGGCCTGGAGCGGGCGCCACCCCGGTTGGTGTTCGACGGCGGGAAACGGTTCCGGTGTCCGCTGCGGATCGCGCTTGTCCAAGTAGCTGGCCAACCGCGGGTTCACAGCGATGCCTCCGACGGCGGTGCCTCCAAGCCCGGTTCTGGCTCCGGTGCCTCCAGCGGCGGTTCTGGCGCCGGCCGCGCCGGGGGAGCCGTCGTCGTCGTTCTTGTCTCTGGATCCGATGGTCGCGTGCACGGGCGAGTGCCCGGAGCTCCCGGACGCCACCCCGGCGAAAGGGTCCTTCCCCTCTTTGACGCGCTTCATGACAGCTGTGAAGTCCAGATGCTCAAGCTTTGCTGAGGTGAGTTCCCGCCATGTCCGCGGTGCGGCCACCATTGGGTGCGCGCGTCCGCGAAGGGAGTACGGGACGATTGTGGTCTTGTTTCCGCTGTTCTGGCTCCAGTCCACCAAGACCTTGCCGTTGCGCAGGGTCTTCTTCATATCGCTGACCACCAGGTCAGGGTGGTCCGCCTCGAGCGATCGCGCCAATTCGTGTGCGAACGCTGAAACCTGCTCCCATTTGCGCGTGCCATCCAGCCCGGCGTAGAGGTGGATCCCTTTGCTGCCGCTCGTCACAGGGACGGGATCAAGCCCGATGTCCTGCAGGATGCTGCGCGCCAGCTTGGCCACTTCAACGCATTCGGCGAGGCCTGTGCCCGGGCCGGGGTCGAGGTCAAGGACGAGGCGGTCCGGCGGCAACATGGTTCCGTCGGCGTCCACCTGCCATTGCGGCACGTGGATCTCCAAGGCGGCTATCTGGGCCAGCCAGGTCAGTGTGGCGAGGTTGTTGACGAGGGGGTAAACGTTGCTGTGGTCCCGGTGCTGGATGGTGACGCGCGGAACCCAGGACGGGGTGGAGTGGTCCAGGTTCTTCTGGAAGAACATCTGCCCGGGGTCCTCCGTGGTCCCTACGCCGTGCACCCAACGCTTACGCGTGGCGGGCCGGTTGGCGGCGGCGGGGATCAGGAACGGTGCCACGGCTGCGTAGTACTCGAGCACTTCGGCCTTGGTGGTGCCAGTCTCCGGGTAGATGATTTTGCCCAGGTTGGTGAGCGTCAGTTCATGGCCTTCAACGTTGACGCGTTCCTTTTGGCTGGTTGCCACCTCTTCACCTCCGCCGAGTTGTGATGTTCACTTAGTGCATGAGGGCCATATGGAAGGGTTCTATCGCGTTCGGGCTGGTCAACGTGCCCGTCAAGCTCTACAGCGCCACCGAGGACCACGATGTCAGTCTTCACCAAGTCCACAACAAAGACGGAGGCCGCATCCGTTACCAACGGAAGTGCGAAATCTGCGCCTCTGTTGTGGATTACGAGGATATCGACAAGGCCTACGAAGAGGAAGGCCGCACGGTGGTGCTGTCCTCCGCGGATTTGAAGTCCCTGCCCGCGGAGAACAGCCGCGAAATCGAGGTAGTGGAGTTCGTCCCGGCCGAGCAGTTGGACCCCATCATGTACGAGCGGCCCTACTACCTGGAGCCGGATTCCAAGTCGCCCAAGGCCTACATGCTGCTTCTGCGCACCCTCCAGGACACCGAGCGCGTGGCCATTGTGCAGTACGCCCTCCGGCAGAAGACCAGGCTGGGGGCCCTGCGCGTGCGGGGGGACGTCCTGATGCTGCAATCCCTGCTCTGGGACGACGAGGTACGTGAAGCCAACTTCCCGTCGCTGGAGACCGACGTCAAGATCTCGGACAAGGAGCTGGAGATGTCCTCGGCCCTGGTGGACTCCATGGCGCGCGACTTCGAGCCCGAGCAATACACCGACAATTACCAGGTGCAACTGCGCCAACTCATCGCGGCCAAACTCGAAAAGGGCGACTCCATCGACACCGAGGAGACGTTCGGCGTGACAGTAAGCGAAGGCGTGGGCGGCGAGGTCATCGACCTCATGGAGGCCCTCAAGCGGAGCCTTGAGAAGAAGCGCGGCAAAGGATCCCCCGGCAGCGAGGAGTCCGACGACGTCGGGACGGCCAAAGCGGCCAGCAAGCCCAGGGCGCGGGTCAAGAAAGCCTGACGCGGCGCCGTCGTGCGCTCCAGCGAGCACTGGACATGTCCCTCTGGGCGCTCCGAGGAACAGTGGACATGTCCCTCGTGCGAGGCGAGGAATGGACATAATGCGAATATGTCCATTCCTGGGTCCGGGCGGAGAGCATGTCCGGTGGATGGCCTAGTGGTTTCGAAGGGCCGAGATGAGTTCGGCCTTCTTCTTGCTTGAGTAGCCTGTGAGGCCCAGTTCCTTGGCTCGGGACTTGAGTTGGGGCACTGTCCAGTCCTCATAGTCGCCCGAGGTGCCGCCCCGCCGGCCGATTTCCTTGCGGCCCACCTTGGCAGCGGCATTCGAGATCCTGGCGGCCTTTTCCTTGGAGGTGCCGTCCTCGCGGAGGGTTTCGTAGAGTTCCGGATCTTTGAGGCTAGGATTCTTCTTGCTTGGCATGCGTTCCTCCTTCGGTCGAGGTCCCGGCTATGAGGGGGAGCTCCATCCGGAACCCGCAGCGGCATTGCAACACCTTTGTCGCCAGGTACACGTCGAGAAGATCTATCGCGGGGTCCTCGGTGGACATCGGCGCATACACGCTGTGGAATCCGGTTCCCGAAATTTTCATGGGTTCGCCGCAATGGATGTATTCGCCGCCGAATTGGAGCACATCCGATACCGTTCCACGCTGGTTCAGGATCTCCGCGACGTCCTGGAATGTAGCCGAATGGGCATAAGCAGTGTCGCATTCTGCGCAAATGTAGGCGATATCCACGAGCTCTGCCATCGGCGATTTGAGGGGCTCTATGGAATCAAGAATCACGTGCTCATTGGTGCCGCAAGTGCCGCACCAGATTCGTTCAGCCCGGGGACGCGGTGCGCCGGCGGGGACAATCGGGTCAGAGATAGTCGGCATTGACCTAACCCCTTGGACCGGAAAGTGGGGGGGGCGCCGCGGGGGGGGGCGCGCGGGCGGGGGGGGTGGTGGTGGTGTATGGAGTGCGTGGGGTTTGGG
>NZ_JAPFFT010000017.1 GCF_026241105.1 Arthrobacter rhizophilus | reverse complement strand
GCCGCCGGTTTCGGTTGCGGTGACCTTGAAGTTGGCATCGAGTTTGACGGTGGCGTGGGTGCCGTCCGTCTTGGTGACGTGTGCTTCGTAGGCGGCGCTGCCGTCGTCTTCGGTGGTCATGTTCTCGACCGTGGCGCCGGAGTTGGCGGCGAGGACGGCGTCCTTGACCTTGGTGGCGGTGTCGCCGGTCAGGGCCGTTTCGTTCCCGTGCGCGGCCCCTTTCGAGGCAGGCGCGGACGGGCTGGCGGTGGAGGTGTCAGTGGTTGCGGCGTTGGCCGGCAGGGCCATGGCGGTGAGAGCGCCGCCGCCTGCGACGGCGCCCATCAAGGCAACGCCCGCAGCGATTTTCCGGACTTTGTTCACGTTGGTGCTCCTTAGAAGTTCAACTCCGACGGTTTCGAAGCTATCCCTATCCTGGAACCCCATACTTTCGTGCCTCTGTACCTACCCTGTGCCTGGACTGTGACAATTCCTGCCGACTCACAGCACGCGGATCGGGGCGCCAAATGGAGACTAGAGGTTCGTCATCCCTTCTGCGGCGTCGTTGTAGCGTCCGCCCTGCACCTGGATCTTGGAGGCAGCGTCCTGAATCTCGCCCAGTTCCTCCGCAGACAGTTCGACCTTGGCGGCACCGATGTTCTCCTCCAAACGGTGCAGCTTGCGCGTACCGGGGATCGGGACGATCCAGGGCTTTTGCGCAAGGAGCCAAGCCAAGGCTATCTGACCTGGCGTGGCACCCTTTCGTTGCGCGATGCTTGCCAGCAGTTCGACGACGGCGGCATTGTGCTCGAGCGCTTCCGGCGCGAACCGGGGAATGGTGCTGCGGATGTCGTTGCCGGCGTCGAAACTGGTGGCCGCGGTAATGGTTCCCGTCAGGAAGCCTTTGCCGAGCGGGCTGTAGGGCACAAAGCCAATGCCCAGTTCCTCACACGCGGCCAGCACTTCCTCCTCGGGACGGCGCCACCAGAGCGAGTACTCACTTTGGACAGCGCTCAGGGGCTGCACTGCATGAGCCCGGCGAATTGTCGCCGCCGAAGCTTCAGACATGCCGAAGTGCTTCACCTTGCCGGCTTCAATCAGTTCCTTGACCGCACCCGCAACGTCCTCGATGGGAACGTCAGGGTCCACGCGGTGCTGATAGTAGAGGTCGATGGCGTCGACGCCGAGCCGGCGCAGCGAGCCGTCCACCACATCCTTGATGACCTCGGGGCGGCTGCTCACCCGACCGCTTGGCTTGCGTTCGGCGGGATCGATGTCCCACCCGAACTTTGTCGCGATCACCACCTGCCCCTTGTACGGGGCGAGAGCTTCGCCAACCAGTTCCTCGTTGGCGTACGGACCATAGATTTCGGCAGTGTCGAAGAAGGTCACGCCCCGGTCTACAGCGGCGCGGATCAGCGAGGTCATTTCCCGCCGATCCGGCTTTTCGCTGTATCCACCGGTCATGCTCATGCAGCCCAGCCCGACGGCGGAGACCTCCAAACCGTGGGTGCCCAGTGTGCGCTTTTCCATGGTTGGTCCTCCTGTGTTGTAGAAACGGGGGCGAGTCTCGCCGTCAACACTAAGGAAACGTCGGTACCGCAGGGAGTCCCTGTCAGTACCTCCCTCATGGGGGGATCTCATGGGGGGAGCGCCCGACGGCGACCCGCCGCCGTCGGACGCTGGAACTGCGCATCAGCACGCTGGTCGGTTACGAACGTCGCTCGAGACATGCTGCTTGAGCAGCGAGCCTCCGGCTTCTGCCTTCAGTTCACGGTCTTCAACCATGACCTGCCCCCGGAGGACCGTCATGCTCGGCCATGCGGCCACCTCGTAGCCGTCCCACGGAGTGTAGTCGGCCTCGTGCAGGTCCTCAGCGTGGATGGCCCGCTTCACTGTGGTGTCCAGGACCGCCAAGTCGGCGTCACTGCCCACCGCGATCACGCCCTTCTGCGGGTACAACCCGAGGATCTTCGCCGCGTTGGCGGAGGTGATGTCAACAAAGCGGGTGACATCGAGACCGCGTTTGGCCACCCCTTCGGTGTACGCGACCGCCATGCGCATCTCGACGCCGGCATGACCGCCCGTGGCGTCAAGAATGGTCTTGCCACGGGTCTTCACCTCGAGGTCGGTGCACACGCCGTCGGTTGCCAGGGTGCTGAGTGAGCCTTCGAGTAGCGATTCCCACATGGAGTCGCGATCGGTTTCCGATTTCAAGGAAGGGTAGGTGTGGTAGATCGCGCCGTTCTTCTGTTTATAGTCCTCGGCCGTGAAGTAGGCGTAGTGGGGGAGGATCTCGCCGTAGACCGCTTGGCCGCGTCCCCGCGCCTCACGGATGGCGTCCACGCCTTCGCGGGCGCTGACGTGCATAAGATAGATGGGCGCACCGACGTGCTCGGCGAGCGTAATGACTCGCTGGAAGGACAACTTTTCCGAGAGGTTGTTGTGGGCGTGGTGCATGTTCTCCAGCCCTATCCTGCCTTCGCGCTGCAATTGCTTGTAGGCATACATGACGATGTCGTCGTCCTCGGCGTGCACCGCCAGCATTGCCCCGGCCTGGGCTGTTTGTTGCATGAGCCCCCAAATATTGCCGAGGTCCGTCTTCTGCTTGGGGCGCGTCGGGGTGGTGTTGGTCATCCAGACTTTGTAGCTTCCATGGCCGGCTGCGACTGCGTCGGGAATCTGTTCGAGCACTTCGAACGGAATCTCCGGTTCCTTGAACGTGCCGTGCAAGGCGTAATCTGTGTAGCTTGACCCAGCCCACTCGGCCGATTTGCGGGCAAAGGACTCCGAGAGCTCATCGCCGGGTTGCCAATGCGCGAAGTCCACCAGGGTGGTGGTGCCACCGTAGATGGCGCCCTCACTCACGCGATCAGGGCCAAAACACTTGATTCCGCTTTCGGCCGCCGTCGGAAGAACGGAGTTGGTATGGACATGTGGGTCCACACCGCCGGGGACAACCAATTGGCCGCGGAGATCGACCGTACGTGTCGCCTCCTCCGTGGGGCCGAGGCCAGTCTCCCGAAGGGAGACAATCTTGCCTCCCGCTATGCCGATGTCCAGGGTTTTGGCGCCAGACGGGGTAACGACCAGGCCGTTGGTGAGAACGAGATCAAGCATCAGGGGGTCGCGCCTTTCAGAGTTGGTGAGGGGTCAGTGTTGGTGAGGATCAAGGGAAAACGGTGTGGACGTGAAGTAGCGGGCGGCGAGCGAGACTTTTACGGAGGCGCGCGCGTTGACCAGTTGGGAGACAGAGACATCCGCGGCCGCGCTCATCAGCATCGCCGTTTTCTCCCGGGTCCACTTCCGGTCGGCCTGCAGGAGTTCGAGCATGTCGTCGAGCGCCAGCCGGGCGGCGTCGTCGAGCGTCTCGCCGTCACCGATCGTGATGACGGACCCCCCGGACAAGACCACAGGCCGTTTGACGGTGACCCCGGCCAGAACGTTGCAGGAGAGAACAACGCTGCCCTCAACCTCCACGGCGGTGAGGGAGCACTCGCCGTCGCCCTGTACTGCGTGGAGGTCTCCGGCATAGAGCAGGGCGTGGGCGCTCTGGACGGGCAAGATGACGGCAGAGCCTGCGGTCACGTCCTTGCAGTCCATGTTGCCGCCGTGCACCCCGACCGTGCTTGAATTGGGATTCTCATCGGCCGGTGCCACGCCAATCTTGCCGATCATCGGCCGAACGGGAATCCGGATATCGTCGTCGAACCGGACATTCCCGTCCTCAATGTCGACAATCCGGCCGGATCGGCCCAGTCCATCCGTGAAACCGCCGCGCCCGGGGAGCGTGACCATTGCGCCCCGATCGGCGATTCGGATCTCGTGGATGTCAACGCGGAGTGTGTCCCCCGGATTGACCCCGCGGACAGCCACCGGCCCCGTCACTGGGATCGATAGCTTCTCGTATTCGCCGGTGCGTTCGAACAAGCCCCCGGTCAGTAGGCTCCTTGCCTCGAGCAAGAATAGCTCGCCCTGGTTCACTTCGATCACGGGAGTCGCGTCTCGGTCAAAGGACCCCGACGCCGATTCATGGCTTGCGTGGAGCATGTTGAGCATGCTGCCCCTTTCGTTGAGGCGGTGGGGAAAACCTAGGCGGTGGGGTAGACGGGCAGTGCCCACTTTTGATCGGCGGCAACACGCCCGACGACGGCCTGGCGGTAGGCATGCTGCAGCTGGCGGGTTAGTTCGCCGGCTGTTCCGTCGCCGATGGGCGTGCGGTCCACCGACGAGACGTGGTTGATTTCGGCGGCGCTGCCGCACACGAAGATTTCGTCAGCCGAGTAGAGTTCCGTGCGGTCGATTGCCCGTATGTCCACGTCGACGCCGAGCACGTTTCGTGCCAGATGAAGGACACTGTCCCTGGTTATTCCCTCCAGGATGCTGTCCGTTGCGGGGGGTGTGCACAGCCTGCCTTGGCGGACCATGAATACGTTGTAGCCTGCGCCTTCCGCAACATGGCCATCCTCGGTCAACAGAAGAGCAGCGTCGTATCCGTTGCGTCGAGCCTCCAACATGGCGAGGCGTCCGTTCTGGTAGTTGGCGATCGACTTGACCCTGGGGGGCATGGAGCGGTCGGACAGGCGGGCCCAACTGCTGATCTGCACATCCAGTCCGCTGGCCCCGAAGTAGTTGCCCATGGGGATGGCCGCCATGAATACGGTGACCGGTCCAGTGTCTTCGGGCTTGCCATCGCTCGAGTCGACGAATACTTGTGCGCGCATGTGGAGGTTCCCGCGCAAATCGTTCGCACGCACGAGGCCGAGCAATTGTTCGCTCAAGACGCCGATGTCGCGCGGCCCGTCGATTTCCACAACCCGCATCGAGTCAATCAGCCGGCGCATGTGGTCGGCAACCCGGAAAGCGTAGAGTTGCTGGTCCTCATCGCTCCAGTAGGCACGGAACCCTTCGAATACGCCGACGCCGTACTTCAACGTTGTGCTCAGGACATGGAGCTTGGCATCTGCGTACTCCACCAGTTCGCCATCGCGGAGCAGGTAACGCACGCTGGGTTCGAATGCAGGCGCCTTGGTGTCGGTCACAGTTGCGGATTCGCTCAGATTGGTCATTGTTGTCTCCAAATCTTGTTCGGAAAACAGATCAGGGGCTCGGCTTCACACCAAGGTTGACATCCGTCTTCATCTTACTGCCGGTGTTGTCACCATAATGAAGATGCTTGAAGGTCCTGTCAACAGTGACCATTGACACTCGATGAAAGACTTCAATAAAGTGATGAAACTTCGATATGCAAAATCTCGGCAGGATGTCGAGTGGCTGGAGCCCGGATGCACCAGTCAAAAGAAGACTTTCACCTACACCCGTCAACCGGATCGAGTGCCAATTGAGTGAAACTACGACAGTCGAGTCCCGGACTCCAGTGACGTCCCTGGGCGGACGTGCGTCGAACTGGGCCAAGCAAAGCAGGGCCTGGGCGTACAAGCGATCAGGGACGGTCCTTGTCGTCGTCGCCGCCGGCATCATTGTGGGACTTCCACTTGCGGCGATTCTTCTCCGACTTCCCCAAAACCCCCTGCAACCGGACGTGGAATCCATGGCCCTGGCCCCCAACACCGTTCATTGGTTTGGCACGGACGGCAACGGCATGGACGTGTTCTCCCGCACGATTGAATCGGCGCGGCTCGACCTTCCCATCTCGCTAGCGGCGACGGCCATTGCCCTAGTCATCGGCGTTCCGTTGGGCTTGTTCGCCACTACCGGGATGGCTGGGGAAGCGATCATGCGGGTGGTTGACGCCTTTGCCGCGCTCCCTATAATCGTGATCGCGGTGGTTTCCATCCAACTCATGGGCGGCGGAGCCACTGATGTCATCCTCGCCATCGCCCTGGTTGCAGCGCCGCGATTTGTTCGCCTATCCCGGGCAGCGGCGATCTCGCTCCGCTCCTCCAGGTACGTGGAGGCTGCAGTCGCCATCGGATGTTCGCCCATTCGTGTGGCCTTCAACCACATCTTCAGGAACGCCTACGGCGTGATCCTGGTGCAGGCCACGCTCACCACGGCCGGGGCATTGAGCACGATTGCAGCCCTGAACTTCCTGGGCGTCGGCGTCAAGCCGCCCCAGCCAAGTTGGGGCGCGATGATCGAAGACGGCGTCAGCATGCTGATCCGGGGTCAGTGGTGGGCCGTGGCGTTTCCCTCGCTGGCCTTGCTGGTGGTCATCGGCTCGCTCAACATCATTGCCGGCGCCATTGAGAACAAGATGGAACGAGTGGAGCACACCCGATGAACAAGGCCCTCCAAGTCACGGAACTCGAAACCGAGTTCCACACTCCCAAGGGTGTGGTCCGGGCATTGCACCGAGTTTCTTTTGACGTGCAGGACAACGAGATCGTCGGAATTGTCGGCGAATCCGGCTCAGGCAAATCGACGGTAGTCCGTTCCATCACCAAGTTGTTGATGCCGCCGGGCAAGGTGTCGGCCGGCACTGTTACCTTCGCTGGGCGCAGTCTCCTCGGGCTGCCCGAGCGGGAGATGCGCCAAATCAGGGGAAAGGACATCGGATTCATTGCCCAGAATCCGTTCAGCGCCTTGAACCCGGTGACCCGCATCGAAAAGCAGTTTGCCAATATCGCCAAGGCGCACGGAGTGAAGGTAGATCCCTCGGAGCGCAACCGTGCACTGCAGCTATTGGAATCGACGGGAGTCCGCGACCCGGAGCGCGTCATGCGCGGTTACGCGCACGAACTCAGCGGCGGTATGGCGCAGCGCGTGGTCATCGCCATGGCGCTCTACCTTAATCCCCAGCTGGTAATCGCGGATGAGCCGACGACGGCGCTCGACCTTACCGTCCAGCGACAGGTGCTTGACACCCTTCGCCGCCTGACGGTCGAGAGCGGCCGCTCGATGCTGATTGTGACCCATGACCTTGGTGTGGTGGCCGCATACTGCAACCGCGTGCTGGTGATGTATCGCGGAAGCATCGTGGAACAAGGACTCGTTGCCGACGTTTTCGTTCGCCCGCAGCATCCTTACACCATCTCCCTGCTCAACTCCGTGGTGCGTCCCGAAGACGAGACGCCGTACGTGCCAGACGGCGGGGAGACCCCGGATGCCGGGGAGCCGGAATCACCAGACCCCTCGAAGGTCCAATTGTCCGAAGCCCGGAGGTCTTGAGAATGCCGCTCCTTGAACTCGTGGATGTCACGAAGATCTTCCGCACTCCTTACGGAGAAGCACGCGCCGTCGACGGCATCACCCTGTCCGTGGAGGCCGGCGAGACGCTTGGCATCATCGGCGAAAGTGGTTCCGGCAAGTCGACGCTCGGCCGCTTGATCCTGAGATTGGTCGAGCCGGACTCCGGATCTGTTGTCATCGAAGGGCAGGACGTGTTAGCCCTCAGCCGTGGCGAACTGCGCAAGAAGCGCCGCCATTGGCAGATAGTCTTCCAAGAACCTTTCGCTTCATTGAACCCGCGCCTGACGATCCGGCAGATAGTAGAGGAGCCGCTCGTCGTCGCCCGGATCGGCACCCGCGCCGAGCGGCGATTGCGGGTCTTGACGACCTTGGAAGAGGTTGGCCTTTCGGCTGATTTCATGGACCGGCGTCCGGCGAACCTGAGCGGCGGTCAACAGCAGCGCGTAGGCATTGCGCGGGCTCTGGTGACGAATCCAAGCCTGGTGGTCCTGGACGAGCCAACATCCTCGCTTGACCTGACCATACGGGCCTCGATTCTCCGTACCCTCGCGCGCCTGCGGGCTTCGCGGCGCCTGACGTACGTCTTCATTTCGCATGACATCGAAACTGTGCGGCATTTTTGTTCCACGGTGGCCGTGATGCATCGCGGAAAAATCGTCGAGGTTGGCCCTACTCAGGAGGTGTTGATGGCGCCACAGCACCCCTACACGCAATCGCTCATTTCCGCCGCACTGCCAGTGGTTCCCTATGCCGCAACCGTTGCCACCACGAATCTTCAGGGGCAGATTTCATGATCCGCTACATCATTTCAAGGCTCGTCATTGCAGCCTTACTGCTGTGTGGCCTCATTACGCTCAGTTTTGGCCTCGTATCCCTTCTTCCCGGGGATCCGGCGGTGGCGCTGCTGGGCGAATACGCAACGCCAGCAGACATCGCCCGTATTCACGCTGAGCTTGGCCTGGACCTGCCTTTCTGGGAACGCTACCTCGGGTACATGTCCAGAACCCTGAGCGGCGACCTCGGCCATTCGCTCTTCACCGGCAGTTCGGTGTCCGGTGAAATCATGACCCGGCTGCCCAATACCTTGATCTATTTGATACCCGGACTCGCCTTGGCCCTCATCATCGGCATGGCGAGCGGAACGTTCGCGGCATACCGCTACCGGCGCTTTGCCGACAAGACATTCACATTCTGGATATCCATCCTCATGGCGATGCCGGAATTCGTGCTGGCCCTCTTGCTGTTGTTCGTCTTCTATCAGCAACTGCGCATCGCGCCCGCGCCAATCGGCATGCTCTCCAGCGCCCAGATAACCCCGCCGCACGTCACGGGGTCAGTTCCCATTGACGCAATAATTGCCGGTCAATGGGCCACGTTTTCGTCAATCCTTGGCCGTGCAGTCCTTCCCATCGTCACCATGGGCCTGTTCTTCGCGGCACCGTTCGGCAAGACGGTGCGCTCTGGCCTCTTGCAGGTGCTCCAATCGCCGCAAATCGAGTTTGCGAGGGCCTGCGGACTGCGTCCAGCCCAGGTGTTCCGGTATGCCCTCAGTGACATTCGCGGCTCACTCATGACCTACTTGGTACTCCTTTTTGCCGCTTCCCTCAGTGGCGCGGCGATTGTGGAAAGCGTGTTTTCCTGGCCTGGGGTGGGCAGTTGGTCGCTCGACGGCGTGCTCAAAGGTGACGTTCCCGTCATTCAAGGATTTGTCCTCATCATGGGATCCACCAGCTTGCTCGGCTATGTCATTCTCGACGCCCTGATAACCCTTCTGGACCCCCGCACGCGCAGCAAGGCCGTGGCAGGACGGCGTCAGCCGAGGGAGCGCTCAACGCCTGCAATCACCTCAGCCAACTCCTGAGAACCCCTCCTCAATAACCCTTGAGAAGTCTTGACAGACATCTCCCGACTTCAATAGATTGAAGACATGTTCACTAAAGTGCATGAAGATAAAGTTATCGCCCTCGGTGGAACCATTCCGCTCGATGGCCGCGTTAGCTGGGTGCCAGCCGGAGCAACCGGCTTCCAGCCGTCGAATTGCTATCTCCTCAGTGAGGGTTCGGGCCGGCTGTTGGTCGATACCGGGCTCGCTGTTCACAGCCAGGAGATCCTCGATGACCTGGTTGAGCTGCTTGAAGATGACGGCCGGCTCTCCATGTTTTTCACGCGGAGCGAGATGGACTGCGTTTCGAACCTTGAACCCATTGCCGGGAAATTCGACATCGAGCGCCTCTTCACCGGCGGCGCCATCAACCCATTCGATGCCTTCGATGACCTCAGCCGCCTCGCGCTCCGAGGCCGTCGGCAGCAGATCGACCAGAAGGGAGAGGGCGGCGATTCCATGGCCCGGACCCCCGAGATCGAGGTGGCGCCCGGGCGTCACTTGACCATCGAGTCGCCGCTCCTGCGGCTCCTCCCGACCTTCTGGGGCTGGGACGCAAATACAGGAACCATCTTCACCTCCGATACCTTCACCCACGGGACCATGACGAGTCCGGAAGGTTCCCGGATCATTGACTCGTTGGCCCAGGACACCACCACGGCCAAGCAGGTTGCCGAGCATCTCTACGCGAAATACGAGTGGATCCCGCGGGCTACATGCGAGCCGCTACGGGAATGGCTCTCGGACAAGTTCGAGACTCTGGCCCCTGAAACCATTGCTCCTTCCCGTGGCTGTGTGATCCGCGGGCGCGAACTCGTCCGCCGGCACCTTGATTTCATGCTCGCCGCGTTGACACCGGAAAAGGCTTAGGAGGATCCCATGGAAGAACTAGTAGAAACAATGAGCCGCGACCTTCCGCGAGAGGTGGCCGACGGCGTCACCTGGATGAGTTCGTGCCTTCCGTTCCATCTCCAGGACCGTGTTATCCACGGGCACACCTCGACCTACCTCGCGCAGGGGACCGAGTCGTCAATCCTCATCGACACGGGCAATCCCTCCAGCTGGAACATCATCTCGAAAACCCTCGACGGTTTGCTGGGGGACAAGCCCCTGAGCTACGTCTTCCCGACCCACCCGGAGCTCCCGCACACGGGAAACCTTCCGCGCCTCGTCGAGAAGTACCCCGACGTCAAGATTGTTGGCGACATTCGGGATTACCACCTCTTCTACCCGCAGATCGTGCCCAACCTTCACGCCCGGGTTCCAGGGGACAGGGTGGATCTTGGCGGCGGATACGAATTCGTGATCGTCGAGGCGATGATCAGGGACCTGCCGAATACCCAGTGGGGCTTCGTGCCGAAGTCGGGTGTGCTTTTCACAGCCGACGGATTTTGCTACATGCACCGTCCGGAACTCGATGATGAGGATCCGGTGCACCTCCCCGGCGAATGTGGCCTGACAACAGATGAGCTCTCGGCACCTATTGCCGTCGAGAATGCTGCCTTCTTCACCGGCAGCGCGTTGTACTGGGCCAGATTCGCCAACGACGCCGACCAGGTTTACGACCGCGTCGGCAAGCTGATGGATGACCTTGGGGTCAAGATCGTGGCACCCACCCACGGCAACGTGATCACCAATATCCCGGAGGTAGCGCCCATCATCCGGGCCGGCCACAAGCACGCCTACCGTTACTAATCCACTGCCACGTCAGCAGCGCACTACTCGTAACACGTCCTTTCCCTCTGTACAGAAATTGGAACCAGGATTATGAAGAATTCGCGTCTATTGCTCGGCTGGTTCGCAGCCGCGGCAGCTGTGTCACTCACCGGATGCGCGGGGGCATCCCCTGCCGCCCAGGTGGCCAAACCCGAGTCGGTTGTTATCGCCGTCGGCGCCCTCCCGGACAGTCTCACCCCCGCACCTTGGGGCGGCAGCGCATCACATGTGGTGCTCAGCGGCCTCGGTTCCCAACTGCTTCAGTACAAGACCGGGGCAACGGACGGCGAATCGTGCTCGACGCCGTCCACCGCGGTGACCGGTCGGCTCGCCGAGAGTGCCGTAGCCGCCCCGGACGGCAAGGGGATCATCGTCAAGCTGCGGAAGCTCACGAGCCAAGTCGGGAATACGCTCTCGGCAGAGGACGTGAAATGGAGCCTGGCGATTGGCATGGTGCGCCAGCCAGTCATGAAGGGAACACTCAAGAGCAGCGGATTCAACGTGGACAACCTCGTCACTGTGATCGACGACCAGACTGTAGAGCTCAACACCCTCGGAATGACGTCCTACACGCTTGAGTCATTGCAAAACAACCTGTTCTACATCCACGACAGCAAGGAAGCGAAGCTCCACGTTACGTCGGATGATCCCACCGCCAACAAGTGGCTCTCCAAGAACCTGGCCGACTACAGCGGCTGGAAGCTCGAAGAGTTCACACCCGGAACCTCCCTGACGGTTACCGCGGACCCGAAGTGGGAAGGCGAGCGGGGATCGGTCAAGCGGGTTGTGGTCAAAGCTGTTGCCAACACAGCCACCCGGACACAACTTGTCAAGACCGGCGAGGCCCAGATTGCCAACGGCTTCGAATATGAGCAGTACGGTTCGATGTCCGGAGTCAGTGGCGTCAGTGTCCTGAAATGCACCAGCCAGACCCGCGACACCATGATGTTCAATACGAAGACCGGTCCTTTGGCAGATGAAAAGGTCCGCCAGGCCGTGTCCATGGCGATCGACCGTGACGCCCTGGCCAAGGGCGCCTACGCTGGTCTCGCTGACCCGGCGGGGTCGATCTTCCCAACGGTGAAGGGTTCGCCCACCTACAAATACGATCCTGAAGGTGCCAAGAAGCTGCTGGCGCAGACCCAGTACGCGAGTGGATTCCCGCTGACGCTCAGCTACAGCGTGAGCCGCCCGGGTCCAGTCGCGAAGAGTTCGGCCGTCCTCATCCAATCCATGCTGGCGAAGGTCGGCATCACCGTGCAGCTGCTGAATGTAGCGAGTCCGACCGACTTCTCCTCGGCGCTCATCGAAGGCCGCTTCCAAGCCGTCCTGTACTCCGAGCCGATTGTCATCGCCGATCCCGCGTTCTACACCTACGCGTTCTACTCCACCGGAGCTCCGAGCAACAGCACCGGATGGTCCAACCCTGAATTCGATGCCACACGGACTCAGCTGGCCTCCACACCCAGCGCGAATACCGACCAGCGGACAGCCCTGCTCAAGAAGATGGCTGGATTGGTGGATCAAGGCGCCCCGATTCTCTCCCTGGTGGAGGTCCGGAACCTGATCGTCAAGCAGGACACCCTTACGGGGGCCGTGCCGCTCACCAACGACCAAGTCTATTTCGCCGGTCTGGGCAAGTAAGCAACCCTACGAAGCGGGTAGTTCTGGCCGGCGGGCGACTGTCGGCCAGAACTCACTCGACCAAAGGTCCCTAAGACCCCAGATCCCCCGTAAAGGAAGAAAGCCATGATTGAAATTTGCGGCAAACCCGTGCGCGACACCCTCCAGGAGTTGCTCGATCCTGCCACCACCGCGCTGGTTGTCATCGACATGCAGGTGGGGGCCGTCTCGTCCGGTGGCGCAATCGGGGATTCCGGGCATGACATGACCATGATGCCGTCCGTCGTCGAAAAGTGCGGACGCGCCATCGCCGCGGCACGTGCCAACGATGTGCCGGTTTTCCACATTCGTGTCGAGAACCTTCCGGACGGCGCGAGCTCGCCGGCGGCCTGGTTGCGCGCCTTGTATACCGCAGCGAACGGTCGCCCCATTGACCTCGGCAAGCTCAGTGCCAAAGGGGACCCCGCGACGGAATTTTGCCAACCCTGCATGCCTGAAGACGGGGAAGTGGTGATCACCAAGCGACGCCCGAGTGCCTTCATCGCCACCGAACTCGCCTTGCTGTTGCGCAGCCAAGGGATTGAGTCGGTGGCGCTCGTCGGCGTTTCCACCGGCGGCTGTGTGGAAGCTACCCTACGCGACGCCGTGCACAACGATTTCTATGCCGTGCTGCTTGAGGATGCGGTGGGAGCCTACGACACCGTTGTGCACGACGCCGCGTTGACAGTCATGCGGGCCCGGCACGACGTTTGCACCCTCGATGAAGCGATTGCTGTCTGGGAGACAGCCAGCACCTCCTGAACCATCTGGATCCAAGGGAAGGAGTGACGATGGAAGGCTTGCTTGGTGGCCGGATCTACCGGCTCGGCGGGGACATCGAGCTGGACGAGCGCGTGAGCTGGTGCCCGCCTGGCATACGGCGTACGCAGGCGGTGAATTGCTATTTGATCAAGGGTCCGTCCGGGTCAGTGCTCGTGGATACCGGAGTTCGCCTTCACCAGGCGGACATCATCGAACAGCTTGATCGACTGCTATCACCCGGTGAGCCGCTGTCCATTGTCCTCACCCGCACTGAAATGGAATGCTGCCTCAACATCCCGGCAATCGAAGAACGCTTCACGGTTGGCTCCGTCTGGTACACCGGCGGAATCACCGTGCCGCGTTCGAAAGCCAAATCCAAGCGGATTGCCGTGGACCCCGGATCATCGATGCGGGTCAAGGTGATGGACGGCGTCGTCGTCGAACTCGTTTCACCGCTCCTCCGGCTTCTGCCGACCCTCTGGGTTTTCGACCCGGAATCAGGCGGGCTGCTGACCTCGGACGCTTTCACCCATGGGGGGAGTGCCGTACCGGAAGCTCGCGAGGGGCTCCGGAAATTTCGCTGGTTCTCCGGGGCGGATACCCGGCCGATCGCCCGGAACATCAGGGACATCTTTCGGAACCGTGATGTGCGCGCCGTCGGGCCGAGTTACGGAACACCCTTTGTTGGCACGAACGTGTGCCTCGATCAGGCGGGGGAACTGGCGCGGGCAATCGAGGAAATGGGTATTCAGTGAATGAGGATGCAGTGAAGCAGGATGCAGTCGAACTACGGTGGCTTGCTGACGGAACTTATTGGCTGGGTGGCTGCCTGTCGGCCAACGCCCAAGGGCAGGAAGTCCACTATCACGTCTCGTCCTATCTGGTGGTGGGTTCCAAATCGACCCTGCTGGTAGACACCGGGGATCCGGCCCACCGTGCCGTCCTTCTCGCCCAGCTGGAATTGGTTCTCGGCGAACGCCCCCTGGATTATGTCTTCCCGACCCATCCCGAAATCCCTCATGCCGGGAACCTGCCTGCCCTGCTGAACAAGTATCCGGAGGCGCTGGTGGTGGGCGACGTTCGTGATTACCATCTGCATTTCCCCGAATACCGGGCCAGGTTCAGGACCCAAACGGCAGGCAGCCGGATCGATCTCGGGGATCGGGAGTTCCGCTTCATTCCGGCCTTCATCCGGGACCTTGAGAACACGCTATGGGGCCACGACGACGGTGCCCGGATGATGTTTGTTTCGGACGGCTTTTCCTTCATCCACGATGTCCCCGCTGCGGGCAAGGCTGGGGCAGTAGCAGAGGACGACGACGAACCCGTCCACCTTCCCGGTCAGTGCCGTTTGCTGTCCGGCGAGATGCCTGAACCTCCCACCGTGGAGCAAGCGGCGTACGGGACCGGGAGGGCTCTCTACTGGACGAAATTCGTCGATGTCAGCGAGGCCTTCGACGCTATTGAGGCTTTGTTGGATGAGCTTCCTACGAGGCTGATCGGCCCGGCGCACGGCAACGTGATCGACGACGTCGACGGGATGCTCCGGACGTCGCTGGCGGCGCACAAAAGGGTCTATGCAGAAGGCCACTAATTGTATAGTGAAGCAAGTTTCAATATAATGAATTCAAGAATGCGACGCTTCAATTGATAGCGACGAACGGCAAGGAGTGAGTCAATGCGAGACCTCATTGGATACGGGGAAAACCCCCCGGTCGTGACCTGGCCAAATGGTGCCAAGGTGGCCATCTCCATGGTCATCAACTACGAGGAAGGCGCGGAGAGCTCCATAGAAGCCGGTGACGAAAGCGATGAAGACGTCACGATTTTCGGGGGCTGGTCTTCAGATCCAAGCCGCCGAAGCTTGATGAAGGAATCCTTCTTTGAATACGGCAGCAGGGTGGGCATCTGGCGTTACCTGGGTTTGCTCCGGGACTACAACGTGCCCGCGACCTTCATGGCCTGTGGTGTCGCCCTGGAGCGAAACCCGGAGGCCGCCCAGGCGATCGTTCGCGATGGACACGAGATTTGTGCGCACGGCTACAAATGGCGGGGAACCGTCGGAATGACTCCGGCCGAGGAACTTGCCGAGATCCGGACCTGCGTGGCGGCGATCGAAGGGGTTTCCGGTGTTCGGCCCGTGGGTTGGTATGTCCGCGAAGGCATTACCGAAAACACCCGCGCGATCCTCAAGGATGAGGGCTTTCTCTATGACTCCAATTCCTATGCGGATGACTTGCCGTACTTCGTCTCCGCCGGAGAGTCCCGCCACCTTGTGGTGCCCTACTCGGGCGACACGAATGACGCGAGGTTTTGGGGCCCTGGAAGCCTCGGCACGGCAGATGACTTCTTCAATGTACTGAAGGACAGCCTCGACTGCCTTCTGATCGAGGGAGAAACCGTGCCCAGGATGATGTCTGTAGGAGTGCACTTGCGCATCGGTGGACGGCCCAGCGTCGCCTTGGGGGTCCGGCGCTTCTTGGAGTATGCCCTTGCACGGAAGGACGTTTGGTTCGCCACGAGGGAGGAAATCGCCCGGTGGTGGATCGCGAATCCGCCTGCTGCCGGCCGACTCGAAGCGGCGTACGAAGGCCGAGCGTGACCACGTCAATACCAGGAGGGAGGACGCCGATGGGCGCGGATATTTCGCAGTTGGTCCACAACGTCAACGATCAGGGCTTCACGGCCCTGGACAAGACGGGCCTCCGCGGACAACGGGACCAAGGCCTCGTGTCCACTCTCATCTCACGTGACCTTAGCGGATCCGACGACTTATGCGTCAGTTGGGGCAGGATTCTCCCCGGCCAGCATCATCTGTGCCATCACCATCCCGATGCCTCCGAGTTCTACGTGGTTATTTCAGGCGAACCCCTCGTCCATCTGGGCGACACCGAGTACCGGGCCAAGCCAGGCGATGCTATTTACATCCCTCGGGGCACTACCCACGGCATCACGAACGACCGCGACGAAGACGTCAACCTTGTTGTCGGCGTCAGCAAACCCGCCGACTGGCTGTTTGTGGCGGACGAGTGATGGCGCCGTCCCCGCTGGTCCGGCAAGTCGGACTTATCACGGCCGAGCCGACCCCCACCCTGTTATCCGTGGTTGCCTACCGGAACCTTGATTTCGTGGTTCTTGACGCGGAGCAGACAACGTTGACCTTGCAGCAATGCGCCGATGCGGTACAGCGGCTGTCGGGGGCCATTACCCGCGTTGCCGTCCGGGTTCCTGACCTCGACGATATGACCTTGGTGGCGTTCGCCAATACGGGGGTGGACGAAATTGTCCTGCCCAGGGTGCGGCGTCCGGAAGAACTTGAGCGCGCCTACCGGGCGACGAGATTTGGGCCTCATGGATCCCGAGCGAAACAGGCTTCGTTCGCCTCGGCGTTTGGGGCGGACTATTCGCTGGAGCCCCGGCTGACCGTGCTTTTTGAGACCGTAGAAGCAGTCGACGCGGTCGAAGGCTTCGTGGCTTTGGAGTGTTTCGACGGCGGCTGGGTTGGCCCCACAGATCTTGCGGGCGAACTGCTGAATCAGGGGAGGCCTGGGGCGGGCGCGCTTGATGAATCCGTCCAGCGCGTGGTAGACGTCCTCGGAGCAGCCGGTCAAAGCGTGGGCCTTCCCGCAGTGGACATTGCCAGTGCTGGCGATGTCCACACCCGGGGCGCCGATCGCGCCGCGGTGTACTGGGAGCGGGAGCTTGCTTCGATGATCGCCCAGTTGGCTGCCGCCGGAGGATCCTGCCAGAATTCTTCGTTTAGTTGACGGTATCTTCGATATACTGATGACGAGCGTTCGACACTGAGGAGCTGTATTGGGAAGCACGGAAGTTGTTAAAGTCGACGACGATGACACCCTGCACCGCAACCTGTGGATCACCCATTTGGGCGCCATGCTCAAGGAACAGCGGGCCGGGCGATTCACGGTGGAAGAATTGGCGGACCGGGCCGGCGTGAGCGCCGGACTGATCAGCCAGATCGAGCGCGGCATCGGAAACCCGTCATTCGCCACGCTCCTTCGCTTGGCCAATTCCCTCGGTGTGCCGCTGGCGAGCATGTTTACCGACCCCAGCGAGACGCAGAACCACATGCTGGTGCGCCGAGCCGATCGACGCCGCATTGAGATCCCTTCCCAAGGAATCGTCATGGAACTGATCGTGCCCGACGCAGACCGCAAGCTTGGCGTCATCAACATGACCATCCCGGCGCATTTTGACGGCGCAGAAGTTCCGCACTCCCATGAGGGCGAGGAGTGCGTTGTAGTCCAGACCGGCACGCTCGTGGCGAGTGTCGGCGGACAGGAATTCACCCTGGGCGAGGGCGACAGCCTGACCTACGACGCAACCCTGCCGCATTGGTGGAGCAACCTCACGGACACCGCGGCGGTCATGGTGGCGATCTCAACGCCGCCGTCGCTGGGTAAGTCGCATTGACGAGCCGCCCACCGGGCCCCTCCTCCCGATTGGGAATGCTCGTGCCGTCGTCGAACTCCAACGCGGAGTCGCTGACAGCTGACATCCTGGCCGGATCTCCCGACGTCGGGGTCCATTACAGCCGATTCCGGCTTCCGGCAGGCCTCGACGACCGCATCGACGCGAAGGTTCTCGGTGAAGCGCCGTCGCTGCTCCGTGACGCCGAGTTGGACGCCATTGCGTTCCACGGAACATCGGGATCTTGGACCGGCCTTGAAGGCGATCGGGCACTCGCCGAATCATTGACGGAGGCCACCGGCGCGCCGGCCACCACTGCGTCCCTGGCTCTTGTGGCCGCACTGGACGCGCTCGACGTCGGCCGGGTCGCCGTCGTTTTTCCCGGCCCCGCGAGCATCATGGCCTTGATCGAACGCGAGTACATGGCCCATGGGCTGGTGGTGGTGCGCTCCTCAGTCCCGGCGATCTCAATGTCCAACCCGGAAATCTCGCGCATGTCCGGCGCCGATATCGACGCTCTGATGAGGCCGGCCTTCGGGCCGGGCGTCGACGCCGTCGTTTGTATTGGGACGAACCTTCGCTCGGCCTATCTGGCGGCCGGGTTCGAATCCGAGTTCGGCGTGCCGGTCGTCGACAGCGCAACAGCCACGCTGTGGCATCTCCTCCGACTGGCCGGAACCGCCCGCCCTATCCCTGGATGGGGTGCGTTGCTCGCTACCGCTTAGGGTTCGACGGCGTTGCTCGCGGCGGCGCCAGGCGCCGGTCGGGTGTTGAGCCACCAAGCGTCGATGATCTGCGAACGCGTCGCAATCCATGCCGAATTCCCGCTGGCGTGGGACAGAAACGTTTCGAGGGCGGCTGCGTAGGCGGGCCGCCCAATCAGGCGCGGGTGGAGGCCCACGTTCATCACGGACGGGCCGGACCGGTTGTCAGTGAGCATCATGTCCAGGGTGCCGCACAGGTGGCGGGCGAACGCGGCGGCTGTGGGGAACTGCGTGAACAGGCCCGAATCGTTGGTATCGCCCGCGTAGGGCAGCACGGGCAGCCCTGTTCCGTCCTTCCCGGTTCCGGGATGGGGCAAGTCGTCGTTGAAGCTATTGGACTCGTACATGAATCCCTCGTCGGCGAGGATGTCCCGGGTGCCTGGGTTGAGTCCGTCGCGGGAGTACCAGCTTGTGGGCATGACGCCGGTGCTCTTCGCGATCGAGTCGCGTGACGCGGTAATGAGCGCGCGTTCCTCGTCGGGAGCGAGCCCGGCGTGCGTGTCCCAGTTGTAACCGTGGTCGGCAATTTCGTGGCCATCCCTGACGAGCGCCGCCGCGATCTGCAGGTTTTGCTCAAGTGCCGTGGCGCAGCAGAAGGCTGTTGCCTTCACCTTGTGGTGCCTCAAAATGCGCAACACACGCCAGATGCCTGCCCTCGATCCGTATTCGAAAGCCGATTCCAGCGTGAGATTACGGACCGTGGGGTGGTCTGGATGCTTGATCCAGTGGGCTCCGAGATCGTCGGCCGGACCTCCGCGGGCGATGCTCCTCTCCGCCCCGTCTTCAACATTAATCACCAGGGACACGGCTACGCGCGCACCTCCGGGCCAGCGGAACTCCGGCGGCTGCTCGCCGTAGCCCACGAAATCACGGTTGGTGGAGGGAACGGACACGGTTGAATCTCCTCTGTGGTTATAGTGAAGAAACTTCGATATCATGAACCTAATCGATAGGGAGTCGAATGTCTACGCTCATTCACGGTGGCACTGTCGTGCCAGGCACGGGCAGTGCGGTGGTCGAATCAGGAACGGTCATCCTGCGCCACGGGCGCGTCGCCGACGTTCTGGAACGTTGGGATCGCGATCAAGCCTTCGACGGCGAGGTGATCGACGCGAGCGGATGCGTTGTGATGCCAGGCCTCATCAATAGCCACGTTCACGGAGTGACTCCGGGTCCCCTCATGCCCAGCGGTGCCCCCGCACTGCCCGACGACGAGTGGCTGGCGAATCTTGATCGCCACCTTCTTGCAGGAACCACCACCGTGCTGAACCTTTGCGGCTTTGCCACCATGGACGACGTCCGCGAAGCGGACCGACGCCATGCGGTCCATGTCCGGGGAGCTACGACGTACTTGCCCGAGGCCGAGCGGGCGGCACGCATGGCTGACGGCCGGGGACTGCCTGCGCAGACTGGCCACACCACGGTGGAAAAGATGCTCGACGACGGCGCGATCGCGATCGGTGAGCTGGGCGGCGGGCAGACCCTTGGCGGGGGAGGGCAGGACCTGAGCTACATCCCTCGCGCCATCGAAAGGGCGAGCGGCGTGCGGGTGCACTCCGCGCAGGCCCGGCGAATGAAGGAGGCCGTGCTTGGCCGGTTCATCGAGTTGGACGCTTGCGATATGGCCGAACTGCGCGCCGCAGCCGTCGAGGCAGGGTTGGAAGGACAAATCGACCTCGTTGAATTGCGGAACATCATCGCAGATTCAGTGTTGCCTTCGGTGGAGCCGGCAATCAACGGCATCCGGGAAGGCGTGCAGGCCGCGCAGCGTTATGGCGTGCCTGCGATTCTGCACAGTGCAGCCGCGACTGCACGGGTCATGCGCGAACTCATGGATGAGACTCGCGGAACCAAAGCGACTGTCATCGCCTCCCACGCCAACCACCCCTCGCACACTCCCGCGGAGGCCCTGGCGCTGGCCAGGCTCGGCAGGGACAACGGTTGGGCTGCCGAGGTTTCCGTTTTTGATCTCCTGCACCGCAAACAGACCGTGACCACGCGGGAGCACTGGGATGTTTTGCTGCAGGAGCCCGGGCTCGTTGAGGTTCTCGCCACCGACTACGGCCACGAGGGTCATCACGATGAAATGATCTCGGCCGTGCAGGATGTCGCCCAACACGGCTACCGATCCCTGGCAGGAGCTGTGGCCATGGCGACGTCCGCGGTAGTCAGGTTGATTCCGGGGATCGCCCCGAATGCCGGTCGGCTTGAGGCGGGGCGGGATGCCGACGTCGTAGTGGCCGGCGCCGAAGACTTCCGGGACGTGCGCTTCGTCTTTATCGGTGGAGCCTGTGTGGTGCGTGACGGTCGGCTGACCGCGGAGGCCCACCGGTGAGCGGGCAGCTGACCCCGGACCAGCGATCGCGTCTCGTCGAGCTGGTTGGCGAGGACATCCTGCAGGAGGACAGTGCCGCCGTCGAACGCTCTTTCAGTGATTTTCAGCAGGGCATGGCCGTCCTGAGGGCCGATTTCGACCCCCAACGTTTGCGCGCAGTACCTGGAGGTGACGCGAATGACTGAGGGATGGGAACTGGGAATTGCTGAGGCATCCGTACTCCTGCGCCGCCGCGAACTCTCTGCCGCGGAACTCGTGGAGTCTGTCATAGGGCGGCTTGAAGCGACAGAAGATTCAGTGCATGCGTGGGCCTACGTGGACCAGCAGGGTGCTCGACGTGGGGCGCTTGCCGCCGACAACAGCGCGCGGCGCGGCGAGTTCCTCGGACCGCTCCACGGGATTCCACTCGGGGTGAAGGACGTCATCGACGTCCGGGGGATGCCAGCCGAAGGCGGTTCCCTGGCGCTCAAGGGCCGCGTCGCTCCCGACGACGCCGGGGTGGTTCGGCATCTGCGGCGGAACGGGGGAGTGATCCTGGGCAAGACAGTCACCCACGAGTTTGCCTTCGGGCAGGGGACTCCGCCATCGAAGAATCCCTGGGGAGCCGAGCGATATGCCGGCGGGTCCAGCGTAGGGTCCGGAGTGGCTGTGGCTGTCGGGAGCGCGCCCGGCACCCTGGGCACGGATACCGGCGGTTCCGTGCGGAATCCGGCATCGGTCAACTGCTTAGTGGGGCTCAAAGCGACGGCCGGACTGATTGACGGGTCGGGCGTCCTCAATGTCAGCCACACGCTGGACCACATTGGCCCGATCACTCGAAGCGTGGCGGATTGCGCGGCGATGCTCCAGGGCATGGTCGGTCCGTCAACACCTGGGCTGCAAGAGAAGACCGTGCTCCCCGAAGTGATGCCTGCGCTGACCCGCTTGGCGGTGGATCGTGGCGCCTGGGCTGAATGGGGAGTCACGCGGGACGTGGCCGCAGTCCTTGAACAGGCCGTGCTCACCCTGGAAGAGCTGGGGGTGGAGATCGTCGACGTGTCCCTTCCTGAACTGAAGATGGCGCTGCCAGCGAGCTTGGCGATTTCCCTGTCCGAATCGGTCGAACACCATCGAGAGTGGCTGGGCAGGAGCGCTGAGCGTTATCTTCAGGGCACCCGCGTGATGATCGAAACCGGCGCCTTGGTCCCACCGGAGGACATCCAACTAGCCCGCCATGTGCGCTCGTATCTTCGATCTTCCTTGCGGACGGCAATGCAAAACGCAGGAATCCAGGCGTTGGTGTCCCCAACGCTGCCGTCTGTCGCGCCGATCGAAGCAGACATGTCCCATTCATTGACCGGCTCAACGGGACAGGATTCCCTCTCCAGCGCGCTCATGATGCTCTCGCCAGCCAACCTCACCGGAATGCCGGGACTGAGCATCCCTTGCGGGTTTGCTGCCGGTCAACCCGTAGGGATGCATTTCCTGGGACGGGAATTCGCCGAGTCGAATCTCTTGGGGATCGCGCACGTCTACGAAAGGAACACCCCGTGGCACGCCAAAGTGCCGGTGCGGGACATCGTGAAGGCGGAAAACGTAAGATCGGCCTGCGTGGAGTACCACGCAGGCCGATCGTGAGACGTCATTTGCTCGTTGGAATTGTGACGCCGGTACCTTCTATGTGGGGATCACATCAGCCGTTGTCGCCGGCAGGCGTCGAGGTGGTCGTGAAGCCGCCAACCTTGTTCGCCTCGATCGCGTACTTGTTCGTGAAGGTGCCGCCGACCGGGATCTTCGAGGTGTCCATGCCGAGCAGCTTCTCCATCGAAGCGATGGTCTTGGGGCCGCCCGCGGGCATGATGCCGTCCGGGAGGAACTGGCCCTTGTCCTGCTCGAGCGCCTTGACGTAGTCCTCTTTCTTGACGTTCTTGTTCTGGACGTAGTCCTGCGGCAGCTTGTCGGCGATGTCTTGGGCCGAGTGAGTCGCGATCCAGTGCATCGTCTCCACAAGCGCGTTGACGACCCGCTGAACGGCGTCCTCATGGGTCTTGACCCAGTCGGCGTTGGCGATGACGCCCGCAGCCGGCCAGGTGCCGCCCACGGCCTTGTTCGCGCCGTCGGTCGTGGCGAGGTCGATCGCCGACTGAGCGATGCCCTGGCCCTCCATCGCGGCGACGGTCGGCTGGGTCGTCATGACGCAGTCAGCCGCACCGGTCTTGATGGCGGCAAGGGCGGTAGCGCCCGCTCCGGCCTTGACGGTGGTGTAGTCCTTGTGCGAGACGCCGGCCTGCGCGGCGATGAACTGAGTCAGCGTGTCGGTGCCGGATCCGAGGTCGGTGACGCCCATCTTCTTGCCCTTGATGTCCGCGCCGGAGTGGACGTTGGCGTTGGGGCTGCACATGATGCGCTCGCCCGGGGCCCCCGAGAGCTGCACGAGGTTGATGATGTTCTTGCCCTTGGATTGGAAGTCGAAGGTGTGGATGTACCAAGCGCCGGACATGTCGACCTGGCCTGATGCCATGGCGTCTTCGGCGCCAACACCGCCGTCGGTCTCGGTCGAGAGCTCCATATTGACGCCGTACTTCTTGTACAGGCCGAGCTGGTCCGCGAGCTTGTACGGCAGGTAGATCTGCTTGTCGATGCCGCCGATCATCATCTTCACGGTGGGCATCGGGCCGGAGCTCGCAGTGCCCCCGCCGCTGGAAGCTGGGGCGCTGCCGCCACATGCCGCGAGACTGAGGGCAACGGCTCCGGTAGCGGCGACGGCAAAGATAGTGCGTTTCATCATTGTTTTACGCATCCTATGTTGATCCCCGAAGGGATGTGGGTGTTTTGGTGGAACAGAATTGCTGGGTGGGAAAGTCTGTTTTCGGCCTTAGATCGACTGGGCCTCGGAGCGGTTCGGTGGACGCCACTTGAGGAGCCGGTGCTCAAGCAGCCCGATGAGGAATTCGGCCCCCAGCGTGATGACCGCAATGATCACCATGCAGGCGAAGACTGTGTCCGGATCGAAGGTGCCCTGGGCTTGGCTGATGATGAGGCCGATACCCTTCTGGGCGCCCAGCACCTCCGCGACGAGGGCACCGATGATCGCGAAGCCGAATGCCGTGTGGAGGCTCGCGATGATCCACGTCATGGCGGACGGGATCGTCACGTGCATCGCCACCTGGAACGGGGAGGCGCCGAGCACCCGCACGTTCGCCACGAGGTTCTGGTCCACTTCGCGGACGCCTTGGAACGCATTGAAGAAGACGACGAAGAACACGAGCACGGCTGCGAGCAGGATCTTCGGGAAGCTCCCGAGGCCGAACGCCACGATGAAGATCGAGCCGAGCACAATACGGGGGATCGAATTCAAGATCCGGATGTACGGCCCGACTACCGCCGAGAGGTACTTGTTTGAGCCCAGGAGGAGGCCGAGCACGACACCGACGAGCGTCCCGAGCACGAAACCGAGGAGCGCCTCCTGGGCCGTGACCCCGAGGTTCTCCCAAATGGTGCCGAATGCGGTTCCCTCTGTGAAGAGCTTGACGAGGGCGTCCCAGATCTGCGTGGGCTGGCCGAAGAAGAACTTGTCGACCCAGCCTTCCTCGGTGAACCACTGCCAGCCGCCAATCACGACGACGGCGAGCATCAGGCGACCTATCCAGATCGCTCTCGTGCGGCGCCGGGCTTTGTTCCGGCCGGCGTTCTTGGCTGCTGTCTCGGTTTCCACTGGCTTCTCGCTCTTGCGCGTTTCATTATGGGTGAGGGTTGTCATGCTGCTGCTGCTCCTGCTGCTCCTGCTGTGCGCGCATAAGCGCGGGTAACCTCGTCCTTCAAGGACTCCCAAATGTGCCCCTGGAGCTCCAGGAAGCGCTCCTCGTGCCGGATCTCCTGGACATTTCCGCGCGGCCTAGGCAGATCGATGTCGAAGACATCCTTGACCGAGCCCGGGCTGCTCGTCATGATGACCACCCGATCGGAGAGCGCCACCGCCTCGTCGAGGTCATGAGTGATGAACAGGACCGAAGGGCGCAGCTCCTCCCAGAGCTTCAGCAGCTCGTTCTGCATGATGGCCTTGGTCTGCACGTCGAGCGCGCCGAACGGCTCGTCCATCAAGAGAATCCGAGGATTGTTGATGAGGGCCGCAGCCATTGCTACGCGCTTGCGCATACCCCCGGACAACTGGTGCGGGTAGCGGTCCTCGAAGCCTGCCAAGCCGACCCGACGCAGCCAGTCCATGGACAGTGCCGTGGCTTCGCGCTTGGGCGTGCCGAGGAGCGTCGGGCCCATCATCACGTTGCCGAGCACGCTCTTCCAGGGGAACAGTGCGTCTGCCTGGAACATGTAGCTCACGCCGTTCGTGATGCCCTCCACCGTCATGCCGCCCACCTTGACGGAGCCTTCGCTCGGGTTTTCCAGGCCCGAGACCTGGGCGAGCGTGGTGGACTTGCCACAGCCGGTCGGTCCGACAATGGAGCAGAACTGGCCCGGTTCCACCCTGAGGGTCACATCACGGATGGCAGTGAATGTCTCGCCTTTGGGCGTGAGATAACGCTTGGTCAACCCGACGATGTCGATACCCGCGCTGTCCTCGGCTCTCTCCAGAGCACCAGGCGGGCGGTGGTGATTGTTGGCTTCCATCTGCAAAGACCTCTCTGTCTTTTGGTTACTGTGTGCGTGATGTGGATCACTGAAACTATGTAGAGCTTAGAAAGTGAAAGGCCGTGCCAGAAGGCTTCAGTAAGTTGTGGGGTTTAACAGCAAAAGTGCAGGTTTTGAGCCTTTATGCACGGCCGTGAATCGCGCGAAGGACGCTCCCTGCTGCATAGTGGCCGTGAACTTTGTCACATAAGCTGCTAGTAGGAAATGAGGAAGAGGATGGCAGTACACATAGAGTTGCGTGGACCGTGAAGGCTTTGCTTGCGCGCTGGAAGGCGCGTCCCCTGGCCTCCCAGATCCTGGTGTGGCTGCTCTGTATCCTCTTCGTCACCGTGACCCTGGGTGCGCTTCTCTACACCCAGATCAGCAACCAGACCCTCGAAGATCAGTACCGGCTCCGGGCGCTGGGGATTGCCACGACAGTGGCACAAATGCCCGAAATCGTGACGTCGCTGGGCAATGGCGACCCGAGCCAATCCATCCAGGCGATCGCCACAAAGGTGCAGGCAGAGGCGCAGCCGGCGTACGTCGTCGTGAGCGACCGTTCGGGGAAGCGATACTCCCACCCGAACCCGGACCTCATTGGCCGAACCCTTGAAGAACCGGTCGCCGTCCTTGACGGGCAGACCCATGTCGGCATCGACAAGGGCAGCCTGGGCGACTCAGTCAACGCCAAGGCGCCGGTGCGCGCGGCGGACGGGACCGTCGTCGGGCAGGTCTCGGTAGGGATCCTGGAGACCACGGAAAGCAGCGAACTTGCCCAGCAGATGTGGCTGATCGCCGGCTATTCAGCAGTGGTGCTCTTGATCAGCGCCACGGGTTCGGCGCTGCTGGCGCGCAGGATCAAGCGGGTCACGTTCGATCTCGAACCGGTGGAGATTGCCTCTCTCTTGCAAGAGCGCGAGGCGCTGCTGCACGGGATCCGGGAGGCGATGATCGGGTTCGACGACGACGGGCGGGTCACCGTTATCAACTCGGAGGCGCGCTCGCTGCTGAATTTGGAAGCCAACGTACTGGGGGAGAAGATCGAGGATCTTCTGCCGCCCGGAAGGCTCCGTTCCCTGCTGACCGGCCAGATCAGTGGAACCGATCAGATCGTGATCACCGAGGACGCTCTGCTGGTGGTGAACCGGATGTCCGTTGCCTTGGCCGGCAGAAGCATAGGTTCTGTGGTGACATTGCGCGACCGTACGGAGGTTGAAGGCCTCGTGCGAGATCTGCGCTCCGTCGAAGGCCTGATGGAGGCCTTGCGCGCCCAGGAGCACGAGTACGCCAACCGCCTCCATGTGGTGGACGGACTTCTGGAACTCGGGGATGTGGACCAGGCGCGGAACTTCGTATCGCGGATTTCGGACACGTCGCGATCGCTTGGCGAGGGCCTGCGCTCGCGGATAGAGCCGCCGGAGCTCGCCGCGCTCTTGCTGGCCAAGACCACCGTGGCTGCTGAACAGGACGTGGATATTTCGGTGACTGACGACTCGCAGCTGCGTCAACCGTTCCTGGAAACGCAAGCGCTGCTCACGATCGTCGGGAACCTCCTGGACAACGCCGTCGAGATCCTTTCGGACCAGCCTGCGCCCCGCGAGGTGACCATCCAGCTGGACGATTCCTCGGGTATCTTCATCTGCGTGACCGACAATGGGCCCGGTGTTCCCGCAGAATTGGTGGGCAAGATTGCAGCCGATGGCTTCACCACCAAGGAACCGCGGCCCGGAATGAGGCGCGGGATAGGCCTTGCGCTGGTGAGCAGGATCGTTCACCGTGCAGGAGGCACTATGGATGTTTTCCCCGGCCCCGGGGGACGCTTTGAAATCTGGTTGCCGGAACCGCACGTGGAAACCGAAAGCCCAGCAATGACAGGAAAATCGATCGAATGATCCGCACCTTGGTAGTGGACGATGACTTCCGCGTAGCGCGCATCCACGCCAGCCGCGTGGCCAAAATCGAGGGGTACGAATGCGTGGGCGAGGCGCACACCGCGGCGGAAGCCAGGGAGGCCGTGCAGCGGCTCAAACCCGACCTGCTTCTCCTGGACGTCTACCTCCCCGACGAAGACGGAATCAGCCTGTTGCGCTCCCTCCAGGGAGCCGGTGAAAAGCTCGACGCCGTCATGATCACTGCCGCACGTGACCTTGAGACCGTGCGGGCTGCTATGCGCGGGGGAGCGGTCTACTACCTCGTCAAGCCGTTCGGCTTTGAGCAACTTCAAACCCAGTTGGAGGCCTATCGGCGCTGGCGGAAGGAGGCGGAGTCCCGGACCATGGCCGATCAGGCGACGGTGGACCAACTGTTCAGCCTCCGCCGAACGGCTGCGCCGGCCCAAGGTCCTCGGCGGCTGCCGCCCACCATGCAAAAAGTCCTTGACATGGTGGTCCACTCCACCGAGCCCTTGGGTGCCTCGGAGATCGCGAGCAGCGTCGGCGTCAGCCGCCCCACGGCCCAGCGTTACCTCAGTGAACTCGAACGGAAGGGGCTCATTGACCTGCATTTGGCCTATGGCGCCACCGGGCGGCCGGTGAATACATACCTGCCGAGGAAGGCTTGAGACCTGGCAGCGGGATATGCTGCTGGCGCGGGGTAGGCTTCGCCGAGTCGGCGTCCCGCGCCATGGTGGGGGACATTTTTTTGGGGGGGGTAGAAAGTGAAGAATTGGAGTCTGGCCTGCGTGGCCGCCGCGGGGGCGGCCCTTTTTCTGGGGGCGGTGCCCGCGGTGGCAGCCCCTTCGGAGGCCCTCGAGGTCCGCGGGGTGCCTGTTGGGGTGGTGGTTGGTTCCGATGGCACCGCGTATGTGGGCGATTACGGCGCGGCTGGCGGGATCCAAGTGATACCGCCCGGAGCGGTCCGGCCCTCCCGGACCATCAGCACGGGAGGCTACACCTCGGGCCTTGCAATGGCCCCGGACGGCACCATGTATGTGGCTGAGCGGGACAATTCCACGAGTCAATACGACCTGGGCGTCATTCCCGCCGGCGCCACCGGTGTCGCAAGGCGAATTCCGGTTTCCCCCGGGAACCACCTGATCGCCGCGGGCCCCGATGGGACGGTCTACGTTCCGAACTCCTCGGAGCACACCGTGTCGGTCATCGCGCCGAAGGGATCGGCCGTGGACCGGACAGTAGCAGTCGGTTCAGGACCGGTGGAAGTCGCAGTCACCAAAGACGGCACCGCATTCGTTGCGAACCAGGCCGAAGGGACGGTCTCGGTCATACCTTCCGGGGCGAACACCGTGTCGCGGACCATTCAGGTCAGCTCAACACCCGGGCACACAGAGAACCCCCACGGGATCGCCGCAGGCCCGGACGGGACAATCTATGTCACCAACATCAGTTCCAATGAGGTCGCTGTCATCAAACCGGGCGCTGACACGGTCGCGTACCGCATCCCGATCTCGGGAGGACCCCAAGAGGCTGCTGTCGGGCAGGACGGAACCCTCTTCGTGGCGACCGTCCAGGACCGCGTGTTGTCCGTCATCCCGCCGGGCGCGACAACCGTGGAATCCTCCATTCCAGTCGATAGGAACTCCGGCCATCTGGCGGTGGCATCGGACGGGACGATCATCGTGACGAGCCCGGGCAACGGTACGGGCAACGGCTCGGTGTCCCGATACGCTCCCGCTGCTGCGGGCGCCGAGGGCTCCGCATCCTCAAAACCGGCGTCAACAATCACCCAGCCCGGGCAACCGGAGCATGCCGCCGGAACACAGTCCGGAGATGGGATTATCGGTCTCTGGAACACAATGACTGCAATCGCGGGCGGCGCCGCGACAGTGGCAATCGCCGTCGCTGTCTTTATCGTGGCCGCGGGACGACGCAAGAGATCCGCCCTTGGTGATAGCGGCAAGCCCCGATCTGCAACCTAGGGGTTTGAGCGCCGGTTGCGCGCTTGGTGCGCCAACTGGATGAAGCCGTAGATGAAGGCGGCCTCGACGAGTGCCATCAATCCCAGCCACAGCAACTCGCCCTTGCCGATAAAGTCGATGGCACCGACCAGGACAAGTATGGTTCCCAGGACCAGCGCGTAGACGGCGAATCCGAAGGCCACGCTTGCGCTGCGCACGCCCGTCTGGAAGCCAAAGCCCAAGGGTTCCCCTCCGGGGTGTCCCTCGACACGATCGTGTCCTGCGGGCGTGAGCCTGTCGAACTCATCCCAAGGATCCAGATCTTGATTGGCCATGTAACCATTATCCCGCGGATGCGGCTGACTTGCTTGAGGGTTCGTTACCGGTGTTAGGCGGCGGCGTCCAAGCTCCGATGGCCGTCACGAAGTCGGCGCCCCCTATATCGTGCGGCTAGGACAGTTCCGATGGTTGCCAGTACCGGGACGGTCAGGACGACGGTACCGGCCGCGATGTTCACCACTGCGACTATCGCGATCCACCAGCACAACACCGCAGTGAAGCCGCAGAGGACCACTACGGATTTGCGATGCGCAGATAGTGCACCGTGTGCCCTCTGGTGTTGCAATTGATTGACGTGTTGTGCCTTATGGGGCGGGGGCCGATGGCGTGCGGCCCTGAGTGTTGCGATAGTTGCCAGGACTGGAATCGCCAGGAAGATGATACCGGCCGCGCTGTTCACGACTCCGGCTATTGCAATCCACCAACACAATGCCGCAGTGAAGCCACTAAGGATGACCAAGGCCGTTCGTGTAGCCGGACGAGGTGGAATCAGCGGTTCGAGATTGCTGCTCACGGTGGCTCCCTGTGCGAAATCCCTGTATGTGCTATTCATCAGAGCACGGATCGAAGGGTTTGACGAGGGGAATTCTGTCCCTTCCGATCGACGGAATTCGCTTGAGGACTCATGTCCGATCCTGGCGCCCCGCGTCATTTTCGGGAAACGTTCGGGAAGGCCATGAACAATGGGGCCATGATGCCCGAAGAACTGACCGCCAGCCCGCGGGTCGAGGACGCCGTAGCAGCCGACGGAAAACAGAAGAACGCAGTCTCCCGAGCCGCCGCCTCGAAGGTCCCAGAGGTCACCCTTTTGTTCTGGGTAGTGAAGATCCTCACCACCGGGATGGGCGAAACGACGTCCGACTTCCTCGTCCACCGGTTCGAACCCGAGATCGCCTTGTCCTTGGGGTTCGCAGCATTGCTGATTTCGTTGGTCTTGCAGTTCTCGGTCCGCCGATACATTCCTTGGGTTTACTGGACCGCCGTCGCGATGGTCAGTGTGTTCGGCACTATGGCTGCCGACGCGGTGCATGTGGGGCTCGGCGTTCCCTACCTGGCGTCGACCCTGTTCTTCGCCGTGGCGCTCGCCGTCGTTTTCGTGCTCTGGCACCAG
The DNA here is from genome assembly GCF_026241105.1 of Arthrobacter rhizophilus. Taxonomy (GTDB): domain Bacteria; phylum Actinomycetota; class Actinomycetes; order Actinomycetales; family Micrococcaceae; genus Arthrobacter. The sequence continues at coordinate 80,169 of NZ_JAPFFT010000017.1, read as the reverse complement.
AGGGAGAAGACTCTCTCCATTCACAGCATCACCACCCGGCGTCGGGAGTCCTTCTACTGGGCTGCGGTGCTGACAACCTTCGCACTCGGCACGGCTACCGGGGACCTGACCGCCTACACGCTGGGCCTCGGCTACCTTGCCTCAGGCATCATGTTCGCAGTTGCTATTGCGGTCCCCGCGCTTGCCCACTTGCGCCGCCTGCTGGCAGCGATCCCGGCCTTTTGGTCCGCGTACATCCTGACCCGGCCATTGGGTGCGTCCTTCGCCGACTGGACCGCCGTTTCCCCTGACCGCGGGGGACTCGATTGGGGCACCGGACCGGTCAGCCTGGTCCTGGCCGTAGCGATAGCCGTCTTGGTCGCGTTCTTGACGATCGCAAGGCGGCGAACCCCCGCGTAGTGCACGTGCGCGTTTCGTACTGTTGTTCGTATGTCCTGACATATTCGCGTTAATTCTGTTTCCGGTTAACCGCGGATTCATGACCCGTGACCCGCTCCTTCACTTTGACCTTGGATGGTGGTTCCTGCATTTGCGGGACTTTTCGAGACGAGATGAAGGAACACCATGACCAACCGCTTCCTAGCAGCGGCCGCCGTCGCCGTAGTTGCAGCCACCGCTGTGACCGGCTGCGCGCAAAGCAGTACCGCATCGGCCCAAAACAATGGCGCCAGCGCATCACCGGACAAGACCGTCACCGTGTTCATCAGTGGGGACACCAACGTCCAGAACCTGTGGGAAAAGAGCCTTGTCCCCGCGTTCGAAAAGGCCAATCCCGGCTACCACGTGAAGGTCACGCTGGATCTGCACGGCGAGCACGACGCCCAGACACTGGCGAAACTGACCAGCGCCACGGAACAGAACAAGGAACCTGACTTTGACCTGGTGGACGGCGGCTTCGTCTCCAAGGCCTCCGCAGCCAACCTGTTGACCTCCGTGAGCTCCCAGACGATTTCGGCCCTGAACGATGTCCCGCAGGACGTCATCAAAGCCGGTGGCACGGGCGGCATCCCGTACCGCGGGTCCGCAGTGCTCCTGGCATATGACACCAAGACTGTCGCCACCCCGCCGAAGACTCTCGACGAACTGCTCGCCTGGATCAAGGCAAACCCGGGCAAGTTCACCTACAACTCGCCCAAGTCCGGAGGATCCGGTGGCGCATTCGTTGCCACGGTTTTGGACAAGTTCGTCCCGGCCGACGCCCGCGCAAAGATGGCCGTCGGTTACGAGAAGGACCTCGAGAAGTACTGGGACCAGGGCTTCGCGGCACTGAAGGACCTCAACTCCTCCGTCTTCCAGAGCGGGGTCTACCCCAACGGCAACCAGCAGACCCTTGACCTGCTTGCCAAGGGACAGATCTCCATGGCCCCCGTCTGGTCGGACCAGTTCATCACCGGCTCGACCAACGGCCAGATTCCGTCCACCGTGAAGGCAACCCAGATCAGCAACCCGTCCTTCACCGGCGGCGCTGCCTACCTCGGCATTCCCAAGTCCTCGCCCCGTCAGGAAGCGGCCCTGAAGCTTGCCAACTTCGTCCTGACGCCGGACGCGCAGTCCATGATCATCAAGGAAATGTCCGGCTTCCCGGCCATCAGCCTGGACAAGCTGCCAGCAGATGTGAAGGAGAAGTTCAAGGACGCAGACACGAACAACCTGCGTAAGGGCTACTTCGACCAGATGGGCAAAGACCTGAACAACCTCTGGGACCAGAAGGTTCCTGGCCAGTGACAACAACGCTGCACAAGCCGGCGGAACTGGAACCTAAGGTTCCGCCGGCTCGCATCGGGCGACCGAAGCGCCTAGGCCAGCGCGCCGTCGGGTTTTTCATGGCCCTCCCGCCGATCTTGCTGATCGCGCTCTTTATCGGCTTCCCGATCGTGCTCGCCTTCGGCTTCAGCATCGGACTGACCGGCGGGTTGAACCACACGATCGCCACCATTGGCCAGAACGTGCACGAGGCGGACGCCTGGTGGGGAACCCTGGCGGCATACCAGGAGATGTTCACCAACAAGCGTTTCCTCGGGGACCTCCTCGTCACGGTCATTGTGACTCTCGTGAGCACTGTAACGGTCCTCTTCCTGGCCCTGGGGATCGGGCTCTACCTCAAGCTCAAGGGTGGCCGAATGGCCCGCCTGCTCTCCGGCCTTGCGATTGTGCCGCTGTTCATCCCGGTGGTCATCGCTTCCTGGGCGATCCTGACCTTCTATTCCGGTACGGGTTTCCTGCGGAGCGTCTTCGCCCTCTTCGGACTCGACTTCCCCGTGTGGGCCTTCACCATGGTCACGGTCATCATCGGCTCGGTGTGGACTTCGCTTCCTTTCGCGGTGCTCATGGTCTCCTCCGGGCTACAGTCCGTGCCAAACGCCATGATCGAAGCAGCCCGCGACGCCGGTGCCGGCTCCCTGCGCACAATCGTCTCGGTGATCGTTCCCATGGCCGCTGTTCCGATCATCATCGCGACGACGTTTACCGCCATCGGAATCGTTGGATCGTTCACGGTCCCTTACTTCACAGGGCCCAATTCGCCGAACATGCTCGGAGTGGACATGTCCAACTACTTCTCTGCCTTCAACCAGCCACAGCAGTCCGCTGTCATGGCCTTCACTGTGTTCCTGATTGCCTCCGGAATTGCCGCGCTTTACGTGTGGGCAAACTTCCGTTCCGCCAAGGAACAGGGGAAAGTCTGATGGCTATCATTACTGATTCCCGCACCGGGCCTGCGTCCCGCACCCGCCGGCCGCTCACGTTGGACTCGATGGTCCGCAGCGCCCTGGTGGTCCTGTTCGTGGTCCTCATGGTGGTTTTCATCCTGGGCCCGTTGCTCTGGCTGGGTGTCCGCGCTTTCGCCGGTAACTGGACGTTTCCCAACCTCCTTCCCGACGATTGGACGCTGCGCTGGTGGCAGGTTGTCATCAACGACGGCGCACTCGGCGTCGCGGTGCAGAACTCCCTGTTCTTCGCTCCGCTGACGGTCCTGGTTTCTGCAATCATTTGTTTGCCTGCGGCCTACGCCTTTGCCCGCTTTGATTTTCCCGGACGCCGGTTCTTCCTGATCAGCCTGTTCGCGACCAACGCCTTCCCCAAGATGGGATTGTTCGTCACCCTCGCGGCGCTGTTCTACGCGTTGAACCTGATGAACACCGTGCTGGGAATCCTGGTGGTGCACGTGTTGGGAACCGTGGTTTTCATGACCTGGATCCCCGCGGCAGCGTTCGCTGCCGTGCCGCGAAACCTGGAGGAAGCAGCCCGCGACGCCGGAGCCTCCAAACTGCGCGTGTTCGCTTCAGTGACGCTCCCCATGGCATTGCCCGGGATCATCGTCGCCGCAGTGATGTCCTTCCTGGCGTCCTTCGACGAAGCGCAAGGAACGTACCTGGTGGGTGCGCCGGCCTTCATGACCATGCCCACCCAGATGTACAGCCTGGTGCTGAACTACCCCACCCAGGTGGCGGCCGTTTTCTCCATTCTGCTGGCCATCCCCTCCGTAGCCCTCATGCTCGCGGCGCACAAGCACATCCTCGGCGGCCAGCTCGCCGAGGGCTTCCAGATCAAATAGCGCCCTGCGCTCAACGTCAGACAGAGACCCCATGACAATTCATGAACCATTGACTGAACCACCGGCCAGCACCACCGAGCCGGGCGCCGCGGCTGGCGGTGGACTGACCATCCGCGGCCTCCACAAGATCCTCGGCGGCCGTACGATCATCGACAACTTGGACCTGTCAGTGAACGAGGGCGAACTCGTGTCCTTGCTGGGCCCCTCCGGCTGCGGCAAGACCACTACGCTGCGGATGATCGCCGGCTTCCTGGAACCCGACGCCGGCTCCATCGAGGTGGAAGGCCAGGAAGTGTCCCACTTGGGCGCGGAGAACCGCCCCAGCGCGATGGTGTTCCAGAACTACGCCCTGTGGCCCCACATGACCGTGGCCAAGAACATCGGCTTCCCGCTGAAGTTGCGCAAGATGTCCAAGGCCGAGATCAATGACCGGGTGGAAACCGTCCTGGAACTGGTCAGCCTGTTGCACCACAAGGATTCCAAGCCGGCGCGCATTTCCGGCGGTGAGCAGCAACGCGTGGCTTTGGCCCGGGCCCTGGTCCAGGAACCGAAGCTCCTGCTCCTTGACGAGCCGCTGAGCAACCTGGACGCGAAACTGCGTGTCAAAGTGCGCGAAGACATCCGCAAGATCCAGCAGGAGTTGGGCATCACCACGGTCATCGTCACGCACGACCAGGAAGAGGCGATGTCCATGTCCGACCGGATCGCCGTCATGAATGCGGGCAGGATCGAGCAATACAGCACCCCGGAGGCCCTCTATGCGCGCCCGGAAACCGAGTTTGTGGCCACTTTCATCGGCAGTATGAACCGCGTGGAGGGCTCGCTCAACAACGGACTCATCTCAGCGGGCGGGGATATCCTAGGGATCCGACCGGAGGACGTCATCCTGCATGACGTGCCGTTCGACGGCGCACTCCCGGCGACGGTTGAAAGGGTTGTCCCCCGCGGACATTTCCAGGAGGTGTACTTGCGCAGGGCAGATGCTCAGCTCCGCAGCTTCGTCACGGGCGAACTCATGCAGCCGGGCCAGCAGACCTACGCGGAGATTCGCAAGGCCATGACCTTCCGGGACGGGCGGCTCGTAGCCGAATCGGGCGCTGCACGTTGAGCCGCATCGCAGCCACCGAAAAGACCCGCGCCACCGCCCACCGTGGTGATTCCAGCAACTTCCTGGAAAACACTCTGCCTGCGATCGCCTCAGCCATCGAAGCGGGCGCGGACCTCGTGGAAGTGGATGTCAGGGTCACGAAGGACGGGCAAGTGATCCTGCTCCACGACGCTTCCCTCCTCAGGATCTGGGGTCTGGACTGCGACGCCGCAGGCGTCGACTATGAGCGGATCAGCCAGTTGGGCGCCGGAGAAGAACGCATCCCGCTGCTCTCCGAAGCCCTCGAACTTTTCCGCGGCAGCCCGTCTACGCTGCTCATCGACATGGACGAGCCGGGCCCTGCCGAGGCGGCTGCCGCCGTCGTACGCGAAAGCGGCGTGGCAGTGTCCTGGTGCGGGAACCTGGACGGAATGCGCACCATCCGCGCACTGGACAAGGATGCCCGGATCTGGCTGCCGTGGAACAAAAGGGTCGCCCCGCCGGAAGACCTGCTGGCCGAACTGAATCCCGAGTTCGTCAATTCCGAATACGTGGTTCTCAGCAAGGACATGGTGGAACAGATTCACTCCGCGGGGGCGAAGGTTTCCTGCTGGACCGTGGATGACTTGGAGTCCATGCGCTGGGCGCTGGGACTTGGCGTGGATTCGATCACCAGCAACCAGCTGGATCTGTTGCAAAGCGCCATCGCCGAAGATCGCGAAGCATGGTCTTCGGCCCAGGCGCCCAAGGCGCTGGCCGGGGACGAGGTTCTCGAGTCCCGGAAAGTCGCCCTGGAACTTGCCGGGTGGGCCGTCGGGTACATGCGCGACGCTGATCGCGGCCAGGTCTCTACCAAGGCGCACCCTGCTGACCTGGTCACGGAAGTGGATGTCGCCGTCGAGCGCTACGTCCGCGAAGTGATTGCTGCCCGCCTTCCCGGCCACACCGTGGTTGGCGAAGAAATGGGCGGAGTCGCCGTGCCCGGCGCACCGTGTTGGTACCTTGATCCGGTCGACGGAACCACTAACTACGTGAACCACATTCCCTGGACGGCGTTCTCGCTTGCCTTGGCTGTGGACCGCAGGCCCGAGGTGGCCGTCGTCGCGGACCCGTGGCGTGGCGAGATTTTCGAAGCCGTGGCTGGCTGGGGTGCCCGCTTGAACGGGCAGCCGCTGTTGCTGGCTCCTGCGGGAGTTTCGCCGGCGCCTTTGGCAGGAACCGTGGTGGCGACGGAACTGGCGGGGCACTTGCCGTGGCCGGGCATGCTGGAGCTTCTTGAGGAGCTTGGCGAGCGGCACAGCATCATGCGGATCATGGGGTCAGCCACCATGACCGTGGTGGGCGTCGCCGCCGGACGCGGTGCGGGAGCCATTATCGGCGGCTTCAGCCCGATCGACCACTTGGCCGCCACGCTTATAGTTCATGAGGCCGGGGGCGTTGTCCTCAACTCCGAGGGTGAGACGGACATGTTCCCCGAACATGGTGGGGTGCTTGCGGTCCGTCCGGAGTATTCCGCCGAGCTATACGAACTGTGGAGGAAAGTAAGTGCCGACGCCGGCAACTGAGACACGCACCCGGCTCGCCGACGCTGTTTCCGGGATTGACCGGCGGAGCCGTTTTGAGTTGCTCGGGGAAGTCCACCTCGACTTCCCGACCCACCACCCGCAGGGCATGGCTTTCGCCAGGGGACTGACATTCCTGTCTTCTGTTGAAATCCTCGATCCGCCGCGCCCTGCGGCTGATCCGGCACTGCGCACTCCCGGGCGGGGGAGCGGGCACGTCTTCGTCCTCGACCCGGACGGCGGGCTGCTACGGGATATCCCCGTGGGCGAGGACACGGTGTACCACCCCGGCGGTATCGATTTCGACGGCGACCATGTGTGGGTCTCAGTGGCCGAATACCGGGCCCGGAGCCGGAGCATCGTCTACACGATCGATCCGGTCAGCTTCGAGGTTCGCGAGCGGTTCCGCGTGGACGACCACATTGGCTGGATCCTCCGTGATCCCGGACTGGACCTCGTCTTCGGTGGAAGCTGGGGTTCCCGGCACTTCTACACCTGGGATACAGAGGGCCGTTTGCTGGACCAGTGGGAGAACCCCGGCCATTTCGTTGACTACCAGGACGCCCAACTCCTTGGTCCCGGACTGTTGCTGTGCAGCGGTATTTCACTGCTGCCTCAGGCTGGTGGCAGCTCGCTTGAACTCGGGGGACTGGCCTTGGTGGAACCACTTCGGCAAAGGATCAGGCGGGACGTCCCCGTCAGCGTGTTCAGCGCTGCCAGTCACGTCATCACCCGCAATCCCGTCACGGTCACCGCGGATGAATCCGGGCTACTGTTTCATGCTGCTCCCGACGACGGTGACGATTCCGGCGGAACACGGATCCTGAGCTACCGGATCATTTAACACAGCCGTGACAGTCCGGAAACGGGTCCTGAACCGGGCGTGGATAGCGTGGCCCCATGATCGTATCCATCATGTCCAAGGTCAGCGCCTGGATCGAGGCAGCCTACTTCTACGATGCTGCCGAACTGGGGGCCTCCGGAGCCACTGAAGCCACCCGGTATGGCTGGCTTCCGGCCCTCAGCGGCGTGGCCATCGCCGACGCCCAGGCCCGGAAAATCCGCGCAGGGGAGTAGCGCAAATGAAGGCGCTTGTGTGCTGAAATAGTTGGAACCAACAACTGCGGCACCTACTCCTTCGATATGGGATGAGCCTTCATGGAAACTGTTCAGGTTTACACCAAGGCCATCCTGAAATCGTGGGTGGATGTTCCGATCCTTCGGACCTATTTTGAATCGGATCTTTCCGAACCCGAAGCGGTAACACTTCTCGAACGGGTTCTTGCCACAATGGACCTGCCTGCTGCCGGGGCCGGCCAGGGCGGTGTCGCACCATACCCCTTGGGCCCCATCGTTGCCATCCACCGGGCGGACTCGACGGCAAGGGCCCGTTCCCTTCTTGAAGCCTGGCCGCCGGCATCGAGGCCGAAGGCGTAACCGGAGCCCTCCGTGCCCTTCCTCGGGAGCACCGGATCGTCGGTCACCCCGATTTGAATATGGCCGGGTACATCGCCGGTGTTCGCTTGATCGGCGAAACAGACCCCGAAGCCATCAACCGACTGATTGTGCCGGTTGAGCTGATGGACGCTCTGATTGACGTGGCCCTGGAATGGTGCCAGCTACCGTCCGGTACCCATTACGTGAGCACTGCCTGGTCGCACGTGAAATGTACGGCTAGCCAGCGCAAAGCAGTCCTCAAAACAGGGTGGGACCCCTACACGGCGAGTTCGCTTGCCTGCGTCAACGGGCCTGACGAAATCAGGAGTGTTGAATTCGGGGATTGGGGGACTGTCCAGTTCGGCCGTATTGATCCGGATCGTCGTTGGGAGCCTGCGGTGGCCGATTTGGCCGACCTGCTGGCGTCCTTGGCTGATCAGATCGAGTACGGGTGCGTCAAGCGGGCCAGGCTAGGAGCTGGAATCTGGCACGGATTCCAGGATCATGACTGGCCTGCGCGGCCACACCTCAGTGATTCCCAATTCGCGACATACTTTTTGGCGCAGCAGGTACCGGATGCTTACGGTGTCCAGGTCCTTGGTCCCGGCCACCGATTGCCGGATCCCCTCGCGCCGTTCTGGACGGTGCAACAGGTAGGGGCCGCATCAACGCTCCTTAAACACCGGGATCTTCCGTCCTGGTTTGAAGATCGGTTGCCCGATCCGAACACCCTCGATGAGGCCCGCAGATCCCTTGGCCCTCTCCTAATAACCACCGAGCAGGTGTTCGCCGCCCGGGGCCTGAGGTAGGCGCGGATTGCTTCGCTTTTATTTCGGAGCTCTCGGACTGGATGGGACGTCCGTCGAAGCTGAGATTTGTGAGCCGTTCCCGCGCCGCGGAGTAGCTGAGACCTCGAGATTCTGGGGTTTTCACGTGGCCAGATGTCTTGTTGAACACACTATTCGTTGCTGGCGTGTACTATGCCCTAAACTGCTTCACTGAGGTGCCTGAAATGGCACTATGCAGCAACGAAAGTGAACCACACCAATGGCTACCGATTACGACGCCCCACGCAAGACCGAAGAAGAGTCTCCCGCCGAATCGCTCGAGGCCCTTCAGGCGTCGCGCGGCTCCGGTGCCCAGACTGCTGTCATCGACGTCGACGAGAACGACACAGCCGAGGGCATTGACCTTCCGGGCGCCGATCTGTCCGGCGAAGAACTGACCGTCATCGTTGTCCCGGAGCAGTCCGATGAATTTACGTGCTCATCGTGCTTCCTGGTCCGTCACCGGTCGCAGATCGCACTGGAAAAGAACGGCCTCAAGTACTGCCGCGACTGCGAAGGCTAAACCCCGCACGTAAAGCAGCCCCGCCCGGGAAGCGCACCAGCTGGGCGGGGCTTTTGCATGCCTGCGGGACCCGATGCCCCTGCGGCGCAGCTGGCCGGTAACCGGCGTCGTGCTCGCCTGAGCCCCTCAGGCAGCCTGCAGTTTGGCGGGTTGGGCGTATTTGAGGGCTTTGGCTTGGTGTCGTAGCTTGCGTCGGTGTTGCCTGGAATGTGGTGGCGCACTTTCGGGGAGCCCTGTTCCTTCCAGTTCGGTTCCTGGCGGCTCGGTTCCGGGCAGGGGCGGGGCTGTTGATCGGTAGTGGTGTCCGGTGGGGGTGCGGATTTCGAAGTTGTGCCGTGTCCCGGGGCGGGTTTTTGCTGTCGGGGTTCGTGCTGTCCACCCTGGGAGTTCTTTGGTGTGGTTGCAGGCTTCGCACAGGCCCGCGCCGTTGGCCAGGCTGGTGGGGCCTTTGTTGTGCCAGGGGATGATGTGGTCGAAGTGCCGGATCGGGGCGTCGCAGTACGGGGTGCGGCAGGTGTCGTCGCGGGCTTGGATGAAGCGCCGCAACCCTGCGGGGAAGAGCCGCGCCCGGGAATCCGCGGCCACGAGTTCCCCGATTCCGGGAGCGGTGTAGAGGCGCCGGAGCCAGAGCTTCAGCTCCCGGGCTTGTCCGGGCACGCCGTGCCCGGGCTCCCCGGGGGCACCCCGTCCTCGCTCGGGCTGGCGGGGTGCGGCGTGCTTGTTCCCGGTTTGGCCGTGTGGCGGCCGGCTGTCTTCGCCTTGGTGGTGGTTCCCGGTGAGCAGGGTCCGGGCCCAGCTGGCGGGGACGATGCCGTACCCGGGCAGGCGTGCGGGTTCGCTGTCGCCTTGGAAGAGGGTGCGGTCGGTCATGACGAGCTGGACTTCGATGCCCGTGATCCCGCCGGGGGTGCCGGTGGTGCGTTCGACCAGGGCGTCGGCCATGATCTGGCCCCGGGTCCGGGTCTCCCCGGCCGAGCGGAGGGTGTCGGCGTGCCGGGACAGGGCCGCGTGCACGGCCACGCCTTGGGCGACGGGAAGCAGGGCGGTGAGGTAGGTCATGGTGTCCGGTGCCGGGCGGAGGCTGACGTGCCGTTCCGTGGCGGCGTGGCTGGCGCGTTGCGTGACGGAGCGGGGGTCCCGCCGGTAGGCTGCGGTCTTGGCGGCGGCGGTGATGGCCCGGTTTCCGGCGCCGTCGAAGGTTCCGGTGTCGGCGGCGAGCTCTTCGTCCACGGCGCGGCGGTCCGCAGCGGTCAGGCAGGCTGTTTCCCTCACGAGCAGGGTGGCGCGCCATTCGTTCAGCTGTCCGGTGTCCAGGGCGGCGAGGGTGTGCGGCATTTCGGTCACGAGGGCTTTCGCGAGTCCGAGGAGCCGGGATCCGCGGGCGGGGGATTCCCGCCGGGCCAGGGCCACCTGCGCGGCGACGCCGCGTCCCTGTTCGTCGGCCGGAATGCCCAGAGCTTTCTCGGCGCTGCGCTGGGCGGCATCGAACGCGATGGCGATCCGGGCCTGGGCACCGGCGACCGCGGACTTGAGATCCTCAAGACCGCGCAACTGGTTTATCAGTTCGGCGCTGTCAGGCAATTCCGTGCTGCCGGCCGATTGCGTGCCGCCGGCTGCTGCCGTGCTGCCGACTCCTGGCCGGAGCGAGTTCACGGCGTCGATCAGATCCTGCACACGGACGCACGGGACGGCAGCATCCGGAACTTGGCTGCCAGAAGGCGCGCCCGCCCCGATCAACTGTTTCCCCCGAATGCCGGCCATGACCAAAGCATTCCAGAGGGGTACGACTTTTTTGGGCGGACAACCATCCGGTCGAAAAAACCCGAAAGATCATCAGGACAGGCCATCGAGCGCCCCGAGATTCTCACGGCCCAAGATCGATCGCTCCGCAACCGCAGTAGGAGGGCTCAGGCCGGAACCGCGGGTTCCGCCGTCGTTATCCGGGATAACGAACGGTGGCGCGAAACGGCGCTGAAGCCACCGAAAATCGCGGAATCCGGGAAGCCGAAAGACGTCCCCGTGACCTTGCGCGGGGTTCATTAACGGTTGGGTGCCGAAGCGGACACGAAGCTCCTGAAAGGGCCCCGACGCTTCTACGCTTGAGGTATCGAATCAAGCATTTAGGAGGAGTGGGCCCAAGTGAGAAAGTTTCAGGTGTGGTTGGCAGCTTTGATAGCTGCCGCTGGACTTGGTTTCATGGCTCCGGGGGCAGCTTCGGCAGCCCCGTATTGCGGGATCGTCTGGGGATCGCTCGCAAAGTCCAGCTCGGCGCTGACCCAGGCTCCAGTTGTCAACGTCAGGACGGGGCAGCAACCATGCTTTGACCGTTTAGTGGTCGACCTGAACGGCACGGTTGCAGGCTACTCGATCCGGTACGTTCCACAGATATTGCAGGACGGCTCCGGACTGCCCGTTGAGTTGAGGGGTAATGCGTTCCTGCAAGTCACGGTCAACGCGCCCGCGTACAACTCAAGCGGCAGTGCCACGTACAACCCGGCGAACAAGACGGAACTGACCGACGTCGCCGGCTACAAAACCTTCCGGCAAGTGGCATACGCGGGAAGCTTCGAGGGCTACACCAGCCTCGGATTGGGCGTCCGTGCACGGCTTCCGTTCAGGGTCTTCACGCTGGCCGGCCCGGGAACAGGATCGCGCCTTGTGATTGATGTGGCCAACATGTGGTGAAGCAACCCCCGGTCGGCGGGATGAACACGCACAGAAGCCCTGTTCCGGGTGGATCCGGAACAGGGCTTCCGCGAGTTGGATGCTACTCGGGAACTACGAGGGCAGGGGTGTCCTTGCGCAGGGTTTCGCCGCGGAAGAAGCCGGGCCGGACGCGGGCCATGACCAGCATGACCACCGCTCCGAGGGCCAGGATGCCGATGCCGATGATGAACACCAGGCCGACCCCGAAGATTTCGGACCCGCTGCCGAAGTCCGGCGACCAGCTGTCCACCGCCGTCTGGACGAAGACCAGCGTCAGCACGACGCCGCCGACCACCGGGAAGAGCAGGCGCATGAAGAAGTTGCGGACGCTGCTGAACACGCTGTGCCGGAAGTACCAAGCGCAGGCGAACGCGGTCATTCCGTAGTAGAAGCAGATCATCAAGCCCAGCGCCAGGATGGTGTCGTTGAGGACGTTCTCGCTGACCACCTTCATGATGGCGTAGAACCCGCCGGAGATCGCGCCGGCAACGATGGTCGCGTAACCCGGGGAACCGAAGCGCTTGCTGACGCTGGAGAACTTCTGCGGCAGGGCGCCGTAATGTCCCATGGCCAAGAGGCTGCGGGCGGGCGAAGCCATGGTGGACTGCAAGGACGAGGCGGTGCCTGCGAGTACAGCGAGGGACATCAGGATGGCCAGCGGACCCATGACGGGCGAGGCCAATGCGGCGAAGATGTTCGACTGGTTGTCCGGGTTGTTCAGCCCGATCCCATCGCCGCCAATCCCGGCGACCATCATCGTGGCCACGATCACGGCGACGTAGAGTCCCAGCACGGCGATCGCCGTCGTGGTGCCGGCCTTGCCGGCGGTGCCCTTGCCGCCCTTGGTCTCTTCATTGACCGTCAGGCAGACGTCCCAACCCCAGTAGACGAAGACCGCGAGGGACATGCCGGCGGCGAATTGCTCGAAACTGCTGATCTTTGTCGGGTCAAACCAGTCCCAGCTGAAAGCGATGGCCGTGGGGGTATCGCCGGAGGAGGCATGGGTAAGGGCCATGACGATGAAGACGCCCAAGACCACCACCTGAAATCCCACCATGGCGTACTGCACCAGTTTGGTGGCGTGCAGGCCCCGGTAGCTCACCCACACTGCCAGCGCCACGAAGGCAAGGCACGTGGCGATGTTCAAGGCCTTGTTGGACGTCAGGTCAGCAAGATCGGGATTGCCGAAAACCTGGGCAAGGAAGAGGTAGAAGAAGTCCACCGCGACGCCGGCCAAGTTGGAAAGGACGATGATGTTGGCAGCGAGCAGTCCCCAGCCGCCCATCCAACCGATGAACGGGCCGAAGGCCTTGGTGGCCCACGTGAAGGTGGTGCCGCTGTCGGGGGAGTCTGCGTTGAGCTCGCGGTAGGCGAATGCCACCAGGATCATCGGGATGAAGGCAACGATGAAGATGGCGGGCAACTGCAGGCCCACTGCGTTGACTGCCGGGCCAAGCGAGCTGGTCAGGCTATAGGCGGGTGCCACCGAGGAAATGCCAAGGACGACGACGGCGAGGAGCCCCAGCTGCCCCGTCTTGAGTCCTTTGCCGCTGATGCCGTGTTCGGTGCCGGCGGGATCGTGGGCCTCCACGGATTTCCTTGCGCTTGGGCGGGTTATTTGAGTCATGTGATTGGCTCTTTCTAGATGGCCGAGAGGTGTCGCTGGGTGATGCTGTGGTATTCGGTCATGCAGATTGCTCTCCATTGAGACGAGAGTCACTAAATGAATGACGTTCATTTAGTATGGACGGGGAGAGGCCTTGGCGCAAGGGGTCTTGACGAACAATTTTGGTTTTGTGGCGCGCGAAAAGTGAGATCTCGGCTCTTTCGCAGGCTGAAAGAGCCGAGATCTCACTTCTCAAATAGGGGGATTGGGGCTGCTCAGGTGCTCAGTTCGGCCCGGAGGGAGTAGTCGTCGCCGTCCAGCACAATTTGCGTGCAACGTCCTGTTTCAGGGTTCAGCACGATCGGGGCCGCGAGGTTGACCGTGGTTTTTTCCGGAGTCGGGTTGACCACTACGAGGACGGTTGCCAACCCCATCGGATCTGGAACATTGCCGTCCAACCCAGCCCCGTCCAACCCAGTCCGGTCCAAGCCGAGAACCTCCAGCGTTGAGTGGGGGATGGCGGGGGCGTAGTCCGGAACATAGACGGCGGCGTCGGCCAGGAACATCCGGATCCGCGGGTTGGCTGACTCCATCGCGTAGAGTCCGGGGGCGCCGTCGATTCCCCGCAAGGCAAACCCGTCGGAGGCCTCAAGCCCGGGCATCGGCGCTGTGAAGCTCAGCTCACTAAAAGCCAGTGCCGTACTCATCGCAGGAAATCCATGAGCGTTGGCTGGAGTGCCTTGGCGGTGACCGCGAGGGCAACCTGGTAGTTGGTTTCCTGCAGTTTCAAGTCCAGGACCGTCTTTCCTATGTCAGCGTCTTCAATACCGGAACGCTGCGCGTCCAGTGTTGCCTTCAGCCCATCGTTGGAATCTTGGGCGCTCATGAGTTTGGCCTGCCTCGCTCCGACGTCTGCGCGCCCGGTGACGACTGCCTTGATCCTGTCACCGATTGCTGCCAAGCGGGCGCTGACATCCGCACCGGAGCGGATGTCCGCGACGACGTTGCTCACCAAAGCGAAAACCGAACTGGCGCCGTCTCCGAAGATGGCACCGCCGTCGGCGTCTACCCGCACTGTCTGGGATGCATCAACGCGCCGCTCCACCGTGCCGCCTGGCGTTCCGTTGTACACCGGCGGCGCAGCATTGCTGTACGCCCCCGCGGAATCGGAACTTCCAGCGAAGACGTTGCGGCCCAGATATTGGGTGTTCGCTTGGGCAAGAAGATCCTTGTTGAGGCCTTCGATTTCGACGGCGATCGCCTCCTTGGCGGTGCTGTTGAGGGAGCCGTTGGCGGCTTGGACGGTGAGGTCCCGGACGCGGTTGAGGAGGTTGGTGGCCTGGCCGAGCGCCGAATCGGCGGTTGTCAGCCACCCGCTGCCGTCGCTGATGTTGTTTCCATACTGTCCAGCGGCACTGAGCTGGCTCTTCGTGGCAAGCAGGTTCGCCGTGGCCTCGGGATCGTCGGAGGGCCGGGTGATGTTTTTGAGGGTACTGGCCTTGTCCTGCAGGGCGGCGAGCTTGGACTGCCCGGCCTGCAGGTTCCGTTGGGCGGCCGCGGACATCGTCAGGTTCGTGACACGGTTCAGCATGGTTTACCTTCCCACCAATCCGGTGTGATTGATCAGGACATCGAGGGTTTCGTCTACTGCGGTCATTGCCCGTGCTGCCGCCTGGTAGGCGTGTTGGTTGGTGAGCAGGCTGATGTTTTCTTCGTCAAGGCTGACGGACGCGCCGGAGGAACGCTGGCCGACGGCGGCCGCGCTCGCCGCGTCGGCGAGCTGCTCGTGTTGCTGCGCCGAACGGGAAACCGTGCCAATGCCGGTCACGATGCCGGACCAGAACGCGTCGGGGGATCCGGGCGATGCACCAATCTGGGCCACGGCGTCCGCGATTTTGCCGTCGAGGGCGCCGGAACTCGGAGCGCCGGTGGCGATTCCCGCGGCGCTGGTCGGGACCACGGTGAGGGACAAGGCTGCAGGTCCTGCGGGGTTCGTGGAGAAGAAATCGAGGTTGGTGGCGCCTTTGGGGGATTGTCCGGTGCGGTGAACGGCATTGACGTCGTTCATGAGTTTTGTGGCGAAGGCGTTGTAGGAAGCCGCGGCTTCGGAGACGGCGCCTCCCGTCCCTCCAGCTGCGGCCGGGGCGAGGAGGGATACCGCACCGGCGAGCTTTCCGCCGTCGAGGGGAACAGCGACGCCGGGTCGGTCGGCCCATTCCAACTGCACCGCTGAACCTGAGGCGCCCATGGTTGCTTGGCCTGCCAAGGTGAGATCGCGGTGCGAGGTGCCCGAGACAATGGCATTGCCTCCGACGAAAACATCCACCGTGCCATCGGTGTTATCCCTGACAGTTCCCCCGGCCAGGGACGCAATGGTTTCAGTCACCTGGTTGCGGGCATCGATGAGCTCGTTGGCAGAGCCGCCCGAGGCCGTCACGGAGCGGATGGTCGCACTGAGTCCAGCCACGCGGGCTGCGGCATCGTTCAGCGTCGTAACGGTCGTTGCCGCTTCCCCACGGACGCGCGTCCACTGTGAGTCCAAAGCCCGGTAACCCGTTGATACAGTCGCGGCGAGGGTAGTGCCTGCCTGAAGGACGGCGCCGGCGGGCGCCGCTTCGCCAGGGTGGTTGGAGGCTCCCTGCCACGAGGACCAGAAGTTCTGCAGCGCCGTCGATATCCCGGCAGCCCCGGGCTCGTTGAGGGACCCCTCGATCCGTTGAAGTTCTGTGGACCTCTGACCTGCGTAGCCTGCCTGGGCGGCGCTGGAGCGCACCCCGGCATCGAGGAAGCCGTTGCCCAGGCGGGCGATCCCGTCCACTGACACGCCTTGGCCAGCCTGCACGCCGGCGGAACTGAGGCCTGTGCGGACCGGTGCGCCGATCGCTGATTGTTCGATGCGTTGCCTCGTGTAGCCGTCGGTGCCGGCGTTAGCGATGTTCTGCCCGGCAAGGTTGATGCCCTGCTGCGCTGCGGTGAGGCCCAGGTAGGCCGTGTTGAGTCCGCCGAATGTGCTCACTGCTTATCCTTTGGTGGTCCGGGGCTGCGTTTGATGAGTTTCGGTCAGAATTGCTGGTCGAAAAGGCGGGACGGGGCTGATTCCCCGGTCCGGCCCTGGGATCCGGTTCGGCCGTGGGAGTCGTAGGTCCCCGCAGCCGGCTTCAGGTCCGCCATGGTCTCCTGGGTGGAACGGACGGCGGCGCGGAGGAACTGCTCGTTGGAATCACGCAGCTCCTTGATGGTGGCGGTCTGCTGGTGCATGGCATTCAGGTGCGCGGACAGGACATCAGCCCAGGCCTCTTCCGGGGCGGCCGAGGCCAGCTCGCCCAGCGAGGCCTCCGCGGGCAGGCCCCATTGCTCTGCCACGGCCGCTACTTCCACAGCCCTGGCCAGACCGGCCTTGGAGAGGTGCTCCAGGACCTGCTCCACTTCCCGCGTGCCATGTGGCAACCAGCGGGATTTGCCTGCCGTGAGGAGCAGCTGCTCCTCCTCCAGCTTGAATGTCAGCAGATCCAGCAGCTCACGCTCTCGCCACAGCAGGGCCGACAGTTCATGGATGGCCATGGCGGGTCAACTCCAGTTCCGGGTTGGTTTTCGGGTGCGTTCCCGCGAGAAAGCACTTCCCCTGTGCCTTCACCGCGCTGGAAACAACTATCGGCCGCCTTGCCCCATGCGTTAGGAGTTGTTGATGCATGATTTGGACACTTTGTCCAGTCAAGCGTCCGATGGTCGATCTTGTGGGCCGCAGCAAATTTTTCCTGCGGCTTTTGCTAACCAACAGAACCGCCGTTCCGATAACCAGAAGTGACAGGCCACGGACGGCCTGGGAGTAATACCAGACCCAATCACGGAGGAATACATCATGGGCATGGCAATCAACACAAACCTGATGGCGAACAACGCTTACGGCAACCTCAACCGCACGCAAAACGACGTGTCCAAGTCGATGGAAAAGCTCTCGAGTGGCCTTCGCATCAACCGTGCCGCTGACGACGCAGCCGGCCTCGCGATCTCGGAAGGACTGAAGTCCCAGGTCAGCGGCTCGGCAGTCGCCGCCCGTAACGCCCAGGACGGCATCTCGGTCATCCAGACCACTGAAGGCGCCCTGACCGAAGTCCACTCGATCCTGCAGCGCATGCGTGACCTCGCTGTCCAGGGCTCGAACGACACCAACAACGCCGCATCTCGCACGGCTATCAAGGGCGAAGGTGACTCGCTCGGCAAGGAACTGGACCGTCTCACTAAGTCCACCCAGTTCAATGGCATTGACCTGCTCCAGGGTGCAGGTGGCAACAGTGGCGCTACCCTGAGCATCCAGGTCGGTACTGGCGGCAGCGCCAACGACAAGATCGCCATCACCCTTGGCGACGTTCCCACCGCCGTTGGCACGCTGGCTGGTGCTGCTGGTGCTGCCGGCTTCCTGGTCGGCACGAGCGCAACAGCTCAGACAACGATTGGAACCATCGACACTGCCATCGCCGCGGTTTCGGCTCAGCGCGCTGACTTGGGCGCAACCCAGAACCGTTTGGAACACGCCACGAAGACCCTCCAGGTCTCCGGCGAAAACCTGCAGGCGGCTCAGTCCCGCATCACGGACACCGATATGGCTGCGGAAATGGTCAAGTACACCAAGGCCAACATCATGTCCCAGGCCGGCACCGCAATGCTGGCCCAGGCCAACCAGTCCGGCCAGGGCATTCTCTCGCTCCTGCGCTAGGACCTTCCGGTAACAGACCGGTAATAAGCGAATGGCGGCCAGGGCGGGTATACCCCTTGGCCGCCATTCGCGTCCGGATCCCGCTGACATAACCAACACATCCGGAAGGACAAACCGTGGGAAGCTCGATCGACGGTCTCGCCAGCGGCTTGAACACCACCTCAATCATTAGTTCGCTCATGGCTGTGGAAGCACAACCGCAGACACAACTGAAGACAAAGCTTGTGTCAGACCAGACGATGATTTCGACGCTTCAGTCGCTCAACTCCAAATTGTCTTCACTGAAGGGCCTTGCGAGCGGCGACTCGGCCTTGAACGCCATGAACTTGTTTACCGCCACCACGAGCTCGCCACTGCTCACTGCGACGGCGACCACCTCCGCGACCGCGGGCTCTATTGATGTCACAGTCACCCAGTTGGCCCAGAGCCAAGTGGATGTTAGCGCCGCCATCACCAGTTGGCCTACGGACGGCTCGGGTGCTCCCGCGCACCTCACACTCGTCGATTCCACGGGAAAACAGACCGAGATCACGCCGGGATCCACCTCCCTCGACGACGTCGTGACGGCAATCAACGCAGCCTCCGGCCCGGCGCGGGCCGTGAAGGTTCCCGCAGGCAACGGGACCTATCGACTTCAACTGACCGCAGCCACTTCCGGCTCGACAGGCGCCTTCAGCGTCTACCAGGGTACCGCAGCGCAAGTGAGCGCGGGCACCGCAACCGACCTGATGGCAGACCCCTCGGCCGCCGTGGTCAAGGCCGCCCAAGACGCCAAAGCAACGCTGTATGCCGGCACGTCGGCAGCCCAGACGATCACCTCCGGAACGAACACTTTCACCGAGTTGCTTCCCGGTGTATCAGTCACAGCGTCAGCGGCCACAGCCGGACCTGTGACCGTCAACATCGCGAGTGACTCCACAGGGATCACCAAAAAGGCCGGCGACTTGGTGAACGCGGTCAATGACGTGCTTGGCTTCGTGTCCATCTACAGCACGGTGACCCAGACAACGGACGCGAAGGGCGCCAGCGCGGCAAGCGGCGGGATCTTCACCGGCAACAGCAGCATCCGCGCGGTCAACGACGACGTCTTCGCCGCGATGTCGATGCCCGTGAACGGGAAGTCTCCGTCCGAGTACGGAATTAACGTCACCAGGGACGGCAACTTCACTTTTGACGCAGCCAAGCTCCAATCCTCATTGGCCTCGGACCCCTCCGGTACGCAAGCAGCACTCCAAACCATCGCGTCCCGGGTGTCCGACGCCGCCAACAATGCAACCGATCCGATCAGCGGCTCGGTTACCGGCCTGATCAAAGGACAACAATCCGAAGTGGCGGATCTGGGCAGCCAGATCTCCGACTGGGACCAGCGCTTGGCCACCAGGCGGCTGACCTTGCAAACCACGTACAACGCCATGGAAGTCGCCCTTGGCCAACTCAACGCGCAGCAATCATGGCTCACGGGCCAGATTGCCGGCCTCTCGACCTCGACCAAGTAAGGAGCGTAACCATGACTTCCACAGCCCTCCGCGCCAGCCAGCTTTCGCGCTACAACGACGATGCAGTCCTTTCCGCCCCGCCGGCCCGATTGCTCACCATGCTGTATGATCGGCTGCTCCTGGACCTGAACCGCGCCCAATTCGCCCAGGAGAACGCCAACTGGGGAGTCGCAAGTGAAAACCTCTTGCATGCACAGGCGATCGTCACCGAGTTGTCCTCCACCTTGAAGACCGATGCATGGGATGGGGCGCCCGGGCTGCTGAGCATCTACCAGTACGCCATGGAAGCCATGATCGGGGCCAACATCTACCGCGACGTCAACCGGACCAAGGAATGCATTGCGCTCCTGGAGCCCCTACGGCAAGGATGGCACGAGGCTGCCTCACAGCTGCCGGTCCAGGCCACGGTATCCGCCACGACCAGGACGAACGGCATGCTCGGTGTCGGCTGATTCGGTTCAGGAATGGTCCGAAATCCTGGACCGCTTGGAAGCCGGCATCGCAGAGGCCTTCGTCAGCGGAGAACCCGCGCCATGGAATCCTCCCGACGAGGCCAGGCCTCTTCCAGTGGAATTGGCTGACAGGGCGCGGCGGGTCCTCGACGCGCAGCTGGAAGCAATGGCCATGCTCGGCAAGGTCCGCAACGACGCTCTGGCCCACTTGGACGCCCTCAGCACTGTCCCGAACACCCAAAGTACAGCGCGGCCGCTGTTCCTTGACGTCCAAGGCTGAAGAGAACGCACCGAAAACAACTTCCACGATCGACTAACGGATGCCCTGTAGGTGCCGATGGTGGAAGTTGAGCAGGGATCGCTCGATGCGCGGCCACGGATCGGCCTCTTCATATCTATTCGCGAAGGCAGGCCGTCGTGTTCGATTCAGTGACTTCTGTTGCCCTTGGTAGCGCGCTCGACGGGCTGACATTGCGCCAGCGCACCATCGCCAACAACATCGCGAACATCAACACCCCTAACTACCACGCCAAGAGGGTCCAGTTCGAAGACGCCCTCGCAGCCTCCGTGCGCTCAGGTGACGGGTACGCCGCATCCACGATCTCGACGTCGCAGGAGCCCGCCCAGCTCAACGGCAACAACGTGAACCTGGACACCGAAACCCTTTCCAACATCGACACCGTGCTCCGGTACCAGTTCGCGGCCCGGGCCGCCAGCAGCGAATTCACGGCCCTCCGCACCGCCATGAGGACCAGCTGATGACCTTTGATGCGATCGGCATTGCCGGCTCCGCCCTGACCGTGCACCGCAAGTGGCTCGACGCCGTCTCGGACAACCTGGCGAACATGAACACCGCGACCCGCACCAACGGCAAGGCGTTCCAAGCGCGCTACATCGAGGCCGCCGAAGGCAGCAACGGAACCGGCGTTTACGTCAAGGCCACCACTCAAGGCAGTGCAACGGGCAGGCTCGTGTACCAACCTGACCATCCGCTGGCCGATGCCCAAGGCTACGTCCGCTATCCGGACATAGACATCGCCGAACAGATGGGTTCCCTGATTGTGGCCCAACGCGGTTACCAGGCCAACGCCCAGGTGGTGGACCGCGCCCGCGAGACTTACCTGGCAGCGCTTGAGATAGGAAAATCCTGATGGCATTGGACCCGATCGGTGCAATTCAAGGCGCTGGCAACGGGCTTGGCGTGCAGGGCGTCAGCGGCACCGGCTACGCGGGTGGCACAGGTAACGCCACTGGAACGGCCGGGGCGGCGGGCGGCAACGGCTTCGCCACCGCGCTTACCGGCGCCGTGGACAACCTCCAGTCACTGCAATCGACGTCGAACCAGCTGGCTGTGTCCGCGGTGACGGGCAACCTTGATGACATCCACAAGGCGACCATCGCGGCCACACGCGCCCAGATCACTTTGGAACTTGTGGCCACGGTACGGAACAAGGGCGTTGACGCGTTCAACGAGATCATGAGGATGCAGGCCTGATGCCTCCACAGATTGCCGCTTTCTTTCGCAAGCTCGGCGATGGATTCAAGGGGTTCACCGCCGGGCAGCGCACCATCGCCATCATCGGCATCGCAGTCCTGGTCCTGGGCGGGGTGGCCCTGTCAGCATGGTTGGGCAAACCGTCCTACTCGCCCCTTTTCTCCGGATTGAAGGACACCGACGCCAACGGGATCGTGGAGCAGTTGCGCAAGGACAATGTTCCGTATGAGCTCAGCAATGGCGGTTCCACCATCCTGGTTCCCGACAACAAGGTCAACGATGAGCGGCTGAAGGCAGCGGCAGCGGGCCTTCCGGCGGCCGCCGCCACGGGCTATTCGCTGCTGGACAAGCTCGGGGTGACCTCTTCCGAGTTCCAGCAATCCGTCACCTACAAGCGCGCGCTTGAGGGCGAACTCGCTACCACCATCCAGGCCATGGACGGCGTCAAGACCGCCGCCGTGCAGCTCGCCATTCCGGCAAAAACAGTATTCGTGGACAAATCCCCGGACGCCACGGCATCCGTGTTCGTGGAAACACGGCCGGGCGTGACCCTGTCCGCGGACAAGGTCCAGGCGATTGTGCACTTGACGTCCGCCTCGATCGAAAACCTGAAGCCAACGAATGTGTCCGTGGTGGATTCGCAGGGCAACGTCCTCTCCACGGTGGGTGGAGGAGCCACGGGCTCCTCGTCCAAACAGGCCACCGACTACCAGCAGCGCACGTCCGATTCGGTGCGGGCCGTGCTGGACAAGGTGGTAGGACCCGGCAACGCCACCGTCGCCGTCGCCGCCGACGTGACCGCAGAATCCGCGCAACAGCGCAGCGAGACATTCTCCGCGGCCAAGGACGCTGTTCCGCTGAGCGAGACCACCAAGACAGAGAAGTTCACCGGAACGGGAGGCGGTGCGTCCGGCGTCCTGGGACCGGACAACATCGCTGTGCCCGGCGGGACCAACGGCAACGGAACCTTCGACTCCAGCGACACCACCAAGAACAACGCGGTCAACAAGGTCACCGAAGACCGCACCATTCCCCAAGGTGCCGTGAAGCGCCAAACCATCTCCGTCGCCATCAACCAGTCCGCGGCTGCAGGACTCAACATCAACTCGATCAAGGCACTGGTGACTTCCGCCGCCGGCATCGATCCTGCGCGCGGCGACGTGGTGACTGTCGAAGTGTTGCCCTTCAGCACGTCGGCTGCGGACGCAGCCGCACAAGCGCTGGGCTCGGCCAAGGCCCAAGCCGATGCCAAGCAACAGTCGGATTTGGTGAATACGCTCATCCTGGCGGGCAGCATCCTGCTGGCAGTAGTTGCCCTGATTGTGCTTGTGCTCATCCTCCTGCGGCGCAGGCAGCAACGCGAACCAGTTGACCTTGGTGAGCGGCTTGACTACGAGATGCTTCCCCTTGCGGTCACGACACCGGCCCTTGAAGGGCCCCCCTCGACGACGGCGATTGAGCTGCCCCCGGTGCATCCCGTTCCGGCCTTGCCCATGCCTGCCTTGCCGATACCAGGCGCCGAAGCGCTCGACGGCGAGCGGCGGCGTGCCCAGATTGAAGCCATGGTCGCCGAAAACCCGGCCCGGACCGCCGAGTACCTGCGTGGGCTCATGGACGAAAAGCAGCCGGTATGAGGGCCGGAGAGCTCGGCTTGGAGGTAGGCGGCCTGACCGGTGCCCAGAAGGTGGCCGTGGTGCTGATGCAGATGAGCCCGGCCAGTGCGGCCTCCGTCATGACCCAGTTTTCAGAGTCCGAGGCTGAAGACATTGCCGCCGAGATCGTGCGCTTGCGCCGCGTCTCCTCGGCAGTGGCGGACCACGTCATGACCGAGTTCCACGAACTTGCGGTCAGCGGACGCCGGACTGCCCGCGGTGGCCAGGAATTCGCCGTCGGGCTCTTGGAAGCGTCCTTCGGTGCGGATAAAGCAGCAGGTTTCATGGACCGCCTTGCATCCACCATGGCCGGGAAGTCGTTCGAGTTCCTGGAAATGATGGACTCCGGGCAACTCTTGGCCCTGATCGACAGCGAGATGCCCCAGACCATTGCCTTGATCCTGGCGCACCTGCGGCCGGGCAAGGCCTCCGCGGTCATGGCCGGTCTGGGCGACGTCCAACGGAGCGAGGTGGCCCGTTGCATCGCCACGATGGGAATGGCGTCGCCGGAAGCCGTGGGAATCGTGGCCGAGACCCTCAAAGTGCGTGCCGGTGCGGTCATGTCGCAAAGGAAATCGAGCGAGATTGTCGGTGGAATCCAACCCCTGGTCGACATTATCAACCGATCCGATGTCAACACGGAACGCTCCGTACTGGACGGTTTGGAGACCCTCGACCCGGAGCTGGCCACGGAGGTGCGCGCCCGGATGCTGACCTTCGTGGACATCGTGAAACTGGAACGCCGCGACATCCAGCAGATCCTGCGAGGAGTCAACGCCGAAGTGCTCGCCGTCGCCATGAAGGGCGCGCCTACAGCAGTGCTCGAAGCGGTGCGCACCAACGTGTCCGGCCGGAACCTCGAGATCCTCGAAGCCGAGATGGCTTCCGCCGGGCCTGTCCGCGCGTCCCAGGTTGAAGAGGCCCGCGCGGAGATTGTCCGCTCGATCCGCGAATTGGAAGCCGAAGGTGCAATCGTGGTCCGGCGCGGCGAAGAGGACGACTATGTCTACTGACGCCTCCACCGATTTCGCCCGCGTCGTCTTCCCTGACATCCAGCCAGCTGAGCGGTCCCGCAAGAAGGACAGCGGCTACACCCAAGGACACGCAGCAGGCTACGCTGCAGGCATCAAGGCTGCGGCGCAGGAACAGCAGCGCCTTCGCGACCAGCTCCAGGCTGAACACCGCGCAATGCTCGACGCCGGGCGGCAGACGGTAGCGCAAGCTGTCCGTGCGCTCGAAGCAGCCACAGCCGCAACCCGTCAATACCGTGGCGTTGCGTTGGAAAAAGCGCAGGATGTGTTGGCGGCCAGTGCGATCGAGCTTGCCGAAGCCATCCTTGGCTATGAACTCGACAAGGGCCAGAACACCGCCCGGGCTGCTCTCGCCCGTGCCCTCGGAGCCGTGTCCGGGCTGGAAACCGTGACTGCCATCCGCCTCCACCCGGCAGACCTTGCCGCGCTGGCCGCCGTCGACGCCGGGAACGTGGCCGGCGTCGAACTCAAAGCCGATCCGGCACTGAACCCCGGAGACGCGATCGCGGAATATCCGCAGGGCTGGATCGACGCCCGGCTCAACACCGCTTTGGACAGGGCCAAAGCGGCCCTGCGGGGGAACGACGCATGAGCCTCACGGCGTACCGGCCGCACGCTGGCCGGTTCGGCGCAGCCCTCGCCGCCGCGGCCCCACAGCGCGTGGGCACGGTGACATCCGTGCTTGGCCTCGGCCTGGAAGTTTCCGGCTTGGACTGTGCCGTGGGAGATCTGGTGACCGTGGGCGAGGCCCCCGGGCTCGACGCCGAAGTGGTCGCCTCGCTCAGCGGCGCCGTGCGCTGCATGCCGCTGGGACGGTTGACCGGAGTGGCCGCGGGAGACGCGGCACGTGCCAAGGGCAGCCCGATCCTGGTCCCGACCGGACGCGGTCTGTTCGGACGCGTGCTGGATGCGCTGGGGCGTCCGATCGACGGCAAAGCCCCGTTGCCTGCCAGTCCCATGGTCCCCTTGGACAACGAGGCGCCGTCAGCCATGCACCGCGCGCGGGTAGACACCCCGCTGCAGACCGGCGTCCGCGTCCTGGACACCATGGCCACGCTTGGCCGCGGACAGCGCATGGGGTTGTTCGCAGGCTCGGGCGTTGGCAAGTCCTCGCTGCTGTCCATGATCGCCCGCGGCACGGATGCCGAAGTCTCCGTGATTGCCTTGGTGGGGGAGCGTGGCCGTGAAGTTCGCGAATTCCTGGAGGACGACCTTGGCCCGGAAGGCCTGGCACGTTCCGTGGTTGTTGTTGCGACGTCCGACGAGCCCGCCCTCATGCGCTTGCGCGCCGCCGTCACGGCCACCAGGATCGCCGAATCGTTCCGTGAAGCCGGCCAGGACGTGGTGCTCATGATGGATTCGCTCACCCGCGTTGCCATGGCCCAGCGCGAAATCGGCCTCTCTGCCGGTGAGCCGCCCGCCACGCGCGGCTACCCGCCGTCGACCTTTTCCGTGCTGGCCCGGCTCTTGGAACGTTCCGGCACTGCCGAAACCGGCTCCGTGACCGGTATCTACACGGTGCTGGTGGACGGCGACGACCACAACGAACCGATCGCCGACGCAGCCCGCTCCATCCTGGACGGACACGTGGTTTTGGACAGGAAGCTCGCCGTCACGGGGCACTTCCCGTCAGTGGACGTGCTCGGTTCCGTGTCCCGTGTAGCCTCCAAGGTCAACACGGCCGATCGCACGGCGCTCGCAGCATCCTTGCGCAGGGTCCTCGCCGCGCGGCGCAGCGCCCAGGACCTGATCGACGTCGGCGCCTACCACCGTGGCAGCAATCCCTTGGTTGATGCGGCGCTGGACCACGAAGCCGCCATCAACGGGTTCCTGCAGCAACGCATGGACGAATCCACCCCATACAGCGAGTCCTGGCCGGAACTCTTCCGACTCTCAGCAAGCCTCGAAGGAGCCGTGTGAACCGTCAATTCTCCTTGGCCGGGCTTCTGCGCCTGCGCCAGACCCAGCAGGACGCCGCCGCCAGTGGACTGGCCCGTGCCAACGCCCGGTCCGCATCCCTGCGGTCCCGCCGGGCCACTGCGCGCGAGGAACTAGCTGAGTCCACCGGAAATGCCGGCAGCTCCGCCGCATTGTTGGCGATCGCCGCCGCTCGTGCTTCTGCGCAAAGCATGTTGGCCGAACTTGACGCCTTGGCCGCCAGCGCGGAGGCGGAAGCAGCCGAGGCTCGCGAGGAATACACCGAAGCCAAGCGCCGAGCGGTGGGACTTGAGAAGCTCGAAGACCGTCACGGAGCCGCCTTCGAGGCTTCCGCGCTGCGCGCTGAACAAGGCGTGCTGGACGAGATTGCTTCTTCCGCGTGGCACCGCAGTTCGGCGCAGCCGGCTCCAGTCCATCCCGCTGCGGCTCCTGCAGCGCGGAAGGCTGGCTCATGAGCATGACCGAGGCCATCGGGCGCATCCAGAGCATCGAGTCGATGCTGCAGTCACTGACTCACGGTGTACGCCCGCAGTCCTCCACGGGGACGGCCGCCGCCTCAGCCAGTGCGGTTTCTTCCGGGGACGCGGCATCTTTCGCGCAGGCGCTGAGCACGGCCGTCGGGGGCTCGACGGCGCCGGACATGAGCCAACTCGCTTCGTCCCTGGGGCTCGGGAGCGCTGCAGGCCTCAGCGGTGTAGCGGGAGCGCGTGCGCTTTCGGGCGTCGGCACCGGAATAGCCACTGTCGGAGTCACGGGCGACGCCGTGGTGGCCGCCGCCAAGAAGTACGTCGGCGTGCCCTATGTCTGGGGCGGCACGAACCCCGCGGTAGGCATGGATTGTTCTGGCTTTGTGCAACGCGTCTTCAAGGACCTGGGCGTCGACCTGCCCCGCGTGGTCAGCGACCAAATGCAGAAGGGCACCCCGGTGGCGTCCTTGGCCCAAGCCAAACCCGGCGACCTCCTGGTGAGTTTCGGCGGCGAACACATCTCCATCTATCTAGGCAACGGCAAAGCGATCGACGCCCCCGTCCCCGGACAGACCATCCAGATCCGTGATGCGTGGGAGCAGCAGTCCAATCTGACCGCGATCCGCCGCATTGTGCCCGCGGGAGGTTCGTGATGCAGTTGCCTCCCGCCACTGCAGCTCCCCGTCTGCCGTCTTCTGGAACTGCGTCGGCTCCGCATTCCGGCTCGGCCGCCGGTTTTGATTCCGTGATGGGCGGTGTGCTGGCGTCCGGCGCGACCGCTTCCGGCGGAAAGCCGTCCGGGGCGAAGGACCAGCCAGCGTCCGACGACGGCGGGCCGGGAAAGCCTGCCGCCGACGGTTCCGGGACGGTTGCGCGCTCTCTTGAGTCCCACCTGGTTGAACCCCGCCCTGTTGAACCCCGCCCTGATAAACAGGGAGAAGCGAAGGACGCCCAATGTACGGCCGATCCCGCGAATGCGGCGGCCGCTGCGGGAGCTTGTGCTCCCAGCGGACTCGCGATTTCCGGCCTCGCGTCCGGAAGTGCTGCGGCGCAAGGACTTGCATCGGGCCTCGGGCAGGGCCTCGCGCCGGGCAAAGAGGGTGTTTCTCCCGCCGCCGGTCCGCTCGAGTCGGTCGCGGGCACCGTGGCAACAGGCAATGTTGCGGCTGTGGCCGGGGGATCGGCTTCTGGCGGGCTCAGCTCGGCCATGCGGCCGGCTACGCTGCCGGTGAATGCGACAGTTCCTTCGGGGCCGGATGGTGTTGCGATAATTGCGGGGAACTTGCAGTCTTTGGGAAGCACCCTGCCTTCGGGGAACACTGCCCCTTGGAAGACCCCGGCTGCTTCCGTCCCTGCCTCTCCGGCGCCGGCAGCGCTCCCGGCCGGAAACCGGGGCCCAAGTACGGTCGAGCCGCGCGCAATTCTGCCGGGTCCTGTCCAGCCAATAGCTGCTTCAGCCGCCGGCCCTGCCCCCGCCAGCCCTGCGCCCGCCGGCCCGGCCCTCGCCAGCCCCGAAGCTGCCGCCAGCACCACCGCAGCCTTGGCAGGGGCGGCAGGCACCGCCGTCGTACTTCCTTCCGGGAAACCGGGGACGCAACAGGACCCGAAACTGCTCGGCGGCCAAGGTACTCCTGCCACGGCAGGCATTCCGGCCGGAATTCCGGCTGTCCTGCAGCCAGCGGCGCCCCTCCAACAGGTTCCTTCGGCCGCTACTCCGGGCGTGGCCACGACGGCACCGCAGGCAGATCCAGCCAAGCTGCTTCCCCAGGTAAGCGGACCGCTGTTCTCCCTTGCAGCGGGGGAGCCGGGAAGGCACGTGATGACGCTGAGGTTGTCCCCGGAAGACCTGGGTCCGCTGACTGTTCGGGCCCACATAGACGGCGCGGGTGTGCGGATCGAATTGTTCGCCCCCGGGGAAGCCGGCCGGGAGGCAGTGCGCAGCATCCTGCCGGAACTACGGCGCGGGCTCGGGGAATCCGGTTTCGGCGCCAGCCTCGACTTGTCCGAACACAACGCCCCGGCCGATTCCGGCGCGGGCTCGGATACACGCGACAGGCGTCCGGCGGAAAGCCCGGCCTTCCCACGGGGCAGCGACGGCGAGCCCGTTCGCTTGCCGCGCACCGCCGTCGTACTTCCCCGAAGCAGTACCAGCAGCCTGGACATTCTCGTCTGATGAAGGAGAACCAATAGTGACCATCCAAGCCATCGCGGCAAACAGCGGAGTCCAGCCTGCAACCGCAGCGCCTGCAACCGCAGCGCCTGGAACCGCAGCTTCTGGAACCACCGCGCCCAAACCGGCGCAGACCATGGACTCGAGCATGTTCATGTCCCTTCTGGTGACACAACTTAAGAACCAGGACCCTAGCGCGCCCATGGACACCAACCAGATGATGGGCCAGACCATCCAGCTGTCCATGATGGAGAAAATGACCGAGCTCTCCACGGGCGCGAAGGAGAGTTTCTCGCTTCAGATGCGGACTGCTGCGGCACAGATCATCGGCCACAACATCAGCTACGCGCTCGCCGACGGAACCAAGGGATCCGGCGTGGCGGGCTCGGTTTCCTTCGCCGGGGGAGTCCCCACCGTGGCGGTCGGCGGAGTGAACATTCCGCTCGATTCCATCAGCGGGATCACCGCTGCAGCCTCGCCCGCACCCACCGCCTGACGCTCCACAAACTTCCGCCCCGAACCACCCGAAGAAAGGCCACACCATGCTTCGTTCGCTGTACTCCGGAATCTCCGGCCTCCGAGCCCACCAGGCCATGCTGGACGTCACGGGCAACAACATCGCCAACGTGAACACGGCCGGTTTCAAGGCTTCTTCCACCCAGTTCCAGGACACGCTCTCCCAGATGACGCAGGGAGCCGGCGCTCCGCAGACCGAAACCGGCGGCACCAACCCGGCCCAGATCGGTTTGGGTGTGCGCGTGGCGGCGGTCAGCACCAACTTCAGCCAGGGTTCATCGCAGAACACCGGGCGTGCCACGGACATGATGATCTCCGGCGACGGATTCTTCATCACCAGCAAGGGCGGCCAGCAGCTCTACACGCGCGCCGGCGCCTTCGACATGGACGCCGCCGGCCGCCTTGTGAGCCCCGACGGCGGCATTCTCCAGGGGTGGTCCGCGGCCAACGGCGCCGTGAACGTGGGAGGTCCGGTCGGGCCCATCGCGCTCTCGCCCAACACCACGGCAGCCGCCGTCGCCACCACCAAGACTTCGCTGGACGGCAACCTGCCGTCCGACGCCGCCGTCGGGGCCAGTGTGGAGCGCCAGGTCAAGGTGTACGACGCCGACGGCGCCTCCCGCAGCCTGAAGCTGACGTTCAGCCGCTCTGCGGCCGGCTGGGATGTGGCCGGGTCAGACGCCAACGGCGCCGCAGGAAATTCGACGCTCGCGTTCACGAACGGTGCCCTGACCTCGGGCGGCACCATGACGGTCGGCGGGGTAACGGTGGACATGTCCACCGTTACCGGCTTCGCCGCCATGAGCACGCTCACCGTCGGCAGCCAGAACGGCTCCGAGGCCGGAAAGCTCGAGTCCTTCACCCTGGGCGGGGACGGCTCGCTCATCGGTTCGTTCAGCAACGGCAGCAAGCAGGTCCTTGCACGTGTGGCACTTGCCCGCTTCACCAACCCCGGTGGCCTCGAGAAAGCGGGCAACTCCACCTACGTGGCCAGCGCCAACTCCGGCACGGCCCAGTTGGGCGCACCGGGCGACGCCGGAATCGGCACCCTGACTGCCGGCTCACTAGAGATGTCCAACGTGGACCTGTCCCAGGAATTCACCAACCTGATCGTGGCCCAGCGCGGCTTCCAGGCCAACGCCCGCATCATCACTACTTCGGACGAGGTACTACAGGAGCTGAGCAACTTGAAGCGGTAATCCCGGCCGCCCTCAGCGCGCGGTCCGTGTCCGAAACGTCAGGTGGCCGCCGGCGTCTGACCGGCAAGGGCGCGGCGGGCCGTCCCGCCCTCAAGCAGTTCGCCGGCCCGCGCTGCGATGAGTTCGCCCAGGAAGCCAATCTCCTCCGGTGCGGGCACCTTGGCCGCCGCCGTGGCCGCCGACTCCAGCACGGCAACCGCCGTCGCCCGCGCATCCCCGGCGTCCATGCCCCACGCAACGCCTTCGCGGATGACGTGGTCCAGGGTGAGGTAGTTGAGCCTGGACTGGCCGCCCACGACATGGCCGGCGTTGTTGCTCGGGGCATAGAGCAGCAGGGTGGGGGCGATGTCGTAAAGCGGGGCGAGCATCACTTCGCCGCCGTCCCGGAGCAGCAACGAATAATTTTTCGAGTGCGCGTCCCCGTTGCCGATCACGAGGTTGAAGGTGATGGCCCGCAGCAGTCCGCGCCGGAACTCCCGGTCGTCCCTGGTGTGTGGTGCCGCGGCTCGCGCGAGCTGGGTCAGGCGGGACGGCGGGGCAGCGGAGGTTTCATATTTGGAGGTGCTGGCCAGCGCCAGAGCCTGGGTGAAGTCTTCCTGGTGCAGCCGGCCACCGTCCGGAGTCCGGTCGTACCGGGTCACGACGATTGCCTGGCGGGACCCGAAAGTCTCCAGATGTGCTTGTGCGGCGGGCAGTCCGGCGGCAGCGGCCACCTTCAGCGCCCAGTCTTCCGAGGCGAGCAGGTGCGGCACCGGCGAATCGAGCGGCTCCGGTTTGAAGATGTGGGTGGACACTGCCCCGCGGCCCGGCCACGCCCAGCCGTCACCGTGCCGGCTTAACAGCACCTTGGACTGAATGCCGCCCAGCGAAGCGGTAATCGCGAAGTCGTCGGGCAGATCCCAGGTCGGCAGCGCCTCGACGACGCCGACGACCTCCTCGACAGTCATCAGCTGGAAGTCGGCCGGGTCATCAGGGGACGTACCTGCCGGGAGCGCCTGGACGGCGCCGGCGCAGTCGGCGCCCAGGATGGCGAGCAGCCCCAAGGCATCCGGCGTCGAGAGTCTGTTCTCCGACGCGAGGTGGGAACGGACCTGGCCCTCGGGCAGGAGCCCGTCAAAGAAGTTGTACACCGCGGTGCCGTCGATCTTCTTCCGATCCACCGGCAGCGAGAGGGATAGCAGGATGGAAGAGGCGCCGTACTCGGCGACGACGTCCGGGTCGTACCGGAAGGACATCCTCAGGCCGCTTCCGGTCAGGACCCCGATGTGTTCCCCGTGCAGGAACACTTCCAGGCTATTATTCCGCGGGCTCACGGCTTGACCTGCAGCTTCGCGAACCGGGGGATCAGGGCGACGTCGCGGCCTAGCACCCGGATGGCGTCCATGGCGACGACGACGGAGACCGCTTCGCCGTGCTCGAGCCTGACTATGGTCCGGCGGGCGGTGCCGAGCCGGTCCGCCAGCTCCTGTTGGGTCAGGGACGCTTCCTTTCGGGCATCGCTGATGGCCCGCCCCAGGGAGACTGCGTCGACAGCCCGGTAAAACGGAGTTTGTGACATATATTGATCATACGCGCCTCACCTCCATTTGTGCCAGATATGGCCCATTTGCCCACAATGGTGATTTGTGACAGATCTGGCATACGCGCTGGACCGTGTCACGCGAGGCAACTTCTTGGCACCGCGACCTCGCTCAAACCCCGGAATCCCGGGCTCGCGGTCGATGAGAATCAACAAAAACCTGCTCTGCGTGACGCCGCGACAGCCTGCCCCACACACCCGAGTTCCCGCCCTGCCCTCTTACGGCAAACTTGCAGCTAACGCCCGGTTCCCGCACTGTGTTCCGGTTCTATCCTGAGGGGGTGGAGCGGAATACGGTGTCTGGGAGCGGCGACCGACCTGCCCCGCGGGAAGACAGCGAGACCCGCTTCAGGATGAGCCGTCGTAGGTTTCTTTCAGGGGCAGGGATGGCAGGCGCGGGCGTGGTTGCGGGGCTGGGCATCGCCAGGACAGGCGTGCTGCCGGGAGCCCCGGCCTCGGTCACAGCTCCCCGGCCTACCCCAGTAGCGTCACCGTCGCCGTCTTCGACCACGACGGCGTCCCCGCCTGTGATCCGCAGCTTCGTCTCTACTGCATTAACGGCTCCGCACGTTGCCAGTTGGTTTACCGGACCCACGGGTGCGGGCCTGTTGTTCATCGGGCCGATGGGCCACGGCGCCAACGGCCTGATCATGGACAACCGTGGGGAGCCTGTGTGGATGGAACCGACGGGCTCTGGAGTGACTGACCTTCGGGTGCAGGTCTTCGAGGGCCAAGCGGTGTTGAGCTATTGGACTGGCACCGGAACCGGGGGACACGGTGAAGGAAAGGGCATCATCAAGGACACCCGCTACCGCACCGTAGCCGAAGTCAATGCAGGCAACGGGCTGCAAGCGGATCTCCATGAGTTCACGATCACTCCTGCCGGGACGGCCTTGATGATCTCCTACCCAACCGTCGGGCGGGACCTGACGTCGGTGGGCGGACCCGCGCAGGGCTACATATTTGATTGCCATGTCCAGGAAATCGGCATCCGCTCCGGCGCCGTCCTCTTCGATTGGACTGCCTCAGACCACGTCGACGTGAGCGAGTCGTACCTGCGCCCGTCAGACAATCCAAAGGCCGATGGCTCCAGCGCCGCGAAAGCGTTCGATCCCTTCCACCTCAACTCCGTGGATGAGAGCGGGGACGCACTTCTCGTGTCGTCCCGCCACACGCACACCGCCTACTTGGTAGGCCGCCCGGACGGGGATATCCGGTGGCGTTTGGGCGGAAAACGCAGTGATTTCGCGATGACTCCGGAGTCTGTCTTCGCCTGGCAGCACGATGTTCGACGCCGGCCCAACGGCATCATCAGCATGTTTGACAACCATTACAACCAGGGCAACACAGGGACGTCCCGCGGGCTACTGCTCGCAGTCGACGAAAAGGCGCGCACCGCCGTCGTAATGCAAGAGTTCAGCAGGGGTG
This sequence comes from Arthrobacter rhizophilus, assembly GCF_026241105.1. Taxonomy (GTDB): domain Bacteria; phylum Actinomycetota; class Actinomycetes; order Actinomycetales; family Micrococcaceae; genus Arthrobacter. The sequence goes on along the minus strand of NZ_JAPFFT010000017.1, from coordinate 46,731 downwards.
GCCACCGGGGTGACGCCGAAGGAAACCTGCAATTCCTGGACAACGGACACGTCTTGGTGGGTTGGGGAGCGGACCCTGCCGCCACCGAATTCACTCCAGATGGAAACGCGGTATTCGAGGCCACCGGGCTGGGCGATGCTTCCTATCGCACCTACCGCTCGCCATGGACCGGCCGGCCCGGCACCGTCCCCGATATCGCCGCAATTCCGGGCAACGGATCCACGATGCAGCTCTACGCGAGCTGGAATGGTGCAACCGAGGTTGCCAAGTGGAGGTTCCTGACCGGAACCGGCCCCGGCTCGATGTCCGAAGCCGTGACTGTTCCGCGCCGCGGCTTTGAAACGTCGACGGCGGTTGCCGCCGCGCCGAGGGCGGCCGTGGAGGCTTTGGACAAGTCCGGCGCTGTTTTGGCGAGTTCCGCGGTCATCGCGACGGCGTGACTCCCGCCGTCGTAACTCCCGACGGCGTTACGGCAGGATGTGTTCGTGCGCGGCAGCCTCCAAGGCGTCTGCCTCCGCCTTGGCCAAGCGGGTCTCGGCGTCGACGTCGATACGCCGGGTCATCAGCCAGTACAGCCCAGCGGAGACGGGGAGTCCGATGAACAGGGAGATGTCGGCGCCGTCGATGGCGTGGGCTATGAACCCGACGAAGAGCTTCCCGGCGGAGAAGAACGGAATCATCACCACAAAGCCGACGAGGTAGGAAATGATGCCGGCCCAACCCCACCGGCCGTAGATTCCATCGGGCTTGAAGATCTCCGCGATGGCGTAGTGGCCCTTGCGCACAATGAAGTAGTCGGTGAGGTTCACTGCCGTCCACGGAATGAAGAAGTACAGCACCAGTAGCAGGAAGTCGTTGAAGTTGGCCAGGAAGTCGGCCGAGGCAAGGTTCGCCAGGACCACGGAAATCAGGGCGGTGATGGAGATCGTGATGATCCGGAGCCTCAGCGTCGGCCGGATCTGCCGCACGCTGTCGATGGACGATATCAGGGTCAGCGAACCGCCGTACATGTTCAAGGCAGTCACGGAAAGCAAGCCCAAGGCGGCGACGAACAACGCGATGCCACCGAATCCGCCGAAGAGTTGGTCGGCAGTGGATTTGATTGAGCCGATGGTTTCGAAGTTCTCCCCGGCTGCGGCGCCAATGTACGCGCCCAGGAACATCACCCAAATACCACCGAGGGCGCTGCCCCAGAACGTCCATCGGAAGGTGCCGCGACCACTGGCTGGCGGGAGGTAGCGGGAGTAGTCCGAGACGTAGATGGCCCAGGAGATCTGGTAGCCGGCCGCGACGCCCAGTTGGCCAAGGAACGGCACCAGATGGAAGTCGGCCAGGTTGTATGCGCCGGCAGGTATGGCCAGCTTTACGGCTGCAATCGTGAGCAGGGCCAGCATGACGATGGTGAGGTACGTCAGGTAGCGCTCGAAGGCATGGATGAGGTCGTAGCCGAACAAGGCGATGACGACGGCCACAATGGTCACCACCCAGAACCAGAGGTTTTGGGATCCGAAGTTCACTGATTCCGAGATGGCCTGGCCGGCCAGGATGGTGTTGAAGATGTTGAATCCGGCGTACTGAAGGTAGGCAAAGAGCCAAACCAGCAGGGCGCCGATATAGCCGAATTGCGGCCGGGACTGGATCATCTGGGGCAGGCCGAGCTGGGGACCTTGCGAGGAGTGCGCGGCCATGAACAGTGTGCCGACCAGGACGCCGATGGCGATCGCCAGCAGCGACCAGATGAGGTTTCCGCCGGTGGTGATGCTGATCAGGCCCACGGCCAGGGTAGCGATCTGGGCGTTGCTGACGAACCACAGCGGTCCGATGTGGGAGACCTTGCCGTGCCGCTCATTTAGCGGAACGTAGTCGATCGACCGGATCTCCAGCCCGCGGCCCGATCCTTTATCCGTGGTTGTGCTCATGGCGTTTCTCCTTCGATGCGTGGGTGCATCTTGACTTTGGTTTAGCACAGTGTGCGGCCGCCCAAAAGAGCAGCGAGATTCGTGTTTGGACGGATCAGGGAGTCCCGCTGCGACAGCGGGCCGCACTTCAGAGGAGCGGGCTGCACTTCAGAGGAGCCGGTGGTGCTTCAAGGTGGGGAACTGCTCCCGGGCTTCCTGGACCGCATCCGGTGAAAGGTCCAGCGTTGCAATGGCGGGCCCGGTGCCGAGGTTCTGCAGCACGGTGCCCAGCGGATCGACGAACATGCTGTGGCCGATAGACACGGGCGGAGTTTGGGAGACAGCAGCCACGTACATGCCGTTCTCTATCGCCCGGGCCTTGGCCAAGGTGGCCCATTGCTCGGTCTTTGCCGTGCCCGGAACCCATGACGAGCAGACGAGGAGCACCTGGGCCCCTGCCTCGGCCAGGATGCGCGCCAACTCGGGGAAGCGCAAGTCGTAGCAGGTCATCAATCCGAACGTCATTCCGCCACAGGAAAAGGTGACGGGTACGGGTTCCGGCGCCGGTTTGATGTACTCCGACTCGCGGAATCCCTGGCAGTCAAACAGATGGATCTTCCGGTAGCTGGCAAGGCGTGTGCCGTCTGGACCGATGGCCACCAGAGTGTTGAAGGCCCGGTCCTGTGCCTCGGGTGCCTCCGGTTCCTCGGAAGCTTCGAGGAGGCCCGCGACGACGGTGATCCCGTGACGTGCCGCCGTCGCGTAGAGCTTTGTGGCCACCGGACCGTCAAGGGGTTCGGCCATGTCCACGAAGCTCCGGTCCACCCGGTTCTTCTCATACGTCGAGTACTCCGGGAACACAATGAGGTCGGACCCTTCTTGGGCGGCCCGGGCACAGTAGTCCTCGATGAGCTCGAGGTTGCGGTCGACGTCCGTGCCGGAATCGATCTGGGCTAGGGTGATGCGCACTGCACTCCTTCTTCTCAGTGATCCGCCATCACACCAGGGCGGCTTCTTTTTCCTCCATCACCATCTCCGGGGGTGCCTTCCGGAATCCCTTGGTGATGATTCCCAGGACCACGACGCCGACGCAGAGCCAGATCAGCCCAAGGGTGATGGCGTTCGAATCCAACTGGGAGAGCAGGAAACCGTCGATGATGGCTCCCACCGCCGGCATGACCACGTAGAACAATACGCTGAGCCGGTTCCTCGAGCGCCGTTGGCGCAGGTAGTAGGCAATAACCGAGACATTGACCAGGGTAAAGGCCGTAAAGGCGCCGAAGTTGATGAACGACGTCGAGGTGGCAACGTCCAGGAACATGGCGATGAGTCCAACTGCGCCGGTAATGACCAGGTTGAATACCGGCGTGTGGAAGGACTTGTTCAGCGCTCCGAAGACCTTCCTGGGCAGGACGGAATCCCGGCCCATGGCGTAGAGCAGGCGTGAGGCGCTGGCTTGTGCCGCGAGCCCGGAGGCAAACTGCGATACGACCAGTCCCGCCAGGAAAACGGCACCGAAGAGCTGCCCGCCGATCTTCAAGGCAATGTCCGAAGCCGCCGATGCCGAATCGTCGAAGACCCCGCCGGGATGGATCAGCTGCGTGGTGTAGGAAACGACGACGAAGATCGCGCCGCCGATAAGTGCCACCAGCATGATCGCCTTCGGGACGGTCTTCTTCGGCTCGATGGTCTCCTCGGTGAGGGTGGATACCGCGTCAAAGCCGAGGAACGAGTACGCGGCGATGGCGGCTCCGGCGGTGATCTTGTCGAAACTCGACGTGTCGTTGAAGAAGGGAGCTGTGCTGACCAGGGCGCTCGCACCGGAGGTTGAAAGCAGGGTTCCAACAGACAGGGCAACGAACAGTACGATCACCAGAAGCTGGAACGCCATCAGCAGGTAGTTGGCCTTGTCCGCCACCTTGACGCCAACCACGTTGAGCAGCGTGGTGATGGCGATGAACGCGACAATCCAGACCCCGATGGGGATATCGGGGAACTGCGCTGTGAGGTAGGAGCCCCCGATCAGCCAGATGACCATCGGCAGGAACAGGTAGTCCAGCAGGACAGCCCAACCTGCCAGGAATCCGATCCGGGAATCGATGGAGCGCCGGATATAGGTGTACGCGGAGCCGGCCACCGGATAGGCAACGGCCATGCGTCCATAGCTTTGGGCGGTGAAGAGCATGGCGACCATAGCCACCAGATACGCCGACGGCGATGCTCCGCCGGTAGTTTCGGCGATCACTCCGAATATCGCCAGCACGATCAGCGGGGTCAGATAAGCCAACCCGAACAGGACCAGGGAGGGCAGTTTGAGGGCGCGCGTGAGGCTCGGTTGCGTTGTCACCGGTGGTTCCTTAAAGGTTGGAGGACCGCGGGGTCCAGGTGGCCGGGTCGATGCGGCCTTGGTAGATGGGCAGGTCGATGGCGGGCTCGCCGGGGCGGAATTGGGACCAGGGGCGATTGAGGGTTTCGGTCCCGTGAGTGCGGACATGCTCGACGGCGGAAAGGTCCAGTTCCGCGGTGAGCAGGGTCGGCGCGTCGTCGTCGGCCTCGGCTATGGTGTTTCCCTCGGGGTCGACAATCAGGCTCAGGCCTTTGCCGGTCGGCCCCGCGCAGTTGACGCTGACCATGAAGACCTGGTTCACAATCGCGTTTGCCTTGGCGAGGACGAGTTCCTGCTTGCGGTCCGGCGTCGTGGTCTTGACGACGTTAAGGATGACTTCGGCGCCCATCCACGCCAGCTGACGGGATACCTCGGGGAACCAGGCGTCGTAGCAAATGTTCAGGCCCACCCTGCCGATCCCCTTCAGGTCAACAGTGCTGAATCGGTCGCCCGGGTCGTAGGGCTCAAAAGGGCGCCACGGGAAGACCTTGCGGTAGTAGCCGGCAAGCTCGCCTTCCGGGGAGAGGACCAACTGGGTATTGAACAACTGCCCCTCCGGGCCGCGCTCGCACACGCTGCCCGGAACCAGCCAGATACCTAGGTCTGCCGCCAGCCGCCGCAGTTCGCTGACTCGCGGACCGTCGAGCGGCTCTGCGGAGTCTTGCAGCACCTCCGTGCGCTGCTGGTCCGGGTAGGAATCCCCGAAAAGGTGCAGCTCCGGGAAGACCACAAGCTTGCTTTGCGGTTGGGTCGCGACGGCGGCGGCGACCTCGGCGGCGAAGGCTTGGATTGGCTCACCGATCAATCGCGGCGGCGCTTGTGCGGCGATGAGGGGAAGGATGCGTTGCACTGTTTTTCTCCACGTTGTCGTTGTGACTCGCCTCATATTAGATCATAATGATCAAATAAAAGGAAGATGGATTTTGCCCCGTAAAGTAGCGGATATGACCAGCCAGCTCGAGGACACCACCGGCGAATCACCCATCGGAGCCGCGCCGTTGCTCGGAATCGACCGCAGGAGCGCAATCGACGCCGTGCGGCTGCGAATCGGCATGGCAATTTCCCTTGGGCTGCTCCAGCCAGGGGAACGGCTGCCGGACCAACAGGACGTCGCGCTGGGTCTCTCCGTTAGTCCGATCACCGCACGCAGGGCCTTGGCAAGCCTCGCCGATCAGGGTGTAGTGGTCCGCCGTCGCGGACGCGGTGGCGGAACGTTTGTCGCAGACGAGCCGCCGCGAACTGTCCTGGATGAGCTTGCCGCGTCGCCCGCCGAATCCCGCGCCGTGAACCGGCTGGTGGACCGGCGGCTGCTGTTCGAATGCGCGGTCACGCATTTCGCCGTGGTCAATGCCACTGCCGAGCAACTCGACGAGCTGGAGCGGCTTACCCATGAAATGGCCGGATCGACCAACTGGTCCGAGTATCACCAGGCCGACGAGCGGTTTCACCAGCTGGTTGCGGTGTCCTCGGGATTGGGTCCGGCGGTGGACGCTTACAACGAGACATTGGCGGAGCTCTATGCCTATTTCATCCCGTACCCGATCGAGCTCCTGCACAAATCCAACCAGGACCACATTGCGCTCGTGAACGCGCTGCGGGCGCGGGACGATCGCGGTGCGGTGGAGGTGTCGCGGCGGCACGTAGACGTGTTGCACAAGACGATGTTCATGGGTCTGGCCGGCGAGGACGGCCGCCAAACGGGGTAAATCACAACTATGGCCTTAGCGTCCGGTATATCGGACTAAACATGCCCGCCTTTCGGTGATAGCCGTCACTTCGCATGCTCTGATTGATTCTCAGTTGGGGACATCGGACTTCGGTTGTCAAAGTGAGGAACAGGCATGCAGGCCACAGGAAAAGCGGGAACGGTTGGGCCGCGCGTTGAGCGTCGTTCCATTGACTTTGTCCCGGAAAATGAACGCCATGGTTCGCCTGGCCAGCAGTTCACGCTCTGGTTCGGCGCGAACATGCAGATTACGGCCATTGTCGACGGCGCCTTGGCCGTACTGTTCGGCGCGGATGCGTTGTGGGCGATCATCGGGCTCCTCATCGGAAACCTCGTGGGCGGCGCTGTCATGGCGCTTCATGCGGCCCAGGGGCCGAAGCTCGGCTTGCCGCAGATGATTTCCAGCCGGGCGCAGTTCGGAATCTTCGGGGCGGTGATTCCCTTGGTGCTGGTGGTCGTCATGTACCTCGGCTTCGCAGCAACCGGTACCGTCCTTTCCGGGCAGGCGATCAGCCTCATCCTCCACACGGGCACCCCGGCCGTGGGCATGATCGTCTTCGGGGTGCTGACCATCGTCGTGGCGACCCTGGGCTACAAGTACATCCACATGTTGGGCCGGATTGCGACCGTCGTGGGTATCCTCGGCTTCACTTACTTGGGCATCAGGCTGTTGACCAGCCAGGACGTGGGTGCACTCTTGGGAGCCGGCGGCTTCGAGTTTCCGACCTTCCTGCTCGCCATTTCGCTCGGCGCCGGATGGCAGCTGACGTACGGTCCGTACGTGGCCGACTACTCCCGGTACCTGCCTTCCAGCACCCCCGTACGCAAGACCTTCATGTCGGCATACTTCGGGACGGTGCTTGGTTCCCAATGGTCCATGACCCTCGGCGCGCTCTTCGCTGCCCTTGCCTTGCCTAAGGGTGCGAGGTTCCTGGACGGCCAAGTCGCCTTCCTCGGGAATTTGAGCGGCGGCGGACTGATCGCCGTGGTCATCTACCTAGTCGTCGTGACCGGAAAGCTGACCGTCAACACGCTGAACGCCTACGGCGGCTACATGACCATGCTTACTTCGGTCACGGCGTTCACTCGTAAGTCGGCAGTAGCCTCATGGACCCGGTTCGCCTATGTGATCGGCTTTATCGGACTCTCGGTACTCATCGCCGTGCTGGCTTCGCCTGATTTCATTGCCAACTTCAAGAACTTCGTCCTTCTCCTGCTGATGGTATTCATCCCGTGGAGCTCGATTAACCTCGTGGACTATTACCTGGTTTCCAAGGAAAAGGTTGACATTCCGGCCCTTTACGACGTGAACGGTCGCTATGGACGTTGGAACAAGACTGCGTTGTTCAGCTACGCGATCGGCATCGTCGTCCAGATCCCGTTCCTGGCCCAGACCCTCTACACGGGTCCGATGACCGAGCTGCTAGGCGGGGCGGATATCTCCTGGCTCGTAGGCCTCGTGGTCACGGCAATCGTGTTCTACCCGCTGGCGAAGAGGAATTCGAATGCTCCGGCCGAGATGGTCTATCCGACGGAACCCGGCTCGGAGGCAGTAGTTCCGCTGGCCGGCTCAGTGCCGAACACCGCAGTAGTTTAGCCACCTGAAGTAAGGAGACCCCTGACCGCAAGAGCGGCCGGGGGCTTCCTCAGACGCTCGCTCACTTATGGGGTGTTTTCGGCGATCGCTCGTTCACTTGAGGTGAGCGAGCGTCCTGGTATTTGGCGGCATATGTGAGCGAGCGTCCCCTCCGCTACCAGACGGAACGACGTCGGGATCAGGCTTGGGTGCCCAACCGGCGGGAAATTTCCCTGGCACATCTGGTCACTTCCGGAATCCACTCCCGGGCGACGTCTTCGATGCGGACGGCCCTTTCCTCGGCGGTCTCGGCGTCCTTGCCCCGGTGCCTGGCGCTTCCGCCAGGAAACGCCCGGTTCGACACCGTCAACGTCACGCTGGCCACCGGATAGCGCTGCCGGTCGAGGACAGCGACGGCAACAGAGGAAAACCCCTCCGTGACCTCGTCCTGCTCCCATGCATATCCGAGCGACCGTGCCCGCGCCAAGAGATCCTGCAACGCCGGCAAGGACTGTGGGCCGTTGCTGTGGCGCTCCGCGAAAGCCTCCGGTCCCGGGAAAAGCGCAGCCACCTGGGCGGAGTCCATCTGTGCCATCATCGCCCTCCCGCTGGCCGTCAGGTGGGCCGGAAGCCGGACCCCGGTGTCCGTGACCAAGGGCCGTTGCCGCGGCGCCCGCTCCTCGATCACGTAAACGACGTCTCGCCCGTGCATCACGGCAAGATGGGCAGTCCGGCGGGTTCGGGCGACGAGCCGGGACAGCGGGAACCGGGCAATCCGCTGGATCGGAGCTTGCCGCGAATACCCCGTCCCCAACTCATGGGCGGTCACACCCAAGGCATATTTGCGCTCCTCCGGAAGATGGACCAAAAAGCCGTCATCGATCAGGGAGGCTATGAGCTGATACGTGGTGGACCGAGGCAATCCAACATCGCGCGCAATGATGGACGCGCTAACCGGGCCGGCTTGTCCGGCGACGTATCTGAGAACCGCCAACACCTGGGCTGCAGCCGGCGCCTTGGGCCGCACGGAATGACTGTTCATTGTCCAAGAATACGCCCCCGATTGTCCGGTATATCGGACGCTTTGGTTGCCTGCCTAGCCCAACCCCTCCAACCGGGCCCGCGCCGTTTCCGCAGTCCGGCGTTCCCGGGCGGCTAGCCGGGTGGCCAGTTTGCGGTTCCGCTCGGCCAGGGTGATCGCCCACTCCGTGGCGGCAAGCTCCTGCTGCAACGCAGCCAGCTTGTCTTTGGCAGCTTTGACTTCGACGGCGAGTTGCTGGCTCCGGTGCACGGCCTCGGTCTTTTCACGCTCGGCCTTGGCGAGTTCCATGTCGGCCCTGTCCGCGTTCTGCTGTGCTTCGAGCAATGCAGTTTGGGCTTTCTCGCGTTCACGCTGTGAGTCTGCCCGCCCGCGCCGCCGTCCGCCGTCGTCGGGCCCTTCTTGGATGGTACCCACCGCGGGAAGTGCGCCTGCAACCGCCACTGCGCCCGAGAGGTCCACGGGTTCCAATCCGTTTGTGGCGAGCGAACGCACCAGCTGCCCGCTGCGGAGCGCCTCAGCGGCGGCGGGATCCGTCATGGCTGCCCTCAGCGTGGCCTCGATCTCCAGCGCGGCGGCGCCGCTCACTTTGACACCTAGGCTTTCGGCCACGGCACGGGCCTGCTCGACGGCGGCAGCCAGCACCCGCGGGCGCTGCTGGCCGAGCGTACGGAGACGGTCGTGATCCTGCTGCTCCTGGGCCCTCCCGAGTGATGCCCCAAGCTCCAGCACACCGGCGAATTCCTTGGTGCCGTGCCGCACAAGCATGTTGACCGCCCACGCCGCCGTCGACGGCTTGGGCAGCTGGGCGATCTGTTTCGCAAGCTCAGCGTCCCCGCTGGATTTCGCTTCCTTGGCCCGCGCAGTACGGGCCGCCGTGAACGCCGAGGGAACCAGTGTGTAGAGTTCGACGGCGATCCCGGCCAGGTCCATCGCGGAGGCCAGCGCCTTACTAACCGGCGAAGAACTCGGCCAGCGCGTCTGCCATGACTCCGGGTTCCCAGCCATGGTTGGCTCCTGGAATGGTGGCTTTGCGAGCACTCGGGATGTTGGCCACGATGGAGTCGGCCGCTTTCGGCATGATGGGTATGGTCTGCTCGCCGACGATCGCCAGGGTGGGCTGCGTGATGCCGGACCACAGTTCTGCCCTTGGCGCGGACTGGGTCCACGCGAGGGATTCGGCGTCGGCGGAAAGGCTGGGGCCCAGTTCGAGCATGATGGGCCATCCTGGACTGTTCTTGGCGCCGGCCAGCCATTCCGGCGGCATGTCCTTCATGTAGTACTCGATGGTGCTGGCCTTGTCCCCGGATGCGATCCGTTCCTGGAGCCCTGCGAAGAACTCGGCCCCGCCGGTACCGAGTTCATCGCTCAGGGGAGTCTCCCAGAGCGCCAGCTTCGTGACGGGTAGGCCTGCTGCCGCCGCTGCCAGGGAAATCGAGCCACCGGAAGAGCTCCCGAAGAGCGCAGCTTTGCCTCCTGCGATGTCGATCAGCGTGCCGAGATCGTCGATGTTGTCCTTCAGGGTGAATGACGGAGCGTCGGCGCTTTCCCCACGGCCGCGCCTGTCGAAGTTCAAGACCGTGAACCCCTTAGCGCCTAAGAGCTTGGCCATTTCCACCGTGTTGGGGTCGAAGCCCCTGAATTGCATCGCACCGCCAACCAAGATCACGGCGGGTCCTTCGCCGAGCTGGTCATACCCGATGCGGGTACCGTCTTTCGAGATCGCAAATTCGGACATCCCAGATCCTTCGATTTTGGCGGACAGTAGGTTCCTAACTCTGGGGCTCAGCCACCCACGGGTCAAGGGGCGAAGTACCCAAAAGCAGGAGTTCTTAAGAGCTTCTTAAATGCCCCGCGCGAGAGTGGAAACAGGCCGCACGACGGCCGCTACCCCCGAACCGGAGACACCATGCGATCACATGCCAAGCAGAACACTTCCGCGGAAGGCCGCAATTCCGCCGTCGTCCGTCACAGTGTGCCGTTGCTTCCGCAGCCCAGGTACTGGCTTCTGTGGGGCATTGCCCTCGCGGCAGTGGTCCTTGCCATTGGCTTCAGCGTGCAGTCGGTAACGGGCCTGACCAGCAGCGAACTTGGCGTTGACCAGGAACTCAGCCGCCACCACGTGGCAGGGTTGACGACGTTGGCCATGGCATTGAACTTTCTCTTCGCTCCTGTAGCAGGAGTCTGCATGGTCCTGGTGATCGGCTTGTACCAATTCCTGGTTCGCAAGTCCTTTGTGCGGGCTGTCATGTTTGTGCTCTTCGCATGCTCGGGCTGGGCTGCCAGCGAGGTATTCAAACTGATCGTTGCCCGCCATCGGCCTAACCCTGCGCTTCTTTTCGATCCGCTCTCCCCGGAAACGGGTTCCAACAGCTTTCCTAGCGGCCACACGGCCTTCGCCGTAGCGTTCGCGTTCGCCTTGTACCTCCTGGTCCGGGGCACCCGATGGGGCGTCATCACCGCGTGGGCCGGGGCAGCCCTGGCCGTAGTGGTTGCGTGGTCCCGGATCTATATCGGAGTCCATTACCCCAGCGATGTGGTGGCGTCTTTCCTGGCCACCAGCGCCGCGGTAATAGTCTTGGCCGGGCTCTGGAACCGGTACGCGCCGCGAATCATGGAGCGGCTCTCGCACCGAACGGTGTCAGAAGCGGTCGTTTCAGGAGCCGCCGCGTCAGAAGCAGCCACCTCGGAAGCACCCGCAACACAAGCACACGGATCCTGAGGAGGACCAATGCACGTACTTTCTGCCATGCCGTCATTCCTTGACCCCACCACCCTGCTCCAGGGCTTGGGCCCTGCAGCGTTGGGCGTCGTAGCCCTGATCGTGTTCATCGAATCTGGTCTCCTTTTCCCCTTCCTGCCTGGTGACTCCTTGCTGTTCACCACCGGACTGCTGCACCAGCAACTTCAGCTTGAATTGCCGGTGCTGATCGCCGTCGTATCGGCTGCTGCCATCGCCGGAGACCAGATCGGCTACATGCTTGGGCGCAAGTTCGGACGGCGCTGGTTCAAGGACGATGCCCGGGTCTTGAAGACCGCGCATCTGGACAAGGCCGAGGAATTCTTCAAACGCCGCGGCGGCCCCGCGATTGTCTTGGCCCGCTTCGTGCCCATTGTGCGGACATTTGCACCGCTGAGCGCAGGCATTGCCCGCTACAACTACAAATCCTTCACCCTGTGGAACATCGCCGGCGCCGTCATCTGGGGAACCTCCGTGACGCTCCTGGGTTCCTGGTTGGGACACTACGAGTTCATCGCAAACAATATTGACGCCATCGCCGTCATCATGGTTTTGGTCTCCGTGCTGCCCTGGGGAGTCGAGTTGCTCAAGAAGCGCCGCAAGGTCAAAGTAGGCGCCACGAATGGGCACGCCGGGGAAGAATAGACAGCATGACAACAGCTGAGCGGCCGGCCCTTCTCCTGGTCGAAGACGATGCCGCCCTGGGTCCGCTCATCAGCGAGCTCCTGGAGCCGGACTTCTCCGTCCGCTTGGCTGTCAATGGGCGCGACGGCCTCCACCTCGGCTTGACCCAGAGTTGGGACGCGATGGTCATTGACCGGGGGCTGCCCGTGATGGACGGCATTGCCCTGATCAAGGCCCTTCGCTCCAAAGGAATTGCCACCCCGATCCTCATCCTCACCGCGCTTGGTGCCACCGATGAGAAGATCCTGGGCCTCGACGCCGGGGCGAACGACTACATGAGCAAACCGTTCGACGCCATGGAGCTCGCCGCTCGCTTGCGAGCCCTCACCCGGACGTACGCCCAGCCGCCCACAACTCTGGGAATCGGGGATTGGGAGTTCGACGCCGGTGCCCGGTCCGTGCGCTCCGTGTACGGTTCTGTGGTCACGCTGACGGCGAAGGAAGCCGGACTCCTCGAGACCCTGGCCGGGGAACCGGAACGGGTCTTCACCCGTGAAGACCTCATCAGCGCCCTGTTCCACCCCACGGACCAACCGGGCGTGATCGACACCTACGTCCACCACCTGCGCCGTAAGATCTCCAAAACGGTGATCCGGACGGTCCACGGCCTCGGATACCAGATCGGCAATCCCCATGACTGATAACCCGGACCAGGCGACACTCCGCAGAGCCTCCCTGAAGATCGCAGTTCGGATCAGCGCGGCCTGCGCAGTTTTGGTGCTGTTCCTCCTGGCGGCCGCTGCGATCTACCTTTTCAACCAGGCGCGGCAGCCAGGACTCCCTGGACCAAGCGAGACTGACTCTGTCTACGCCTACCTGGATACCAAGGACCTCCTGAAGGCCATGATCGTTGCCGGCGTTGTGGGGATCCTCTTGGCCGGCGGCATTGGTTGGCTCAGCGCGCGGAGCGCCATCAGGCCGCTGGGAGACGCGCTCGCCTTGCAGCGACGGTTTGTACAGGACGCCAGCCATGAATTGCGCACACCCCTCGCCATCTTGGATGCCCGAGTCCAGCTTGCCCAACGCGATGCCGTCCCTGACTCGAAAACCGGGCAGGCACTCGCCCGTATCCGCAATGACACCGCGACCCTCACCGGCATCGTCAACGAATTGCTCGTGGCAGCCACCGGCTCGCCCTCGGATGCCACCGCGGAGGCGAGCGATCTCGCGAAAGTCGCGGCCGCCGTCGTCGAAAGCTTGCAGCAGCTCGCGGGTGAGAAGGACGTCCGCGTCACGTTGACTGAAAAGGATCACCCCTTCGCACTCATTGACGGCAATGGATTCCGCCGCGCGCTCCTTGCCTTGGCCGACAACGCGCTGGCACACACGCCCGCTGGCGGCCAGGTCGGGATCACGACGGCGGTGCTCGGCAGCCGTGCGGTGGTCACCGTCTCGGATTCCGGGGCCGGGATCAAGGGAGTGGACCAGACGAGGATCTTTGACCGCTTCGTGAGGACACAGAACCCGGAAAGGGCAATGGGCCAGCGCAGCTTCGGAATCGGCTTGGCGTTGGTCCGTGAAATCATCACGGGAGCTGGCGGCACGGTTGGGGTCGAGCGCAGCGGTCCGCGGGGAACCGTCATGAAGATCACGCTGCCGCTTGCTCCGAAAAGCCCCAACCCGAAGGCCGTAGGCTCCGGAAACGCGTCGAGCTAGGCCGCTGAAGCTTCGCCGCGTCTCATGCAGGATTGCCCGGCATGGCTTCCGCCAAGGATTGCCGCCGCCCGGATCGCCGTTCAATACTCAGGCAGCCCGCAGTTTGGCGGGGTGGGCGTATTTGAGGACCTTGGCTTGGTGTCGTAGCTTGCGTCGGTGGCGTATGGAATGCGGTGCCATAGTGGTCTTGGGCAGCCCGGTTCCTGCCAGCGTGGTTCCTGCCTGCGTGGTTCCTGCGAGCCCGGTTCCTGCCAGCGTGGTTCCGGGCGGGGGCGGTGCTGTTGATTGGTAGTGGTGTCCGGTGGGGGTGCGGATGTCGAAGTTGTGCCGTCTTCCGGGGCCGGTTTTTGCTGTAGGGGTTCGTGCTGTCCAGCCGGGGAGTTCTTTGGTGTGGTTGCAGGCTTCGCACAGGCCCGCCCCGTTGGTCAGGCTCGTGGGGCCGCCGGCGTGCCAGGGGATGATGTGGTCCAAATGCCTGATCGGTGCGTCGCAGTATGGGGTGCGGCAGGTGTCGTCGCGGGCTTGGATGAATCGCCGCAAACCTGCGGGGAAAAGGCGCGACCGGGAATCCACGGCGACAAGCTCCCCGGTTCCGGGGGCGGTGTAGAGGCGCCGGAGCCAGACCCTGAAGGCCGGCGTCTCTTCAGTTTGGCGGTGCCCGGGCTGGAGCGGTGCAGCTTGGCCGGGTTCGGCTTGGCCGGGCTGGCCGGGTGCGGCTTGATTGTGGTTTCCCGTGAGCATTGTCCTGGCCCAGGCGGCGGGGACGATGCCGTACTCGGGCAGGCGTGCGGGTTCGCTGTCGCCTTGGAAGAGCGTGCGGTCGGTCATGACGAGCTGGACTTCGATGCCCGTGATCCCGCCGGGGGTGCCGGTGGTGCGTTCGATGAGGGTGTCGGCCATGATCTGGTCCCGGCTGCGTGTCTCGCCGGCGGAGCGGAGGGTGTCGGCGTGCCGGCTCAGGGCCGTGTGCACGGCCACGCCTTGGGCGACGGGGAGAAGGGCGGTCAGGTAGGTCATGGTGTCCGGTGCCGGGCGGAGGCTGACGTGCCGGTCGGTGGCGGCGTGGCTGGCGCGTTGCGTGACGGAGCGGGGGTCCCGCCGGTAGGCTGCGGTCCGGGCCGCGGCGGTGATGGCCCGGTTTCCGGCGCCGTCGAAGGTTCCGGTGTTGGCGGCGAGCTCTTCGTCCACGGCGCGGCGGTCTTCGGCGGCGAGGCAGGCTGTTTCCTTCACGAGCAGGGTGGCGCGCCATTCGTTGAGCTGGCCGGTGTCCAGGGCGGCGAGGGTGCGGGGCATTTCGGTCACGAGGGCTTTCGCGAGTCCGAGGAGCCGGGATCCGCGGGCGGGGGATTCCCGGCGGGCCAAAGCAATTTGAGCTCCGACGCCGCGTCCCTGCTCGTCGGCCGGGACGCCCAGATCTTTCTCGGCGCTGCGCTGGGCGGCGTCGAACGCGACGGCGATCCGGGCCTGGGTACCGGCGATCGCGGACTTGAGATCCTCTAGACCGCGCAACTGGTTTATCAGTTCGGCGCTGTCAGGCAATTCCGCGATGCCGGCCGATCCCGTGACGCTGGAGACTTCTGGCCGAAGCGAGTTCACGGCATGGATTAGATCTCGCACCCGGGCATCTGTGTCCGGCACTTGAGCATCAGGGATCAGGGGACGCGCGGCAGCCGCATCTGGAACGGCACGGCGAGGTGGCGCGCCCGCTCCGACCAGCCGATCTCCTTGAATGCCTTCCATAACCAAAAGCATCCCAAAGGGGTACGACATTATTAGGCCGACGAAGCCCGTCCGGTCGAAAAGATCGAAAGTCGTCAGGACTCCGTAGCCCGGCGAACCTCGCTGGCCAGCGCGCGGACAGCCTTGCCGGCTCCCTACTTGGGTCACCGATGGCGTTTCGCGGGCAAGCGTGCGGCCAGCCTCGTCGGACTCTGGCGTGCGCAGCCGAAGGGGACGAGAATGGGCTCGTGCTTCCCCCTCAAGCCGGAGGGGACGGCGCCCCGATGAACGCCGCCGCCCGAAAGATTCAAAGTGTCTACCTCACGTTGACTCTGGGCAATACCCTTGCGGCCTCGTTCATCTGGGGGATCAACACCCTCTTCCTGCTGGACGCCGGGCTCAGCAACCTCGAGGCCTTTGCGGCGAACGCCTTCTTCACCGCCGGAATGGTGGTTTTCGAGGTGCCCACTGGGGTGGTTGCCGATGGCTGGGGGCGCCGCGTCTCGTTCCTGCTGGGCACGGTGACACTGGCCGGGTCCACCTACCTCTACTATCTGCTCTGGCAGCATTCCGCCCCGTTCTGGTTGTGGGCGGCGGTGTCGGTATTGCTCGGACTGGGCTTCACCTTCTTCTCGGGTGCCGTGGAGGCTTGGCTCGTCGACGCGTTGCGCTTCACCGGGTATGAAGGCGGACTGGAGACGGTGCTCGGGCGCGGACAGATGGTGGCCGGCGTCGCCATGCTGTTGGGCTCCGTGGCTGGAGGCGTGATCGCCCAGGCCACCAACCTGGGAGTGCCGTTCCTGGTGCGCGTGGGCGTGCTAGTGGCCATGTTCGTCGTGGCTTTCTTGCTCATGCGCGACGTCGGGTTCACCCCCGAACGCTCCACTCATCCCCTCCAGGCGACCCGTGCCGTCCTAAACGCCTCGATCGAGAACGGTTTGAAAAATCCACCCGTACGGTACGTGATGCTGGCAGCGCCGTTCAGCGCCGGCGTCGGGATCTATGTGTTCTATGCCCTGCAGCCGTTCCTGCTTCGGCTCTTCGGAGACCCACACGCGTACTCCGTGGCGGGTCTGGCAGCGGCGATCGTGGCCGGAGCCCAGGTGCTCGGCGGGTGGATTGCACCCCGCATACGGCGCCTCGTGCGCAAGCGCACCACGGTGTTGATCTTGAGTGGCGTCGTGGGCGCCTTGATTCTGGTGGTTCTCGGGATCACCCAAGTGTTCTGGGCGGCCCTGGTCCTCTTGACGCTCTGGGCCATGGTCGAATCGGCGGGCACCCCGGTGCGGCAGGCCTACTTGAACGACATGATCCCTTCGAAGCAGCGGGCAACAGTGCTCAGCTTCGACTCACTCATGGGATCAAGCGGTGGGGTTGTGGTGCAACCGCTCCTCGGCAGGGCAGCCGATGTGTACGGCTACTCCACCTCGTTGGCGATGAGCGGCGTGATCGAGTTGATTGCCGTGCCGTTCCTGTTGGCGAGCCGTCGGCGCGGCTCCTTGGCCGATCAGGCTAACGCCCCAACCGCCACATCGGACGCGGAACCCCAACAGTCGTAGGAATTGTCCTACGGAAGCCGTGAAGCCCGGAGAAGCGTGGCCTGGCCGGCCTTTTCGGGCTCGAGCGGTACCGGGCTAATTAACACGGCTGGGCCACGATGCAATGTGCCATCCGAAAGCGGTTGGCAGCGAACGCCGCCGCGCCCTCGCATGGCGGCATGCGCTCCCGGGGCCAGGACCCGGTCCATCCAGGCGCAAGGGTGGGCAGGTCGCCCCGCACGCAGTCGCACAAGGCCGCCAAGGGATTCCAATTCGAACTCCTCGCCCAACAGGGGAGCCAGGTGGGCTCCCCTGAGGACCACATTGCGGCGCGGCAAGAGCGGGTCGAAAGGTGCGACGCCCAGCTCCGCTGCCATGGCTTCGAGGGCCTCGATGGCGATCAAGGTGACTGCGGCATCCATGTGCGCGGCCTTGCCGAAAAACCGGTCACCGACGATGCCCTTGCCATTTACGACTTCCACGTGCCCGGCGTCGGCGGTGGGTACGTCGGCGGCACCATCACGTGCGCGGCCGAAGTAAGCGTGCCCCGGTGACACGAGCAGGTGCAGGATCTCCACGTCGTACCTGTAGCTTGGCGTCATGCCATAAGGCTATGCCCGCCGCGGGGTCTCGTCGCCCTGAGTCCCGATCCGCGGAGTCCCAAGAAACCGCGGGGACGGATGTGACGTGGGTGACAAGTGTGGTGTTTGGTGTAAAGCTTGTCGCGCTGCGTTGACTGTCTTGTCAGTGCGGATCCTATTGATCCTCTGGGAGGTTTCGTGAAGAAGATTCTTAGCGTTTCCGGGGCTTTATTGCTTTTGCTGAGCGCTCTCTCAGCGGCGGCACCGGCGGCAGTTGCCCAACCATCTCCGTCCGCCAATTGGCATGCGGAGAGGGCATGCCCCGATGTCCCTGCCGGTAATGCGTCGTGTTTTGCCCTCAAGTACGTCGATGATTCAACAGGCTCGACCAAAGCACTGACGCAGGGCGGACGAGTCACGCCCTCTTCGAGCGCGCCGCCTTCCACCGGTAAGACCCCTGCGGATATCCAGAGTGCCTACAACATCACGGGCCTTAAATCCGGGGGCCGGACCGTGGCAATCGTGGACGCCTACGGCTATCCGAACCTTGAACGCGATCTCGGCGTTTACCGTTCACAGTTCGGCCTCCCGGCATGCACGGTCAACAACGGCTGCCTCACCATCATGAACCAAAACGGCGGGAGCAAGCTTCCCAAGTTCAATTCGGGCTGGGCCGATGAAACCGCCCTCGACGTCGACGCAGTCTCGGCAGCGTGCCCAGACTGCAAGATCCTGGTGGTGCAGGCGACGACTCCCAGCATCGCCAATCTTGGTACAGCCGTGGCAACGGCAGCCAAACAGCCAGGAGTGGCCGCGATTTCCAACAGCTACGGCGGTGGGGATTCATCCGACTCCAGCTATGGCGCGTACTACAACCACCCGGGAATCGCAGTGACAGCCTCCACCGGGGACAACGGGTACAGCGGCTCGTCCTACCCAGCTTCCTCGAGTTATGTCACGGCGGTGGGTGGCACGTCATTGGTCAAGGACACCAGCACCCGTGGGTGGGGCGAATCGGCCTGGTCCGGCTCGGGATCCGGATGCTCAAGTGTCAATGCCGCGTTGCCAGCCGCTGCCACCTTTGGAACGGGGTGCAGCAAGCGCGCCTCAGCAGACCTCGCCGCCGTCGCAGATCCACAGACCGGATTGTCGGTATACGCGCCGAGCAACGGCACCACTTCATCGTGGGCACAGTACGGGGGAACGAGCCTGTCCTCACCCTTGGTCGCCGCAATGTACGCGCTTTCCGGGAACACTGGCAGCTCCTCGGCTCTGGCCAACTCCCTCCCTTACGCAAATGCAGGCAAATTCAATGATGTCGCCTCGGGCTCAACGGGCAGCTGCCCCACGAGCCAATGGTGCCTCGCCGGCACCGGGTGGGACGGGCCCACGGGCGTCGGCACTCCGAACGGGGTTGCCGGACTCTAATGCATGCGGCAATTGCCTAAAGGGTGGCTGGCCGTCCATGACGGCCGGCCACCCTTGGCTATGTCAAGCTTCATTGCCATAGAGGAGGTCGGGTCCTGGGCGGCCGGCCTAGTCCTCCGCCGGGAACGCCACGCCTTCGCCCACCACGCGGAGGCACAGTTCCGTGCCGGGCCTGGTGATCGAAGCGTTCCAGTGGCGGATGGTGATAACCTCGCCGCCGCCGGGGTAGACCGGGCCCGCGCCGTCCGTGGCGGCCCGCGGCGCGAGCTTGATCCGGACGGTGGTCTCGGGTCCGAAATAGTCGGTATCCACCACGACGCCGCGGATGGGGCCATCCGGGGCAATCCGGATCTGTTCCGGGCGAAGCATCAATTGCACAAGCCCTTGTGCCGGGGGACGGCGCACAGGAATTCCGCCCAGCGAACACGTGGCCAGGGAGCCTTCCATCCACGCATTCAGGATGACGGCGTCGCCCAGGAACTCGGCCGTCGCGCGATCGGCGGGACGGGTGTACACCACGAAGGGATTGCCGATCTGCGCGAGCTTCCCGCCACGCATGATGGCAACCTGGTCCGCGAAGGAAAGGGCCTCGGCTTGATCGTGTGTCACCAGGATGGTGGTGACCCCAGCTTCGTTCAGGACCTTGGCCACGGCGCGCCGGGTGGCAACGCGGAGGCCGGCGTCGAGGGCGGAGAATGGCTCATCGAGCAGCATGAGCTCCGGTTCGCGGGCCAAAGCGCGGGCAAGCGCCACCCGTTGCTGCTGGCCTCCCGAGAGCTGGTGGGGCCGCCTCTTGGCCATGTCCCCATCGAGGGAAACCATCTCCAGCAGCTCCTGGACCCGCGCCTTCACACCGCGCCTGCCGCCGTCGAGCGCTGATTTGTCCAGCCCGAAGGCGATGTTCTGTCCCACCGTAAGGTGCGGGAAGAGCGCGCCATCCTGGGCGACATAGCCAATGTGGCGCTTGTGCGCAGGCAGCCAGACGCCGTTCCCCGCCACTTTGTTGCCATTGAGGCTGATGGAGCCGGTGGCCGGGTGTTCAAAGCCGGCGATCAGGCGAAGCAGGGTGGTCTTGCCGGATCCGGAGGGCCCCACGATGGCAGTGGTTCCGCCCTTCGCCACGGACAGGTTCACGCCCTTCAGCACAGCCTGGGAACCGAAGTTCTTGGTGACCTCGGCGATGTCCAGGTGCGTGTTGGTGGTTGGGGCCACCGAAGCCGCGACGCGGGGTGCCGGAAGCCTGGAGGGAGATTGTTCGGTCACTGTCCGGCTACTTTCTTGGACTGTTGGAAAAGCAGGTACGTCATGGGGGCAGACAACAGGATCATGAGCAGGGCGTAGGGGGCCGCGCCCGAGTAGTCGATCTCGCTGCTCTTGCTCCAGAATTCGGTAGCCAAGGTGTGCGTGCCATTGGGCGATAGCAGCAGCGTGGCCGTCAGCTCATTGACGATGGCAAGGAACACCAGTGCGGCCCCGCCTGCGGCGGCCGGGGCCGTGAGACGCAGGGTGACTTTCAAGAAGGACACGAGAGGGGCCCTGCCGAGCGACTGCGCGGCTTCGTCGAGTTCCTTGGGAGCCTGGGCCAGTCCGGAGCGGATGTTGACCAGGGCGCGGGGCAGGAACAGGAGCACATAGGCGGCAATCAGCACACCGGAGGTCTGGTAGATTCCCGGGAACATCCGGATACTCACGGTCACGAAGGCGAGGCCCACCACGATCCCGGGCAGGGAGCTGGTGACGTAGTTGGAGAGCTCCAGCATCTTGCTGAACCAGCTGGGGTGCCGCACCGCCAGATACGCCATGGGGAAGCCGACGACGATTGTCACCGCGGCGCCTACGGTGCCATAAGCGAGGGTTTGGAGCAGCGCCGGAAGGAACTCGTTGGCGGACCAGACGCGGGCGCCTCCCGCAACCACCCAGCGCAGGACGAACCAGATCGGCAATCCGAAGGCCAACACCGTGAGGGCCAGCAGGGCGAGCTGGGAGGGAATCTGGTAGTGGCCAAGCGGCAACCGGATCGGCTTGGCTTGGGCGCCGGAACCGACTCGGGCGTAGCGCGCGGTGCCGCGGCTCCTGACTTCCACCAGGAGCAGGATGAGGCAGAAGAACACCAGGACGCTTGCCAACATGTTACCGGCTGTGCCGTTGAACGTGGATTGGAACTGGGTCATGATCGCCGTGGTGAACGTGTCGAAACGGATCATCGCGAATGCACCGTATTCGGCCAGCAGGTGCAAGGACACCAAGAGAGCGCCACCTGTCATCGCGATCCGCAGTTGCGGCAGGACAACCCGGAAAAAGACGGCCCACGGTCCCAAGCCAAGGGATTCCGCGGACTGCTCAATGGCCGGGTCAAGGCGCCCCAGCGTTGCCGCCGCCGGAATGTAGACAAGGGGGAAGTATGACAGCGTGGCAATGAGCACTCCGGACCAGATGCCCTCGAGCGACGGGACCGCGGATACCCACGAATAGCTGTTGACGAAGGCCGGGATGGCCAAGGGGGCTGCCAGGGCCACGGCCCACCAGCGATGCCCCCGCAGTTTGGTGCGTTCCACGAGCCACGCGCCGCCAACTCCCAACACCAGGCAAATGGGCACTGTAAAGACCACGAGCATGATGGTGTTCAGGAGCAGCTCGCCGACGCGCGGCCTGAAGATGAGCCCGACGGCGGTGTTCCAGCCGGTCGCAGCCGTCATGTAAGCGACGTACCCCAGCGGGATGAGCGAAAACAGCGCGATCAGCACCGCCAGCAGGGATATTGCGGAAACGCCGAGAGGCGGGCGGGGGCGCTTGCCCCTGCCCGCCGTCGTCGCGCTCTCCGAATTCGTCGGAAGTGCGGGAGCCGATAGATCAGTGGTCACAGAATTACAGCAGTCCTGCCTTGGTCATCAGGTCGGTAACCTTCGCGGAGTTCAATTTGGCCGGTTCCACGGTGGGAGCCTGCAGATCCTTGATGGGAACGAGCTTAGCGTTGGAGTCCACCTTGGAAGCAACGGCGTACTCGAAGGAGGTGCCGTTCTTGAGGACTTCCTGGCCCTGCTTGCCGGTGATGAACTTGATGAAGGCCTGGGCAGCCGCAGCGTTCTTGGAGGACTTCAGCACGCCGCCGCCGGACACGGACAGGAAAGCGCCCGGGTCCTGGTTCTTGAAGAAGTACGGGGTGACCTTGTTGGAGTTCTCGCCGGTTTTGGCTTGGTCGCCGTAGTAGTAGTAGTGGTAGATCAGCGCGGCGTCGACTTCGCCGGCGTTGACTGCCTTCATGGCGGTGCTGTTGCCCTTGTACGCCTTGAAGTTGTCCTTCATGCCCTTGAGCCACTCGGTGGTGGCTGCCTCGCCCTTTTGTTCGAGGAGGGCGGCAACAATGGCCTGGAAGTCAGCGCCGGACGGGGAAGCCGCCCACCTGCCCTTCCACTCCGGCTTGGCCAGATCCAACATGGACTTGGGCAGCTTGTCGTCGCTGATCTTGTTCTTGTCGTAGACCAGAACGGTGGAGCGGGCTGCGATGCCGGTCCACTTGTTGGTTGAAGGGCGGTACTCAGCCGGAACCTGGTCCACAGTGGCCTTGTCGATGTCGGCGAAGAGGCCGGCGTTCTCAACCTGGGCCATGGCGGGGGAGTTCTCCGTGAGGAAGACGTCGGCCGGGGATGCCGCGCCTTCCTGGACGATCTGGTTGGAGAGCTCGGTGTCGGAACCCTGGCGGATGGTGACCTTGACGCCGGTCTCCTTGGTGAACGCGTCAACCCATTCCTTGGTCAGGGTGTCGTGCTGGGCGTTGTAGACCGTGATTTCGCCAGTCACTTTAGTGGCAGTAGCAGCGTCAGTGGAAGCAGAGCCGGTGGCTGCGGAGGATGCGGTGCCGTTGCCGCATGCGGCCAGGCTGAGGGCTGCGGTGGCGGCGAGTGCGATGCCGGCCAGCGCATTTGCGCGAATCTTCATGAGGGCTTCTTTCTGCGAGCAAATCCTGGGGAGCCCGGGGGAAGAAAGTGCGGGCTCACAGGTTGAAACTTTAGGTTAGCCATACCTAAATTTCCATCCAGATCGCCTGATCGTGACGGGAATCACATGTATTACGCAAGATTTACATGACCTAATACACGACCGGTGGATGGGCCGCTTAGTGGGCCTCGGATTCTTCTGAGTAGACCCTGCTTGCGTAGTCCTCCAAGGCCTGTGCGCATTGGGCCAAGGAAGCATCCGCCTCGGTGGAGCCGGGCGCCTGGAAAGTGTCGCGTGCGCGGATCTTGGCGAGCCAGTTGACGAGTTTTGTGTAGTCCACCTCGTTCTCTTCGAGCTCGGCATACGTGAAGTGGTTGGCCTGGTATTCCTTCTCGATACCCGCGAGAAAATCCTTGCAACGGTCAACGATCTCGTCGTACTCATCGGTGCGGGCCGATTGATAGAGGCTCAGGATGTGGGAATCGCCTGCGATGACGGTGGAAGACATGAGGATGGCCGTGCCGGGCATATCAAGGATTTCGTGGCGCAGTTTCTGCAGTGCGCGTTCCGCGGCGGGAGCCTTGGGTAGAGCGGCGATGGAGTTTTGCAAGTAGACGGCGCCCAGTCCTTTGAGTCGCCGCCACACCGCTGCGCGCAGCCGGGTGGGCTCGGAGGGGACGCGGTAAACGAGGATCAGCCATTCGGCTGCCCCGCCCGCGTCCGGATTGTCGGTCGATTCGGCAGGGCGCATGTTCGGATTCTATCTGCCGCCTCTCCAAGGTCCTCGTTTGCCTACGAGGAGGGGCGCGGTGGGCAAGCTGTTGAAAGCCCTTAACTTTTCATTCACCAGAACAGTAAACTCTGTTATGTGCGTAGAGTCACCATCAACAGGTTGATGATCTAACAGCGGTTACATTTACGTCTCCGAAAGAGAGCGACACCCTTGAATACCACTGCATTGCTCCTGTCCGTCTTCCTGGCCTGCTTGGTCGAAGCCGTGGAAGCCGCCACCATCGTTCTGGCCGCAGGGACTGCCCGCAACTGGCGCTCGGCCCTCTCCGGCGTCGGCGCCGGCTTGGTGGTGCTGGCCGCCGTCGTCATCGTTTTCGGACCGGCGATCGCCCTGATTCCCTTGGATTTCCTGCGCGTCATTGTCGGGGGGCTCCTGCTTGTCTTCGGGCTTCAGTGGATGCGCAAGGCCATCCTGCGCGCCAGCGGCCACAAGGCCCTGCACGACGAGGACGAGATCTATCGGCGTGAATTTGCCGCGGCACAGTCCGCGACCGGGGTGTCCCGCTTTGGGGTCAGCGACTGGTACGCCTTCACTCTTTCCTTCAAGGGCGTACTGCTCGAAGGACTGGAAGTTGCGTTCATCGTGGTCACCTTCGGCAACATCCAGGGCCAACTGGGCCTGGCGGCGTGGGCAGCGGCAGCGGCAGTTGTCCTCGTAGCCGTTGCGGCGATCATCGTTCGCGGACCCCTTTCCCGGGTGCCCGAGAACACCATGAAGTTCATCGTGGGCATCATGCTGACAAGCTTCGGCATCTTTTGGGGCGCCGAGGGTGCCGGGGCCGTTTGGCCTGTAGCTGATATTTCGCTCCTGGTCATCATTCCAGGGCTTGCCGTCATTGCCTTGGCCATCGTGGCGCTGCTTCGGCGCCGTCCTTTGAGGTCCACGGTTGCTACGGTGTCCATGCCAAACCAGTCCGCCCTGGGATTCGCTGGTGGTATTCCCTTCGGTGGTTTTCCGGCGGGAGCATCCTTGGAAACCGGTGACCCAGAAACAGCCCAAACCCGCACGGTGGCCGCCGCGGCGACTGCCCTCGACGGTCCGCGCAAAACCTCAGCGGTGGAATCGCTGAAACGCTTCGGCTTGTTCTGGTACGACTTCATCATTGGCGATGACTGGAGGGTGGCCCTTGCCGTAGCCGCATCCTTCGCAGTCACTGCCGCACTGAGCGCCGCAGGCGCCGGAGGCATCTGGTGGATCGTTCCCGCCGTCGCCGTTTTGACTCTTCCCATGGCGCTTTCCCGCTTGGTCCGAAAGTCCTGACCGAGGATGGTGGACTTGGGCTGATGGGGTGACTGGAGCGACGCAGTTCGGCGGCAAGCTAACGCGAGCGGGCCTCCGGCCGACAGTAGGAACTGAACCACCCTCCCTACAGCGCCTTCCTAGCTAAAGCAGAAACGGCCCATGATCGTTGTCACCCGCCTGAACGGCACCCGCTTTGCCGTGAACCCGGACATCATTGAACGGATCCACGAAAGCCCGGACACCCACCTGGTGACCCTCGACGGCGCTGCTTACGTAGTGCAGGAGAGCCTCGCCGAGGTGGTGGAGCTGATTGCGAATTACCGCTCCTACATCCTCCGGCGGGCACAAGATCTCCCCACTGTGACGGGCTATCCCTTGAGCCTCGTGCGGACACCGGACCCGGACGGAAGGTAGGCCATGGATCCCTCAACTATTATCGGCCTGTTCCTGGCCTTCGGCTCCGTGGTCGCCATGGTGACCCTTGAAGACGCCAACCTCATGGCGCTCCTGCTTCCCGCGCCCATGGTCTTGGTTTTCGGTGCCACCTTGGCCGTAGGCCTGGCCGGGAACACGTTCCGCGACACCATCCGGGCGTTCAAGGACTTGCCCAAGGCTTTCAAGGGGAGGACCGACAAGCCGCAGGACAGCATCGACCAGCTGATCGGCTTTGCCGAGAAGGCCCGCAGCGAAGGGCTGCTCTCCCTGGAAGAGGCAGCTGCCCAGGAAAAGGATCCGTTCCTGGCCAGGGCCCTCCAGAACATCGCCGACGGCACCGATGCCGAAGAGTTGCGCATCCTCATGGAAGACGAGATCGACACCAAGATGCGCAGCGACCACGTCTCTGCCAAATTCTTCGCCAGCCTGGGTGGATACGCACCCACCATCGGCATCATTGGCACGGTGGTGTCCTTGACCCACGTCTTGGAGAACCTTTCCTCGCCCGACCACCTGGGACCCATGATCGCCTCGGCATTCGTGGCTACCCTCTGGGGATTGTTGTCAGCGAACTTCATCTGGCTGCCGTTCAGCTCGCGGCTCAAGCGCCTGTCCGAGTTGGAAATCGAACGCATGACGCTGCTGATGGAAGGCATGCTGGCAGTGCAGAA
The DNA here is from genome assembly GCF_026241105.1 of Arthrobacter rhizophilus. Lineage (GTDB taxonomy): Bacteria > Actinomycetota > Actinomycetes > Actinomycetales > Micrococcaceae > Arthrobacter. Next base: position 20,683 of record NZ_JAPFFT010000017.1, on the reverse strand, counting down.
CGGGACCCAACCGCTACTGCTCGCCGAGCGGCTCCGTGCCATGGTCCCCGCCGACAGGCTCGGCAAGGCGAAATCCGCAAAGAAGAGCACCGACGACGACGGCCGCCCCGGCAAATTCGCTTCGTCCAAGGCCGCATGAGGTCCCGGCGCCGCCGCAGTTCACCTCCGGCGGAGGAGCATGTCGACGAACGCTGGATGGCTTCCTACATGGACATGGTCACGGTGCTCATGTGCATGTTCATCGTCCTGTTCGCCATGTCCACCGTGGACCAGACCAAATTCGATAAACTCCGCAATTCGCTGGCCACAGGTTTCGGCACCGTGGCCAGCCAGAAGGTGGACACAGCCACCGGCACCGTGGTTCCGCCTGAGTTCACCCACGCCGACGCCCAAGGATTCTCTTCCCTGGACCTGGCTCTCAAAGAAGTGGACCGGCTCACCGCTTTGCGCGACGACATGAAGTCAAAGCTCGACGCCGCGGGGCTGGGGGCCAATGTGCAGTTCCAGATCGGCGAACGCGGACTCACCGTAAAACTCGTGGGATCACAGACCTTCTTCGAACCCGACCGGCCGGAGCTCACTGCCCGCGCCAGCCAGGTCCTTGGCACCATTGCACCCGCCATGGTCAGCGCCGGCCTTGAGGTCATGGTGGAAGGCCACGCCGCCAACGGAATCACCTCCTACCCCTCGACGTGGGAGCTTTCCTCCGCGCGTTCCGTCAATGTCCTCAGGTACCTCGTGGACCATGGGGGGATCCCGGCAGGCCACATTGGGGCGGTCGCGTTCGGCTCGGCCAGGCAGGTCAACGACGACTCCACCGAGGCGCTGATGGAGCTCAACCGCCGCGTCGACGTCGTCGTACTTTCGGACAAACCCGAAGTGGTCCGTGCCCTGATTCCGGAGGCACTCAAGGCGAGAGCGGGCCAGTAGGCCTGCGCGCCTGTAGCGGGACGACACCGCGCTCCGTGGAAATGACCAGCGCGCCGAGGTACGCTCGTGGCATGACCCCGGAGGATCTTGCCAGGCTCACATACCTGCGCAGGGCGCGTGACCTGATCGACCGTGAGTACGCAAAGCCCCTCGACGTGCCGACCATGGCCAGCCATGCCTACATGTCACCCGCGCACTTCTCGCGGCAATTCCGGGCCGCTTATGGCGAGACCCCCTACAACTACCTGATGACCCGCCGGATCGAGCGCGCGATGGCGCTCCTGCGCGGCGGAATGAACGTCACCGACGCGTGCATGGAAGTCGGATGTACCTCACTTGGCTCCTTCAGTTCAAGGTTCACTGAACTGGTAGGGGTGACTCCCAGCACCTACCGCGCGCGGGAGCACCTCGCAGTGGCCGCAATGCCCGCCTGCGTGGCTAAGATCCGCACCCGTCCCAGACGGGACGAGCAACCTGGCCGGAAAGAAGAGAGCAGGATTCGAGAAGCGCTCGCCGCCGTCGCGGACTAGCGTCGTTGCCATGACTATTTCATTGCAGTACTCACACATCACTGTCAACGATCCCGACGAAGCTCTCACCTTCTACCGGGACGCCCTCGGCCTTGAGGTGCTCAACGACGTCGCACAGGGCGGATTCCGCTGGGTCACGCTCGGCAGCACGGACCAGCCGGGTGTCGAAATCGTGCTCTCTGAGCCGCACGCTGGCCGTTCCAAGGCCGACGGCGATTCCCTCCAGGAGCTGCTCACCAAGGGCGTCCTGGGGCCAATTGTCTTTCGCTCAGACGACGTCGATACGCTCTTCGAGAAGGTCAGGACGTCCGGCGCGGAGGTCATGCAGGAGCCAATCGACCAGCCATGGGGTCCCCGCGACTGCGCCTTCCGGGATCCTTCGGGCAACATGGTCAGGATTTCGCAGGCACCAGCAGCTTAGGCAACCGCTCGACCAATGCCTGACCATCATGCCCAGGCATGATGGGTCTATTCTTAGCGGTGAAGAGCAGCTGTTCCGGTTCCGCGCGAAACCGGGTGCTGCCGCACAGGATGAATCGGGGATCTGAGGCTCACCATGGATGCTGCACACGCCGCCCTGGAACTCTCCGAGTTCCACCGAAGTGTGTTCCATGGTTGACTTCGGCGTTGGACCGGGAGCTTCCGGTGACGCTGAGCTATGTACACCGTTTCTGAGTCAGCTACCAGTGAGCGGTGCTGCCGTGTCCATGTTCGGCGGGGCCGCGTCGGAGACCCTTGTGTGCGCGAGCAATAGGCTGGCGGCCAGGCTTGATGAGCTGCAGTTTGATTTGGGGGAAGGTCCCAGGTGGGAAGCCTTGCACACAAAGCTCCCCGTTCTGGTCCCCGATGTCCGATACTCACATCCGTACTCGTGGCCGGTTTTTAGCAAAGCAATCCTGGAGACCGAAGCTGCGGCGCTCTTTGTGTTCCCGCTGACCGTCGGCGCTTTGGATCTGGGGGTTGTGGAGCTCCACCATACGAAACCGGGGAGCCTGAGCTACGCCGATTTCGCGACAGCGTCGGTGCTCGCCGGCCAGACGGCGTGGCATTTGTTGCGACGGGTCCTGATGGTGAACTCGCCCGACACGGACCCCGCCGTGGAAACCGCGTTGATGTCCCGGCGGGAAATCCACCAGGCCACGGGAATGGTCCTGGCACAATCAGGGAGTTCCGCTGCGGACGCACTTTTGTTGATGCGCGCCCACGCATTCGCGCATGCGCTGTCATTGCGTCAAACTGCCGATGCAGTGCTGCAGGGACGCTTGAGTTTTGTTCCGGGGAATGACCCCCACGGCGGTCCTGGTCTGCAGTAATATGGCGATATGGTGACGATAAGCCGCGCCGAGCGCGTCAGCGCGGCCTTCGTAAGGATCACGAACACGTTGGTTGCACACTACGACGTGCTGGACTTGCTCCACGCGCTTGTCGAGGCATCCGTGGATCTGCTCGATGCCGCCGCCGCGGGGTTGTTGCTTGCCGATCCCCACGGCGAGCTGCAGGTTCTTGCCTCCACCAGCGAACGAAGCCAGCTTGTTGAAATACTTCAGCTGCAGGCGGGCTCCGGTCCTTGTGTTGAGTGCTACCGGACAGGAACACTGGTGATCGTGGAGGACATACGCGCCTTGAGCGGCCAATGGCCAGAATTCCAGGCGGCCGCCCTGTCACAGGGATTCCGTTCCGTCCACGCGGTACCGATGCGCGTTCAAGGCAGAACCATCGGAGCCATGGGCCTTTTCGGCGAACATTCGGGCGCCCTGACCCCGGAGGACGTTGCCATTGGCCAAGCGCTGGCAGACGTTGCGACCATCAGCATCCTGCAGGAACGCACCATCCGCGAATCGGCGGTGATCAACGAACAGCTGCAGCGCGCCCTGAACAGCCGAGTCCTCATCGAACAGGCCAAGGGGGTCATTGCCTACACTGCTGGAGTGGACATGCAAGAGGCATTCCGCCGGCTACGCACTTTTGCTCGCGCCAACAACCAGAGTCTGCATGACACGGCGGCGAGCGTCATCGAACGGACCCTGATTCTATAGGCGGCAAGGCCGTCCGACGTTGTAGCGGGCCGACGTTTTAGCAGGGCCCGGCGTTCTAGGAGGGCCCGGAGTTTTCCGCTTTTCCCGGGCTCCAGGCGGGCCCGTTCTCTTCCATCGTCTCTCCGTAAGGGACTTTGCTGCTGACGGCGACGGTGAAGCTCGAGTGCCCGTGCCGGGTCACCAAAATCCCATGCCTGCCATCTTGCATGGCGTGCATGAGCGCTGCGTCCACTGCGGCGTTCAGATCGTGTTCGATCTCTAGCGGGTTATTGGCCTCGACAAAAAACGTCCGGCCGGCCTCAATGGTGCTGATCATGCTGCAGTTCCTGACTCCTTGTTGGTTCCCGGTACGTTAAGGTCCGGTCTTGCGACCGAACGAATCCGTAGAAATTCTTGGTGGGACGCTAATTCGATGCCCAGCGCCGCCGCCGAGATATCCTCAAGGGCGTCATTCATCGATTCAAAGGCATCCGCGTTTCCGGGTTCCGAGGCCTCATCCGCGAGTTGGATCGACCGGAACAACGCAAAGCGGGCCACCTTCCTTTTCAACTCCGCGATGAGCTCCTCGATCTCTGCCAACGGATAATCTCGCCAAATTCCGGAGTCCGGTGCGGTGGAGGGGTGCCTGGCGGGAGAGGGGCGGGGGTACTGGCCCGGCGCAGGGGTGACTGCGGCCGGCATGGAGGGGCGATGCCCCTCCATAGAGGCGGTACGGGTGCTGGGCTCGCCTGGCATGATTTGCAATGTCCTCCTGGAGCGCGCACCGAAAAATGGCGCTGCCAGGGTCTGGGGCAACACACCAAGCTTATCCGACATCTAACCACTCGGAAAGGCTCCAATAATTGGTCCCTTACGCCCGCCCTTTCCTTGCCGATAGTGGCAACCGTGAGTGAACAGGAAGATCAATCGGCGGGACGGCAGCGCACCGTGGACGTCTACGACTTCCGCAGGCCCACCACGTTGCCGCGCCAGCACAGCCGCGTCCTGGAAGTTGCTTTCGAGACTTTTGCCCGCCAATGGGGAACCCAGCTCACGGCCAAGGTCCGCGTGAAATCCACCGCGACCCTGGAACAGCTCATCATGCAGAGCTATGACGAATACGCGGCTTCCCTGCCTTCCGTTACCTCGATGGTGTTGTGCCGCATTGAAGGCAGCGAATCGCGGCTCGTCATGCAGTTTCCAGCCACGGCGGCCCTCTCCTGGGTGATCCGCATGTTGGGCGGAGGCGCCGAGACGGCCGTTCCGGATCGGAAATTCACCCAGATCGAGCAGGCGCTCATCAGCCGCATGGTGGAAGACGGACTCGAGGACCTGAGCTATTCCCTGGGCGCCCTTCTGACTACCCCGGTGCGCATGGACGTCATCCAGTACAACTCCCAGTTCGCCCAGGCCGCGGCCCCGGCGGAGCTGATGATCGTGGCCTCGTTCACCGTCAAGGTGGGCGAAGGCCTGGCCGCCGCCAGCCTTGCGATTCCCGCCGACGTCCTCCTTTCAGGACTCGGCGACGTGAATCCGACTGTCCACAGCCGCGACGCCGAGGCATTGGTCCGCGCCCAAGTAACCCAGGTGCCGGTAGACATTGCTGTCCAGTTGAGCCCCACTCCGGTGACGCCGGCGCAGATCCTGGGCCTCGCCGTCGGGGACGTCATTCCGCTGCCGCACCTAGAGAACCGGCCGTTCGACGTCGCCATCAACGGCACCCGGCTTGCCACTGCCGCCCCGGCCCGCAACGGCTCACGTGCAGCCGCCGTCATCGTCACAATCGAGGAGCACCAGCGATGAGCATCACCCTGACCCTGCACGAGTCGGCAGCGGAGCGACTGGCCGCCCAGCTGCCGACTCCTGCCGCGCTGCACGTCTCCGGCATTGTCCCGTCGCAGGCAGCCGCGCCGTACGCACCACTCGCCATCACGGCCACCTTCGTGGGCGCCATGACTGCGGACTTCGCGCTCATCCTCGTGGACCGTTCCTTCCTTGCCGCGGCAGGCGGTGCCCTCCGAGGTGCCTTGCCCGGCGGAGCGGTCTCCGCCGTCGACGTCCTGCGCCCTGCCATGGAACAAGCAGCCGAGGCGTTCGACGCCGGAGTGCTCGGAGAGTTGCGCGAAGAAGATGCCGCGGGGCTGCTCTCCGACTCCCACACTGCCGTTTTTGAACTGCGGCAGTCCCTGGCCGGCGACGGCGGGCAGACGTTCGGCTGGTTCGCCGTGCGGGTCCGTGAACACGGAACCGTGCAGGACATTCCGGCCGCACGTGCCGGCCAGACCAGTACCGTTTCTTCCCGTCTCGGGCTGATCAGCAACGTCGAAATGGCCCTCACCGTCGAGATCGGCCGCACCCGCATGTCCGTGCGCGACGCCCTCGCCTTGGAACCGGGCAAAGTGATCGAACTGGACCGCTCGGCCGGCGCACCCGCGGATGTTCTCCTCAATGGCCGATTGATCGCCCACGGAGAAGTTGTTGTCGTGGACCAGGACTACGCTGTGCGCATCACGCGGATCCTCGACGTCGCCGAGGGAATCTACTAGATGGATTCGCTTATCCTCGGGCTGCGTGTGCTCGTTGCCCTGGGTGCGGTGCTGGGCCTCATATGGTTCCTGCAGCGCCGCCTTCTCAAGGGCAAGGGCAAAGGCCGACGCCGGGCCAACACCACCCTGACGGTGGTCAGCCGGCAGACCGTCGGTCAAAAGGCCTCCGTGGTGGTGGTCGACGCCGGCGACAAACGATTCCTTTTGGGCGTCACCGAGCACGCCATCAATGTCCTGCACACCAGCGACGTCCCGGTCGAGCTTCCGGAAATTACGACGGCGGAGGCTCCGTTTCCGGGGCCGGCCCCGGTCCCTGCCGAGCGCCAGGAACGGGTGCCGGAGCGCTCTCCGGCACCCGAGAGCTTCGCCGACATCTTCCGCGACGCCGGCGGCGCGCAACTTGCGGACAACAGGCCCCAAGCCACTGACCCCCAGGCCAACGGACTCACGCGCCGCAGCGAGATCCATCGCCGCAGTGAGCTGAACAAGGAACCACAACCCCTGCACGGATCCATTCTTGCCGGTTCAACCTGGCGGCAGGCCGCCGAGGCCATCAGGGGACGCCGCAATTGATCCTGAATTTTGGGACTGTCGATGGCCGCCGCATGGCCAAAATGTTGCTCGCAGTTCTCTGCGTGCTGCTGCTGACGGCCCTGTTCCTGTGGTTGGGCGTGTCCGCCGGACACGCGGCACCAATCGCCCCGACGCCACCCACCGCGCCCACGGCCCCGGCCCAGCCGTCCGGCGGCAACGTCAGCATCGACATCAACGGACTGGACGGTAAGCCTTCCACCGCCGTGGTGACGCTGATCGGGGTCACGTTGCTCTCCGTCGCCCCGGCCCTGCTGCTGATGATGACCTCGTTCACGAAGATCTTCGTGGTGCTGGCCATGACCCGCAATGCCTTGTCCCTGCCATCCGTCCCGCCCAATCAGGTCCTGGCGGGCTTGGCGCTCTTCCTGTCCCTGTTTGTCATGTGGCCCGTGATCTCGGAGATCAACAACGTCGGAATCCAGCCCTACCTGAACGGGACGTTGGACTTCAACGGCGCCGTTTCTGCCGGGTCTGCACCGCTTCAGCACTTCATGGTGGCCCACACCCGGCAGGAAGACATCGCGCTGATGACCCGCGCGGCCAAATTGGCTAATCCTGCCAACCCGGAGTCCGTCCCGCTGCAAACCCTCATCCCGGCGTTCATGATCTCCGAGCTCCGGGCCGCGTTCATCATCGGCTTCGTCATCTTCATCCCGTTCCTCGTGATCGACCTGGTGGTCTCGGCTGTGCTGATGTCCATGGGCATGATGATGCTTCCGCCGGTGATGATCTCCCTGCCCTTCAAAATCCTGCTGTTCATCCTGGTGGACGGTTGGGGCCTGGTGATTACCGCCCTGATCCAGAGCTATTCGAGCGGCTGATGAATACCAACGCAGTCCTGGACATATGCCTCCAGGCCATGATCGTGGCCGCAAAGCTTGCCGCGCCAGCCCTGGTCACCGCGCTGGTGGTGGGACTGGCCATTTCCCTCCTGCAGTCCATCACCCAACTACAGGAAGCAACTCTGTCCTTCGTGCCCAAAGCCGTGGCCGTGGCCGTGGCCTTGGTGGTGTGCGGGCATTGGATGATCACGGAGATGGTCTCCTTCACCAACGAGCTCTTCGCCCGGATCCCCGGGCTGATCGGGGGAGCGTGAAGTGGAGCTCCCCATCACCCAATCCGGGCTGGAGGTCCTCCTGCTGGCCTCCATCCGGATGACCGCTTTTCTCCTGGTGGCTCCTCCTTTCTCCCACCACTCCATACCGGCACGCATCAAGGCCATGCTGGGCCTCGGCCTGGGACTGGCCGTGTCCCAGCGGCTCTCGGTGGGCTACACCCCCAAGGACACCGCCGGATTCATCACCGGTGTGGTCCTGGAGCTCGTGACCGGACTGGTCCTGGGCTTCCTCGTTTCCCTGGTCTTTGCGGCTATCCAGTCGGCAGGCAGCCTGCTGGACCTTTTCAGCGGCTTCCAGATGGCCCAGGGCTTCGATCCGCAGATGATGGTCAATGGCGCCCAATTCACCAGGTTGATGCAAATGGCCGCGCTCGCGCTCCTCTTTGCCTCTGACGGTTACCAATTGGTGATCGGCGGCCTGACAGGGAGCTTCACTGCGTTGCCGCTGGCCGGAGGAGTGGACCTGGCACAGCCCGTGCAAGCCATGGTCTCCGCTGTCACGGGAATGTTCCTTTCGGCAGTGCAGATCGCCGGGCCCCTGTTGGTTGTCCTGGTGCTCGCCGACATCGGACTAGGCCTCCTCACTCGCGTTGCCCCGGCCCTCAACGCCTTCTCCCTGGGTTTCCCGCTCAAGATTTTCATCACCCTGGCGCTCGCCGGGTTCCTCTTCCTGGCCCTGCCACGACTCGTGGCCATGCTCGCCGAACAAACGGCAAGTACGCTGATGGGGGTGGGCTGATGTCGGACTCACAGGAAAAGACCGAGCAAGCGACTGACAAACGAATGCGGGAAGTCCGTTCCAAGGGGCAGCTTTCCCGTTCGCAGGACCTCACCGCCTGGCTGGCCGTCGGTTCGGCCGCGGCGATGATTCCATCGACTATCGAGCGGGCCTCCAACGCAGCGGCGGACCAGTTGTTCAGCGTCCGCGGCGCGATTGCCCACCCCGAGCCCGCCAAGGCCGTCGCAGCCCTTGAAGCCGGGTTCGGTTCGTTGGCCCAAGTGTTGGGGCCATTGTTCGTGGTTGTCATAGTGGTGGTCCTGGCGGGATCAGCGCTGCAGGGCGGCATCCACTTCAAGAAGTTCCGGGCAGAGTTTGAGCACTTCAACTTGGTGAGTGGCGTCAAACGGATCTTCGGCGGCCAGGCAATGTGGGGCGGCCTCAAAGCGCTGCTGAAGACCGCCGTCGTCGGGCTTGTCTTGTACGCGGTGGTACAGGGCCTCATCCCCGTGCTGCTCACCGCCGGGGGCCTGCCGGTGTCCGGCGTCCTTTCCGCGGCGGCAGGCGGCATCGGGTCCCTGGTCCAGTTCGCCGTGTTGGCGGGCCTGACCCTGGCGGCCGTGGATATCTTCGTCGTCATGCGCCGCAACCGCAAGAAGACGCGCATGTCCAAGAAGGAAATCAAGGACGAAAACAAGAACAGCGACGGCGATCCCCTCATCAAGTCGCAGCGCCGCTCGCGCCAACTGACCATGAGCCGGAACCGCATGATCGGCGCCATCGCAGACGCCGACGTCGTTCTCGTCAACCCGACGCACGTCGCCGTTGCGCTGAAGTACGACGCCGGCAAGGCGGCACCGCGCGTTGTGGCCAAGGGAGCGGGGGTCATCGCTGCCCGCATCAGGGAAGAGGCGGAAGCCAAATCGATTCCGATGGTCCAGGACATCCCGCTGGCAAGGGCGCTGCACTCGGCCTGTGAGCTGGGCCAGGAAATCCCCGTGGAGCTGTACCGCGCCGTGGCGGGAGTCCTGGCGTTCGTGATGTCGCTCAAGGCAAGGGGAGCGGCACGCGGAATGCACCGTATGCCGGGCGTTGCCGGAGCTGCTCCAGGCGTACCGGCCGGAGCCCCCGCATGAGCCACAGCATCCAAGCCAAGACCAGCAGCCACTCCACCCGGGACAGGACACAGCAATGAACAACAGATTCGCCAGGCTCACCGTGCCGGTGGGAATCGTAGGCATCGTGCTGCTGCTGGTGGTTCCCGTGCCCGCGCCGCTGCTCGATTTCCTGATCGTCTGCAACATCCTGCTTGCCCTGCTGATCCTGCTCACCAGCATGTTCGTCAAGAAGCCGCTGGACTTCTCGGTGTTCCCGTCCTTGCTGCTGGTGGCCACGCTGTTCCGGCTGGGACTCAACGTCGCCTCCACCCGGCTGGTCCTGGGGCAGGGCTTCGCCGGACAAGTGATCGACGCCTTCGGCAAGGTCACCGTGGGCGGTTCCATGATCATCGGCGCAGTGGTGTTCCTGATCCTGGTGGTCATCCAGTTCGTGGTGGTCACCAAGGGTGCCGAACGCGTGGCCGAGGTGGGGGCAAGATTCACCCTCGACGCCATGCCCGGCAAGCAGATGGCCATCGACGCGGACCTCAACGCCGGCCTCATCACGGATTCCCAGGCCCGCAAGCGCCGCGCCGAGGTGTCCGCCGAGGCCGATTTCTACGGTGCCATGGACGGCGCCTCGAAGTTCGTCAAGGGCGATGCCATCGCGGGCATCATCATTATCATCATCAACTTCGTGGGCGGCATCGCCATCGGTGTGCTGCAGCGCGGCATGAACGTGGGCGACGCACTGAACTCCTACGGCCTGCTGACCATGGGCGACGGGCTCGTCACGCAGATCCCGGCCCTCCTCATGGCTGTGTCCACGGGCATGATCGTCACCCGCTCCAATGCCGAGGAGGACATGGGCCGTACGGCGTCCTCGCAGCTCATGCAGTCACCCAACGCGATGCTCATCGCAGGACTGGCCGCCGTGGCCATGGCGCTCATCCCCGGCATGCCCATCCTGCCGTTCCTGTTGGTGGGTGCCTTCCTGCTGTTCGCTTCCCGGCGCTTGGCAGCGCAGCAAAAGAAGCAACTCGAGGAGCAGGACGCCGAGGAAGCAGCCAGCCTGAGCTCCGAAGAAGACCCCAACGAGCGGCTCATGCAGGACATGCGCATCCACCCCGTGGAGATCCTGTTGGCTCCGGACCTTGTGGACATGGTCTCCGGTGCCTCGGACGATCTCCTGGCCCGCGTGCGCTCACTGCGCCACAAGATCGCCATGGAGTTGGGGATCGTGATTCCGCCCGTCCGCACGCGCGACAACGTGGAGCTGCCACCGGCGAACTACGCCATCCGCATTGCCGGCGTCGAAGCAGGACGCGGCACGGCGCCGTCGGGCAAGTTACTCGCCCTCGGCGACTACCTTGATGCCCTGCCGGGCATCTCCACCGTGGAACCGGTCTTCGGGCTGGCAGGAAAGTGGATCCCCACGGAAATGCGGCACAGCGCCGAAATGACCGGGGCAACCGTGATCGACCGGGTTTCCGTGTTGGTGACCCATTTGTCATCGATCGTCTCCGCCAACGCAGCAAGGCTTCTCACGCGCGAGGACGTCCGCGTGCTGACCGAAGGCGTGCGCAAGCAGAGCCCTGCCGCCGTCGAGGAACTCATCCCCGGACTGATGTCCCTTGCCGAAGTGCAGCGGGTATTGCAAGGCCTCCTCGAAGAACAGGTTCCCATCAACGACCTTCCGCGGATTTACGAGGCACTCGCCCTGCGCGCCAAGGTTTCCACCGAACCCGAGGCATTAGTGGAAGCCGCCCGGCAATCCCTGGGACCCGCGCTCGCAGCCAAGTTCCTGGACGGCTCGGTGCTCAATGTGATCATGATCGATCCGCTCTTGGAACAGTCCATGCTCGAAGACATGCGTCCGGCGGAAGGGGGCACCCAGATCGTCATGAGCCAAGCGCGCCTGGACGCCGTCCTGGCCTCCGTGAAGAGTTCCGTGGAAACGGCGGCGGCCGCCGGACGGCAAGCCGTTTTGGTCTGTGCGCCGGCGTTGCGTCCCGCTGTCCGGCGCCTCGTGGCGGCTCCCGACGGCGGCGTCCCCGTGCTGTCCTACCGCGAAGTGTCTTCCGCAAATATCCAGATCGAAACCGTGGGGGTGGTCCGCCATGCCGAAGCAATACAAGCTTAAAGGTGCATCCCTGGAGGTCATCCGGGAGAAGGCCGAGCAGCAGTACGGGCCCGGGGCGCGGATCGTCTCCGCCGAGAAAGTCACCAACCCGGGAATCGCCGGGCTCTTCGCCGCCAATCGCTACGAGGCCACCATCGAGGTTCCGGCAGAGGGTTCCACCCAACTAGCTAGCAATAGTTGTCGTTCTGACGGCTCAGAACGACAACAACTGCGAGTTACTTGGGATGCCCACTCCGGCGGGGAGGCGCACGCGCTGCAGGGGCCCGCAATCGCCGCGCTGCTTGAGCAGGCCGATGCGGCTGAAGCGGACCTCCACCGGCCCGCGGCAGCCGTTTCGACCGACTCGCCGGATTTCGCAGGACTCTTGGAGCAGCTGGGAAAGGAGTTCCAGGCACCGGCAACTGAACCGAGGCCCCAAGGGATGCTGACCGCATTGCCGGCCGCCGTCGTCGGGCACGCTGTCGCGGCGCTAGTACCCGCGCCGGTGCCAGTACCGGTCCCATTAACCGGCAGCGGCAACCTCATCGTCCTGCTGGGCCTCAGTGACGACGCCTTGGGCCCCGCGCTGGAGATGTCGATCTCGGAGGGCGGCTCCGACGTCCGGACGGCGGGTGAGTTGACCGCGTTCGGGCACCTCCACGTGGAGGGGCGTCAGAGCGCGACGGCGGCCCGCGCCCAAGCGGTGCTCACCGGCCAAACCGTGCTCGTGGCGTATGGACTCGGCCGGCCAAGCGAAGCCGTGACACACGCGGCGCACATCGCCGGCCTCGCCGCAGACCAGCTGTGGCTGGTCGCCGACGCCACCCGGAAGGCGGATGACACACAGGGCTGGGTGCAGGCACTTTCCGCAGCTTTGGCCGCCGAGCGGTCTTCGCTCGATGCGCTGGCCGTTTTCGGTGCGGCGGAGACCGCGAGTCCGGAGACGGTCAATGGCCTCGGCCTTCCCGTTGGCTGGGTGGACGGCAAGCCCGCCCGCGTCGCGGTGTTTGGAAAGGTAGATTGAGAGCATGCTGGTACTGACACGCAAGCCGGGCGAACAGATCATGATTGGTGATGACATTGTCATCACCGTCATGGAGGGCCGCGGCGACGGCGTGCGGATCGGGATCGAGGCGCCCCGTGGGGTGTCCATCCAGCGTCGCGAAGTGGTTGAGGCGATCGCAGCTGCCAATCTCGCAGCAGCGAACGCCGGACCCGAGGCCGAGGAGCTCCTTGCCGGGCTGCGACCGCCGGCATCACGACGAAAGCCAGATTAGTACCCTGCCAGTCCCGACCCTCGCTCACATATGAGCCCTCACCACCCGACCCTCGCTCACCTTTAAGGCAAAAACCACCGATCCTCCTGCATATCTGCAGGAGGGTTCGCTCACGTACCGCTTTATCTGCAGGAGCGTCGGCTGAAAAAGGGTCAAAGGTGAGCGAGCGTCCTAGGGCGGCCACGTGTGAAGCACTAAGCCAAGCCGAGGAATTCTTCGAGGAGTGGCAGCGAACAATCCCTGGTCACGGCCAGGGCCCGCTCGATATTGGCGTTTTCCGCCAGCAGCATCACATCATCCGCGGCGTTGGCTGCGTCGGACGTGGCCTCCGGGGCCAAAACGTCCCCGGGCTGCCCGGCCGTAAGCCGCACGTCCCCAGCCCCGATTGGCCCCGACAGGAGCGCCTCGACGTTCGCGGCGACGGCAGACTCGACTTGCTCAAGCAGCAGCACCATGGCGTGGTGGTGCTCCTGAAGCAATTCCGGCCAGATTCCGGGAGGCGCTACGGAAGAGATCATAGGCAGGGTTGCGTTCGCAGGCACACGCCATTCGATAGCGACCGCTGAAGACTCGATGTTCCGGGCAAGGGTGTCGAACCGAAGGTTTTCCAGGACCTTTTCCACGTCAGCAGCAGTGAATTTCAGCCAATGCCAGCTGCCTGCCCGGACGTGCAGCAGCTGTGTTTCGAGCCGGAACAACAGAAGTTCCAGCTGCCTCCGCTCGCGCCACAGCATCGCTGACAGCTCATCCGCCCCCACGGTTCCCCATTCCCTGGTTTGGCCTGCGGAACATATTCCCGCGGCCGGTTTTGCATCTTTTTCTTGAGCGTACACGCATTGTTATTTGGCAGATGGTATGTTCACTGAATACGTGCCTTTTCCAGGTAATCTTCGGCCTGCTTCCTCGTCTCAGCAGCTCGCCGGAGGATCCTTGGAATCAGGCTTTTGCAACTCAATATTCCGGTCTCATGGGGGGACTAATTTTGAATCGCGAGGAACGCAACGAGTTGGTGCTGCAGCATTTACCGCTCGTTGGCTACTTGGTATCTGAGCTCTGTGCGAGAGCTTCTCATTTGTCGCGCGACGATTTCGCGTCCGTAGGGTCCGTGGCGTTGATAACGTCCGCCGATTCCTTCGATCCGAGCCTCGGAGTCCCCTTTGGCGCATTTGCGCGCCGCCGGATCGTTGGAGCGTTTGCGGACGAGATGCGGGCCAGCGACTGGGCTACCCGCTCGGCACGCAAACGCATCAAGGAGACAATGTCCGTCCAGGAAACCCTGTCCGGCGTCCTTGGGCGTACACCTACGGTGGCGGAAACCGCGTCAGCCCTCGGTGTCGAGCGCAGCGTCGTGGAGGCTGCCCTCGCCGATGCCGCCCGGACGCTGTCGCCGCTGGACGACGTCGTCGTGGACACCGTCGCCGCGGACACTGTCTCTCCGGAACACTCTGTCCTGGCCGATGAACGCCTCAAGTACCTCCGCGCCGCCGTCGAGGCCCTGCCGGAAAAGATGCGCTACGTCGTCGAGGAGATCTACTTCGCCGGGAGGACCGTCAAGGAGCTCGCCGAAGAGCTTGGCTCCACGCACGCTGCAGTGTCCCAACAGCGCGCCGAAGGTATCCGGCTCATGCGTGATGGACTCTCTGCGCACTACGCTGATGACCCCGAGCAAGTCTTCGAGCCGCAGTCGCGGATTACTGCCCGACGCCGGCACGACTACCTCTCGACGCTCGCCACCGCGACGCTCGGCGGAATTACGCGTGGTTTCAATTCGCATGATGCTGCGTTGAACCGCGCCGTCTAGTTTGCGGGCGGTCTAACTTCGCTGAGGTCCCTGCCTCTTGACTTTGAAAGACTTAAGCGAATACTTAAGCATGTGCTTAACAATCAAGGCGCCGCGGATCTCGATTCTGTTTTCCACGCCCTTGCCGACCCCACTCGCAGGGCCATCGTGGCCCGGCTGTGCGAGGGCCCGGCGTCGGTCTCGGAATTGGCGAAGCCCTTCGCCATGAGCCTCCCGGCGATTGTCCAGCACCTCCAGGTCCTGGAACACAGCGGGCTGGTGCGCAGCGAGAAGATCGGCCGGGTCCGCAGCTGCAGCATCGTCCCCGGAACGGTCCGCGAGGCGGAGGCCTGGCTCGGGCTGCGTCGGACATCGGCCGAGCGCCGGCTGGACCGCCTGGAGGGTTTCCTCAATCAAAACCACCCCGCCAAACCAATATAGGAGTAGCCATGAGCACGCCAATTACGCATGCAAGCTTCACCCTCGAACGCAAACTCAATGCCCCGGTGTCGCGTGTCTGGTCAGCATTTTCGGACTACGGCAACAAGAAGAAATGGTTCGTCGGCCCGGAAGAGTGGACGCAGGGCGAATCCCGCCTCGACTTCCGCGAAGGTGGCACCGAGACGGACACCGGCGGCCCTGAAGGTGGCTTCGTCTCCAGCATGAAGGCCGTCTATCACGACATCGTCGAGAACGAGCGGATCGTCTACACCTACGAAATGTATCTCAACGGCCAGCGGACGTCCGTCTCGCTATCCACCATCGAAATGGAGCCCGACGGCGAAGGAACCCGCCTCGCCCTGACCGAGCAAGGAGCCTACTTCACCGACGAAGACCATGTGGACGGCCGCAAAGAGGGCACCGAGGGTCTCCTCGATGCCCTCAAGGCCTTCGTCGAAGGCAACTGACGGCCTACTTCGCAGTCGGCACGCGGCGGAGTACGACGGCGGCAAGGACTGCCGCTCCCGCCATCAGTACCAGCCCGATCGCCGCGGTGATGTGGACGCCCGATTCGAAGGCGGCACGCGCCGCGGCGGTCAAAGCGCCAGCCAGCGGCTGGGGTAGTGACGCTGCGGTGTCTACCGCTCCGGCGAGCGTCTCCCGGGAGCGTTCGGCAGCATGGCCGGACAATTCAACAGGAAGAAGCAGGTGGTGCTGGTAGGACGCCGTCAGGATCGAGCCAAGCACTGCCGTGCCCAGCAATGAGCCGAGTTCGTAGCCTGTCTCGGAGATCGCCGAGGCCGCGCCGGCCTTGTCGGCAGGAACGGCCCCCAGGATGAGGTCGTTGGAGATGGTCTCCGCCGATCCAACCCCGATGGCCAGCAGCAAGAGTGCCGTCAAAAGGTACCCGGGGCCCTGGCCATGGTTGCCAAGGGCAGCCACGAGATAACCCACGGCGCTCAACGTCAGGCCGAATGCCACCACCAGTCCCGGGCGGATCCGCTTGACCAGGGGAACTACCACCATGCCCGCCACGATGGTGGCCAGCAGTGCCGGAACCATGGCGATTCCTGCCTCCATGGGGGACTGGCCCTCCACAAGCTGCAAGTGCTGCGCGAAGAAGTAGATGAAGCCCGTCATGGAAAACAGGGACAGGACGTTGGCAATGATGGCTGTGCTGAACACCTTGTTCCCAAAAAGCCGCACGTCCAGCATGGGCGATGCCAAGGAGCGCTGCCTGCGGACAAAGATGATTCCCATGGCCAGGCCGAACGCCATGAAGGCTGCCGCGGCAGGGCCGAAGCCGTGCACAGCGACCTCCTTGATGCCATAAACCACCGGTGCCATGGTCAGGATGGACAGTGCGATGCTGGGAACGTCAGGCTTGCCCGGATTGCGATCCTTGGACTCGGGAATCAGGAACGGGCCGAAGGCAAGCAGGGGCAGCAACAGCGGCACGGCTACCAGGAACACGGCTCCCCACCGGAAGTGTTCCACGAGCCAGCCACCGAAGATCGGCCCGAGCGCGGCGCCGCCGGAGAATCCCGCGGCCCACACCGCAATGGCAAGCCGGCGGCGGTTCGGGTCCGGGAAGATGTTGCGGATCAAGGACAATGTGGACGGCATGAGCATGGCTCCGAAGATGCCCAGGCCGGCGCGTCCCGCAATGAGCCATTCGGCAGACGGTGCGAACGCGGTGGCTGCGGAAACGGCGGCGAAGCCCGTGCTGCCGATCAGGAGCAAGCGGCGGCGGCCGATCCTGTCTCCGAGGTTGCCCATGGATACAAGCAATGCCGCCAGCACCAGCGCATAGGCATCCACAATCCAAAGCAGCTGCAAGCCACCGACCTCCAGCGTCCGGGCGATTTCCGGTAGGGCAAATGTCAGCGCGGTATTGTCCACAGCCACCAGCAGCACAGGGAACATCAAGAGCGCCAGGGCAGTCCAATCGCGCCACGGGGCGGACTGGGTGGACGGGGTGCGGGGGTACTGGGTTGTGGACGGGCTGAACATGAAAATAACTGTACCGTCTGGACGGTATAGTTTCAACCTGTCGTATCGACACTGACGTATCCAACTAGGGGATGATGGACACCATGCCGCGAAAACCTATTGCCCGGGACGCTGTCCTGGATGCCTTTGAAGCCCTGCTGATCGAGGTGGGGGAGCGGGCTGCCACGCTCGATGCCGTCGCCAAACGCGCAGGGGTCTCCAAGGGTGGCCTGCTCTACCATTTCCCCAACAAGGAAGCCATGATCAGCGCCCTGCTGGAACGCATGGACGCGCTCGCCGCAATGGAGATCGAGGCGATGAAGGCGGCTCCCGAGGGGGCCGCCGCGTTTTTCATCAAGTCCTCGCTTTGGGCCGATACCCCCATGGACAGGGTGTTCGTCGCCGCAACGCGGCTCGCGGAGGTGGCGCATGAGGAAACCCGCAGGCGCTTCGCCGGGATCCAGCAACAATGGCTGGATGTGCTCGCCGAGGAAGTGGGTCCGGAGATGGCCAAGGCGGTCCGGTATATGGGCGATGGGCTCTACTTCAACGCAATGCTTGAAGGCGGCCCGGGAGCCAATGCGAGCGAAAGGAGCGCCGACGTCGGTGCGCTGCTGGCCGCCGTCGAACGCCTCCGTGACTGAGCGGTGCCCAACTGACTCGCAGTAGGTGTCGTTTAGAGGCTCCAAAACGACAACAAATGCCAGTCAGTTGGGAAATCCGGGCGAGACTGGTGACATTATTTGCGGACGCGAGCAGTCCATAGGACAATTGACAGTTGTGGCAGCCGTCACCGGCAACCACGATCCGATTCACACAACTGAATACGCCTTTGATCTGCGGCGGGAGAGTCCTGCAGGCAAGTGATGCAGGCGCCGTAGGAGCAAATCCTCCCCAGGAATCTCTCAGGCCCACGCACCGCCGCGGCAAGGCAACTCTGGAAAGCAGCACGCTGCCCTCTGGTGTCCTCGACACTGGAACACGCTGTGCTCACCGACGGTGCAAGCGAAACAGTGCCCATAAGCACGGATTCGCGGAAACTCTCAGGTCCAATACAGAGCGGGGAGGAACCCGATTAGCTGTGGCGTACCCACGCCGCCTTAGTAATGGAGTTCCTTCGTGACGGTTAGTTCAACCTCCACCACGTTCGTTGACCGGCATATCGGCGCCCGTCGCCAGGCCGACATCGACATCATGCTCAAGTCTGTTGGTTACGACAGTGTCGATTCGCTCGTGGACACCGCGGTTCCCAATGACATCCGCCAGGACGTCGCACTGACGCTCCAGAACGCCCTCAGTGAGGTGGAAGTTCTGGCTGAACTGCGCAAGCTGGCGGCCAAGAACAAGACTGCCGTGCAGATGATCGGCCAGGGCTACTACGACACCGTCACTCCGCCGGTGATCCGCCGTAACATCCTTGAGTCCCCGGCCTGGTACACGGCTTACACCCCGTACCAGCCGGAGATTTCCCAGGGCCGCCTCGAAGCCCTCCTGAACTTCCAGACCATGGTCCAGGATCTCGTGGGCCTGCCCATCGCCAACGCCTCGCTGCTGGACGAAGCCACGGCCGTTGCCGAGGCAGTCCTCATGATGCGCCGCGCCAACAAGAACAAGACGGCCCACGACGGCAAGACCGTCCTTGACGCCGACTGCCTGCCGCAGACCATCGCCATCGTGAGGGGCCGCGCCGAGGCGCTGGGCTTCGAGGTGGAGATCGCGGACTTGTCCCAGGGCCTGCCCGACGGCGACATCAACGGCATCGTGTTGCAGCAGCCGGGCGTTTCCGGCCGGGTGTTCGACCACTCTGCCGTGATCGCCGCCGCCAAGGAACGCGGTGCCCTTGTCACCGTTGCCGCCGACCTCCTCGCCCTCACGCTGATCACGCCTCCGGGCGAGCAGGGCGCCGATATCGCCGTCGGCTCCACCCAGCGCTTCGGCGTTCCGTTGTTCTTCGGTGGCCCGCACGCCGCCTACATGGCCGTTCAGAAGGGCCTCGAGCGCTCGATGCCTGGCCGCTTGGTGGGCGTTTCCAAGGACGACGCCGGCACTCCCGCCTACCGCCTGGCGCTGCAGACCCGTGAGCAGCACATCCGCCGCGAGAAGGCCACGTCAAACATCTGTACCGCGCAGGCCCTGTTGGCCATCGTCTCCTCGATGTACGCCGTCTACCACGGCCCCGAGGGCCTGAAGGCGATCGCCGAAACCGCCCACAACCACGCCCGCACGCTCGCGGCGTCCCTGAAGTCCGCGGGCCTTGAGGTCCTGCACGGCAGCTTCTTCGACACCGTCACGGTCCGCGTCCCGGGCAAGGCTGCCGAGATCGTGGCTGCCGCTGAGGCCAAGGGCATCAACCTGCGCGGCATCGATGCCGACACGGTGGGCATCTCTGTTGACGAGACGACAACAGAAGAAATCCTCGGCGGCGTCGTCGCCGCCTTCGGTGCCACTGTGTCCGGTGACGGCGAGGGCTTCGCCCTGGAGGCCGCCGTCGAGCGTTCTTCGGACTACCTTCAGCACCCCGTGTTCAACACGCACCGTTCCGAAACCCAGCTGCTGCGCTACATCCGCAGGCTTTCGGACCGCGACCTGGCGCTGGACCGCACCATGATCCCGCTGGGTTCGTGCACGATGAAGCTGAACGCCACGGCCGAGATGGAAGCCATCTCGTGGCCGGAATTCGCCTCGATCCACCCCTTCGCCCCGGATTCCCAGACCGCGGGCTGGCGTGAACTGATCGAAGATTTGGAAGCTGACCTCACGGAGATCACCGGTTACGACCAGGTCTCCATCCAGCCCAACGCCGGTTCCCAGGGCGAGCTCGCGGGCCTGCTGGCCATCCGCGGCTACCACCACTCCCGCGGCGAGGCCCAGCGCAACGTCTGCCTCATCCCGGCTTCGGCCCATGGCACCAACGCCGCCTCGGCAGTGCTGGCCGGCATGAAGGTGGTTGTGGTGGCCACCGCGGCGGACGGCACGATCGACCACGCGGACCTGCAGGCCAAGATCGACGCCACCGGCCGTGCCTTGTCCTGCATCATGATCACCTACCCGTCCACGCACGGCGTGTACGACGCTGATGTCCGCGAAATCTGCGACTCCGTGCATGCAGCCGGCGGCCAGGTGTACGTTGACGGTGCCAACCTCAACGCGCTCGTGGGCCTGGCCCAGCCGGGTAAGTTCGGCGGCGACGTGTCCCACCTGAACCTGCACAAGACCTTCTGCATCCCGCACGGCGGCGGCGGACCGGGCGTGGGCCCGGTCGCGGCCAAGGCGCACCTTGCACCCTTCATGCCCGGCGATGCCAACAAGGCAGCCCATGAAGACGGCGCTTCCGTGCCAGGGACTGGCGTGGCCATCTCCGCCTCGCGTTATGGCTCCGCGGGTGTGTTGCCGATTTCCTGGGCCTACGTGAAGCTCATGGGCGGCGAAGGCCTCACCGAGGCCACCAAGTCCGCGCTGCTTGCCGCGAACTACATCGCCTCCCGCCTCAACGAGTACTTCCCGGTTCTCTACACGGGCGAAGG
>NZ_JAPFFT010000016.1 GCF_026241105.1 Arthrobacter rhizophilus | reverse complement strand
TCGTGAATTTCCTCCTGCGTCCATTCTCGGACACGAAACTCACACAAACACTGGACTCCTACTCGGGGACCCAACCACTCCTACCCGGGGACCCAACCATGGCCTCTTGTCGTGTGGGTTCGAAGAATTGCGAAGCCTTGTGGAGTTCTCGGAGCCTCTTCTGTAGACGGCGGGTTCGCTGTAGCGAAGCTACTCCACTAAGCAGTGAGGCGAGCCCTCCCGTCCCGATTAGAACGCCAACGAGAGCGAGGAGCTCATTCAATGATTCTCGTCCCTTCATGAGTGGACAACGGAAGTGACCTTCTGTGGGTGGCCCCGTGAGTTTCAGTAACTATGCGTGGTCAGGCATTCCCTCGGGGATCGGCCACGCGGGCTCGCTGAGCGGGCGCCGCAAGTCCGGTACCGTGACCCCGGCGGGGAGTGCTTCACCGAGGAGCGCGCACTCCAAGTTCCAACGCAACCACTTGAAGTACCACTGCGTCTCCAGCATTGCACGCGAGTACTCTTCGTTTGTCACATGATGCTGGCCCGCCGCCCGGAGGTTGTACGCAGCGTTTACCACCACTTGCACGGATTCCAGGCGGCTCTTCAATTCGAGGTCGTGAATATAAGGCAGAGCCCGCAACATATCGGCACGGGTCTCAAGGTCCAGCGCGCCAAGGAGTTGCAGAGCCTTGTCGTCTGAGCTGACTGGGCTATCCGTCAGGTTGGTGCGGGCAAGGTGTAGCGCGTCGCAGAGGCGTCGCTCCTTGGCCCACAGCACGTCTAGAAGAATCCCGACTGCGCGCGTTAGAAGCTCCCGGCGGTGCTGCGCCTCCTGCAACGCTAGGCGCTCACGATTCGCTTCATCCTGGCGCCGCCATTCTGCCCGCTGAGCCTTCAGGGCTTGGCGGGCCGCGGACTTTGTCGTCCTAGAAGCCGCGATCAGAGTGAAGAATCCGCCTACTGCGGCTCCCACAAGAGCAGCCAGCGCCGGCACCAAGACGCTTGCCCATTGGAATTCGACTGTCGCATCCATCTCTTAAGCATCCTCAAACGTGCACGCCTCCTCGTTCCTCGGAGCGGCGCCTCCGGTTGCCATGCTGGGTGTTACCCGCTTGCGCCGCCCGCGTAGTCGCTTACGAGTGGCAGGCTACTTCTGTTTCTTAACTTTCGGGCTCGCCGCGCTAGCCCGCGAGTTGGCTTTCAGAATTCGTGCAAGGTCCCGTGGTGCCAAGGCAGCCTGGCCCCTGTCAACCACCGTCGATCCGTACGAGCGTCGAGACGCACCCGCTGCATCGCCTGTGGCACCTGCTCGATAGACATTCGCACCAGGGTAGTTCTGCATGGTCATACTGTCTCCGACGCTGGATTGAGCCCTGCTTGGAAGTAATGCTTTCGTGCTACCCACTTGAAGCCTTCGTGCTTTGTGATCGTAGCAATCTCAATGGGGCCGCCGACCGTCGCCCCGCCGGGCGAGAATCGGACGTATTGAATCGTCGAATGCACTAGGAATTCCGCAAGATCGATGGCGTCCTGTATCGGCATTGCTGCCACGACCAGTTGAGTCTGCACCTGCTGCTGGATCGCGGCGGCCGTCTGCTGAGCCTGAGGCGCGGGAACGCCGAGGTTGGTCAATGCCACAGCGGTATCGAGGCTCACGCCCGTCAAGATGCGTGTGATGGCTTCAGGCTGGCCCCACCAGAACGCGCCTGTATCTCCCGCCAGCACCTCAACAGGCTTGCCAGCGCTCGGCCCGGTCGTACTGATGACGAAAACGCGAGGATCGTCGGAGTCGCTTGAGTATCCGCCGACGAGGTACCCGAGATCCGGCTTGTGCTCGTCGTCCGCCTGTTCATATAGCGGGACAAAATGATCATCGTGCAAGAACTTCGCCGCCCGCGAAGCTACCTCTTCAATTTCGTAGGCCTTCGGGTCGAGCACCCAGGGGTCGGAACCCATTCCATGGAATTTGTCGCGGAGGTCCTTGCTCAGCCTCGAGATCGACGCTGGGCCAATGTTGCCGAGGCCCCAGGTCATTGCACCGATGGGGAGCTTCTTATGGAGATTGAACACCTTGTTGGCGTTGTTGTAGATGTTCACGATGGCAGTCGAGCCGTCTGGTTGGGCCGCGGTGAGCGTCGTTGCACTGTCCGCAGCGAGTACGACTCCGTCGTGCACCTTTATGAGGAGGGCAATTGTCACAGCACAACAGTTGCACGAGCTGGGGCCTGTTAGTCAATTCTTCGGCTTCTATCTGGAAGACGGATTGAAAGTGCCCGTTAGCCGGTCGTCCATCGAACGTCCCGGCGCTGCCCTTCGGCCTTCTTCACATCCGCGTGTTTCCGCCCTTGCCGCTGGGCATATACCCTGCCCGAATTAATGCCCGGTGAAGCCGCCTTATTCGCTACAGTCCGAAGCCTGCTTATCGGCTACGCACGCTGCTCGACCGACGTCGGCGAAAGTGTTCCAGTCCCAAGGAACGGGACACTGGGGAATGGTTGTGTCAAGTATTTCAGGCCCCGGAAGGACCGTCCTACCGGGGCCATTCCAACCTGTCATAGCCCCCCCTATCTGGTGTTTTCCCCGTATGTCCTATTACCGGGCTATTCCGGCTCGTGAGAACCAGCCAAGGAGTTACGCCAATCATGAATTGGAAAGATAAAGCAAAGCAGGTGGGCGCTGCGGCGGCCATCATCACCACCCTTTCGACGGCACCGGGGCAGCAGCCCTCCAATACCGCCACTACTTGGGACCAGGCCAAGGCGTTGGCAAAGCGTGAAGAGGCTGAGAGGGCTTCCAGAATGCGCTCTGAAACGGGCGCCGCCGGCGCCCGGAAGGGCGGCTCCGGCCAGAAGTAAGGCAACCGGAAAGGGGCCGTACCCGCCATGGGTGCGGCCCCTTTTCCGTGCGGTTTTTCCGTATGTCCTGTTACCGGGCTATTCCGGCACGGCAGAAATCAGCAAGGAGCACCCCCAATCATGAAAAGTTCCTCAGCACATCGTTGGCCTGTTTGTCTGCAGACGGGCAAACAGCGCCTCCGCGAACGCAAAGATGTCCGATTGTCCCTGAACCATGCCCGGCAGCGGCGATCACTGGCCTCGACCAACGGGCTGGAATGCGGATGGCAGGTCATCCGCGGATACAAATGTGAACACTGCCGCGGATGGCATCTTACGAGCCAGACAAAGATATCCGAGGCGAACGGAGCTGGTCATCATGCCTAGCCGAAACGCCGTCAGGAAGAACACTGATCCCCTGGACTCCTTCTATCTACGGCGACTGCCGGAGAAAGCACAGGCGACGCTGCGTCGTTCGGTTCCACTTCGAACGAAGAATTCGCGTCCATATGCCCGCTTGCGGCAACACGCCGGCATCCCCGGCTGCGGCCAGCGCCCAGCGGTACCAGGGCCGTTTCCATTTAGCCTTGCGTCCACTTGACCCGTTAAGTGAGCTGACCGCTGAATCCGTCCGCTCCCACAACGTTGCACCCCGCCGCCCCAAAGCCCGTATTACCAACTACCCCCAAAAACCTCAGCAACGGAGACCAAATCATGAACACTCCCTTTTTTCTAAGAAGGCGCTTATCTTCCCGCCCACGGCCTGACGGAACCAATCTGACTCGACAGGGGTTGAGCGGGGCGGATCTGACTGATCCGACGTTCGTTGCCTCGCGTATTTCGCACCCGGACACGCTTACACCGAGCCCGTACTCATCGACGGCTCCGCTTCCGAATACAGACGAGAAACGGGCAGGATTTGAAAATGAGCTGATCCGGATCCTAGTTGAAGCCCACAAGCGGGGAACCCTGGATGAAGACTCATACGATTTCGCCGACGGAATAGTTTCTTCCTGGCTAGGGTCTTGGCTTCAACAGCTTCAGGCCGAGAATGATGGGCGGCGGCAGGCGGCGGCAGGACTGATTGCCACGCATCTGGACTACCAGACGCAGTTGATGATGAGGCTTGAACAGACCGAACGCGAGCTTGGACAACTCGTCGCACTCAATTCGGACCATGTAGCCAAGCTACAGGGCGAGTTCTATCCCGATCCCTCCGTGCCGGACGAGGAAAAGACGGTTCCCATTGGGAAGTCCGCGCCGCGTCCGGTTCCAATTCAACTTTCAGGACTCGGATTGAAAGAACAGGATGCGGGGCCTGCATCCCCAACTGCGGGCGAGACAGATCGTGGGCAGATTTAGCCGCGCGTATCGGAACCCTTTCTCGGGCATCAGTGGCAACTGTCCTCCCCTCTCGTTATTATGGATCCAATCACTGCTGTACGTTAGGAAGTACTCTATCCTGCAGCAGCTGATGGGGAGCAGCGGGCAGTTGCAACGTCAAGGCGGGCAGTTCGTACCGCTCTGATCGCGGTGGCGGCGATGTCGTCCACATGATTGATTTGCGGAGGAGAATCTCGAAATGGTTAGTCGAGGCAAAGTCGCAAGCCGGAGAATTGCAGACAGCATTCACAGCGCCGTGCTGACGGGTGAACTGGCTCCTGGCCAGCGGATCCGTCAGGAAGAGATAGCGGAGCAATTTGGCGCTAGTCGCTTGCCTGTGCGCGAAGCTTTGCGGATCTTGGAGTCCGAGGGGCTCGTCACGCTCAAGGCAAACTCAGGGGCCTGGGTTTCGAAACTGAACCTGGAAGAATGCGTGGAGATCTATAAGATCCGGGAGTGCATCGAACCGTTGCTACTGGCGGAGAGCATACCGAACCTCACCGACGAAACCGTTTCACGGCTAGAGACGTTAATGCACTCCATCGAGGCCGACGACGACATCGAAAAATTCCTTAGGCTCGACCGCGAGTTCCACCTGCTTACATATGAGGGTGCGAGCATGCCGTCCATGCACAGCATGGTTGTCAGATTCTGGAACACCACCCAGCAATATCGCCGCGCCTTTACTGGGTTGATGGGGCGTGAACGGCGGTGGATCATCGAGAGCGAACACAGATTGCTGGTCGAAGCGATCTGGCGGCGCGACGTCGAAGAAGCGCAGCGGGTTCTGCTTGGCCACATCCGGAGGACCCGGTTGGAGCTCGCAAACCACCCGCATATCTTCAGCTCCCCATGAGCGGAAGATGATGCTCGGCCGCTTCCGTCATGATCCGCTACTAGGCCCACCTTCGGCTTCTCGGCATGCGTCACGAGAATGGATGTTATCCACTCGGGGCCAAGGAGCTGGCACTTGTCCATGACGACCTACTCGAATGCGCGTCCTGATGCGCCCGGCCCAAGGCAGGGCTCCTTCTTGAGAAACCATCGGTGAGCCTAGCTATCCGGGTTGGCGAGGAACCCATTTCGCTCCCCGGCGTAGCGGAAGCCATACTCAGTTGCAGGCGTCCGGGAACGTAACAACTGGTGATGCGGATCTCCTCTCGGACGACAAAAAAACCGGCGCCTCCAGGCCATTCGCCCCGCAAACCCGCCAACCGCCGTCAATTCCCATCTTCGAGTAATGGATCCATGGTCTCTCATATGGCGCCCAAAGGTACCCTTGAGCAAGCACATTTGTCGCTTTTGGAGCTTTAATTGGATCCAATGGTTGGGCTAGTCTAGATGCAAGTGACCGGAATCACGTCGCACAGCAGCGACATCAATCTGAGGACATACCAATGACCCGCCAAACACCGCTGACCCCCAATGTTGACTGGGTCGAGCTGAGCACTACTGACCAAGACTGGAAAAAGGCAGACCCTGCTCTCCTGAAAACCATGCTCGTCCAAATGCAGATCATCCGCTCCTTCGAGGAATCCGTACTCGAACTTGCAGCAGAAGGCCTCGTCCACGGCCCCGCGCACTCCAGCATCGGACAGGAAGGCGGGGCAGTAGGGTCCATTGTGAACCTGCGCACGACAGACGGCGTTAACGGCTCCCACCGAGGGCATCACCAATTTCTTGCCAAAGGCTTGGCTCACCTGGCCCGCGGCAACGGCGGTCGCATCGACCCCGTCAACCCCGTTTCCCCGGACGTACAGGCGTATCTGCAACGGACGCTCGCGGAAATTCTCGGCCTCGACCAGGGCTTCAGCCACGGCCGCGGCGGCTCCATGCATTTGCAATGGATGGAGGCCGGCGCGTTGGGCACCAACGCCATCGTCGGGGGCGGTGTCCCATTGGCAGCCGGTAACGCCTGGGCGCAACAGCATTCCGCCACAGCCGACGCAGGGACCGACGTCACCGTTTCCTACTTCGGCGATGGTGCAACCAACATTGGATCCGTCCTGGAAACCATGAACCTGGCGGCCGCCTGGAAGCTGCCCCTTTGTTTCTTTATTGAAAACAACCTCTATGCCGTTTCCACCCACGTCTCCGAGGTGACGGGTGAACCGCGCCTCTCGGGCCGCGGCCCCGGTTTCGGAATCCGATCCTGGCGGGTCGACGGCATGGATCCACTCGCGGTGCACCTGGCCATGGAACAGGCCACCGAGCACATGCGAAGCGGCGGTGGCCCGGCAGTCATCGAAGCGGAGGTCTACCGCTACTTCCACCAGAACGGGCCTTTTCCCGGCAGCGCCTTCGGTTACCGCAGCAAAGAAGAAGAGAAGGCATGGCGTGAGCGTGACCCGATTCTCCGGGTTGCCAGTGAGCTGAAGAAACTCGGCCACCTGGACGAGAAAGTTATCGCTGAGATGACGGACCGGATCAAGGCCGCATGCAGCCTCGCTGTAGCCGAGCTCACGGAACAGGATCCTGAGGGCAAGGCCGGCAAACGCCGTATCCGCCCGGCCCTGTGGCCGGACCCGTCTTTCGTCGACGTGGGTATCCGCGGGGACCTCACAGAACTGGATTCCGTCAGGACGGAAGAGGAGTCATCCTTCTCGGGAACCTTGAAGCACGGAAAATTCATCGATGCCGTCGCTGACGTCATGCAGGCCCGCATGGATGCGGACAAGTCCATCGTCGTCATGGGCGAAGACGTCCACCGGCTCAAGGGTGGAACGAACGGTGCCACCCGCGGACTAAAAGACGCGCACCCTGAGCGCGTCCTGGGCACGCCCATCAGCGAAAACGCCTTTGCCGGCCTGGCAGGCGGCATGGCCATGGACGGCCGCTTCACTTCCGTCATTGAATTCATGTACGCCGATTTCATGTGGGTTGCCGGGGACCAAATCTTCAACCAAATAGCCAAGGCGCGGCACATGTTCGGCGGCACCGGCGAAATGCCCCTAGTCCTCCGGTCCAAAGTCGCCATGGGCACCGGTTACGGCTCACAACACTCCATGGACCCGGCCGGCATGTTCGCCACCTCGCCCGGATGGCGGATTGTCGCGCCCTCGACACCATTCGACTACGTCGGACTGATGAACGCCGCACTGACACTGAAGGACCCCGTCGTCGTTATCGAGCACGTTGACCTGTACACGAGCACGGGCCAGTTGCCCGTCGACGACTTCGACTACCAGATCCCTTTCGGCAAAGCCGCCATTCGCCGCACTGGCAATGACCTCACTGTCCTCACCTACGGTGCCATGACCTTGCCGTCCCTGGAAGCGGTCAATGAAGCCGGAGTCGACGCTGACGTCGTTGATCTGCGCTGGCTTGACCGCGCCAGCATCGACTGGGATGCCATCGGGGAGAGCATCAAGAAAACCAACAATGTCCTCATTGTCGAGCAGGGCGCCCTAGGCACCTCTTATGGGGGCTGGCTCAGCGATGAAATCCAGCGCCGGTACTTTGACTACCTCGACCAGCCAATCCAGAGGGTCACCGGCGGGGAAGCCTCTCCCAGCATCTCCAAGGTCCTGGAACGTGCAGCGTTCGCCGGGAAGCCCGAAGTCTCAGCAGCGCTGCAGTCCATGAAAGACGGCCAGGGCCTCTAGGTCCGGCGTCCAAGACATAACTGGGAGATAAGAAATGCCCGCATTGATGAACATGCCCGAAGTTATGGCGAATGCCATGGAAGCGACGCTGTCCACGTGGCTCAAAAAGGAAGGGGACACAGTAGCCGCCGGCGACGCGATAGCCGAAGTTGAAACCGAAAAAGCCACAATCGAAATCGAGGCCGAAGCCGACGGGGTCATAGCCAGGCTGCTCGTAGGTGAAGGGACCAGCGTCGACGTCGGCACCCCGATCCTCATCATCCAAGGATCCGGCGAAACCGACGCACAGGTTGCCTCGCTCCTTGAAAGCGTCGGGACGGATGCAGGCACCGCTGCGGCAACCCCCGGATTAGCCGTCCCGGCCGAGACCACACCCGCAGAGTCCGTGGAAACCAACACCCCCGTCGTGGAAGCCCCCGGCAGTCGCGAACGCGCCGACGCCCCGCCCTCGGTGCTCGCCCCCGTTCACACCAGCAGCGACCACAACGGCCGCATCTTCAGCTCCCCCTTGGCCCGCCGAATGGCCCAGGAGAACCAGTTGGATGTAAGCGTCCTCACCGGTACCGGCCCGGGCGGGAGGATCATCCGCCGCGACGTAGAGCAAGCAATCACCGCCCAATCCCGGCAACCCCAGACCCCGGCTGCCCCGGGCGTCGCCATGCCGTCATCCACGCAGCAGGCGGAGCCCCAAGCAACGCCGGCTCCGCCCGTGCAGCAGGCCACAGCTGCCGGAACATCCAGCATCCCGCACACAAAAATGCGCCGCGCCATTGCACGGCGCCTGACCGAATCCAAGAGCACGGTGCCGCATTTCTACTTGACGGCAGACGTCCGGATGGATGATCTCATGACACTGCGCAAGCAGATCAATGAGTCTTCAAGCCGGAAAATCACCGTCAACGATCTCGTCGTCAAGGCAGGGGGGCTTGCCCTTCGCGACGTCCCGCAGGCCAACGTAGTCTGGACCGATGAAGCGCAGCTTCAATTCAGTTCCGCGGACATTTCGGTAGCCATCGCCGTCGATGGAGGGCTGCTCACACCCGTGGTGAGGAACGTCGATTCCAGTTCACTTAGCAGCGTCAGCGTCACCATCGGGGACTTCGTCGAGCGGGCGAAGACCGGCAAGATCCGCCAGGACGAACTCACGGGCGGCAGCTTCTCCGTCACCAATCTTGGCATGTTCGGAACCAAGCAGTTCTCGGCCATATTGAACCCACCGCAGTCAGCGATCCTGGCCGTTGGTGCCGCCGAGCCCCGGGCAGTCGTCACGGACGGGAAACTTGCAGTCGCGACCATGATGACCTGCACCCTGTCCGCCGACCACCGGGTCATTGACGGTGCAGTAGCCGCCCAATGGATGAATGCCTTCAAGACCTGCATGGAAAATCCGCTGGCCATCCTTATTTGATCCGGCACCGCCCGGAGAAGCAGCAGCACATACGCTGCGCCCCCGCTGTTCGGTCCGAGCCGGAAAGGAAGTTGCGTGCCTGGTCGTCGGCTTGACCCACGCCGAGGACCAACAAAAAGCAGCCGGCGGCGTCGATGCCGCCAGCTATTGACACCTCTGATCACGAAAAGTTTTTTAAGGAGACCTTGATATGACGACGTCCACAGTCCTCTCTCCCGCACGGGAGGCGTCCCTGCTCGCGTCCGTGCCCACCGGCCTGCTCATCAATGGTGAGTGGCGGGACGCGTCCGACGGCGGTACGTTCGAGGTGCATGATCCCGCTACGGGCGAGGTTCTCGCCACCCTCGCCTCGGCTACCAGCGGGGACGCGGTTGCCGCCCTCGACGCGGCCGACGCCGTGCAGGCGTCGTGGGCGCGGACCGCGCCGAGGGTGCGGGCCGAGATCCTGCGCCGCGCCTTTGACCTGGTGACCGCCCGGGCGGAGGACTTCGCCCTGCTCATGACCCTGGAAATGGGCAAACCGCTGGCCGAAGCCCGCGGCGAGGTCGCCTACGGGGCCGAGTTCCTGCGCTGGTTCTCCGAAGAAACAGTCCGCGACTACGGCCGCTACCTCACCACCCCCGAAGGCAAAAACAAGATCCTCGTCCAGCACAAACCCGTCGGCCCCTGCCTGCTCATCACCCCCTGGAACTTCCCGCTGGCCATGGCCACCCGCAAAGTAGCCCCCGCCATCGCAGCCGGCTGCACCATGGTCCTCAAACCCGCCAAACTCACACCCCTCACGGCTCAGTACTTCGCCCAGACCATGCTCGACGCCGGCCTGCCCGCCGGGGTCCTCAACGTCGTCGCCTCCTCGTCAGCGTCTGGCATCTCCGGACCGCTCTTGAAGGACTCCCGGTTGCGGAAGGTCTCCTTCACCGGCTCCACCCCGGTCGGCAAACGCCTCATGGCGGACGCCGCCCAGAACGTCCTGCGGACCTCCATGGAACTCGGCGGCAACGCACCCTTCATCGTCTTCGAGGACGCAGACCTGGACAAGGCCGTCGAAGGTGCCATGGCCGCCAAAATGCGGAACATGGGCGAAGCCTGCACTGCCGCGAACCGGTTCCTGGTCCAGAAATCCGTTGCAGCAGAGTTCACGGCCAAGTTCGCTGCAGCCATGGGTGCCCTGGCCACCGGCCGGGGCACCGACCCCGACACGCAGGTGGGCCCACTGATCGACGCCGGGGCCCGCGACGACGTGCACGCCCTGGTGGCCGCGGCGGTCGACGCTGGAGCCACCGCGCTCACCGGCGGCGCACCCGTGGACGGCCCCGGCTACTTCTACCAGCCCACCGTTCTGGGAAACGTACCGAACGACGCCGCGATCCTGGGCGAGGAAATCTTCGGGCCGGTCGCACCCGTCACCACCTTCGCTACGGAGGAAGACGCCATCCGCCTGGCCAACGCCTCCGAATACGGCCTCGCTTCCTACGTGTACAGCCGCGACTTCAACCGGCTCCTGCGCGTGGCCGAACAAATCGAATTCGGCATGGTCGGCTTCAACGCCGGCGTCATTTCCAACGCGGCAGCGCCCTTCGGCGGCGTCAAGCAGTCCGGCCTTGGCCGCGAAGGCGGCTCTGAAGGCATCGCCGAATACACCACCACCCAGTACATCAGCATCGCAGACCCCTACGCAGATTAACCGCCCTGAATCCGGGTCGCCGCGCAGGCAAATGTGGCGGCCCGAGACTCCCTTTCACACGGCACCCGACCGGTCGTGGTCAGAAGCTGTCAGAGTTCGTCTGCGCAACACGTCAAAAGGCCGTCAAGGGATCAGAAGTGCCACATGCTCATCGAGAACTTTAAGGAGACCATGGAGTTTCTAACTACTGCTGTCATCTCGATTCCAGAACACATTGACCGAGATAGTCTGGATGCGCTTGTCCGGGCCGAACGCGCCCGATCCAAAGAACTTGCCGGTTCAGGCGAACTGCTGCGAGCGTGGCGAACACCAGGTTACTGGGGCAACTGGTGCCTCTGGCGTGAACCCAATGTTGCCGCGCTCGTTACCGCTCTGGACTCGCTCCCACTCTCCCAATTCATGGAGATAACAATCCACAGCCTCGAACCCCACCCGGGTGATCCTGGCCCGACCTCAAGGTTAGACGCTCATTAGAGCATGCCGCGAGGCCGGACGACTTCCTTGCCCTGAGGTCTGCATGGACCAGACTGCTGATGTCAGGAGACGACGCTTCGCCCTTGGCACGGATTTTGGAATCATGGCCCGAATGGATGGTCCGCATGTCCAATGTGTACGTGGTTGCTTGGGAGAAGAAGTCTAAAGATGAGTGGGAATTTTATGACGATCTAAGCCAGCCCATTGATTTGCTTACAGAGCACGTTATTGGCTGGCCCCGAGCGGGAGCCAAAGAACGACAACGCATCCTAGCCCTCTTGGAAGAACAAACACGATTGATGAAGGGGCTCGATGTGGATGCCCGCGAAGCTTGGACTATCAGACCGGATAGCAAGTCAATAACATTCTGGGAACGGGCCCGTGAGTGGCTGACTGTTTGGCCAGCACTTACCGCCTATACCGTGCAATGGTCAATATGGTTGGGCCCCCGTTAGCAGTCCAGCGTTTATGCGATAGCTAATTGGTTTTCTTGCGTCCAGTTCTCCCAGTAGCGTTTCGGCGTCATGCCGTTCAGGGATCCGTGGGGCCGTTCATGATTGTAGATAGCTTTCCATTCCTCCGCCAAATACTTCGCTTCGGCCATGGTGTCCATGATTTCTCCGGAGAGTTGTTCCCTTCTGAATTGGGCGTTGAAGGATTCGATGAAGCCGTTCTGCCAGGGTGATCCCGGGTCGATGAATGCGGTGTCGACGCCGGCGGTGTTGCACCAGTCGATCAGCGCCCGGGCGGTGAATTCCGGGCCGTTGTCGCACCTGACGTAGGTCGGGACGCTGCCGGTTTCGGCGATGATGTTCTCCAGCACCGCGACCACGTCCGCGGCCTTGAAGGACCGGCGCGGGATGATGGCCAGGGCGGTGCGGGTGTATTCGTCGATGACGTTGAAGAACCTGATGTGCCGCCCGCAGGAGGTCACATCGGACTGGAAGTCGAAGCTGACCACATGCATTGGATACTGCGCCGTGAGGCGCTTCTGCTCCCCGGCGCCGGGCCCGGTGCGGCGCTTCTTCCGCGCCCTGGGTTTACAGACCAGGCCCTCGACGCGCCAGAGCCGGCGGATCCGCTTCCGGTTCAGCGCCACGCCGTCCCACTCCGGCTGGGCCAGCAGGTGCCAACGGGCCTTCCGCCAGCCCCAGGAGGGGTGTTTCGCGGCGATGGCGCGCAAAGCTGCGCGGAGCTGCATTTCCTCGAAGCCCATGTCGGGCTTCTTCTTACGGAACGCTGACCGGTTCTGCCCGATGAGCTTGCACGCGAAGCGTTCGGACGCCCCGAACTTCTCCACCGCCATGCGCACGGCACGGCGGCGGGGTTCGGGGCTCAGAATTTTCCCTTCGCCACCTCGTTGAGGATGTCGATGGCCAGTTCTTTCTCGGCCAGCAGCCGCTTGAGCCGTGCATTCTCCTTCTCAAGCTCCCTGGTCCGTTTGGACGCCTCGGCGTTCTTCTCGGACCCGTACTGGTTCAGCCACCGGTACCAGGTCGCCTCGGTGACCTGGAGCTCCTTGATGACCTCGACCATCGGGCGCCCGTCGTTGAGCATTTTCTGGCCCTGCCGGACTTTGGCGATGACCTGTTCGGGGGTGTGTCTGCGTGCCATGATTCGTGAATTTCCTCCTGTGTCCATTCTCGGACACGAAACTCACACAAACACTGGACTTCTACCCGGGGACCCAACCAGTAGGTCTGCGCTGCATCGCCACCCCAGCTTCTACGTGCAGATTGGAGTCTGACCAGTTGTCTACCAAACACAAGTTGTTAACCCCAAGGACCGTGCGGGGACGGCTGTACCTTCTCGCGGCCTCGGTGGGCGCCGAGTTGGCACTGCAGTCGCTGCTTTCCTGGGTCACAGCAGGTTGGATACGGACGCCGTCACCATCTAGCGTTGCGATGTTCAGCATCACGTTCCTCATCTTCGTCCTTGGCCTCAAACCTGGAGTTCCTTGGTTCCCACGGAGAAACAGGCAGGACTAAACGGGCGTCGACCGCTTCCTGGATGAAACGCGCCGGGCACAATGCCTTGACGCTGGGAGCCCGCACCCTCGCGTCGTATGCTTCAGGAGTCCTAGGCTTTCGATCCCTACCCCGGAGCAGGCAAATGCAGATACCCAAACCGTCCGACGCCGACAAGGACCGTTTCCGCGCGGTCCTGCCAGACAACCCGGATGTGGTCGTCAAGCCGATGTTCGGCAACCTGGGTGCCTTCGTGAACGGCAACATGTTTGCCGGGCTGTTCGGCCCGATGATCGGCGTCAGGCTTTCCGACGCCGACAAGGCGTCCATCGAGGCTGACAACGAGACCCTTCCGTTCGGCCCGGAAGGCCGCGCTATGGGCGGCTACGTCGGCCTGCCCGTAGCTTGGAGCGGCGACGAAGAGCAAACGGCGGATTGGGTCGAGAAGGCTTTCACATACGTTGCAACTCTTCCGCCGAAAGCTGCGAAACCGCGCTCGTCGAAGAAGTGATCGACACGGCCCGTCACTTGGTTGGCGTGGATGCTGATTACGTTGCGGGGTTTGTCGCGGGGCGGTGAGCCACTAGCAAGTGTGGTCTTCAATGAGCCCGCTCGCCGCGATCTCACGGAGGGCATAAATTCCGCGGGCTGCGGCGTCCTTGTCGCCGAAAGGGGCGGAGACGGCAAGCTCTTTCCCGAACTGGTCAACCAGCCTGACCCTGCAGGTGCCTCCGTTGTCAGTGAACACTTCGAAGTGTCCGGCCATCAGAGAAGTTCTCCCCGCCGGCGTCCGGGAACGAGCTTCGGCATTCCCCGCGCTCCGGCGGCTGGGCTACCGCCGAATGGCTGATGATTTCCTGCTTCGCGCCGACGCTCTAGTTCGCCCGTGACGAGGTCCAGCAACACCTGGGCCGGTTCAGAGAGCTTGTGAGCTGAGTCCGAATGGGAAATTTCATCGCAGTGAAGAAGCACACCGCGGATGCGTTCCAGTTCGCGCGAAGGCACAGATGGCCACCGCCGAAACAGTTCTTGAACCGCGCTTGGCCTGGGTAGGCAGCCACGCCAAAGTTCGCTGGAGGAGCCTCGTGTCCAACTTGCACCTCGTAGTGCCGCGCGAACGTCGGGGTGGCCAACCTTTTGACCACGGAGATGGGTGTGACTGGGTTGAATCGATACCATGACTGACCTACTCGTGCGAAATCGAGAACGCCAGCTGCATGACCCCCTTACCAGCATAAGTGACCCACGTCATATCAACCAATTTTGGCTAAGGCGCAATTTATGACGGGATTCAGCCCACAGCGCCTACCCAATTTGTGAGTCGGGTTGTGTGGCGGGCGGAGCAGCCGACGACGGCGAACTCCCCTTCAGGGACGACCTCGCCGAATGCTTGGCGACGGTGTCGAGGCCCGGTTCGCCTAGCGTGTGCAGCGCGGAGCCATGTTCGCGATGTCATCGATTGTCGGCGGGCTGGGTGTGGATGCTGCGTGTCTGGCGGGGCGGTGAGTGTCTGAGGACAAATACACCTAGATCAAGCGCCGGGTACACACAGATTGGGCCCTTGTGACACCTAGTTCAGCCTTTTCAGCACTCATTTTGAGGTTTCGTCCACCTAGTTGCCGATCTGGGCCATAGCCTTTCTCGCACGGAGATAGCAAGACTCGCTGCCGAGTGCGGGCGGATTGGGGACAAGACATGGTGATATCTGAGGCCCGGCTTGCGCGTGATTCCAAAGGCTTGATCTGGGGAATTGTCGGCGCATCCACAATCGTCATTGTCATCTCTGCCCAAGTCGGGGGCATCCTACTGCCGGGGCTCCTGATCGCCGCCGGCATCGCGGCTCTGGCCTGGCTGATCCTTCGAATGACCGTCTCCGTCGCCGTCACGGAGGAGAATATCGTCCTACGTTGTAAGCCCTTCTATTCAACAGCAATTCCGCTCTCAGACCTTTCAGTAGTAACCAGAGCCCCGGATACGTCCCTTTCTGAGGGCTATGGCCTCCGCATCTTGAGTAAGAACACCCGAGGTCTGCTGGTGGGAGGGCCTGCGGTCGCCTTGGAAACAGCCAGCCGCCGATGGATCATCTCCGCAGCCGATCCCGAAGGGGCTGTGGTAAGAATCCGGGTTCAAACAACAAATAAGTCAACGACATCACTATCCGAATAAGAACAAATGGGGGAATCATGAAGAAAGTACGCAGCACTCGCTAGGGAAGAAGTAGGCGGGAACCGCCATGGCCTGCAAACGAGGCGGCGCCCTGCCTCCCCCGAGACGTTTCCGATGCGGACCTGCCGTGTAGCTGAGGCCTTAACGCTACGATCTATCTGACCAGGCACCTCGAATGCGGCACCAAATGGGCCGCGTTATTTGGGGGCACGATGTTGGAACTCAGGCGCATCTATTGGACACGGTGGGCGCTCCGCCTCGTTATGTTCGGCACAGTCATATGGCTCTTTGCCGCCGGCATCCTTGCTGTCCCGCACTCTGTCCGTAGCCAGCGACCCGGCTCGCTTATCGACATCCTGCGACCAAGGTTCGACGCGGCCCTTGCCGCGGTCGCAGTGCCTGGCCTGATCTTCGTCGCCCTGGTTGTGGTTTCCGCCGTCATTCGCGGCAGCGATGTCCGCCGCCGCGACCCTCTACGTCGCTTCACGCGGCAGCAACGCCGGGAAGGCATGGCACGAGCCGACGGGCAGTGCGAAATGGAGGCCGGCCTTCACCGGCGGTGTTCGCGCCGTGCTGAACACGGCGATCATTTCTATCCCTGGTCAAAGGGTGGCGCAACTTCACTGCAGAATTTCGTTGCCGCGTGCAGCCGATGCAACCACGCGAAAGGCGTCCGGATCCCGTCGCCGGGCATACAGAAGAGACTTGGACGGCGGCGGCTTGAGTATTTCGGCGCCCAGGAACTCGTGCGCGTGGGCGAACGCAGGGAAGTGAGTCCGCCCATTCAAACCATTCGGCCCTGAGAGGCCGACCCCGAGCCAGACGTGACACGCAGAAACCGATCGACGAACTGGATGGTGCTTGGATCTCTGCAGCGATCCATCACCAGGCGGTCATGTGGCCGGTCTGCCGGGATTGACGGCCATGCTCGTCCGGAGTCGGCGCGGCGGGCGTGGACGCGGAGCATATTGCGGCGTGGGTGGCGGGGCGATTAGGTGCTGACGACGGTTAGCTGTGCAGTGCGCTCCTACTGCGACCCTTTGCGCGGACGGCAGCCGTAATCTTCAACACCGCCTCGGTCAAGCAGGGCGCAGACCTCCACCTAGAAGCAAGCAACTCTCCACCTATTTTACCGATGTCACACCTAGATCGGCCCCATTTCAGCCCCAAAACACACCTAGACGTGATCGAGTCCACACCTAGATGGCATTCGTGGCCGTATTTTCCTTTTAGGACGGAGCCGTCAGTATTTCAACGGCTGACTGATCCGTCCCAACCAAGAAATAAGTCAACCTAACCCTTTGGGGGGATTATGAACTGGCAACAATTTAACTGCATCCTGGGATTCCTTGGACACATCATCACGACAGGTGCGCTGATCGCGGCCGCATTTACCGGTGGCGCAACACTCGTCATTGCTGGGATCTCATACACACTTAGCGGCCTGTCGTTGGCCTTGGGATGTGGGTAACCGATCCATGAAAGTTCTAACCCTGTCTGCGGCCGTCATTTTCTTGATCGTTGCCATCATTGCGTTCTCTAGCAACCAGATCATGGGGATCCTATCCCTAGCCGCGGCGGGGGCAAGTCTCGCGACGTGGTTCGTCTACAAGAAGCAAGCAAAGTAAGTCTGTACTGCGTCTCTATGTGGCTGTGTCTGGAGCCGACCAAGGTCGGCTCCAGACACGGCTAACTAATTGAGCCACAGACACAGCCAACCAACGAGGGCACATGGCACTGGTAAAAGTTAGGGAGCTGTCAAAGCACTACGGCTCAGTTACGGGAATTGAAGGAATCCAATTCAATATCGACGCAGGAGAATCGATGGCCATAGTGGGGCCCAACGGATCCGGCAAGACGACTCTGGTCCGGTGTTTGCTCGGCTTGGTCGAAGCGAGCGAAGGGATCGTGCATATTGCCGGGAACTCGTATCAGCCTGGCGACCCGACCCGGATCGGCTACTTGCCAGAGGATCGAGGGCATTTCCAGCGTGATCGGGTGATTGACGTCCTGCGGCTTTTCGGCACTTTGCGGGGTCTCGACTCTAGAGCGGCCGATGGCCAGGCTCACGAATACCTTGAAGAGATGGGGTTGGGATCGCTGGCCTTCAGGCCGATCCAGGCCCTATCGAACGGCCAGCAGCAAAAGGTTCATCTGGGAATCACCTTCATGGGGGATCCTGACCTTTTGGTGCTGGATGAGCCCACGCGAGGGTTTGATCCGGTCAACAAAGCCTTCTTTAACAAGTATGTGGCAGAACGCACTAGCCGAGGGGTGACACTGATCCTGGTCACTCACCAGATGCAGGAGGTCGACGACCTGACTGAGCGCATCCTCTTCCTAGACGATGGAGCTCAGCATTACTTGGGAACGGTCCACGACGCCAAAAGAGATCTCGGGGAGATCCGAACGGAATTCACATTTCTGGGAGACCTTCCATCCCTCATAAATGACTGGCCATTAGAGCTCCAGGGAAGAGGGCGTGCTGCCCTGATTCACAGGGATGGTGAGGACCGGATGCCGGAGCGTCTGCTCTCGGATTTGATGAACGCCGGGGTCCGGGTGACTGGATTTCAGACTCGATCCTCAACCCTGGATGAAGTGTTTGTACACACGTATGGAGAATCGATGCAAGCGGAGGATGAGATCAGCAGATGACAGGCCCAAACCGACAGCTTGTTGCTTTTGACGTCAGGCGCCATCTGAGAAGGAAGAGTTTCTGGATTGCGTCACTAATGGTGCCGGCATTCATGATTCTCTTGGCCTTTCTAGTGCAGTCCAGCGAAAGTGCCATCCGGAAGAGTTCGGACGTATCTGGGCTGACAACGTTTGCGTTTCACTACCTCGACCACTCCGGCTTGATCGACGCTGATCTGGCCAGACGGGCTGGTGGAAGTCTCGCTACGGACGTGGACAAAGCTAAAGAAGACGTGAAGACTGGCAAAATACGGACACTGATCGTATACCCAAGCGACGTGGCTCGCAGCAAGATTCAAATTTTTGAAAACAATGTGGGCCTTGTCGCGGATCAAAAGTCAACAGCTCTTGCCCGACAACTTCTGCAGATGTCGGTCGCAAGAACTGTCGACTCGCCCCAGATTCTGAAATCGCTAACTGCCAGTGTCGAAGTAGACAGAGCCGGTTATCGAAACGGAGTTCCGGATCTGGGGTTGGCCGCCGTAGCGGTTCCGATGTTGTTCTTGTTTCTGTACTTCACCATGACGATCTTCCTTGGCAACCAAATAATCGGAGGTTTTGCCGAGGAACGCGAACAGAAGATACGCGAGGTGCTGTTCGTCGATGTGACCGCGTCCAGCGTCTTTCTTGCAAGGATGGTCGCAACCACTGTGTTGGGAGCCCTTCAACTTGCCATCATGGTCATTCCGATCGTAGTCGCCTACTTTGCCATCGGACCCAGTCTTGGACTGCCACTCCCGGCATTTAGCACTTGGGTCCTTGACAGTTCAAAGATGCTTGTGGGTTTCGGGACGCTACTGCTCGGAGTCGCCATGATGATCGCGGTTCATGCGGCTGTTGGCGCGAAAATCAAGAGCGTGCGTGAAGGATCAGCATTCGCAACCCTGTTTATTATTGCGATGTTCTCGCCGAGCTACATTCTGGGCGTGATCTCGGAGAATCCCGGATCGATCGCAGTTCAGACAATGACTTATTTCCCACTCACTGCACCCAGCACATTGCTCTTCCGGAATGCACTCGGAAACATCAGCTTGGTGGAACTCGTCATCAGCACAACGATCGTCGTGATAACCACCGTGGTCACCACTTTGGCTGCAGTCCGCGTGTACAGGGGCGGGCAAGCTCTGCCGCGCAAGGCGCCAAAGTCTTGATCGCAAAGAACAACGGGCATCAGTAACCCGAATCGAGTCTACGACCCAATACTTAGCCTCAATCTCGCCAGGCGTGGGGTGTCCTTCTGCGACCGCACTTCCGCCAATGGGCCGGCCGGTACTTTACCGCAAACGAGGCCGCCACGTGTTCCATGTGGAGACATGCTTGTCCAATAGCCGACGTCGGTTCGCTGGGAGCCAACCGTTGATTTGCTTCTGGCGTTGCATGTGGAGCCAGATCCCGAGTTTACGTTCGGTGTCGTCTTCAGGCTTCTTGAAGTTCGGTAGCCTGGCGCGCATTGCGACGAACTCCGCGAGTGCGTCAAGCCTTTGCGACCAGACTTTGTCCTGCTGAATGGATCGCATCGGAGCGCGCCAAGAGCCCACCTCGTCCAAGGCTGCGGTTTTCTCGGCGCCCAAGGAGCCTAGGGCCGCAGCTTTACGCTGCGCTCTAACCCATCGGGCGAGACGGCGCTCCGCCGGGTTGGTTTGAGTCGACCGCGGAGGGACATCATGTCCCTCCATGAACTCGGCAAACTCCTGCAGCCTGGCGAGCCATTGAGGGCTAAGGGTGATCTCCGGCGGTTTGGTCGGAGCGTTCCGTTGGTGTTCGGCTTTCAACAAGGGGTCGGAGCGTGACCTCCTGCCGATTGTCCAGTTAACCGTTGTCAGCTCGACATTGCACAGCTCGGCTATTTTCGGCGTGCTCAATCCTCGCCGGTACATGAGTTCCCACTCGTCCTGACTTTTGTACGAGGGTTCGCTCACTGCTCGGTAGCGTAGTTCATATCGTCGGTGCTACCGGCCGCAACGGATTCCGCAGCACGCCGGTATGCCTCTTGAATATACGCTTCCAGGTCATCGCGCCCGATTCGCCACATCCCCCGGCCTCCGAGTTGAAAACCCCTCAATTGCCCTGACTTGAGCAAACTCCGAATCTGAATAATACTTGTCGCGAGATCCTCTGCAACCTGTTCGATAGTCAGAAAACGCGGGCCTGGTGTGGTCTCTTTCTGCATGAAGTCACGTTATCAATTGAACGGTCCCGCTGCCGCCGCCTGAGTGGCTGATCTAGCGCATCCACCACTACCCCCCCCGTTGCGGGACCCTTCTTGGCGAGCGCGGATTTCGCTGGCTTCTTAGCGGGTGTCGCCTAACGGGCGCCGTTCGCTTCGGCTTCGAGTTCGGCGATAGCCTCGGCAACTTCGTCGGCGGGGGCCTCAACGGCAAGGGCAATCGACTCAGAAACGGTGGCTTCGTTGGCGAGTGCCTCAGACGCCACTCAACCATTTCCCGGACAGCTTGATGGCGGATGGCGGGCTTGCACGCGGAAGTCCTACGTGCGGTCATGTTGATCAGTCCTTCGTTTGTCGTTTCGTCGTTCCTGGCGGACCGACGAGATGACGCTAAAAGACTTTGATCCGCAGTCCCAAGGAGAAACGTGTCCCTTGGATGAGAGACGGAGGGTTTCACCAACCGTAGGCTAGGGTCGGGGTGGCACGCGCCGCCTGCTATCGGAGAAATCAAGCGGGGGAACGTCAATGTCACTAACGGAAGAACTGCACGCACATCTTTCTACGTTTGAGACGGCTCCATTCCTCTTTGTGGGTAGTGGAATGTCACGTAGATATATTCAGTCCGAGACTTGGGCGGGCTTGCTTTCTCGATTCGCTACAAAGCTGGATAAGCCTTATGCCCAATATGCCTCAGCGGCGAACGGCGACTTCCCGACTATCGCTACTGAACTGGCAAATGACTTCCATCCACACTGGTTCGCGTCAGATGACTACGAGCTCACAAGGATTACCCATCCAGACCCTCAGTTCGTAAGTACACCGCTTAAGATCGAGATTTCTGAGTATGTGAAGGAACTTATGGGCAACCTTCCGGTGGAAGGTCGTGAGTTTAACGAGCTTGAGAGTCTTAAGAAGTCGGTTATCCAAGGAATCATCACCACCAACTATGATCCGTTGCTGGAGCACCTATTCCCTGAGTTGGAAGTATACGTTGGACAAGAAGACCTACTCTTTAGTAATCCAGAAGGCGTCGGAGAGCTCTACAAGATCCACGGTAGTTACACCAATCCCGACTCGCTGGTGCTGACTCAAAAGGACTACGAGAACTTTGGTAGCCGCAATGCCTACCTTGCCGCGAAACTGCTGACTATCTTTGTGGAACACCCAGTCGTCTTTCTGGGTTACTCTCTATCTGACAATAATGTTCGTGAGATCCTCATGAGCATCGCAAAGGTACTCACAAAGGACAATATCGGCCTGCTTCAAAATCGCCTCATCTTCGTGCAATGGAATGAGAACGCGACCGATCCTCGAATCAACAAGACGGTTATACCGATGGACGCCCTAACTCTGCCCATCCTGGAAATCACCGTGTCCGAGTACGAGGACATTTTTCTGGCTCTCTCCACGCTAAAGGAGCGACTTCCCCTAAGTCTCCTGCGAAGGGTCAAGAAGCAGGTTACCGAGCTCGTTTTGACGAGTGCTCCCAAAAACAAGACTTACGTGATGTCGATTGATGAGGCTTTCAAGAGTGACGATGTGGACGTTGTGATCGGTATTGGTGTTCACAACAAGCTGACAATGACGGGTCAAGGGATAGTGGGTCGCGATCGATACGATCTCCTGCGCGACATCATTAACCCGACTCTCCCTACCGACGTTGAGTCGATGAAGTTGGTTGTCTCCTCCGTCCTGCCAAAAAACCTCCCCGCGCGGACGAACACGCCGAT
The DNA here is from genome assembly GCF_026241105.1 of Arthrobacter rhizophilus. Taxonomy (GTDB): domain Bacteria; phylum Actinomycetota; class Actinomycetes; order Actinomycetales; family Micrococcaceae; genus Arthrobacter. Next base: position 90,189 of record NZ_JAPFFT010000016.1, on the reverse strand, counting down.
CTACAAGTACTTGAGGCTATCGGAGTATCTGAACCCCGATGGGACCCTGGCGTCTAATGGAGTTCCAACCAGGGCTCAGCTTCGGGTAACGCAAGGTATGAAATTCTTCGAGTCCAAGCACGCCAAGGAGCAGAATCAGCTTAGGGCCTGGGCGACTAAAATCACCGATTTTTCAGCCTTCATGCAAGGAAACTACTGGCATGACGTGGCACGAGTGCTGCCCTATATGGACAGATCCAAGATCGACATGGAGGTGCTTCACGCTGCCCTGAAGAAAGAAATAGAGAGCCCAGGCCACGTGATGTACACGCCAATCGCCAAGGTCATCTGCATTTACGACCTCCTGCTCCACCAGAAGGAGGAGGAGGCGTAAACCGGCTTTTCGTGGTTGGTGGGGAAAGGGATTCCCGGGATGAGTGCATGCCGCCGTCCGGGCGGCACTTCTCAAGAGAATATCCGATTTGTAGTTGGCTGGATTGCGGTAACCGCGGGCGGTGCGTTTGCTGTTCGTTATGGCGGTGTTGTTGGCTTCGAACTTGCCGTTGGTGGAGCCGGTAATGATCAGGACCTCGATTTCTTTCCACAACCGGCAGATGGTGCAGTAGAGCCTGTTCGTTTCCGGTCGTGCGGCTGCCGTGATCAGTTCCTCGAGTTCTTTCTTGGCCGTGGCCGCGTGCTCCAGGGAGCCGGTGCGCAGCAAGACCCGGCGCTGTTCCTTGACCTTCCTGACTGACTGGAGTGTGCCGGTCGGATCGCCGGCGGCGAACACTTCTGCTAGCCGGTGGGCTGCCCTCTCCGTGAGGGTGTCGCCAGCGCGCAGGAGAAGCGTCCGGTGCGCCCAGGCCTTGTCGACGGCCCTTCCTCGGCGGCCCTTGTTGACCTGTTGGGAGAGGTTCTGCCGTGCCTCGGTCACGGCCTGGTGTGATCAGGTGGAAGTGATCTACGGCGACAGCGGTCCGGGGAAACCACATCCGTAGCGCTTTCTGGAACGCGGCCGACGGTCGATCGCGAGGACCTGCACGGCCAGACGCCATGTCAGGGGCCGTGCGAAGAGCCCCCGCCGACGGGCTGTGGTCCCGGCGCGTCGACCACACCCAGGACCTGGCCGCTGTCCAGGTCTTTCGAACCGCGCCCAGACCTTGGATTCGGGGTCCTGGAAGTAGCGCACGGACCGGAACCGGTGCGCATCGAATCCCCCTCCAGGCTTCAGCCAAGCACTGTCTCACCTGTAACGACGGATGAGGCGTCAGCAGTCGCAGCTTCACGGAGGAACAGGTCGGCCGTCAAAGACTCGAAACCAGAGCGCATGCTGGATTGCTTCTGGTCCAGGACCTCTTTTGCGGCGAAGAACGACTTCGCCGCCGTGATGATATCCGAAACTACGGACCAATCGTCCGGCATTGGAATTCTCAAGTCAGACACGTGGGCAGGCTCAAGGTGCTGCTGCACCGCGCCATACTCATTAATCATCAATTGATCCTGGGAAGCTTTCACCTGCAAGAACGCGTAAACATAGGCTCTAAGATCCGTATTCTTAATCCTGATTCGGATCGCATCATCGGAAACGATGGCGCCGTCCAGGGCTCCTGTTATGTAGGCCACTCTGCCTATAGAGCCCGACCTGGTTACGAGCAGGTCACCCTTGTAGACCCGAACGGCATCAAATGCTTTGAGCTGGCGAGACGATGCTTTGCCCATGTCCAGCCACTTAACGCTGTCACGTTTGTCTTGAAGTATGGCCGACGGTGTGAAGTATGGTTCCACGTTTTTCAGGCCTGAACAGGCTGGGGGGACGATGATGTTGTCCGTCCTAAGTCGTGGACCCTTGAATACCCTTACACCCGGTTCGATCTGACCAATCGAAGTGACGGACCATCCTTCCAACTCGTCCACTCGCTCAACTTGTCGAAGCGTTTCGTTTAGATCAGGAAGATAAAACTGCGGGTTGACATTCAGCGTCTCTTCGCTGATCGAACTTCTGTCAACACTGAACCGGTATTCAGAGGGCACTAGGTTGCCCTCCCTGTGGTGGAGATAGTCAGCTAGGATTTCGTCCAGATCATGGTCAACGGTATCCGTGGGGTTTCCGTTAACATCTGAGACAAATATCTGCCGGCCTTCGCTGTCTTGGCCGATCTTCTGCGAAATGGCCATGTAGATCGGATAGGCCGAAGACGGACTCTCTTTCGGGTCGAGCTTCCGAATGAAGAGAATGCAGGTCCTAACGCCCGTATCGGGCTGGAAGGTGTTCTTGTGCAGCGTTACGACGCCCAAAAGTTCTGCCTGCTTGAATAGGAACTCTCGAGAAGCCCGGTATGTGGCGGTGTCCAGAAAAGACTTGGGCATTACAATTCCGAGGTGGCCACCAGGTTTGAGCCAGTCCAGGGCTCGCTCGAAAAAGAGCATTTCGGGAGGGCAACTGTCCAGCATTTCCCCCGTCGGAGCAAAGTTGCCATCCCCATCCAGTGCCCACCTATTCGCCGTCTTGTATTGGGCGAGGACGGACTTGTCCGAGACCCGGGCATCCCCTGTGCCCGCGAACGGCGGATTAGTAAGGATTAGGGAAGGTACACCCCTCCCAGCCTTTGCCTTTATCCAGTCGTCCATTTCGTCATATGGGCCGAGACTATCTCCGCGCGTCATTCCGGAGTGCCCGTCCCCGTTGAGCAACATGGCGGTCTTGGCGATCTTGACGAGTCGCGGAGTGATCTCGACCAAGTACAGGTGCTGGCGAAGGTTTGAGAGCTGATGTTCCCGAGATGCGGATCCAGGCTGCGTCTCGGCAAGGATTCTTCGCCGAACATGACGCAGGACGCCAGTCATGAAGCCACCAGATCCCCCGGCAGGGTCAAGGGCCTTCGTCCCACTGGCCGGATCGAAGAACCGCACCATCATGTCCACAACTAGGCGGTTTGTGAAGAACTGTCCCCTGGATTTCTTGAGGTGACCGTGCGTGTACTCCTCGTAGGCCGCCCCCATGATGTCCCAATCATCAGCTTCGTCAAGACGCGTCATGAGCTGCCACTGCTGCAACACAGACACGACGTCAACTATCGCCCGATCGGACACGTTTATTTTTTCGTGAGTTGAAAACACGCCGGCATTGTCGTCCGCGAAGCTCCGGAAAAGTCGCTGAACGCGAGCAGCGACAACAATGTGGCCCGCCGGGGACTGGTATTCCTCCGGTGTGACGTAGAAGTTCGGCATGTCGCCAGGCTCGATTTCGTCGCGAGCTTTCGCAAGGATGATACGAACCATATCCATGGTCAGATCTTCATCGTCACTGTCCATGCCTCTGCCGTGAAGCTTGTTGTTGCAGGTCTTCATCAGACCGCGAACGTCTCGCGGCTTCTGAAGTTCCGACTTCGGCCGCCGCCCAACGGCGTCCCACTCCTCAACGCTATGAGGGATCCCGACCGCAGGTTCCAAGGCGTTGGCGGGCTGCGATGCCCGCCTATAGGACTGGAAGTCCAGATCGCCGTTGGTCCATACGGCACCGCTTGCACTCGTATTGAAAACGTAGGAGACGAGCTGGTTGTATCCATCAGACAGTGTTGGTCGCTTGCACTCGACAACGAACTTTATGTTCCCCTGGTCGGACGCGGCAGCGGCCGCCCGGGTCCGATAAACGACTATGTCCGCTCGAATTGGAGCACCCTCGTCGTCAGTCACAGGGTTGGCCCCAGACATGATGACGACCTCGCGCTTCATCACATTCAGCGGATACCCGTAGTCGAAGTGCAGGACCTTCAAGAACCGCTGACGTACGCGCTCCTCCGGTCTATCTTCGAGAATCGCCCCACTGAGGAAATCTCGGATGCGTCCGTCCGGTTCAAAGTCTGGGTCAAAGTCAATCTCAGTAAGCACGAACCGACTCTACCGAACGCTAATGCAAAACCTTCTACGCAGCCCGAAATCCACGGCTTGACTCTCGGGATGTGCGTCGTCGGCGAACGGTTTGGAACCACCACCGGAAATAGTGGAAAGTCCACACCATGGGTTCCATGACGAGAACCACCGACCTCGGTCCAGCCTCTGGGGCTGTCCCGGTCCAACCACGTCTACCCCCAGAGTAGCCGCGCCTAGTAGCAATAACCCCCCAGCGCTGCGCATGCGGGCAGACTTCACCTCGGATTCATAGAGGGCCATCGTCCCCAGCGTGCACGCGATCAGCCGACCCGTAGCAGAAGCAAGGGCAAGCTAGCCGACCTTTTCGCCCGGGTCCTGACCCCGTAAGGTTCGCAGATGTCGATGTAGGCCTCAAACTCCTTCAGGCTGCGGTGCAGCCTGGCAGTGGGCGCCGAGCATCTCCGAGCAACCAGGGCGCTTCCTGCCCGAGTACGCGCTGATGTCGTTGTCCACATGCACCCGGCGACGGTGAGCCCGCGCTCTGCCGCCAGCTTGCGGCAGTCTTCCTCCTGCCGCGACACACCCAGCCCTGCGACACCTGAGTCCGCTACCCGGCAACCGCTTCTTTACCCAGCACCACGTTCACCGGTGCCTCGCCGGCTTGCAGCAACGAAATCTGCTTCTTGATCAGCCGGACCATCCGGGGGAACATCGCCGAGCTCGCCCCGCCCACGTGCACAGCAAAAGCAATCTCCTTACGGTGATTGAGGCTGGATTGGGAGCGTTGTAGGCTCTCGACCAACCCAGGGGTGCCGGGCATGGCTAAAAGCTAAACGCCGGACTTTGAGTGATGGCTCCGAAGGAATGGCCACCCGGCATCCCGCGATGGCTCGACCGCTAATTGAGAGAAGCGACCCGATCGCAAGGTAAGGACACGACGGCGCGGCCATCCGCTTGGGCCCATAACTGGACAACGCGATGGAGGGATACATGCCTGAACTCTGGGCCGGCATCGACGCCGGAAAAGCTCATCACCACTGCGTGCTCATCGACAACGAAGGCAACCGACTGCTTTCCCGCAGAGTAGCCAACGACGAAACCGCGCTCACTGAACTTCTCACCGACGTCCAGACCCTCGCCGCCGGCAAGGAAATCCTCTGGGCCACCGACCTGAACCGCGGAGGAGCCGCGCTCCTCATTGGAGTACTTGAAGCCCACCACCAGACCCTCGTCTACATCCCTGGAAGGTCCGTTTACCACGCCGCCCGCACGTACCGCGGAGACGGAAAATCAGACGCTAAAGACGCAGCCATCATTGCCGACCAGGCACGAATGCGCCGGGACCTCCACGCCATCCGAAGCAACGATCAGATCAGTACCGACCTACGACTGCTCATCTCCCGGCGCACTGACCTCGTTTGCGACCGCACCCGCGCGATCAACAGACTCTGTGCCATCCTGCTCGAATACTTCCCCGCCCTGGAAGCAGCCTTCGACTACGCCATGATCAAGGCCGCAGTAGTCCTCCTCACCAAGTACACGACCCCGGCCGGCATCCGCCGGGCAGGCGAAACCCGCATCGCCTCCTGGCTCCGCAACCAAGGCTGCTACAACGCCAAGACCATCGCTTCTAGAGCAGTTGCAGCTGCCCGTGCCCAGGACACCACAGTGCAAGCCCAAGAAGTAGGCGCCGAGCTCGTAGCAGCTCTCGCACGCACCATTCTCGACCTCCACGGACAAGTCGCAGAGACAGAGAAGCGAATCGAAGCCCGATTCCGGGAACACCCACATGCAGAGATCCTCCTCAGCATGCCAGGCTTCGGCACGCTGCTCGCGTCGGAGTTCCTCGCTGCCACTGGCGGCGACATCACCGCCTACGACAGCGTCGCCCGCTTGGCCGGCGTCGCCGGGCTGGCGCCAGTTCCCCGCGACTCAGGACGCATCAGCGGCAACTTCCACCGCCCCAAACGCTACGACCGTCGGCTGCTCAACGCCTTCTACCTCGCAGCCCAATCCGCAGCACGCTACTGCCCCCAAAGCCGCACCTACTACCAACGCAAACGAAGCGAAGGGAAAAACCACAAGCAGGCGGTCTTATCGCTTGCCAGACGGCGCCTCAACGTTCTCTGGGCCATGCTCCGCGACGGCACTCCGTATCGACAACCTTCCCCAGTCGGCTTCTGACCAGAAGAAGGCCGTCGAGCCATGAGGTCAGACAAGACCGCACGCAACTTCCTTGCCGCCGTTCAACTCGCAGCATCGCTCGCGTGGCTAGAAGCGAGTTTTAGCAACACACCCTAGGGCCTCTCCTGGGCATTACTACCCCGACCAGACACCGGACGCCAGAAGGTTAGTCAGGGCCTGGGATGGGTAAACCCAACCAGCGCCCCAGCCACGCCGGTACGTGACATACAGGTTCTTGTCAGGAAAACCGTAGGCGAGGTACGTTTGGCCGGCTGGCAGGCCGGGCTCCTGGAAACGGCCCTGCCATGTTGATGTCACTCCTCCGATCGTGATCGGAGGCACCATCTCCAGGGAGGGCCCACCACTCCAACTCACGACGTCGGATTCCGACAAGGAATATGGAACGACTTGAAGTTCGGCATGAACCATTGGACTACAACCCACACAATCATTCGGACCAAGGGTGACACGAGTCGTGTCATTTGTCAGATCCTGAGCATCGCTGTCATTGCCCATCGGCTGCCCTACATTGGCCCACTGTGATGAGGGGTAATCCAGAGTCAAAGAGCCGACCGTGATCCGCGTGGACGTCGAACCGCCGACGAAGATGTTGTATGTGATCGTGGCGGACATCTCCTGACTGTCGACCACTGTAACGACGACTGTGGCCTGGCCGGTCGTTGAAAACGTTCCGGCCAGAATGCCGTTCTGCGACAACGAAAGACCGGGGGCGCTGGCTGATTCCAGGGTCCACCGGTACGGGGCGGAACCCGACTCGATAGAGGTGTTCAGATCGACCTGATACGGACTAGCAAGGTCACCGTTCGGTAATGCAGTGCTTCTCGTAGTCACTCGGGGGAGAGCCAGCTTAGTCGTCTTTGAGATGTTAGTTGCTGCCGAATCCACGAAGGCCACTCCAGCACCGCCAGGTACGTAGTCATAGGAGTGGATCCGTAGCCCGTCGGTCAGGCTCAAATGGTTGAAATCGCAGACAAGATCACCTGCGTCGCAAACGGAGTGGAATCGTGAGGGTGACCATGTCGAGCTAGGCGCGCCAACAGTGGCTACGGGAGGGTATGTGTACCTGATTCCCTTTGCCAGAGGCGCCCAAGACACACCGGATGCATCGGCCGTGGCCGTGCCGTAGGTCGAGCCGTTCTGATTGGAGTACCGATCTCCGTCAGCAATGGCCAGGACCCCATCGATACGCGGTGTCACTGAGCGACCCATCGCAGTGTCGGTGCCGCTAGCCGTGAGTACCTGTTGCAGAGTGCGGTGCATGACCATGGCACCTTGGGAGTAACCCGCTAAGACATAACGCTCATGGGGGCACATCGAATAACGGGCTCGGAGAAATGTCAGAGTCTCTTTCACCCCAGAGTCGACTGAGGCGAAATATTGTTTGCGAATGGACCCATTGAGCAGCAGCAAGTCCGCATCAGGAACGGCCATCGCCGGGTACGGCACGGGGTAGTACCCGATGGTGTATCCGTCCATGTGCGACGCGTACGCATCGAGTCCTTCGCGCACCTCGTCGCCGAGTCCGTTCCACTGAGAGTACGTCTGACCGGAGCCTTCGGCACCGATCCATACGACGTTCTTGCACGGCGATGTGGATCCGATGAGAGTGGGTATCAGAGAATAGGCGGTGGCCGACGCATGGCCGACGCCTACCAGGACCCCGGCAAGGGTCAGGGACAGCATTAGTGCGAGTCGCTTGGCGGACCTGATCATGGCGTCAGTATCCTTTGAGCAGATCACGAAATCTGTCAGCGACACGATTCGCAATCCCATTGCCCACCTGCCGCGAGGTAAGGATGGTCTGGACGCCTACTGAGATGCTCCCCCAAGCCGAAGAACCGCACCGAAGTGAGAAGCGTGAGAAGGCATATGTGGAACACATTGCCGAACGTAAGGCATGGCAGCCGATCTTCCTGGCACTCGAGTTCCTAACACTAGAACTCACGCACAAGGTCAGTCTGGTATCCATCGCCCAACCGGACTGGTTCCAGGACCTGTCTGACGAGGAACGACTAGCTATTCATTAAAGCCCCATGCTCAACGTGTAGCCCGCTCTCCCCCAGCGTGTCCTTGACAATCCCTATTGAGATTCCTTCGGGCTTTTCCTGCACACATGATGGAGGACAGGAACCAGCTGACCGCCTGTACACAACCGCCAGGTCACCACGCGCGGGAACCTCACCCCAACCAACCGGCGGATGTGCACAGGCTCGTTGGCGCTTCCCCATCCCGGCCTCTGATTATCACTGCGCCCAGCGAGCCATCACGAGCGCTCCGCGTCACTTCGTGATGAGCCCATAGCTCACCTTTGACCGCTCCAACCTGCGAAGAGGACTTGGCCTTTATCGGGATGGCGGAATTGCGGGTTTGGACAAATACGGGTCCGCCTAGGACCTAGGTGCTCGACCGATGGCGCCGAAAAATGGTTAGCTCAATCTCGTCTGCTCGGACATGCCGTGTCCCCTGGAGCCTTTTATTTGCTTGATCGGCCCAGCCTCCGAGCAATGTACAGTACCGTTCGTATGTCTCTGGCCACCAACCTGCCGTTGGCGCTTTCGGCCATGCGTCCTGGCGCAGGTTCCTGGAAACAACTTGGTCCAAGATCAGGTGTCGCGGGGTGCCCGCTCTTCCTTGGGCGAAGTAGAGGAACTTGCTAGAGAACGCCGGCCCAAACCACGGAATTCGTCCAGAACCGCGATCGGTAGTCAACGTACTATAGGCCTCACGGGTGGACGCTCCCTCTCCAACCAATGTCCAGGCCGCCAATAGAAGCTGACCTGCCCTTTCCTGGTGGGCGGCTAGGCCGTCCAACCGCTGATGGAGCCGCGGCGCCCGCGTACCCAAACCCCAGGCAAGGGAGTACTAGAACAGCTGGAGGGCGTTCTACGACTCCCGGGGTCTGATCCGCGAGGCCAAATACTTCCTTGCGGGTCACAGAGGTTCTCCCTGGACCTGCGAGTTTCCCCTGAATCGGTGGGAACCGGCGAACGCTAAGAGCGCGTTTCCAGCGCTCAGTATCCACTGACACTTTCTCGTCGGTGACAGCGGAGGAACCGGGCAGATTCGCGAAAATGTCTTCGGGCAGAGTCCATCTTCGTTGATCATGAGCTGACTCTACGGTCGTCGGTCGGCTCCGGCGTGCTGGACGCTCTCGTTGTTACCACGGCCCAAGGCTGCGGGTGTCGCGAATGAGGCAGCCCCCGTCCGCGTGTCTGCCTTCTTTGTCGTCCTCAAACATTCCACCGCAGTCCGTACAGTCAAATCGGAACCCGTCGGGCCTGGCACGGTAGCGGGGGTTGTCTCGGATCGCGTGCATTCGCTCTGCCATCGCGTCCTTGGATGCTTGATGTTCTGCTATCTCCCTGCCGCTTTGGGCATCCTGAATCCAGTACGGCCTGCGCTTTGGTCCGGTGAACCGGAAATCACCCTCGGAAATGTTCGAGGTCCGCACCACGGCTTGCGGCTTCATCTCTGTCGACGTCGGCCCGGTCTGCGGTCGCTGGTACAGCACGTCGCGGGCCTCAGCACTGGCAACGCTCGCTTCCGCAATTACCGACCACTTCTCCGGCGGGAGCGCGGCCACCCAACGTCCCTTAATTAGATCCTTGCATTCGGGGCAGGCGTACGCCCTGCGGTCGCCCAACCCCTGAAGCCGATGAATACCGGCCTTGGCTACACCGATCGCAGCCGCAGCCAACCAGGCGTCAACGCTTCCGCGTATGTTCGCGAAGTTCTCCGACCTAGGCATCCACCGATGAGCAGCATCGCCAAAAGATGGAGTGGGCTGAGTCAGCCGCCAGATCAACATCGGATGGCCCGCCCCCATGCAGCGGACCTCACTGGCCCAGATGCGCCTGTATGCCAGCACCGGACGCACACCGGCGGCCGTTGGAGCTGTGGCCGATTCAGTGAACCGAGCCTGCACTTTCGCCGCCTCAACAGCTGCCTTCTCTTCAGCCAAGCGCTTCGCCTCCGCCAACTGCACCGCCTCAACAGCTGCCTTCTCTTCAGCCAAGCGCTTCGCCTCCGCCAGCTGCGCCGCCCGCGCCTGATTTTTAGCCGCGGCCTTCGCCTTCATTTGCTCCAGGCTGGCGATCGCCTCCAACTGGTGCTTTGGCGTTCCATAGGGCCAATGGAAGGCCGGATGCAGGACCGCGTCCACTGCTGCCCCCACCGTCACCCTCTTGCTGAACATCGGCTGGTAGTGTGCCGGGTCCATAAGCCATCCCGGCGCCCCGGCCAAGTCGCTGGTCTTGCCAAAGCCCGTCACGATCATCGGCACCCGAACCCGGGACCATTCAGGGCTGCCCGGGACCACCCACACCGCTCCGACTCCGTCATCCGCGTAGAGCTGCGACCGGCGAATGTACTCGTCTTCGTTCTGCGGCGACAGCTGCACCTCGAACGCGAGCCGCTTGCCGCTGGAATGGATGGCCATGACGTCGGCGATCCATGCCCTCCTCGGATGAGCGTGCTCCACCTCGGCGCGCCAGTCAGGTGCCAGGTTGATCCTGTCCTTTAAGGCCTGCTTCATTGCCAGGTGCTGATCCGACTCAGACTTGTGCTCAACCGAGCATGCAACCCCGGGATAGTGCTTGAAGAACTGCCGTCCCCTACGTGTGACCCGGCTCGCGCGCAACCCACACTCCAGCAGTACAAGGCTTTCATAAAGGGGATGGTTCACCAGAGCCCGCCAAGGGTCGTGAGTTGTCTCCGTTGCGTCGACCCGCTCACCTTCCAGATACGCCACTAACTGCATAGAAGCCCCCAATTTCAGCTGCAGATCCCCGGGCGGTCAATCTACCGCCCGGCCCACGGTACTGCCTACCAGCAGACACCGTCGTCTATTCATAGGCACCCAGAGCGGGCTCAAATTTCGACTCGCCTGTGGGTTGAAGAAGCGGATGAATACGCGGGCGTGAGCGACTCCATCGTGAGGAACCTTGCGTCGGTCGGTATGACGGCGTTCCCTTGCCCTCTTTGGGAGCTGGTGAACGCAAGCAGGGAGACCATGGCTCCCCTGGCACGGCAAAGCCCCCGTTGATGTGCCGGGGGCTTTGCAAGTTTCCTGTATGTGTTACTTAACGGCGACGAAAATCTTGTCGCCGAGCATGCCCGGCCTGACGGCGAGGACCCCTTGGCCAGCCGCGACGGTCGGCACTTCAATGGCCTTATTCCCTGTTGCCGTCGCATTTTTGTAGAGCGTGCTCATGGTGTCGATGGATTGTGGTGCGACGGCGAAGTTGCCGTTGACCGTGTTGCCGTTTGGTGTGACGTATTCGATGGACACGAACGCAGGCGTTTGCCCTTTAGGGTCATCGCCGATGTAGGTAGCCGAGTAGTTCACGAGGATGTACTGCGACCCGTCAGCCGGCGGCTTGTTGAATTGGTTGGCCGCGACAACGGCATCCGTGGCAGCGAGGGTGACCGAGTTGATCACGACGCGCCAGTCCTTTGACGTGATAGTCGAGCCGATCGGGTATGGGTTCTCGCGGGTCCCGGATTGGGCGGCCGGCTTATTCTCTGCTGCTGCATTACTGGCAGCTGCTCCGACGGATGGTTTGACGACTGTGGTGTTGCCGCTGCCGAAGGAGTTATTGAATGACGTCGCAACGACGGCAAAGAAGACGACAACGCCGATGATCGTTCCGACGATCGAGGTGATCAGGGCGGTGATGCCCATCCACTTGGCCTTGTCCTTGAGGAAGAGAGAAACGATCGAAAGTACGAATGCGATTGGCAGTAGTATCCAGCCGACGATGAGGGCGCCAGGGATACATGCGAAGATGAACCCGAGCGCCGCTGTGATGAGCGCAATGAGTCCGAGCACGTTCAACTGCTTTTTTGGCTTCATCGGCTGAGGCGGGAGCGTCTGCGTTGGCGCCCCAGGACCCGGCGGCACGAGATATGGTTGCTGTGGCTGGTGGGGCGGCGTCTGCTGTGAGCCCGCCTCCGGAAGCTCTGGCGTTGTCATGGACTTAACTATGACCGAATGAGAGCTCTCCCACGTCTCGCGACACGATGCTAGTCCCTCCTCTAGTCCTCCATCTTTTCGGCAGCACTGCGCCACCGATCGGTTCCAAACTACAGGCGCCGGTGGCTTCTCAATCTCCCTCGACGCAAACCGCTAGAACCCTTTGGAAATACCAACTGCCTCCAGTTTGGAGGCCTCGCAGATGAGGGGGTAGGTCGGAGCCCACCGATACGATCTACCCATGACCGAAACCCAGGAGATTGAGTACCAAGGATCCAATTTCACCCAGGCTCTCGCCGCTGCGGCGAAGCTGCCGGGCGTGAGGATCAGCAGGGCCGCCTACCTGCGAACAGCGCTCAAGCGACACTGCACAGAGGAACAGATCGAGAGGGCAATCGCCGGCAGTCCAGCCCTCAAGGTCATCGCTGAGGCAGCAAACACCTCGATCGCTTATGAGACGAGCAAAGTCACCGGCCTCTCAACCCTCGCAGGCATCCCCGGCGGTCTGGCAATGATCGGCACTGTGCCAGCCGACCTCGCTCAGTACATGGGCCACATGCTTCGGATTGCCCAGAAGCTGGCCTACATCTACAGTTGGCCCGACCTATTCGCCGATGATGGCGAAGCGATCGATGAGGCAACCGAGAGCATGCTGATCCTGTTCGTGGGTGTGATGTTCGGCGTGCAGATCGCCCAAGGTGGAGTGGCAAAAGTCGCGAGCATGATCGCCGCCAATGTAGCCAAGAAACTCCCGCAGCAGGCACTCATCAAGGGGGTCATCTTCCCGATCGTGAAAAAGGTCGCTGGCTATCTCGGTGTGAATATGACCAAGAAACTCTTCGCCAGCGGAGTCGCGAAGGCCATCCCCGTCGTCGGTGCAGTCCTCTCTGGAGGCCTCACGCTGGGCACATTCCTCCCCATGTCCAAGCGGCTGCAAAGGCACCTCGTTAGCCTGGAACTGACCAAGCCGGGACACCGGACCGGAGAGACCGAGACGGTAATCAGCTCAACCTGACGCCCCTCACCAGGTTACTCTTTTGCCCCTTCGGAGCGGCGGTTCCACGTTGTGGCGAAGCGCTGGATACGCAGCCACTGAGGCATATTTTCGGAGCGGCTGTGGAACGTGCAGGCGTCCACGCTATCTTCGGTCGAATGTTGGATTCGGCATTCGACGTAAGCGGGCGCTGCCATTGGGGCTGCGACAACTTCACTCACTACAGAGCTGGCCATCGCGCCGCCAAGTGTCCTCACAATGTCCCTGGCGACAGCTTTGACGCCGCTGGGCGGGAAGCAAATCTTGAATGCCGTTGTCATCAGCCGCATGGAAATTCCCCTACTATTGGTCTCCGGAATAGCCTAGCCGGGCTTGGACATTTGCTGCGTATCTGTACGAGCGCGCTAAGGCCTCGTGCGACTATTCACTTATGACAATCGATAGCGATGCTGAAAAGCTCCTGGCACACATGGATTCCTTGGGAATTGACGCGTCGACCGAGCGGACACGCGGTTGGCAAAGTATTGGGGCGATCATCGTGGACGCTGCGCTGCAAAGGCGGCAAAACTATACAAGAACCGTAAGACCCAGAGTTGCTGCACTTGTGGCCGCATGGCCTGACGCGGACACCACGACCGGATTTCGTCGGCGCCTGGACAGCGGAGAACTCTCAAAAACCATCAGCTGGCGGACCCCAGGCCGACTTACTCAGATAGACCACATCACCAGGGTCCTTGAGCGTCCCGACATCGCCATCGATACAGTGCATCAGCTTCGAGACCACCTCAAGCACCCTGCCAAGAGAATCGAGCTTCGGACGGCTCTACGGGCCGTGCTGCATGTTGGACCGAAAACCCTCGACTACTTCGACATTCTCAGCGGAATCCCTACCGGGGTTGCGATCGACGTACGGATTCGCAGGGTTGCGGAAGCGGCCGGCATCAATAACAAGTCCTACGACCACCTTTCCGCCGTTATACGCGAAGCAGCACACCGCAGAGGCTGGCGTCCCGGCGATCTGGACGGAACCCTTTGGGACGTCTGAACGTCAGACTGCGGATGTTCGGCGCGCAGGCACACCCGCAGCGGGGCCGTCACCGCGCAACCACCAGATTGACGTTCGCGGCACGCAGCGCGGTTTCGCTCATTCTTTTCCCGTTTCCCTTAACTCCGGCGAAGCGCCAGCCCGAGCGAGCCTGCTCAGGGGCAGGAATAGTCGTAGTCGAGTCCGGAAGACACGTACTGGGTCACAGACACCCGGCTTCCAGATGTAAGGCCAGGCAAAGAACAATTGGACTTCGCCCCGCGCATGGTGTTGGCACCCGGAAGCCAACTCGACAGCCCAGCGAGCGGACTGCTGGTGGGCACGGTCCCGGCGATAGTTCCCCACTGACTTGCCGTCGAATAGATCCCGACACCTGCGCCCGAAGTGATGCCCTTGAAGTAGGTGACCATTCCTTCAAGGTCGGCCCTATTCAGTGCCGTGTTGGTCTGCCAACTGTTGCCGGTTTCCACATCGAGCCACCAGAAATAGTTCCCGGGGTTGTTCACCCCGCGGACGGTGGCATCGTCATTGGCCTTTGCGTAGCCGTACATGTAGGAACAGGCAAGATCGACCCCACCGCCGCACGTCCCGTAAGGATTAGAAACTTGGGTGCCCGCGTAGGTGTTCGACGACGGCCACCACGAGCCCGCGAGTCCCGGGTTGGCGGTGTTCACGTACAGGGCGACCTTGGGCTGCGCTGTTCCCCCCGTTGAGCCAGCCGCCCAAGCCAGCTGCTGAGCCAAGCAAGGGTTGGTGTTATTGGCCAGGCCGCCGGTCACGCCCACGATCGCGAACGCTTGTCCCGCGGGGAGGGTTTTACCGCACTGTGGCCAGGAAACATCGTTGCCGACCAAACCCTGAGTCCGGGGAGGTGGGGCCGCTGCTGCCGGGGCCATCCCCGCCAACGACAGTCCAAGAAGAGCCAGGAACGTGCATGCCATCTTCATTCCAAAACGCGCCATGCCCCATGGTATGCCCACCACTCGGAAGGAAACGCCGGTAAGGCGCCTGCCCGTTGTTACCCCTGCGAGAACGTGGTTATAGTGGCGTTCATCGCGCCCCCTCTGAGCACCGTCCCGCTGTCCAGCACGTCTGCCACCTACAAGTTCGAACCCCAGCCGGCGCGCGCTACCCCAACATCGCAAGCAACGATGCCTGAGTCCGAAAAATTGCACCCAACCCAAGGAGAAAGCCATGACGCTCAGCGACGACGAAGCCAAGATCCTGAAGAAATGGAGCCACCGGCTGGCGCACGCCCTGCAGATCCTCGACCTGGACCTGGATGAGCCACTTGTCCTGGACCTCGCCGAAGAATCGTCACGGGCAGTGAGTCCCTCGGCTGGAACCATCAGCGCGCTCATGGTGGGTTACGCCGCCGGGCTGGCAGCAGGCAACGGCAGCGCCGGGTCCAAAGCCGCCTCGGACGCCGCTATCCGGAAAGCCATAGACATCGCCTCGAGGCTCTGCGAAGACGCCGCAGACAGCGAGGAATCGATCAAAGGCTGGGCGGACTCCGCGCAGTAAAGTCACGGCACCGTAAAAGTCACGGCACCGTAAAGTCACAGCGCAGCAAGTCACCACCGGTAAGTACCAGGAAAAATGGGCGGCGCCCCAAAGGCGCCGCCCAACTGGCTTAAGCAGCCGTACTCGGCTCCAGCCTGACAATCACTGCCTTCGAAACCGGTGTCTGGCTGCCCTCGGCCACACTCTCGAGGGGAACCAGCACGTTGGCTTCCGGATAGTAGGCAGCTGCGCAGCCGCGCGCCGTCGGATACGACACCACTTGGATGTTCCGCATGACCCGCTCGGAGCCGTCCTCATAGACGCCGTGGACGTCCACGCGCTGGCCGTCGCCAAGACCGAGCTCCGCGAGGTCCTCCGGGCTCACAAACACCACGTCCCGGCCCTTCTTGATGCCCCGGTAGCGGTCGGCATGCCCGTAGATGGTGGTGTTGAACTGGTCATGCGAACGCATGGACTGCAGGATGAGGGTCCGTTCCGGGCGCTCGACATGCTCCAAATGGTTGACCGTCAGCATCGCCTTCCCGGTGGGGGTGGGGAACGTGCGCGAATCCCGCGGTCCGTTGGGCAGGACGAAGCCGCCCTTCCGGCGGATCTTGGTGTTGTAGTCCTCGCAGCCCGCCACCACGTGGGAGATATGCTCGCGGATGAGATCGTAGTCGTGCTCGAACCCGGCCCAGTCGACGTGGACCCTGTCTCCCACCACTGCGGCGGCCATCCTGCTGACGATCGCCACCTCGGAAAGAAGCTTGGGCGCTACCGGTTGAACCGTACCGTGGGAGGCGTGTACAGCACACACAGTGTCCTCGACCGACACGAACTGCGGACCGGATTCCTGCATGTCGATCTCGGTGCGGCCCAGGGTCGGCAGAATCAAGGCTTCCTTTCCGGTCACGGCGTGCGAACGGTTGAGCTTGGTGGAAATCTGGACCGAAAGTTCGGTGTTCGCCATCGCGGCTTCAGCGACGTGGCTGTCCGAAATGGCGCCCACCAGATTGCCTCCCAACCCGACGAAAACCTTGATCCCGCCGTCGCGCATCCTCCGGATACTTTCGACGGCGTCCACGCCGTGTTCGCTGGGCGGCTCGAAATCGAATTCCTTGCCGAGCGCCTCTATGAATGCCGGCGGCATCTGCTCCCAGATGCCCATGGTGCGGTCCCCTTGGACATTGCTGTGTCCGCGGATGGGCGACGCCCCCGCACCGGGTTTCCCGATGTTCCCCCGGAGCAGCAACAGGTTGATGATCTCCTTGATTGTGGCGACACCCTTTTTCTGCTGCGTGATGCCCATTGCCCACGTGATGATGACCTTCTCCGCGCTCAGATATCGCTGCGCCAGCTCATCGATCTCCTCCGAACGCAGTCCAGTGGCCAGGAGCACGGCCTCTTCGTCCAGCTGTGACAGGTGCTCCTTGAGTTCCTCGAGGCCATGGCAATGCTTCTCCAGGAAGTCATGGTCAAGCACGGTTCCGGGGTTCTTCGCCTCGGCATCCAACACCCGCTTCGAAACGGCCTGCAGCAGGGCCATGTCCCCACCAATGCGGATCTGCAGGAACTGGTCCGCTATCTGTGTTCCGTGGCCGATCACTCCCCTGATCCGCTGCGGATTCTTGTAGCGCCGCAGCCCGGCTTCCGGCAGCGGATTGACCGCAACGATGTGGCCGCCGGCATCCTTGGCCTCCTCCAGTGCCGTGAGCATGCGCGGGTGGTTGGTTCCGGGATTCTGGCCCATCACGATGATCAAATCCGCCTTGGCGAAGTCGTCATAGGAAATGGTGGCCTTGCCGATGCCGATGGTCTGCCCCATGCCCCAGCCCGAGGACTCGTGGCACATGTTGGAACAGTCCGGCAAGTTATTGGTGCCATAAGCACGGACGAAAAGCTGGTAGGCGAAAGCAGCCTCGTTGGACGTCCGTCCACTCGTGTAAAAGGTTGCTTGGTCCGGGCTTTCCAGCTCCTTCAGCCTCCCGGCGATGATGGAGAATGCCTCGTCCCATCCGACGGGATGGTAGTGGTCCTCACCGGCCGGTTTGTACACCGGCTCAGTGAGGCGCCCCTGCATCCCCAGCCAGTACTCGGACTTGCCCCGGAGCTCGCTGAGGCTATGCTCCGCCCAAAACCCCGGCTCTACCAGGACCGGCGTGGCCTCCCACGTGACGGCCTTGGCACCGTTCTCGCAAAACTCGAAAGTCTTGCGATGATCCGGGTCCGGCCACGCGCAGCTCATACAGTCGAAGCCGTCTTTCTGGTTCATCGCCAGCAAGGTTTTTCCCGCTCGCTGGACGCCCATCTGCTCAAACGCGGGCTTCATGGAGTGATAAACGCCGGGAATGCCGGCGGCCCAGGATTTCGGACCGCCCTCGACGACGACGACGCTTTCGTCTGCTTCTTCAGCGGGCGGGGTTTTGGGTGACATGCTCTGCAGTTCCTTTCCTACCCGGGCTTCCGTGGCCTATTCAGCGGCCGCAGGCTCGGCCTGCTTGACCAAAGCAGCCTCAAGGTTGATCTTCACCTTGTCGCTCACCAGGAAACCGCCGGTCTCCAAAGCTGCGTTCCAGGTCAGTCCGAAGTCCTTCCGGCTGATCTCGGTTTCGGCGGAGAACCCGGCGCGAGTGGCGCCGAAAGGATCAACAGCGACGCCGGTGAACTCCACTTCCAGCTCCACGGGCTTGGTGATCCCGCGGATGGTGAGATCGCCCGTGAGAGTGTAGTCATCGCCGTCGCCCTCCACACTGGTGGCCCGGAAGGTCATCTCCGGGAACGTCTCGACGTCGAAAAAGTCAGCGCCGCGGACGTGGCCGTCGCGGTTGGCGTCGCCGGAGTCGAAGCTCGCGGTCTTGACGGTTGCGTGGAGGGACGCGTCGGCCAGGGACTCGCGCACCCGGGCCTCCGCATTAGCCTCCGTGAAACGGCCGCGGACCTTGCTGATGCCAGCGTGCCTGACGCTGAAACCAATCTCGCTGTGGGACATGTCCAGCAACCAGACGCCGGAAGTCAGACCTTTGGGAAGAGTCATAGTGGATCTCCTGATTCGAAAGAATTTCGCTTGGATCGATCCCCTCCACCCTTGTTGAGCCTCACCATGAAGTCAAGGATTCCGGCTTGGCCCACGGGGAACTCCCATCGAGTTGTCAGGCGTCCGCTGGCCGACTTATAACCAAAAACAGAATTTTCCGTTTATGGTTATTTGACAGAGAACACAATTAGATTGGAGCACGCACGGCATGCAAGAGGAAACTCTCTCCATCGCGCTCCGGTTGCTGAGGCAGGCGGGCGTCCAAATATCCGGCGGCAACCTCAAGGATCTCTCCCTGACCCTGCCCGACGGCTCGACGCGTGTGGTGAACGTCAAGGTTGCTTCTATTCCCCCGACGCCAAGCATGACAGCCGGTTACCTGGAGCGACAGGAAGGCCGGGAACACTATTTGGTCATCACTCACAGGCCGAGTCGGCACGTTACCGCAGCAGCGGCGCGCGATGCCCTCGACATGATCGCCGTCGAGCCGCCTTCCGTCATGATCGGGGGCAGAGAACTGCTGCTCGGCGGCACTGAGCCGGCCGCCCCAAAGCCAACCCCTTCTCAGGGAAAGCCTGCCTGGGGCCGGTATGCTCTGTTGCGCTCATTGCTTCTCTCCACAGAACCTCAGATCCAGCGCGTGCTGGCACATGAAGCGGGCATCAGCCAACCGGCAGTGACAAAGAACCTCAAACTGTTCGACACATGGGTCGCCAAAAATGAATCCGGCTGGTTCGCCAGAGACAAGACACAGCTCCTGGACTATCTGCTCAAGCTGTACCCAGGTCCGCGCGGGGCAACGAGCTATTGGTACAGCCTGCGCTCGCTGGACGAACAGCTGCGGGAAGCGATTCAGTACGCCGAGGAGATGGGCGCCAAGCCGCTCGTGTCCGGCGACGTGGCGGCCGATATCTATGCCCCCTGGCGTCTGCCCGACCGTGCCACCATCTACCTGCGCGAATTCGTGGATTTCAATGACGCAGGGTTCAGTCCTGCCTCGCGCGATGAGGCGACACTTATCGCAGTAACCCCGGAAGACCTGACGCTGTGGCTCACAGCGTCAGTCGCTGAGCACGAAGGCCTGCCCCTCGCAGATCCGCTTCTGACTCTGTGGGATCTCACCCAGAACGAGGCACCTGACGCACCCGACGCCGTGAAGCATCTGCGCGATGCCATACTCAGCGGTGCCGCGCATTGACGGCCATCAGCGTCATCTCGACGTCCAACGCGGCTGACCTCGGGTACCTTGCCCTCGCTGATGTCGCCGCTTCCGGCCTGGATCCACGGACCTACCGAATCGTTGGCGGACACATGGTTCAGCTGCTCATCCATGTCTACCCGACACCAGAGGCCACAGAACGGAGCACGGCCGACGCCGACGCAGGCATCGACCGCGCCACAGCGGTGGGTCAGGATCTTCACTTGCACCTACTCGGCAGCGGGTACGAGGCCACCTCGGGCAACCGCTATGTCAAGAAGGACCCAGCTGGCGGGGAGAGGGCCGTCGACCTCCTCATCCCGCACGGCACCGTCGGCGAGCCCGAACAAGTGAACGGGCGCGGATTCGATGCCATCCCCGGACTCGGATTCGCGCTCACCGCTTCGCCGCTCCTCGTGGATGCCAAAGTCCTGCTCAGAAACGGCACTGATATGGAATTCACGGTCCCTGTTCCGAACGTGGAATCTGCACTGATCCTGAAGGCACTCGCTTGGAAGTCCCGGGCCTCGGAGAAAGATCTCACCGATATTTCCTCGCTGCTGGAAATCACCCAGCGGCACAAGGTCAATCTCTCCGGGTGGGGTTTCGACGACAGTCGGAGAGCAGAACGCGGCTCCCGCAAGGATGCAGCATTCGCCCTGCACCTGGTGAGGGACAGGCTCGAAAGGGGCTTCATCAAAGCAGGTGCGGCCGTGCGTCAGCCCGCGCGTCTCTCGGCGCTGATCAATGCGCACATCCCTTCGGTGAGGTAGTCGCTGACAGGCGGCAACTAAAAGAGACTCGACTTTCGGGCGCACAAATGGGAGTGGCGCCAGCGAACCAGTGCCACTCCCAGTGCCTCCCGCCCGCTGCTAGGAGCGCGGGCGGGAGACGCTATTGCGGTATGGCGCCGATCTGCTGCATGAGGCTCAGGTTGTTCGTGGTTCCCCAATGCTCAGCCACTTTGCCGTCCTCAACGCGGATAATGTCAGTGCCGTCGAATTCGACGCTGTTGCCCGTTGCTGGAACTCCCGCCATGTCCCCACTGTGAGTGCCCGTCAGAATCACGTGGCAGGCCTCCAGGTTTCCGTCAGCCAACGTCGGCTCGATCGTCTTGATCTTGATATCCGGGAACGCCGCCCGGACGGCGTTGACGAAGTACCGAACGCCATCCTTGCCGGGCGGTTGCCCGGGAAGAGCCTGTTCGTGATCGACGAAGTCGTCCACCGTCAGCTCATCAATGAGATCGAGATTCCCGCCCTCGATGATTTCTTTGTAAAAACGCTCGAGCAGTCCAGTGCCATTAGCCATTTCCAGCTCCTTAATGAATGAGACCGTCCCATTTTTCCCCTGAACCTACATCCCGAGCCCGGGCGCCATCCCCGGCGCAAAGGCGACGGCCACGGCGAACAATCGACTAGCGGAGCTCCCCCAAGGCAGCGCCGAAATCACTAAGAACGAGACCACGAACCTCGATAAGCCAGACCATATTCCGGCGTCATAGGGGTGTCAATATGGTCTGCTAACCCCCCGCATCCGGCTTCCGCCACATCATCGCAAGCACGAACACCACCGCGCTCAGACCCAGCATCACCAGCACCATGAGCCCCCAGTTCGCCTGGTTGACGCCGGGCCCATAAAGCACACCAATGAGGACCGTGGCCGTGATGGCCCCGATGTAGCGGCAGGTCTGGAAGATCCCGGCGGCCACTCCCCTGTCCTGGGGCCGCGCGGACACATACAGGCCCTGGTTCGACGCCGTGCTGACCACGCCATACGGGACACCCATCAGCGCCGTGAGCACCAGCACCAGCGGAGGCCAGAAGGACAAAGTCAGGATCCCCAGCGCCCCGGACGCCAGGGCCAAAAGCACGACGCCGGCGATCATCACGGAACGAACGCCGAACCGCTCAATGAACCGCACCGCAACCGGGGTCACGAAAACTGACATGGCAGCAAGGGGCAGCATCAGCAGGCCCACCACACCGGCGTCGTACTTTCCCGCCTGCTGCAGCAACTGCGGAAGCCCGAAGAACGCAAAGTAATAGACCGCGCTGAACACGGCGAAACCCAGGTACAACAGCAGCAGCGGCCGGTTCCGGCCGAGCAGCCGCAGGTCCAGGAACGGCGGGCTGAACCGCAACTCGCGCCACGCAAACAACCCCGCTATGACAACCGCGACGGCGATGAACCACCAACGGTAGGCCGGCATCACGTTGAGCAGCGCCATCATCGCCAGCGTGAGCGAGGCGAGGAAAGCCAGGATGCCCGGAATGTCGGAATCGCGCAGGAGGACGGAGAGCTTGCCGCTCTCGCGTCCGACGTCGGGCGGCGCCACTCTCCGCACCACAATCAGGGCCAGGAGCGAGATCGGCACGTTGATCGCGAACAGCGCCTGCCAGCCAACAAGACTCACCAAAAGGCCGCCGACGACGGGCCCCACCGCAGCCGCCGACGTGTTCGCCATCTGGATGCGCCCCAGGGGTCGGGTGGAGCTGATGTTCGCCTGCCGGCTCAGTGCCGAAACCATGACGACGGCGCACGGGTACGCCGTCGCGGTCCCCACCGCCATGAGCGCCCGGGCCACGCAGACCAGTGCGAAGTTCGGCGAGAAGGGAGCCAGTGCGCAGGCAATGGCCACCACCGCCATGCCGAAGGTGAACAGTTTCCGCGGACCGAAACGGTCGGCGAGGCGGCCCATCAGCGGCTGGCCGGCCGCCGAGGCGAGGTAGAAGGACGTGATCACCCAGGTGACCGTGGCGACGTCGAGCGCAAAGTCCTCGCGAAGCACCACCAGCGCCACCGCGATCATGGATGAGTTCAGCGGATTCAGCGCCGTCCCCAGACTGAGTGCAGCGATCGCTAGGCCGGGGCGGGGTTTGTTGGTCACGCCCCTAAGTCTGGTCCATGGTTGCCTTGGGTCACGAAACGATGGGCGACACGGGCGTCACGGGGGCCTCAGCCCTGCGCTACAGCTTCCACCGGCTTCCGCTTCCCATTGGCGTCTGTAGTCAGCGTTGGGGTTGGCGGCTTCGGCGGGGCCACTACCGGCGCGGGTGGAGGGGGCGGGGGCGGTGCGGGCGGAATGCACGAGTAGTTGTAGTCGAAGTCTGTGGTGAATTGGGTGAGCGAAACGACTCCGCCGGCAGTCAACGGAGGGGCCGAGCAGAGTTCCACTGCGGACTCCGGTGACGTTGCTCCGGCAAGCCAGCTCTTCAGCCCGTTCAGCCTGCTGCCCGGACCAGGCCGGCCGGCGATGAGCCCGAACTGGTAGGAGGTGGAATAGATGCCAACCTGGGCGCCGAAGGTTTGCAGAAATCCCGTCATGCCCTCGAGGACGGCGGCGTTGGCCACGGTGTCCCAAGACCATGCATTCCCGGTCTCCACGTCCAGCCACCACATGCGCTTGGCGGGGTCGGGTACCCCGTGCCGGATAACGTCGTCGAAGGCCATGCCGTAACCGTAGAGGTAGGAACACGCCGCCGAAGCTGTCCCGTCGCAGCTCCCATACGGGTTGGGACCGCCCAGGCCCACCTCCGCATCGGATGCCGGCCACCACTCGGCTCCGAACGGTCCAGGATTGGCGGTATTCACATACACCGCGGCTGCGGGTTGGCTCGTGCCGCCCGCCGAGCTGCTGGCCCAGCCCAGCAGCTCGGCGAAACAGGGATTCGCGGTGCCGGGCCGTCCGCCGTTCACTCCGACAATCCCGAACGCCTGGCCCGCAGGAACTCCGCCCCCACATTGGGGCCAGGATATGTCGCTGCCCAATACGACGCCCGAAGCCTCCATCGGTGCAGCGTTCGCGGCGGAGAACGGGGTGGCTACCCCTGCAAGAAGGAGGCAAGTGAGGGCCATGAGTTTTGCAGTTTTCATGATGTGCATCCTCGGCAGGGTCAGGACCCAGACGGGTTGGTACTGCCGCACATTGTTTCCCGAAACAATGGCAGTGAGCCTCGTTTTCGGCTCACTTTGGATGCTACGGAGCCGTTTCCGGGCAGCCGTGAGTGATCCCTACTGGACTTAGTTAACGAGATTGCGAGTAAGTGGTGCTTTGCACTTGGAGTACAGGTCAGCCGCCGGGGTACTCAGCGCCGCGCTGGGGCCTGCGCGTCAGGAGGCGAGCAGTCCGTCCGCGACGATCGCGAGCATCGATGCTGCTGCGTCGGCGGGAAGCTCGCTGTTGTCTACGACGGCGGCCACGCCGCCCACGAGCCGACTGATTTGCATTGCCTCGACTCCCGGGCGAAGGGCCGAGTCCAACGCCTCGATCACGCGCTGATTGGCGCCGAGGTAGGTCTGGCACTTCGCTGCAAACGGGGACCCGGAATCGCCCAGCGCAGCAGTGATCCGCGCGGCCGCACCCTTGTGTTCTGTCAGCATGGCCGCATAGTCGGTCAACCAGGTCACCAACTGCTCGCGCGCCGGGGCGTCGAGGGCGAGCGCTCGCTCGACGGCCTCGTTGACTTTCTCCGCCCAAGCCTCCAGCACCGCGTCGTACAGCGACTCTTTGGTCGGAAAGTGGCGGTAAAGCGTGCCGGGGCCAACCTCGGCCGCCTTGGCGATCTCGTCCATCGAAACCGATTCGAAGCCTTTGACACGGAAGAGGGCACGCGCGACCTCCACGATTCGATCGCGGTTACGTTGAGCGTCAGCGCGCACGGAAACCAACCCTTCCAAATACATCCAAACAAAACTGTTGCAAAACGGAGAGTGTCTCCGTATAGTTCTAAACGGAGCATCTCTCCTCTTAGTGTACGTCAGCCCCCCTCGGCTAGAACAGGACACCTCCCATGACACCCACAATCGCCACACGCGCACCCGCCGGGATCGCAAGATCCGGCCGCCGCACCGGCAGCATTGGCCTCTGGCTGGTCATGCTGGCCCAACTCATGCTTGTCCTCGACGCGACAGTCGTGAACGTCGCGCTCCCCCACATCGCCACCGATCTCCACTTCAACCGAGCCGAGCTCAGCTGGGTCTTGAACGGCTACGCCGTCGCCTTTGGCGGCCTCTTGTTGCTCGGCGGACGGATCGGAGACGTCTTCGGCCGTCGTCGCACCTTCCTGGTGGGCGTCGCAGCCTTCACGCTCTTCTCACTGCTCGGCGGCCTGGCCACCTCGCCATTCCTCCTCGTCCTAGCACGCGCACTGCAAGGCCTCGGTGCCGCGTTCGCCGCCCCGAGCGTGCTCGCACTCATCACCACAAGCGCAAAGGACGACGGCGCGCGGAACCGAGCGCTCGCATTGTTTTCCGCGATTGCCTCGATGGGTGGCGCACTCGGACTCATCCTCGGCGGCTTGCTCACCGACACCACCAGCTGGCGGTGGACCCTCTTCATCAACGTGCCGATCGGCGTCGTGGTCCTCATTGCGGTGCCGCGCCTGGTCGCCGAAACTCCCCGGAGGCCCGGCCGTTTCGACATCCTCGGAGCGGTGACGGCCACCGGCGGCGCCGTCGCCATTGTGTGGGCCCTCATTCAAGCGGGCGACGTCGGATGGTCCAGCCCGCGGACCATCGGCGGCCTCGTTGTCGGCGCGGCGCTGATCGCAGTGCTTGCCGTCACCGAACGGAGAGTGGCCCACCCCTTGCTCCGCCCGCAACTGCTACGCAGCCCGAGCCGAGTTGCGGCACTGGCGGCGATGGCGGCCACCTATGGCGGGATGCTGGCGATGTTCTTCCTCATGGTCCAGTACCTCGAAGACGATCTGCACCTCTCGCCCATGGTGACCGGACTGGCGTTCCTGCCGATGCCACTGAGCATCTTCGCGATGTCACGGATCGTTCCGCGACTGCTCGAGCGATTAGGTGCGGTCCGACTGGTCATCCTTGGCGCCGCACTTCGCGTCGTAGCCTTCCTGCCCCTCACGCAGCTAAACGCGGACACCCCCTTCGCTCTTGTCTTGCTTGCCCTTCTGGGTACCGGAATCTCTGCCGGCCTGACGTTCATGCCTCTCACGACGCTCGCGCTCCGCAACGTCGAACCCGAGCACGCAGGATCAGCCTCCGGGCTTTTCCAGACAATGCAGCAGCTTGGCGGTGCCGTCGGCCTGGCCATCGTGGCTTCGACCTACGCGGCCTTCGCCATCCCGGGCGACTTCCTGACCGGCGGGCGCGCCGGGTTCTGGTCCGCGACCGTCCTCTCCGCGCTCGCGCTGGCCGCCGTCGTCGGGCTGGTCTTCAAAGCCCGGAAGGTGGCCTGAGAGGCGCGCCTTCCGCGGCGGACGCCCTTCCTCACCAGACGCCGGACATGGCAGACTTCGGCCATGAGTATCGAGCACTGGTGGCCGAGGCTGAAGCCGTCCACCCAGAAATGGCTGATTGAGAACAATGGCGACACGGTACCCCAGGAAGTGGTGACGGAGATTACCCAGGCTGGCGGGCCGGCCACTTCCGACGCATGGTGGACTGGTCAGAACGAGCCCCCGGGGTTTTATTTCCCGGACGAGGCGGTCGACTGGATCGAGGCGGTAGCGAACGGCGAGGCGCCCGCGAACGGCGAGGAACCCGACCGGCCCTAACCGTCCGGGGACTTCAGTCCCTTGGCGTACGCCGCCTGCCCCGCGTGCTGAAGGCAATCGGCGATCGTGCTGACCAGCCGCACGCCAAGAGTGACGGGCGGGTCCCAGCGGGTGTCGACGATGCGATCAAGGTCGTCGTCGCCGAGAGTTTTCAGGAACGCTAGCGTCTGCCGATGAACGGCGTCGTAATATTCGAGCAACAGCTCCGGCGGGGCCTGAACCGCGTCGACTTTATCGCTCGAATGGCCGTAGCCGGTGTCGCGTTCAGGCAACGGCAGGTTGAAGCGACCAGCAAACCCCTGCGAGGTCCAGACCTGTTCCAGGCCGGCCGCGGCAGCGACTTGGACGTCCTCCACCCTGCTGAGGTGCCAGATCAACCACGCAATCGAGTTTCCGGTGCTGGCGGGCCGACGGACCAAAGACTCGCCGTCGACCTCCTCGAGAGTGGCAGCAACGATGTCACGGATCCGGCCGAAGGCATCCAGCAGCAGTTCGTTGGATTTCATCGCATCCTTTCACTGTGCGTTGTCGGTGGGCTCCATGGCTTCATGGGCCCGCCGGGCTTGACTACTCCTACCACCCAATCAGAGCCCGAACTGCCTGGGCAACCTGGTTTGGGCTTCGTGGTCCCGTAGCCACCACATGTGTTTCGAGTCGAGTGCCGGTCAGGATTTCATCGAGCTCCACGCTCCGGTGCAGGTGCCAGGCCAGCTCCGGGCTCTTCGCTTCGTGTCGGTTCCTGAGCCGCTCGTGGATAGTCTCCATCGATGCCTCCAGCCGGATCACCGTGAGTTTCCCTCCACCGAGGGCTGCACGGTAGCGGTCCACCTCAGTGGATTGCTCAAGCACTCCTGCCAGAATGAATCTCCGTACGCCGACGTCACGATAGTTTCCCGCGACAGCTTGAAGGTTCCTGAGCTCAAGCTCGTGGTTGAACCGGTCCGTTGAAGGCGCAGGCCAGCTCCGCCGCAACTCATCGAGGTCGATCACTGCGTTGCTGATTCCGTCGTCGGCGAGGAGCCAGTGCAGGGCTTCTCCCGTGGTCGTCTTGCCGGCACCAACCGTGCCGTTGAGGAATACACTCTCAAGATCCATAGCCATCCAAGGAGTCTAGGCGGAAGGCCGGACTCACCCACCGTCCCCGTATTCAAGGTGGCCAAAATGGCAGCGACGGGAGGCGATCCGCAGGCATAAGCTACAAGCAGAACGTCTCTTCCGACTCCGGGGAGCTCAAATGGACATTGAATTCGCTGATGTCATCGGTCACGATGTCACGACGATCACTTGCCTCTGCGGAAACACCGTCAGCAAAGAGGGATTGATTCAGGCCAACTCACAAGGCGTCCCGGTGTACAGCGGAGCAAACGAGCCGGTCCCCGCCGGGCTGGCTCCGTGGCCCGACGATGAGGACCTCTACACGTTGTGTCCGTCATGCGGCCGCGCTTACCACGACACCGTTATTGAAGAAACAGGGACCGCCCCCGTAGCCTTCCAGATCGACATCACCGGCCCGATCGCCGAGGCGATCCGGGTTCATTGGGAACTCAACACCTAATATTTGAGACCGGTTTTCCTTGTTTCGCTCTTCGCGACGCCGATTGGAAGCGCGGGGGCCTTAAATGTCAGACCCCCGTGACAGGGTTTATTCATGGAAGGCATCGGTCAACTCGTGGCACGTCGGGCAGCCCCGGCTGACGTCGGAGTTGCGCCCTTGGGACGTCTTTCCCGCCGCCTGAAGCCTGCTGCTTCCTCCCGGCATGCCGACATCAACCGGCTGGAGGTCCGCCCCGGTACCAGGCCTGAATCCGTGCCGTCGCCCGCAAATGACCTTGATCAGGCAGTGGCGGCGATGGATGCGCTGCGCTCAACCGCGCTCTCCGACTCCCGGTTGTTCGGTTTCGCTGAGGCCGCTGAGTTCGCCGGCAGGGTCGAGGAGATCTCGCGGACGGTGGAGTTTTTGCAGATCGTCGCGGCCGGGGCCGTGGAGCGGACCCGGCGCGAAGCCCAGGCGGCACGGCAGCCATCCCCGGCGTCGGGGTGGAGGACCGGCTGGACCGAGTCCACGGCCGCCGCAGCAGACACGGCAATCCCGGACGTCCCGGTGCCGGCTTCTGCCGCCAGCCTCACCGGAGCAGCCGCCACGGTCGACGACGGTTACCGCAACGCGGCCGAATTCCTGCGCGCCAGGCTGCGGATCGGCATCGGCGAGGCCCGGCGCCGGCTCGCACTGGCCTCCGTCGTGCTCCCGCAGGCAGGGATCGCCGGGCAGGAAATACCCGCACGGCACCAGGTCCTCGCCGCGGCCCTCTCCTCGGCAACCGTGCCCTCCCGTTCAGCCACCGTGATCAGCGTGGCCCTGGATCAGGTACGACACATCGCCGATACCGAAACCGCCCTGCAGATGGAGCAAGCACTGACCAACACCGCGGTGCAGAGCGATCCCGATTTCGTGTCCCGGATGGCCAAGCGCTGGGTTGATGCCATCGACCAGGACGGATCCGAACCCAGCGAGGAAGAACTCCGACACCGCCAAGGCGCGTTCATCCGCAAACCCCGCCGCGGCCTGCATTACCTGGAAATCTTCGCCACCGCGGAACAATTTGAAACCCTCGCCACCGTCATGAACACCGCCACCAACCCGCGCCTGCGCCACGACACCGACGAAGCACAGGATACGGATCCA
This sequence comes from Arthrobacter rhizophilus, assembly GCF_026241105.1. Lineage (GTDB taxonomy): Bacteria > Actinomycetota > Actinomycetes > Actinomycetales > Micrococcaceae > Arthrobacter. The sequence continues at coordinate 61,183 of NZ_JAPFFT010000016.1, read as the reverse complement.
GGCGGCACCACCGGCAAGAACACCACCGGCGGCACCGCAGGGTTCCCGGAGCACGACGGCACTGCTCCCCCGCCGCTGGATCGCCGCTCCCGGGCGCAGAAACTGCTTGACGGGCTCGTCGGGGCCTGCGCGGTGGCCCTGTCCACCGGCGAGCTGCCGTCGAACGGCGGTCTCCGGCCGCAGGTGATGGTCACCATCGACCACCGCGAGCTGCTCGAGCGCGTCGAACACCAAACCACCACCGCAAATCCTCGCCTGAGCACCGGCGCGTCCACATTCCAGGGCCCGATCCACCCCTCGGTCATCCGCAAGATCGCCTGCGACGCGGACATCATCCCCGTCCTGCTCGGCAGCGACAGCCGCGTCCTGGACATCGGCCGCACCACCAGGGTGTTCCCGCCCCACATCCGCAAAGCCATCACCGCCCGCGACCAAGGCTGCGCCTTCCCCGACTGCACCATCCCCGCACCCTGGTGCGAAGCCCACCACATCACCTACTGGTCCCACGGCGGCACCACCGGAACCGACAACGGCATCCTGGCCTGCAGCCACCACCACCACGTCATCCACAAAGAACAATGGACCATCACCATGGACTCCGGCGTGGCATGGTTCAAACCCCCACCCCACATCGATCCCCGCCAAACACCCCGACGCAACCACTACTTCAGACCCACCCGGACATAAACTGCCGGACATGAAGCAGCCGAGTTGAGCCTGGAACCATTGACATGTGACCAAATGGTCACCTATCCTAAATCCATGGACGCCGTCTTCAAGGCACTCTCCGACCCCACCCGCAGGGACCTGCTCGATGAGCTCTTCCGCGAGGACGGGCAGACGCTGAGCGCGCTTGAAGGACGGTTCGATATGACCCGCTTCGGGATCATGAAGCACCTCAAGATCCTTGAGGAGGCCGGGCTGGTTGTGACCCGCCGTCGTGGTCGCGAAAAGCTCCACTACCTGAATCCGGTACCCATCAGGCTCGTCCACGACCGCTGGGTGAGCAAATATGCAGAACCATGGGCCGCTGCGTTGAGCGACCTCAAAACCAGATTGGAAAGTCCCGTGGAAAAGATCTTCGAAATCTACATCAAGACCACTCCGGAACGGCTTTGGGAAGCCATCACGGACAGCGACATCCGCAGCAAATACCAGTTCGGCAACACCCACACCGCGGACTGGACACCTGGCGGCCACTACGAGATGCACAACCCCAAGGCCAACGGAATGGTCCTGGGCGAAGGCGAAAACGTGGAGGTCGATCCACCGCGCCGGCTCGTCCAGACCATGCGCGCACTCTGGGGCGAGGACGTCAAAGCCGAGGGCACCTCGCGCGTCACCTGGGAGATCGAACCGGTGGGCGATTCCTGCCACCTGACCGTGACTCATAGCGAGCTGCGCGAAGGCGGCAACGACCAGATCTACGGCGGTTGGCCGATGATCCTCTCCGGCCTGAAGACCTGGCTGGAAACCGGCGAAGTTCTCACCACGCCGGGCTCGCTGATGTACGCCTAAAAGCGGACGACGGCGGCGCGACCCGCCGCTTTCAGGCTCGGGCGGCCGGAGCGAGGGCCGCGTTGAGGTACTGCAAGTGCGCCGGTGTCGGGACAGTCGCGTTCGCCGCGTATTCCGGGTGCTTGGTGAGAAACTTCTGAATGAAAGGGCACACCGGCACGATCCGGAGCCCCTCGCTCACTGTCTCATTCAGGGCCACTTCGGCGAGCCTGCCCGCAAGCCCTTGTCCGCCGTACTCCTCGTTGATCACGGTGTGGTAGAAAATCCGTTGCGGCGACCCGCCGTCGTCGTACGCTTTGTACGCGGCCTTACCGATCACGTGGCCATCAGCGAGCACTTCAAACCGCTCGCGGTCAATGTTGTGGCGGAAGGTGGCATCGGTCATCGCTAGCTCCTCGGCTTAGGTTCAGTTGACATACCCTAACCTCGGAGCCGGGGCGCTTTGTTCCCAGGTTTTCTCCAAGTCCAAATGTGGACTTGGAGAAAACCTGGATGAACGGCTAAGCCGTGACGATGTCCCGCGTGGCGTGGTCGTACGTGAAGGTGACCTTGCCTCCGTCGTGGTTTAGCTCGTGGTTGGCGCCATCACGCACACCGAACGCACCGTAGTTCTCGTCCCACGAGCGGTTCAGCGCGATCTTGTACGTGTAGAAACCGGCAGGCAGCGTTGCGGCGAGGGTCCAGACCTTGCGGCGGCCATTGAACTTCATCTGCACCTCGTCGTACTGCGGAGCCCAATCTTCCGGAGCGCCCAGGATCGTGTTGAAGTCACCTGCGATCGCGACGGCGGACGGCTGCTCAAGCTTTTCGACGGCGGCAGGCGCTTTGGGTGCGGCAGCTTTCTTGGGCGCTGCTTTTGCGGCCGGGGTCTTCGTCGCGGCAGCTTTGGCGGCAGGTGCCTTTTCAGCGGCGGGCGCCTTCTTGGCGGCCGGCTTCTTGGCAGCAGCCTTCTTGACGGGGGCTGTCGGGAGCGGGGTACCTGCCGGCACGGGGATTCCCTCAACGAGTGCCGTGGCGAACTCGTCCGGCTTGGCGAAAGCGACCGTGGCACGAAGGCCGTTGTCGGTGATGGTCCAGCCCGAACGGCCCTTGACCAGCCAGCCGGCCTTGACCAGCTTCGCGGTCTCAGTGGTCAGGTTCTTGTGGCCGCGCGGAATTCCTCCGCTGAGCAGTTCACTCTCGTGCGTATCCAGCGGGACGCGCACAATCGCCTCAGCCAGGATCTCGCCGGCATTCAACGACTGCTCGGACCACGTTCCCTCTGCCAAGACGTCTAGGACGGTCTTGAGACGGACACTGCTTTTTTCGACGGTGGACTTAGCCACTGGGTCTCCTTCAACGGCGGACATTCCTTCAGCAGTCTGCCAATGTTCTGTAAATTCTGGCGACTATTCTTGGTAAACACCGTGTGTCGTGACCCACTATTACGCCCAAACAGCAACAAGTGACGGAGGGGTCTCGGGTACCGGTCAGTAGCTAACGGTTGGGGTACCCTCTCCCCTACTCTTTGGAGGCCTTCTCCCACGCCGAGACGTCGGCCAACAGTTCAGCCTTCCGGGCCTCGTCCGCGAACGATGAACGGACCGAGTTCGCGGCCAGGCGTGCCCGGTCCGCAACAGACAACCCGTGCACAGCGACAAGTTGCGCGAAGTTGTCGTCCACGTAGCCACCAAAGTATGCGGGATCGTCCGAGTTCACGCTGACGTTCAGCCCGGAGGCCAGCATCGCAGGCAAAGGGTGATCTGCCAGGGTGTCCACTGCACGAAGCCGCACATTTGACAGCGGACACACGGTCAACGGAATCTGCTCAGCCACCAACCTCTCCACGAGGGCCGGATCCTCCATGCAACGGATGCCGTGATCGATCCTCTCGGCGCCAAGCAGATCGAGCGCCTCGTACACATACGAAGAAGGACCTTCCTCGCCGGCGTGGGCGATCCGGCGCAGCCCGGCCTCCGCCGCGCGGCTGTACAGTCGCTCGAACTTCGACGGCGGATTGCCCACCTCGGCCGAGTCCAAGCCGATGCCGGCAATCGGCGCCTTCATGGCAAGAAGCTGTTCAAGGACCTCCAGCGCAGATTCCTCGGACATGTCCCTCAGGAAGGCGGCAATCAGGAGCGTCGAGACGCCGAAGTCCTCCACCGACGTCGCGAGCGCAGACGCCACACCGTTCACACATGTCTCCAGGGCCACCCCGCGCGAGAGGTGGGCCTGCGGATCCATCATGATCTCGACGTGCCGCACTCCACCGGCTGCGGCACGGGCCAAGTAAGCCCTGGTCAGGTCCGCGAAATCCTGTTCCGTCCGCAGTACGGCCATGTTGGCATAGTACAAATCCAGGAATGACTGCAGATCCGTGAACTCATACCGCGCACGCAGCTCGTCCAAATCCGCGTACGGAAGCGCAATCCCGTTACGCTCCGCGAGAGCGAAAATCAGCTCGGGCTGAAGTGTCCCCTCGATGTGCAGGTGCAGTTCGGCAACCGGGGGTGCCGCCGTCGTCGTCGATTCGCCAAAAGTTTCCACCCGACAAGAGTAGGACGAAATACTGAGCGATCCCCGTCGCAAAGCAACCACGAACATCACAACGGCAACCCCGGCAAGCCATCCGAGGTGAAGACCACACCGCGTCAACTTGGATCTGCGCCCTCCGGCCCCCAAACTGAAAGGATGCAGACCTTCCTCCCGTTCCCCGATTTCAAGCAAAGTGCTGCCGTCTTGGACACCGCCAGGCTGGGCAAGCAGCGTGTCGAAGCACTGCAGATCCTCCGCGCACTGGTGATCCCCGAGTTCGGCCGGCCCTCGCACCCCGCTATCCGCATGTGGATGGGCTATGTCCCCGCGCTTACCCTCTACGGCTTGGCCGTGGTGGACGAATGGGTTGCCCGCGGCAATCCGGACAACACCCGCGCCAGCATCACCGAGTTCGCACCCCAGGCGGCCCACCCGGACTACGCCTCCAAGATTCCGATGCCGCCGTGGCTTGGCGACGCCGATTTGCACCTGAGCCACCGCTCCAAGCTGCTCCAGAAAGAACCCCGCTTCTACGCCGAGCTCTTCCCCGACACCCCGAAGGACCTGGAGTACCTCTGGCCCGAGCCCAGCCACGAGTTCATTCCCGAAGACCCCTACGATGATTTCATCTGGGTCCTTCGCGCCCCCTTGGCCGAGGTCGAACCCGAGAAGATAGACAAGGTGGGGATGCCCGCCCCAGGCAAGGCCAAGGCAGCCGACAGCGACGGCGACGGCTACCAGTTCGTCTACGAGTCCGAGAAATCCCGCCGCCCGGGCAAGACCGCGCGCAAGGCACCCAAGCAACTGGTGAAGAAGCCCACGCGCAACCGCCAGCGCCAGGACGAGGCCTTCAGGACCCTCCCGGGCAACACCCCCGTCCTCATCCCCATCGAGGGCGGCGCTAAGTTCGCCTTGGGCAAGATCCACGGACGTCCGATCACCCTGGAAGACGGCCGCTTTGGCCGCAACTTCGAGGTCACCAAGATCATCGACCGCGCGGACTTCGACTACCCGGCCCTGTTGCAGGATCCGCGGGCGTTCTTCCCGATCCCCGCGCCCTAGCGGGCTGACTTAGATGCGCACGACGCCGGCACTCGGGTTCCTGACGAAAGGAACCCGAGTGCCGGCGTCGTTATCTGTCGCCTAAACGAGTGCCGTGCCTCCAGCCTTATTTGACCAGCAATGCGTTCAGCAGTTCGGTTCCGTCGGGCACGCCCAGACCGGTGCAGGCGTCCCAGCCGGGAGCCGCCTCGAAGGTCCCATTGTTTCCCTCCGTGATGTCGCGGAAGCCTGGCGGGGTGCTGCCGTCTGCGGAGTCGTAGATGGCAGGTTGCAGCAGACCGAATCCGTGGCCTGCTGCCTGCGCCAGGCGCGCCACCAGCGCCGCCCACAGCGGCGCCACCGCGCTGGTCCCGCCGATCACCATGTCCGTTCCGTCGACCCGAACCTTGTAGCCCGTCTGCGGGTCAGCAACGGCGGCAACGTCCGGGACTGCGCGGCCGTTCGGCGTGACCGCTGGTTTGTCTGAGGCCGTTACCAAGATGTTCTCCTGCCAGGGCGGCACCGCGAAGGTATCGCTAACGCCTCCTCCTGTGGCGGGTTGACCTTGCGCGTCATTCCAGACGGTCTCCGAATCGACAGTGCCCGTGACCGGGTCAGCTTCTAGCCGGGTACCGCCACACGCCAGTGCGTGAGGGCTGGATGCCGGGAAATCCGCATGGTCCCTTCCGTCGCTGGCCCCGTCGGTGCTTCCATTGTCACCGGCGGCCGCTGTGACGGTCACGCCGAGGACGGCGGCATCCACGAGCGCCTGGTCCATGGCATCGCGGGCCTGGGCCGTCCATTCATCCTCGTTTTGACCCCAACTGATGCTGATTGCGGCTGGCGTCGGCGAGGCGTGTGCGGCCTGGCTGATGGCGTCAACGAAGCCGGCATCCGTGTTGGGGGCAAAATAGACAACGAGTTCGGCACCGGGGGCCAGGGCGCCGGCCACTTCAATATCCAGCAGCACCTCTCCGTCGGCGCCTCGCGGATCTTGCTCGGGCTGGTTGGAGGCGCCGTCCACGCCGACCGCTGTGACACGTGGCCCAGTGATGCCGAGGTCCTGGAAGTAGGTGTCAAGGTCCGCTTGGTCGAAGCCACCGCCAAGTTCGATGATCGCAATGGTTTGCCCGCTGCCGTCAAAGTCGGCGGGGAACTTGTAAATGTCCCCCAGCTCCAACGGCGTGTAACTGGTGGTAACCACCGCCGCCGGAGCGATCCGGAATTGGGCGCGTGACTGGGGCCTGTCATCGAGGCCGAGTACGGCGGTGACGACGCCGTCCAGCACTGCTGGCACACTCAGGCCGCCTGTGCGGTGGCGGTGCGTAGCCTGCTTGCCGCTGGGTGCCCGGCTGGTGACCCGCTCAAGTGTGGTGCCGAAAATCCCGCTCAGCACCCCGGCCGAACCGGAGACCCGGATCCGACGCGAGGCGGGGTCCGTTTCAATGATCCGGGCGCCGGCGTCCGTAAGGGTCCTAGTGACGAGGTCGACGTCGGCAGCAGCGGCGCCGTAGCGTCCCGAGAACTCCTCCCGCGACATGGGCGCAGCATCGAGGGCAGCATTCGGTATCTCAGCCTGCCGACGCAGGATGACGGTAACCTCTACAACTTCGTCAGGCTCAATCCCCCTCGGAGCCTGTGCCAGCCCAAGTGCCGGGCCGCGTTCGCTGCCCGGCAGCGGACGGAGTGAGTGACCTTGAACATTTACATCCGGGTTCGTTTTCTCGTCGTAATTCGACATTTCGACCTCCGTTTAAATACATCCAAAGCTCCGCGTGCACAGTGACGGCAATGATGCATAGACGAAGGCATCCCGCGTTTCCATGCTTGTGAGCCCTCGAGTAAACGTTTGGCACGTTCCATGTGCACCGGCAAAGGTGTCTTCCATTGAAGAAAAAATACGGGAAGCCTTTCGTGCCTCCCACAGAAAGCACTTGCTACGTGTCAGTGGTTGGCATCGGCCATGTTTAGGACAACCACATTGTCGATTCCCACACCAAGACGTTTGGCTTCCGCTGAAACCCCAAAGACCTTCTATATAGCTGGGATCATGGCAGCCCCCACTGCGGCGATAAAACGGATTGCAGGAGAATCATACGACCGAGTTCGAACGCTGACAACCCGTCGCGGGCAATCCAGGCCGGCGGCTACTTCCCCAGCCCAGCGCGGCGGAGGGCTTCCGCCATCGCCGTGTTGACCGGCGGATTGGGAGCAGTCTTCGCGGGAGCCGCCTTTGCCGGCGCAGTCTTCGCCGGCACGCCTTTCGAGCCCTGTCCGGCCTGCGGCGCCGGGCGACGCTCGCCTCGCTCGCCGCCACTGCGCTCGCTCCCACGCGAGCCGCGGTCACGCCCGCCGCCACGCGAACCGGACCCGTCCCCGGTGCCGGGTTCGTCGTCGAGCCTTAGGGTGAGCGAAATCCGCTTCCGCTCCGGATCCGCCTCCAGGACCTTCACGCGCACCGCCTGACCGGATTTCACGATCTCGCGGGGATCGGACACGAACTTGTTGGACAGCGCGGACACGTGGACCAAGCCGTCTTGGTGCACTCCGATGTCCACAAACGCCCCGAACGCCGCCACGTTGGTGACGGTGCCTTCCAGGATCATTCCCGGCTTGAGGTCCGAGATCTTCTCGATGCCCTCGGAGAACGTCGCTGCGGCGAATGCCGGACGGGGGTCGCGGCCGGGCTTTTCGAGCTCGGACATGATGTCCCGCACGGTGGGCAGGCCGAACGTCCCATCCACGAACGCCTGAGGGTCAAGCGAAGACACCGCAGCTCCACGGGAAGCGGCCACGATCTTCCTAGCCACCGAATACGCCTCCGGGTGGACGCTAGACGCGTCGAGCGGTTCTGCTCCCCCGGTGATCCGCAGGAAGCCCGCGCACTGTTCAAACGCCTTGGCACCCAGCCGCGGCACCTTCTTGAGGTCGGCACGCTTGGCGAACGGGCCATTCTCGTTGCGGTACAACACAATGTTCTCGCTCAGGAGCGGCCCGACGCCTGCCACCCGGGCCAGCAGCGCCGGCGACGCCGTGTTCACGTCCACGCCCACCGCATTCACACAGTCTTCGACGACCGCGTCCAGCGAACGGTCCAGCTTCGCGGCCGTGACATCGTGCTGGTACTGCCCCACCCCGATCGACTTCGGCTCGATCTTCACCAATTCGGCCAGTGGATCCTGCAAACGCCGCGCGATGGACACGGCCCCGCGGAGTGACACGTCCATGCCGGGCAGTTCAGCGGCCGCGAGCGCGGAGGCCGAGTAGACGGAGGCACCTGCCTCGGACACCACGAGTTTCTGCAAAGAGGGACCGCCGGAGGCTGCCAGCGCCTTGATGAGCTGGCCAGCGAGCTTGTCCGTCTCGCGCGAGGCCGTGCCGTTGCCGATCGCCACGAGCTCGACGGCGTGCTGCCGCGCCAAGCGCTCCAGGGTCACCAGTGCCTCGTCCCACTTCTTGGCCGGAGCGTGCGGATAGACAGTATCGGTGGCCACGACCTTGCCGGTGCCATCGACAACCGCCACCTTCACGCCCGTCCGCAGTCCCGGGTCCAGGCCCAGCGTGGCGCGGTTTCCTGCTGGCGCGGCAAGGAGCACGTCGCGGAGGTTGGCGGCGAACACCCGGACGGCTTCATCCTCGGCCTGCGCGAACATGCGGCCACGCAAGTCGTTGGTCAAGCGGTCCAGGATGCGCGAGCGCCACGCGATCTGGGCGGTCTGGACAAGCCACGAATCGGCGGGCCGGCCGCGCTCGGCAACCCCGAGGCACTTGGCCACAGCGTTCTCGTACCGGCCGCGCGCGGCGGCCAGGGCGTCGTCGTCGGCTGGTTCTGCCTCGGCGAGGTCCAACTCGAGGACGCCGTCGTTCTCACCGCGCAAGAGCGCGAGCACACGGTGGCCGGGCATGCCGGAAGGCACCTGGGAGAACTCGAAGTAGTCCTTGAACTTCTGCCCCTCGGTTTCCTGGCCCTTCTTCACCCGCGAAACCATGCGCCCCTGCGTCCACAGCCGCTCCCGCAGCGTCTCGGCGAGATCGGGGTCCTGCGATACCCGCTCCACCAGGATCGAGCGGGCGCCGGCGAGCGCCGCGGCGGCATCGTCAATGGAGTGCTCAGCGTTGAGGTACTTGGCAGCCTCGCGCTCCGGATCGAGCTGCGGATTCGCGAGAAGCGCGTCGGCGAGCGGCTCGAGGCCTGCTTCGCGGGCGATCTGCGCTTTCGTGCGGCGCTTCGACTTGAAGGGCAGGTAGATGTCCTCGAGCCGGGATTTGGTATCGGCGCCGACGACGGCGGCCTCCAGTTCCGGTGTCAGCTTGCCCTGGGAGGCAATCGCTTCAAGAACCGTACGACGGCGGTCCTCCAAGTCCCGCAGGTACCGGAGCCGTTCCTCGAGTTCGCGCAGCTGGGTATCATCGAGCGTCCCGGTGACCTCCTTGCGGTACCGGGCGATAAACGGAACAGTGGATCCGGCGTCGAGCAGTTCAACCGCGGCTTTGACCTGCCACGACTTCACGCCGAGCTCTTCGGCGATCAGGGCGTGGATGGCGGCGTCCGCTGACTGGTGCTTTGCTGACTGGATTTGGGGAAGTTGGGTCACCATGACATTTTGCCCTACTGCGTTGCCCTACTAAAGCTTTGCCCTACCTAAAGACGGCACGGAGTGCTGTAGTGGAAGAGTGCTGAAGACTCCGGTTGGACATGCTACTCAAGGAAGAGGCGCATCATGCAAGAACTGCTCATCATCCTGCAGGACGGTTTCGACGCCGATGACGTAGAAGTCACGGTCAACCACAAAGAGGCTCACCACGAGCGCGATGTGTCCACCAGAGAGATGCTGGGAATGGCGGCGGAGATCTCCGTGGAGCTGCCGGCAAAAGGGTCCACGGTTGGCGTCGAGGTTACCAGCCGCAAGCTGAGCGCAAGCAAGAAACTCCACGGAAGAGCAAAGAGCCTGCTGGTTTCCATCGAGGACGGGGAATTAGTGATGCGGGAAGGCACAGGGCGGGAAGCGTTTCTCTAGCTTGGCGTCCCGTGGCCCGGATACAGTGACCGCGTTCGCTGGCCCGGATACGGAAGCGCCACGGCCGGGTGGCCGTGACGCTTGATCGAGCGGAAGTTGTAGTTAGCCCAGTTGCGCCATGGGAGTCTTGGCCGAGATGTGCTCCACCAATTCACCCACCCGCTGCTCGGCGTAGTTGCGGGCGATATCGCCCTGGCTGATGATGCCTACCAACTTGTGGTCGGTGATGACAGGAAGGCGCCGGACCTGGTGCTTCTCCATCAGGTCGATCGCAGCGTCAACGCTGGCATCGGCATCAATCCAGATCGGCGTGCCCTGGGCGATGTCTGCCGCTGTCTTCTGGCTGGCATCCCATCCCTCAGCAACGCATTTGACCACGATGTCGCGGTCAGTGATGAATCCTTTGAGTCTTCCATCGCTGCCGCAGATCGGCAGGGACCCGACGTCCAGATCGCGCATCAGGACAGCCGCGTCACGCAACGACTGCTCTTCCCTGACGCACTGGGCATTGGTGGACATGAATTCGCGCACAACACTCATGAGTCCTCCTTCATCGATTGGGTATCGACGCGGACCCCCCGGCACCGACACCGATGCTGTCAGCCTACGCTTGGGGTTTGGCTGTGGCCAGATGCGGTCTGCTCCCTCGGTCTATTCAGCGATGTCCTCGGCCCACAGCTCCGGATTCTCTTCCTGGAAGCTGCGCATCATGTCCACGCACCGTTGGTCATCGAGGACCACCACTTCCACGCCCCGGGACCGCAGGAGCTCGAATTCGCCGCCGAACGTGCGGGCCTCCCCCACCACCACTCGCGGAATCTTGAACTGGATGATGGTGCCCGTACACATCGCGCACGGGGCGAGGGTGGTGTACAGCGTGGTGTCCCGATAGCTCTTTTGCCGGCCGGCTGCGCGGAGGGCCGACATTTCCCCGTGGGCGATCGGATCGCCGTTTTGGACGCGTTCGTTGTGCCCACTAGCGATGACAACGCCGTCGCGGGCAAGCGCCGCACCAATGGGAATGCCACCTTCGCTGAGGCTCTTCCGGGCGGCTGCGTAGGCAGCCTCGAAGGCGGGATCTGGCGACGGTTGCGCATCGAGCTGGGTCATTCGTGGCCTGCTTTCCGGGAGTTGGGGATCTTCCGCTAATTGTTCTATAACTCATATAATAAATACGGGAGGTGGGAGAAATGATCCTCAACGTAGACTTGGCCAGCGATGTGCCGATCTACCAGCAGCTTCGGGACCAGATCGTGGAGGCGATCGCCGAGGGCGTGCTGACCAAGGGCAGTTCGTTGCCCGCCACCAGAACGCTCGCTGCGGACTTCGGGATCAACTTCCACACCGTGAACAAAGCCTATGACCTCCTGCGCCAGCAGGGCCTGATTCAGCTCAACCGCAAGTCAGGCGCTGTGGTGACCCCGACGGTCGCGGACCCACCGTTCCCGGCTGAGTGGACCGCGAGGGCGCGGACTCTGCTGGCCGAGGCCGTCGCGCGAGGATTACCGGCGGACGAGGTACTCGAGGCGTGCCGGTCAGTGCTCGATTCATTTGGAACCACCCCGTCAGAGGAAACACTATGACCCTTGCCATCGCCCTCAGCTCCGCATTGTCAGCACTGGTGCTCGCGATCGCCCTGGTGCTGCCCGCGATCAACAGCCCAACCGTGCCCTTCGGGGTTCGGGTGCCGGCCCAGCGCGCCGATGACCCGGCTGTGGTCAGGCAGACCCGCATCTACCGATGGCGGGTACTCCTGAGCGGGATCGTCACAGCCGGGGTCTGCGTCGCCATCTACGCCATAACCGGCGAAACGTTGTTGCTGCCGTTGTCTGTGCTGGTGCTCGTCGGCTGCTGGTACGGCTGCTTCTTCCTGGCCAACCACGAGATCCGGGCCGCCAAGGCCGCCGGGGGCTGGTACGACGGCGTGCGCCAAGGCATCGCGGTGGACACCGAACTTCGAACCGATCCGCCGCGGTTTCCCTGGCTCTGGCTGGCGCCGGCGTTGATCATCACGGTCGCCACGGTGGTGATCGGCGTGATTAGCTACCCGTCGATGCCCGATGTGCTCGCCGTGCATTACGGAGCGAACGGCGTGCCCAACCGATTGGCCACCAAATCGGTCGGCACGGCTTTCTCGCTGGTCTTCGTGCAGATCGGCGTGACCGCGTTGCTCGCGGGTATCGCGGCGGCCATCTTCTTCCTCAGCCGGCCCGATATCGACCCGGCGCACCCGGTGGGCTCCGCGCGCTGGCACCGCCGGTACATGTCGCTCGGCGCCAAGGCACTCCTCGGACTAGTCGCGATGATCGACCTGGGGATGCTTGGATCATCGTTGCTGATGTGGACCGGCAAGGCCACCCCGTGGGCGCAGCTGGTGGTGGTGCTCCCCATCCTGGCCGCGGTCGCGGTAACTGTGGTGGTCTTGGCCAGGAACAACCGCGAGCGGGACGACGGCGACGAGGACACCGGCCTGACCCACCGGGAGGACGACCAGTTCTGGCGGGGCGGCCTGTTCTACATCAACCGAGAAGACCACGCGCTGCTGGTTCCCCGCCGGTTCGGTCTGGGATGGACCCTCAACTTCGGCAATCCCAGGGCCGCGATGCTTCTTGCCGGCCTGGTCGCGCTGATCGGCCTGGTGATCACCCTTCGTTTCGGCGGCTGACCCCCACCGCGGGGGCTGCTATCTTGTCCGGCCTCACTGATAGCTTGGCTTCATCAGCTCAAAGGTCTGGGGGCACGGTGTTTTTTCTCGATTCAGAAGTTGCGGGTTCCGAAAGTCCAGGGCAAGCGCAGGACCTGGTGTTTTCCGCCAGCGATCTCGTCACCGCCTCCACGTGCGAGTACCAGTTGCTGCGCAAGTTGGACGAGAAGCTGGGCCGGTCACCGAAGCCTGCCTTCGACGTCGACGAAATGCTGGAGCGCACCGCCGCACTGGGCGACGTTCACGAGCACAGGGTGTTGGACCGATTCGTGGCCGAATTCGGGTGGTGGGATCCGCTCGCTGGGACGGGAGTGTTCGACGTCGTTCCGGCCGCGGCGATGGACCGCGCCACCCTGCAGGCCAAGCACGCGGAGTCCATTGCGGCCTTGCGATCCGGCGCGGACGTGGTCTTCCAGGCGGCCTTCTTCGACGGCCAGTTCCATGGGCGGTCCGATTTCCTCGTGAAGCAGCCGGACGGAAGCTACGCGGTTTTTGACACCAAACTCGCTCGCCACGCCAAGGTCACGGCGTTACTGCAACTTGCCGCCTACGGCGATCAATTATTCAAAGCGGGAATCGTTCCGGCGCCGGATCTGACTCTTGTCCTTGGGGCTACCATTCAGCGGGACGCTGCTGGTCCTCAGGCTGCCGGGCCTCAAGCTGCCGGGCCGGAGGGTGCAGCTGGCTTCGACTATGTACACAGCAACCATCGGCTCGCGGATGTACTGCCCGTGTTCCGCGAACGCCGTGACCGCTTCCTTGCACTGACGGACGCCCACCGATCGCGGCCGGAGCCCATCCAATGGGGTGCGCCCGGAGTAATCGCATGCGGTCGCTGCGACTACTGCAAAGAACAAGTGCGCCTCCACCGGGATCTGCTGATGGTGGCGGGGATGAGAATCACCCGGCGCAAGAAGCTCATGGAAAACGGCATTTTCACCATCGATGCCCTTGCTGAGATGCCCGACGCAGCTGATTCCGCCACGAGGCGCCTGCAGGAACAAGCCCGTCTGCAGACCGGAACAGCCACGCCCGATGGAACCGTCAACTACACCGACAAGACCGGCACAGCCAAGAGCATCAGCTATTCCGTCCTGGAATCCAGCTCCCTGGCCCGGCTCCCCCGGCCCGACGCCGGCGACATCTTCTTCGACTTCGAAGGAGACCCGCTGTGGCAGGACCCCGTAACCGGCCGCTGGGGACTGGAGTACTTGTTCGGGGTTGTCGAAAATCCGACGGAGCCGGGCGGATCTCCCGTGTTCAAGCCGTTCTGGGCACATTCCCGGGCCGAGGAGCGCCAGGCGTTCATCGATTTCCTGGACTACGTGGACGAACGCCGAATGAAGTATCCGGACATGCGGATCTACCACTACGCCGCATACGAGAAAACCGCGCTGCGCAATCTGTCGGTCATCCACACCGTGGGCGAAGCCGCCGTGGACAACCTCCTCCGCGAAGGCGTGCTGGTGGACCTCTACGACACCGTGCGGCACAGCATCCGCATCTCCGAAGACTCCTACAGCATCAAGAAACTCGAACCCCTGTACATGGGCCAGCACTTGCGTTCGGGGGACGTGACCGACGCCGGGGCCTCCGTGGTTGCCTACGCCAACTACTGCACGGCCCGGGACGCCCATCGCGAAGACGATGCGGCAGCAATCCTGGCAGGCATCTCCGACTACAACGAATACGATTGCCTCTCCACCCTGGAACTGCGGAACTGGCTGCTGGGCCTGGCCGCGGAGCGCTCCATCGAACCCGGCATTCCGGCTGCTTCGGGACAGGAACTACCTGCCGAAACGGAACCGGACAAGTACCAGGCCGCACCCGAGGAAACGGCCCTTCTCGACTACCTCGCAGAATTGCCGGACGACGCTGTTCAATCCGACGACAACAGGGCGGTGGCCTTGGTGGCGGCCGCGGTCGGATTTCACCGGCGGGAGGACAAACAATTCTGGTGGGGACATTTCGACCGCCTGGACCGGCCCGTCTCAGAATGGGAGGACAGCAGGGACTGCTTCATCGTGGAACGCGGCGAAGTGGTGCGGGACTGGGCCAAGCCGACTCCCCGCAGCAACCCGGCGCGGCAGGTACGGCTCTTCGGCCATGCAGCCGATGGCTCCGGTTTCGCCGCCGGTAAGAAGTACTTCCGGATGTACGGGCCTCCACTCCCCGACGCCTTCATCGGCAAAAACGAAAGTGCCTTGGGCAGATCGGGAATGTCCGGCACGGACGTGATCGAGGACGGCGATCTTGACGACCTCGATGAAGGCACTTCCCTCGCGGGACGCGAAGACGGCGTGCCCGACGTCGTGACCATATCGGAGCGGCTGCCCAAGGGCGCTGCCGAATACTCGCAGCTACCCATGGCACTCACGCCTGATGGCCCGGTGAACACGGACGGCCAGAGAAAAGCCTTGAGTGAACTTGCCGTCAAGGTGGGTTCCAGTCTGCCGTCGTGGCCGAAGGATCCAGGTTTGGACCTGCTGCGCCGCGTGCCGCCGAGGCTGGCCACTCTCCCTGTACTGCCCGCCGTCGGGTCCGGCGACGATGGCTATGTGGATGCGATCACCGCGGCCGTGACGGATCTGGACCAGTCATATCTTGCCGTGCAAGGGCCTCCTGGAACGGGCAAGACTTACGTTGGCTCGCACGTCATTGCCCGGCTGGTTCGCGCCGGCTGGAAGGTGGGGGTTGTTGCGCAGTCCCACGCGGTGGTGGAGAACATGCTCCACGCCGCGGTGAAGGCAGGGGTCGCTACGGATGTCATTGCCAAGGAAATGAAGCACGAAGACCCGGTCCCGTGGAGCCAGCAGTCAAAGGACGACATTGAGCGGTTGTTAGCAGCGCCCGGCGGATGCTTGATCGGCGGCACGGCGTGGACCATGACAGGCCGGACCGTTCCAGCGGGATCGTTGGATCTGCTTGTTATCGACGAGGCCGGGCAGTTCTCGCTGGCCAACACCCTTGCCGTCAGCCGAGCAACGAAGAGGCTCCTGCTCCTCGGTGATCCCCAGCAACTGCCCCAAGTCACGCAGGGCAAACACCCGGAACCCGTGGACGAATCGGCTCTCGGCTGGTTGGCCCACGGCCTGCACACCCTGCCCCCGGAGCTCGGGTATTTCCTCGCGACCTCGTGGCGAATGCACCCGGATTTGTGCGCCGCGGTGTCCGAGCTGTCCTACGATGGCCGGCTGCGTTCGGCACCAGCTGCCTCCACGCGGAAACTGTCCGGAGTTCGGGCCGGCGTGGAATGCGTCTACGTCCAACACAGTGGCAACTCCACCCAGTCGTCCGAAGAAGCCGAGGAGGTAGTCAGGCAAGTCAAGGAACACCTTGGCTTGGCGTGGCTGGACCCCCGGGAATCGCCCGGGGAACGGCCGCTCGTCGAAAAGGACATCCTGGTGGTGGCGGCCTACAACGCCCAGGTGCAGCTCATCCAACGCGAACTGAGAGCGGCCGGACTCCGTGGCGTGCGCGTCGGCACCGTGGACAAGTTTCAGGGGCAGGAAGCTCCCGTGGTGATCGTCTCCATGGCCGCCTCCGCTGCCGCAGAGGTACCTCGCGGTATGGACTTCCTGCTCTCTCGCAACCGGATCAACGTGGCGGTATCGCGCGGTCAGTGGCGGGCCGTCGTCGTGCGCTCACCCGAACTGACCAATTACCTGCCCACCAAGCCGGAAGGGCTGGAACAGTTGGGCGGTTTTGTGGGACTGTGTCAGAAGGCCGGCCCAACTGGCTCGCAGTAGTTGTCGTTATAAGGGCTGAAAACGACAACAAATGCGAGTCAGTTGGGCAACCCTAGCGCTTGATCCAACCCCAGTGCTTCGTCCAAGACTTTCCCGAAGTTCGCGGGGTCATGGGCGAAACGGCCCAGGAAGAGGCCCGACACGCCGCGAAGCTCAGGCAGGAGTCCCGGCTTGGCAGAGCCACCGTAAATGATCGGCAGCCCGGCTAAGTCATGCCCAGCGAGCAGGTCCCGGAGGTGATCGACGACGTCGGACACGTAAGCTGCGCGGGCAGGCTCGGCCGCGCCGATGGCCCACACTGGTTCGTAAGCAATAACCAAACTGCCCGCCGTCGCCCAATCTTCTCGGACGGCGGCCGCGATCTGCCGGTAAACGAACGACGCCGACACCGCCGGATCGGATGCGGTTTCTTCGCCAACACACAGCAGCGGCGTCAGCCCGGCGTCCACCGCGGCTCTGACCTTGAGCGCGACTACAGCGTCGTCCTCGGCGAAGTGCCGGCGTCGTTCGGCGTGTCCGATCTCCACGAGCCGCACACCAAGCTCCGCCAGCAAGGACGGCGACACTTCCCCGGTCCACGGGCCGTCGGACCAGCCGCAGTTCTGAGCACCCAAGAGCAAAGGAGAATCCTCCAGCATCTGAGCCGCAGCCGGAAGCATGGGAAACGACGGGATGACAAACGGGACCACCCGCCCGGCCACCAGGGCCGGACGGGCGTCCACTTCACCTCGCAGTTGCTCCAGCCAGGACATGGTGTGGCGGTACCCCATGTACATCTTGGTGCTGACCCCGATGTACACGGCTACTCGCTGAGGAGCTCGTCGGCCTTGTTCTTGAACGCCCGGGTGCCGAACATCATGGCGGCCGCCAGGAACGGAAGGATTCCCAGTGCGTAGACGCCGGCCGATCCCGTGGGGTCGGCGGTGGCGCTGTTGACCGCGGTTCGCAGGATCGGGGCCACAAAACCACCCAGGTTGCCCAGCGAGTTGATGAGGCCAATACCGGCGGCGGCTGCGGACCCGGCGAGGAACGCCGTCGGGTAGGCCCAAACAACCGGACCGACTGCCAGGAAGCTGCACACCGCGAGCGTGATGAAGATCAGCCCGAGCACCGGCTGATGGTTGGTCCCGGCCCAAGCCGAACCGAGAATGCAGACACCAGTGGACACGAACAGCACGGTGCCGAACATGCGGCGCTTGGCAACGGTGTTCGCCGCACGGCCGATCAGGTAGCAGGAGAAGATACCGAAGAACCACGGAACAGCGATCAACAGGCCGACGGCGAGGCCCACCTTCTGGCCGGTCAGCGAGGAAACCTGTTGCGGCAAGAAGAAGGTGACACCGTAGACGGCCACCTGCAGGCAGAAGTAGATGAGGGTGAAGTACCAGACACGACCGTTACGCATAGCGGCGAATACACCGCGTGGGCCGGTTTCATCCTTGACGCTGTCTTCCTGCGCCATGATCTCCTTGAGTGCGAACTTCTCGTCCGGGTTGAGGAACTTGGCTTTCTCCGGGCCGTTGATCAGGAAGAAGAACGCCGCAATGCCAGCGAGCACAGCCAGGATGCCCTCGGTGAAGAACATGACCTGCCAGCCGCGGATGCCGGGAAGCTGATCGCCGATGTTGATCAGCCAGCCGGAGAGAGGGTTGCCGATCATCTGGGAGAACGGCTGCGCAAGGTAGAAGATTGCGAACATCTGTACTCGCACCTTGTTAGGGAACCACTCGGCCAGGTACATGATGACGCCCGGGAACAGCCCCGCCTCAGTCACGCCGAGCAGGAATCGCAGGATCACGAAGGACGTTTCGCCCTGCACGAAAGCGAAGCAGGCCGAGACGAGGCCCCACGTGATCGCGATGCGTGCAAGCCAGATCTTGGCGCCGACCTTCTTGAGCAGCAGGTTGCTGGGGATTTCAAAGATCGCGTAGCCGATGAAGAAAATACCGGCACCGAGCGCGAACGCCCCGGCCGAGACGCCCTTGTCCGCGCCAAGGGCGGCTTCAGCGAAACCGACATTGGTGCGGTCGAGGAAGGAGACCACATAAAGGATGACCAGCATCGGCATGAGCCGGGCGGCAGCCTTGCGGATCGCCGATTTCAGAATCGGCGAATCCAGCATCTCCTTCGCGGAAGTTGTTGAAACGGACATCGAAACTCCTCTTTGAGTAATGACTGTTGAGTAATCAGTTTTGAATAGTCAGGGTGATGCATTCAAAGGGTGATACGGCCCGCCGCAGCGGTGTCCCGCCTTAGCGGGGGAAGACCATGAGCAGCACGCCGACGGCGCACACCAAGATCCCGACGGCGAGATAGAGCTTGCGTTCCTTGGTCCAGGAGCCCACGGGGTTCCTTCCCTAGTGCATGTAGAGTCCGCCGTCGACATTCAGCGTCTGGCCCGAGATGTAACCGGAGTCCTCGCTGATGAGGAAGGCGATGGCGGCGGCGATGTCCCGGGTGGAGCCCACGCGGTTCACCACGAGGTCCTTGGTGAGCTCGTCCTTGCGCTCCTCGCTGAGGGTGCCGCCCATGATGTCGGTGTCGATGGGGCCGGGAGAAATAGCGTTGACGGTGATGTCGAATTCACCCAGTTCGCGGGCGGTGGCGCGGGTCAGGCCGATGACGCCGGCCTTGGCCACCGAGTACGGGGTCTTGGAGAACGTCCCGCCGCCGCGCTGGGCGGAAACCGAAGAGATGTTCACGATGCGTCCGATCCGGTTCTTGACCATGGACTCGGCCACGCGGCGGGTGGCGTAGTGGACACCGTTGAGGTTGATGTTCAGGACACGGTTCCACTCGGCGGGCTCGAGTTCCAGGTACGGGACCGGTGAGCTGACACCGGCAACGTTGGCCAGGGCGACGATCTGCGGCAGCTCAGCTTCAAGCGTGTCGATTGCGGAGCGTACTGATGCCTCATCGGCCACGTTGGCGCCGACGCCGTAGGCCTTGACGTTGTACTGCGCGGCGATTTCCTTGGCGGTGGCCTTGCACAGGGCGTCGTCGAGGTCGATGATGCCGATGTTCCAGCCTTGCGCAGCCAGGTAGTTGACGGTGGCTCGGCCGATGCCGCGCTCGGAGACGGCGCCGGTGACAATCGCGGTGCGTTCTGCGGGGAAGGGGCTCATGGGTATTCTCCTGTGAATGGTGGGGCTAGTTGATGGGTGCCGGGCCGAGCTCATCGATGAGCTTCTGCATGGCCACGTAGGCCTTGTTCCGGTAGGCGATGAGTTCGGGTGTGCGGTCGGCCGGGACGTTGAGGAAGCCCGCGCCGGTCTTGGTGCCCAGCTTTCCCGCCTCCACGAGGTCGCTGAGGATCTTCGGGGTGGCGAAGCGCTCCGGGAACCCGGTCTGGAGGGACTTGTAGCAGAAGTCGTAGACGTCCAGTCCGGCCATGTCCGCGATCGCGAACGGACCAAAGAACGGCAAGCGGAAGCCGAACGTCGTACGGACCAGGGTGTCGACGTCGTCCGCCGTGGCGATCCCCTGCTCCACCAGCTGGGCGGCCTCGTGGAAAAGCGCGTACTGCAGCCTGTTGAGCACGAAACCGGTGACGTCCTTGACGACCGCGGTCTGCTTGCCGGCCGCGTGGACCAGTTCACGGGACGCGGCCACGGTCTCCGGGGTGGTGCCGGCGTGGGGAATGATCTCGACGCCGGGAATGAACGGGGACGGGTTGGAGAAGTGCACGCCCAGGAACCGCTCCGGACCGGCCACGGCCACGGCGAGATCGGCGATGGAAATGGTGGAGGTGTTGGAACCGATCAGGGCCTCCGGACGGGCGGCGGCGCTGATCCGGGCCAGGGTCCGGTGCTTGATGTCCAGGACCTCGGGGACGGCTTCTTCGATGAAGTCGGCGTCCGCCACGGCCTCTTCGATGTCCCTGGCCGCCCACAGATTGGCTTTCAGGATGGCCGTGGAACCTTCCGGGAAAAGTCCCGCGGCCACGAATTCGTCCGACTCCACCAGCAGGCGCTCGTAGTTCTTCTGCGCGATTTCCGCGGACACGTCCGCCAGCGCCACGCGCGCCCCGCCGAGGGCAAGGACCTGCGCGATCCCGCCGCCCATGTAACCGGAGCCGACGACGGCGATCTTCCGGGCCGGCGCCGTGCCGGCCGGGGTGTTCTGGGATTGGGTCATGTCACACTGCCTTTGTGTAGTCGGGCTCGTAGGAGCAAATGGCGTCCACCTTGGCGGCGGAAGATGATGTTTCGTCAAAGGTGTGGCCCAGCCATTCGCCCACCAGTTTCTTGGCCAGTTCCAGGCCGATCACCCGCTGGCCCATGGTCAGGACCTGGGCGTTGTTGCTCAGGACCGAGCGCTCCACGGAGTAGCTGTCGTGCGCAGTGACGGCACGGATTCCGGGGACCTTGTTGGCCGCGATCGCCACACCCAGGCCCGTGCCGCAGATCAGCAGGGCCCGGTCCGCCTCGCCGTCGGCGACTTTGCGCGCCGCGTTCACGGCAACGTGCGGATACGCCGTGGAATCGTTGACGCCCACGCCCACGTCGGTCACGGACGCCACCCGCGGATCGGCCTCAAGCAGCGCCATCAGTGCCTGCTTGTACTCGACGCCTGCTTCGTCGTTGCCGACGACGATCCGCCAGCCCTGGGATGTGCTCATGCCTGAACTCCGTTTCCTGCCGGGACGGCTTGTGAACCGCGCAGCCGTGAATCGATATGTTGTGAGATCCTCGCCGTGATCAGCCCGAAGGAGACCGCGCCGGGATCAGGGTGGCCCACGCTCTTCTCCGCCAGCGGACGGGCACGGCCCTTCAGCGGCCGCAAACGGGCCGTCTCAACCGCCGCGGACCCAGCCGCCGCAGCAGCGGCCGCGAGGGCCCGGTCAACCGGGGCCCCGGCGTCGAACTCTGTCAGGAACGCAACCCGGAACGGGAGCAGCGCGTCCACCATGGTCTTGTCGCCGGGTTCGGCTTTGCCGAGCTCAGTGATCGCCGAAACGAACGCCGTGACGGCGGCCGCCGCGTCCTCGCCTGAGTAGCTCGCTTTGTTGCCGAGCGCCTGTCCGGCCGCGATGATCGCCGAGCCCCACAGGGCGCCCGAGGTTCCGCCGGCGCGTTCGCTCCAGGCCTCCCCCGCCGCCGTCAGGATCCGCCCCACCGAGGCTCCGCTCGCGGCCTCTGCGGCCGCGAGGGCCGCGTCAACGCCGCGGCGCATGCCGATGCCGTGGTCGCCGTCCCCGGCAATGGCGTCCAGCCTGCCCAGTTCCTCTTCGTGCTCGACGACGACGTCCCGCACCTGCGCGAGGACTGCCACGGCCTGCCGGCCAAGTTCGGCAGCAGCCTCGGTGGGCTGCTCGACGTCGGACTCGTCCACGGCGGTGACGCTCGCTTGGCTTCGGGGCGGGCGGGGCGCAAGGTTGCCTTTGCGGAACGCGGGAGTGTCCGCGGGTGCTGCCCAATACTGTTCAAGCTCCTCGTCAAGCCACAGCAGCGTCAGCGAAAGGCCGGACATGTCCAGGCTTGTTACCAACTCGCCGCATTCGGGCTCGACGACAGTGAGGCCCGCGTTGTTCAAGAGCTTCTCGATCTTGCCGAAGAGCAGGAAGAGTTCGTCGTACTTGACGGTGCCGAGGCCGTTGACGATCGCCACCACCCGGTCTCCGGCGCCCTCGGGCTTGTCGGCCAGGAGCTTCGAGACGAGGAGCTCGGCGAGTTCGGAGGCTGTGGGCATGGCGTGTTCGGAGATGCCCGGCTCGCCATGAATGCCCAGGCCAAGAGACATCTGGCCGGCCGGAACGTGGAACAACGGATCCTTGGCGCCCGGAAGGGTGCAGCCGTCGAAGGCCACCCCCAGCGAGCGCGTACGGTAGTTGGTCTTGATGGCCAGGCGTTCGACGGCGTCGAGGTCCAGTCCCGCTTCGGCCGCGGCGCCGGCAATCTTGAAGACCGTCAGGTCCCCCGCGATTCCCCGCCGCTTCTCGATCTGGTCCAGCGGCGCGCTGGCGATGTCGTCGGTGACGGTCACGGTGCGGGTTTCGATACCCTCGGCGTTGAGCCGCAACTGGGCCTGCCCGAAGTGCAGCACGTCGCCGGCGTAGTTGCCGTAGCTGAGCAGGACGCCGCCGCCGGCGTTGGCTGCCTTCGCCACCCGATACACTTGACCGGCCGCCGGGGACGCGAACATGTTCCCGCACGCCGAGGCCGTGGCCAGCCCAGGTCCGACCAGTCCCGCAAACGCGGGGTAGTGTCCCGAACCGCCGCCCACCACCAGGGCAACCTGCCCGGCCGGGACTTCGGTGGAACGGACCACTCCACCGTCCACCCGGGCAACATACCCGCGGTTCGCGGCCACGAATCCGTCAAGCGCATCATCCGCAAAGTCTGCGGGGTTATCGAAAATCCTTGTCATGGTCCTAGACGCCAGCCAGCTGGGTGACGGACTGGTGCGCGCCTGCGGGCTGGCTTCGGCCGGAAGGCTGCTGCCGGCCCTGGGCGACCTGGCTCTGGCCCAAGGCGTAGTTGTCCGTCTTCGGGAGTACGTGGCGACGCAGGTATTCCTGGTTGCTCGCCGTGACACTCAGGCCGTCGCCGCCATAGTGCTCGGTGCACAGGATGCCTTGGAAGCCCACGGACAGCGCGAGCTTGAAGGCTTCGCGGTAGTTGATGAGGCCGCTCTCCATCGGAGCCGGCATGGTGATGTAGCTGTCGCGGGCCACGTCTTCGTCCCGGATGTAGTTCTTCATGTGCCAGTAGTTGGAATACGGCAGTGTCTTGGCCACCATCTCGCGCCAGTCCTCGATAGGCCGGTGGAGACGGATCAAGTTCCCGAGGTCCGGATTGAGGCCCACGTTGTCGAGTCCGATGTCCTGGACCAACTGCACCGAGGAATCGGCGGTTCCCAGGAACGTGTCCTCATACATTTCAAGGGAAAGCAGGACGCCGACTTCCGCGGCGTGCTCACCGAGTTCCCGCAAGCGAGCGACGGCGTTGCCCCAGGCTTCCCTGTCCCCCACCGGATCTTTGTAGCCTTCGACTGTCCAGAACCACAGCTGCTTTTGCTGCTCTGACGTAATGGCCTGGTGGAGTCCGAAGGAAACAACTTCGCAGCCCAACTCGGCCGCGGCGTCGATGGTGCGGTGGCTATAAGCCAGGTTGTCGGCCCAGTCCCGGGTGTGGATGACGCTGCGGCGAATGGCCGAGATCACCGGGATGCCAATGCCAACGTGGTCTGCGGTCTGCTTGAACTCCGCGAGGCGGGCCTTGCTGAGGTCACCGGGGCGGACCCAGCTGTCGGTGAGGTCGGCGTTGGCAAATCCTGCGTCCTTGACTTCCTGCAGGACCTCGGCCCAAGCGGGAGCATCGGCGTCGTTGATGTGCTGTCCCGTGGCGTCTGTACCGGGGAACTGCAGCAGGGCCGCGGTAATGGGCCAGTTTTCGGCGGTGTAAGCCATAGTTTTCACTCCTTCGTGGAATCCTGTTTCCTATAGGATTTACTATCTGCGCAAGACTGTCAACAAATTTGTTTGGAGTTTCCGCTGAACGGCCCGGATTGCCCCGCGTCATCAAAGATCCTATATGTCTTACATATGTTTGTGAAGTGGGTCACCGGGTATGGACTGCAGGGAGCACGCAAAAGGCCCGCCGATGGGCGGGCTTTGCGGTTCTGATGGTGTCGAGGCTCCGTCTTGGATCGCCGTCGGGAGTGCGCTGTTGCGGAGCCTGCTCAGTCAGCCGGTGCGTCGGCGATAGCCCGAGCGCGGACCTTGTGCACGTGGTCCGCCATGGCAGCCGCGGCTTGCTCCGGATCCCCGCTGGCCATCGCCTCGAACACGGCCTGGTGCTCAGCGATGGCCTGCTCGGCGTCGGTGATGCCCACTCCCCCGAACAGCCGGAACCGCTGGACCTGTCCACCCAGAGCGTTGTAGGCCGAAAGCATGAACTGATTGCCGGACTGCTCTGCGATCAGCTTATGGAAACGCTCATCGGCCTCGAGATAGTCCCGAAACTCCGCGAACGATGGCCCTCGAGGAGCCGTCTCCAGATCTTTCACGGCCTCGCGCAGGTCCGCCAGACCGCCCGGGGTAATCCGGCTGCACGCCAATCGTGCGTTGACCGGCTCAATCGCCAGCCGCGCCTCCATGAGTTCGGCGAAGTCTTCCCGCGTGAAAACGGGGGCTACCCGATAGCCTTTCAAAGCCACCCGGCGGACCATGCCAGTGTGTTCAAGCCTCGCCAACGCCTCGCGCACGGGAGTGGGCGAAACGTCCAGTTCCCGCGCCGTCCCGTCGATGCTGACCGCGGCCCCTGGTTCCAGCCGACCGTCCATAAGCCAGGCAAGCAGCTCCTCGTAGACGTGGTCGGCGAGAACCTGGCGGCTGACGGGTCGGCCCGGGGCGCGATCCCGTGAGGAAGCGAGTTTCATAGACAAATCCTATAGGAATGGACCATCCGCAGCGCCTTTGTGAGTCTTTACACCGGCTTGGCGGCTCTCACTCGCATTGGGAGCGTCACATTCTGCTGGATCATTCCACGCGCTCGAGGTGGTTCCGGGATGGATTCCGCGTAATTCCGGGGGCTCAGGTACCTGCTACCTCGAGTGATCCAGCAGAATCCGTCGCCGCGGCACGGAAATCCGGCAGGACCATGGCCTCGAAGGGCGTTAAACCGCGACGGCGGCACCTTCGCAGGTGACGCCGTCGTAGTTTCTGGTGTTCTAGTTGGCGTAGAACGGGTAGTCGGTGTAGCCCTTGGCGCCTTCACCGTAGAAGGTGGAGGGGTCCGGCTCGTTGAGCGGGAGGCTCTCACGCCACCGGCGCGCCAGGTCCGGGTTGGCGATGGCCGGACGGCCAACCACCACGGCGTCGGCGTGACCGTCAGCCACGAGTGCCAAGGCTTCATCCCGCGTGGTTACTTCGCCGAAGCCGGTGTTTACCAGGAACGTGCCCTTGAAACGCTCGCGCAGGTCTTGGACAAGCCCGCCCTTGGGATCATGGTGGAGGATGCTGAGGTAAGCCAGGTTGAGCGAGGCGATGGTGTCCACCAGGACTTCATAGGTGGCCCGCACATCGGCGGGGTCGGTCTCGGCGATCCCCTGGACCGAGTGCTCCGGGGAAATCCGGATGCCTACCCGGTTGGCGCCCAAGGCTTCAACCACGGCGTTGACCGTCTCGATCACGAAGCGGGCGCGGTTTTCCGGGGAACCACCGTAGCTGTCGGTGCGGACATTCGTGTTGGGGGCAAGGAACTCGTGGAGCAGGTATCCATTGGCAGAGTGCAGTTCAACGCCGTCGAATCCTGCATCGATGGCGTTCCGCGATGCCGTGACGATTTCCTGGATCGTTGCGGGAAGTTCATCGGTGCTCAATTCGCGCGGCACCGGGTAAGGCTTCTTGCCGCTCGGCGTACGGACGTCGCCGTCGATGGCCACGGCGCTGGGTGCCACGATCTCGTGACCGCCGGTAATGTCCGGGTGGGAAACGCGCCCACCGTGCATGACCTGGGCGAAGATCCGGCCGCCCTCGGCATGGACCGCGTCGGTCACTTTCTTCCAGCCGGCGATCTGCTCCTCCGTCACGAGCCCGGGCTGCCCCGGGTAGGACTGCCCTGCCGGCGTGGGGTAGGTGCCCTCGCTGACAATCAGCCCGAGGGAAGCACGTTGTCCGTAGTGTTCCGCGACCAGCGGGCCAGGAACGCCTTCAGCGCCTGAACGGAGGCGGGTCAGCGGCGCCATGACCAAGCGGTTGGGAAGTTCAAGCTCGCCTAGAGTCAACGGGGAAAACAACATGAGCAGTGCCTTTCAAACGGGAACAGGTCCACTGGCGGCAACTGCCACGCGCCTGCAACTATTCCTATTGAGACGGGGATCACATGGCGGCGGTGGTGCGGAAATACTCGGTCGCCCGAGGACAACACCCTGTCCTTCTGGGCTGCGTGCGCCCCCGGGCTATTTCGCGGGGACGCCAGGGCAGCCCTCGCCCTGGGGGTTGACGATGCAGTTGTCGGCGTAGTTGCGCGTGATTGATCGCCAGACGCTTACGGTCTGTGGCGGCGAGGCAAACTGTCCTGTGCCGGGAATCGGCAGGTTCGGACCACCGTTCACGGAGTAGGTGCCGCGGAAGGTGGTGGTCACGGAAATCTGAAAATCACCGGTCTGTTGATACACATGGCTCGTGCGGGTCTTTTGGCCCCATTCCGCTTCCCGAAGCGGACCACCGGCGGAGGGCGTCGGCCCAAGACTGTTGCCGTCCCCGTAGGCGTAGGTGTATTCCACCGGAGTTGCCACAATATGGACCCGTTGGCCAAGAAGCGTCACCTCGAATTGCTGCTCGAGCGCGTCCGCGAAAATGTTGGTCTCAGCGCCTTTGAGCGTGTGAGGGCTCGGCTGGGCGGTCAAGTCCGCGGGTTTGATCGGAAGGTTGCGGAAATCGCTCTCGATTCTTGCCGCAATCCGCGGCAGGAGGTCCTCGGGCTTTTGGTCGTACAGGCAGGACGGACCATTTCCGCTGGTGCTCCAGTCCGTCCACACAGGATTCGAGACCGACTTCGGCGCGACCTTCCAAATGACCGGAGTCCCGGCCTTCTCACCAGCCTCGCGGGGCGGGCATTGCATTTGCCCCGGCAGGCACCTTTTGGCCAAGGAATTGTCATCAACCTGGCACTGGAGATCTGCCTTGTACTGGTTCGGGTCGTCGCTGACGTGGCCAGGAGGGGCGAGGACAAACTCTCCGGATTGAGGGTCGCGGACGTAATTAGCAGAGACGTCAATTCCACTTTGTTGATATCCCGACGACACACGGTCATCGCTGGCTGCCTCCGCGGGTGCGGCGGGAACTACCAGTAGCAGTGCCAAGGCAATGGCAAAAAGTCTCCACTTTCGCGAATTCACCGCGCACTACCGAATCAATCCGAGGTCTTTGACCTTCCAAGACCCTGATTCGAATGCGGCAATAAGGACAGATGCGGAGTTCGATAATGGCGTTGCGGTCTGGCCTACGCTTCCATCGGCATCGTAGTAGTCAATCTGGCTTTGGATGGTCTGAATCTTCACTTGCTGAGTCAGTGCCTCGGATTTGAAGATTGCATCAACCGACGGAGTTGTCATCTTGCCACCGACAATCCATCTTCCTTTTATGTAAGCGGACTCCAGACCCTGTTTGATTCGATTGCAAAAGGTGCATTCCGCAGACGTCATCGCTGACCAACCGGCCATGTCCCCCGTCTCATAGGCATAACTCATCACTTGGAACCAATACCTAGCGAACGCCTCCACGCCTTCCTTGCTATTCGCTTTCGCGGCCTCCGGCAGAACCGGAATGGGCACGTTCTCCGCCCTCCCCTTGGCATCAGCCGGCTTGTAGGCAGCAGTCGGGGTCGGAGTGGGTGTAGCCGTGGCGCTGGCAGAAACACTTGGCGACGCGGACTGCCCAGCCTGCGGCTGGCCACTCCCACATGCAGTCAGCGTCAACGCCGCCGCGAGGGTGCCAACTACGAAAAAGCGGGCGAAATTGGACGTGGGTGGAGTCATGGCTTGCTATCCCCCAGATAGTTTTCAAGACTGAACGTTTCACAAAAGGGTAACCCAATTGCCATGCTTGCCTGAAAAGTTATCCACAGGCCCGGCTCGCTTCTCCACCTGCATCGCTCAGCCATCGGGTCGCCAACCCCAAACCATAGGCCTCGACGACGGGACCGCAGCCAGGCCGCCCATCCGTCGTCGAGGCCTATGGGGCCTTTACCTTTGCGCGTACTTCCGCAACATGGCCTTGACGCTATCGACTGGATGAAACCACGGAGTCACCACGATGTTTCCACGCCGTAACTTATCCAGCGAGTCGGCCGCCAAGATTGCGGCCCCACGTTTGTGGACGTCCAACAAAATCGCGATCCCCCGGCCCCACTACGGTCAGGAGGGAACGCACCATCCCCTGCAAGTAGCGGCCGAGGAGCACCATGACCACCCAGCCAAACCCAAGGCGTACGTCCACATATCCGATTCTGGAAACAGCCCGCCAGCAAGTCCTCGCGAACGGCGAAGGCCTCAACGAATCCCAGCTGCTCGAGATCTTGGAGCTCCCGGACGAAGCCATCCCGGAGGCCCTGCAACTCGCCCACGAAGTCCGTCTGGAGCACTGCGGCGAGGACGTCGAAGTAGAGGGAATCATCTCCATCAAGACCGGAGGATGCCCTGAGGACTGCCATTTCTGCAGCCAATCGGGCCTGTTTGACAGCCCGGTCCGCGGCGTCTGGCTCGACATCCCCGAGCTCGTCAAAGCCGCGAAGGAAACCGCAGCCACTGGGGCCACGGAGTTCTGCATTGTCGCGGCCGTCCGTGGCCCCGACATCAAACTGATGAACCAGATCAAGTTCGCGATCGACCGCATCAAACAAGAAGTGGACATCAATATCGCCTGTTCGTTGGGCATGCTCACCCAGCGCCAAGTGGACCAGCTCGCCGAATGGGGCGTCCACCGCTACAACCACAACCTCGAAACCGCGCGCAGCTACTTCCCCGAAGTCGTCACCACGCACAGCTATGAGGAGCGACTAGAAACCTGCAACATGGTCAAAGCCGCCGGCATGGAACTCTGCTGCGGCGCCTTGATCGGCATGGGCGAAACCACCGCCCAGCGGGCCGAGCTTGCCAGCCAGCTCGCAGCCCTCGAACCCCACGAAGTTCCCCTCAACTTCCTCAATCCGCGCCCCGGAACGCCCCTCGAAAACCAAGGAATCATGGACGGCAAGGACGCCCTCCGTGCGATCGCGGCGTTCCGCCTCGCGATGCCACGGACCGTCCTGCGCTACGCCGGCGGTCGGGAACTGACCCTGGGCGATCTCGGCACGCGCGAAGGCCTCATGGGCGGCATCAACGCCGTGATCGTCGGCAACTACCTCACCACTCTGGGCCGACCCGCCGACGCGGACCTCAACCTCCTCGTGGAGCTGAACATGCCCATCAAGGAACTCCAGAAGTCGCTGTGAACACCAGTGCCAACGGAACAGATACCGCCACAAACACAGCCACCGGCACAGTCAGCTTCTGCGGTCTCTGCGGCGAGCCCGCCGCGCAGGACGCCCAAGTGGTGCAAGGCGACACGGTAACGGAAAGCGAGCGCCCGACGTCGGACGCTCACCAAAGCTGCCAGCAGCGCCTCGCGATGGAACCTCCTCGCTATTGCGTCACGTGCCGGCGCCGTATGAAGGTCCAGGTCACGCCGCTGGGCTGGACTGCTGAATGCTCGCGACACGAACGGCTGACGTCATGAGCGTCATCCAGCGAGACCTCATCCAGCGTGACCGCGCGAGCCTCTGGCATCCGTACGCCCCGGCGTCGGCGACGCTGCCCTTGTGGGAGGTCGAAGACGCCGACGGCGTGGCGCTGCGGCTCCGCGACGAAAGCGGCCGCGGGCATGAGGTGCTCGACGCCATGTCCTCGTGGTGGTCCGTCATCCACGGGTACCGCAACCCCCTCCTGAATGCCGCGGCGAACCGCCAATTGGGCAAGTTCAGCCATGTGATGTTCGGCGGCCTTACCCACGAGCCCGCCGTCGAACTGGCTGAACGGCTTGTGGCGATGGCTCCTTCCGCCGCAGATCGTCCACCGCTGGAGCGGGTGTTCCTGGCAGATTCAGGGTCGGTGTCCGTGGAGGTGGCGCTCAAGTTGGCGGTGCAGTTCCAGACCGCCTCGGGGTTCCCCAAGCGGCAACGCTTCCTGAGCATCCGCGGCGGATACCACGGCGACACCTTCGCCGCGATGGGAGTGTGCGACCCCGTGGACGGCATGCATTCGGCTTTCCCCGGACTACTCGCTGCCAACGTGTTCGCCGCGAGGCCACCTGCCGCGGGCGCGCCGCCGGAGGAGATCGCGGAGTGGCGGGCGCAGGTCGAAGGCCTTGCTGCGGAGAACACCAATGAGCTGGCCGCGATCATCGTGGAGCCCGTGCTTCAAGGCGCGGGCGGCATGTTCATCTACGCCGCCGAATGCCTGCGCATCCTCCGCGACATCGCCGATCGGCACGGGATCCTCCTGATCCTGGACGAGATCGCGACAGGTTTCGGCCGCACGGGCGAGCTGTTCGCCGCGGAGCATGCCGGCGTGGTTCCGGACATCATGTGCGTCGGGAAGGCCCTCACCGGCGGTTACCTCACCCTTGCGGCGACGCTGTGCACCGGCGAAGTTGCTGCCCGAGTTTCGGGCGGCGGTGCCGGCGCCTTGCTGCACGGGCCCACGTTCATGGGCAATCCGCTCGCGTGCGCCGTGGCCAATGCGAGCCTGGGAATTCTCGACGGCAGTGCCTGGCGCAGCGACGTGTCCCGGATCGGCGCGGGCCTGGCCGCCGGACTCGAAGCCGCTAACGCATTCGACGCCGTCAAAGAGGTCCGCACCATCGGCGCCGTTGGCGTCATTGAGTTAAACACGGAAGTGGACGTCGCCGCTGTGACGAGTGCCGCCGTCGGGCACGGCGTGTGGGTGCGGCCCTTCCGGAACCTTGTCTACGCGATGCCGCCCTACATCAGCACCGCGGAAGACGTTCGGCGGATGGCCGAAGGCATGGTGGCGGCCGTGGCCGAGGTGCACGGCCCATGAGCAGGTCCATGACCGCATGGTTGGAACAGCAGGCTGCGGTCCGCGAGCGCCGAGGCCTGGTCCGGACGCCCCTGACGCGCCTCGATGGGGACTCCGAGGTAGACCTGGCCAGTAACGACTACCTTGGCCTCGCCACGGACCCCCGGTTGGCCGAGGCTGCCCGGGAGGCGATCGGCCGTTGGGGCACCGGCGCCAGGTCCTCGCGCCTGGTTGCGGGCACCACCGAGTTGCACCTGGAACTCGAAGCCGAGCTCGCGAACCTCACTGGCATGGAATCCGGGCTGGTCTTCTCGTCCGGATATTTGGCCAATCTGGGCGTCACTACTGCACTCGGCGGCCCTGGAACCCTCATCGTGGCCGACGAACATTGCCATGCCTCGCTGATTGACGGTTTCCGGCTGAGCCGTTCCAGGGTGGATACGGTCCCCCACAACGATCTCGCGGCAACCGAGCAGCATCTTCGAAATCGCACGGAACCCAGGGCCCTGATCGCCGTCGAGTCCATCTACAGCGTCTTCGGCGACGCCGCCCCTCTCCCCCAGCTGCTGTCCTTGGCCGAAGTTCACGACGCCGTGCTCCTCGTGGACGAGGCCCACAGCCTCGGCGTTGCTGGCCACGGCGCGTTCCAGGGCTTCGGCTCGGTGGCTGGAACGGATCTCTCAGGCCACCCGAATGTTGTATTGACGGCAACGCTTTCCAAGTCGCTCGGCAGCCAAGGGGGTGCCGTGCTTGGCAGCGCCCTGCTCCGCGAACACCTCGTCAACAGGGCCCGCAGCTTCATCTTCGACACCGGTCTCGCGCCGTCGTCGGCTGCGGCCGCGCTGGCCGCCGTCGGGATCATCCGGGCGGAACCGTGGCGTGCGGCGGCCGTCCATCGGAACGCTGCCAGCCTCACGGCGGGACTGGCCCCGGCGCTGGGCGGTGCCGTGGAACCCGTTGGCGAGTCAGCCGGTGCCGTGCAATCCATCCCGATGCCCTCTGCCGCTGCCGCGCTTGCGGCAAGCCAGGCGGCACACCGGGCGGGTGTCCGCGTCGGCTGCTTCCGCCCGCCATCGGTTCCCGACGGCGTCTCGCGCCTCAGGCTGACAGCTCGCGCCACGCTGACGCCCCACGACATCGACTACGCGTGCGCAACGTTGCGCCGCATCCTGGAGGAAACACAGTGAAACTACCCCGCATAGTGCTCGTCACCGGAACGGACACCGGCGTCGGCAAGACGGTCACGACGGCGGCCCTCGCGTCTGCGCTACAAGCGGAGAGCCGCTCGGTGGCCGTGTACAAGCCCTGCCAGAGCGGCGCTGCAGCCGGTGACTCCGACTGCACTGAGATCATTCGCCTGGCCGGACCGCTCACTGCCGAGGCCGGCGTCGTGCTTCAAGAACCTCTCGCCCCGGTGCCCGCTGCCGCGCTGGACGGAGTCAAGCTGCCGCCGCTGGCGGAGCATGCCGCGCGTGTCCGCGAACTCGCCAGCACCCATGACCATGTCCTGGTGGAGGGTTCGGGCGGTCTCCTTGTCGAGCTAGACGCCGACGGCGGCACGCTGGCGGATCTGGGAGGGCACCTTGGACGGGACGCGACTTTTGTGCTTGTTGCGCGTCCCGCGTTGGGAACCTTGAACCACACAGCACTGACTCTCGAGGCGCTGGACCGCAGGGATCTGAGCATCCACGGCGTGGTGCTGGGAACGTGGCCGGATGAACCGGGCGTTCTGGAACACGGCAACCGGGCAACCATTGGCTTGTTGCGGCCGCTTATCGGGGTGTTGCCCGAGCGTGCGGCAGACCTACCGCCGGTGACTTTCCGGGAAGCAAGCACACATTGGTTGAGCGGAGCCTGGTCATGAGCGCCGCTCCTGCCAGGACACAGACGTGCCCGTATCTGGTCCTGCGCGAACCGTCCGTGGTGCGGGAAGTCCTGCACAGGCCGGACGACTTCAGCCCGGCGAATGCCCTCATCGCCGTGACGCCTTTGTCGGGGCAGTCCCTTCGTGTGCTTCAGCGTGCCCGCTTCGCTTTGCCGCCGGTGCTGGCCAGCAACGATACGACCTCCCACGCAGGCATCCGCAAGGTGGTGGCCGGATTCTTCACCCCGGCGACAGTGGGCGCGGTGGAGCCGCGGATTCGCGAGATCGCACGGGATGCTGCTGCAACGGCGGTTGGATTGCTGGAAGCGGTTGGGCGGGTAGATCTGGTGCAGGCCGTGGCTGCGTACCCGCCGGCAATTGTGATGCTGGAGCTTCTTGGTCTCCCTGTACGCGATCTTCCGGAGTTGAAGGCGTGGAGCCTGGATTCCCTGGAGCTTTTCTGGGGCTGGCCGGACGCGGAGCGGCAATTGGAGCTGGCCGGGAGTGCGGCGGCGTTCTTTGGCTGGCTGTGGGAGCTTGTCCTCGAGGCAGTGGGGTCTCCGGGACGTAACCTCTTCAAGTCATTGGCAGAACACGGCCTCAGCACTCCCGAAATCTGTTCCCTGGGCTATTTCCTGCTCATCGCGGGACAGGAAACCACCACCCAGCTCATCAGCACGGCATTGTTCCGGCTTGCCGAGGGGTCCGCCGGCTTTGCCTGGGATGACGCCGCCTCCGGTTCCGCGGCGCGCGAGCTCATCCGTCACGTCCTCGCGACCGAGTCTTCAGTCCCCACCTGGCGCCGGATTGCCTCCCAGGACACGGTGCTCCACGGCGAACGCATCCCCGCGGGTGCCGAAATCCTGCTGGAACTCACGGGGCACCATGAGTCGCCAGGCCAGGCTTCGACGGCGCACGGGCTCGGTCCAACGGCCTATGGGCTGGCCTTCGGCTCGGGGATCCACCGCTGCCTTGGTGCGAAACTCGCGGAACTGGAGGCGGCCGTCGTCGTGCAGGAGACTGCGGCAGTGCTACAAGGCGCTCGTCTGGCAGACCCGGAACCCGAATGGCTCCGCCTGCTGTCCTTCCAGGCGCCGCGGACAGTCAGCGTCGAGTTCTGACGATCCCCGACGCTCACTCACATCTGACGCATTTCCCACGGACCCTCACTCACATCACGTGAGGGACGGTCCGGGAATTTGGCCACACAAGAGAGCGAGCGTCGCAAGAAAGACCCATATACGTGAGCGAGGGTCGCTGGGGAGGCCGTGCGTAGACTGAGGATATGGGCGAGAGCCGTGACCTGCTGACGCCTGAGCAACGCAGCCTGAACATGTCCAAGATCCGGGGCAAAAACACCAAGCCCGAGCTCCTGGTCCGCCGGCTCCTGCACGCCAAGGGGTACCGGTACCGGCTTCACGGGCGAGCCGCGGGCGGGAAGCTGCCCGGCAGTCCGGATCTCGTCTTTGCAGGCCGGCGCAAGGTGATCTTCGTCAACGGATGCTTCTGGCACTTCCACGATTGCAAGGCGGGCCGGCACGCGCCAACGGCCAACGCGGACTTCTGGGAAGCCAAGCGAAACCGCACCCGGGAGCGCGACGCCGGACAGCGGGAACTGCTGAGAGCCTCAGGCTGGGAGGTTCTCACCGTGTGGGAATGCGAACTGCGGGACCGTTCGGCTTTGGAGAATCAGCTCACGCAGTTCCTCGACGGCGGCCGAACAGGAAGTAGCTCAGCGGCCCAAAGAAGTTGATGAAGCATGCGGCCCGCCATGCGGCTTTGTTTCCCCTGATCTGGGCCTCGGGGGTCTTGGAAATGCTGCGTTGTGCCGCCACTAGCAGCGTCAGCTGTCCCGCACCCACCACGAGCATGCCCACCCGTTGCCCCGGGGTCATGTCCTTCCAGGACTTCTTCTTTTTCTTGCCGTGCATGATGCCTCCGTCTGCGAATGACTGCTCTCTTAGGCTAGACCGACTGCCGCCCGGACGGAACAGGTCCCCACCGCATCCCTAACCTCGCTGCGCTCGGCCAGGGAACCCGGACGGCGGAGGCCCCTGCTGCGGAGCGTCAGAGACGCGCTTGCCGGACCACTTCTCCCCACGACTGTTCGGCGAGGTCGGCGACGGCGGCAAGAATCTCTGCCGGGGGCCGCGACAAGTCAAGCGGATACTCCACAATGTCGATGTCCGTGTTGAGGATCCTCCGCAGCTTCATCTCGCCCTTGCCCGCGTAGAGCAGCCACGCCGTGGGAACCCGCAGGGCAGTGCAGTAGGCCAGCATCTGGTAGTGGTCCGCATTGAGCGATGCCCCGGAGTCCGTGGCCGCCTTGTATTTGGTGCCGTACGCCACCACGGGCTTGCCACCCAGGAAATGCACTGCGTCCGGGCGCACTGTGAGCCGGTCCGAATCCCGCACGGCCTCGTTGAGGGTGACACCATATTGAAGCCGCATTTCGCCCGGATGTGCTCCCATGGCCTGGCGCAGTGCAACGCCCACGAATTCCTCAAACACGCGGGACATGTCCACCACGAACGAGGCGGTCTGCTGTTTTCCCTCGCCCGCTTCGGCGGAGGCATTCCGCAGGATGAGCTCGGCCAAACGGAGCACGGGGTGGTAGCGGAGATTCATCCGGCTCGCTTGCCAGCGCGGGAGGGGCGCCCCGGACTGAAGCCGCGTGACGGCGTCGAGCTTTCCCTTAAGCTGCCGCAAGCGGCTGAGGACGTTCTGCCGCACGCCCGGCACCTTGCCCATTCGCTCAAGCGCGGCGCGCAGAATACGGTTTTCGGCAATGTCCTCGGTGAATTCGTCGTAGGAGACTTCCAGCGGAACCAGCATCCCTGGGCGACGCGAGATCTGGTCCGAGATCCGGATGCGGCCCTTGACCGTCCGGAGGGACTCATCCACGGTCAGGTACCCCTGCAGGGGACCGCGGCTGAGGGCCCGCTCCGCCAACTGGGCGAGGGATTCCGCGAGCGCGTTCCACAGGTCCTTTTGCTCGACGGCGGCCACGGAATCCTCGCGGAAGCCTTGATCCCCGGCATAGCTGAGCAGGAACAGCAGCCGGCTCAAGCCCAAGCGGTCTTTGGGCCGTACCTCGAACTGGACGGTGGGGGTGCGCACGGAGCCGACCTTGCCCACGGGCTCGATCCGGTAGAGGCCCATCCCCATGGGCGAGGCCTTCGCGAGCCCGCTGGAATTGAGCAGCGCGGCGGCGTCCGGATCAAGCTTGTCCACCATGCCGCCGGAGAGCTCGTCCATGACGATGTGCCGGATAGCAGGGACCTTTGTGGAAGCGCGGGCGGCAGGCCGTCCGATACCCGGTGCCCGGACCGGCCGGGGCGGAGCTGCCTTAGCGGGCCGCAAGTCGACCCAACAACTGGTCCAGACCGAAGCGCTCCTCCAGCTGGGCCCGATTCAGCTGACCGTGGTAGTGCTCCTCCAAGAGGGGCATGAGCTCGTACTTCCAGATCCGGCGCAGCCCGGCCGGGTTCTGGGCCGCGTTCTTCATGAAGTACGACGGGCCGATCATCAAGTCCCGGTCCCAGTCGTCAATGGAGTCGTTCAAGGCATCAAGCAGGTCCGCGTTGAGGGTGTCCAGGCCGCGGGCCGAGAGGAACCGCCTCAATGAGCCGCGGATCGGTTCCACCTTCGGGTGCAATTCAACGAACGCGAAACGGCGGCGGATGGCGGCGTCCATCATGGCGATGGAGCGGTCCGCCGTGTTCATGGTGCCGATGATGTAGAGGTTGTCCGGCAGGCTGAACGGCTCGTTAGGGCTGTACTGGAGATAGATGCGGTCGTCCCGGTATTCCAGCAAGAAGTACAGCTCACCGAACACTTTGGCCAGGTTTGCCCGGTTCATTTCGTCGATGATGAGGAAGTACGGCTTGTTGGAGTTCCCAGGTTTCGCGGCTTCTTCCGCGAGACGCCGCAGCGGCCCGGCTACGAGTTTGAACGAAACCTGGCCGTCGTCGGTCTTATCCGGCCGGAAGCCCTCGAAGAAGTCCTCGTACGCGTAGGACGGGTGGAACTGCACCAGCTTGACACGCTCATCGGTGCTGTCCCCCGCGAGTTCGGCAGCCAAGTGCTTGGCGAGGTAGGTCTTGCCTGTGCCCGGAGGCCCGTAGAGCACCAGTTGGCGGTTCTCTTCCAGGAGCTCGGCGATCTCCTTGAGCGGCTCGAGCTCCATGTGCAAGGAGGCTGCGAACTCTTCAGTGAGGGGGCCGAACCCTTCCTGGACGGGCTCGACGACGGTGTCCGGGGCGGTGGTGTCCTCACCGTCGGATTCGGCTTCAGCGGGCAGGAGCGACTGCAGCGACTGGATGACCTTGGTGACGTCCACGACGATCCCCGGGGTGGAGAGCTGGCGTTGGACATGCCGTGGAGCTTCCGCGATGGGGTGGGTCTCGTCGAACCAGCGCACCTTGCGGCGGAGCCGGCGGTTGTCTCCGTTGTGTTCCGGTTCGCCCAGGACCACGCCGATCCTGACGGCTCCGGAGCTCTGGAACAGGGCGAGGTCGCCCGGCTTCATCACGGTCAGGAACGCGAAGACAGCGGTCTTGGTGTCTTCGCGCTCCACGTAGCCGAGGTGTTTGTAATCCTCGTCCACGGCATGCTGGACCACGCCGGCGGTGACGCCGGGGGTGAGTTCGCGCAGGTGTTCGACGTCGAGGGTTGCCTTTTCTTCGTCCTGCC
Organism: Arthrobacter rhizophilus; assembly: GCF_026241105.1. Lineage (GTDB taxonomy): Bacteria > Actinomycetota > Actinomycetes > Actinomycetales > Micrococcaceae > Arthrobacter. The sequence goes on along the minus strand of NZ_JAPFFT010000016.1, from coordinate 23,557 downwards.
AGGCGGCAAGGAGCTCGGTAGCGTCTTGGTGCGTGCGCAGCAGCCAGGCGCGGCGGCCGGGATCTCCCACTTTGCGCCACTGGCTGACGAGCTGCCGATCGTACCAATCGATGCGCTGGCCGGCCTGTTCGTCCAGGTGCAGCCGGATCCGGTGGACGTCCGCGGTGATGTCGTTTTCGGTTTCGCCGTGGGCGCCGCCAACGAGCGAAGCGAAAGCGTCCCGGATTTCGCGCCGCTCCACGTCAGCCACCACAGGCTCGAAGTAGCTGGGCCATGCCAAGTATTCGATGCTGCGCCGGATGGCTGGCTGGTCCTCGGGCGTTGCCGCGGCGAGTTCGTGGAATTTCAGCGGGTCCTTGAGGGCTTTGGTGATGCTCGCGTTGGACTGGCCATCCACGTGCGCCACGAAGCGGCACAGCCAGGTGAGATGGTCCCAGATGGTCCAGTTGAACTCTGCGGTCCGGTCACGGATGACGCCGTGATCGGTCATACCTTGGTACAACTCTTTGGGCAGCTCGAGCTCAGGATCGAGCCAGGACGCGGCCTCGGCAACGCGGGCGCGCTTCACCTTCAGCGATTTGACCTCATGGGCCAGCGGAAGGGACTGCAGGAAGAGGAGTTCGACGGCGAGCAACTTGGCCTCGCGGGACGCCCCTTCCAGGTTTTGGCGCAGATTGGTCATCATGGGCGCTTTGGAGTCTCCGACGCCGCGTTCCAACCGCTCCAGGAGCTCGGCGGCGGCGTCCACGGTCCAGGTGCGGGTGCCGGAGTCGAGCGCCGAGGCCTTGCCTTGCAGCCCCGGGCCCAGCACGAACCACGCCGCATCTTCGATCTCCTTGGAGATACCGGGGGCACGGGTCAGTGGTGTTTTGGTGGAGGGAGTCACCCTGCCAACTTACATGGTTTGGCAGGGTGACGGCATCAGGAAAGTCGGCGTCCCCGCCTCATGCGCCCCATCTCATGTGTTCTGCCACATGAGTCCCCCTCTTGGCTTCTGCCGCATCTGTCCCGCACCGGCGAACTCCGCAAATCAGTGCATTCCGAAGCGATAGCTGGCGGGCACAGGCTCCCCAGGGCACACTTCCTGCCACAGCTCGGCGATCCCGTCTTCTCCCTCGCGGATGTCCGGTATCTCGACGCCGTCGCGCAGCATTGTCGCTGTTTCCTCGTCCCTGCCGACGCCCGCAAGGGCGAGTGCCGTCAGGAAGCGGACGCGTCCGACGTCGGACATTCCGGCGGGTGCCTCTGCCGCCAAGGCGAGCGCTTGCGCAGGGTTTCCATGCCGGATGCTGAGCGTCATGGCTTCGCTGAGCAGTGAGACATTGGAGGGCTCGAGTCGGCTTGCCGTGGCAAGCTCGGCCAGGCCTCCGTCAACATTGTTGGTGGCGAGCAAGGCAAGGGCCCGGCCTCTGTGGGCGAGGACTTTGGAACGGGGCGAGAGGGCACTTGACGCCAGTGCGTTGCCGTATCCGGCGATCGCGCCGGCGAGGTCCTGGCCGGCGTGCCTCATCGTGGCCAGGTGGAACTGTGCTTCCGCTCCCCCATCCTTTGCCAGGAGCTCTTCCCAATCGGCTCCAGCCACGAAGCTCCCGGCGCCCAGGAAACTCGCGCCATCCAGCAGGCTGTGCCACGGGCCTGTTTCCTCGATGGCGTCGGGGGTCGCATCATTGGCGAAGGGTGTACCGCTTTCGTCGAGCCACCCTCGGCCCGAGTGTCGCCGTCGGGCACTCTCCAAAGCACCCCAAGCGGTGCCGCGCACCAGCATCTGGTCCGGAGGCATCGCGTAGTTCCGCGTGGCTTCGGCGAGCGCCTCTTCCAGCGCCGCGTCCGGGACAAGGTCTTCGAGCCGGGCGCTGGCATGGGCCACGGCCTCATCCCAATCCTGGCCATGCGAGGTTCCGGGATCCAGTTTGGCGTTGCCGTAGGCCTCCACCCAGCTCCATTCGGCCCAGGCAGGCATGACCAGATGTTCGAATTGGGTTTGCGCCAGCCCTGCCTGGATCTCGGCGTACGGGCCGGCCCCGGGGCTGAGCCATTCCTGCCAGCGCTTCCCGCCGTCGCCCTGGCCCCAGACGAACAGCTTCTTCCCCCGCAGGAGGCTGGTAGACAGCATGGCGAGGCCGTCGCCGTCGTGGTCCACTGCAGCGATCCAATGCCGGTGTCCCGGCTGGATGTCGAAGAAGAAATCCGCAGCGTGCGGGCTGTTCACCAGCCACGTGGCATCCATGCCCTGGTGCTCCGTGGGCCGGACGCGGGCGATGTCGGTGGTGTAGTCGCTGCCGAAAGCCTCGGAGGCGGGCGCAATCACACGTGTTTCCGATGTCTCTGGAACGGCGGCGTTGCTCCACCAGTACATGGGGACACCGTGGTCATGGGGGTTGCGGATCCGGACCGCCGTGAGCAGAACGTCCGAGTCCTCCGGAAGCCACATGTCCACCTGGAAAACCACTTCGCGGAGGCGTTCGAACTCCCACATCCGCAGCACGTCGTGGCCCTCGGGCGTTTTGACGATGGCCGTGTGTAAAGGATCGCAGGTGGTGGGCGAGTGCCCGCGGGTACCGATGTTCCATTCGAGACCGCCCGCGAACCACGCTTTGCGCAGCGCGATGTTCGCGAATTGCAGGGTCCCGTGGGTGTGCAGGAGCTGCTTTCCCGAGGCCTTGTCGAAAAGCTCCCACAGCCGGCCGCCCAAGGTGGGGAGGACGACCGCTCGCAGCTTGCTGTTCTCAAGCACGACGGCGGGCACCTCGTGGGCGGTCCGCTCACGCGAGTAGCCGTCCTGCATCAAGTACGGGAACATGTTCGGAACTTGCCCGTAACGGGCTGCGGCCTGCAGTTCCTCCGGGACGCCGTCGCCGATCCTGTACGGCTGGTCCAGTTCTGCCGTGACCACCGGCAACGGGCTATTGGGGCCCACCTCCGCCATGCTCAGGGTGATAGTGGAGAAGCTCAGGTTTTGCATCTTTATGACTCCTGAATGGCATTTTCAATCGCAATGTTTCATACATCTTTGACCGAAGTCGCGCCTGTGTAAAGGGAACCACCCAAGTGACTCGCAGTTGATGCCGTTATGAGCACCCATAACGGCATTAACTGTCAGTCAGTTGGGGATCTCATCCGACAGCTGCGCGGGCTGCCCTCACCACTTCGCGGTCGGTGATCATGTACGCCGTCGGGTCCGAATGTCCCGGCGAATCGAGGGAACCGGCTTGGTTCTTCCAGGTGGAAACCGTGGACTTGGCCGACAAGTGGACCGCGCTCAGTCCTGCGGCGTGCAGGGCCGGGATATCGTCCAAAGCGAGTCCGCCGCCTGCCATGACCTCAAGCCGCCCCGCTGCCCGCCGGACCATGCGCTCGAGCGTCGCGATCCCCGCTCCCACGGTGGCGGCACCCCCGGAGCTGAGCACCCGCGTGAATCCGAGTTCCACGAGCTGTTCGACGGCGGATGCGGGCTCTGGTGTTTGGTCGATGGCCCGGTGGAAGGTCAGTTGGGCGGCAGGGTTGGTCTCGAGGGCTGCATCGGCGAGCTTTCGTGTGGCCTGGACGTCGATTTCGCCGGCGGCGGTCAGGACACCGATCACCACTCCGTGAGCTCCTTGGGTGAGCAGGAAGCGGATCTCCCGGTCCATGGTGTCCAGATCGGCGCTGGAGTACAGGAAATCTCCAGGCCGGCTACGGATGAGCGGGTGGATCTCCAGCCTTCCGGCCACGGCTTCCTGGGCGGCGTCCATAAGGCCTTGGCTCGGGGTCAGTCCCCCAAGCTCCAGGGCGCTGCATAGTTCAATCCGGTCCGCGCCTTCTTCAGCGGCAACGGCAGCGCCCTGGGCACCGACGCCGACGATCTCGAGTTTCATGGGGAAACTCTACGGCCACCGGGATGCACAGGGCGCTGCTGTAATGCTTCGCCTAGGACCGGTAGGGTTCCAGCTGCTGCTTTTGCTCCGGGGTGAGCCTGCGGACCCGGCCGGTGGACTCATCCACGAAAGCAAGATGCGTGCTGGCTTTGACGCAGTCCTCGCCGGTCACGGGATCCTTGATGACGTAGTGGAGGTCAAAGCTGGCACCCTTCACGGCACCCACCCAGATCTCAACAACTGCCGGAACGTTGCGGTATTCCAAGGTCCGGACGTACCGGACCCTGTGCTCCACCACAAGGGTCATGACCCCGTCTTCAACATCGTTGAAAATGGACACGGGTGGCTCGACACCAGGCAAACCTGCTCCGCGGGGCGGACCGAAGGCCGCGATACGGGCCTCCTCCAACATGCGGACGATCTGGACGTTGTTGATGTGCCCATAGGCGTCCATGTCGCCCCAGCGCATCGGCACGAGGACCGTAATTCGCTGGCTCAGCTGTGCACCGCCGTCGAATCATCAACAGCGACTTCCTCGGCATCCTCACCGGCAAACTGCGACATGTACAGGCGGTGGTACGCACCCTGCAAAGCGAGCAGTTCGTTGTGGTTGCCCTGCTCCACGATGCTGCCGTTTTCCATCACCAGGATGGTGTCGGCGTCGCGGATGGTGGACAAACGGTGGGCGATGACGAAGCTGGTGCGATCTGTGCGGAGGGCAGCCATGGCTTTCTGCAGCAACAACTCGGTACGGGTGTCAACAGAGCTCGTTGCCTCGTCCAGGATCAGCAGCGAGGGATCGGAAACGAAGGCCCGGGCGATGGTGATGAGCTGTTTCTCGCCCGCACTGACGTTGTTGCCTTCCTCGTCGATGATGGTCTGGTAACCGTCCGGTAGGGCCCGCACGAAGCGGTCCACGTAGGTGGCCTTGGCCGCTTCCATGATCTGTTCCTCGGTGGCGTCAAGGTTGCCGTACTTGATGTTGTCGTAGATGGTGCCGCCAAACAGCCAAGCATCCTGGAGCACCATTCCCACCTTGGAGCGAAGCTCGGAACGGCTCAGCTCCTTGATGTCCACCCCGTCCAGGGTGATACGTCCCGAGTTGAGCTCGTAGAACCGCATGACCAGGTTGACCAGGGTGGTCTTGCCCGCACCCGTAGGCCCGACGATCGCCACGGTGTGTCCCGGCTCGGCGCTGAGGGACAGGTCCTCGATCAGCGGATTGTCGGCAACGTAGCTGAAGGATACGTTCTCGAATTCGACGTGGCCGTCCGTGCGCGGCGGCAGGTGACGGGCCGCGTTCTCCGGCATTTCCTCGTCGGCATCCAGGAACTCGAAGACCCGTTCAGCCGAAGCCACGCCGGACTGCAGCATGTTGGCCATACCGGCGATCTGCCCGAGGGGCTGGGTGAATTCACGCGAGTACTGGATGAACGCCGTGGCATCGCCGAGGCTCATGGAGCCGGAGGCCACACGCAGGCCGCCGACGACGGCGATGCCCACGTAGCTGAGGTACGAGACGAAGTTCATGGCCGGGAAGATTACGCCGGATACAAACTGCGCCCCAAACGAGGCCTTGTACAGGGCTTCGTTGCGTTCGTCGAAGCGTTCCAGCATGTCCGCGTCGCGCCCGAAGACTTTGACGAGCTCGTGGCCGGAGAACGATTCCTCGATCTGGCCATTGAGTGAGCCCGTGTTCTTCCACTGGGCGGCGAAGAGCTTCTGGCTGCGGGCGCCGATCACGCCGGCAAGGACACCGGAGAGCGGCAAGGCCACCAGCGCGATCAGGGCCAGCTGCCAGGACACGATGAACATCATGACCGTGATGCCGAAAACCGTGAGCACCGAGCTGACCAGCTGCGCGAACGCCTGTTGGAGCCCTTGCTGGACGTTGTCGACGTCGTTGGTCACGCGAGACAGGATGTCGCCTCGCTGGCGGGTGTCGAAGTAATTCAGGGGCAAGCGGTTGAGCTTGCCCTGGACGTCATTGCGGAGGCGGTTGATGACCTTCATGACGATCTTGTTCAGGATGTAGCCCTGGGCCCACAGGAAGATGTTGGCCACGAAGTACATCAAAAGCACAATCGAGATCAGGAACGTCAGCTTCGAGAAATTGATCCCGTTGGTGAGCTCCATCTTGGAGACCATGTCCGCGAAGTTGTTCTGGCCAGCTCGGCGGAGTCCTTCGGTGAAGGCCGCTTGGCTCACGCCGGGAGGCAACTGCTTGCCCATGACACCGCCGAAGATCACGTCCATGGCGCTGCCGAGGATCTTCGGGGCGATGACGTTCAGGACGACCGAGACCACCACGAGGCCGATGACGAAGACCACGCCTGCGGCTTCCGGCTTGAGCAGTCCGAGGAGCCGCTTCGCGGACGGTCCGAAAGCCTTGGCCTTCTTGGCCGGCAGGTTGCCGAACATGCCGCCGTCGGCTTCGCCTGGAGTGTATTCGGTTTCTTCGACCCCGTCATCGTCCACGGCCGTGACGGCACCGGCTGCGTCTGCATCCTTCGCTTCCGCAGTTTCGCGCGCTGCGTTGGCTGCCTCGGCCTTCGCGGCCCAGCCACGCTTTTGCTGGTTCTGTTCGCTCATGCCACTTCCTCCGCGCTCAGCTGGGATTCGACGATCTCCTGGTACGTGGGTGACGTTTCCAGTAGTTCGTCGTGGGTGCCCCGGTCAACGATTCTGCCGTTGTCCAAGACGAGGATCTGGTCCGCATCCGCAATGGTGGAGACGCGCTGGGCCACGATGATGACCGTGGCATCCTGCGTCTTCTCCTTCAGCGCCCTGCGAAGGCGGGCGTCCGTGGCCACATCCAAGGCCGAGAAGGAGTCGTCAAAGAGATAGACCTTGGGTTGTGTCACAAGGGCCCGGGCAATGCAGAGGCGCTGCCTCTGGCCGCCGGAGACGTTGGTGCCGCCCTGCGCCACCCGCCGGTTAAGGCCGGAAGACTTTTCCATGACGAAGTCTTTGGCCTGCGCGGTTTCCAATGCATCCCAGAGTTCCTGGTCCGTGGCATCGGTCTTGCCGAAGCGCAGATTATGCTCGATGGTTCCGGAGAACAAGTACGGCTTCTGCGGCACGGTGGCCACGCGACTGGTGATATCGTCGCGGTCCAGGCTGGTGACCGGAACGCCGTCGAGCAATACATCGCCGGACGCGACGTCGTACAGGCGCGGCAGCAGCGACACCAAAGTGGTCTTGCCTGCGCCTGTGGATCCAATGATGGCGAGGGTCTGGCCCGGCTCGGCGGTGAAAGAAATGTTGCTAAGCACGGGAGCTTCAGCGCCGGGGTATTTGAAGGTGACATCGCGGAATTCGACGCGCCCCTTCTTCTCCGCGGGCGCCACGGGCGCCTCCGGATCGTGGATGGAGGGTTCGACGTCGAGGACCTCGCCGATGCGGTCCGCACAGACGGAGGCACGCGGGATCATCATGGCCATGAAGGTTCCCATCATGACGGCCATCAGGATCTGCAGGAGGTATTGCAGGAAGGCCGTCAACGAGCCCACCTGCATGTTGCCCGCATCCACCCTTTGGCCGCCGAACCACAGCACTGCCGCCGTGGAAAGGTGCAGGATCATTCCGATGGCAGGGAACATCAAGACAAACAGGTTGCCGATCTTGACCGAAACCAAGGTCAGATCCTTGTTGGCGTCGCCGAAGCGCTTGGCCTCGTACGGTTCACGAACGAAGGCCCTCACCACCCGGATACCGATGATCTGTTCGCGCAGCACACCGTTGATGGCGTCGATCTTCTTCTGCATGGAGCGGAAGAGCGGCATGAGCCTGACCACGAGGTAGCCAACCACGGCAACGAGAACCGGCACCGAAACCCAGACGAGCCACGACAGGCTGAGGTCCTCGCGCAGGGCCATGATGATGCCGCCAACGCACATGATGGGCGTGGACACCATGAAGTTCAGGCCCATCAGCATGAGCATCTGGACCTGCTGGACGTCGTTGGTGCCGCGGGTGATCAACGTGGGCGCACCGAAGCTGTTGACGTCCTTGGCCGCGAAGCTGCTGACCTTGCGGAAAACGTCCCTGCGCAAGTCCCGGCCCATGGCCATGGCCACGCGGGAACCGAAATAGACGCCCGCGATGGCCGCAATGACCTGGCCGAACGCGACAGCGAGCATCAGGGCGCCAGTCTGCCAGATGTAGTTGGTATCCCCCCGGGAAACCCCTTCATCGATGATCTTGGCGTTGAGGCTTGGAAGGTAAAGGGTGGCAATGGTAGACGCCAACTGGAAGATGATGACGGCCAGTATCTGCGGCAAATACGGCTTGGAGTAGCGCCGTATCAGGGTGACAAGCATGCCCACGGATCCTTAATGAGAGTGCGCGAATGACTTAATATGCGAATGACTTAATACATGGATAGCAGCAGGCGCTGACAGTATTAGTCCCTCAACTCTACGAAATCCGTTGCCTCAGCGAAATATTGATAGCTAAATATCATCCTTGCGGCGTACCTGAGCCGCTGCAGCGCTTCCAAGCCCGCTGGAGCGGCTCATGGCCCGCGTGACGTTCTAGCCCGCGTGACGTCCGGTTTCCCCTGCCCTCGAGGCTTCGCCCGCAATGAGCAGCAGGGCCACCCTTTCCTGGCGACGACGCTCACGTTTGAGTTCCTTGCGCAGCGCGGCCAACTCCTCAGCGGTCTTCGACTGCTCGACGGCGGTGGCCTGCTGTTCGTGGACGCGTACCTGGAGCTCGCGCTGTGCCTGGCTCAGCTGAAGCTGTTGCTCAGCCAGCAGTCTCTGGGTCAAGGCAAGCTGATCCTGGACCTCGCGCAGGCCAGCGGCGGGGTCCGGCCGTTCCTGCGTCAGGATCCGTGCAAACTCAAGGTCCAGATCATCGTGCTCTTTCTCAGCCGCCGCACGGGCGCGGCTGGCACCCAAGGGGGTGCCGCCGTCGTCGGCTGCCTGGGGAAGCGCTGCCTGGGGAAGCTCAGTGGATTCGATAACGGGCAGCGCTGAGGTGTCCAGTGTCATCGCGGCTTCGCCGGAAGCGTTTGCCAGCAGTTCTTTCGCAGGCGTTGCGTCCACCGTCTTCCGCAGCGGAACCTCCTTGATGAACAGGACCGCGAGGAAAGCGACCACGCCAATAGCCGCTGAGATGAGGAATATCTGGGCGGTTGCATCGCCGTACGCGGCACGCATGATGTCCCGGATCGGGGCAGGCATGTCCGCAAGATCCATGCTTCCACCGCCGGACCCGCCGCTTACCGGGATGTGGGCTGCGGCGAGGCCTTTGGTGGCAAGGTCCTTGACGTGCGTGGCCATGATGGCACCGAGCACGGAGACGCCGATCGCGCCACCCACGGAGCGGAAGAACGCCACGGACGCGCTGGCCGTACCGATGTCCTGGGCGCGGACCGTGTTCTGGACCGCGAGGACCAGGTTCTGCATCAGCAAGCCAAGGCCCAGGCCGAAGATGGCGGTGTAGCAGCAGGTAATCCACAGCTCAGTGGTGTGGTCGATGGTGCCCGTGAAGGCGAGGCCGCCAGCCAGCAGGACGGTGCCCGCCAACAGGAACCGCTTCCATTTGCCGTAGCGGCTGATCAGCTGGCCGGACGCCACTGAGCCCAAGAGGTTGCCCGCAATCATGGGCAACGTCAGAAGACCTGCCTCGGTGGGCGTGGCGCCGCGAGCTACCTGGAAGTACTGGCCCAGGAACGTCGACGAGCTGAACATCGCGATACCGACGGCCACGGAGGCCAGGATCGCCAATGCGGTGGTCCGCTGGGAGATGATCTTCAGCGGGATGATGGGCTCGGCCACTTTGGATTCGACCAGCACCAGCAGGGCAAGCAGAAGCACGCCGCCGCCCACCATGAGGGCCGACTGCCAGGAGATCCAGTCGTAGTAGTCCGGGTTGCCGGCGAAGGAAACCCAGATGAGGAGCAGGCTCACGCCCGAGGTCAGCAAGATGGAACCGAGCCAGTCGATCTTGGCGGGGCGCTTGATGTGTTGGATCTTGAGGGTCACCTGGAGCAGGATGAGCGCGACGACGGCGAGCGGCACACAGACGAAGAACGTCCAGCGCCAGCCGAGCGGGCTGTCAACGATGAATCCACCGAGCAGCGGTCCGCCGGCGGTACCAACAGCCATGACAGCGCCCATGTAGCCGGAATACTTGCCACGGTCCCGCGGCGGAATCATGGTGCCGATGATCGCTTGGGCCAAGGCAGTGAGCCCACCCAAGGCGATGCCCTGGATGACGCGGGCGGTCAAAAGGAACGGAATGCTTTGGGAGAATCCAGCCATGACCGAGCCGGCTACGAAGATCACGATGCTCAGCTGGACCAGTAGCTTCTTGTCGAAGAGGTCGGCGAGCTTGCCCCAGATGGGCGTGGTGGCGGCGTTGGCCAACAGCGCGGCCGTGATGACCCACGCGAAGTCCGTTTGGGTGCCATGGAGATCGGACATGATGGTCGGCAGGGCGTTGGCCACGATGGTGCTGCTCAGGATAGCGGTGAAGAATGCCGCGAGGAGGCCCGTCAAGGCTTCCATGATCTGGCGGTGCGTCATGGGCGCGGATGATGCCGGCACCGCCGTCGAACGTTCTTGTATTCGGGTTGCCATTGCTGCTGCTCCTAAGCTGTGTGGTTCGAGTAGTGGGAGCCGGCCGCCGTTGCCCGGACTGAGTGGTTGAGTGATGTGGTCAATTTCTCCAGGACCTGCCCCGCCTCCAAGGCGTCTTCCTCGCTCCACTCCGCGAGGTAGGCCCGCAAGTTCAGGCTGCGCTGCTCTTCGAAATCGCGAACCTTGTCAATGCCGGTTTCGGACAGGGCCACCAATTGGGCCCGGCCGTCTGCGGGATCGGGTCGCCGGACCACCAAGCCGAGTTCCTCCAGTTCGGCGATGTGCCTGCTGAGGACCGGGGGACTGACGCCGAGGCGCGAGGCGAGCTTCGTGGCCCGGGACTCCCCCTCGCCGATGAAGCGCATGACGCCCTGCAGGGCGAACCCAACGTCGGCATCCTTCGCGATGTTTGCGGTCACGATGCAACGCAGGACCCGCTGGAGATCGAAGATCTGATGGACGAGCTCGGTTGCCGTGCTGGATGCGACAGCCATGGAAGACCCCTCACTTTTGTTTGCCTAAAGCAACTATACGCCAATTTGATTGCTTTGGGAAACTAATGAAGTGCGAGGTGCGTTAAACGCCAAGCGCGAGCTGGCAGCCAATGCCCTCAATCTTCGAAAAGGGGTCAATAGCTGCCAGCTCGCGCTGGGGTTTGGGGCGTTTGGAGTGTCAGTCGCCCAAGTGCGTGGGGCCGAACATCTTGAGTAGGGTTTCAACCACGACGACGTTGGGGCCGTCCGCGGTGAAGCCCTCCCGGAGCGCGTCCCCGACGTCCTCGGGTGCCACGCGGCGGGCCGGGACGCCAAAGGCCTCGGCGAGCTTGACGAAGTCCGGGCGGGCCAGCTCGGTGGCGGTGGCCTTGCCGAAGGCGCCCACCATGTATTCGCGCAAGATGCCGTAACCGCCGTCGTCCACGATCAGCCAGGTCACCGGGACGTTGTGCTGCTTGGCGGTGGCCAGCTCCGAGATCGAGTACATGGAGGACCCGTCACCGGAGACTGCCAGCACGCGGCCCGGTTTACCCACGGTTTCCAGTCCAACGGCACCGCCGATGGCCGCCGGGAAGCCGTAGCCGAGGCCGCCGGCGCCTTGGGCCGAGTGGAACTGGCCTTCACGCGAATCCCAGCAGCTCCATCCCCAGTACGCGGAGATGGTCATGTCCCAGAAAGTCTGCATATCAGCCGGGACGGCCTCGCGGATATCGGCCATGAACTTCAGCTCCTTGCCGAGGTCCTGCGATTCAAGGCGTTCCTTGACCTTGGCCAGGGACTCCTTGACAAGATCCTCGGGCGAGATGCCGTGCCAGTCCGGGGCAGCCGCCGTCGGAGACAATGCCTCATCCAAGGCAGAATCCAGTGCCGCAAGAGCCTGGCCAGCGTCGGCGCGGATGCCCAAACCGGGGCGGTTGGACTCCAGGACCCGGGGTTCGGCATCGATCTGGATGATGCGCCCGCGAGGCTCGAAAGTGAAGTAGTTGGACGTCACCTCGCCCAGGGAAGAGCCGATGACGATCAGCACGTCGGAGTCCTCGAGGACATCCGTCATGTGGCGGTCCTCGATCCACGACTGCAGGGACAGTTCATGGTTCCAGGGGAACGCTCCGTTGCCGCCCGGCGTGCAGATCACCGGGGCACGGAGTTTCTCGGCGATCGACAGGAGCGACTTCTCAGCGCGGCCACGGCGCGTGCCGCCGCCGGCGATGATCGCGGGACGCTCCGCCGTCGAGAGCCATTTCACGGCTTCGCGGATCAGCTCCACGCGCGGCGGGTTGTCAGCCGCTTCGGCGAGGGCGTCTTCCACGGGCGGGACCATGATGGGATCCAGGAGCACGTTCTGCGGGATCTCGATCCACACGGGGCCCTGCGGGGAGGAAATGGCCTCGGTCCAGGCATCCTGGATGGCCGAGGGAATCCCCGAGGCGTGCTGGATGAGGCGCTGGCTCTTGGTGACGTTCGCGGCCGAGGCCTTCTGGTCATCAAGCTGGTGCAGCATGCCCTTGCGGCGCGCACCCAGGCCCTCCAAGGGGATCTGGCTGGCTACGACAACCATCGGTACGCCAGTCGCGTAAGCTTCCTGCAGCCCGGCCAGGGACGTCAGCGCGCCCGGACCAGTGGACAGGAACAGCACACCGACTTCGCCCGTGGCACGCGAGTACCCGTCGGCGGCGAAAGCGGAGTTGTTCTCCACGCGGGAAGAGACGAAGTGCAGATTGCCGCGGCCCATCGCGTCGAACAGGCCGAGAGCGTGCTGGCCGGGGATACCGAAGACCGTCTTCGCGCCAAGCGCTTCGAGGGTCTCGACGACGAGGTCCCCGCCGTTGCGCTGATCCGTCACTTCGTGACCGCCGGGGCGAAACCGGCCGGGCGCCGGGATTCCTGGCCAAGGGCCTGGGCAGCGTAGCCGTTCGGGGCGCCGTGGCGGTTGCCTTCGACGGCGTTGTCCGCCATGAGGGTTACGAGTTCGTAGGCAACGTGGCTGCCCGCGACGCCCGTGATTTCAGCGTGGTCGTATGCCGGGGCAACTTCGACGATGTCCGCGCCAACGAGGTTCATGCCACGGAAGCCGCGGATGATTTCGAGGAGCTCGCGGCTGGTGATACCACCGGCCTCCGGTGTTCCCGTGCCCGGCGCGTGGGCCGGATCCAGGACGTCGATGTCCACGGAAATGTACAGCGGGCGATTTCGGATGCGGTCGCGGATCTTGGCCACGGTTTCGAGGACGCCCTGGTAGTAGACGTCTGCCGAGGTGACGATGCCGAAGCCGAAGCGGTGGTCGTCGTCAAGGTCTTTCTTGCCGTAAAGCGGGCCACGGGTACCGACGTGGCTGATGGCTTCGGTATCGAGGATGCCTTCTTCGACGGCGCGGCGGAACGGAGTGCCGTGCGTGTATTCGGCGCCGAAGTAGGTGTCCCACGTGTCTAGGTGGGCATCGAAGTGCAGCATGGCCACGGGCTCGCCAGCGCGTTCGGCTGCGGCACGGAGCAGCGGCAAGGCGATGGTGTGGTCGCCACCGAGCGTCACGAGCTTGCTTCCGTTGGCGGTCAGGTCCAGCGCGTTCTGCTGGATGGTCTCGATGGCCTCGTTGATGTTGAAGGGGTTCACGGCCATGTCCCCGGCGTCGGCAACCTGGATGTTCTCAAAGGGGCTGACGTCCCACGCGGGGTTGTACGGGCGGAGCAGGCGGCTGGCTTCACGCACGTGGTTGGCGCCGAAGCGGGCGCCGGGGCGGTAGGAAACACCGGAATCGAAGGGGACGCCGACAACGGTGACGTCGGCCTTGGACACCTGGTCCAGCCGGGGCAGGCGGGCATAGGTGGCAGCACCGGCGTAGCGCGGGATTCGGGCCGAATCAATGGGACCAAGGTTGCCGTTGGCCTCAATACGAAGCTCTTCCAAAATGCGCCACTCCTTCAGTAAATAGATGAGATCGGGTTTTGACTGTGACACCAATCATACACTCAAAGTTGTCTTATAAGCATCACCTGTTTACATTCGAACGCTCTTCATGATGGTGACCCCCATCACATGATGCGTAAAGATTCCATAAAAACCGGCCTCCCCTCCCCCGACGCGCCCGTACGCTCCATCTGGAGCAGCTTCCAGGCTGCGCGAAAGGACCATGTGACAACGCTGACCAGGCCGCCCGCCGACCCCACCGACCGGCGGAAGCCCGCCGGGCAATTCAAGCGATGGCTGCTTGACGGCATGCCCGAGACGTCGGGAAAGCGGCAAGGTCCGCACGGAAAACCGGACGAGGACCACACGCCCCAGTCTTGGTGGAAGGTCATGTGCCTCACCGGCGTCGACTACTTCTCCACCCTCGGCTACCAACCCGCCATTGCGGCACTTGCGGCCGGCATCGTCTCACCGCTGGCTACGATCGTCCTGGTCGCCGTCACCCTGCTTGGCGCCTTGCCGGTCTACCGCCGGGTTGCTTCCGAGAGCCCCCGCGGCGAAGGCTCCATTGCGATGCTCGAACGCCTCCTCCCCCGCTGGGGCGGCAAACTCTTCGTGCTGGCGCTGCTGGGCTTCGCGGCCACGGACTTCATGATCACCATGACCCTCTCCGCTGCGGATGCGAGCGCCCACGCGATCGAAAATCCGTTCGCGCCGGAGTGGCTCCACGGCCAGGAAATCGCCATCACCTTGGCCCTCATCGCCGGCCTTGCCGTGGTGTTCCTGCGCGGATTCAAGGAAGCCATCAACGTCGCCGTCGTGCTCGTGGGCGTCTATCTGGTGCTGAACGCCGTCGTCGTCGTTGTCGGCCTGATGCACGTGGTGACCGAGGCGCATGTGGTGACCGACTGGTGGGCCGCCCTGAACCAGCAACACGGAAACCCGTTGATCATGGTGGGCATCGCGCTCCTGGTCTTCCCGAAACTCGCGCTGGGCCTCTCAGGCTTCGAGACCGGCGTCGCGGTTATGCCGCAAATCAAGGGCAGCCCGAGCGACACGGAAGCGAATCCCGCGGGCCGCATCCGCGGCACCCACAAACTGCTCACGACGGCGGCGCTCATCATGAGTGCCTTCCTGGTGGCCTCGAGCTTCATCACGACATTCCTGATTCCCGCCGCCGAATTCCAGCCGGGAGGGAAAGCAGACGGACGAGCCCTTGCCTTCCTCGCGCACCAATTCTTGGGCGACGGCTTCGGCACTGTCTATGACATCAGCACCATCGCCATCTTGTGGTTCGCCGGCGCCTCCGCAATGGCCGGCTTGCTGAACCTGGTGCCGCGCTATCTGCCACGCTTCGGCATGGCCCCTGCATGGACCAAGGCCGTCCGACCGCTGGTCCTGGTCTTCACTGCCGTTGCCTTCATCATCACGCTTGTCTTCAAAGCCAATGTGGAAGCCCAAGGCGGCGCCTATGCCACGGGTGTGCTGGTCCTCATGACCTCGGCCTCGATCGCCGTCACCCTGTCCGCCCGCAGGAAGATGCAGAAGGGCAAGACCATCGCATTCGGCGCGGTAGCCGTGGTCTTCGCTTACACCACGGTGGCCAATGTGGTGGAGCGACCGGATGGCATCAGGATCGCGGCGCTGTTCATCCTTGGCATTGTCCTGGTGAGCTTCGCGTCGCGGGTACGCCGTTCCTTCGAACTGCGCGCCACGCACATCAAGATGGACAAGATGGCGCTCGAATTCACGGCCGCCAATGAGGAAGGTCCCATCCGGATCATCGCCCACGAGCCAAAGCGGCTGACCGCCGATCGGTACCTGTTGAAGCTGCAGCACGCCCAGCAGGCCAACCACCTGCCGGAAGACAGCGACGCTATCTTCATCGAAATCATCGTGGATGACAGCTCCGATTTTGAGCAGGAACTCCTGGTGGAAGGCAAGCGCCGGCACGGCTTCAAGATTCTGGAGATCCACAGCAACAACGTGCCCAACACGCTGGCCGCGGTGCTGCTCCACATCCGCGACGTCACGGGTCTCATGCCGCACATCTATTTCCGCTGGACCGAGGGCAATCCGATCGCCAATCTGAGCAAATTCCTCTTTTTCGGCGAGGGTGAGATTGCCCCGGTAACCCGCGAAGTGCTGCGCGAAGCCGAACCGGACATCACGCGCAGGCCTTGGGTGCACGTGGGCTGAACATGGCAGTGTTGGTGCCGCACCTCGTGGTGCGGCACCAACACTTTCTTTCCAGCGGACCGCCTTAGCTGCGCGTCCTAGCTGATTGCCGAGGCCCCACGCTCCCCGGTCCGGACGCGCACCGCCTGGGATACCTCGATGGTCCAGATCTTGCCGTCCCCGAACTGGCCCGTACTGGCGCCGGAGATGATGGCGTCCACGATTCCGTCCACCAGATCGTCGGTGGCCAGGACCTCCACCCGGATTTTCGGGAGGAGGTCGGAGTTGTACTCCGCGCCGCGGTAAACCTCCATGTGACCCCGCTGTTGGCCGTAGCCGTTCGCTTGGCTCACCGTCATCCCGTTGACTCCGAAGCGCTCCAAGGCTTCACGGACCTCGTCGATCCTCTCCGGCCGCACTATCGCGGTAACGAGCTTCACGTCGAGGCCCTGCTACGGCTCAGCTCCGTTTCCTCGACCTTTTCCTTGGCGGTGCCCGCCGTCACGGGAGTTTTGCCGTTCTGTGGTTCCCCAGGATTGAAGGATCCGCCAACCATCACCAGCTCGTATGCGGTCTCCGCGTGCTCCGTGATATCGATGCCCGCCAGTTCCTCGTGCTCTTTGACGCGCATGCCCACTGTCTTGTGGATGGCCAAGCCAATGAGCGTGGTCATGATCGCAGTCCACGCGGTGACCATCAGCGCAGTCAATATCTGGGGCCAGAATTGAGTCAGGCCCCCGCCGTAGAAGAGGCCGCCTTCAGTCTTGGCCGAGGGTACGGCGAAGAATCCCAAGGAGAGGGTCCCCCACAGGCCACCGACAAAGTGCACGGCAACCACATCCAGGGAGTCGTCCAGGCCGATCTTGAACTTCAGCCCGATGGCTAGTGCGCAGACGGCACCCGCGACGACACCGATGACGAGGGCGCCAATAGGATCCACGAATCCACACGCCGGGGTAACTGCCACCAAGCCCGCGACGGCGCCGGATGCGGCACCGAGGGAGGTCGCATGGCCATCGCGGAGCCGCTCTACAAGAAGCCAGCCCAGGAGCGCGGCGCTCGTGGCCAGGAGGGTGTTTGTCCAAGCGAGCGCGGCGATTCCGTCAGCAGCCAGTTCCGAACCGGCGTTGAAGCCGAACCACCCAAACCACAGCAAGCCGGCACCGAGCATCACGAAGGGGAGGTTGTGCGGCCGGATGTTGGGGTCCTTCATGAATCCGAGCCGTTTGCCGAGCACTACGGCAAGCATCAGCCCGGCCATTCCGGCGTTCATGTGCACTACGGTGCCACCGGCAAAGTCAAGGGCTGAGATCTTGCTGCCGATGATCCCGGTGGATCCAAAGAGGCCGCCACCCCAGACCCAGTGGGCAATGGGCGCGTAGACAAGGGTGACCCAGAGGCCGGCAAACAGCAGCCATGGGCCAAACTTGACGCGTTCCGCCACCGCGCCACTGATCAGGGCGACCGTGATGATGGCGAAAGTCGCTTGGAATCCGATGAAGACCATGTCCGGCAGCCCCGGGGCTTTTCCGCCGATGACGCTGGTCAAACCGCTGAGTCCGAAGTTCGCGAAGGGATCTCCGATGAAGCCGCCCAGGGTATCCGGGCCGAACGCTAGTCCGTAGCCCCACAGGGCCCAGACCACCGCGACCACGCCAATGGCGCCAAAGCTCATCATCATGATGTTGAGGACGGACTTCATCCTGACCAGGCCGCCGTAGAAGAACGCCAAACCAGGCGTCATGAGAAGGACGAGGGCGGAAGCTGCGAGCATCCAGGCTGTTGCGCCGGGATCCAGGGTCTGGGGGCTCACATCCAGCCCTACGCTAAAGAATGCTGAGTTCATTTCGGGAGCCTTCCTGCATATACGGCGCTCCATGGCGCCCGCACGGCGAGACCATTTCTAAAACGAACAGGTCCTGGTGCCTCACGAGGTACCGACCTTGACGAGTTGCGTTGACTCGAAGGTACAGCCGCCCTGTTTCGGTATTCGGCACGAATTATTTCAAGCCCGTAACGCAGAAAGCCCGTGGGTTAAATTCTGAAGTCAGCCAGGTTTCCGGCTTGTTACACGCCGCGCGTCGCAAGGCGCCAGCTCCGCGCGTCGCAAGGCGCCAGCTCCGCGCCTCCCAAGGAGCCAGCATCAGCGGCTGGCTGCCGGCACCAGTATCCAGAGCACCTCAACGGGCTCGTCCGTGGGGTTGACCCAGGTGTGGGGCTCGCGGCCCGGGAAGGACAAGGTGTCCCCCTCCTCGAGCTCGTACTCCTCATTGGTGAGGATCAACTTGATGGCCCCCTTGACCACGTGCAGGACATCGACGTCGCAATCAACGGCGTAAAGCTCTGCTTCTCCGCGACCCCGGGGTTCGATGGTTGCCTGCAGAATCTGCAGCCGCCGCTCTGAACGGGCGGTCAGGAGCCGCTCCACGATCCCCTGGCCACCGAGCGAAATCCGCGGACCATCGTCTCGCCGGGTCAAGTGCGTTTCGGGCGCGGCAAAAAGCTCGCCAATTGATACTGAAAGGACTTGGCAAAGCGTCACAAGGGAAGCAACCGACGGCGATGTCAGGTCCCGCTCGACACGGCTCAGGAAACCCTTGGTCAGGCCGGTGGCATCCGCCACCTGTTCTATGGTGAGCCGCTGCGATTGGCGGGCAGCACGGATTCTGGAACCGATGGCAACGGGTACATTGCTTGGTTCAACGGGGAGAGCCTTCATTCACGAACCTTTCAGGCCGTTGCTACGGCCCTGTCATTGCAGCAATAGTAGCCGGATCGCTGGCGTGGCAGCAGAGACCTTCAGCAACACGCAAGGATACCCAGCGGGACCGGCGTCGGAATCCCCAAAAACTCTGCGCATCAGCTTCAGGAGCCAACCGTGGACTCTTCGTTCATCAATATTGCGATAGTGGTGGTGTACTTGCTTGCCATGCTGGCATTTGGCTGGTGGGGCAAGTCGCGCACCAAGAACAACAGCGACTTCCTGGTGGCCGGACGCCGCCTCGGCCCGATGCTCTACACCGGCACAATGGCCGCCGTGGTCCCTGGCGGCGCATCAACGGTTGGTGGCGTAGGCCTCGGCTACAAGTTCGGCATCTCCGGCATGTGGTTGGTGGTGGCCATCGGCTCGGGTGTGCTCCTGCTCCCGTTCGTCCTCAACGCCGCAGGCGGCCTCGACGGCATCCGTGCCAGGGTTGACGCCAGCTTCTTCCAGTTGGACGGCATCGGCGTGCAGACCATCATCACCTACTTCGTGGTCTACACGCTCGGCCTGCTGATCGGCCAGGACATCTGGCAGCGCGTCTTTACCGCCAAGACCCCCAAGGTGGCCCGTTGGGGCGGTGCCACTGCCGGCATCTACTGCGTCCTTTACGGTGTGGCCGGCGCCCTGATCGGCCTTGCCGCTCGGGTTGCCCTGCCTAACATCGACGTCAAGGCGCTTGGCAAGGACGTTGTCTACGCCGAGGTGGCAACGCACATCCTGCCGATCGGCATCGGCGGCCTGGTCATGGCCGCAGCGGTCGCCGCCATGATGTCCACCGCCTCCGGTGCCCTCATTGCCGCAGCCACGGTGGCCCGCGCCGACGTTGTCCCGTTCGTGGCCAGCTGGTTCGGCAAGACCATCAACACCGACGACACCGAAAACCCCGAGCACGACGTCAAGGCCAACCGCTACTGGGTCCTTGGCCTGGGCATCGTGGCAGTGTTGATCTCGATGGGGGCGCAAGACGTCGTGGTTGCCTTGACCATTGCCTACGACATCCTGGTGGGCGGCCTCCTGGTCGCCATCCTGGGTGGCTTGGTCTGGAAGCGCGGCACGGGCATCGCCGCGGCCTGGTCCATGGCCGTCGGCTCGGTCCTGACCCTGGCCTTGCTCATCGCTTACGCCACGGGAATCATCCCCAGCGAAGACGGCGTCTACGCAAACGATCCCATCTACTGGGGCCTCGGCGCCTCGCTGCTCGTCTACGTTGTTGTCTCCCTCCTCACGCCTCCCACGGAGCCCGAGGTCCGCGAAGCCTGGGACCGCCGCGTTGCCGGAGCGGTCACCGAGGAACTCCCGTTGGAGGTCCACGCGGTGGCCAGCCACTGAGCATCACAGAATAGATCACGACGGCGGCGCCGCACCTTCTCGTTCGAGAGGTTGCGGCGCCGCTGCCGTGTCCGGGCGCTTGACGCCTGGCGTCTTTAGATACAGGGGCGCCGGGGGCGGGCCTGCCTGTACAGTAGGAAGAACTTCAAGAGATGTGGCGCCAAGCTCCGACTTGCCATACGCCAACCCCATGTTCGCGGGTGGTTCGGATGAAGAAGCGGCCCGACCCCGGACCAGAGACAACCGAGCGGGCAAGAGCAACTCCATCAGGAGAAGGCAATGCCTTTGGAAACCGGCGCTACCGCCACAGCCAGCCACACCACACAGCCAAGCACCCTGCCCGTGCCCCGGGCCAGGCGGGTTGACGAGTTCGTCCGGGTGATTCCCGGCGTCGACCTCTCCCAGGGTTCCATCACGTTCGTGGTGGACGGCCGGCTGGAACGACTTTGGCATCACGAGCCGCGGCTCATCACCCAAGCCCTCTCACAAGCAGTCCAGCCTGCCCGCTGGTTCCCGGCAACACGGAAGCTCACGCTGACGGTGGCCGCAACCGGGCACCGGGCCGGCGTGGAACGGCACTTCATCCTGAGCGCGTTTTAGCTACCCAGATTCGGCGAGTCGGGGCTATTCGACGCTTCGGGGGCTATTCGATCTCTCCAACCTCACGGTGTTCGTCGACGTCGAGCGGAACCGGCCGTTCGTCGTCGTCGAGGACCTCGGATTGTTCTTCCCAGTCCTCGTCCACCTCCAGGTCCTCGTTGTAGTCGTAGGCGGGATCGGCCTCGACCGTGGGACGGTCGGGGTGGCGGGCGTGGGTCTCGGTGCTGTCCATGGTGCAACCTCCGTTCGACGTGCCGCTAAGCCCATCGCTAGGCAGATCAGGCAGCCGGTCACCACGCCACCGACGCCAATTCGTGGACCCTGTCCATCCATCCCAGCACTGCCCTATCCGGTGGTCAAGGCTTCGCGGGAGCCTCTCCGTATTTGAGGCATACCTAAAACGTCGAGTAAGGATTACCAGCCGAAAAACCGCGGGAATTGGCGATAAAGTGGACGTGCAATGAGGCGATGAAGCCCGCCCCAGCAACCCAGGAGTTCCGGTGCACCCGCCCGCAAAAACCCCGCATTCAGACAGTCCGTTGGACTCAAGCAGTCCATCGCAAGAGGCAGCAGCCACCAAGTCTCCCCCGTCGTCGTCGGACATCAAGCGCTGGCGGCAGTACTTGGCCGACGAACGCGCCGAGGCCGCCGTTTACCGCCAACTGGCGCAGCGCCGCGACGGCGAGGAACGCGAAATCCTTCTGGCCCTCGCAGAGGCTGAAGGACGCCACGAGGCACACTGGCTCAAGCTCCTCGGCGAACATGCCGGCATGCCGAAGGCAGCGTCCACGCGTAGCCAAATGCTCGGCTTCCTGGCCCGGAACTTCGGATCAGTGTTCGTGTTGGCCCTCGCGCAAAGGGCGGAAGGCCGCTCCCCTTACGCGAAGGATCCCGCGGCAACCCGAGCCATGGCGGCCGACGAACAGATTCACGAAGAAGTTGTCCGCGGCCTGGCGACGCGCGGCCGCAACAGGTTGTCCGGCACCTTTCGCGCCGCGGTATTCGGTGCCAACGACGGTCTGGTCAGCAACCTTTCCCTCGTGATGGGCATGGCCGCCACCGGCGTGCCCGCCGCCGTGGTCCTCTTCAGCGGGATCGCCGGCCTGTTGGCGGGCGCCCTGTCCATGGGTGCCGGCGAGTATGTCTCGGTCCGCTCGCAACTGGAGCTCCTCAACGCCACCCGCCCCACCCAGGCCACGCTGACCGCAGCCCCGGCCCTGGACATCGAACACAATGAGCTGGTCCTGGTGTACCTGGCCCGGGGCATGTCCCACGAAGCCGCCGAACACCGCGCCGCCGAACGCATGGGCCTCTACAGCTGCGATTGCGATCCCAGCCTCTCGCTCCATCCCGAGGCTGAAGAAACCGTGAACGAGCACGAAGCGGTTGGCTCCGCCTGGGGTGCTGCCATCTCCAGCTTCTGCTTCTTCGGCTCGGGCGCCATTGTGCCGATCCTGCCGTTCATCTTGGGCATGACAGGCTTCGCCGCGCTCGCTGTGGCCGGTACGCTGGTGGGCATCGCGCTTCTGTCGACTGGCGCCGTCGTCGGCTTGTTGTCCGGAACCTCGCCGCTGACACGCGGCCTCCGGCAGCTGGCCATCGGACTCGGTGCGGCCGCGGCCACGTATGGGCTGGGGCTCGTTTTCGGCGCTGTCATCGGTTAGTCGCGTCGGCCCGCTTGGGTTGCGGGGATCAGGGATTTGGGGGAAGACGTGCATTCGAACTACGGGTACGACGGCGGGCCGCCGCCTCCGCAGCGGCGGCCCAGTACCGCCGTCGCACTGTTCCGAAACCTGATGGTCGTGGCGATCGTCGCGGCCATAGCAGTGCTTGTGAGCGGTTTCCTCAGGGGCGATCCCCGGATCACCGGTCTGCTTCCGAACCTGGGTCCCTCCGCCCAGGCCCCCAGCCACAACTCTTCCCAGGGCGCAGATTCCGGGCAAGGGGCGCAAAAAGCCGCGCGTGCCCCGGACACCCCGCCACCTGGCCTGGAGGAAGCCGGCCACGCGCTCGGCTCCCCCGCCAAGCCAGCTGTGGCAAGCAACTCCTACAAATTCTTGGCCACCAACGCCGACGGCACACCCGTGGGCTACTCACCGTGCCGACCCCTGCACTACGTGGTCAACGCGGCCCTGGCCCCTGCTGGCGCCGAGGGGCTCATCGCCGACGCCATTGCGAAAATCTCTGGAGCCACGGGCCTCAAATTCGCCAACGACGGAGCCAGCACGGAAACCCCCTCCGAGAAGCGCAAGCCATACCAACCGGCCCTCTACGGGGATCGTTGGGCACCCCTGCTGATTTCCTGGACCACCCCCGAGGCCGCCCCGGCATTGGCTGGATCCGTTATCGGCACCGGCGGAAGCACCATGTACAGCTTCGGCTCGGGCCCGAAGAGCTATGTGACGGGAAGCCTGGACTTGGACGCCCGGCAAATCAAGGAACTGCTGGGCGTCCCCAGTGGTGCCCACTACGTCTCGGCGGTGGTGCAACATGAGCTGGGCCACGTGGTTGGCCTTGACCACGTGGAGGATCCAATCCAGCTCATGTACCCGGAGATCGGCGCCCCGGATGGCTTGGCGGCCGGAGACCTGAACGGCCTTTACAAACTCGCATCCGCACCGTGCCGCAGCGACCTCTAGCCCCGCCCCACCTTTGGCACTGCCCCCCACCAACTGGACATGCCCACCGTTCAGCCTAAGCAGTGGACATATGAGTACTATGTCCACTGCTCGTGGCCAAGGCTGGGCGTGCTCAACGGACGTCTAGGCCGAAGTTACGTCGGCCTCTTGTCTGGATTCGTTGAGTTTCCGGGCAGGAGGCCTTCTTTCGGTCGGAAGATGTAGA
>NZ_JAPFFT010000015.1 GCF_026241105.1 Arthrobacter rhizophilus | reverse complement strand
CACGGCCAACACCAAGAAAGCAACCCCCGGGACCGCTTCTCCCCGCCCCTTGACGGAACCAACCACATATTAGGGTTGTTCGGCGGAAATCTCGCAGGGCCACGAACCAGTGATAGAGACTGGCTGCGGAGTTCTTCGAGCAGCAGGACGGCGCCGATCAGATCTTTCTTGCACAGAACAGAAAGCCAGGATGCGCCTCGAACAGGCGACGACCGAAGCCAAGCCGAATGTCCTGAAGCGGAGAAGGGTGCTTCCTTCCTGAGCCTCATGGCTTGGACACCGCAATGTGCTAGTGGAAAGCCTTTAATGAAAGGTGCGGGTTCCTCTGAGCTGCGTTTGGCGTTTGGCGGAGGAGGTGAAGTTGCCGGTCTATGATCGGCGCGGCTGACAACTCAGCGGGCTGGTGAAACTGAAATGGTGGCTGCTGTGGCTCGCACCTTGAGCGTGAGCAAAGCCAGCGCGAGCATTTCGAGTCCGGTCCATGCGAGCGTCCCGCCCCAAATTTCAGGGGAGAAGCTGAGTGCGCCGTCGTGGAGCGCCACGCCAGCGAAGTACGGGGCCCAGAACACAACGGGGGAGAGGCCTATCGCGGTCATGAGCCTGGCGTGACGGTCCGGCCTGGGTCGCACCACCGCCCACACCACTCCGACGAGGACGGCACCGACGAGGGCCGCCGGCACGAGCCAGGCGTCCCGCAGCGCGACCATGATCTGCAGGGCTACGGAGGGGAGTAGTGCCATGGCCGCGGGCACCGCGGCGTGCAGGCGCCAGCGCAGCGACAGCAAGAGGACGGGCACGAAGAGCACGGCCGTTGAGACGAAGAAGGATGCCAAAGAGACCATGATGGACGACGACGTCGGCATCGTCACCGCGGGCTGCGCCCCGGCAGCGCCGGTGTATGTCTGGATGAGCCCGTGGCGCGCGAAGACCGCGAACTCCTGCAGGATGAACGCCGCGACCATGCCGGAGAGCATGGCGCTCACGACGGCGGGCATCAGCCGTGGCCATGACCGCTGGGGTGAGTGCCATGCTGCGGAGAACGGCGCGCTGAGGATGAGGAAGCCGCCGGTGGCGAGCCCCAGATGGGACGGGCTGAATAGTGCCTTGAGGCCCTGTTCAATGCCGAACACCGAATGCCAGGCGAAGTCGGCCGCCCCGGAGATGAGGAAGAGGACGACCCCGGCTGCCGCGGCCCCATAGCCGGCGGGGATCGCTTCCGTCCATCGCGAGCCGGGGGCGTGCCGGCGCCAGGTCAGGGCGGTGATCCAGAGGGCGCAGGCCGCGAAGCCCGAGTAGAGGATCGCGTGCCAGGGAGTGAAGAACGTCTCGAGGTCGCGGAGGTTGTTGTGCGCCCAGCCGTCAACATAGGTTCCGGTGAGGAGCCAGACGCCGGCTGCGAGGGTGATGACTTCCTCAACGGCAGTGGTGGGGCGGTGAACCGATACCGGCGGATTCGCAAAGGCGTGAGCTACTGGGGCGTCCATAGCTCCACAGTAAGTCTCGCGGCTTTCCGCGGCGAGAGGGAATCCCCTTGGCTGGCGAAGGGTCCGTCCTTACTTTGCCGTCCGAGCACAACCGGCGGATATCGAGCTGTAGTCCGAGATGTCGAATAGCTGGCGTTGTCATCCTCACTGAAGGTCTAGGCTCAGATACCATTCTCAAGGAATCGGTTTGGTGCCCTTTTGGGAACTGTCCTTGGACGGTGTTTTCTTCAGGGCTCCACGGATATTGGGGGAAAGTTGAAAAGAATAGTTGCCGGTGCCGTCAGTTCTTCGGTGAAACAGAAGAACGGCGTGCGTAATGCCGCACTGGGAGTCGCGACAGGTGCTGCACTTCTCATCCCCGGGATGATTGCCGCTCCAGCGGCGTTGGCTGCGGAGACACCTATTCCTGCACCGACTCAGGGAACAACCGCCAGCGCCCCTAGCACCAAGGCCGCCACCACGACGGCCCTTACCCCCGCTCCCCAGCCCTCGGTTGCACCCAAGCCTGGTATAGCCGTCAGGCCCCAGACTGCTCCTGCCCCTCCCCCTTCCGCTCCGGCACTGGCTACTCCGGCGCCCACAAAGCCCGCACCTTTGACTGCAGCGGTTGCCCCCGTGAAGGCTGCCGCGCTGCATTCTCTGAGCTCAACGATCTCGGACCGCACGGTAACCGTCAGCGGTTTCGGCTTTGAACCGAATGAGACCTTGACGCTGACACTGAACCGGAGTGACGGTCTCTCGATTCCGGCGACCTTACAGGCGACCTTGGCAGGCACGGTCGCCTTCACGATCAACGCAACCGATGCTGCATCGGGGTTCTACACCCTGACCGCGACGGGAACCACGTCGACGGCTGTATCCACCACCTTCGAGTTGCTCAAGGTATACACCTACGCTCCTACTGCGACGGCCACACCAGCAGTCAAGGTGGGCCAGCACTTCCTCGTCTCCGGTACCGGCTGGACCAAGGGTCCGGTCACGGTGACGCAAAGTGGATCTAACCAGGCCCAAGGCGTGAATACCGGGCTTGATGGCACCTTCAGCGTATTTGTGACTCCTCAGACGGTGAGAACGGTTACCATCACGATCACCGATGGAATCACCACTAAGACGGTCGCCGCCACTGCAGAGGCGTACACGCCGGCAGTGAACCCCGAAGTCTCGGCAGTCGCGGAGCAGGACAAGATCATCGTCCACGGCACCGGCTTCGTGCCGAACTCCACGGTGACGTTCGATCTGACACCGTGGCCCGCCTTCACCTTCGGTCCCGGTTTCCAGATGACCTCGGATGCGAATGGTGACATAACCGCCTCCTTCACGGTACCAAGCAACAGTGATCTCCCTGTCGGCACCAAGATGACCATCACTGCTACCGGCGATTACAGCACCACCGCCAGCACATTGGTGACCATCATCGACAACGTCCACCCGAATGCCGAACTAGGCGCCGTCGCTCCGGTGGAGCAGGGTGCGCCCGTAGTGCTCGGCGGCGACGGATTCCGCCCCAATGCGAAAGTGATGGTTGCCATCGACGGCGTGGGAGAGATGGATACCCACACCGACTCCAAGGGCAAGTTCAATGTCAGCATGGCGACGGACTACGACACCACTGCTGGGGATCACGCCGTCAAGGTGACCGCTGGATCAACTGTGCTCACCGGTGCAGCCACGGTGACGGAACATATCTTCCACCCTGTCCTCTCTGCAGACTCACAGGTGCAACAGGGAGAGACCTTCGCCGTCACGGGCAACAGATTCAAGCCGGGCGAGAAGGTCACCCTCGACATGGACGGAATCACCGTCAACACCGTAACGGTGAATCCCGACGGCATGTTCTTCTACGGGATCAGGGTGCTCCGGAACTCTCCGATCGGTAGCCACACCGTCACGGCCCGCTCCCAGGATGGCAAGCGGGTATCAAGCCTCGCCATCTCGGTGGTGGACCGGATCTCGCCCATCATTTCGGTAACACCGGTAATAACTGCCGGCGGCTATGTAAAAGTCACCGGTAGCGGCTTCGATCCCAATGGGCTCGTATGGATGACGATTCCCGGCGTCGGAACCTTCACCACCATGGCCGAAATCGACGGCACATTCGGTATGCACTATGGTGAAGTTGCCTATCGGGTGAACACCCCGGGAACGTACGCTATGACGCTGGAGGATACCAACGGCGACGTCCTCCAGGCCGCGTTCACCGTTGTACCAGCTGTTGCGGTCACTCCGGTTGATCCTGCTGTTTCCCCGGAGCCTTTGACGCAGGCTCCGCAAGCACCGGTTGAACCGATAGCGGCGGTAGCCCCGCACGTGCTGGCGTTCACCAGCCAGGACCCTATGCCTCGGCCGGAAGCTGTTTCCGCCTCCGTGGCTCCGATCGATGCCCAGAAGGGTTCCGAACAAAACACGGCCACGGTTCGGGCCAATCCAACGCCTTTGGTCGCTCCGAAGATTGAACCTTCCGCCGTATCGGCGGATATCTCCAAGGTGTCGGATGACATCAGCTGGATTCCCTACGTGTTCGGCGGGATCTTGGTCCTGGTGGCGGCTGGCGGTGGAGTGCTGGTGGCCGCAAGGGGCCGCCGGGCGGGTGATTCCGGGTAGTTCCGACATGGCCTGAACCTGGTGGCCGTTAGTGCCGGCAAACCCGCCACGTCTGTGTTGCGTTATGACGTGAGGTTCCCCATGACTGGGCCAGCGCGACGCGCACGGCCGACGCGAGATCGCTCAGGCGGTTTGATTCTCCAACCGTCGGTCTTGAGTCGTTGGGTTCGATCACCATAGAGTGATGCGACTGACAACCACTTCAGGAGATGACATGTCCCTCGTCCGCGTGCATAACTTCTCGGTCTCCCTCGACGGCTTCGGCACCGGCGAGGGTCAGCAACTCGACGCTCCGTTCGGTCACGCAGGCTCGCGGCTAATGGAGTGGGCTTTCGGGACGCGCACCTTCCGCGAGATGGGCATCCCCGGGGAGCCGGAGGGTTCCCACGGCGTCGACGAGGCATTCGCCAGCACTTGGGGGCCCGGGATCGGCGTGGAGATCATGGGGCGCAACAAGTTCGGCCCTCAACGCGGTCCCTGGGAGGACGAGGAATGGAAGGGATGGTGGGGCGATAACCCTGTCTTCCACACCCCTGTCGTTGTTCTGACACACCATGCTCGGCCGGTACTCGAGATGGAAGGCGGAACAACCTTCCATTTCGTTGATGCCGATCCCGTCTCCGCGCTAAAGCAAGCTCGCGCCCTGGCCGGCGATCTCGACGTCCGGATCGGTGGCGGCGTCAGCACGGTTCGGCAGTTCCTGGAGGCCGATCTGATCGACCACATGCACATCGTCCTCGTGCCGATCGTCCTGGGCCGGGGCGAACGGCTGTGGGATGGACTCGAAGGACTCGAACAACGCTTTGAAATCGAAGCGACCCCTTCTCCAGCCGGAGTTCTCCACCTGGTCTTCACTCGTCGCACGGCCCGGTAGGCCGACGTGGGAGCAATCGCCCCCGCGGATTTTGGGCACGTAGCGCTTTGACCGCGCGTGGCTGTTGACCCTCTCGGCGTCACGAAGCAGAACCGTGAGGGGTACCCGGATGTTGCGGCGGTGGTCCGCTGTCCCGGTTAAGCATGTCGCTCAAAGTTCACCACACCTATACCGGGCAGTAACTTGGCGCTGGAAGAGTCCATCGGGGATCACCGGACCACAACGCACTAGGAGCAGCTCATGGCAGGTTTGGACCGCCGACGTTTTCTTCAACTTTCGGCCGCGGGCGCCGCCGGCACCGCGATCTCGCAGATGCTGGGGGAGAGCATCGCCAGGGCGGCGGAGATCCCCGCCAACCGGGCCACCGGCTCGATCAAGGACGTTGAGCATGTGGTGATCTTCATGCAGGAGAACCGGGCGTTCGACCATTACTTCGGCACGCTCAAGGGTGTGCGAGGGTTCTCCGACCCGCACCCCGCGGTTTTGCCGTCCGGCAAGGACGCGTTCCACCAGGCCAACGCCGCACGCGAGGTTACTCCTTTCCACCCGACGGCGCCGAACCTCGGCATGCAGTTCATGGAGGACCTTGACCACTCGTGGAAGCTCACCCATGAAGCCTTTAACAACGGCAAGTACGATAAGTGGCTGCCGGAGAAGACCGACGCGACGATGGCGTTTTACGGACGCCAGGACATCCCTTTCCACTTCGCCCTTGCCGACGCGTTCACGGTCTGCGATCAGTACCACTGCTCGGTCCTTGGGCCGACGGACCCGAACCGGTACTTCATGTTCGCCGGCGGGGACGACCCGGACCGCAAAGGCGGGGGTCCTGACCTGTGGAACGATGAGAACGGGTACTGGTGGAGCACGTACCCCGAGGAGCTTGAGAAGGCCGGGGTGAGCTGGAAGGTCTACCAGGACGTCGGCGAGGGCCTCGACCCGGCGCACTATGAGGGCTGGACTGGCGACCCGTATATCGGCAACTACGGCGACAACTCGCTCCTGTATTTCAAGCAGTACCAGGACGCGAAGCCGGGCACTCCCTTGTATGAGAAGGCGCGCACCGGAACGAACGCGAAGGCCGGCGATGACCTCTTCCGGGTCCTCCGCGAGGACGTTGCGGGTGGCAAGCTTCCCCAGGTGTCCTATATCGTGGCGCCCGAGGCCTACACGGAGCACTCGAACTGGCCGCCGAACTTCGGCGCCTGGTACGCGGCGAACGTCCTGGACATCCTTACCTCCAACCCGGGGGTGTGGAGCAAGACGGCAGTGCTGTTCATGTACGACGAGAACGACGGTTTCTTCGACCACATCGTTCCGCCGCACCCCAACACCCCGGCGATCCCGGGAGCGTCCACGGTCTCGACCGCCGGCGAGTGGTACGACGGAACCCCGACGTTCTACGGCAGCAAGGACGTTCCGGGACATTTCGGCCTTGGCGTCCGCGTGCCGATGATCGTGGCCTCGCCATGGAGCATGGGTGGCTGGGTCTGCTCGGAGACTTTCGACCATACCTCGATCATCCGGTTCCTCGAAGCCCGATTCGGCGTCGCCTCGCCGAACATCACGCCGTGGCGCCGCGCTGTCAGCGGCGACCTCACCAGCGCCTTCGACTTCGCAGTGGCCGGCGGCGCTGCGCCGGCCATGCCCGACACCTCGGCCTACAAGCCAACTGACCATAACCGCCACCCGAGCTATGTCCCGACGCCCCCGGCGACGAACTCGATGCCCGCCCAGGAGAAGGGCACGCGTCCGTCCCGGCCGCTCGGCTACGCCCTCGACGTCGAAACGAAGATCGACGCAGGTAAACTCACCGCCCGCTGGGCGAACCGGGGCACCCTGGGCGCGCACGTGCAGGTCCGTTCCAATTCGCTGCCGCAGGCTCCCTACTCGTACACCATCGGGGCAACAGCCTCACTGGACGCGGCGTGGGCGCTCGGTGCCGAATACGATGTGCACATGCACGGCCCGGCCGGCTGGTACCGCCGCTTGGCGGGCACGACGGCGGCCGCGGACCTCCGCGTTACTGTCGCCGCGGACGGCAAATCACCGCACGCGCAGTTCCGGATCGAGAACACCGGCTCCATGGGCGAAGTCCTCACCCTGACGGACGCGTACGGCGCCGGTACCCAGACGCTCTCGCTCAACCCTGGCCAGGGCAAGACCGTCGTCATCCCCACCCAGGGCGGCTGGTACGACCTGACAATCACCTCCGCTGCCAACGCCAAGCTCGTCCGCGCCCTGGCGGGCCGGCTCGAAAACGGCCGTCAGCTCACGAGCGACCCCCAACTGGGCCGATAACGGGACCGGGCGCGGGAGCGACGGCCGGAGTGCTTTCGTACTTCGCCTGCAACTGGGCCTTACCTTGCTGCTGTACCCGAGAGACAGGTGCCCCGTCCGGGGCGCGAACCGAAAGGATTATTCAATGCTCAGCATGCTGAAAAACCGGGCGGCAGGCGCAGCTGCACTTGCTGCCGCCATCGCGCTCACTGGATCGGCAGCCGCTGGCGCGGCCGCACCCGCCGACGCCCAAACGACGTCGGGCACTGTCGCCCAGGCCAACGGGCAGGGCGAGAACGGCCCTGACCACGTTTTCGTCATCATGATGGAGAACCACGGCTACGACCAAGTCATCGGCAACATCGCCGACGCGCCGTACATCAATACCCTTGCCCAGCGGTACAACACCGCGGCGGATTACCACGGCGTGACCCACCCGAGCCTGCCCAACTACCTCGCAACCATCTCGGGAAGCACCCAGGGGATCTGGGATGACTGCAAAGCCGGCGCGGATGTCAAGTGCGCCCCGGAGGAGTTTGTCCCCGGCTCCAGCGACACGGGAGCCACCGGCCTCCTGACCCCTGCCCAGGTCGCCAGCGCCTCGGCGACTCCGCATATGTTCTCCGGCAAGACGATTGTTGACCAGCTCGAGAACAAGGGCCTGAGCTGGAAGGCGTACATGGAGAACCTCCCGAGCACCGGCTCGCAGGTCGAGTACGCGCCCACGATCGGATCCACCACGGTCAAGCTGTATGCGCAGAAGCACAACCCCTTCATGTACTTCTCGGATATCAACTACCCGGGCAGCCCGCGCCTACAGAACATCGTGCCAATGGAGAACAACCTCAAGGCCGACCTCGCCAGCGGATCCGTGCCGAACTTCGTCTGGATCAGCCCGAACCAGTGCCACGACATGCACGGAATTTCCCCCTCCGGTGCGGCCCTGATCGGCCTGCCCCAGTGTGGGTACCCTGACTCAGGCCTGGACCACGGAGCGATCCAGCTCGGCGACGCCTACCTCAAGCAGACCGTCCAGCAGATCATGGACTCCCCAACGTGGAAGACGACCAAGTCCAGCATCGTCCTGGCCTGGGACGAGAACGACTACTCCGGATCCACCGGCGGCCCGGGCAGCCCGGTCGGGCAGAACGGCGCGGTCCTCGGCGGCGGGCACGCCCCCATGATCGTGATCAACTCCTCCGACGGCCCGCACAAGACAACCAGCCAGCTTTCGGACCACTACACCCTGCTCTCCACCATCGAGCACCTGTGGCACCTCGGCTGCCTGGCCAACACCTGCTCGCCGACCACATCAGGCACCTTCGAGGAACTCTTCCGCCCCTGACTCGGGCTTGGATTCGCTCAGAGGGTTCAGACAAAGACGGCTCGCCTGCACGCCACGTGCGGGCGGGCCGTCGGTGCGTGTTCTTGAGGAGCTAGGACTCTCCGCATGTGCCAATGAAGCAGCTAGGGCTTGAAGGTGAATGAACCCGCCGCCGGTGCTGCCGAGCAAGCCGAGGAGCCAGAGAACAGCGAGAATGACGGCCCGGGCGATGCTCCATTGAGTTATGCTCACTTCAATGCGCCGGGCGAGTGCAGGCATGAGGAGAAGACATGATTTCAACGAAGGGCGCCCTGGTACTCGCCGGCGGCGGTGTGGCGGGAATCGCCTGGGAGACCGGCTTCCTCCTCGGCCTCCAGGACGAAGCGCCCGGCCTGGTGCGGCGCCTCCTGACCCACTCGACGACTTTGGTCGGGACGTCTGCAGGATCAACGGTCGCCGCCCAGATCGCTACCGGAAACAACCTCCAACAGCTTTTCGACCGGCAGGTCGCGGCGATGACCGCAGAGCGGATCGCCGTGATCGACTTGGCGCAGTTGGGCGGCATGGTGACGGAGGCGACAAAGGACGCGGCGTCGCCCGAGCAGGCGCGGCAACGGTTGGGCACGCTGGCCCGGGAGGCGGACACTCCACCGGCGGCCGTGCGTCGCGCCGTCATCGAAGCGCGATTGACGACGCACGAGTGGTCGGATTGGCCCCTGCTCATTCCTGCCATCGACACGAGCACCGGCGAGCTCCGAGTGTTCGACAACACGTCGGGCACGAATCTGGTGGATGTCGTGGCGGCGAGTTGCGCTGTTCCCGCAGTCTGGCCACCGGTTGAAATCGAGGGGCGCCTTTACATGGATGGCGGCGCGAGGTCATTGGCCAATGCGGACCTTGCTGCAGGAGCGGCGCAAGTCCTCATCCTCGTTCCATCGCCGGCGGAGTCATCTTTCGGCGTCGCGGTTTCAGACGAGCAGTTGCGTGCCCTGGATCCTGCCCGCGTCCGTATGATCAATGCGGACGCTGCGTCGCTGAAGGCAATGGGTGCCAATCCGCTGGATCCCGAGTCGCGTACTCCCGCAGCTCAAGCCGGCCGAGATCAGGGCCGCCGCCTCGCAGCGGAGGTCGACACCTTCTGGAGCTGAAGCCCAGGCGCCGGGGGAGGGGTTCGTTGGCCATGGCGGCGGGCGATCCCGGCCCGGGGTCTGGCCGGACGAAGCTGGAAAGCTCCACCTAAGACTCCTGCCGCGCGGCTGGAGTCTTTGTACGGGTCGCTTGACTTGCGAGGTGCGATGTAAAATCTCCGTATGACGGTCCCCGTCAAAATACAGACTGTTCGCCCCCGCACCCTGGCCGCCGTCCGGCGCGAGGTCCCTCCGAATGAAGTTGGCTCAGCATGGGGTCCTGCGGTGGGCAAGGTCTGGGAGTTCATTCGCAGTCAGCCGGGTCTGTGGACGGACGGCCACAACATCTTCGTCTACCACCACTCGAACAACCCCGACGCGCCCATTCTGTGCGACTTCGGCGTCGAAGTCACACGCGCCTTTGAAACGGCGGGCGAGGTATACGCGACCGAAACGCCCGGGGGCGAGGCTGCCGTGGCAGTCCACCACGGACCGTACCACCGCATGAACGAGGCATACAACGCGATCGACGAGTGGATGGCGACGAATCGTAGGGAGTCTGCCGGGCACTCCTGGGAGATCTACGGAGATCCGACACCCGATCCGGCCCACACCGAAACGACGGTCGTGCACCTGCTGAAGTAAATGACAGTGAGACCGAGCCTCACCGTCAGCCATCTTCAGCCATGCCAGACTGGACGCATGTGTCCTCATCCTGTGAAGCCGTGCCCTCAGTCCGACAGTGTTGACAGCGGCGGCCCGGCGCCGAGCGGCGAGGGCCGCCACCTCGCCCTCAGGCTCGACGACGCCTGGCTCAGGTTCCAGACGCGTCTCGCGATCCGGCGCGGTCGAGTTGAGACCGTCATCCCGTACACCGGTTACGGCACAACTTCCTGGGTCCGGGTGTTGGCCCGCGTTGTCCGCAGTGAGCCGCGGGACACCGGAAGCGGTGCTCAGGCAAGTGCACTCAAACCGCTGAAGGACGGCATGCGCGGCTGGCGCAATTTCACGAGTGCGCCCGTGGCACACGCCCGCGTGCACGTGACCATCGCAGGCACCGTCCATGATCTCGAAGCCGACCGCGGAGGCGTGGTCGACGCGCGGATCCCTGTAGCCCTCGACGCCGGCTGGCATACAATCACCGTGCAATCCGGGATCTCCAGGATCGTGGAGGCTCCAGTGCAGATCCTCGCTGACGACACAGCCTTCGGTGTCGTCTCCGACATCGACGACACCGTGATGGTGACGGCGCTGCCCCGTCCATTCCTAGCCGCCTGGAACACTTTCGTACTCGATGAGCACGCGAGGACCCCGACGCCGGGCATGGCTGTGCTGTACGAGCGGATCGTTAGGACGGTGCCTTCGGCGCCCGTGGTTTACCTGTCGACCGGACCCTGGAACGTCGCACCGACGCTGTCGCGGTTCCTGTCCCGCAATTTGTATCCCGCGGGTCCAAAGCTCCTCACCGACTGGGGACCCACCCCGGACCGCTGGTTCCGTAGCGGCCAGGAGCACAAAAGGACCTCTCTGGAGCGTCTCGCGGAGGAGTTGCCCGGAGTCAAGTGGCTGCTGATTGGCGACGACGGACAGCACGACGAGGCCATCTACGCAGAGTTCGCCCAACGCCATCCGAGGAACGTCAAGGCCATAGCAATCCGTCAGCTCTCCGCCGGCGAAGCGGTGCTCGCGGGCGGGCGGTCGAAGTCCGGAGGTCAGCCCACCCCCGGGATCCCCTGGATCTACTCTCCTGACGGCGCAGGGATGTCGGCCCAGCTTGAGCAGTTGGGCATCATCCGGAGCAGCGTCCGGTCCGCAGACGTGCCGGAGGAATCTGACTGAGGAGCGGTTGCCGGAAGGGACTGATCCTGCTTTGCGTGAACGGAATACCGCCTCCATGGGAAGTCGTGGCGCAGAGCGAAGGCCATGGTGACCAATGGATTATGGCGGCACCATCGGTCTCCGGCGAAGAGGAGACTGGCGATCGAGACTGCTTCCGTAAACACCGAAGGTGTTTTGCCTTAAGCTGATGAGTGATTGGGGATAATCAGCATGCTTAGCAATTAACGTAAGCGAAGAGCAGGAGAACAAAATGAGTGCTGTGGATTCCACTGAACCTGAATCCCGCGAGACCCCACCGAGCAACAGCAAGCCAGACGATTCTTCCGGCGGGGACAAGGCTCCTTCGGGCGCGAAGCGCTCGCCGGTCCGGCGGTTCCTCGGTTTGCTCGGTCCGGGCTTGGTCACGGGCGCAGCCGATGATGATCCGTCAGGAATCGCGACCTACGCCCAGGTCGGCGCTACCTTCTCCAACGGGATGCTCTGGACCGCGCCGGTGACTTTGCCGATGATGATGGCCGTCCAGGAGATCTGCGACCGCACAGCCTTGGCCACCGGGGATAGCCTAGGCAGGCTGGCTCGTCGGAAATTCTCGCGCAAACCGCGGGTGGTCATCGCAATCCTCGTTGTGGCCCTGTTGGGAGCCAATACCCTCAACGCGGCGGCGGACCTGATGGCAGTCGGCCAGGGCATGGAACTGTTCGGCGCGGGCCCGGCTCAGCTGTGGAGCGCGATCGCCGGAATCGGCATCGCCCTCGTCCTGGTCGCCGGCGGTTTCGCGGTCATTGCGAAGATCTTCAAGTGGCTCTGCCTGGCCCTGCTGGCCTATGTGGCGGTGCTGTTCGTGGCCAAGGTGGACTGGGCCGACGTTATGGCGGGTCTGCTGGGCCTGCAGTTCCGGTTTAGCTGGGACTACCTGGGCCTCATCGTCGCGGTCCTCGGCACCACCATCTCCCCGTACCTGTTTTTCTGGCAAAGCGCGCACCGGGTCGAGGAGCTGAGGGAAGATGACCTCGGAGGGGACAACGCCGTCGGGCTGGAAGACAGCTCCGCTGCCGCCGCCCACCGCAAGCTCCGCAACGCCCGCGCGGACGTGTTCATCGGCATGTTCTTCTCCGTCCTGGTCATGTTCGCCATCATCGCGGCCACCGCTGCGACCCTGGGAAAGAACGGCACGGACATCAAGACCGCCGCGGACGCGGCCAAGGCCCTGGAACCCATCGCGGGTCCCGCTGCCAAGTTCCTCTTCGCAGCCGGTTTCGTCGGCTCCGGGATCCTCGCGGTTCCTGTCCTGGCAGCCTCAGGCTCTGCCGGCCTGGCTGGCCTGCTCGGCAAGAACTGGGGTTTTGATCGGCGTCCCAGTCAGGCACGCACGTTCTATGTGCTGCTTGGTGTGGGAACCATCGGCGGCGTCATCATCAGCCTCTTCGACTCCGACCCCATTGGATTGCTGGTCCTGAGCGCTGTCATCAACGGGATTGCCGCCGCGCCGTTCCTCATTGTCACCATGCTCATCTCCCGGGACAAAGAGCTCATGGGCAAATACCGCAACGGAAAACTCGCGGCCACACTCGGTTGGTCCACGACCGCGATCATGGTTGTCGCGGGTGCTGTCGGCATCTGGACCACGGTGACAGGGACATAGCTGGGGCCGAGGTGCGGTTATGGGGCGCTGACAGGCACGGGACGCGGCAGTCGTCGAAGGTCCGGGACCACCCCGTCCGCAGAATTCTCGAGCATTCCTGGCATGTAGCCAGGGATTATCTGAACGGTGCCGAAAGGAACAGGCTGTGGACATAACTGATGTGATCCTCGACGATCATCACGACCAGCGCCGTATGTTTGCGCTCCTGGACGAGACGCGTGACGCGTCGGCTTCGGAACTCGATGCGGTCTGGTCTCGCCTATGCATACTCCTTGAGGTCCATGCGAGGGCTGAAGAGCTGACTTTACGGTTTCCCGGCCCTTCGGCCTGGGGCGCAAATGCAAATTGGGTTTTCGATGGTCCGGTGGCCACGCGGCCGGGACGTGGGATTTTCGGGCATCACGAGTAGATATCTGGAGCGGCAATGACTTCTGCAAGAACCTTTGAATCAATCGTCATCATTTTCAATCCCAACAGCACGGGGGATGCACGGAAGCTGGCTGAGCGTCTCCACGGCGAACTGGAGGATATCCTCAGCTACGCGGTGGACATCAGGCTCCAGCCGACCGGTCACGCCGGTCATGCCGTCGAGCTGGCACGGGATGCTGTCCGCGGTGGCGGGGACGTGCTGGTGGTCTCTGTCAGCGGTGACGGTGGCTACAACGAGGTTGTCAACGGAGTGATGCAAGGCGGCAATCCCAGAGCCGTGTGTGCGGTGCTGGGGGCGGGAAATGCCAATGATCACCGGCGAAGCACCGGCACCCAGCCGCTGGGGGAAGCGATCGCCGGGGGCAGGGTGCGGAGCATCGATTTGCTGCGTGTTCACACGGGCGAGGAAGCGCACTCCCCGGCGGAGTACGCGCACTCCTACGTCGGGTTTGGGCTGACGCCGGTGGTCGCTATGGACCTGGAAAAGGGCGGCAAGGGGGCCCTGAAGGAAATGGTCTCGGTGATGCGGAGCTTCTCGAAGTTTGAGCCTTTCGAAATACGCCAGGCCGACGGCGGGCACCGCACCTTGGACAGCCTCGTGCTCGCCAACATTCCAGAGATGGCGAAGTACGCCACACTCAGCGACGCGGACGAGAAGCTCTCAGACGGAAAATTCGAAGTGATCGCCTTTGCCCACGTGCCAAAGTGGCGGGTCCTCTTGACGGCGCTGCGGGCCGCTACGAAGGGACTGGGGGACCAGCCCAGTGTGAGCAGTTACTCGTTCACCACCCTCAAACCCCTGGCCTATCAGATCGATGGTGAAGTGAAATCCGTTGACGCGAACATGCTGGTCAGGATCGAGTGCGCCCCGGCGGCCCTCTCCACCCTGGGATAAAAACCCCGCCCAGGAAACCCATTGCCCGCGGCTCAGGGATCCCATAGCCGTGCGTTCCTGACGGAGGACCTCACCTGATAGCTGCAAACATTCGATGAGGCGAGCGCGGCGCGCCCGTCCGCTTCGAACCGCTCCGCGTCAATGGAGACCTCGCCGTCGGGCAGTAAAACAGCCAGTGTGATCGGCTGGATCTGACCCCGGTTCAGCCGCCGGTTCGTCACGTATGCCTTAGGCTGACGGGACTTCAACATTGGTTAAGTCCACGCCCACGTTTGAACCGCGGCGTGCGGCTCACTGGGGGGACCAAATGATTGACAAGATAGCTACGCCCAAGCCAGCGGACCGGAGCCGCCCTGAACCGGCGGCGACGCAGTCGGCTGAAAACGACCCCGAATTCCTCGCGGTGCAGTCCAACGCCGATGTCCGCACTGCTAGGCGCAGCCGGGTGGCCTCCTTGGTGCTGGTGCTGGTGCTGCTCGGCGTCGCTCTCTTTGCCGTCTGGTCCTCCCAATCCACATCCTCGGCGGCCCGTTCGGCTGATCTTGCAAGCAAGCTGTCTGATTATTATGATCAGGCCGATCGTGCAGTCGCGGCGGAGGAATCACTCGAGCGAAAGTACCGCCTTGAGCCCGGTCCGGGCGTGCGGGCCGAATACGACGCAGCCTCCGCTGATCTGATGAATGCGCTCGATCTCGTGGCCCGGAACGGGGACCAGGGTGACCGCGAGCGGGCATCGCGGGTAAACGCGGCGCATCAGGACTATCGCTCGTCGATCAGCCGCCTGTTCGACGCCGTCGATAGACGGGATACCCTGCTTGCCCTGGAAATCGACTCCAAAGAGGTCGACCCCAAGTTCGTTGCCATCGCGGAGGCGGTGCACTCGGCGGACGGTAGCCACCATGAGACTTCGTTGTCCCAACTGACTCAGCTCCGGCATCTGGAGGAGCTTCAGGGCTGGCTGACCCCGTGGGTTTTCCTGCTGGGGCTGCTGCTGGCCTTGGCGACGGCCTCGGTCACGCGGGGCCATCGCCGGCTCCTTGACGCCGAACGGCGCCGGGCGTTGCACCGCTCACTACACGATGCGCTGACTGGGCTGCCGAACCGCACGCTGCTCTTCGAACGTTGCAGGTGGGCGCTCTCTGAGGCCCAGCACACCGGCACGACCGCGGGGCTCTTGCTGATCGATATGGACAGATTCAAGGAGATCAACGACACTTTCGGCCACCACTACGGCGACGAGTTGCTGAAACAGGTCGGCGCACGGCTGCGCTCGGTGCTGACCGGAGGGGACACGATCGCCCGACTCGGCGGGGACGAGTTCGCCGTCCTGCTCCCGGACGTCACTGATGTCCTGGCGGCCACGGACGTCGGCGCCAAGTTGCGGGACGCATTAGAGGCGCCGTTCCTGATCGACGGCGTTGCCCTTGACGTCGAAGCCAGCGTCGGGGTGGTGCTCTCCGGCGAGCACGGGACCGACCCGACGACGCTGCTGCAGCGGGCAGACGTCGCGATGTATGTCGCCAAGGCCCAGAACCTCGGCGTATTCGCCTACGACCCGGGCGCGGACGGGCACAGCCCGGCCAGGTTGGCCCTGCTCGGAGATCTGCGTCGGGCCCTGACCGCGAACCAGCTCGTACTTGACTACCAGCCCAAGATCAGCCTCGGCGATGGGGAAATCATCGGGGCCGAAGCCTTGGTCCGGTGGCAACACCCCGAGAGGGGACTCATCTTCCCGGACGGCTTTGTTCCGCTCGCCGAACACACTGGCTTGATTGGACCACTGACCAGCCACGTGCTGGACTCCGCCCTTGCACAGGCCCGGGCCTGGATAGACGACGGGCGTCCTTTGCCTTTATCGGTCAATCTGTCCGCCCGCAGCCTGCTCGATGACAGCCTGCCCCGGCACGTTGCCGATCTGCTCGCATTACACAGGGTACCGGCCGAACTGCTCGAGCTCGAGATCACCGAGAGCGCACTAATGGCCGAACCTGCACGAGCCCGGCGGCTACTCGAAACCCTCGCCTTGATGGGCGTCAGGCTCTCCATTGACGACTTCGGCGCGGGGTATACCAGTCTGGGCCAACTCAAGAACCTGCCCGTCACCGAGATCAAGATCGACAAATCGTTCATCATAAACATGACAACGCAGCCCAGCGACGCCCTGATTGCGCGCAGCGTCATCGACCTGGGTCATAGCCTCGGACTGACCGTCCTCGCCGAGGGCGTCGAGACCAGCGAGATACTCTCGCATCTGATGACGTTCGACTGCGACGTTGCCCAGGGGTACTATTTCTGTCGCCCTGCGCCGGCGGCAGCATTCGATGCCTGGCGGGCCTCGTACTCGCCGGGCACGACCGTCAGCCGTGAGGAGCTTTGCCCGGCCGACGAACCGGTCGAAGGCATGGGAGGGATACCGACCTGATCCCCGGGACGTCCGAGTAACGGGCGACGCAGGTATCGAATGGTCCCCTCCGGTTGAAACAGGCACTGGCGCAATTCTTGCCAAGACCTCGCGGAGTCCATGCGCTGGCTCCCGCCGCGCCGGTGACACGGTGCTGTGCGGCTCCTGTGGCGGGGCCGTGGGTGGGCCGTTCGCGCGCTGAAGCCTTTGCAGGTGTATCGGGGCGCGAAAAGGTCTCAGAAAATTGTATACAGTAGTCAAAAGACGGAGTAGGGTGATGCATATCACGCAGCATGGCTGGCCGCCCCGCTGCCCGAACACACACTGAAGGAACTGCGATGACCCGCACCACCCGATTCAGGGCACTAACACTTTCCCTGGCCACCATGACGCTCGTGGCACTTGCAGGCTGTTCCGAGGGCGCCAGTACGACCACGTCCGGTACGCAGAACCCTGCCATCGATACCACCGCGGTGAAGGCCGTCATCGACCAGGCGAAGGCGGCACCGTCGTTTTCCGCGCCGGGTCCGGCTTTCGATGCTTCCAAGGCCAAGGGGAAAGTCGTGGCCAACATCAGCTTGAACAGCACTGTTCCGTTCAACCAGATTGTTGACGCAGCGATGGGAGACGCGGGCAAGGCTGCCGGAGTGAAGGTGGTTCAGTTCACCAACCAGGGACAGGTGTCGCAATGGATCCAGGGAATGGACAGCGCCGTCGCCCAAAAGGTCGATGCGATCGTGCTGGAGGGCTCACCTGACCCGAAGCTGCTCGGACCGCAGATTGCTGCGGCTAAGGCGGCAGGGATTCCCGTCATCAGCACTCACCTCTACGACGAGTCTTACATCGGTTCTGCAAAGAAGGATCTTCCTGATGTGACGGCTTTCGTGGACGCCCACCACTACCGCGCGGGGACGCTGATGGCCGACTATGCGATCGCGCAGTCCGGTGGTCATGTGAATGCCTACTTTGTGGCCTCCAATGAAGTCCAGCCCAGCGCGGGTATAGCGTCCGCGTTCAGCGATGAATTGAAAGCCCGTTGCCCCGACAGTTGCAAAGCCAAGGTCGTGAACATCCCGATTTCGAACTGGGCGACCGACGTTCCCACCCAGGTCCAGGCTGCCCTGCTCAGCGATCCGTCGATCAACTACGTTGTCCCGGTGTTCGACGGAATGACTCCGTTGCTTGGCACTGGCATCACCCAGGCGGGTAAGACAGATAGCGTCAAAATTGTTGCCTACAACGGAACAGCTTCGGTAATGAGCATGATCCAGGCGAAGAACCTGGTCGCAGCCGAGATCGGCGAACCCCTCGAGTGGCTGGGATGGGCCAACATGGACCAGGTCCTTCGCGTCCTCACCGGAACGGCCCCGATTGCCAGTGAAAAAACTCCGTTGCGGCTCTTCGACGCAGGCAACGTCAATGAGACGGGAACACCCGCGAACCAGAAGGATGGCTACGGGGATCCGGCGAAGTTCCAGGACGGATACAAGACCCTCTGGGGCGTGAAGTAATGTCAGCCGTTCTGCAGATCAGTAATCTCGCCAAGACCTTCGGCGGAGTCAAGGCGCTCCAGGGGGTTGACCTCACTGTCAACGCCGGCGAGATCCACGGGCTGCTGGGCCAGAACGGCTCCGGGAAGTCCACCCTCATCAAGGTGCTCGCCGGTTTCCACGAACCGGATGCCGGTGGCCGTTTGATGGTGAACGGAAGCGAAGTCAGGCTTCCGCTTGCCCCCGGAGACTACAAGGCGCTGGGGATGAGGTTTGTCCACCAGGATCTAGGTCTCATCTCCAGTCTGAGCGTTCTCGAGAATCTGTTTCTCGATGAGATCTCTACTGGAAACTCCGCGGGCATCCGCTGGAGGTCCTGGCGCCGGACCGCCAATGAGCTGTTCAGGAAGTACAAGGTCGAGCTGGATCCGTCCGCCGCGGTCAGCACGCTTCGGCCTGTCGAACGGGCGCTGCTGGCAATTGTCCGGGCCGTCTCCGGTGCGCCCCGCAACGGTCTTCTGGTCCTTGATGAACCCACGGTGTTCCTGCCGCAGGACGACACGGAGATGCTCTTCGATCTGACCCGCAACGTCGCCGCAGGCGGGGCGGGGGTGTTGTTTGTCTCCCACGACCTCGAAGAAGTGAAACGCCTTACGAACCGATTTACCGTATTCCGGGACGGTCGCGTTGTTGGCAACGGCGCGACGGAGCAGACCAGCCGCGAGGAATTGGTCAAGCTGATCGTAGGCCACGAGCTCGAGGCCGTGTCTCACCGCAGTGCGGCGCAAATCGCAGCCACCAAGCCAGTCGCGGTCATCGACGGGCTCAAGGGTGGCCTCGTCGCCGAGGCATCCTTCGCCGTTCATGAGGGAGAAATCCTCGGAGTGACAGGTTTGTCGGGGTCCGGCTTCGAGGATCTTCCCTACATTCTGTTCGGCGCGGCCAAAGCCGAGACCGGGACCCTGACCCTGAACGGATCGGTCATGCGTTTGCGGGGCCAAAACCCGACCAGTGCTTTCCGGTCAGGCATGGCTCTTGTTCCAGCCGACCGGCCTCGCGACGGGGCGATTCTCTCGCTCTCGGTCTTGGACAACGTCAGCATGCAGACCATGGACCAATTCCAGAAGGGCCCCTTCCTTCGCCGCTCCCGCATGCGCGAGGAGGCCAGGAAGGTCCTTTCCGCCTTCCAGGTACGGCCCAATGATCCGACCCTGCCGTGCTCAAGCCTGTCCGGCGGCAACCAGCAAAAGGTTCTCATGGCCAAATGGCTGCAGACCAGACCGTCACTGTTGATGGTCCATGAGCCGACACAGGGCGTCGACGTCGGCGCCCGCGAAGAAATCTTCAGCGTATTGCGGTCAGCGACCGCAGAAGGGATGGCTGTGCTATGCGCGAGCAGCGACCACGAACAACTGGCATTGATCTGCGACCGAGTCCTGGTATTCAGACAGGGACGGATCGTGGCGGAATTGACCGGAACCCACGTGAACAAGGAAGAGATCTCGGAGCAGTCGTACGCAGTGGACCAG
The DNA here is from genome assembly GCF_026241105.1 of Arthrobacter rhizophilus. Classification (GTDB taxonomy): domain Bacteria; phylum Actinomycetota; class Actinomycetes; order Actinomycetales; family Micrococcaceae; genus Arthrobacter. Next base: position 94,481 of record NZ_JAPFFT010000015.1, on the reverse strand, counting down.
GAAGCCCAACCGGCGGAGGCCTCATGACTCTTCTCAAAGGCGGGGGCCGGCTCAGCCTGGTTCAGCGCATCGCACTGCCCGGTGCGTGGCTACTGCTGATCATAGGTTTCGGCATCGCAAACCCCCACGTCTTCCTGACCCCGGCGACGTTCCAGACGATGTTCGGCTCCCAAGCCGTCCTCTTGGTCCTGACACTGGCCTTGATCGTTCCCCTCACCGCCGGCGACTACGATCTTTCGGTCGGTGCGGTGCTCACGCTGTCGGCCATGATGATCGCCATCCTGAACGTCCAATACGGCTGGCCCATCTGGGCTGCAATCCTGGCCGCCCTCGCGATGGGCCTGCTGGTCGGTTTCCTCAACGGCATCATCATGGTCTTCTTCGGGATTGAATCCCTGATCGTCACCCTCGGCATGGGTACTTTGCTCGGCGGAATTACCCTCTGGGTCAGCAACTCCGCAACCATTTCGGGAATCTCCCACACGCTGGTGGACTGGGTCATCGTAAAACGCTTTGGCGGCATCTCCTTGGCTTTCTTTTACGCGATCGGCTTGTGCGCCTTGCTGTGGTGGATCATGGAATACACCTCCATAGGACGCCGCCTGCTCTTCGTCGGGCGTGGTCGGAATGTCTCCAAGCTCAGCGGCGTCCGAGTCGGACGTGTACGGGTTGGCGCGCTGATGGGGTCCTCGACCCTGGCGGCAGTCGCGGGAGTCCTCTACGCCGGGACCTCAGGCGGCGCTGATCCCACCTCGGGCACGAATCTCCTGCTTCCCGCTTTCGCGGCGGCGTTCCTAGGAGCGACGAGCATCATGCCCGGCAGGTTCAATCCGTGGGGGACCGCCATCGCCGTGTACTTCCTGGTCACTGGAATCACCGGTCTGCAGCTGATGGGCATCCAGTCCTACGTCCAACAGCTCTTCTACGGTGGTGCCCTGCTTGTAGCGGTCGCCTTGTCCCAGCTGTCCCGACGCCGGGTTCCATTGGACAACGGATGATGCGCGTGATCGAAGCAGCCAAGGATCTGCTCGCCGTTCTCGAAGCAGAGCCTTCGGCGGACACCGTGGACGACATGATCGCAGTCCAGACGCTGGCGCTGGGGAACAAGGCCGTCGTCGTGGTCACGCTCACCCGCCCGGCCCAGCACAACGCCCTGACCCTCGCTGGCTGGCAGCGCCTAGGCGCGGTCTTCACCGATCTACGCGATGACACCGCTGTGCGGGTCGTCATCGTGAGGGGTGCCGGGGGACGAGCCTTTGGCGCGGGCGCCGACATCTCGGAGTTCCCGGCAAAGCGCCTTGGGACCGCCGCGGCAGATCGGTACAACGCTGCGATCGCCGTCGCCCTGCATGCGATCCAGTCAGTGCCCTTCCCGGTGATCGCTATGATCGATGGCTTGGCCGTCGGCGGCGGATGCGAACTTGCAACTGCCTGCGACATCCGCTTGGCCAGCAGCGGCTCGCGTTTCGGCATTCCGATCGGCAGGCTCGGCGTGACGTTGGGGCTCACCGAGACACGCGCCGTCGTCGGCCTCATCGGGGCCGCCAACCTCAAATACCTTGTCTACAGCGGCGCCCTCGCCACGGCGGACCAGGCCTTGGCCTGGGGTCTTGTTCAAAGGGTCGTCGAGGCCGGGGAACTCAGTGCTGAAACGGCCCGCCTGGCATGGAACATTGTCGAAAGCTCGGAGGTCACTGTCAGGGCCACCAAACAAATAACGGCGCTCGCCGCCGACCCAGCGGTCATGGATGGGCATGAACTGATCCGGGAACTGCACGCCCAGGCCTACGAGGGAAACGATCTCCGCGAAGGAATCGACGCATTTCTCACCGGCCGGACCCCAAATTTCACTGACGGAAGGATCCCCGCTCATGGCCGCGCTTGACGGTTTGAAAGTAATTGACCTTACTCGCTACCTTTCGGGCCCAACGCTGACGATGCTCCTTGCAGACCTTGGGGCCGACGTCATTAAGATCGAGACCCTCCCGACAGGGGATCCGGCCCGCCAGTCCGGCCCGTTCCACGGTGATGAAAGCGTGTATTACCTCGCGTCGAACCGCAATAAGCGTTCGTTTGCCGTGGACCTCCGGCAGGCTGAAGGCCGGAACCTACTGCTGGGGCTCATTGATGACGCCGATGTTTTCGTGCAGAACTTCCGTCCGGGGACGGCCGAACAGATGGGGTTGGGCGCCGAGGTGCTCAGGGCCCGCAATCCACGGTTGATCTACGTCAACATCAGCGGATTCGGCACGAAGCCACCAGGCGACGCACTTCCCGGATTCGACCAGACGGCACAGGCGATGTCGGGACTCATGAGTGTGACAGGGACACAGGAGACCGGGCCGCTGCGCGTCGGGATTGCCATCAGCGATTCGGCCACGGGCGTTTTCGCGGCTGTGGGCGTACTGGCTGCCCTTCACGAGCGCGACCGGACGGGCGCGGGCTCGGTAGTCGAATCCTCTCTGATGGAGTCCACGTTGACGCTGATGTCCTATCAAGCCCAGAAGTATCTCAGCCTCGGAATCATCCCGGGACGTGACGGGAACGATCACCCGATCATGTTCCCGCAGGGGACGTTCAAGACCCGGGATGCCTCGGTGACCCTCGCATCGGGGAACGAGAAGATGTGGCGGCGCCTCTGCACGGTGCTGAACCTGGATGGTTTGGCCGAGGACACCAGATTCGCCGACAACGCTGGCCGCATGGCCAACCGCGTCGAACTCCGCCGTCTCATCGAGGATGCTCTGGCAACGCGGGGCGCGGAAGCGTGGATTCCGCTCATCAACGACGCCGGCATCCCTTGCGGGCGTGTGCTGGACCTGGAGCAAGCCCTTAATCACCCGATTACCGCGGCTTTGGGCATGGTGCAAACCGTTGAGCACCCGGAACTGGGTACCATGAAAGTGCTTGGCCAGGCTGTCAAGGTCCAGGGCAGCGAAGAAGGCTGGCTGCGCCGCCCCGCACCGATGCTGGGCGAACACACGGTGGAAATCGCGGCGGAACTTGGCATCCCGACGTCGGAAATCACCCGCCTTATTGATGCCGGCATCATCACCGGTCCGGTCCACGTCCACCCGGACCCGGACAGGGCCAGCAATGGCGGACTATGAAGCCGACACACGATCAGGAGACACCATGAGTGCTGAAGCAACGGCCCCCGGCACGAGCAAAGTCTTGGTCCCGACCATGGCCGACGCCGTCGTCCAGCGGTTGAGGGCCCTGATCGTGTCCGGCGAATTCCGGCCCGGGGAACGGCTCGTTGAGGAACGGCTGTCGGAGATGTTCGGCGTCAGCCGGCCGCCGCTGCGAGAGGCCTTGCGGATACTTCAACGGGACGGCTTGGTCCAGAGCCTTCCCCGGCGAGGCTTCATCGTCATCCCCATCACGGCCGACGACGTCCGGGAGATCTATTCCCTTCGCTTCGCGCTGGAGCGGATGGCCGTGGAATTGGGCATGCCGGTCCTGGACCCGAACCGGCTTCAGCCCATGCGCGATGCCCTCGAAGACATGCGCGTCGCGGCCGAAGAAATGAACGATGAAGCAGCGGTCGAGGCCAATAGCCGTTTCCACGCGGCGTTGGTCTCCCTGCCGGGCCACAAACGGCTCATCGACACCTACGAAGGACTCCGCCTTCAGCTTGAACTCTGCATGGGGTACAACCTGAAGTTCCGTGAACAAATGTTTGGTGACCGCAAAGACATGCACCCCCGCCATGCCCAACTGCTGGAAAGCATCGAGACAGGCGACAAGGAAGCTGTCCTGTATGAGATCGCCCATCACGGTAATGCGTCTCTCCTTGAAAATCTCGATGATCTGATTGGCACTGGAGGGTGACCACAACCCCGGTGACCCTGCGGGATCTCACCGCGCAGCTGCGGTCCGGACAGTTGGCAAATGGCGCCCTTGTGAAGTACGCGGTGGACCAGATCGAACACCGCAACGGCACACTCAATGCCCTGGTCTGCAGCCGGGGCGCCGATGCCCTGGCAGAAGCTGTCGCGCCGGACGGGACAGGCCGCCCGCTTGCGGGCATCCCGTTCACCGTGAAGGACATGCTCGCAACGGCAGACCTGCCGACCACCTGCGGATCCAAGACTCTTGAGGGCTGGAGCGCTGGAACCGACGCAACTGCCGTGGCCAGAATGCGTGTGGCAGGTGCCGTCCTCATGGGCAAGTCCAACTGTCCGGAGTTTGCCCTAGGCGTGGACACGACAAACGAGTTGTTCGGTAGGACGTTCAATCCGCTCGGAGAGTGGACGCCGGGAGGATCCAGCGGCGGTGAAGGCGCCGCGATTGCCGCCGGAATGTCATTGGTGGGCCTCGGCAGCGACTACGGCGGCTCGATCCGCTGGCCGGCGCAGTGCGCTGGTCTCGTCGGTCTGCGTCCAACCGTGGGACGGGTGCCCAGATCGGGGGAGCAGCCAACCCTTCCCGGCGCCGATCCGCTGGGCGTGGAGGCATTGTCCTTCCAGGACGCCGTCCAGGTCATCGGCCCGCTGGGCCGGAGCATCGATGACATTCACATGGTGCTTTCGGTGATCAGCGGTCCAGACGGCATCGACCCGATCGCCGTCGACGAACCGCTGGGAGACTACCGCGAAGTGGACGCGCGTGACATCGAAGTCCGCTGGGGTACCCACATCGGGAACATACCGGTGGACCCCGAGGTTGTGGGAACCATCCTTTTCGCAGTCGAAGCACTCAGGTCATCCGGAACGCGTGTCCAGGAGGGCCTGCCTGAGGCGGTCAACGATGGGCTTCAGGTCTATGACCTGCTCCGAGCCGCGGACACCATGAGCACCATCGCCGCCCTCAATACTGCGCGCCCAGGACTCATTGGTGCCCCCGTTCGTGCCATGCTGGGGAACCGGACGGAACCCGGCCGGGCCGAACGGGCCGCGCTGTGGGAACACCGGAGCCAGATTATCGCCAAGCTTCGTCAGTGGCTCACGGGGGAGCGGGCCCTCATTCTGCCGGTGAGCGTCGACGTCCCGCGGGACCTGCGGGGCAACGTAGGAAACTTCGCCTTGCTTGCCCCCAGCCGGGCCATCAGCCTCTTCGGCCTTCCGTCCTTGTCCGTACCCGTCGCCACGGCCCACTCGGGAGCGCCCATCTCCGTCCAGATCGTCGCGCCCCCTTTCAGGGAAGATATCGCGCTCGCGCTTGGCGCGGCGCTGGAAAAGGCGTCCGAATGGGGGCGCACCACAACACTGAGGAACAGGATCCCGGATGCGAACTGACGTGCATGTATGCCAGATGCGAACCCCCGCCGATGTCTCGGAGATTGCCAAGCTCTTCGACGCCGGAACCATCGATCCCGCCGACGTTGTCGCCGTCGTGGGCAAGAGCGAGGGGACCGGCCTCGGCCGGGACGTCGGCCGGGAAACAGCCGATCTTGCAATCCGGACCCTTCTCGCTCAACGGACCGGATGCAGCCCGGCAGAGATCGCCGACCGGGTCTGCATCGTGCTCTCCGGCGGCAGTCCCGGGGTGATCACTCCCCACGTTGCCCTCTTCACACGGACGGCCGACCCCGCGCCGAAACCCGGCAACAGCAGTCCGCGCCTCGTCGTCGGGTTGTCCCACTCCGAGGAAATCCTCCCCGAGGAAGTCGGGCGGATGGGCCAGATCTCCAAGGTCCGGTCCGCGGTCAGCTCGGCCATGAAGGATGCCGGGCTGACGGATCCGTCCGATGTCCACCTCGTCCTTGTCAAGGCGCCGTCTCTGACCACCGAGTCGATCGCGGATGCGAACTCCCGTGGCCATGAAACTGTCACCAGAGATGTCTCTATCGGACCTGAGGGGGCCATCTGCTACTCCAACGACGGATCCGCGCTCGGCGTGGCTCTCGCCTTGGGCGAGGCAACGGACGATCAAGTACACGATTCGATGGTCCGCAGGGATTGGTCCGTGTACTCGGACGTCGCCATGACTTCCTCCGGGGGCGAGAAAACCCACGCCGAAGTCCTGTTGCTGGGCAACTCAACCGGCTCTTCCAGCCCACTGCGCATCGGCCACCGATCCATGCGGACCATCATCGACGCCTCCGCCGTGGGTGGCGCTCTCGAATCTGCCGGCATAGCACGCGGATGCGACGTCGGTGAGACGTCAAGAACCGTTGTCTACGCCTTGGCCAAGATGATCATGCCCGAAACAGCCGAGCTGGACGGCCGACGCATCACCATGCTCGACGACCAGGTGGGATACCACGTCGCAAAGGCAATGGGCGGCTTTCTCCTTGCGTCCCTGACAGGCCACACCGCTGTCTTCGTCAGCGGCGGCGAGCGGAACTCACATCAAGGCCCTCCCAATGGCAACCCGCTTGCCGTAATTGTCAGGATGGGGGTCTGAGGAGGATCGGTACGGAAATTCACGGCAAGGGATTCGGTGGTTGTTGAATTGGTGCCATGGCGGTCGATTTTCTAAGTGATGAGCAGGCCGCCGGGTTCGGCCGATTTCCTGATGAGATGTCGCTGGAGGACCTGGAACGCTTTTGTTGGTTGGACGACGCCGATCTGTCGGTAGCCGGCCGCCGCCGGGGGATGCACAACCGTCTGGGATTCGCTGTGCAGCTGGCTACGGCGTGGGTCGTGGGCCGGTTCCTGACGGATCCGTTGGTTGTGCCCTGGCCGGTGGTCGAGTCCTTGGCCGGACAGCTGGGCATTGCGGATGCCTCCGTTCTGAAGCTATACGCGCAGCGGGAACAGACCGGTTACGAGCATGCTGCGGAGATCTGTGCCGTGTACGGGTACGTGGACTTCGCCGATCCGGCGAGGAACGAGGAGCTGAAGCTGTTCTTGTCGGCCCGGGCGTGGACGTCGTCGGAGGGCCCGGTGCGCTTGTTTGAACGGGCGGCGGTCTGGCTGCGCGAGCGGAAGGTCCTTCTCCCGGGCGTCTCCACATTGACGCGCCTGGTTTCAGAGGTCCGTGCCGGCGCGAATGACCGACTCTATGCGGTGCTGATTGACGCGGCCGGGCCCTCCCTGATCCAGGAGTTGGAGGGCCTGCTTCGCGTCGAGGACGGCTCGAGGCTGACCTCCAGGGTGTCGGTGCCGGAGCTGCTGCGGCAGCTGGACCGGTTGGCACGCCTGCGGGCGCTGGGCGCGGGGACCGTTGACGTGGAAATGATACGCGACCGCCCGGTTGAAGTCCCTGCCCCGCTTGTCGCGGGCGTTGCTGTAGCTGACCAAGGCCTCGGAAACTCTGGTTGAGGTCCTGGGCAATGCGGAATTTTCCGGTGCAGAGGCCGCATCCATGCTTGCCGAGCAGATTTCGTTGCCCGAGTTGCGCGCTGCGGTCGATGTGGTGACTGAATTGGTGAATCCTGCCGGCAGCGAGGGCGATACCGCGGCCGAGATGGTGCGCCGGTTCACAACGGTGCGTTCCTTCCTGCCGGCCTTGGCATCGGCGGCACCTTTTGGGGCCACGGCAGGCGGGACCCCGACATTGGCGGCGCTGGCAGCGTTGCCGGACGTTTTTGGACGGCCGTAAAACCGATCCGGGCCAAGTTGATCTGTCCGTTCTGTCACCCGTTTGGAAACGCCTCATCAACGCCTCGGAAGAGATCGATCGCAGGGCCTACACGGTAGCGGTAATGGACGCCGTCCATAAGGCGCTGCGACGCAGGGACATTTTCGTTCTCGACGGGCGCCGTTGGGAAGACCCCAGGGCACGGCTGCTGACCGACCAGGCATGGCATGCGACCAAGAACGAGACCTTGAGAGCACTCCAGCTGCCTGAAGATCCCGCGGCACACCTCGACGGTGTCCGCGAGAGCCTGGACGCCCACTACCGGGCGGCGGCCGATCAACTGGCGGATAATCCTGCGGTGCGGATTGGCGATGACGGCAAGGTTCATCTCGCGCCCCTGGAGCCCGGCACGCCCTGGCCGGACTCATTTTCCGCGGCAGGAGGGGACAGATACGGCAGCCTTACCGGGAAGGCCAGGAAGACCAGCTCGGAGCCCTGGGCCTGGTCCTAAACGCAATCATCCTGTGGAACACCCGGTACGTGGACGCCGCTCTCACCGAGCTCCGCGACCGTGGCTCCAGTGTTGCCGATGAAGACGTGCGACGCCTTACCTCGCTGGCCTCAGAACACGTCAACATGCTGGGCCGCTACACTTTCACCGCAGGCCCCGCCGGCACCGGGCTTCGGCCCTTTCGGAACCCCGACGAAGACCGAGAGGCCTGACCCGGAAAACGGTGTGCGGCGGGCGCCACGGGTCTTGCGCCGGCGCTGACCGGGCCCAGATCGTCAGCCTACGCGGATGCCATTGTCAGCGAGGAACTGGCGGGCACGGCCCATCTGCCGGTCGGTGGAGAAGGCGTACCACTGTTCGCTAAGGTTCTCGCCGTGGACGATGTCGCGGAACCGGAAGAAGGCACCTTTACCCTCGATCGCCCGCTCCAGCCGCTCCCGGAGGGCCTCATCGTGCTGCCGCCCGGCGAAAGCCGCCATGTCCCGCCAGCCGTTCCCCGCACCCGTGCGGTGGAACCGAAGCCACCGGTCCGGCTCCTTCTCCACATCGATGGCAGACTCCTCCCCGACCATCATCGGGTCAGTGGCGGCCTCGTCGTACACCTGCCCGGTGCGCAGGTCGAGGTAGCCACCGGTCGACAGGTCCGGATCCCCTTCCAACACCATGCTGAGCATGTCCAGGTCTACGGGCACCACTCTGCCTGTCAGTGGCACGCGGCGCAGACCGGCCAGCAGGTCCTCGGCCAGCAGCCGGTCACCATCGCCGCCGCGCCACGTCAGCCGGTTAATGACCGACAGTGCCACCGGCTCGGTTTCCTGGCGTGTCTGCTCCAGCGCCATCGGTATGCCTGCCCCCACCTGTTGCAGAGTGTCATCGATGTCGCGCCCTGTCACCGCCTCGAGGAAGCGGGCGACATCTGCAGCAGCGATGGCTTCACGCAGCTCGGGCAGGTCGAGCCTTGGCACCTGCACCTGTGCGGGCCACGCATGCAGCAGCATCGGGTGTGGCCTGCCCGGTTTCGCCGGCGCCCGGCCCTCCCCGTCGTCGCTAGCCCACCGGCGCCCGTACTGGTCCGGGATGCTGCCCCAGCCCCAGTACGGCAGGGGGGCATCAGGGCGGATACCTAATACCTCCAGCGGGTCGACCTTCTCCTCCCCGACCACACACCGGTGCATCCAGGCGTCACCGAGGTCGAACGTGAACTGAAACTCAGCCCCCGGCTCCAGCGTCCGCACGACCTTGACTACATCGATGTCAATTGGTGCTATGACCGGGCCACCGATCGATGCGGCCATCTCGGCTCCCGTCTCTTCGTCGGTGATGACCCGGCCGTCGGCCAGGGTGAACATTGACAGGTGCGAGCGGTCCCACCGGGCGAAGGCATCGTTTATTGCATTGGCGAGATCCATGAAGGTGTGCGACGGTCCGACCGCGAAGATACGCCCCGGCCACGGCCACAACTCCTCACCACGACCGCCGAGCAGTTCCACCGTCACCGATAACCAAGTTCGTGCCATACCCCAAGAATGGCACGCGCCGCGGCGGTGCCGTAGTCGCGTTACGGCACTGCCCGCGTGCCAGAACCCGCGCAGGAGGGCCGTGTTCCGCGACAATGATGAGCGAAAACTCATGCTCGGGCTTGAATGCATGATGTGCCTGCGATCCGGCTCTAGCGGGCCTCGCTGCTGTCCCGTTTGATCATCCGTTCCCGGACACGATTAGGCTTGCAGCGACGCATGCCGCCGGCCGGCTCCGGCCGCCGTTCGTGGAAAGGTGTGGGGGCACGGGCCTGGTCCCGGGTGGATCAGGCCTTCCTGGAAGGCGGGCTCTGATCTGCGGTCGCCGATCGGTGGTCACGGCCTAAGGTGGCCCGGTCGTTTGTGTCGCGTCGCGGAGGTAGATCTCCGCCCCGCCTCCGGCGTAAACCGAGATTGAGACCAGGTGGTCGCCGGGCGCAAGGTACGCGCCGAATTGGCCGGAGAACATCGCCGCCTGTCCCGGCTCGAGCGAGACGGTCGGGTAGGGGTCCCAGCGGATAGTTGCGGTCCTGCCCGTGGAGCCGAAGTCGCCCGTTCGGTTGACGATTTCAAGGCCCTGGGACCCCGCCACCGTTTGGCATCGAGGGGTTGGTATGTCGGGGTTGATGACCACGACGGCGACGGGCCCGACGGCACGCTCGCAGACCCCAGCGGTGACCGTGCTGCTGACAGCTGGGATCAGGCCATGGGTGTTGAGCTGCACGGTGATGGTAGCGCCCTCCGATGGCAGCGGCGGATACACGATCGATCCGGACGGCGGCGCCGAGCTCGGGCTGGGTCCCGGAGCTGGCAGGTTCGGCGGGCTGGCGCAGGCCGCGAGGGTGACAGCGCACGCCGCAGCAAAGGCCGCTGGCTTCGAGGATGAGACTGACGACACGATGCACCTCCGAGAGACCCGATTATCGTCGCCGCCCGCCGCCGCCGCAAGAGCCCTGGCCGCTGCCGCGCAGCGCCCCGCCATGCAGGCCCTTTGCCTATCGCGAATGCGTTCTGCCAAGGCGACCTGATGGGCCACCGGTCACCGTGCCACGCGCTATTGTTCGGTGAGGGATCCATTACCGGGCGCTCCGGGGGTACACAGGTGACCCTGAGCATGCTCGCCATCCAGACGTTCGGGCCCCATGGCAACCGGCGGACCTCTACTAGGCGGGGCTCACGGTCTGGCTCTCGGTCGAAACGACAAGAAGTGGACCGTACGCCTTCTCGAGCTCTTCAGCAGCGGCTGGTGTATACATCTGCAGGTGCAACACGACTACGTCCTGCACGACGTCCGGCCCGAAGGAGCTGAACGTAATGCCCCGCGCGGCCCACGACGGTGCATCCGCCGCGAGCCGTTGCGTGAGGTCTAGAAGCACGCTCAAGGAATTCGGAACCGTTCGGACATAGATGGGCACAACGATCGATGGATCGGCGTGGCTGGTGCCAAGAATGGCAGGCGTCGTCGCCTTCGTTGAATTCAGGAGCGCATCCTCGGCCTTCGTGGGCGGCCCTGACAGGATCACCTCAAGGCCCTCCGCCGTGATCCGCAGTCCGACGAAGTTGGCTTCGTTCTTGAGGCTCGGCGCCATGCTGTTAGCCACCACAGAGGCCGCGTGATTCGCAGGACCTTGCTTCGAGAAGTCGGGTAAGGCGGAGCTCATCGGGGCCGGTATGGCGGGGTCCGCCCGAGGCTGAGTCTGCGCGGGCTCGCCGCAGGAGGTAATGGCTCCGCACGTGGCGGCGATGAGTCCGATAAGTGCCAGCTGGCGTGAGTAGCGCATGATCCCACCCTCATCAGTGAGGCGACGGTGACGACCTGTTGAGTGCCACGACGAAGTCGTCCACTGTCCCCGGGCACCCGACAAGGGCGAACCCGAGAAGCGCCGCGGCGGCGGCCGAGGTGCGCGGATACTTCATCAAAGCCCCTTCCCGTTGATGTCATTACAGCCTGCACCACCGGCCTCAACCGGTCAACGGGCCTAGTGCCGTCCCGCTCAAGGATCCTTCACCGGGCACCTTGTCCGTGGTTGCGTCTAGGTGTCAACACCACCGATCAGGATAGAACCGTACTCTGCCTCCCCTGATGTATCGTTCCTCCCATGAAGTTCGTCCACCGTGGCTGATCACAATTGTCGTTGCCAGCATCGCGGTCTTTGTAGCCGCTGGGAGTATCCCCGTCACGAGCTCGAATAACTATTTGTGCGGGAGCCCGTGGAACCACACAGCAATCCAAGGGATATTCTCGTCGTGCGTTGCTGCACGTACCCCGTCCGTGATTCTTATGGTGGTTGCTGCAGCTTTAGGACGCGGCATGACCGCTTAGCGTGAATTTCCGTACCGATCTTCCTCGGACCCCGGATGATGGAATAGCGGAACCGTCCCTGTTGCCGTCCTTCCTAAGAATTGGCCCCATTTTCCGAAGGAACCGATATGTCTGGCAATACGACTAGGTGTGTGAACCGGCCGCGGGGTCGGTGGATGCAGGCTTAATCAGGCAGCGACACGACGCGTCCGTCCTGGATGACAGCCGCGAGTCGGGACTCTGAGAGGATGCTGACGTCGTTCAGGGGATCTTGGTCGGTGATGATGAAGTCGCCGGCTGCTCCGGGTGCGATGACGCCCAGTTCGCCCTCGCGTTGCAGGAGTTTCGCGGCGGTTGTGGTGGCGCTCCGAATGACGTCGATGACGGGGATGATCTTCGCGCGGATCTCGAATTCTTTGGCCTGGTGCCGGTGCATTCCGCCGAGCAGGTCAGTGCCGAAGGTCAGGTTGACGCCGCCTTCGTAGGCCCGGCGGAGTGCCTCCAGGCCTCCGTTGAGTACAGAGTCGACCTTTTCCCAGTTGGTCTGGCTGAGCCCGAATTCCCGGCCTTCTTCCTGGAGCGACCAGTAGGTCACCAGGTTCATGGTGAGGAAAGCGTCGTATTGGTTGAAGAGTTCAATTGACTCCTCGTCGAGCAGGTTCCCGTGTTCGATACCCCGGACGCCGGCCTTCAGCGCCCGGTTGATGGACCGGCCGGTGTAGGCGTGGGCTGCGACGTACCTGTTTGCCGCTTCTGCTTCTTCGACGGCGGCACGGAGCTCTCCCACGGAGTATTGGGTGGAATCGATCCGGTCGGTGGGGGACGCGACCCCGCCGCCCGCCATGATCTTGATGTGATGAGCACCCTTTCGGAGCTCGTCACGGGCCGCCTGGCGTACGGCGTCGACGCCGTCGGCTATGCGTCCGATGCTCGCACGGCAATAGCCATGTTCGTGATTATCCTGGCCCCGCTGCCGGCTGTCTGCGTGGCCGCCGGTCTGGGTGAGGGCCTTGCCAGCGAAAAATACCTTCGGGCCACGGACCATGCCGGAGGCCTGGGCATCGTGGTAGCCATAGTCGGCCCCGGCCGCGTCACGGACCGTGGTGAATCCGCGGTCCAGCATGGCACCCATCACCTTCGCCGCGCCGAAGGCGACGTAGGCAGGCGACCATGTGGCCATCGCCGAGACATCCGCCGTTATGGCCGTCAGATGGACGTGGCAATCGATCAGTCCCGGCAGGACGAATTTTCCCTTAGCGTCGTACGTGGGTCCGGTCTGGGGGGCCTGGCTCTTGCCGATTCCTGTGATGATCCCGTTGGCGACCTGGATGTCGCCGTCCCTGTAGATGCCCGCGGCCACGTCGAGGTAGTGTGCGTTGGTAATGCTCAGATCGCTGCTCATGTCATCTCCTGAAGTGCTGTTCGAATGGCGTTTTGGGACCTGGCGGCGATGTCCGCGGCTGTGAGGACGTCGGTGTCGGCGTAGAGCCCTTCCGGGTTCAGTAGGTTCAGCGCGCCGATGAGAATTCCTTCGTCGGTGACAGGGACGTTGATGACCGAACCGCAGCCAAGGCTGTCTATCAGTTCGTGATCGCCGAAAATCTGCCGGACGTCCTCTTTGGTCCTGCCGAAATAGGGCGTGTGTCCGCCGACGAAGATCGCGGCCCACGCCGGGGACACGTCCTTGGCCATGTCTTTCCTGCCGCCCACAGGGTATGCCGCAGGTGTGGATGAATACAGGCGGACCATGGTCCGGCCGTCATCAGTGAAGCCCAATATTGTGAAGAGCAGGGCGCCTACTGTGGCGTTTACCTCGGCTCCGATCTCCCCGAGGGACTTGAGCTGACCGGACCCCTTGGATGTCCTATCCACGCTGGGGTTCCAGGACTTCCGTGACGGTGATTTCCTCCAGCGAGCGCCCCGCGGTCCGGACGGCGAAGAGAAGGGTGCAGATCACGCCTGCGGCCAGGACGGCTGTCGTCATACCGAAGACTCCGGCGAAGCCCCACTGGGCGGCGAAGACGCCGATGATCAGTGGTGCCGTGATGGATCCGACGCGGCCGAAGGAAGAACTCAGGCCCACGCCGGTTGCCCGCAGCCAGGTCGGAAAGACTTCCGGCGTGTAGGCGTACACTCCCGCGTACGTGCCGTTGAGGAAAAAGGAGAGGAACACTCCGGCCATTGTGATCATTGCCGGATCGGCCATTTGACTGAGCCAGAAGGCGCTGATTGCCGAGCCGACCATGTAGATGGCAATCGTGTGCTTGCGGTCCAGCCGTTCACTCAGCCACGCGGCGCTGAAGTAGCCGGGGATCTGGGCCAGATAGATGAAGAGTGAAAAGTCGAAGCTCTTGGTGACAGTGAGGCCCTTGGCCACGAGCAGGGTCGGGATCCAGGAGAAGAAGCCGTAGTACGAGAACGTGATGACGAACCAAATGAGCCAAGTGACTGCGGTGGTCCGCCACATTTTCGGTCCCCACAAGTAGGCCAGGGCCTTGCGCATGGAGTATTTTTCCGGTTCGAGTTCCAGGATTCTGGACTCCTCCACGGGCGGTAGCTCCGCGCGGGTCGCGGCACGGACTTTTTGTTCGAAGGATTCCACGATGTGCTCGGCGCGCAGTATTTCGCCGGTGTTGATCAGGAAGCGGGGAGACTCAGGGACGCTTCTTCTCCACCAGAGCACCATGACGATGGGCAAGAAGGTGATGACCTGCGCCCAGCGCCAGCCTTCCGGGAGCGGGACTACAAACCGTCCGATCAGGGCAGCGGCCACGAAGCCGAACGAGAAGAACCCGGCCAGAGCCCCGATGAACCATCCTCGGCGGTGACTCGGAACGAATTCGGACAGGAAGGGGGCGATGATCGCGCTTTCCGCGCCGCCGCCAAGGCCCGTGACGATCCTGGCGATCAGGAAAATTTCGAAGTTCCCGGCCAGCGCCGCAACGAGTGATGCCACTGCGTAGACAATGAGGGAGTACATCATGACCTTCTTGCGGCCAATCCTGTCGCCCAGATAACCGGCGATGATGGCGCCGAACAGGAAGCCGAAGGGAGACGCTGATGCCACGAGGCCAAGTTGGCTGTTGTCCAAGGCGAAGGCGGTTTTGATAGTCGGCATGAGGAACGCGACTACGGCGCCATCCATTCCATCGAATGTGTAGCCCAATCCTCCGATGAGCAAAAGAAGATAATGCGGGCGGCTGAGGGGAAGTCTGTCGAGACGGGCCGATAGGGTCACTGTTACTCCTGTGCCGATACAACGGTGCTTACAAGGTATGCACACGGTATGTGCAAAGATTCTTGCAGTCAACGAAATTCTGCAAATAAGTTCTCAAAAACTTGCTGTAGCGTCGATTCCATCTATGGATGCAAGCGTCGGGAGTGGGATGTCAGACACAATTTACGGGGACACCGATCCGGATTCCGTCGGCACGTGGCTCAGGCGGTTGTCCTCGAAGCAAAAGCTCAGCCGGGCCGGCAACCTGGTGCTTGGCAATATCCTGGCCCGGACTGACACGGCAAGCTACATGACGGCCTCTGAGCTGGCCGAAGAAGCGCGGACGAGCGTCTCAAGTGTCACCAGGCTGGCCCAGCGCCTCGGCTACAAAGGCTGGCCGGATCTCCAACGGGAGCTGCGCGTCAGGTACATGGCGAATCTTTCGGTCATGGAGGTCCACCGAGCACACAAGAGCTCTGATTCACCGTTTCAGGCATCGCTCCGCTGGGACGCGGATTCAATTTCCGCCGCCCTGCGGAACGTCGACGAGCATCAAATTGAACGGGTCGTGCGAATGCTGGCCGCCGCGGAAAGCATCTATGTCACCGCACAGGGCAGCTTCGCCGCGGTCGGGCACGCCCTTAACCACAACATCCAAATCGCCGGATACCCGGCCCGGGGACTGCTCGATGTCCCGGCGACCATGGCCAACACCGTGGTGCAGATGGGGCCTGAGGATGTGCTCATCGTGTGTTCCTATTGGCGGATCTATGACGTTGCCGTGACCGCCGCCGTGGAAGCCCATGCACGGGGAACGAAGATCGTAGTCATGACGGACAGCCTCCCGCCGGCACTCGAAGAATGCGCCGACGAAGTCATCCTCGTCCCGGCGGAAGGCACGTCCTTCTTCCCTTCGTTGGCGACGGCCATGGCCGTCCAGCAGGGAATCGTCGCAACCCTGGCCAGGCTTGATCCCGAACGCACTCGTCAGAGCCTGATCGAAATGGAAGCCTCGTGGCGGGCATTCAAGATGCTCCACCGCTCCAT
Source organism: Arthrobacter rhizophilus (assembly GCF_026241105.1). GTDB lineage: Bacteria > Actinomycetota > Actinomycetes > Actinomycetales > Micrococcaceae > Arthrobacter. The sequence continues at coordinate 78,417 of NZ_JAPFFT010000015.1, read as the reverse complement.
ACCCAGCATCCCGCCGCAGTTCTAAGATGCGTCCACCGTCCGGGCCGGGCGAGCCGACAGCGACGCCGTCACCAACCTCCGCGCGTCGGCGTATGTCCCATTCTGGCATCGTCGGGCATTGCCATTTCGGCACGCAGGCCCAGGAGCCGGATCGGACGGCCCGCTTCGATTCCGGCCGCGAGGTCCAAGGCCCGCGCAAGGATTTCGTTACGGTCGAATGTCTCGGGAATCTTCCTCGCGTGGGTCGTGGTCAAGAACGGCGCGTACCGAACCTTGAGGGTCAGCCCAACCACGGGCCGTCCTTCGGCCACAACATCCTCGAGCACGCGCGCTGTCAGCTCCCTCACGGCGTCGTCCACCTGGGCTGGCTCGGTCAGGTCCCGCTGGAAGGTGGTCTCCCGGCTGTGCCCGCGGGCAATCCACGGGGTGTCGTCCACAACGCTGGCGCCGTCCCCGCGTCCGAGCTGCGCATACCACGGACCCATCCTGGGGCCGAACTCCGGGACCAGGTCTTGGGGGTCGGCCGCAGCGAGCTCGGCGACTGTGTTGATGCCGAGCTTGGCCAGCCGGGCCGACACCCGGGTTCCGACGCCCCACAGGTCCTTGGTGGGCCGGCTGCCCATGATGTCGAGCCAGTTCCCGGCAGTGAGACGGAAGATGCCGGCCGGCTTGCCGAAACCGGTGGCGACCTTGGCCCGGACCAAGGTGTCGCCGATGCCCACGCTGCAATGCAGCTGCGTTCGCTCCAGAACAGCAGCCTGCACCTGCCGGGCGTACGCTTCCGGATTCTCAGTCTCAATGCCCACAAAGGCTTCATCCCAACCCAGCACCTGCACGGTGGCGCCGGGCTGCGCGCGCAGAGTAGCCATCACCGTTTCAGACGCCGCGAGGTAAGCCTCGTGATCGACGGGCAGGATCACGGCGTCGGGCACTTTCCTGGCCGCGATACGTAAGGGCATTCCTGAACCCACGCCGAACGCCCGCGCTTCGTAGGATGCGGTCGACACCACAGCTCTTTCCGTGGGGTCGCCCCGACCGCCCACAATGATCGGCTTGCCCGCAAGCTCCGGCCGCCGGAGCACTTCGACAGCCGCGATGAACTGGTCGAGATCGACGTGCAGCACCCACCGGATTCCGCTCACGCCACCAGTCTGCCCTAGATATCCCGGGCACGTATCGGTTCTGGGGCTCCCGGTGGCCCGGCAAGGTGGATACTCGGTGTTGTGTACTATTCGTTGAGCCTTCTGGCGGACACGTTGGCCGGTCCAAGACATGGGTCCGCCGCCGCGAGCCGACGGGCGGCAAGGAAACATCCAGTTGTGCTGGAATGTTGGTGAGTGAAGTGAAACGGTTCGGCTTGGCCTTGTTGGCCGCGGTCACGTGGCTGTGCGGGTGCGCCGGTCAAAGCGGTTCGATTACTGGGCATTCCGGGGTAGTTACCGGCTCCGTCCTGACCGCCCCGGTGTGTCCTGTGGAACGTGTTGGTCAGGAGTGTCCGCCGCGCCCACTGTCAGGGGCCGCGGTTGTTGCCTTGGATCGGGAAATTGTGCGGGGCTCAACACTGACCGACAGCACGGGTGCCTTCAGCCTCACGCTGCCTGACGGTCTCTACGTCATCAAAGCGAGCAACGTGGGCGGTTACGCTTCGACGGTCAGCGAGCAAGTAGTCATCTCGCAAACCCCCGTTCACATCGCGCTGGTTGTTGACAGCGGGATTCGCTAAGCAAGCCGCTGTCACGTCGCCCAGCGCTCCGCCTCGATGTCGACGGCTGTGACCACATCGCCCGCGGGTTCTCAGACCTTTGGCGTGCGCCGCGAGAAGGCAAGCGCTCGACGGCGGCCCTTCCTTGGGTCGGCCCGGTCCCTTGAATCCCTGATCGCTCCAGGGCTAACATCGCCGCCACGGGCGTCGACAGCGCACCTGATGGTAGGCCCCGTGCCTTGAGCACCCGACGGTCGCATCCAGCTGCTCGAGTACGTCCCCACCGTGCTCAGCGGTCCGCCGCGCACGGCCTGACGTGGGTCAATCCGGCGTCGGTGCGGGAGCGCCGGTGCCGGAGCACGGCTCCGGCGGGCACGGCCCCAGTTTCGATTCCGAGGCATTGGAGTGCGATCTGTCCCTGGAAAATCGCTGGTCAGTCCAGCTCGTCGAACAGGCGCGTCAGGCAGTCGGCGTAGTTGCTCATTGCGTCCGCGAAACTGAGCAGTTGGAGTCCGCCGAACACGGACTTCCAAGGTCCCGAAGGATGGCAACTGCCTCGAGTGTCTTTTCGGGAGAGTATGAGGAAATGCCCGCGTACAGCGCCCTGCCGGAGCGGACCGCTGTGTCGAGCGCTCCCATGGTTTCCTCGAGCGGCGTATTCGGGTCCGGACGGTGGCTGTAGAAGATATCCACATAGTCCAGGCCCATGCGTTCAAGAGACTGGTCCAGGCTCGAGAGCAGGTATTTCCTGGACCCCCATTCCCCATATGGGCCGGGCCACATGTGGTATCCCGCTTTGGTCGAGATGACGAGCTCGTCTCGGTACGGCTTGAAGTCGTCTCTCAGGTGCCGGCCAAAATTCGTTTCGGCACTGCCGCTGGGCGGACCGTAGTTGTTGGCGAGATCGAAGTGTGTGACGCCGAGGTCAAAAGCGCGGCGAAGGATTGCCCGTTGTGTCTCAAAAGGCTTGTCGTCGCCGAAGTTATGCCAGAGGCCCAGTGAGACCGCCGGAAGTTTCAGACCGCTTCGCCCGACCCTTCGGTATGGCATGGAATCATAACGGTCTTGCGTGGGGGCGTAGTTCATCAATCTAGTTTCCCTTGGCTAGCTATCTGAAACGGTCAAGTTCTTGGTAATTACGGCTGTCGGTGACGTCGCAGCCTCACGAAATTGCAAGCGTTGTGCAAGCGTCTGTTCAGGGGGAGGTTCGGGAACCAGGGGTCCTGGTGGCGTCGGACCCGCCCCTTTCTTCGGATGCTTGTGCAGCCTCAGGGGTGCCGGTTCCGGCGCCGAAGCTGCCAAGCAGCGCGAGTGAATCCGCCGACGACGACCCCGGTGGGGCGGAATACACCCTCAGCATCTGATCTGGATCGTCGGGCAGTACCAGGTCTTCAACATTGAGTTCCAAGTCCCCGACGACGGGGTGGTGGAGCCGTACAGTTCCCGCCGATGCCTTTGCCACCCGGTGCCCTGCCCACCACTTGCGGAAGTGCTCGCTGGACACCGCGAGTTCGCCGACGAGTAGACTCGCCTGCGCGTCGTTGGGGTGACGCCCAATGTCCACGCGAAGGGATCCCACCGCATTGGATGCTACGGTCTTCCAATCTCGGAACAGTGATTGTGCGAGCGGATCCAGCATGATCCACCGGGTCAGGTTCCGTTCCGTTGCCGGCATCGTGGGGAAATCGGCAAGGAGGAGGAAGGCGAGACGGTTACCGGCCAGAACATCAGCGCGTCGACCGAGGATAAGAGCGGGCACATTGCCTACGGCGTCGAGAAGTTGGTGCAGGGCCGGCCGTACCCGCTGCCCGGAAACGGGCGGACGCTGGGACATCGCACAATTCTCCAAAAGGTCCATCATGTGGGCATGCTCGCCCGGATCAAGGTTCAGCGCCCGCGCCACCGAGTCAAGCACCGATCGGGAGGGGTGGATGTTGCGCCCTTGCTCCAACCTTGTGTAGTAGTCCGTGCTCACATCAGCCAGCCGGGCGATCTCTTCACGGCGCAGCCCCGGGACGCGGCGTGCACCGGCACCGGCGCTGATCCCGGCCTGTTCCGGGGTCATCCGTGACCGCATCGCCTTCAGGAATTTTCCGAACTCTGCACTCTGACCCATGCCTTCAATTCTGCGCCGCCGGACTCAGGCTTTCCATAGCGAAGGTAGGTCGCTCAGTCCTAGGAAAACCAGGGAGCGGCACAGCTGCTGACATGGTTCCCCTCGCCGCATACCGTGGGTTTGCAGGGGCTCGACGAAACCGATTTCCGGATGAGTCGCTCCGAAACCCCCGCAGACCGCTGCCCGAAGAATGCTTGGGGGCCGTTTCGGTGCAGACTAAAACTCAACGACAGAAGAGAACCATGGATTTTTCACTAATGATGGCTTGCGCAGTCATCAAGTCCATCAACCACGAAGCACTCAGCGCATTGCCAAATGCTCCAGTTATCGCTCCACGACCCGCGGGAGGCGCCCGCAGACGGCTGGTCCGCCTGCGGGCGTTGCTGGCCCGTCTTCTACACCAGGCGGCATGGGCCATTGAACCTCACTTCGCCAAACACCAGGGCAGTCCGGAGCTGTCCTAGGACTGAGAGGGCCACGCGGCAGGGCTGGACCAGGACCTACTGTGGATTGATATCACCGGCACGGATCAAGCAAACCAATGGTTTGGCCCAAAGAGGCTCGACCAGGCATCCGGTCGGAACCACCGAGCTATACCGAGGGAGTAACGATGAGAATTGCAGTGACCGGAGGAAGCGGAAAGCTGGGCCGACACGTGGTGCGCCGGCTCACGGAGGACGGGCACGAGGTGTTGAACCTGGACCGCGCGGGTGCGCGAAACCCCGGCCTGGCGATCGTGGACTTGCGCGACTACGGTCAGGTGTTGGATGTGTTCTTGGGGCTGGATGACCGGCACAGTGGCTTCGACGCCGTCGTTCATCTGGGTGCCATTCCCGCACCGGGGATCGTCCCGGACGCCGCGACGTTTGAGAACAACATGCTCTCCACGTACAACGTGTTCCAGGCGGCCCGCCGGGCTGGCATCAAGAAGGTTGTCTATGCCTCGAGTGAGACGGTACTGGGCCTGCCGTTCGACGTCGATCCTCCCTATATTCCGGTGGATGAGGAATATCCGGCCCGGCCGGAAAGCACGTATTCGTTGGTGAAGCATCTTGAGGAACAGATGGCTATCGAGCTGACGCGCTGGGACCCTGAGCTGAGCATTGTGGGGCTGCGGTTTTCCAACGTCATGGGCGTGGAGGATTACGAGCGGTTTCCGTCCTTCGACTCGAACGCCATGCTGCGTAAGTGGAACCTGTGGGGATACATCGATGGCCGGGACGGCGCGCAGGCTGTGGCCCGGGCCCTTGAGAACGGCAAGCCGGGGTTTGAAGCGTTTATCATCGCCAACGCGGACACGGTCATGAGCCGGTCCAGCGCCAGCCTGGCCGCAGAGGTGTTCCCGGACGTGAAAGTGATCAAGGAACTGGGGGAGCACGAGACCATGCTCTCCATCGACAAGGCCAGGCGGTTGCTGGGGTTCGCGCCCGAGCACACCTGGCGCACCTACCATCCCAACCGCACTACCCCCACCGAGGACTGAGGAACATCATGCAGTATCGCACTTTGGGCAACAGCGGCGCCGTGGTTTCGAACTACGCGCTGGGAACCATGACGTTCGGGGCCGAAGCCACCGAGGAAACGTCCCGCGCCATCCTGGACAGCTACGTTGCAGCCGGCGGCAACTTCATTGACACCGCCGACGTTTACAGCGCCGGGGCATCGGAGGAGATCATCGGCCGCTGGCTGGCCGAACGGCCCGATGCGCGGGAACGGGTGGTGCTGGCCACCAAGGGCCGCTTCCCCATGGGTGCGGCGCCGAACGACGTCGGCACCTCGCGCCGCCACCTCACCAGAGCGTTGGATGATTCGTTGCGGCGCCTGGGCGTGGAGCAGATTGACCTCTACCAAATGCACGCGTGGGACCCGATAACGCCATTGGAGGAGACGCTGCGTTTCCTGCACGACTCCGTCAGTAGCGGCAAGATCGCCTACTACGGCTTCTCCAACTTCCTCGGGTGGCAGTTGACCAAGGCCGTCCACGTGGCTAAGGCCTTTGGCTGGAGCGCCCCGGTGACCCTGCAGCCGCAGTACAGCCTGCTGGTCCGTGAGATCGAATCGGAGATCGTTCCGGCTTCGCTGGATGCCGGCATCGGGCTGCTGCCGTGGTCTCCCTTGGGCGGCGGTTGGCTCTCCGGTAAGTACAAGCGCGATGAACCGCCCGTCGGCGCCACCCGCCTGGGCGAGAACCCGAAACGCGGCATGGAGGCGTGGCAGGCCCGGAACGAGGACCCGCGCACCTGGGACATCATCGGAACGGTGGAAAAGGTCGCCGCGGACCATGGCGTCAGTGCTTCCCAGGTGGCCTTGGCTTGGTTGGTGGACCGGCCTGCCGTGACCTCCGTGATCCTCGGTGCTCGCACGACGGAGCAGTTGGCGGACAACCTTGCCGCTGCGGACCTGGAACTCAGCCCCGAGGAAACCGGGCGTCTCACCCAGGCCAGCCAGCCCCGGGTGGGCGTCTATCCATACGGTCCGATGGCCCAGAGCCAGCGCAGCCGGAAGATCGAAGGCGGCCGGTAGCCCCCGGCGGCGGGCCGCGTGTTTGGCCCGCCGCGCCGCGGTTGACTGCCCCCTTGACTTTTCCCTTAGGGGAAGGTGCAAGGGTTGAGGGTGCAGGCGTTCAGCCATGCATGAAAAGGGGGATTCATGAGACGGGCCAAAGACGTCACTGACGCGTCTTTCTACGCAGATGTGCTGAAGTCAACCAAACCCGTTGTCGTGGAATTCTGGGCGAATTGGTCTGGACCCTGTGCAAGGCTTTCCCCGGTCTTGGAGCAGCTCGCGGTCGAATACGCCGACAAAATCGACGTTGTTAAAGTCAATGTCGACGAGAATCCCGAAACTGCAGGGGCCTTCGGGATTAGCTCCGTTCCGTCGGTATTCCTGTTCAAAGACGGCGAGCGAAGAATCTCCGTGATTGGCGCCGGGGCGAAGCAGTACTTCGAAACGGAATTCGCTGACTACCTTCGCTAACCCGTACTTCATCGCGTGAACGCTTTCCCCTACAGTGGAGGGCGAGAGCGTAGGAAGACGGGGTGCATGGTGCGAATCGGTGAAGCCGCCCAGGCTGCGGGCATGACGAGCAAGGCCTTGAGATTCTATGAAAAGTTCGGGCTGCTGCCAGCTGCGGAGCGCACCGCAAACGGATACCGCTACTACACGGGCGAGACCATTAACAGGCTCGACTTCATTCGTCGCGGTCGCGCGGCAGGGCTGGCCCTGACGCAGATCCGCGAAATCCTGATCCTGCGCGACGCAGGCCGCGCCCCTTGCACCCATGTGCGGGAGCTTCTTGCCGGTCAGCTGACCGGCCTCGACGCGCAGATCGCCGAACTCGTCGCACTGCGCGCGACCGTCGCGGAGTACCATGCCGTCGCCGCTGCCGCGGACCCGGATGCGTGCGACGCCGGCCGGATCTGCAGCTACCTCTGAACGCCGCAATACCGTCTCCACCACCGTCTCCACCACCGTCTCCACCGCAGTTGTCGTCCGGGAGGCTTGGCGGATGGCAATCCGATACGTTCGAGCGATTACCGCCGCGACGGCGATGCTGAGTGGTTGCGCGGCTCCTGAGGCTCGGAAGGGGCACGCGTCGGAGGACGTGGGCTCAGCGTTCTTGCCCGGACTCCATCTGTGAGCTCCCCGGCACTTCGCGCCGTTCGTGCGTCTGCCCGTAGGGAACGTCACGGCTGATGGCGACCGTGTAGCTGGTGTATCCGTGTTGGGTAACGAGGATGCCGTGACTGTGGTTCTGTATGGCGTGCATGCGGGCGATGTCGACGGCGGTGTTCAGGTCGTTTTCGATCGTGTCCGGGTCGTCGGCTGTGATTTCCAGGACGACGTCCGAGTGGCGTTTGATCATCGTGGTCTCTTTCTCGGCGGGATGTGCCAGGGCCCTCAATGGGCACGGAATCCGGGCCCGGGCGTATCCGGGGAGGCGGAAAGCGGTGGTTCGAGAGGGGTTGCCCGGCATTCTGTGATGGGGCGGTGGCTGGCCGTTATGTCCGGCGGCCTGGATCGGCGGAAGCATTCTCGTGCGGATCTGTAGTCAGTGTGAATGATCAGCGGCCCGGGTGCAAGACGAAGTTTGAAAAAGTCAACCCGGCCGCTCTGGGTGTGACGCTCAGCCGGCACTACACGGGGTCGATGACGGGCGCCCTTCGCATTGAATCATGCCGAACTTGCCGGACGTGGCCGGTCGGCCCGAATGGCGGTTGCCGCTTCGGCCAGCGCAGTGTAGTTGTGTCCGCTGATGAAGGCGTCACAGTAGGGCAGCGCTGCGGCCATGCCGCCCACCAAGGGTTGGTAGTTCAGGCCGGCCTTCCTCGGGTTGACCCAGACGATCCGGTAGGCCAGGCGCCTTAACCGCGCCATCTGTGCGTCCACCAGCGCCGGCGCATCCTGGGCCCAGCCGTCGGAGAGCACCACAATGACCGCGCCCCTGGCCAGCCCGCGGCGGCCATGGCCATCGATGAATGCTCGCAGACTCTCCGCCAGCCTTGTGCCACCCGCCCAGTCCGGGGCAGCAGCGGCTCCGAGTGCCAGTGCCTTGTCTGCGTCCCGGTTCGAAAGCTGCCTGGTCAGCCTGGTCAGCCGGGTGGAAAACACGAATGCCTCTGCTCGGGCCCCGGCCACTGCGCCCTGCAGCAGGGAAAGGAAGACTTGTGTGTACGGTTCCATGGAGCCGGATACGTCGCACAGGAACACCAAGCGGCGCGGACGCGCACGACGGCGGGCATAGACCAGGAAGCTAGCGTCGGCGCCTATACGCCGAGCCGAACGGATTGTCCGCCGCAGGTCCAGTTTGGCGCCGCCGTGTGCCCATTGGCGTGTCCGGCGGCTTTGGCGCTCCGGGGTCGACAACACGATGTGCCGCACCAACTGCCGCACGTGGGCTGCTTCGTCCGGGGTGAGTTCGGCGAAGGACTTCTCATGCAAATGCTCCTCGGCGGAGGCCATGGCCAGGATTGCCTCCCGCTCCGGTGCGTTCGATTCGTCGTCGCTGCCTGCGCCGGAGGAGGTGATGGGTTGCTGCGATGCCAGGTCGTGACCGGCGGCTTCGGCTGGGCGTTGCGCGGTTGGTGCCGCCCGGGTCCGCTCCTCCGCGCCGATCGCCGGAGGACTGTTGGCGTCACCGCGGGTATCAGCAAGATCCAGCATCCCGTCGAATGCGGCCGAAAAGACGGAGTCGAATACCGGCAGCTGTTCCCGAGAGGACACAAGTACCACGCGGCAAGTCCAGTACAGCGGATCGCGGGAAATCGGGGGCACAATCCTGAGTGCCCGCGCTAGCCAGGCTGCGCGGTCCGGCGAGCCAGGCAGCCCCGCCCGACGCAGGGCCGTGCTGAACCCGACCGCCAGGGCTGCCGCATCGACAGCGGTCCGGCCATCCCCGAGCGCGTACTCAGTCATGGCCGGCCCCGGCCACCCATGCCGGGCCGCGGGACCACGCAATATCCAGATCGTCGCGATTCTTCAGGACCGATCCCCAGGTCTGGTTCACGGCAGTTGGGTCCAGCCGGTTCACGCCGAGCACCGTCAGCGCGGAAACCCAGTCGATTGCCTCCGCGATGCCAGGGGGTTTGGCCATGTCCAGGGACCGTAGCCTGGTGATGGCGGATGCGGCATCCAGGGCGAGCGGCTCGGCGCTCCCAGGCACCTTGCGGCGAACGATCGCGGCGATGCGCTCGGGCTGGGGGTAGTCAATCCAGTGGTAGAGGCAGCGCCGCGTCAGCGCGTCGTGCAGGTCCCTAGTCCGATTGGATGTCAGGACGACGACTGGCGGGTGCACGGCGCGAATAGTCCCCAGCTCGGGAATTGTCACCGCGGCCTCGGCCAGCAGTTCGAAAGTGAAGGCCTCAAACTCTGCGTCGGCCCGGTCGATCTCGTCCAGCAGCAGGACGGCCGGACGCGGGCCGGGGTGCTCGATCGCCTTCAGCAGCGGGCGGCGCAGCAGGTATTGTTCCCCGAAAAGGTCGGCCTCTTCCATGTGGACGTCCCGGACCTCCGCCAACCGGATGCCCAGAAGCTGGCGTTGATGGTTCCACTCGTAGAGTGCCTCGCCTGCGTCGATGCCTTCGTAGCACTGCAAGCGATACAGGGGAGTGTCCAGCACCTTGGCCAGCGCCTTCGCCGCCTCGGTTTTCCCGACGCCGGCCTCGCCCTCCAAAAGGATGGGCTGCGGTAGCCGGACGGACAAGAACAGTGCGGTGGCCAGTCCGACGTCGGCCAGGTAGTCGCCGTCGTCCAGCGCGGACATGAGCGCAGCGACGTCCGGGACCAGACGCCGCACATCGTCTTCCGCCCCCGCCCGCGCGGGCCCCGTCATCGGGCACGTTCCAGCCGCGCGGCCGTCCGCTCACGGCGAGGCCCTCCGGGCGCCAAACGCCGTGACGGTCCAGCAATCAGAATGAGCCCGGCAGTCGGGAGCTCAAGGTCCAGTGGCATAGCGCTCCGGATCGGCGAGGAAGGCTCTTCTGCATCCGGCAGAACAGAAGTAGTACGTCGCCCCGTCGTATTCGGCGTGCAGCGCAGACTCCACGGCCGCGACGCTCATGCCGCAGACAGGGTCCACGGCGCTTGCCGGTACCGGATCCGCCGGCATTGCGTCCGCCGTCACAGTCTCCGCCGTTCCGCTCTCTGCAGCCCCACCAAGGTGACGGACGGACACCAGCTCTGCCAGTATGGACAGCGCGATCTCGGCAGGCGTCCGGCCGCCCAGCAGCAGTCCGGCCGGGCTGTGTACACGCGCACGCTGGCCGTCGTCGACGTCGAGTGAGGCCAGGACGGCGGCCCCCCGCGTGCGGCTGGCGACAAGGGCGACGTATGGCACCCCAATTCGGAGTGCGGCCTCCAACGAGGGCTCCTCGTCGCGGCCTTGCGACGCGACGATAAGGGCGGCGTCGTCGGCCCTCGGTTCCGCCGCGGTTCCGTTGGTGAGCTCCATGTCCAAGTCGAGGAGGGCACCCAAGGCGCCCAGGGCCTGTGCCACAGGGGTCGCCCCGACCACGACCACCCGGGGAGCGGGCATCTGCGGCTCAAGGAAAATCTCCACCGCGCCGCCGCTGAGGCAGGGATTTGCGACCTCCACGGCGCCCTCCTCGCGAATGCGGGACGGCTCGCCTGGGACGACGCGCAGCAGCAAGGGTTCGCGCTTGGACAGCGTCTGCAGGCCGTATTCGCGCACGGAGGCCTCGACGCAGGTGCCGCCAAGGAACCCGTCGATTTCCCCGTTGGCGAGTACCAGGGCCGTGTCGCCGGCGTGGGCGCTGGTGGGGTGCTGCGCGCGCACTACCGTGGCACGCACAAACGGCTCCCGGCGTTCTACAAGTTCCTGCGCCCTCGCCGCCAAGGCTTCTCCGTGCAGGGGCATGTCACACCGGTGGCCTGGCTCGGCCCTGCATGGCCTCCCACACCCGGGCCGGCGTGCACGGCATATCCATGTGCGTCACGCCGTACGGCGTCAAAGCATCCACGATGGCGTTGACGATGGCCGGCGGGGAACCGACAGTGGCCGACTCGCCGATGCCTTTGGCTCCGATGGGGTGGTGCGGCGACGGCGTGACGGTAAACCCGGTCTCCCAGTCCGGGACTTCCATCGCCGTGGGGATGAGGTAGTCCATGAACGATCCGCTGAGGCAGTTGCCCTCCTCGTCGAACGCGATGATTTGCATGAGCGCCATCCCGACGCCGTCGGTCAGCCCGCCGTGGACCTGCCCCTCGATGATCATCGGGTTGATCCGGGTCCCGCAATCGTCCACCGCGATGAAGCGCCGGACCTTGACGTGTCCGGTCCCGGCGTCGACATCTACAACGCAGATATAGGCACCAAACGGAAACGTCAGGTTGGGAGGGTCATAGGTTACCTCCGCGTCCAGGTTGCCGTCGATGCCTTCAGGCAGGGCAACGGTGCCGTGGGCGCCGAAGGCGATCTCGGCGATTGTCTTACCGACGCTCGGATCGCCCTTGACGAACCAGCGGCCCTTTTCCCACTCGAGGTCCTCGGGCCGGGTCTCAAGCATCGCAGCAGCAATGAACTTCGCCTTTTCCCGGACCTTGCGCGCCACAAGCGCTACTGCGCCGCCGCTGACGGGGGTCGACCGGCTGCCGTAAGTGCCCAAGCCGAAGGGCGTTTGGTCGGTGTCGCCGTGTACGACGTCGATGCTCTCGGGAGGGATGCCAAGCTCCTCGGCCACGATCTGGGCGAACGTGGTTTCGTGGCCCTGACCCTGGCTCTGCACGGAGATCCTGACGACGGCCTTGCCGGTGGGGTGGACGCGGAGTTCCGCGCCGTCGGCCATGCCCAGCCCAACGATGTCGAAGTGCTTGCGCGGCCCGGCGCCGACGGTCTCAGTGAAGAAGGAGACGCCGATGCCCATCAGTTCGCCGCGCTCCCGCTTTTCGAGCTGTTCGCGGCGGAGATCGTCGTACCCGGCCATTTGCATGGAGAGCCGCATGGCGGGCTCGTAGTTGCCCGAATCGTAGACCCAGCCAGTCTTGTTGGCGTAAGGGAACTGTTCCGGCTTGATGAAATTCTTCAGTCGAAGCTCTGCCGGATCCATCTCCAGTTTCCGGGCCAGGATGTCCACCATGCGCTCGACCAGGTAGACCGCCTCCGTCACGCGGAAGGAACAGGCGTAAGCCACCCCTCCGGGGGCCTTGTTGGTGTAGACGCCGGTGACCTTGCAGTAGGCCGCTTTCAGGTCGTAGCTCCCGGTGAAGATGGAGAAGAAGCCGGCCGGGTTCTTGGTGGGCTGCGCGGTGGCATTGAACGCACCGTGGTCTGCCAGCACGTTGGTGCGGACTGCGAGGATCTTGCCGTCCTTGGTAGCCGCGATCTCGCCCTGCATGATGTAGTCGCGGGCGAACGACGTCGACATCAGGTTTTCCGAGCGGTCCTCCACCCACTTCACCGGCTTGCCGGTGACGATCGAACCGACGACGGCCAAGACGTAACCGGGATAGATACCCACCTTGTTGCCAAAGCCTCCGCCGATATCGGGGGAGACGATGCGGATCTTGTGTTCCGGGATTCCGGCGACTATGGCGTACAGCGTCCGGTGGGCATGCGGGGCCTGGGTTGTTTCGTAAAGGGTCAACCTGCCGTCGACCGGATCGAAGTCCGCCACGGCACCGCAGGTTTCCATGGGCGCCGGGTGCACACGCGGGTAGACAACCTCCTGCGCGACCACGAGGTCGGCAGTGGCGAACACGGCCTCGGTTTCGGCCGCATCTCCGATCTCCCAGTCGAAGATCCGGTTGTCCGTCCGGCCCTCGATATCGTCACGGATGACCGGCGCGCCGGGGTCGAGGGCGCGGCGGGCATCAATCACCGGCGGCAACATGTCGTATTCGACGTCGATCAGCTCCAGGGCGTCCCGCGCGGCGTAGCGGTCCTCGGCGACGACGAAAGCGACCTCTTGGCCCTGGAAGCGGACCTTGTCCGTGACGAGGACTGCCTGAACGTCCGCCGACAGGGTGGGCGCCCACGCAAGTTTGAGGGCCTGCAAGTCTTTGCCCGTGATGACGGCGAGTACCTTGGGGTGCGCCAAGGCCTCAGTGGTGTCGATTGAAACCAGCCGGGCGTGCGCAACGGGTGCGCGCAGTATGGCTCCATGCAGCATGCCGGGCAGCACGATGTCGTCAATGTAATTGCCCTTGCCGCGGACGAACCGCGGGTCCTCCTTGCGCTGGAGGCGGCCAAACCCGATCGGGCGGCTTGGGTCTCCGGCCGCCGGATTGGGTGCATGCTCCTGGGTGATGGTCATGCCGTCACCCCTTCTTCGATGGTTGCTCCGGCACCGCCGTCGTCGGTCGCGGCGTCCGTTCCTAGCGGGTGGGCTGCGGCCCATTGCACCGAACGGACAATGGTCGCGTAACCGGTGCAACGGCAAATCTGGCCGGAAATCGCTTGGCGGATCTCGGCGTCGTCGGGATGCGGATTGCGGTCCAACAGGGCCCTGGCGGTGAGCATCATTCCCGGAGTGCAGAATCCGCATTGCAGGCCGTGTTCCTCCATGAACCCCTGCTGCACCGGATCGAGCGTGCCACCGACGGCCAGCCCCTCGACTGTCCGGATGTCGTGTCCATCAGCCATGGCTGCTAGCACCGTGCACGATTTCACCGGCTGTCCGTCCATCAACACGACACAGGTTCCGCAGTTGCTGGTGTCACATCCCCAGTGCGTGCCGGTCAGTCCAAGGTTTTCGCGGATGAAGTGGACCAGCAATACGCGGGGTTCGATCTCCCGGGTCACCTTGTCCCCGTTGACCGTCATGCTGATCTCCATTGCTTTCAGCCTTCCTGTGCACCGGCGGCGCGCGCACACGCACGCCGCAGGACCCTGCGGGTGAGTTCGTCGGCCAGATGCCGTTTATAGTCGACCGGTCCACGTTGGTCGTCGACCGGGTGGCAGACGGCGGCTGCGATGCGGGCGGCCTCGATGAAGAGGTCTTCATGCGGCTGCCGTCCGCGGAGCGTGGCTTCGGCCTCGGGGACAGTGCCGTCCAGCCCAACCGCCGTCAGCCCGATCGCGGCCTCTTCGATCGTGCCGTCTTGGGAAAGCCCGACGGCGGCCCCGGCCGCGACGACTGCCCAGTCACCCACGCGGCGTTCCACCTTTTCATAGGCGCTGCCCGAGCGCGGGTGGATCGTAAAGCGGATTTCGTACAACAGCTCGTTCTGCGCCACGGCGGTTTCATAGGGGCCACGGTGGAAGTCCGACATAGCGACGATCCGTTCGCCGTCGGGCCCGCGGATCACGGCCTGGGCGCGCAGAACATCGCAGACGGTAGACAGGTCTTCGGCCGGATCCGCTTGGCAGAGCGAGCCGCCGATCGTGCCACGGTTGCGGACCACAGGGTCCGCGATAACCTGCTCGGCGTCGCGAATTATCGGAAAGAGCTCGGCGACGTCGGCGGACTCCAGAAGCGTTGTATGGCGGGTCAGTGCGCCTATGCGCAACTGGTCACCTTCCCGGCGGATGAAATCCAGTTCCGCCAGGTCGTTGATGTCGATCAGCCACTCCGGCCGCGCCAGACGCAGCTTCATCATTGGCAGCAAGCTGTGTCCGCCCGCGATGATCCGCGACTCGGGACCGTGGCGTTCGAGGAGTACCAGCGCGTTAGCCACGTCGCTCGCGCGCTCGTAATCAAATGGAGCCGGAATCTGCATTGTCCACCCCTTAGGGCCAGACGTCCTGCAGGTCGTAGGACGCGGATCTAAGATCAGTCTTGCCCCCGTCAATGTGGGTGTCAACATGGTCATGAAGGCAATATCATGGCCGCTTCGACTGCTGAGAGCTAGCCGCGTACGTCCGCATTTGGGCTCCAGAGGAACCGTGGATTGTTGATGCCTTGGGGCAGGGACGCCCGGGACCAGCTCCCTGCGCGGCTCTCAGGAGTAGGGTTTGCCTTGGCTGACGAAAGGGTCCAAATGAGCTACAAATATCGAACCGTCCGGGTGCGTGGTACCGACTTGGTTGGAACCATTGCGCGAAAACACGGGGGTGCGCCGGAGATCTACGAAACCTCGAAGGACGCGAACACTTCAGTAGTTCCAGTGTTCTTCCAGGCAACGGGCGAGATCCGATTCTTCGACAGGTCAATGTTGGAAGACGTCGTGACGCCGGCCAGCTAGCGGCAGTGGCACGTCCTCGGCACTGACCAGAAAACGTTTGATTTTGGGGGTCCTACGACCTGTGGTCGCTGGCGGCAGCTTTTGTGGCCCACACTTGGCAGGTGCGTACTCTTGGTGTTGAAGAAGAATTTCTGATCGTGGATCCTGACAACGGCAGCCCCGTGCCTCTCGCTGGCGAGGTGTTGCGCCTTCATAGCGCCGGTCGCCAGGGGATGACTCCTCCTTTTCTCCCGACCTTGGCGATCGAGCTTCAGCAGGAGCAACTTGAAGTCATCACCTCTCCGCACAGCAGCCTGAGTGCACTCGCCGCAGAGATACGTGCTGGACGCTCTTACGCCGATTCGCTCGCTCGGAAGGCGGGTGCGAGAATTGCCGCCCTCGCGACGTCGCCGCTGCCGGTCACTCCCCATGCAACCCGCACCGAGCGCTACGACGCACTCCTGGAAAAGTTCGCTCTGACGGCCAGAGAGCAGCTGACCTGCGGATATCACGTCCATGTTTCGGTTGATTCGGATGAGGAAGGCGTCGCAGTCTTGGACCGGATCAGGTCCTGGCTTCCGGCGCTGACTGCACTGAGTTCGAATTCCCCGTTCTGGAACGGGGCGGACAGCGGTTACGCCAGTTTCCGGACCCAAGCGTGGAACCGCTGGTCCAGCGCCGGTCCCACCGATGTATTCGGGTCTGCCGCGGCTTATCACTCGTTGGTGTCGGACCTGTCGGGAACCGGGGTGGTCATGAGCCCGGATTTTGATGCTCGCCTGTCCGCCCGGCATCCTACGGTCGAGATCCGCGTCTCGGATGTTTGCCTTGATGCCAGGGATACCGTCCTGATTGCGGCCTTCGTGCGTGCCTTGGTGGACACTGCCGCCAGGGAATGGAAGTCAGGACAACGGCCGGACATGGTTTCTGCCACTGTCCTGCGCCAAGCCACGTGGCGAGCGAGCCGGTTCGGCCTGCACGGGGAACTGCTTGACCCGAAAACCCATAAGCCCGGCACCGCAAGGCATGTCCTCGCCGCACTCCACTCCCACGTCCGCGATGCTCTGGAAGAAACCGGGGACGCACACTACGCCGAGGAGGGATTGCAAAGGATCCTTAGCCAAGGCACGGGAGCTGCCCGGCAACGGCAAGCCCACGAACGCACCGGCAGTCTCTCCGGAGTCGTCGCATATGCAACAGGCGTTACCCACCTCGAACCCGTAGATCACCGGCACACCGGCGAACCATACCTCGCGCCAGAGGCAGGCACTGCCGCCCTCGTGGCGAGCTAGCCGCCGTGGTTCCTATGTGGGTGAATCACGACCTGGGTGGGGCATGCCGCAGCGGTCGGGGGAAATTGCGGCTCCATTGGAGTGCGCCGTTAGGGTGAGGCATGAGCGATAAGGGAAAGACCTGGCACGAAAACCACAAGGAATCATTGACGAGGGGTCAACGCGCCGCGGATGTCATGCGGAACGGGATGGGCAGTTGGCCTTTCGTCGGCGGCTTTGTCGGGTTCATGATCCTCTGGGCAGCCGTCAACAGCTGGGCGTTGGCGAACAACGCCTGGGATCCGTATCCGTATATTTTGTTGAATCTCTTCCTCTCGATGCTGGCAGGGCTGCAGGGAGCCATCCTTCTCATCGCGGCCAAACGTCAGGATGCGATTGCCGCAGTGATGTCCCGGCACGATCATGACACCAACGTGAAATCCAAAGAGGAGATCGACCTGCTCATGGCCATCAACAGTCAGCAACTGGAGATCCTTCGTGAGCTGCAGGTACTTGCAGCCGCAGGGAACGTCAGGATCGATACAGTTGCGGGCAAGAGCTTAGACCGTTCGTAATGCACCGCGGCGAGGCATTTACTGCCGGAACCAGAACCAGGAAGGAAGCCAATGCCTGAGGGCAACAATTCCCCGAACAAACGCACCACGTCGGCGATCTGGTCCGACGGCCTTGGCCGCGCCGGGATCCGTTCGGGGCAGATGCTCCTGGTCATCACTCTGGCATCGGTGATTCTGTGGGCTTTGACCAGGGTGCCGCTCGCCGTTATTCCGGTCACGATCGCGCTCATTCTTGCCTCAGCAATTTCACCTCTTGTACGTTGGCTGACTGCTCGCAAGTGGCCCCGGGCACTCGCTGTCTCAGCTTCGTTCGTGGGGATCCTTGCAGTCTTCGGCGGAGTCGTCACCGGAATCGTCTTTCTTATTAGGGAGCAATCCAAGGAGCTTGCCGTGAAATTCACTGCTGGCATCGACCAACTGCACCAATTTCTGAACAACGGCCCATTCAAAGTCAGCGACGAACAACTCCGCTCCGTGATCGATTCCGTCCAGCGCTTCTTTACGAGCAGCACCTTCGGTGCCGAAGCGCTCACCGGGGCCCGTACGGTCGGTGAAATTCTGGCTGGCTTGGTTCTTATGGTGGTGATCTTGTTCTTCTTCCTCAAAGATGGCGAAAAGATCAGGACTTTCCTCTTCGGATTCCTCCCGGCCGGTCACCGAAGCAAGGCCCACCTGGCTGCGGAACGAAGCGCAACTGTTCTGGGAGGCTATGTCCGGGGCACGGCTCTCATCGCAGCAGTGAACGGCGTGATCATCGGGACAATCCTGCTCATCCTTGGTGTTCCGCTTGCCCTACCTCTGGGCGTCTTTGTGTTTATCGGCGGGTTCATTCCCATCGTTGGTTCCACTGCGGCCGGTACCCTCGCCGTGGGTGTTGCTCTGATCTCGAACGGTCCGGTGACGTCCCTCATCGTCCTCGCCGTCCTCATCGCGGCCAACCAGCTGGAACATCACTTCCTTCAACCCGTTTTGATGGGTAAGGTCCTGAGCATTCATGGACTGGCCATTTTGCTGGCCTTGGCCATTGGCACGATGCTCGCAGGCATTATCGGTGCCTTGTTGGCCGTACCGACCGCCGCCGTTGGCTGGACTGCTATCAAGACGTGGACCGGGCGCGGCGACGCGGCGTCGGCTGGCATTGACCCATCCGATGGAACCGTGGCCTGAACAGGACTTACAGCCAAAGCCCGATCCTACGGTTGCAGCCCGATCCTACGGTTGCGCGAGGAGTTCGTCGTGCAACTGCTGCAAGTGGGAGGTTTGAGCTGCCAACGCTCGTGTTGTCGGAGGGGGAGCGGGTGCCCGAACGTCCGCAAGGGGATCGTCAGCGCGGGGGACGGCGAGCCTCAGGGCCCCGCCGACATCAGGCGCCGCTGCATCACGGCGGGTGAGTGCTGGTAGATTCCAACGACGTTCGACGGTCGCCAGGATGCTGGTGTGATCGAGCGGGACCGGACCGGGAGCTCGAAAGACGGTGCCACGTGGGATGAGTGGACTGATCAGCACCGTTGGCACCCGTGGCCCGAAACGCGTGAAATCGAAACCGAATTCCCCCGGCGCGTTGTCCGGTGGCATCGCGCCCCACGGCGGGGCCACGTGGTCGTAGCATCCGCCGTGCTCGTCATACGTGACGATCAGCAGGGTGGAGTCCCAGTCCGGCCCATCGTGGACCGCGCGATAAGCGTCGAGCAGGAACTGCTCGCCGAGGGCGACGTTGTAGTTGGGGTGTTCGCTGTTGCCCGTCGCGGACCATGACGGCTCAAGGAACGCGTAGGCGGGGAGCTTCCCGGCTGCCGCGTCGGCCTGGAAATCGGTAAACAGGCCAACGTTCGACGCCGGAGCATGCCGTGTGTCGTCGAAGTCCAGCTTGGTCAGTGGAGACTCTGTTTCGCCGTAGATTTTCCACGGGATGCCATGGCTGCCCAGGTGCCCGAATATGCTCGGGACGGTGAATCGCTTGGCCTTGTCATCCAGGTGTCCTTGGCTGGTGCCGGCGCACGCGAAGGCCCGGTTGGGCATCGTCATGGTGGGAGCTGATGCGAACCAGGCGTCGCAGACTGCAAATCCCTCCGCCATCGCAGACAGCACAGGCAGTGTCTGCGGGGTGTAGCAGCCCATGATCATTTGCTCGGTTGTTCCCGGCACCACATGCCAACCCTTGGCCAGGTTGTCCTTGATGGCGCCCGCATAGTTGCTCACGAAACCATTCATCGATGGGGCAGCCCCGGCGTCCGGCGTGCTGGTGCTGCCATAGAGCTGGTCGTTGGTTGCCTGGTATCCCTCTCCAGGGTCGGCGCCCGGCATGAAGTAGACGTCGGGGGTCGACGGAGTCAGCCGATAGACGGTGGCCGGGCTGCCGTCGGTGCCCGGGCAGGACTCGGTGCCTGTGAGGCCATCAAACGGCTCACCGGTAGGGGACACATTGCCTGAATCGGCATAGAGGTATCCGAGCATATGGTCGAATGAGCGGTTCTCAAGCATCAGTACGACGATGTGCTCGACGGCGCCGAGACCGCTTGCCGCCACGGTGACCATCCCCTTCGAAAAGAGCTCCTGCCGTGCTGAACAGTCTCCCACGCCGAGGTCCTCGTGGCTACGCGGAAAGAACCGAAAAACGGAGGCGTAGCTCGGAGGCGCTACTCGTCAAACGGCCGCTTTCGTTGCCGTTTCGTCGCCGCCCGCTGTTCCTTTACGACTCGGTGCCGACGCTTCGAGCTACGGGTGGGTTTGGTCGCCCGGCGGGCAGCAGCTTCGGGAGCAAGACCTTCCAGGACGAGGTCGGAGAGCTTGGCCAGGGCGATCTCCCGATTGCGCAGCTGGGAGCGCCGCTCGGAGGCGGTCACAGTGATCACCCCAGCGATGAGACGTCGTCCGAGACGCGTGACCAGCATCAGCCGTTGGTCATCAGAAAGCGCCGTGGAGTCCGCGACATTCCACGAGAGTTCGACGCGGCTGTCCGAGGTGTTGACGTGTTGACCGCCCGGCCCGGACGAACGCGAGAACCGCCAACTGAGTTCCGACGTCGGAATCGTCAGCGCGGGCGACACCTCAAGATCCATGCGACTAGCGTTGCACGATATGGGCGGGATCAAAGCCCCGCCCCGCGCGGGTTCCAGCTCAGCGTTCGGATGCCTTCGCGGCTTTGATGGCGGCCTTGGCAGCCTGCTTGCTGGCGCGGACTTTTCTTAGCGACTCCGTGTCCACGATGTCGGCGACGGAAAGGAACGCACTCTCCTGGCCATAGGGCCCGGCAGCCTCACGCCAGCCTGTAGCCTTAAGCCCGCACTGCTTGCCGAGCAGCGCCAGGAAGATCTTTGCCTTTTGCTCGCCGAAGCCGGGCAATTCCTTCAACCTGCGGAGCACTTCCTGGCCGTCTGGGCGGTCCTGGGTCCAGATGGCAGTTGCGTCCCCGTTCCAATCGCGCTGTACGATCGCGGCGAGGTCCTGGACTCGGCCGGCCATGGAGCCGGGGAAGCGGTGGACGGACGGACGCTCCTTGAAGATTTCAACGAAGCTTGCCGGGTCATATTCGGCGATTGCGGCAGGGGCCATGGATCCAATGCGCGTCCGGATTTTTTCAGGTCCGGCAAACGCAGACTCCATGGTCACCTGTTGGTCAAGCAGCATGCCGATGAGAAGTGCGAACGCGTCATCGCTGAGTAGCTGGTCGGCGGCGGGGTCGCCAGTGATGTGCAATTCCATGCGCCCATCCTCCCACCTGCCCTCTTGATCCGCTGCCACTACGGGGTCCTGATTTTGAAGACGAGGCCCCGGGCGCCGTGGTGGGTGTCAGGCGATCCTGCGGCGGTAGGTGGCCATGGCGAATATGTACGCGACGACGAGGATGCCGACACACCAGGCAAGGGCGAGCCAGATGTCGCTGCCCACAGGCTGCTCCGTGAACAGGTCCCGGATCGCGTTGACGATGGACGTCACCGGCTGGTGCTCAGCGAAGGCGCGCACCGGGCCGGGCATCGTGGCCGTGGGCACGAACGCCGAGCTGATGAACGGCAGGAAGATGAGCGGGTAGGAGAACGCACTCGCGCCGTCCACGGACTTCGCGGTGAGACCGGGGATGACGGCGATCCACGTCAACGCCAGGGTGAACAGGACCAGGATGCCCGCGACGCCGAGCCACGCCAGCACTCCCGCCCCCGAACGGAAGCCCATGAGCAGGGCGACGAGCACGACGACCACGAGCGAGGTCAGATTGGCGACAAGTGAGGTCAGCACGTGCGCCCAAAGCACGGACGACCGTGCGATCGGCATGGACTGGAATCGCTCGAAAATGCCGCTTTTCATATCCAGGAAGAGCCGGTACGCAGTGTAGGAGATGCCCGAGGCAATCGTGATGAGCAGAATGCCGGGGAGTAGGTAGCTCACATATGAATCCGCGCCTGAGTTGATCGCGCCGCCGAAAACATAGACGAACAGCAGCATGAAGGCGATCGGCATGATGGCGGTCGTGATGATGGTGTCCATGCTGCGCGCGATGTGCCGGAGGGATCGTCCCAGCAGGACGGCGGTGTCGCCGAAGAAATGCGTGGTCATCGTAGTTCCTTACGCGTTCGTGCCGTGGCCGCGGTCATGGCGTCGTCGTTGCCGTTGTCACCGACTATGGCGAGGAAGACGTCCTCGAGGGTCGGCTGCTTCTCGACATATTCGACCTTGGCGGGCGGGAGTAGCTGCTTGAGTTCGGTGAGGGTGCCGTTCACGATGATCCGGCCCTCGTGGAGGATCGCGATCCGGTCGGCGAGTTGTTCGGCCTCGTCCAGATACTGCGTCGTGAGCAGCACCGTGGTGCCGCGCCCGGCGAGCTCCTTGACGGCGTGCCACACCTCGATGCGCGCCTGGGGGTCGAGCCCGGTGGTTGGCTCGTCGAGGAAGATGAGGGGCGGAGTCCCGATGAGGCTCATCGCTATGTCGAGGCGGCGGCGCATGCCACCCGAATACGTCGCGACCTTTCGTGCGGCCGCGTCAGTCAGGGAGAAACGATCGAGCAGGTCATCCGCGATCGTCCGCGGGTCCTTGAGGTGCCGCAACCGGGCTACCAGCACGAGGTTCTCCCGTCCGCTGAGGATTTCGTCGACGGCCGCGAACTGTCCGGTGAGGCTGATGGACTCCCGCACCTCCGCAGCCTGCGTGGCGACGTCGAAGCCGTTGACGCTGGCGGTCCCCGCATCGGCCTTGAGCAATGTGGAGAGGATATTCACCACCGTGGTCTTTCCTGCCCCGTTTGAGCCGAGGAGGGCGAAAATGGTCCCCGGTGCCACGTCGAAGTCCACGCCGCGCAATACGTGTAAGTCCTTGTAGGACTTTTCCATGCCCTGCACACGGATTGCGGGTTCGCGGGTGATGGATGCATTGGTCATGAGTCCTTCTCCTTTGCAACATCGCCGGCAGCGGCGTCGATCGCCTTGGTCAGGCGCTCGCGTTCCTTGTTGATCCATTGACCGCCCGTGTAGTTGCGCATGAACGTTTCCGCGAATTCGACGGGGTCGTTACCGACGATCTCGCGGATCGGCGTTCCGTCCGCGGCGCTCTGCTCGAAGAGATCGGCGAGGTCGCCGAGCATCGACACCAGCACATCGCCCTTGGTGATGGCCCCGAAGTACATCAGGTACCGCTCCAGCGCGGTCGCGGCCGCGCGATAGTCGGCGGGAAGCTGCTCCACGCGTGTCTTGTACTGCCGGTACTGCTTCTTCTGTTCGAGCGATCCCGTAAGCTGCTCGATCCACCCTGCGGCCATGCTACTTTCCTCCTTTTCGGAGCTGTTCCAGTCGTTCGGACAGGAAACTCCACGTGTTCCAGAATTCGTCCAGTTCTTTGTTGCCCTGTTCGTTGAGCGAGTACACCTTGCGTGGGGGTCCTTTCTCGGACGGACGTTTCTCGACGTTGACGAGGCCTTTCTGCTCGATCCTGACGAGCAGTGCGTAGACGGTGCCCTCTGCGATATCGGAGAAGCCCTTGGCCCGGAGCAGCGTCGTGATTTCGTACCCGTACGCAGGGTTCCCGGTCAGGAGGGCAAGGACGATGCCCTCCAGTGTCCCCTTGAGCATCTCCGTCATTTGCTTGCCCATTGGACTCCTCCTCGACTACTCAGTGTCACTAGCTACCAATACATAGTATCGCTAAGTACCGGGAGCGCAAGCCCCCTTCGATATAGTTGCGGCATGCCTTAAAAGGGGCGCGGCTGGGTGGGCCGGGCAAGTAATTCACTGGCGTGAATGGAGGGAATGCCCTTGGTCAAGGTCCGCATGATCGTGCCGGCAAACGTGCGTCACCGTTCCGGCGGCAACATCTACAACGCGAGGCTGGTCGAATCCCTCCGTGCCCAAGGCGCGGAAGTCGCGGTCCATAGCCTTGACGGTGGTTGGCCTTCCGGAACCGCCGCGGACAAGAGCCATCTAGCTGCGGCGCTCGCCGGAGACAATTTGTCCATCTGCATTGTCGATGGCCTGATTGCCACGGGAGCGCCCACGGAAATCGAGACCGCTACCGCTACCGGACGCAGGGTCTGGGTGTTGCTCCACATGCCCCTTTCCGGTGAACAGCCCCTTGAAAAGCGTGCACTCCGCGCCGCGACCGGTCTTCTTTGCACCGGCTCCGGCACCGCCGAAGCCGCCAAACGGTGGGGTCTGCCGAACGTGCATGTAGCGACCGCCGGCGCAGATCGCCCCGGGAAGCGGGCAATTCCCGGGGGACCGGGAGGAAGGCCAAGGCCGTCCGGGGCTTCGGAGGCACCGCACTTCATCATGGTTGGCGCCCTGCTTCCCAATAAGGACCAGATCTTCTTTGTCGAGGAGTTGGCGCGGATCAAGGATCTGGCCTGGACAGCGGCGGTTGTGGGTTCCACAACCGCCGACCCGTCCTACTCAGCGGCCGTGCGAGAGCGCATCTTCCGGCATGGACTCGAGAAGCGCGTGGAACTACGAGGCGAACTTTCCGGTCCGGCTTTGGAGGAACAGTGGCTCCGCGCGGATCTCAGTTTGCTGATCTCGCATTCGGAGTCCTTCGGCATGGTTGTCCAGGAATCCCTGGCTCACGGTATACCGGTGGTGGTTCGCAAGGGAACCGGCGCCGTCGAAGCGCTCGGAGCCCACGGGGCCGGCGAAGCCATCGATCTTGCCCCGGGAACCGGATCTTTGGCGGAGATGCTCCAAAGATGGCTCAGCGATTCGGCTCTGCGGAAGAGATGGCAGGATGCCGCTGCGGCAGCCAGCCAGGCGTTGCCGCGATGGGAGGAAACGGCCCGCGAGGTCCTTCGCATCGTCACCGGTACACATCATTAGCCTCGCGCGCGAAGCTCCCGCCTAAGGATCTTCCCCGACGCCGACTTGGGAATCGCGTCAACGAACTCGACGAACCGCACGCGCTTGAACGGCGCCGCGTGCTCGGCGACGAACACCATGACGTCCTCGTCACCCAGCTCAGCCCCCGCTTGCCGGACGACGAACGCCTTCGGGACCTCCTCGCCGTCGTCCGCTGGCACGCCGATAACCGCGGCGTCCGCAATCCGCGGGTGGGTGAGAAGGAGCGCTTCGAGTTCGGCGGGCGCGATCTGGTAGCCCTTGTACTTGATGAGCTCCTTAAGCCGGTCAACGATCGTCACGACGCCGCCAGCCGTAACCGTCGCGATGTCGCCTGTGCGGAGGAAACCATCGGGGTCGATCGTGGCGGCCGTCGCGTCCGGCCGGTTTAGATAGCCGAGCATGACCTGCGGACCCCTGACCAGGAGCTGGCCGCGCCCGCTCTCTCCCTCGGAGGGCAGCGGGATCTCTTCGTCGGTGGCAATGTCGAGGAGCTTGCACTCCGTGTTCGGGATGGGGTAACCGACGGAATCAAGGGGAACAGTGTTGGCGTCCTGAAGGGGAATTGAATGGGAGACCGGGCTGAGTTCGGTCATGCCGTATCCCTGGAGCATGACGCACCCGAGACGACGCACGACGGCGGCGCCCAGTTTGCCGTCGAGCGGCGCCGCGCCGGAGACCACGACGCGGACCGACGAGAGGTCGTACTGGTCGACCAGCGGGTGCTTCGCGAGCGGAACCGCGATAGGCGGGGCGATGAACAGGTAGGTGCAGCGGTAGTCCTGGGTGATCCGCAGGAACTCCGGGAAATCGAACTTCGGCATGGTCACGAGTTGCGCACGCTCGGCGAAGGCGAGGTTGAGCAGGACGGTCAGGCCGTAGATATGGAAGAACGGCAGGACGGCAAGCAGCACGTCGTCGGGAGTCAGCCCGAAGCCGCTGTTCTGGGCAACGTTCGCTACGAGGTTGTACTGGCTCAGCATGACGCCCTTTGGGGTGCCGCTCGTGCCCGAGGAATAGGGGATGACGGCCGCGGCGTGCGGGTCGACGCGCACGTCCGGAGCGGGGAGGCCCGCGGCGAGCGCCTCGGCGAGGGAAGGATGTCCGGCAGCGGCGGCCGCGTCACCGCCGTCGAGCACCATGAGCCGCTCGGCAGGTATGCCTGCAGCCGTTGCCGCGGCCTGGGCCCGCTCAAGGAACGGCGAAATGGTGAAGAGCCACGAGGCACCCGCGTCGGTAAGCTGGCGGCCGACTTCATCGGCCGTGTACAGCGCGTTGACGGTGGTGACGGCGGCGCCCGCGCGGAGGATCCCGTGGAAGACGACGGCGAACGCCGGGATGTTGGGGCAGAAAAGTCCCGCGATGGTCCCCGGCCCGGCTTCGTGGCTTGCGAGCCAGCCGGCGAGGGCATCGATGCGCGTGACGAGCTCGCGGTACGTCGTTTCGCCGCCGGCCGCGCCGTCCACAAGCGCCACCCGGTCCAGGTCTTCAACGCTTAACCCGCCGAACAGGTAGTCGTACAGAGTGGCTTCGGGAATCTCGACGTCCGGGTACGGGCTGGCGAACATGGGGGCTCCTTCGACGCACGACGGCGGGAGTCGCCGTCGTGCGTCCATTACACCCGGTGTCCGGGGCAGGGACAAGGGGAGCCTCGCCTGAGGATGCTCGTCTTCCGCCACGATGGGCGGCGTCCTGGCCGCCGCCCGCTGCAACCGTGATCCATGGCCTCTTGCCCCTGGGCGTGCCAGTATGTTGGGAATCAGGGTCAATTCGATGGGGCCCGGCCGCGGGCAGAATGGACGCACGGTTGTGACATACATCAACAACTTACGCGATGTGGGAAGCGCCGATGTCGCCGTGGCCGGTGGCAAGGGTGTTGGCCTGGGCGGCCTCGTCCGGGCCGGGGTGCCGGTCCCTCCGGGGTTTGTCTTGAACACCGCAGCCTATTCGGCTTTTGTGGATGCCAATCACCTTGGAGCGGGCACCCAGGAACTGGCCGCTCTGTCGCCCCAAGCCACGCCGCAGGACTACGAAGACGCTTCGGAGCGGATCCGGGCCCTGTTCGCCGGCGGCACCATGCCCGCCGGGATGGCCGACGAACTCGGCGCGGCCTATCGAAGCCTCGGCAACGGGGACGAGGCCGTAGCTGTTCGCTCCTCTGCCACGGCCGAGGACCTCGCCTCGGCCAGCTTCGCCGGACAGCAGGAAACCTACCTCAACGTCCGCGGCGCGGACGCCCTGGCCGTCGCGGTAAGAGATTGCTGGGCTTCCCTGTGGACGGCGCGTGCCATGGCCTACCGTGTCCGTGAAGGCATCGGACCGGAAGCTGTGCGCCTGGCGGTCGTGGTCCAGCAGATGGTCGAGGCCGAGGCCGCCGGGGTCATGTTCACAGCCAATCCGGCCAACGGGCGGCGCGAGCAGATTGTAATCGGTGCCGCGTGGGGCCTGGGAGAGTCCGTGGTCAGCGGAACCGTCACCACGGACGACGTCGTCGTCGATGCCGGGACTGAGCGAGTGCTCTCGCGGAGGACGGCAGACAAAGAGACGATGACCGTCTACGCGGACGGCGGCCAAGGAACCACAGAGCAACGGGTGCCGGCCGCCCGCCGGAACCAGCCAGTGCTCGACGACGGGGCGGCGGCCGCGCTGGCCCGCTACGGGACCCGGATTGCCGATCATTTCGGGGTCCCGCAGGACATCGAGTGGGCACGGGCCGGCGGCGAATTTTTCATCCTGCAGTCCCGGCCCATCACGGCACTGCCTCAACCTGCGGCTGACATCCCCGATACCTGGCCCGTGCCCTATCCGAAAGGACTTTATTTCAGGGCGAGCATCGTGGAACAACTGCCGGACCCGCTCTCGCCCCTGTTCGCCGACCTCATTGACGGCTCGGTGACCCGGTCGCTCAAGGCCCTGCTGAACGAGGCCGTCGGCAGTGACGTCGTCAGGGACGGCGACGTCGGACTGCCCACCGTCAACGGTTACGCCTACTATTACTACCGCACCTCAGGAATGTGGCGGGTGATGGGCAAGGCGCCGGCGGCTATGCTCGCCCTGGCTCGCGGCGAGGCGCACATGGGCGTCGATGGCTGGCGGGAATTCTCGCATCCTCGCTACCGGCAGGTGATCAACGGATGGTCGGAAAAGCCGATAGGGGAGCTCGCAGGTGGGGAACTGCTTGAGGGCGTCCGGACGTTGCTGGATGCGGGGACCGTCTACTACACGGCCGTGGAGTCAGTCATTCCGATCGCCGCGGCGAGCGAAATCTCTTTCCGGGCCTATTACGACAAACTCGTTCGGCGCCAAGGAGATCCCCCGGCCGAAACATTCCTCCTGGGCTACGACAGCGAACCGATCCGGGCGGAGAAGTCGTTGTACGACCTCGCAGGCTGGGCCCGGGAAGTTCAGGGGCTGGCCCCGGCGATCCTTAAGGAATCGACGGCGTCGTTGGCCGAGTCACAGCGCACCGGGCTCCCGCCTGCCGGCATGGACCAAGCACTCTGGGAGCAATGGCATCCACGCTTCCAGGCCCACCTCGACCGGTTCGGCCACGCGGTCTACAACCTTGACTTCCTCAGCCCTCTCCCGGCCGACGATCCTGCGGCGCTGCTGGACACGGTCAAGTTTTACCTACGGGGACAGGGCAACGACCCGCACGAGCGCCAGCGACTCTCGGCCGCCCGGCGGGAGGACCAAACCGAACGCATGCTTGCCCGGCTCGGGCAACGCCGGCTCGGGCGGAACCGCCGGGCCGCGTTCCTCCGTCTGCTCCGGTGGGCGCAGAAGTCCGCACCGATCCGCGAGGACGCCCTGGCCGACGTCGGGCTGGCCTGGCCCCTGATTCGGCGGATGCTGCTTGAGCTCGGACAACGGCTGGCCAGTTCCGGTGTGATCAGCCAGGCCGCCGACGTGTTCTGGCTGCGCGAGCAGGAGCTGCGAACCGCCGTCGAGTTCGGCCTTGCGGGGGAGGGAACGATAACCGGAGCGGAAAGGCCCGTACGGGCCGAAGCTATCGAGGAACGCAAGATGCTCTGGCGCGGCCAGGCAAAGGCCGCGGCCCCGCAACTGCTACCGGAGAGCCGTTGGATGGAACGGACCTTCGGGGGGATGATGCCGGCACGCTCGCAGCAACAGCAAGGCGACGTCATCAAGGGAGTCGGCGCCAGTTCGGGCCGGGTCACTGCTCCTGCCCGGGTCCTCAGCGGGCCCCAGGACTTCGCGCTGATGATGCCCGGGGACGTCCTGGTCGCCCGGATCACCACGCCTGCATGGACCTCCCTGTTCGCGATGGCCTCGGCCGTGGTCACAGACGTTGGCGGCCCGTTGAGCCACAGTTCGATCGTGGCCCGGGAGTACGGCATCCCCGCGGTGCTCGGCACCGGAGTGGCCACCCAGCGCATTGCCAGCGGTCAACGGATCCGTGTCGACGGCGACGCCGGCACCGTCACGATTGAGGGGCGGCCTTCAGGGTAGTAACGGCAGGTCAGCCCCCGACTGCCGCCAGTATGCGCTCGCCGTTGAAGTATTCGAGCTGCCAGCCGTCAACGGGGTGATGGTGGGCCAGATTGAGCGCAGCGTTGTCGATGCTTTCCAAGGTGCGGCCGATGGCGCGGTTAAGGCTCACCCGGAGCAGCGTGCCGTGGGCGACCACCAGGACGCGGCGGCCGCGGAACTCTTCGGCTAGTGCTTCCAGCGCGGACAACCCGCGGGATGCTGCCTCGTCCTCGCTTTCTGCGCCCTCGAAACTGCCGGAGATGCGCAATGCGTCCAGTTCCGGGCCGGCGTGCAGGCCCTCGGCTCGTCCGAAACGACGCTCGGTGAGCTCCGGCACGCGCCGGTCCACACTGCGCCCCAGCCCGCCGGCGATCAGGTCGGCGGTTTCCGCGGCCCGGCTCAGCGGCGAGGATACGATCGCGTCCCATTCGTAACCCGACAGGACGGCGACGGCGTCACGCGCCTGGCCGCGGCCGACGTCGTTCAGCGGAATGTCAGTGGATCCTTGCAGCCGGCGCTGCGCATTCCAGTCTGTCTGGCCATGGCGGACGAGGGCGAATGTCGTGAGGGGCATGTTTTCCATTCTGCCCTGCGTTCCTTCTGCCTCCCGCATCAGGGCAGTTGCGTAAGTGAACGTGGAGTGAAGGTTGGGGCAATAGGCGCCCCAAACCGCCAATCGGGGCCGGGCCCGCCGTCGAGCCTTTGTACGGTAGACGAATGAAATCGCCCCTTAAGTCCCGCAGCGTCCTGACCGGCGGCCTGGTACTCGCTGTCATTTCAGCGATCCTCAGCCCCGTTGGCCCGACCCACGCGGATGACGGTCAGATCAGTGAACACGGTACGGATCGGAACACGCACCTCAACCTCGGCGCCGCCGATCTTCCCGAGAACCGGACCGTGACAACCCTCGCCCCGGGCGTCACGTTGACCAAAATCAGCCGCGGCGGAGCAGACTCTTCGCTTTTCTGGACGGCCGAGGTTGCCATCCCTTCGGACTCGCCGGATCCTGACGCACCCGCCTCAGCTCTCTCAAGCCAGGCCACCGCGCAGCGCACCGCCGATAAGCTCAAAGCCGCCGGCGTCGATGCCCGGATCGAACAGGTCCAGTCGCCCCAGTTGGCTGATGCCGGGGGCGATCTCGGATACCGGGTCCGCGCCGGCCATCTCGCCGCGCGGGACGACGGGGCCTCTGTCGTCGCGAAGATCAAAGCCGCCGGTTTTGCCTCGTCAGTGATCTATTCGGGCTGGGACGGCGACGCCGGGACCAGCACGACGACCCGCGGGCCGTGGAACCTTGATGTCATCACGATCGACCCAGGGACGTACCAGGGTCAGCTTGCCGCCTCGTTCGGACCGGATCTGGAGAAGCGGGAGACGACGAGTCAACTGGCTTCCGACGCGCACGCCATCGCCGCGATCAACGCTGGTTTCTTCGTCTTCGACCCGAAGGCCGGCGCCGAAGGAGACCCCGCCGGTGTTGGTGTGTACGCCGGGAAAACCCTCAGCGAACCCGTCGCCGACCGACCGGGCCTGGTCATTGACGGCAAGAAGAACGCCACCAGCATCCAGCGCCTGACCTGGGCCGGGAAGCTCTCCTCGGGTTCCGGGGAGACGGCTTTGGACGGCATCGACCGGGTTCCCGGCCTGATCCGAAACTGCGGCGGCGCCAACGACTTGCCGACCCCGCGCGCACTCCAGGACGTCACCTGTACCAACCCGAACGAGCTCGTGACCTTCACCCCGGAGTTCGGGCCGTCCACTCCAGCCGGGGCGGGCCTTGAGGTGACGGTGGACAGCCACGACACCGTTACTTCCACCGCAGAAACCCGCGGCACGGCCGTTCCTGTGGGCGGACACACCGTCCAGGCGACCGGAACCGACGTCGCACGGCTCCGCGCACTGGCGCCCGTGGGCGCCAAGCTGAAGATCGACGCCGGCCTGCTCGGCCCGGATGGCAAAACCCTCCACACCAATAGGTCCACGAGCGTCGTGAACGGCGGCCCGCTGCTGGTCAAGGACGGCAGCGAAGACGTCACCGTCAAACATGACGGCATGGTCCACCCCAATGACGGAAACAGCTTCTACTACGGCTGGGTCCACAAGCGGAACCCCCGGACCTTCGCCGGGACGGATGCCCAGGGTAGAACCATCCTTGTTACCGCAGACGGACGCTCAACTGCCTCACTGGGACTGAGCTTGAAGGAAGAGGCTGACGTCGCCGTATCGCTCGGCATGGTTCAGGCCATGAACCTGGACGGTGGCGGCTCAACAACAGCGGTTGCCAGCGGAAAAGTCCTGAACAGCCCGTCGGGCGGATCGGAACGTGCCGTCGGGGACGCACTCCTCGTGCTTCCTGCCCGCAAGGACGAGCAGTAGGACTCCCACGTTGACCGGACGCAGGGGTGCCCTGCGTCCGGTCCGTCCTCCGCGGCGGCACTATTGTCCCCGGTCGGGTGATAGTGGAGGATCTTGTTTCCCACGAAGCAACGCGCATGCCGGGGCGTGATAAGTCCGTTGCTGGCATTGAGGTTTGAGGCGCCCCGCGGTTACAGGGGCCCATAACGACGGCTATTGGAGGAAACCTACACGGAGGTCCATCAACATACTCATGTGCTCGACGTGGCTTCAGACGACGGGGTTTTCCACGGTTTCCAGGCGCTGGCGGCCGTCTTCGTCTGCGGTGAAGGCGGGAGCCCGTCAGCTTGAACGGGATGGGTGTCTGATCCGGGCTTCCTTGAACGCGGGCCGGCCGGAACGGGCGCGAAGACTGTGGCACCGTCTTCACTGCCGCATCGCCGCCCTGGCCTTCGCCCACGAGAGACGATCCGTCCGCACCATGCCAGCGGCTTCGGCGGTTGTCCTGATGTTCGGGCCGTCGTAGGGAGTTCACGCCTTGCGTTCCCCTAGAGTGCTGAAGCGTGCGGTGTCTCGATCGGGGTGTCGGGGCGAAGGCCCCATTCGGCCCAGGATCCGTCGTAGACCCGGACACCCTCGCGTCCGAGAATTTCGGTGAGGACGTACCACGCGGTGGCCGCGCGGCCCCCGACGGTGCAGTAGGTGATCAGCTCGTCTTCTTCCTCGAGCTCGGGCAAGTGCATCGCCTGGCGCAACTCGTCGACCGGGAGGAATGCGCCTTTCTGGTCGTAGAGATCGTCGAACGCCCGGTGGACGGCCGTCGGGATGTGACCGGCGCGCCCTCCCGGCTCCATTCCGCCGGAGGGCCAGAACCGCTCACCGGCGTACTCTGGCCCGGAACGGACATCCAGAATCGTTGTTCCAGGGCGGCCGATGGCCTGCCGCACGGCCGGCATGTCGGCGAACAGCCCCTGGTCGCGTTCGGTGAGCTGATACGGAGCCTCGTCCACCCGGATCGGTGACGTGCCGTAGGGATGTCCTTCGGTGCGCCAGGCGTCGCGGGAGCAGTTCAGGATGCGGACGTCGGCGTGACCGTACAGTTTGAGCAGCCAGTAGCCGAGTGCCGGGGCGTATCCGTAGCACACGACCGTCGAGGCCGGGCCGATGCCGGATCGGGCCAACAGTCGTTCAAACGTTCCTCTGTCGATCGGGCGATACCGGTCGTCTTTGAGGTCGGCGTAGACGTTCCACAGCACGGCGCCGTCGATGTGCCATTGGTTGTAGGCGGTCGCGGAAACATCCACTTCGACGACGCGGACCGCAGGATCGTAGAGGTGATTTGCTAGCCAGATGGGTTCGATGAGCATGTCCACATTCTGCGCGCTGGTCATTGGGCCAAGGTTGGCTCAAAGTTGGCGCTACCTTGGCGTCGGCGTGTCTGCCTATTCCACTTGGATCCACCCCAGCAGATCCTCGCGACTGACTGCTTGGAGGAGGGCCGGATGGTCGCTGGCGATGTGGCCGCGGATCGCTCCGATCACTTCCTCGTCAGTGTCGCCGCGGACGACGAACCCGCATTCGCATCGGATGAGCTTCGCCATAACGACCTCCCAAACCTTGTCGAGCCCTCTCCGGAGCGATGAGGGCGCATGCGATCATGGTGTCATGACCGTGCAGTCAGCGCTGCGTCTCCAGATCTGCGGGCCACTAGTTGTGGAGCGGGACGGTATCAGGCTTGATCACGGCCTGCCCGGTCGTCAGGGGCGCCTCATGTTCACCTATCTCGTCGTCAACCGGCACCGCCAAGTGCCCCGCGACGAGCTCGTCGAGGCGTTGTGGCGCTCTCCCGATTCGGCCGGGATCGACGCGCGCCTCAACCCGTTGATCTCAAAGCTCCGCCACGTTTTCGGCCCGGACGCGGTCGATGGACGCGTCACTGTCCAGCTTCACCTCCCCGACGCATGGATTGACCTCGAAGCTGCCGTGGAGGCAATTCACCGTGCCGAGTCTGCCGTGGCTCAGCAGGACTGGGCCCGCGCCTGGGGACCGGTTCTGGTCGCCTTGTTCGTCGCCGAACGCGGATTCCTGCCTGGCGAGGATGCTGATTGGATCGACCAGACCCGCAACCAGCTCGCCGAGATCCGGCTGCGGGCCCTGGAATGTTACGCCGCCGCCGAGCTCGGCATCGGCGGCGCCGAACTCGCAGGTGCGCTCCGTGCTGGACGCCGGCTCATCGCTCTGGACCCTCTGCGCGAAAGCGGCCATCGCTACCTGATGCAGGCTCTCGCCGCGCAGGACAACCTGGCCGAGGCCCTGGCTGTGTACGGCCGGCTGTCCAACCTTCTCCGCGACCAGCTAGGTGTCTCGCCCGGCCCGAGCACCCGGGCGCTCTACCAGCAGCTCGTCGGCCGGACCTGACCCTCGGGGGGCACTCTCCTCGGGACAGGCGTTCACCGATGGGCCCGTGTGTCTATCGTTCTCCGATGAGGAGGCGCACATGGAGTCATGGCGTGGAGACGAGCCGGGAAGACGAGCTGGAAGGTCAGACCTCAATCAACGATCTGCTCGACGAGCCGGTCGGCACCGAACCGGTCCAGCTGGTCCTGCCGATTCCTTTCCAACTGCCTTCCGGGAAGTCCGGCGCGTGACCTGCTTTTGATCGGGGGCGGCGTTGATGGTGGCCGACATGCTCGATTACCACGGTCTTGGATTGGGGCTGTTCGAGGTCTCTGCCCGGTATCAAAAATTTCATGTGTAAAAGCATTGACATGAAATGCATATTTGGTGTTAATTGGCATTATCATGAAAGTTACCCGACCCTATGAGATGCGTACCCGCGCCGATACCGCTGCACAAACAAGGGAACGCATCATCAACGCGACAATCGAACTCGCCAACGAGAAGCCGCTCATCGCCCTTACGCTGCCCGCCATCGCAAGCCTGGCCGGGGTGACCGTGCAAACCGTGCTCCGCCAATTCGGCAGCCGCGATCGCCTACTGGACGCGGTGACAGAGTCCGCGACCGCGCGCGTCGTTACCGAGCGAGCGGTCAACCCTGGCGACGTCTCCACGGCCATCCGCACGCTGTTCGATCACTACGAGCTGCGCGGCGACGGCGTGCTTCTCCTCCTCGGCCAAGAGCACTGGGAACCCCGGGCCGCCGACATCACGGCGGCCGGCAGACGGCTGCACCGCGACTGGGTCACCCGGGTATTTGCCCCACTGCTGACCCAAAGCTCGGCCGCCGGGCAGGACGAGATCATCGACCTGCTCGTTGTCGCCAGCGATGTCTACACCTGGAAGCTCCTCCGCCGCGATCGGGGCCTCGCCCGCCCCGAGGCAGAGTCACGAATGCTTCGTCTGATCGGGAAAATCCTGGAAGGAATCTAAGATGTCAACCATCCTCTTTGTTACCGTCGATGCTGGCGGCAATGTCCCCCCGGCGATCGCCATAGGCCGCGAACTGCTCACCCGCGGCCACCGCGTACGCTTCCTCGGCCATGAGCGTCAACGCGTCTCGCTCCAAAACGCGGGCTTCGAGTTCACAGCATTCCGACGGATGCCGCACTGGGAGCCAACCCGAGGCAAGTCGGTCCCGCGGGCAATTGCCGATCTCCTGCACATCAGCACAAACCCTGGACTTGGCCAGGACCTCATCGACCTCATCAACGAGGATCCAGCAGACCTGATCGTCATCGACTGTATGCTCCTGTCCGTGCTCAAAGCAGCCAACACCGCTGGGCACAAGCACGCCGTGCTGTTCCACACTTATTACAAGTTCTGGACCAGGGACTGGGTCAAAGGGCCCATCGGCGGACTCGCCCGGCTGAAGGGACTCAATGCCCGCACGCTCTGGGCACAGGCGGACCTCGAGTTGGTGGTCAGCGATCAAACGCTCGACCCGGCCGGGAAATCTGCAAGCCCGAATCGTGTGTGGAGCGGCGTCGTTGAGCATGGCACACCCCGTGCCGTAGACCCAACCGCGCAGCCTCTCGTGCTGGTCAGCCTGAGCACCATATCGTGGCCGGGACAGGATGATGCCTACCGCCACATCCTGACAGCCCTCGCAAACCTCCCGCTCAGGGCGATCGTCACGACCGGACCAGCGATGGATCCCGACGAACTCTCGGCACCCCCAAATGTCGAAGTGCTGGCATTTGCCCGGCATGACAAAATAATGTCTACCGCCACTGCAGTGATCGGCCACGGTGGCCACTCGACAACCATGGCCGCCCTCGCCCACGATCTCCCCCTGATCATCATGCCGATGCATCCAGCAATCGACCAGCCAATCATTGCTCGCACGGTCGCAGATGCCGGTGCGGGCATCCGACTCAGCCGGAAAGCATCGCCCGAGGACATCGCCCGAGCGCTGACGACCCTGCTGGAGACCGAGAGTTTCGCTGCGGCGGCGGCCGTGATCGGCCAGCGGCTACGTGCAGGTGATGGTGCGCGCGTCGCCGCGGACCGCCTCCTCGAGATTCTGGGCGCACGCGCCCATGATGCCGATGTGGTCCCGGTCCAACTCGACTGAACAGCCCCGGCCGTCATTTGTACCGGATGCGTTCAATGCGGCCGTCATCATGGACCACCGCCTGACCCCTGTACGCCCATCCCGGAAACCCTAACCTCGCACCAGTCACCCAACAAATTGCTGGCCAGCTGCATGTCGGGCAGGGACACTACAGGAGTACCGGGCCTAGTACGTAGGTCCATACGCAACGCCGTTGCCGGGCAGCACATTTGGCTTGAGTTTCTAACTGGTCTCTCGTAGCCGCATCTTTCACGGGCAGTCGCCGGGGGCCCGCGAATTGTAAGAATCGAGGGAACCGTGCCGGCGCAAAGTACTCAGCATGGCCTTGCTCAGCACTGTCTATCATTTGTTCTGGCAGTCCTGTTGGGCATCGGATGGTTAGACGTACCTGGTGATCTAAACGAGTGCGGACCATGCCAATACGGTGGTTAAAGTCGGTGCTCAGGGCGTGGCTAAGATCCAGCCGGATAATCCCCGGAGCGGGT
This sequence comes from Arthrobacter rhizophilus, assembly GCF_026241105.1. Classification (GTDB taxonomy): domain Bacteria; phylum Actinomycetota; class Actinomycetes; order Actinomycetales; family Micrococcaceae; genus Arthrobacter. The sequence goes on along the minus strand of NZ_JAPFFT010000015.1, from coordinate 41,956 downwards.
ACCCGGTTGACTCTCGTGAGCTATGGAAGTTCCGGCTGACCACTAGGCGCTGACAGCCCCGACTGGCGCCTACCGGTTTGGAACCGCTCCGTCCATGACCCGACCGATCCCGTAGGTCGGCTCCTCTCCAACGTCCTGGCCATGGTTGCCGAATTCGAAGCCGACCTGATCCGGGCAGCGACCCGGGAAGGCATGGCCGTCGCCAAGGGGAAAGGCCGCCTCCGATGGAACAGCCCGAACTCTCCAAAACACAGGAAGCGCACCTGGTCTCCGTTCGCCGAGCTGGGACGCACACGACGGTGGAGCATGCCGAACTCTTCGCGGTAGCGCGTTCAACCGTCTAGCGCGCCATCGTTCGGTACTTCGGCATCGCTTGACAGCCACCGGCTTCTCTGACGTCCCGGTCGCCCAATTGAGGTGGGCAGAGGGGCGCCCTGGACGATCCTCCGGATGTCGGCGGGTCACCCAGCCTGCCGCACGCCGAACTTCAGTAACACTCCGGGCCGAAGGCATCCGGGTGATGTCCGCCCGATTTTCCGCGAGTACTACGGCGACCCCATGAGGTCGTCAGCGGACGACCGGATCGAGATGTTGACCTGGAAGTTGAACTCCTCCTCGTTTCAACCTGCGGGAAGGAGTTCAACCGCTGAAATGTACGGGTTGTGGTTATTGGGAATCGGTCCGAGGTGCAGTGCTTAGGAGATTGCGGCGCAGACGTCCACTGCCTGGCCGGAGGTTGCGTTCACGGATAGCGCGTTTTGGGTCACTAGTGAGTCCAGCGTGACCACGATCCGTCCGGTGTACTGGGTCACTCTCGGGCCCGTCGCGTCGGTCGGGAAGAAGATGAAGCCGTTGTGGCCGGTGGCCTCCAGAGTGACGGTTCCGTTCGCGTTTTGGATGAAACGGTTTACGGAGCCGGAGGTATTGACGGTATAGGTTTTGCCGTTGCTGAGGTTCGTGTAGGTAAGGAGGACTCCTTTCCCGACGTTGAAGATGCTGCCGTTTTTGAGGGTCACCTCGGTGATCTGTCCGTTCGTGCCTTTGATGTCTATAGCGAAGGAACAGCCTTGTCCTGCCGGTATCTTGAAGTCGAAATTTTGGAGGGAGGGCGGGCGGCTGACGTCGGCGCTGGCCGGTGCGGCGGCGAGCAACAACGCTGCGATCGCGGCCCAGGGTGCGAGACGGCGGGGTGTTTTTCCAAGCATGGTGGTCTCCTGAATGTCTTGCAGGGAACGCATCACCCATGGGCGGAGACCATGCGTTTCAAGTGGCGGCAACGGGTGAACCCTGACGGCGGCAGTGCCGCCCGCGTGCGGCCGGCTTCGATGCCCGGCACACGGGAACGACTTTACTCAATTCGGTGGGGAAGCGACTGAGTGGTCCTACTTGTTATTCGCGGTCCCATTCGTCGCCTCGCACTTGCTTACTTATTCTGCGGATCCGGGAATTTACCGTGGCAGTAGTCTTTCCATTTCGTCGATGAGCCCGTTGACCCCCGGCGAGGCGGCGATCGCGGCTCCGATCCGCCTACTGCCGGTCTGGTATCGTCCGTCGCTCAAGATCTTGCGCACAGCGTTCCTGATGGCCGCTGGTGTGGGCCGCCCGGTTTTGAGGTTGATTCCCACACCCGCCCATGCCACGCGGGCAGCGCCCTCCGGCTTGTCTTCAGTGTCGCCTGCGACGACGATGGGTACGCCGTTTTCCATCGCGTAGTGAAGACCTCCGTAACCTCCGTTCGTCACATAGACGGCAACCTTGGGCATGAGGTCAGCGTCAGGCAGGAACCCGGCGGCACGTGCGTTGGCTGGAAGCGGCGGCAGATCCTCCACGGGGCGGCGGCCGGCACTGACCACGACAAGCACGTTTTCTTGGGCAAGTGCTTGCAGTGTCGGCGCTATCAGGGCCGTGAAATCGGCATTCGACACCGTTCCTTGCGTCACATAGATCACGGGACGTGAGCCGTCCAGATCCGCCCACCACTCCGGCCTCGCCACGCCAGCGGCAGCGTGCCGGGACGTTGGCCCAAAGAATCGCAGGCTCTCTGGCGCATCTGACCGTGGGTACTCGAACTCAGCTACCGTGAACTGCGCGATGAGTTCGGCCCGTCGCGGCCAATCGAGCACGAACAACCCGTCCAATCCAACGCCCGTCAGCTCGCGCATCAGCGCATCCACCTGACGTTGGCTATCTCGCAACACGACATTTTCCACGAGCCAGTTCAGTGCCCTGTTTCTCATGCGGGCAACAGGTCCGCGCCCCGGCGTGAGCCCAAGACCGAAGGGCGCGCAATCCTGGCTGGATAGGGTTGAAGGCAGTATGCCGCAGGCGATGACTGCGGGTCGGCTCTTGCGGGGGAGTCCGGAGAGGGTCCCCGCTCCAACGAAGGTGACCTCCGCGAGGACGACATCCGCAGGTTCGGCAGCTATCGCAGTTGACAGGGCGAGGAACTGGCCGGGAGCAGGATCGATCACGAGCGCGCGGACACCTTCACGCACCGCCGCGATGCCGGTGGTGGAACTGGGCGCCGGCGCAGAGGCCGCCCCGTCGCCCAGAGGCACGAATTCCGCTCCGCTTGCCCGGACGGCTTCCTTGTATGCGGGACCCGTCAGGAACCTCACGCGGTGCCCTCGGGCGATTAATTGCCGGGCCACGCCCAGCATAGGCGAAACGTGACCGTCATGCGGTCCGCTGCAAACGATCACTGATGCCATGCCTGGAGCTTAGGTGAGCCGCAACGGTGCGTCTACGGAGGAGGCAGAAAGATCTGGTGTGGACGAGGGAGCATGCAGATTGATAACCATTCCCGCTATTGCGGGTGTACTCGCCGGGTCTACGCCTCAACCAACCCCACGCAAGCCGCCTCCACCCGTTCCGCGGTGTGCCAGGGCCGGGCTGTTCGATCTCTTGCCAGGAGTGGATTGTGGCGCCGCGGCGGGACGGGAAGATGTGGAACTCCGGACGGGCTGGTTTGCTTTGCAGCGGGGACCGGTGGCTTGGGTGATGGTCCGCGGACCGGTACTTCCGGGCATAGATCGGTTATCAGGCCCATTCCGGCATACTCACGCACATCACTGATGCCGCACACCGCGGCGAGCTTGTCGGGAAAGGACCTGGAGACGGCCACCACAGTTCCGTCCGGCGCTTTGAGTCTGAATCTGAAGCTCGTGTCCTCGTCGATGAAGACTTCAAACATTCCGGCCATGCGTATCCTCCTGAACAGCGGGCGGCTGGTTACGCCCGGTAGGTCTCGCCGGGTCCAGGACGCGCCGTCGCGCCCCGGACGTTTGGTCCGGCAAATGGATCATCTGACTCACAGCGTGTGATGCCCGCCACACGGTGTAGTTAACCAAAATACGGGGAAGAACCGTGACTGGCTAGTGCACGCTGGTGACGGGACGGTTACCGCTGCTCAAGGATGCGGTGTGCGGCGTCCTGGGCGGCCAATGCCCTGCCGTCCACTACTTGGCCGGACAAGTGACCTGCAGCGGCGATGGCCCTGCGTAGCTCTGCCACCGTGCGTGGCGTGCCTACGCCGTGGTGGGCCATTGCGTGGCAGTTGGCGCACAGCGGCACGAGGTCCGATACCGGATCCAACCGGTAGCCGCTACCGAGTTGCGATACAGGAACCACGTGGTGGACCTGGATGAAGTCCTTGCCGATATCCCCGTACGTGACTTCAAAGGAGAAGCCGCATGCGGCACAAGACGTTCCGTGGAAAGCCAGGCAGATACGTCGGGCTTCCGGGCTTCGCTCATAGCGGTTCACTTCAACCCGGCTGACGGCTTCGTCGGGGTAGGTTCCGGGAACGGTCTGGCTCGGGTCGGACGCCGCTGGTCCGTGCTCGCGCCACAGGCGCTGAAGCTCGGGTTCCAGCCCTGTGGGGATGGCCCGTCCGGAACCGCGGACCCTGTTCCAGACCACGCCGGGCGCTTGACTAGCGAGAACGCTCGCTGGTATTTGGTCGCCGAGGGGAAGCAAGGCATCGAAAGCGACGTTTACGCACCGCACCGTGCTCCCCGGATCGGAGGATTCTTGCGCCTCATAGGTTTCGGACATGACCATGCCATGCCCGATGAGCCCGCGCCCGTGTTGGCCCTGGCCCTGCAGGAGGAGCCACGCCTGTGTTCCGGGCTGGATGTTCCGGTGTCGCCCGACGCTCCACCGATCAAGGAATTGACCCGTTTCGGCCACCTGATCGGTCACGGCATCGTAGTTCCAAGCGTTCCAAAGCCCTGGATTCCACACCAAGATGATTGCGGCCATGGCTTCTCCTCCCGGCCAAAACAGGTTCCGGTCTATGCCAGCCTGGTCCGGACGATGTCGCTGACCAACTTGCCGTCGAAGCGGCCAGCCACCTTGGCTGTGACCGGCTTCATCACTGCACCCATCTGCCTGATGGTGAGCTCCAGACCATCAGCTTTCAAGGCAGCGATGGTTTCTTCGACGATTGCCTCAACTTCGGTCATGGTCAACATCTTGGGCAAGTATGCCTCGATGACTTCTGCTTCGGCGATTTCCGCGGCGGCGCGCCCGGCTTCACCGGCTTCCGTGTAGATGCGGGCCGTGTCCCGGCGCTTGGCAGCTTCCTTTTGCAGCAGAGCCGTCACCTGGGTGTCGTCCAGTTGGACGGGTGTCTTGCCGGACTTCTCGCGCGTCTCGATCTCTCCAAGCACGTTGCGCACTGTGGTGAGCGCGGTCTTGTTGTGGTCCTTCATATGGACGACGACGTCATCATGCAGGCGGTCCTTCAGGGTGCTCATTGCGATCCCTCTCCTAAGTGGTTGCTTCCATTCTTCACGAATCCGGCCCTCTAATATTCTGCCTCGGCAAATGCCCCAAGAAGGCCTGCAGGGACGTAGCATCAAGGTAGGCGGCTGCCAGGAGTGTGGCGAAATGTTTGAGAGATTTACGGACCGTGCCCGTCGCGTTGTTGTGCTTGCCCAAGAAGAGGCACGCATGCTCAACCACAACTACATCGGTACCGAGCACATCCTCTTGGGTCTGATCCAAGAGGGTGAAGGCGTTGCCGCCAAGGCGCTTGAGTCCATGAGCATTTCGCTCGAGGGCGTCCGCGAGAAGGTACAGGAGATCATCGGCCAGGGCCGGCAAGCCCCGTCCGGTCACATCCCCTTCACCCCGCGCGCCAAGAAGGTACTTGAGCTGGCGCTGCGGGAGGCCCTGCAGCTCGGCCACAACTACATCGGTACCGAGCACATCCTGCTGGGCCTCATTCGTGAGGGCGAAGGGGTTGCCGCGCAGGTGCTCGTCAAGCTCGGCGCGGACCTCAACCGGGTCCGCCAGCAGGTCATCCAGCTGCTCTCCGGCTACCAGGGTAAGGAACCATCCGGTGCCAGCGCAGGTGCGGGACCGGCCCAAGCTGAGGTCCTCCCTGCCGGTTCGGTGGTGCTGGACCAGTTCGGCCGCAACCTCACCCAGGCCGCGCGGGAAAACAAGCTTGATCCAGTGATCGGCCGCGAGTTGGAGATGGAACGCGTCATGCAGGTTCTCTCCCGCCGCACCAAGAACAACCCCGTCCTGATCGGTGAGCCCGGCGTCGGCAAGACCGCCGTCGTCGAGGGTCTCGCCCAGGCGATTGTCCGGGGCAACGTGCCCGAGAGTCTGAAGGATAAGCAACTCTACACGCTCGATTTGGGATCCGTGGTTGCCGGTTCCCGCTACCGTGGTGACTTCGAAGAGCGGCTGAAGAAGGTCCTCAAGGAAATCCGCACCCGCGGCGACATCATCCTCTTCATCGACGAAATCCACACCCTGGTGGGTGCCGGCGCTGCCGAGGGTGCCATCGATGCCGCCTCCATCCTGAAGCCCTTGCTGGCACGCGGTGAACTCCAGACAATCGGTGCCACCACTTTGGATGAGTACCGCAAGCACATCGAGAAGGACGCCGCGCTGGAGCGCCGCTTCCAGCCGATCCAGGTCCAGGAACCCTCAGTGGCTCACACCGTTGAGATCCTCAAGGGCCTGCGTGACCGTTACGAAGCGCACCACCGCGTGACTATCACCGACGGCGCGCTTGCGGCCGCGGCGAGCCTCTCGGAGCGTTACGTGTCGGACCGCTTCCTCCCGGACAAGGCGATCGACCTGATCGATGAAGCCGGTGCACGCTTACGTATCCGCCGAATGACACGTCCACCGGAACTGAAGGCGATGGATGAGCGCATCGCCGAGGTCAAGATGGAGAAGGAATCGGCCATCGACGCCCAGGACTTCGTGGGCGCCGCCTCCCTGCGTGCGAAGGAGCAGAATCTCGTCGCCGAGCGCAGAGAGAAGGAGCTCCGATGGAAATCCGGCGGGATGAACGGCATTTCCGAGGTCAACGAGGAACTTGTTGCCGAAGTTCTCGCGAATTCCACCGGTATACCGGTCTTCAAGCTTACTGAGGAAGAGTCCGGCCGTCTGCTCAAGATGGAAGAGGAACTGCACAAGCGGGTTATTGGCCAGGATGAGGCGATTAGCTCGGTGTCTCGTGCTATCCGCCGCACGCGTGCCGGCCTGAAGGACCCCAAGCGTCCGGGCGGTTCGTTCATCTTCGCCGGCCCCACCGGCGTCGGCAAGAGCGAACTCGCCAAGGCCCTCGCCGAATTCCTCTTCGCCGACGAAGAGGCGCTCATCACGCTGGACATGTCCGAATACTCCGAAAAGCACTCGGTCTCGAGGTTGTTCGGTGCCCCTCCGGGCTACGTCGGCTACGACGAGGGCGGGCAGCTGACCGAGAAGGTTCGCCGTCGTCCGTTCTCCGTGGTGCTGTTCGATGAAGTGGAGAAGGCGCACTCCGATCTGTTCAACTCGCTGCTGCAGATTCTGGAAGACGGCCGCCTGACGGATAGCCATGGCCGGGTGGTGGACTTCAAGAACACCGTGATCATCATGACCACGAACCTGGGAACCCGCGATATCTCCAAGAGCGTCGCGACCGGATTCCAGTCCGGCACGGACACCACCACCGGCTACAACCGGATGCGGGCACGGGTCACCGAGGAGCTCAAGCAGCAATTCCGTCCCGAGTTCCTCAACCGTGTTGATGACGTCATTGTCTTCCCGCAGCTCACGCAGGACGAGATCATCGAGATCGTGGACCTGATGATCGGTCGTTTGGAGCAGCATCTGGCCGACAAGGACATGGGCATCGAGCTCACGGCCGCCGCCAAGGTTCTCCTGGCCACCCGCGGCTACAACCCCGCCATGGGCGCCCGGCCGCTGCGGCGCACCATCCAGCGCGAGATCGAGGACCAGCTCTCCGAGAAGATCCTCTTCGGCGAACTGCACCCGGGTGACATTGTGGTGGTTGACGTGGACGGCGAGGGCGACGACGCCAAGTTCACCTTCGCAGGGAATGCAAAGCCGCGCATCCCCGACGCGCTGCCCGCCGTGAGCTAACGCGAGCTAAACAGACCATCCGTCCGGCCGTCGTCGGGTTTGGTTCAGTCAGACTCGATGTCCGAGGCTGGTGATCAGGCGGGCGACGGCGTCCTTGGCGGTTCGAGGTGGGCCGAACACTTCGCGTTGTCGTGAGGTATCGGCGACGTAGCGGCCGCTCTGGAACCAGTCCATCATCGCCCCTAGGTCCTTTGCCATCGGGTTGACCGGGTTGAGGACGACCTGAACCTGTCTGCCGAGCAGTTGGGCGGAGATATCAGCGATGTCCTGCATGCTTACGGGCTGGTCCCAGCCGATGTCGATCCGCTGCCGTCGACCCCGCTCGCGTCGACTGCTGCCGCAAGGTATCCGGCGAGGTCACTGGCAAGTACGAACGTCAAGGGAACGCTCGACGATCCGAACCACATGAGCCGCCCCTCGCTGAACGGGTCGCCGAAGCGAGTGATCTGCTCAAGGAAGGCGCCCGGACGCAGGGCCACGAACGGGACCCCGAGTTCTTCCAGGCGATCCTCGGCCAGTTTCTTGTGCCAGAAGTGCGGAACGTCCGGTGTTTGATCGCAGGTGAGGATGCTGGTGAGGACGAATCTGCGGATACCTGCACGACTGGCCGCATCGACGAGGTTGATGTTGCCCACCGTGTCGATGACGGGGCTGTCGCCCTCCCGATGGTGGGTGTATCCCGCCGCTGAGGTGATCACGGCGTGGACGCCGTCCATGGCGCGAAGGAGCGACTCGGGCTCCATCATGTCGCCCCGGGCGATCGTGGCACCAAGGGCTTCAATGCGGGTGGCGTCCGAACCGGGGCGCACCAAGGCGCGGACTTGCTTTCCTCCCGTTAGCAGCCTAGACACCACCTGGCTGCCCAGCATCCCGGTGCCGCCGACCACAAGCACTGGTCCAGGGCCTGTCATTGTTGCCTCCACCGCAATCGAACCGTAGACAATCCTGCGGTGAAGCAAATCTACTCACGTGGGGCCGCGCCGCAAGACTCCGGACAGAGTTTGGACCCAACCGGCGATGCGGTTAAACAGCCGGAAAGCGTTCCAGAGCGGGTTGGGGCTGAAGATCGAAATGCTCGATGATGGTCCGCGCGGACATCATGGAGCTGCTTGAATCGGTATCGATTTCGAGGTCGACCGGGGGCTGTTCGCCCTTGGCGGGATTGCCGCGAAGTCGACGGAGGGTCTCGACGTCGGAGAGTTTGTGGAACTCCCTCCGGCTCTCATCGACCACACGTCTCTCGCGTTCGGTTTCACTGACAAGGAGGCGGACGAAGGCGACGCGGCCGCCCCGGGATTCGATTTCTTCGCGCACACGGGCCGGAAAGCCCAGGGCCACGGTTGGATCCGGCGCAAACGTGAAAATGATTGATCTGCCGACGTCGGCCGCGTCCGAGAACACGGACATCCACATTTGCTCGCGGAGTCGGACGAATGGCTCCGACCCGAACGGGAAGATGCTGGAGAGCATGTCCACCACGAGATGGTTATGAAAGACGGGATAGTCCAGCAGCGAGGAAAGTTGACGGGCGGTAGTTAGTTTCCCGGAGGCCGCCGCTCCGTGGAGGAATACAAGATTCACAGGCCTAGGCTACCTTGACTGTCGCCTCCTTACACCGGCAGCAGTGATCATGATCGCTCACTCCTTTGGGTTCATCCAGCCTTGTACATGGATTCTCCCGCCGTTCCCGCGCGCGCGCCACAGCCTGTCATTCCGCAGGAAGCGCGGGTTCAAGCCATGGCGATCAGGGGGTGAGAAGAACCTTGATGGCGCGCCGTTCATCCATGGCGCGGTAGGCCTCGGGTGCTTCCTCGAGCGGCATCACCGTGTCGAAGACCCGGCCCGGATTGATCTTGCCGTCGAGTACGTCCACGAGCAGTTCCGGGATATACGTGCGGGCCGGGGCCATTCCGCCCGCAATCGAAATGTTCGTGTCGAACAAGTAGCGCAGCGGGGCTTCGGCTCCGCCTGTTGGGACACCAACAAAGCCGAGTGCGCCGCCAGGGCGGACACTGTGCAGTGCCTGTTCCATGGATTCCTTGGTCCCGACGCACTCCAGCACGGAGTCGGCCAAGACGCCTCCCAGCAACGCGCGGACCTTGGCTACGCCGTCCTCGCCACGCTCGGCGACGATGTCCGTGGCCCCGAACTCGAGGGCAATTGCCTGGCGGTCGGCGTGCCGGGACATCGCGATGATTCGCTCGGCTCCCAGCCGCTTTGCTGCGAGCACGCCGCAGAGCCCTACCGCCCCGTCGCCGACGACGACGACGGTCCTGCCGGGACCCACCTTCGCCGCGAGGGCGGCGTGGTGGCCGGTGGCCATGACATCGGACAGCGTCAGCAAGCTGGCGCGGAGGGCGTCGTCAGGTTCCGTGATGCCGGGCACCTTGACAAGGGTGGAGTCCGCCAGTGGTACCCGGACCGCCTGGCCCTGGCCGCCGTCGATCGCGTGCCCGCTGTCATCTTTGCCGCCCCAACCGGCCAAATGATCGCAGGCCACCGTGACTCCGTCCAAGCATTGCGGGCACGCGCCGCAGCTGACCACGAACGGGGCGATCACGAAGTCGCCCACCGCCAGGGTAGTGACAGCGTCGCCAACGCTCTCCACGGTGCCGATGAATTCATGCCCGATCGCGGACGGCTTGTGAGTGGGCTTGACGCCGCGGTACGGCCATAGGTCTGATCCGCAGACGCAGGAGGCGGTGACCTTCACGATCACGTCGGTGGGTAGCTGGACCGTTGGGTAGTTACGGTTTTCAACACGGATGTCGCCGGGGCCGTGGATGATGGTGGCGCGCATGGGGCTCCTCAAATGGTGGTTGTTGGGCTTGAATCGAGTCTATCCCCGGGACGCCCGTGGTCCTGGCCGGCGGTTGAGGTCATCCACGCCTGACTTCGCGACCGCCGCCTCCGGAAACCGTCCCTACATCAGCCACTGGACTGTGACGTTCATGGCAAGCAAGGCATTTGTCAGGGGTGCAAGTATCAAATCGTCGGCCTCCATGCGGCGCAGCGCCTCCACGAATTCATCTAGCTGAATGGGAGTGAATCCGCCGTCGCGGAGTTGCTGGAGAGCAAGCTCGATATTCTCATTCCGCGTGTTGCTGAACCGCGGATTTACCTCTGGCTGTAGCGGTTCCGAATCCATGACTTTTTGTCGCCCCAATGTTTTCCACGCGCGTAGGAAGCTCCACGCATCAAAAGTATTCCTGTATTGCAAATGCTACTATCTCGGCGCCGCCTTCTTTGTTGAACGAAAACGCGAATCGGCACTCGCCTGTCTCCGGGCTCGCAGCAATAACATTGGTCAATGATGGATAAGTCGTCGGACTCTGGCGCGTTGACGCACGAGGTGGCCCGTGACCCTCGCCGCGTTCACTGGATGGAGCTGTTCTTCGACCTCGTCTTTGTCGCTTTCGTCGGGCAGCTTGCACGCGGGATCCATGGCGATCCCGGATGGGCCGAGTTCGGTACCTACGTCCTGCTTTTCTTCCCGGCTTGGTGGGCATGGGTGAACATTGTTTCCGTAGTCAACCTCCTGCCCGGACTGTCGTCCCGGGCGCTGGGTATCGCGATGCTCGCGGCCATGGCGGCGGCGAGCGTCATGGCCGCGGCTGCACCGGGTGCTTTTGGGGAACGGGCGTGGGCCTTCTCGCTCGCCAATGCCGCCATCCGCGTTGTCCTGCTGGTCTTGTGGTTGTATCAACACCGAGGGAATTCAGTTGAAACCCCGTGGCGCATTTGGATCTACAACGGCGGCACGGCCGTCCTTTGGTTCATCGCAGCCTTCTTGCCACTCCATGTCGCCGTCGTCCTGTGGGCGACGGCAATCGTTGTCGAGGTTGGCATGATGGTGGTTAGCGCGCGCCTTTGGCCTGACCGCGGCATCGGCGGGATCAATATCGAACACGCTTCCGAGCGGCTTGGATTGTTTGTCATCATTGTCCTCGGCGAGTCCATCTTCACGATCGTCACTGAGGTTTCGGATGATTGGGGTCCGGGCCCCGGACTGGTCGGAGCTCTCGGATTCCTCATTGTTGCGTTCCTTGGCTGGGCGTTCTTCCAATATGGCACCGGGACCATCACCGCGGGGCTCGAGCGCCTGCAAGCTCGCTCGGACTTCGCCGGAATACTCCAGACCACGTTGTTCCTGCCGTTTCTCCTGGTGCTCGGCGTGACAGCGATCGCCGGCTCGATCGCGACCGCCATTCCAGCACCCTATGAACACCTGCCGCTCGGTTCGGGGATTTCGCTGGGCGGCGGTCTAGCCCTTTTCTATGGCTGCAATGCGATCGTCTCGCTTCGTTACGGCCAGCCACTGCGCGCGGTGCTGCCCTGGGCAGTGCCCACAGTGGTGATCGCTGTTTTGCTCATACCGGTGAGCGCTGTGGTTCCCGGTGCCGTCGTCTTGGTGCTTGCCGCGATTGTCTTGCTCCTCGTCACGGCGTACGTGGAGATTCAAAGGCGACGGCGCAGGGGTCCCGCCCCTGCAGCCGCGCCTCCGGCACCGCTCAGCCGTTGATGATCTGCGGCACGCCGAGGGCTTTGAGGCCTTCGACGCCGAATTCGAGGCCGTAGCCGGACTGTTTGGCGCCGCCGAACGGAATGCGCGGGTCCACGGCGCCGTGTTTGTTGATCCAGACCGTTCCGGCCTCGAGACGGGCGGCTACCTTCCGGGCCCCGTCGAGGTTCGATGACCAGACGGAGGCGCCGAGTCCGACGTCGAGCGCGTTCGCCATGGTGACCGCCTCATCAACGGTGCTATAGCGGATGATCGGCAACGCGGGGCCGAACTGCTCCTCCGCGACGAGGGGGTTGCTGTTGTCGATGTCGGCCACGAGCGTGGTGGGGTAGAAGTAGCCGGGCTGCTCCGTGTCCGGGTTTCCGCCGAGCAGGATCCGGGCGCCGGAGCCGCGGGCTGCGTCGACGAGCCGGGCGACGACGTCGTACTGGGCTTTGTTCTGCAGCGGGCCGAGCACGTTTGCCTCGTCCAGGCCGTTACCCATGGGCATCGCCGCGGCCACGGCGGTGAGTTCAGCGCACACGGCTTCGTACAGCGAGTCGTGGACGTAGAGGCGTTTGAGGGCGGCGCAGGTCTGGCCGGTGTTGATGAAGGCGCCCCAGAAGAGGCCTTCCGCGATGGCCTTGGGGTCGGCGTCGGGAAGGACGATGCCGGCGTCGTTGCCGCCGAGTTCCAGTGTGAGGCTCTTGACGGTGTCGGCTGAGGACTTGATGATGGCTTTGCCGGTGGCGGTGGAGCCAGTGAACATGACCTTGCCGATCGCCGGGTGTTCGGCGAGGCGCGCGCCGACGTCGCGGCCGCCGGAGACCACGGTCAGCAGGCCTTCGGGGAGTTCCTCGTTGAGCACCTTAGCCAGGGCCAACACGGAAAGCGGGGTGTATTCGGAGGGCTTGACCACCACGGCGTTGCCCATGCGCAGGGCCGGGGCGATCTGCCAGATGGTGATCATCATGGGCCAGTTCCAGGGCCCGATCGCGCCGACGACGCCGATGGGCCGGTAGTGCAGTTCCGCGCGGGTTTCGCCGTCGTCCACCACAGTTTCCGGTTCCAGCGGGGTGCCGGCGGCAGCTCGCAGCCAGGCGGCGCAGGCGCCGACTTCAAAACGGGCATTGGGCCCGTTGAGCGGTTTGCCCTGCTCGCGGGAAAGCAGTTGGGCGAGTTCTTCGGCAGAGCGTTCGACGGCGTCGGCGGCCTTGAGCAGCGCGGCAGACCGGGCGTCGTGGCCCAGCGCAGCCCATGCTGGCTGGGCCGCCCGGGCGGCGGCGATGGCGGACTCGAGGTCCTCGACGGTGTGTACCGGCGCGTGCCCGACGGCGGTGCCGGTGGCGGGGTCGAAAATCGTCCGGGTCTCGCCGGTGGTCGGGGTGATAGAGGCCAGGAGGGCGTCGTAGGTTTCCAAGGGTTTACTCCACTCTGAGTTGGTAATGGTTTCGAAGGACAAGTCTTTAAGGGGTCAAACAGCCATCAGGATCATCGCGCCCAACGCACCTGCCGAAGAAAGGGCCTCGACGGGTTCAAAGGCCTGACGACGGTGTCCCCGCCGGCCGCTCGGCCGGACCGCCACGATGACCGAGTAGGCGATGACTGCTACTGCGAGGGCAACTGCCAGGACCAGGTTCACTCCTCCAAGTCCGGAGTGTGCGTGTGCCTGGTGGAGTGAGCCGGATGATGCCGGGGAAAGGGTTGTGACCAGGATCGCGAACATGGCCAGGATTGACATGGAGCGGTGTATTTCCATGCCGCCGCGGCGATCCTTGGGCAGGAGCACCAACGGAAGCGGTGAAGTGAGGAGCAAAAGGAAGCCCCAAACAACGCCAGGAATGATGCCCGGCCCAACGGTCATGTCCGCCATTCCCACGAGCATGAGTGCCATCGGGCCCCATTGGCTGAGGTTTTTGATCACGCCTTCGCGCAGCGGGTTCCAGATTCCGAGGGCACAGCAGGCCAGCATGACTATCGAAAGGATTGCGTGCATGTTGTTCACCGATCATCAGTTCCGGTGCTGATCAGTCTTCTTCGTCACCGAGGTGCACGGAGGCTGGGTCCTCTTCGCCGTGTCCGATCCGCCGGTACACCGCGGGGTTGCTCCGCCGGAGTCGGAACGCCCAGGCGACACCCACCAATCCGGGTACCACGATGGTGGCGGGCAAGATGAGCGTCAGCGCATTGGTTTCGTTCTGCCCGAGCAGCACGTTGAAGTTGATCACGATCAGAATGAAGATCGCCGCCAGGAGCACAAACCCCAAAGCAGGGGCGAGCATGCGGGTCCAGATTCCCGCGTGATGCCTGTTCTTGCGGAAGAATCCAATGACGGCCAGCGAAACAACGGTCATCAAGAGGACAAGTCCCATCGCGCCGTCATTTGTCAGCCACGTGAACATGGTCAGGACAGGGTAGAGATCACCCAGCGGAGATCCTGTTCCCGCAACGGCGAAAGCTACTGTCACCACAACGGCGATGACCGTCTGGGCGAGCGATCCAGCGTAGGGGGCGCCGCTGTGCCGGCGTACGGCACCGAGCTTTCGGGGAAGGACTTGTTCGCGGCCGAGGGAGAAGAAGTAGCGGGCGGCGGCGTTGTGGAAGCTGACGAGGGCTGCGAAGAGACTGGTGACAAAGAGCAAGCGGGCCAGGTCGGCGAGAAGGACGCCTGCGTGATCGCCCAGGAAACCGAACATCAGGTCCGGTCCTTGTTTTGCGGAAGCGTCGACCACCGCGGACGGTCCTGTGCCAACCGCCATAGCCCAGGAAGAAACGGCGTAGAACAGGGCGATGATGGCGACGGCGGTGTACGTTGCCCGGGCGACAGTGTGCTTGGGATCCTTGCTTTCCTCGCCGTAGATCGCGGCCGACTCAAATCCCATGAACGCCGCGATGCCGAAGGAGAGGACCGCCCCTACGCCTGGCACGAAGAGACTCTCCGGGCTGAGCGGCGCTCCGCTGACACCTTCGGGTGCCACGACAAACGAGACGACGTCGTAGACGATCACCACGAGGAACTCCAGGCCGACCAGCACACCCAGGACCTTCGCCGACAGGTCAACCCGGTTCACACCAAGAAATGCGACGACGGCGATGCAGACCAGAACCGGAATCCACCAGGGGACAGTGACGCCGAAACGTTCGTTGATCAAGCTCGAAACGGTGAAGCCGAACAGGCCGTAAATGCCGACCTGCATCAGGTTGTAGGCCATGAGCGCCACCATGGAGACCCCGACGCCAACAGGGCGCGAGATGCCTTGCGCCACGTAGGAATAGAAGGCGCCGGCGTTGACCACGTACCTGCTCATGGCCGCGTAGCCGACGGCGAACACAGCGAGGGTGCCGCCGAGTAGCAGGAAGGACAGGGGTACGCCGGTGACCCCGGTGACGGCGAACGTCGTCGTCACCCCACCGGCAAGGACGGTGAGCGGGGCCGATGCGGCGATGATCATGAAGGTCACCGCCGGGACGCCGAGACGGCGTCGATTGTGATGCGGGTGGCCCACCTGGGTGGTCTCTTTTCCGGTTGTTAAACTCATTTCTGTGCCTCCATATGGCAGTGGCCGCCTTCGGCGGGCTTTGACGCGGGGACATCGAGGACAGGGCTACGGTCAAAGAAGCCCTCAGGGCGGAGCTTGAAGCCCACAGTGTCCACGGGCATGATGGGCCAGTCCTCCGGGCGTGGGAAGTGGGTCAGCCCGAACGTGTGCCACACAACGATGTCCTGTCCGTCGATGTCCCCGTCCCGGGCGATGTAGGACGGCAGTCCGGCTCCTCCGGAGTGTTGGTTGACGAAGTCGCCGCTGGGATAGCGCTCGGCCTGGTCGTAGCGGGTCACCCACAGGTCCTTGGTTGCAAAGGCGGCACGCCGGGCGATGGATGATTCGGGGTCGGCCAGAAGCATGGGATGCCCTTGGCCATGGAGCTTGTACGCCACGGGGTCGCCTAAGCGGTTAAGTGATTCGGGATTCGAGATCACCCAGGCCCGTCCGGCCGCCATGTCGGACTCACGCACAGCTTCCGATTCGCGCTTAAGGACAGTACGACGGCGGGTGAAGGCGTTGCCGCGTTCGTTGCCTTCGCCCATCGGCACCCGGATGGCGTCCTCTTCCTCGACGCGGTTCGTGAGTCCGTCGATGGCAAAGTCCAGTCGGGCGCTGAAGAGATGCTGGTGGAAGGGAGCCCCGAGGCCAGGGGCGAGTTCCGAGGCGTACGGGTAGCCTTTTCCGGGGTGGGCGCTGGTGAAGACGACGCCGGTGGCCTTGGCTTCGAATTCGATGGTGCCGTCGAGGTAGAGGTACCAGTAGAAGCCGTAGTCGTAGTTGCCGATGGTGGTAAAGAAGCTGATGACCAGACGGCGGTTCCGGCGCGTGTAGTTCACGCCGCTCCAGAGGTCGCTGTGCTTGGCGAGGATGCTCCAGTCCTCTTCGTGCATGCAGATGCCGTTGCGGATTTCCCGTGGCTGGCCGAACGCGTCGCTGACCACCGGGCTGAGGTAGGTGATTTCGCCGAGGCAATCGCAGCCGAGCTCCAATGAGTTGGCGTATTGGCCTACCAGGTATTCGCCGGTATCGAAGTAGTTCTGCCAGGAGCGCACGGGGGAGGGATCCCCGTAAGGCACCACCATTTCGGCGATGGAAGCGCGCTTGAGGATGCTGCGGCGGCGATCGACGTCGTCGAACGCTACATTTTGCAGGACGACGCCTTCCCGGACATCGAAACCGATGTCGAGGCTCCACTTTTCCCACTCGACGTGGTTTCCGCCCTGGACCGTGAAGCTCGGACCTTCCGGCTGCGTGATGTGGATCGGCTTCTGGGTAGTGCGCATCGGTCCGGTCAGCTCAGGGTCCGTAAAATTGCCGTGATCCTCCGGGACCGGAACGGGGCCGAAATCCAGGACCTGGTCGACGGTCTTGCTCACGACGTCGACGTACGCAACCAGCCCGTCCACCGGGTGAGCCCAGGCGCTGTCCTCCGGGAAATCCTGAACGAAAGCCAGGCCGCGCAGGATCCGGCGGCCCCTCTCTTCCGGGTATTCGAAAACCCCGGCGGACAGGGGAGCGACCCTGACTTTGGTGACATCGAGGTTCCGGTCAGCCAGGGCCTTGAGCCATCGTTCGTCTTGGGCCAGGATTTCTTCAACCACCTCGAATTCTTCTTCGATGACTGGAAGCTCGCCTGTCACGGACGTGTCCAGTTCCACTTTCGAGACGACTTCCCGGTGGGTCACAGAGACCACGACGTCCTGTGCCGCGCCGGATGAAGCGTTATGCAGGAACGCCCTGAACCTGCGGTCCGCGGCTCCTGAATCGCGAGTCACCGAATCGCGCGGGGGATCAAGCAGTCCAAGATAAGCGACCCTGATGGATTCACCGAAGAGTCCGGCATCGGCCAGGATGCCCCTGACCGCCGTGATGTCCTCGGCACTGGTCATTGCATACGGAGACAGTCCGGCAAACGCAGCCATTTCGGCGATTTCTGGAGAGGAAGTTGTGCTCATGGAAGGCCTTCGTGGTCGACGGTTTATTTTCTATGTGTGTAGAGAATAGCATCGTGTAATCTGAGTCACAACGGTTGTAGAAAAAAGATTTGGGGAACGCGTGCCGAAGATCGTAGACCATGACAAGCGCCGGGTGGAGCTGGTCGAAGCCACCTG
The DNA here is from genome assembly GCF_026241105.1 of Arthrobacter rhizophilus. Lineage (GTDB taxonomy): Bacteria > Actinomycetota > Actinomycetes > Actinomycetales > Micrococcaceae > Arthrobacter. Next base: position 24,404 of record NZ_JAPFFT010000015.1, on the reverse strand, counting down.
GCGGATCATCGCGAAGAGAGGGATCGAGGGCGCGACCATGCGTGAAATTGCCATGGAAGCAGGCTTTGCCAACGGCGCGCTCAAGCCCTATTTTCCGACGAAGGACGATCTGCTGACGTTTGCGTTCGCCCACGTTTTCAACCAGACGAACGCCCGCATGGACACCTCCACTGCCGGCCAGCGCGGCCTGTCTGCTTTACGTAGCTATTGCCACGAAATCCTGCCGCTTGATGCTGAGAGGCTCAACGAAGCCCGAATTGCCATCGCGTTCTGGCAGCGCGCACTCACAGACCCGGCGAAGGCGGCCTTGCATGATTCCTCGATGGAGCAATGGCGTGAGTCGCTATTCGCCAGGCTCCGTGAAGCCAGGGACCTTGGCGAACTGAAGGAGGGGCTCTACGACGACGACATCGTTGGCGGGATCATGACGTTCGCCCTCGGTGCACAAATCACCGCCACGCTGACGCCCGAACACCACTCGCCGGATCAGTTGCGGTCCCAGTTGGAGACCTACATTTCGCTTATCTCTTCTGAGAAGAATGCACTGGTTCCGACTGGCGGCTCGACAAGCTCTACCTGAGAGCAGGTAGCTTTCGAGGTGGCCCTACGCGAGCGCGACGGGGAGTTCCCGCCCCCGGTACTCTGGTGTTAATTGCCGCCCTCTTCTTCGGATGCGGTTGTTCACGTTGGAATGGGGTTCGCATGGCGGGTCCGGTGATTGCGACCAAGCTTTACGTCCCGAAACCGGGCCGCGGCCTCGTCCCGCGCCCAAGATTGAGTGAGCGTTTGCGTCGCTCAGCCGAATCGAGACTGACGTTGCTATCTGCGCCGGCCGGATTCGGTAAGACGACGCTCCTCGCAGGATGGCTAGGGGAGGCGCAGGGCGAAGTCCGCTGTGTTGCGTGGCTCTCGCTCGATTCGGCGGACAGCGATCCGGTGTCTTTCTGGACCTACGTTGTAACAGCGCTCCAAACGGCGGTGACCGGCGTCGGCTCGTCGGCCCTCAAGCTCATTGCCAGCTCCCCTTTGCGGACCGATCTCGTGCTCAGCAGTGTATTGAATGAGCTTGCAGCCGTACAGCACGACGTGTGGCTCGTGCTGGACGACTACCACTCGGTCGAGAGCCAGGACGTCCACGATGGGATGGTTTTCCTACTGGATCATCTTCCTCCACAAGTACATGTTGTCATCAGCACCCGCGCCGATCCCGATTTTCCGCTGCCCCGTTGGCGAGTGCGGGGCGAGTTGCTCGAGATTCGTGCGGCGGATCTGCGCTTTACGTCCGAGGAGGCCGGCTCGTATTTCAACGGGGTGGCGGGACTGGGCCTCGAGGCTGCTGAGGTAGCCGCTTTGGAGCAGCGTACGGAGGGCTGGATTGCCGCGCTCCAGCTTGCCGCGCTCTCCCTCGAAGGGCGCGACGACGTCGCAGGCTTCGTCGCGCGGTTCGCTGGAGACGACCGGTACGTCGTCGACTATCTGGTCGAGGAGGTGCTCCAGCATCAGCCTGAACAAGTCCGCGGGTTCCTCTTGCGATCATCGATCCTTGACCGGCTCACGGGTCCGCTCTGTGACGCCGTCACCGGCCGTGATGACGGAAGCCGGATGCTCCTGGCCTTGGAACGCGCCAACCTCTTTATCGTTCCCCTGGACGATCGGCGGGAATGGTACCGCTACCACCACCTCTTCGCCGACGTGCTGCGGGCGCGCCTACTCAGCGAGCAGCCTGAGCAGATTCCGCTCTTGCACCAGCGCGCCAGCAGCTGGTACGGGCGCCAAGAGTTGTCAGCAGACGCTGTCCGGCACGCGCTGGCTGCCCTCGATTTCGACGGCGCGGTGCGGCACATGGAGCTTGCGTTGCCTGCGATTCGGCGTAACCGCCAGGATGCGATGTTGTTCGCTTGGCTGAAAGCACTGCCCGACGACGCCGTCCGCCGCAGCCCGGCGCTCAGCGTTTTCCATGGATTCATGCACATGGTTTCCGGTGACCTCGATGCAGTTGAGCCGAGGCTTGGTGACGCGGAAAAGGCACTGGCTGCAGTGCCGAACGGGACAGCGCCTCCGTGGGCCGACACCGAAGAACTCCGCACGTTGCCGGCGACTATCGCCGTCTACCGGGCTTCCCTCGCCCAAGCACGAGGAGACATCGCAGGCACGGTCGAGCATGCTCAGCACGCGCTCGACATCGCCGGCCCCAACGACCATCTGTCCCGTGGATCGGCGGCCGGCTTCCTCGGCCTCGCCGCGTGGTCCAAAGGCGACGTGAACACAGCGCTGCAGACGTTCACGCAGGCTGTGGCGAGCCTGGACGCATCGGGAAACCTGATCGACGAGCTCAGCAGCACCGTGGTGCTCGCTGACATGTGGGTCGTCGCAGGGCAGCCCGGCAAGGCACGCAGACTCTACCGGAATGCGCTGGAGCGGGCCGAGGCGGAAGGCGAGTCCGTGGCGCGGGCAACTGCCGAATTGCACGTGGGAATCAGCGAGATTGACCGCGAAGCCGGGGATCTCGTCAGCGCCCGGCGACACCTTGAGACCGCCGCACTGTTCATAGAGCGCGGGTTGATGACCGAGAGCCGCTACCGGTGGTTCCTGGCGACGGGACTGCTCGCCCTTGCCGAGGGAGATCCCATGGCAGCGATTAACTTCCTTGAGCAGGCGGAACCGCTCTATCGGCGCGGGTTCTTCCCGGACGTACGCCCCATCGCCGCGGTGAAGGCCCGTGTGTGGATTGCCCAGGGCAAGATTTCGGAGGCCGCCGAATGGTCACGCGAACGGGGGGTGTCGGCCGCGGACGATGTCAGCTACCTCAGCGAGTTCGACCACCTGACGCTGGTGCGCCTGTTCATCGCGCAGCACCGGGCACACCCCGAAACCGGGGCAGTCGAGCAGGCAACTCGCCTTCTGGACAGGCTTCTCGACGCCGCCGAGACCTCCGGGCGCGCGGGAAGCCTGCTGGAGATCCGCATGCTGCAGGCTTTGGCACATGACGCCAGAGGGCTGAGCACCCCCGCCGAAGGTAAAGCCGCGGGCGTAAGGCGGGGTACGCCGTCGTCGTCCGCGGAGCCGCTGAGCGATCGTGAACCGCTGAGCGATCGTGAACCGCTGAGTGAGCGCGAACTGCAGGTACTCAGACACCTCGACAGTGAGATGAGCGGCCCGCAGATCGCTAAGGCGCTGTTTATCTCGTACAACACGCTACGCACCCACACCAAGCACATCTTCACCAAGCTCGATGTCGCCGACCGCCGGGCGGCGGTCCGTCGCGCGCGGGAACGCGGCCTGATGTAGCCGGCCCGGCCACCAGGATCTCACCCCGTCAATCACATCGTTGGGTGACGCCTGGTCACCCCGTTGGTTCCTACATTTGAGTTATCCCATGGCGCCAGGCCACTGATACCAAAACCAAGGAGCCGGACATGTCCATCACTACCACCAAGCTCACCCGAGCGGCCGGCCTGTGCGCCGTTGCGGCAGGACTTCTGTTCGCTGCCGTCCAGTTCAACCACCCCCACTTGGATGCCAACTTCGTCACCACGATCGAATGGACGGTCCGGCAAACCATGAAGGTGCTCATGGCCGTCCTGGCACTCGTCGGGATCACCGGCATGTACCTGCGCCAGGTCAAGCAGACCGGGGTCCTCGGCGTGATCGGGTACGTCTTGTTCAGCGCCGGCTACCTCGCAATGCTGAGCGTTGAAGTAATTGGGACGGTTGTCCTCCCGTCCATTGCCCACAGCGCACCCGGCTACGTCAACGACGTCCTTGCCGTGTCCACCAGTGGCCAGGCGGTTGGCGACATAGGCCTGATGCAGCCGCTCCTCTCGTTCATGGGCATCGGCTACTTGGGCGGCGGCTTGCTCTTCGGCATTGCCCTCTTCCGTGCCAACATCCTCGCGCGTTGGGCTGCCGTGCTGCTTGCCGTGGGTACCCTTGCGACCATCGCTATCCCAATGTTGCCGCGGATCAATGAACGGCTGTTCGCCTTGCCTACCGCCGTCGCTCTGGTCGGTCTCGGGATCTCGCTATGGCGTGAGCAGCGCACCGTGGCCGGTCAGTCCCTGCCCAAGGTCGCGAGCTCGCCCCTCGACCGGGCCGGCGCGAAGTAACGCTTCCGCGAGGCGGGCCCTCATGAAGGACACCAGCAGCCGTCAGGTGCCCGCGGGCTATCAGCTTCGGGTCGACGGGCACCTCCCCGGGCACTGGTCTGCCTGGTTCAGTGAGTTCATCCTCACCCACGAAAGCGATGGCACCACAAGCCTTCGGGGTTTCGTCCCGGACCAAGCGGCGCTGCACGGTCTACTCACGAAGGTCCGGGACCTCGGCCTGGTCCTGATCTCGCTCGAAGCTATAGAACCGCCAGGCAAGGAAGACCGCTAGTGCTGGCGTGACTGTTCTTAGGGTGACTGTTCTTAGCGAGACGGGGCCTGACGAGACTTGGCGCGAACATGAATGCGTTCGCCCTGCCCGCCGAACAACGCCTACCCTTCGGCCTTGGTCCGGATGAAGCTGAGGTCCTCAGGGGAGAGACTGACCTGGCTATGCTGGTCGGCGTCGGGGGTGACGCCGGTTTCCTGGTGAATTATTTCCGTGATGGTGCGCGGCAGAACCACGCACCCGGGGTTGTCGGTGAGCCATCGTCGCGTTTCGGGACTAAGCCTGTCCCAGTGGTTCCTGATGTCCATTTCCATGGATGACGCCTAACTGAGTAGGTACGGAACAATATGCCGGCCGAAGCCGGTGCCGGAAGCGTAATTAGGATACGCCGGGGCTTGGGGGAATGACAGGGCCGCCCATTAGCCGATCAGTATCCGCCGATCCGTTCTGGTGGATCGCGGAGACTTGCCGGATATCTTCGTTGCGTCCGCCCAAGGATGCGCCTAGCGTGATCAGACAAGGGGAGCCGCACGATGGGTCATGAGATGACAACTCCAACCGAAGGGATCGGCTTCCGCTCCCAACGTGGACCGGTGCTGATTGCCCTGATGCTGTCGAGCGGGCTCGTCGCGATCGACTCCACGATCGTAGCGACCGCAGTGCCTTCGATTGTGCGTGAAATCGGAGGTTTCTCTTCGTTCCCGTGGCTCTTTTCCGCTTACCTGCTTGCGCAGGCCGTCTCGGTTCCCGTTTACGCGAAACTCTCCGATATGGCAGGTCGCAAACCAATCATCCTCACCGGCATCGGACTCTTCCTGCTCGGCTCGATCCTCTGCGGGTTGGCGTGGAGCATGCCGACGCTCATCGTGTTCCGCGTCGTGCAAGGGCTGGGTGCGGGTGCGGTGTTGCCCGTTGCCATTACCATCGCCGGAGACATCTACTCCCTGGCCGAGCGCGCGAAGGTGCAGGGCTACCTCGCCAGCGTGTGGGCGGTCTCGTCTGTCGTAGGCCCCACCCTGGGAGGGGTATTCTCTTCGCTCGGACTTTGGCGCGGAATCTTCCTCGTCAACATTCCACTGTGTCTCGTGGCCGCGTGGATGCTGATTCAAAAGTTCCACGAGAACATCGAACGCATAAAGCACCGGGTCGACTACCTCGGAGCCGCACTTCTCACAACGTCCTTGACCCTGATAATCCTGGGGGCCCTGGAGGGCGGCCAGGCGTGGGCCTGGACCTCCCCGATCAGCGTCGCCGTGTTCGCCGTTGGTTCAGTCTTGTTCGTTGCTTTCGTCCTGGTGGAGCGGCGAGCGGCCGAGCCCGTCCTTCCGCCCTGGGTCGTCTCGAGGCGCCTTCTGGTTACGACGACATTGATTTCCTTCGGCGCCGGAGCAATAGTGCTCGGACTTACCTCCTACGTTCCCACTTTCCTCCAAGGAGCGCTTTCGGTCTCTCCGGTTCTGGCGGGCCTTTCCTTGGCGGCCCTGAAAATTGGCTGGCCGATCAGCGCTTCGCAATCGGGGCGTTTCTACCTTCGAATTGGATTCAGGGCAACAGCTTTGATCGGTATCACTGTGACACTCATCGGTGCGCTGATCCTTGCCGTCACGGCCTACACGCCGAACCTCGTCCTCGTCGCTTCCAGCTGCTTTGTCTCCGGGCTCGGACTGGGGCTCCTTGCAACCCCGAGCCTGATCGCTGCCCAGTCCAGTGTCGATTGGAACGAGCGTGGAGTAGTGACAGGCACCAATCTCTTTGCGCGTTCCATTGGCAGCTCTCTAGGGGTTGCGGTCTTCGGGGCCGTGGCAAATGCAATCTACGCCGGCAGCCCCGGCGGCGAGAAGAATCCGCAGACGATCGTATCCGCCTCTGCTGCAGTATTTCTTGCGGTGCTTGTATGCGCCGCGCTCACCGTCGCCGCGGTCCTCGTCATGCCGTCCACGGTCCTTGAGGATTTGCTTCCTCAGGTGACTAAGTTCTCTGGCCCCCCTGAAGACTGATTGGCTTCGCGGCCACCCGTACGGACGACGCGGATTTTGGTGGTGGGGGACTCTGACCGTTCGGGAAGCTGGATGCGGATTTCGAGGACACCGTCCTCGTACGTAGCCACGATGCCGTCCTGGCGCACACCCCTGGGAAGCGGGATGCTACGTGAGCGTTCGCCATAGCGAAGTTCGCTGCGATAACCCCTCTTGGCTACGTGATCGACGTTCTCCTCCCTCCGCGAATGGATGTGGAGGCTGTCGTCGGAGACGCTGATGTCGACGTCCGTCTCCGGGTCGATTCCCGGCAGATCCACTCTTACGACGAGGGTGTCCGCCTCTTGGTATTGCTCGACGCGAAGCGAAGGATCAGATTCGCCCTGAAGGAAGCGTCGGAGGGGCTCCGGGACTTCGAGCCCCCCGCGTCCGAATAGGTTGTCCATGATGACCTCCCGATAGGTGCCCAATGCTGGCCAATTTGGGCCTGCGTGATGGAAAAAAGCTACGCCTAGCATGGTCCCGTGGATAGCCCCTGGGGAGGACGGTTGCGCGTGTCAGCTCTGATGGAAGTCCGGAGCCTTTGGCGCGTCGAGTATTCCCACGATCTTCTCTTCCAACGCTGCGATGGTCGCTTCGGGCAGGACAATCAGCCCATCCAATTCGCGCCGGGCACGCTTGTAGGCGGTCTGCCGCTCTGCCGGCGTCGCAGCACTGTCCGAGGCGATCCTGAGCAGCTTCCTGGCGGTCGCCAGCCGCTGGCGTTCGGGCTCGGAAAAGTTGCTGTCCTTGACGCGTTTGGCTTCCCGCTCGGCGACATCGAACGCCAGCTCAAAGCTGCGCACGGCCGTGCGGTATTCCGCCAACCGGGCCGCCGTCGTAATGTCGCCGGGTGCCGCAGGGCGCAAACCGTCCGCTTCCCGTTTGGCCCGAAGAAAGGCCACGGTGAGCGGTTCGCGCACGTCGGACATGACCGGAAAATCAATGAGTTTTCCGACGTCAAGCTCGTATTCCAGCCATCGCCGGTTTACTGCGTCGTGAGCCTCCAGCAGCCGGAGGACCTCGGCCTGGCTGGCCTGCTCCGCCTGCGCCGCTTGGTTCTGGAGCCAGTAGAGCTCCACCCGACGGCGATGCCGCCGTTCGCTGGCCCTTGACCAGGACCGCGCCCATCCGCCAGCCAGACCGCTCAGGGGAAAGACCAGCCACCAGTAATGGCTGAGAAAATCGAAGAGGGGATTCACCGCTTCATCGTCCCACCGGCCCGGATGTGTCTCAAGAGTCTTGTCAATGCAAGCAGGCCTAGCCGATCTTCCGGAGCCAGTCCGTCAGGATAGGCAAGACGACTGAGCTGTGCATCGCGCTGATGTGGTCGAGGCCGGGAAGTACTTGGACATCCCATCCGGCCTCAATGAGGGCTTGCTTGTGTAACGCCAAGGGCTCACCGATCTCTACGTGGACATTTCCCCATGCGGGTCCGTAGTCGATCCGGTCGTCCGCGCCGGCGAAGGCAAGCCTCGGCAAATCACGCGGGACCGCGTCCGAGGAGTCGTCGAAGTCCTGGAGGGCCTCGTAGAGCGTGACGAATTGGCGGGTTTGTGCCTCATTTGTTTGGACGGGGACCGCGTCCCAGTCGCCGGGTTCCGCCGCAGTGGCCGGTGAAGGAACCTGATTGGCGGATTGTTTGGCCATCGAGTGCGCTGCCCTCGTGACCGCCAGCATACTCTCGTAGGGTCCATCGCGCGGCGGGTATCCGCCCATGGCCAGCGCCCAAAGGCGGTTCGTTCGGATTGCGAGTTGCAGCCCGCAAAGCGCCAACCATGAGTAACCGTAGTAGGCGAAGGTGCGAGCGTCAGCGGCATCGGCGATGGCAAGGAAATCTGCGGACACGTTCCCAGGGGTGAGGGTGTCCGGTGCAGGATGGGCCATCCGATGCCCTTCGTAATCGGCGACGACGACTCGGTTTGTTCGCGCAAGACCGTTGACCAAGTTGGGTCCCAGATCTGGATCAGCGCCCCACCGGCGCATGGTGTCGGCCTCCTCCGGAAGATAGGGAGCGATGCGTGCTGGGATTATCAGCGCACGCCCGTTCCCTTGGATGGTTACCGGGATCATCGTGCCGTCGTGAAGAACGGCCTCGGCAGTGTCAATCACGGCTTGCCCTCCATGCGGGTGCGGCGTCTTTGTGGTCAAGCTTGCCACTGAATTGCCTTTGACAGAGCTTGGGATGGTCCCTGAATTTGGGGGCTTCCCCATCGACAGGCACTCGGGCCAGGAATAGCCTTAACCCGTCCCATTTGACCGACGAGGATGACGGAGAGGTATCCGACATGGGAGCTACAGAAAACGCTGAATTGGTCCGGCGAGGGTACGAGGCCTTTAACGCAGGTGATCTCGCGGCACTCGGCGAGTTGTTTGCGGAGGACGCAGTCTGGTACGCAGGAGGAAGTGGCGTGCTGTCCGGGACGAAACAAGGTCACGACGCCATCCTGGCCTACTTCGGCGAGCTGGGAGCGCGTTCCCAAGGTTCCTTCAAAGCGATGGTCCAGGACATCGTCGGCGGGGAAAACCACACCGTGGGGCTCCAGCAAACCCACGCTGAAAGCGACGGAAAAACCCTGGACGTTGCCACTGCCATCTCCTTCGTACTCCGCGACGGAAAGGTTGTCGAGGGCCGGGAGTACTTCGAGGAGACGGCCAAGGCAGACGAATTCTGGGCCTGAATATCGGATTTGGATCGCGCCCTTGAAAAGTCATTGACATACCGAGTTGCCGGGTCTATTGCTTGGCATGTCCATACACTTCCACACCAGCAAAGGAGCAGAAATGGAAGCCGCACCCAGGTCTGGCGGCGGCCTGCGTCTTTTCGGGGCCGAAGTGGAAAGGAACATTCATGGCCTCCACAGTGAACTACTTCGAAGTCGGCTCCCCTGATCCGGACAGTGCGCGGACCTTCTACGGCTCACTCTTCGACTGGGCGTTTGGTGAGTCCTCGCCCGCCGGCTACCAGATGGTGAACGGCGACAAGGGCGGTCTATGGAACACCACGTCGCTGGACGGGACGTCCTGGGCGATCTTCTACGTGCAAGTCGACGATGTGAAGGCCGCGATCGCCAAGGCCGAGTCTCTCGGTGCGAGTGTCGCCCTTCCGTTCGTTGACAACGGCGCCATCGAGTTCGCGCACCTCCTGGACCCGCACGGCAACCGTTTCGGAGTGTGGCGTCCCAAAATGCCGGATTGAAGCACCACGTGAACACTCGTGCGACACTCGATGAAAAGGACGAAATGCATTGACACTCGATACATTGCCCGTACTCGATCTTTCACGTTTGAATGCCGGAGCGGACGAGGCGGCCCGGTTCCGTGACGAACTCCGCAATGCCATGCACGAGATTGGCTTTCTCTACCTGGCCGGGCACGGCATCCCGCTGGAGTTGACGGACGCTATTCTCGATGTGTCGCGCCGCTTCTTCGAGTTGCCGGAACAAGAAAAACTCGCGATCGAGAATGTCCACAGCCCCCAGTTCCGCGGTTATACCCGTGTCGGCGGTGAGCTCACCGATGGTGGGGTCGATTGGCGCGAGCAGATCGACATCGGCGTCGAGCGTGACGCTGTGGAGCCGGGGCCGGACGTTGCGGACTATTGGCGCCTGGAAGGGCCCAATCTGTGGCCAGCCGCGCTCCCGGAAATGCAAGGGATTGTCTCAGAATGGACGGAACGGCTGAGTGCCATTTCCCTGACACTGCTGCGGGCATTGGCGGTTTCTCTCGGAGCGCCCGAGGACACTTTTGATGCTGCGTTCGCCGCACGGGCTTTCCCGGTGCTCAAGATTGTCCGATATCCGGGGGAGTCCAACCCGGAACCCAAACAGGGCGTCGGGTCCCACCGCGATGGAGGCGTGCTGACGCTCCTCCTCGTGGAGCCTGGAAAGGGAGGCCTCCAGGTCGAGTATCAAGGGAAGTGGATCGACGCGCCCCAAGTGCCGGGAACATTCGTGGTCAACATTGGCGAAATGCTGGAGCTGGCCACCAACGGCTACCTCAAGGCAACACTGCATCGCGTGATCTCACCCCTTCGAGGCACTGACCGGATATCCCTACCGTTTTTCTACAATCCGGCGCTGGACGCGAGAATGCCGCAGCTCGCGGTGAGCCCGGAGTTTCAAGCGAAGGCGCGCGGCCTGTCGGTTGACCCGACGAACAGCCCGATTCTTGAAACCTACGGTGACAATGCCCTCCGCTACCGGCTTCGGGCACACCCGAACGTCGTCGCGGCCCAGCACGCTGACCTGCTGACAGGCTGACGGCGCCGGGGCGGATAATGAGGGCATGGACTTCGAATTGCTCACCATCCAAGACTGCCCGCACGGGTCCGCAGCCCGGGAACTGTTTTCCCAAGCTTTGGAGCTTGTTGGGACCGATCCTGCGCTGATGGCAGTCAGGGAGATCATGACGGACGAAGAAGCCACCGTGTCCGGCTTCCACGGATCCCCGACGTTCACCCTGGACGGAGTGGACCTCTTCCCGTCGACGGCCGAACCGGCCATGACTTGTCGCGTCTACCCTAGGGTCGGAGGCCTCTCCGGGCTGCCCAGCCTGGAAGCCCTTCGGCAGGCGATCCAGGCCAGGCTGGTTGGGTAGCGCCGGCGGCTACGCGAAGACCCGGTGCCTATGCGGAGACCCGCGCCTCCGCAACCACCGGGTGGTCCCGCCCGAGGTTCCCCAGCGCCGAGGCGCCTTGCGGAGATCCGAGGTCATCGAAGAACTCCACGTTGGCCCGGACATAGTCCGCCCACTCATCCGGGACATCGTCGGCGTAGTAGATCGCCTCTACCGGGCAGACAGGATCGCAGGCACCGCAATCCACGCACTCGGATGGGTGGATGTAAAGCGAGCGTTCGCCTTCGTAGATGCAGTCCACCGGGCATTCGTCGATGCAGGCTTTGTCCTTGACATCCACGCAGGGCTGCGCAATCACGTAAGTCATGGCGCGCTACACACCGGTGTAAACGGTCTTGCCCCAGGTGAAGAAGTCCAGTGCGGACTTGCCCTGCTCGCGGAAGGTGTTGGTGGAGGAGTCCTTCACGCCACCGAACGGCACGTTCAAGTCCAAGCCCGCGGTGGGACGGTTGACCTTGATCACGCCTGCCTGCGCCCGCGCGGCGAAGTCCGTGGCCAGGGCCAGGGAATCGGTGCAGATGCCGGCTGTGAGCCCATAGCGGGAATCGTTGATCGCGGCGAGGCCCGCCTCGTAGTCGGGAACCTCAAGGACCGCAACAACCGGGCCGAAGATTTCCTCCGTCACGGCAGCGTCGTCAAACCGAAGATCGGTGAGCACAGCGGCCGGGAAGAACAGCGCACCGGAGGAATCGCCGTCGTACTCTCCGTGCAGGAGGGTGGCGCCGCGTTCGACGGCGGTGCGCACCGCAGCCTGGTCCTGTTCGAACTGCTGGCTGCTCACCACTGCGCCCATCTTGGCGCCGTCAAGGCCGTCACCGGCAGTGTACTTGGCTGCCTCGGCAACCAGGGCCTCAAGAAAGGCGTCGCGGATGCCAGGGGTGACGTAGACGCGGGACGTTGCCGTGCACGCCTGGCCGGTAAGTCCGAACGCACCGGCTGCGACTACCGCAGCGGCTTTGCGCGGATCGGCGTCGTCGAGGACCAAGACGCCGTTCTTGCCGCCCATTTCCAGCTGTACGCGGGCACGGCGGGCGTTCAGGATTTCCTGTAGCCCGAGCCCCACTTTGGTGGATCCGGTGAAGGACAGCCCGGCGATGCGGGGATCGCGCGCCAAGGCGTCGCCCACCACGCGGCCCTTGCCGTGCACCACGTTGAAGATTCCGGCCGGGAGTCCGGCGTCCCGCAGGGCGTGGGCGAGGTGAGTCGCGGAGAGCGGGGTGAGTTCGGCCGGCTTGATGACCACGGCGTTACCGCTGATGAGTGCCGGGGCGGCTTTCCATGCCGGGATGGCAATGGGGAAGTTCCACGGGGTAATGAGGCCGACGACGCCGAGCGGCTCGCGCCGGGTGGTGATGGTCGTGTCCGGCAGGCCGCTGGGCAGTACTTCGCCACTGGCGGCCCAGCCAAGGGAGCCGAAGAAGCGCAGCACGTCCGAGGCGCGCTTGACCTCTCCCATGGCCTCGGCGAGGGTCTTGCCTTCCTCTCGGACCAGGTCCTCCGCTATGGCGCTCTGGCGGTCCGCGAGCAGGTTGCCGGCGGTCATGAGGATGGCGCCACGGGCCGGGGAGGGCAGGGCTGCCCATGCCGGTTGGGCGGCGGCAGCGGCGGTGATGGCCGCGTCGACGTCGGCGGCGGTGCCACTCGGGGAGAGGGCAGCGAGTTCGTCCGGGCGGGCCGGGTTGATTCGCTCGGTTTCGGGCTCACCGCACCATTCGCCGTTGATCAGGTGCAGCGCGATTGCCACCTCGGTGGAGGTTGCTGTTTCGGTGGCGATGGAAGTCATGGTAATCCTTTGGCTTGGCAGTTGGGATTGGGCAGTTTGGTTTTGTTGGAGACCGGGGACTAGAGACTCCGGATCAGGCCGCCGTCGCAGCGAAGCGCGACGCCGGTGATGTACGACGCCGGGGCGCTGCAGAGGAAGGCGCCGGCGGCACCGAACTCTTCGGGTTCGCCGTAGCGCCGGGCCGGGATGGTCTTGCGCGATTCGAGTTGGATTTCCTCCGGTGTGGTGCCGCGGCGCTTGGCTGCCGCCCGGTCCAGTTCCGCGACGCGGTCTGTGCCGATGCGTCCGGGGAGGAGCATGTTGACCGTGACAGCGTCGAGGGCTACTTCAGCCGCAAGGGTCTTGAGGTACCCGGCCAATGCCGCACGGCCCGTGTTGGAGACGGCGAGGTTTGGCAGCGGCGCCGCGATTCCGCTGGATCCGATGGCCAGGATTCGCCCCCAGCGCCGCTCCCGCATCCCGGGCAGGATCTTCGAGACAAGCGCGTGGTGCGGTTTCACCAGTAACTCGAACGCCGCAGCGATGTCGTCGGCGCCAAGGCTCGCTGCGGCTCCGGGCTTGGGGCCGGGGCCATTGAGCACCAGGATATCGATGGGGCCGAGCAGATCCACGGCGCGTTCGACGGCGGCGGTCACTCCGTCCGCGGTGCTCAGGTCCGCTTCGACAGCCACGGCGCTGTGGCCGTCTGCTTGCAGCTCCGCCGCGATCTTCTCTGCCAGCTCGCCGCGCCGGCCGGTAATGGCCACGCGCACGCCCTCGGCAGCGAGGGCGCGGGCGACGGCGAGTCCCAGTCCTCCTGTGGAGGCGGCGACGAAGGCGGTCTTTCCGCTGATTCCGAAGTCCATCAGGGCCTTCCTGCTGTTTGGGCGGTTGGGGCAAGGGAGAGTGCGCTGGCGGCTTCGGCGAGATGCGTCAGCATTCCGTTCCTGAGGGCCGCGGGGAAAGGAGCCGCAGGCGGGCGCACTCCGGAGTCCTTGATGAGCCCCCGCTCACGGAAACACTCCTTCCGGACCGCCAGGGCGATCCGGGCCTGCTGCTCGAAGTTGATGAGCGGCAGGTACGGGAGCAGCGCGTCCCGGGCGGCGTCGTAGCCGTTGGACTGCCATGCGCGGACGCAGGCGACGAGGGCTTCCGGGAAGGAGAACCCGGTCATGGCGCCTGCGGCGCCGGCCACCAGCTCATCCAGCAGACCCTGTCCGCCGAACACGGAGACGTCGACGGCGGCCGCCAGTTGGGCGATGGCCACACTGGTGGGCGGGGCCTCGGCCTTTACCGCGACAACGAACTTGCACGTCTGGACCACGTAAATAAGTGCTTCCGTGCTGATGCTGACGCCGCTGGCCACCGGGTAGTCCTGCAGGACCACCTTGGCGCCGGTGGATTGGTGGATGGCGTTCAGGTGCGCGATCACCACCTCCGGGCGTGCTGAATTGGCTTGCACCATGACTGCCGCGAGCCGGTCTCCGGTCACGGCCTGGGCCGCGCGGATTTCTTCGACCGCGGTGCCGGTGAAGAGCGAGGTCACCCCCACCACAAGGGGCAATCGGGTTTCTTCGACTACCACTTCAAGTGCCAGGCTGCGCTCCGCTGCGGTCAGGGCGGCGGCCTCACCGAAGACACCCAGGACAGTCAGCCCCGTGGCGCCGATGGATTCATAGTGCTCCACCAACTGGGCCAGGCTGTCGGTGTCCAGATTGAGGGTGCTGCCCTGGAATGGCGAGGCGACGACGCCCCACACTCCGGGTGCTAGTGATTCCCGCATTGGATTGTCCTTCCGTTCATGCTGAAGTTCGGTGTCTTGCACTTGTTCGTGCCGCACCTAGCGGCCCGGCCACACTGGCGGGCGCTTTTCCTGGAAAGCGCACACGCCTTCGGCGGAGTCTTCACTGTCCAGGGCGGCCATGAGGGCCGGTAGCCTGAGGCCACGGGCTTCCGCGGCACTGAGGTGGCCGGTCCTGCTGACCATCTGCTTGACGGCCCGGACGGAGCTGGGCGCGCACGCGAGGATCTGGTCCACCCAGCGCTGCACCGCGGCGTCGAGCTCATCTGCGGGAACTACTTCATTGACCAATCCCATCGATTGCATCTCCGAGGCCTCGGCCTTGCGACCGGTGAGGAGCATGCCCATCGCCTGGGTGTAGGGGACGCGGCGCACCAGCTGATGGATGCCGCCGTCGAGCGCCAGACGCCCGACGCGAGGTTCGGTGAGGCCGAATCGCGCCGTGTCCGCGGCGACGACGATGTCGGCACCGAGTACGATCTCCATGCCGCCGCCCAGCGCGTAGCCGTTCACCCGGGCAATCACCGGAATGTCCAGGCTTGTCCTCAGGCTCAGTCCGCCGAAGCCGTTGGGGTCGAGTTCGGCCCAGTACTGCAGGCCGGTCTTGTCCACGGCAGAGGCGGACATGTCCGCCCCGACGCAGAACGCCCGCGCGCCGGCACCGGTGATGACGACGGCGCGTACTTCAGGATCGGCTTCGAGCTGGTCCCAGATGTCATTGAGCCTGGCCTGGGCGGTCCCGTCGACGGCGTTGAGCACGTGCTGGCGGTCTATGACCACTGTGGCTACGTGGTTCTCGATGGTCAGCGTGACCTGGTCAACTGGGTTGGGAACTGAGATTGTCTTCTCCACTATCGAAGCCGTCACCGGAGGACCCCCAACTGCTGCAGGCGCTCGATGGTTTCCTTGTCGAAGCCGTTCTCGAGCAGGACTTCCACGTTGTGTTCTCCGAGCCTCGGCGCCACGCGCTTTTGAACTCAGCGAGTCGGATGTGGAGCTTTACGACGCGGCCCGTCAGCTTCTCCTTCAGGCGCATCACAGTGAGAACCATCGCGTGGCCGCTGCTATGCGCGGGGCGTCAGGGACCATCTACTTGGGCCTCCACCTAGGCTCCAAGCGGATCAACGTGTGTGCCGAATCCAGCGCCCTCGCCAACGCCCGTATTGCGCAGGAAGCATCGATCCACTCGGTGGTTGCAGTCAGCATGGACGAACGCGGAGAACCCCAGGTCACCAACCCTTGCGGCGTCTGCCGGGAACTGCTGCGCAACTACGGGGCCGAGACATCTGTCCTGGTTGATGCCGGGGGAGAGGTGGGAACCGTCAGTCTTGAGGATCTCCTGCCCTATCCCTGGATGCGGGCCACGGAAACCGAGTGGACCACCCTTCCGCCAGGCGCCGGGACACACGGCCTGGCGCGCCAGTCGAGGTGAGGGCGCGCTGAGGTGCGATGCAAACGGCCGGGACTCAAGGGTCCCGGCCGTTTGCGACCGTTTCTATACCTGGCCAGTTATTTGCCCGGCTGTAGCCCGCGACAGTCCAGGCGGAGGGTTTTGATGCGCTCCGTGGCGTGTTCGATGGCTGCCGCGAGCTCCTCGGGCGGCACGGGGCGCGCAAATAGGTAGCCCTGGAGGGAATGGCAGCCGAGGCGCAGCAGGTACCGCGCCTGTTCCGGGCTCTCCACGCCCTCCGCGGTGATGCGGTGCCCGAGGTGGTGGGCCATGGCGCTCATCGAGGTCAGGATCGGAAGATCCTCCTCTCCTGTGTGTATGACGGAGACGAAGGTCCGGTCGATTTTGAGGATGTCCACGGTGAGGTCCTGGAGGCGCCCAAGGGAGGAATAGCCGGTACCAAAGTCGTCCAAGGCCACCCGGATTCGCTGACTGCGGAGCGTTGCCAGCTGGTCGATGATATGGGGTGCCGGGTCAAGGAAGACGCTCTCAGTGACCTCCAGTATCAGCTGGCTACCTTTGATTCCCGCGGCCGCAAGCGTACTGAGGACGGCGTCTGCATATCCCTGTTCGCGCAGTTGGACCGCTGAGGCATTTACCGCAACGGCGCGGTTCGCGTTCCCGACGAGCCAGGGCCTGAGCTGCGTGCACGCCTGGGACAGGACTTCCTGCCCGATCGCGTTGATCAGCCCGGAACGTTCTGCCGCGGGGATGAATTCCGACGGCGGAGTCAGCCCTCCGGGCCGCTCCCAGCGGGCCAAGGCCTCCACCTGCGTGACCGTGGCAGACTCGGCGTCAACGACGGGCTGGTAGTGGACGGTAATTTCTCCGTTGTCGACGGCCGAGCGAAGGCCGGTTTCCATGTTGTTGCGGACGAGCAGGGCCGTCATCATGTCCGGATGGAAGCGCAGGCATCGGTTCTTTCCGGCCGCCTTTGCCGCATACATGGCAATATCTGCACGCCGCATCAGGTCGGGGGCATGCAGTTCGGGATCCGCGCCGGTCAGTCCGATGCTGACGCCGGGGCGTAGCTCACGTCCGTGGAGTGCGAAAGGGGCGCTCAGCGCGGCCATCATGATGGAAGCCATGCGGTCGGGGTCGGGCGTGCGGGTCAAGAGGATGACGAATTCGTCCCCGCCCAGCCTGGCGACTGTATCGCCCTCGCCCACGCAGCGGCGTAGCCGGCGGCCGATTTCGATAAGCATTTCGTCGCCGGCCTGATGACCAAGGACGTCGTTGACCTCCTTGAAATCATCCAGGTCCAGGAGCAGTACATGGATGCCGGAGCGTTCCGTCGAGGCCAATGCAAGTTCAAGTCGTTCACGGAACAAGGCACGGTTCGCCAACCCCGTAAGGTGGTCGCGGAAGGCAAGAAGCCTCAGTTCCTCCGCCTTCCTGGCGAGTTCCGCCAACGCCGTCCGGGCTTGATCCTGCGCCTGCATCCGGGCTGTGGTGTCGCGGAAGCTCCAGACTCGTCCAACGATTGTTTCGGCGAGCCTCTGCGGCCTTGAATAACGTTCAAAGGTCCGGCCGTCGTGAAAATGCAGCACGTCCAGGCTCTCGGCACCTGGATCCGAGTAGAGCTGCTGGACTTTCGCGACGAACGCTTCCGGGTCCGTGAGTTGGTCCAGGACGAAGCCCATGACCTTCCCGTCATCGTGGGAGTCAAGTAGATTCTTGGGGATGCCCCACATGGTCGCAAACCGCTCATTCGAACCAGCGATTCTTCCGTCGGCCGTAACGACGAGGATACCGTCCGCTGTGGACTCGAGGGTTGCGCTGACCAGGGACAGCGCCTGGCGCAGCGCTGCATCGCTTCGTTTACGCTCGCTCACGTCACGGATCGATGCCACAACGTTGGCCGCGTCCGCGGTTACGGGCGCGAGATTGACCTCCATGGGGAATTCCGTGCCGTCACGCCGCAGGCCGAAGAGTTCAAGATCAGTCCCCATATGCCTGGCTTGCGCATCGATGCCGAAAGGCTCCCCGAGGCCTTCATTGTGTCCTTGGAGCCTGCCCGGGAGCAGTGCCCGGTAATGCCGGCCCAGCAGCCACTCGCGGCGATATCCGAAAAGACGCTCCGCTGCGGCATTGAAAAAGCGGATGGCGCCGCAGGAATCGATCATCAGCAGGGCATCCGGCGACCCCTCCAGCAGTTCGCGATAGGAGGGGACCGCGGTGCCGACAGTAGGCTCACCCATCACGGGACGCTTCGTTTGCATGGCCATCCAGTGCCCGCAAGCGGAACCTGTACGGTGTTTTGGCATCCACATCCAGTTCGAACATGCCTATGATCGCTGACCTCCCCAAGTCAAGGACGATAGTCCTCTACGGACCGTACCGGGCACTCGCCTGAAAAGCAAAGCACCCTTAGCGCCGACGCGCACTGCCAAGAGGTTGCCGTATGAGTTACTGGCGTGTAACTTTGGCGATGCCAAGTAAGCTTAGTATTACCCGCCGCCGCCGGGCTCGCGGTTCAGCAGGAGGTACAGCAGTGAGAATTGGATCATCCATCTTCCTTATCGCCCTAGGCGCCATTTTGGCCTTCGCCATCGCCGGAGATGTTGTGCCCTACTTCGACCTCCACATGGTCGGTTACATCCTCATGGTGGTCGGCGTAATTGGCTTGATCGTTTCCCTTCTCGTGTTCGGCCCGCGCCGAACCCGCCGTGTCAGCGAAAGCCGAGCTTCGGTTGACCCGGTCACGGGGGAGCGCATCGTCACCAGAGATAGCCGCGACATGGGAATCTAGCTGTCGGAGGCAGAGAAACGGGGAGGGACGGCACTGCCGTCCCTCCCCGTTTCTCTGCCTCCGGACGCGCCGGTACTAACTCAAGCGTGGAACCGGCGCCGGTTCCTAATCGCCATTACCCTTGCCGCCGCCCTTGTGACGTCCCGGGGCCGGGGTCACAGGAGCCGGAGCAACAGGCGTCGATGTCTCAACGCTCGGTGAGGGCGTTGGCGTAAGGGTGCTGGCCGTAGTCGCAGCAGAGAGGTCTGCCCGGACCAGGTCGATCGCACTCTGGATCTCTTGGCGCCGAGACGGCGAAACCTCACCACGCGCGACTGCATCTGCAAGGTCCTTCGTGAGCAGGTCCAGCGCCCTGGTTGCCGCCGGGATGTCTTTGTCGGCTGCGGACTGTGCCAGTGCCGTAACTTCGGACTGCAGTTTCCCGGCGGCGCCGGGCTTCAGTTCGTCCGATGCATTTGCGCAGCCGGCGAGGAGTCCGGCCACGAGGGCCAAGGCCGTCGTGGCTTCCAAGAGTCTGTTTTGTGCCCGGTTCACGGCGTCACGCTCTTTTGCAGCTGCTCGATGTGTTGACCCAAGAGGCCGGGAACGTTCGGGGAGGGAGCCGGTGCGGCGGGTGCGGGCGGCTGGAAGGCACTCACGCCAATGATCACCAGGGCGGTGGTAAGCAGTCCGGCTCCGATGGCCCATGCCGAGCGGCGCGGGTGGCTCAGCGATTTCCCCCGCCGTTGCCGCCAGTTTCGTATGGTTGGCACGACGACGGTGCCGTTACCGCTGCCACTGCTCCCCGATGCCGCAGGCTGCACGCGTGTCTGGATTGTTGGCTTGGCTGTGCGGGGAGGGCGGTCGGGCAAGCGGGGAAGCGTCTGCGTGGCGCCGCTGGCGACCCCGGGTATCGCGGCGGGAACGCCGGAACTGATGGCACGCCGGAGTGTTTGCTCAACGTCTCGTGCTGACGGTCGTTCGGAAGGACGGGTCAATGTCATGGCGGCGAGGAGGTCAACCCACTGCTCCCCGAGGGTCGCCGGAACACGCGGCGGACGGTGTAGCCTCGCAACGGCTGACTCCACGCTGGTTCCCGGGTACTCCAGCATTCCGGTGAGGCACTCGAGGAGGACCAGTCCCAGCGAGTAGATATCACTTGCCGGACCGAGAGTGGAGCCGGTGGCCTGTTCCGGGCTTAGGTACGCGGCGGTTCCGACCATAGTGCCTGTTGCCGTCAATCGGGTTCCCTCAATGATTCGCGCGATTCCGAAGTCCGTGAGCTTTGGCCGCATTGGGGATCCTGCGGGAGCTTCGGCCAGCAGGACATTCGCCGGTTTGATATCGCGGTGAATGATCCCACGCCCGTGGACATACTCCAGGACCGAGGCAAGATCTGCTCCGATATGGGCAACGTCCCCGATCGCCAGTGGGCGGCCCCGCAATCTGGCATGCAGGTCCGGTCCGTGAATCAGTTCCATGGTGAGGAATGTCCGGGGATGCTCCGGGTCCCGGTGGTCGGTGCCTGCGTCGAAGAGAGTCACGAGGGACGGGTGGTTGAATGTCGCAAGGAGCCGCATTTCGTTTTCGTGCCGGGCGAGCCCCTCCGGACCTCCCAGCAGCGGAGCGAAGAGTTTCAACGCCACGTCGCGGCCCAGTCTCTCATCCTGTGCCTGGTACACGGACGCCGTCGCGCCGCGGCCGATCAGGCTTCCCAGCCTGTATCGACCTGCTATAAGAGCATCGTTCTCTCCGGTGATAGGGCCATCCGGCACAGCTCCCCTCGCTTTCTTTGAACCTGCGGAAACTGCAATGCAGCTTGCGAGACACACGCCCCTCTAGGGTAATCGTCCCGCGAGGCCAGAAAGTTACGGTTCGGCCGAAAGTCCCCTGACAAGATGAACGACGGGTGAACAAAGGCTCAATCGCCCGTCCGCGGGGGTGATATCCAGCGGCTTCTGTGCCTACGTTGGTGCGGGAGTTCCGATACCGGAGCGCGCGGTGAGGCAACCGCAACCCAGTCCGTGAAATATCCAATGAGCAATCAAGACGAGAATTCCGGAGGTCTTCATGCCTATTCTGACCAGCCTTGCAGCCAGTAAAGCAGTGATCACTATGATCACTGCTGGCGCCATCGCAGGAGGCGGCGCCGCCGCCTTTACCAGCATCAGCACCACAGAGGTGCCGGCTCCTGCGTCCACCGCATCGGCCAGCCCGTCGCCGTCGGCGCCTTTGGTGTCTCCGACAACGGCGGTACCCCCTGCCAAGGCTCCCGAGACGGAGCCCTCGGGCCAAACGCCGTTGGTGCCCGCCACTGAGGAGCCAGTTGAGCAGCCGCCGAGCGCCGCGGCGCCCGCCCCGATTCCGAGTTCAACAGCACCCGTTCCTACTAATGCGTCACCTTCGTCCGATGTCCCGGCGGTTCAGCCCGCTGATAGTGACAACGACGGAATGAAGGAAGCCAAGGACGAAGACGGTGGCGACCGCAAGGCGGACCACGAGTCGAAAGGCGAAGGCCAGCACAAGTCACACCGTACCCACGCCGAAGGCAACTCGGACGCCGGCAAGCGCTAGGGGTTCCCAGCCCAAAGGTCAGCTCCAGCGGTCACATCCCATGGCGGGAGGGTCTTTCCGGACCCTCCCGCTACGGGGCGGTCCGGCTCTGCTTATCCCAGGGCGTGCGGCGCGCAGGCATTCCTCCATGCGTTCAACGGTCAGGAGGGACGAGGCTTCGAGGTCACCGGCCGATTCGCCCGACGGGTCGGCGTGTGTCTCCGCACGGGTTGTTGGCGCCCGCACCGGGACCGCCTGAACGCGTTGAGCCTCGCACCACCGAGGAGTAGGGTGGCCACACCGCCAACTCGCACAACCTAGATGGGGGAGCCACCATGCCAAATCCGAGACTTCGACTGGTTACCATGTCGGCAGTTCTCGCGCTGAGCGTGACGAGCGGTGCCGTTGCCAGTCCCGCTTTTGCCGATCCGCGCCACACTGAAAAGACCGCCACCGCCACCGGATATGGCGGCGCGGTGAGCACCGTAGACCCCGAGGCATCCGCCGCCGCGATCGAGGTCCTCCGCAAGGGCGGCAACGCAGCCGACGCCGCCGTCGCCGCGGCCGCGACCCTCGGGGTGACCGAACCCTATAGCGCCGGGATCGGCGGTGGCGGATACTTCGTGTTCTATAACGCAAAGACCGGAAAGATCGGCACCATAGACGGCCGCGAGACCGCCCCAGCGGCGATGCCACACGACGCGTTCATCGACCCGAAGACCGGCAAGCCCTACAACTTCACGCCCGAGCTCGTCACCAGTGGCGTCTCCATAGGCGTCCCCGGCACAGCGGCAACCTGGGAGCGTGCCCTGGACCGCTGGGGTACGTTGAGCCTTGGAGATGCCCTCCAGCCGGCCATCAAAGTCGCGACCCGGGGCTTCGTGGTGGATCCGACCTTCCGCCAGCAGACACTCGACAACAAGCTCCGCTTCGGGGCGTTCAGTTCCACGAGCAAGCTGTTCCTCCCGGGAGGCGACGCACCCGCCGTCGGAAGCGTCTTCCAGAACCACGACCTCGCCGCGACGTATCAGCTCCTCGCGAAGCAAGGCACCAGCGCCTTCTACAGCGGCCCGTTGGCGGACGAGATCGCGGCAACAGTCCAGGCGCCCCCGAAGACTGCCACCACCACACTGCCGATCCCCGTGGGGCACATGACCACCGCAGACCTCGCGGCGTACAAACCCCTGGACCAGGCGCCCACCCACGTCGACTACCGCGGCCTTGATGTCTACGGCATGGCGCCGTCGAGCAGCGGTGGCACCACGGTCGGCGAGGCGCTCAACATCCTGGACACCGTAAATCTCTCGGAGATGTCCAAGCCGGCCGCCCTGCACCAATACCTCGAAGCGAGCGCGCTCGCGTTCGCGGACCGTGGAAAGTATGTCGGCGACCCTGCCTTCGTCGACGTTCCTACGAACGCGCTCACCGACCCGATCTTCGGCAAGGAACGCTCCTGCCAGATCGATCCGCTGCACGCGGCTACGAAACCCGTCGCCGCGGGGGATGTGTCCGGGTACGACGGCGTGTGCCCGGCGTCCGCAGCCGCGCTCGCCGATAAGAAGGACACCGAGAACATCTCGACCACCAACATGACGGTCGCGGACAAATGGGGAAACGTGGTCGAGTACACGCTTACCATCGAGCAGACCGGCGGATCGGGCATCGTGGTGCCCGGGCGGGGGTTCCTGCTCAACAACGAGCTCACCGATTTCTCGACCGTCTACAACGCGGCCGATCCAAACCGGATCGAGCCGGGGAAGCGCCCGCGCTCCTCGATGTCCCCGACTATTATCCTCAAGGACGGCAAGCCGTTCCTCGCCCTCGGCTCACCCGGCGGATCGACGATCATCACCACCGTGTTGCAGACGATCCTGAACAGGGTGGACCTGGGCATGAGCATCTCCGACGCGATCGCTGCCCCACGTGCTTCGCAACGGAACACCGCCAAGGTCACCGCCGAGCCGGACTTCATCACGGCATACGGGAGCCAACTGACACCGTATGGCCATCAGTTCACGCCATCAGGTGATGCCTTCACCTCGGCCGCGGAGATCGGTGCGGCAACAGCGATTGAATTCAGGCCCAACGGGAGCATGATCGCGGCCGCTGAGCCGGTCAGGCGAGGGGGAGGCTCGGCGATGGTTCTCAAGCCGTCGCCGTGAAGCGGTTGAGCATGGTGAGCTGCGTGCGGGGCAAGCCCCGCTGTGCATGACGGGCAAACGGTGGGAGAATTGTGGCTGGACCAAAACGGCCGGCGGCGCATCTCGCCTGCTGAGACCCAGGTGAGTCCCCCAGTGCGCCGTCGGTCTTGACCTTGTCGAATTCCTATGCCGCGCCGGTCCACCTGGGTGCGGTTGCCGCCCGCCGGAGTTCCTTGGCGCGGGCACGAAATCCGTCGCTCGCCTTGCGCCGTTCATCACACGCTTGTGGAGCCGCTCTTTGGGGAAGCGTGCTCTGCGGAACCGTGCTTGGAAGAGCAATCATCGTGGCCGGTTGCCGGGCACCCGCAGCCGGGCAAAGGTCTGTGACCAGCCCCATGCCTGCACACTCGCGCGCAGCGGCGATGCCGGCGACCACCCCGGACTTGTCCTCGAACGGCGCCGAAACGGCAATGACGATTCCGTCAGGAGATTTGAGGCGGAATCTGAAAAAGGACTCCCCGTCAACAAACACTTCGAATACGCCGGCCACTGCTACCTCCCGGTCTGCGGACCCGCTGCGTAGCGACTTCACTACGGAGCGGGACGGAGCATCGCTGCATTCCTTACCGCTGGTTTGGTGGACGATCGCCAACGGATCGCCCCTCACATCACATTCAGTCTGTGCCAGCTCCGTTTGGGCTCACAAGACCGGGCGAGTAAACCCTATGTAAAACCTGTCAAACCCGAAGTCTTCCGGCACACCCGGTCCTCCGGCGATGCCGGCAAATCGCAGTGCCGAACGGGTGCTCCGATGACAGGCACGCCGAGATCTTTGCGGGCGGTCCTTTCCGGGTGAAGGAGCCTAGACGATATGTGTGAAGGGTTGCGGCCCGGGTTGGGTTCTGGTCCTTCTGATCGTCCATTGTCGCCGGGCGGTTC
>NZ_JAPFFT010000014.1 GCF_026241105.1 Arthrobacter rhizophilus | reverse complement strand
GCCGACGTCGTGAAGGAGAGGGCCGCCGCGGCGGACGTCAGGGAGCCGGAACGGCTGACTTCCCGGAGCAGATGGAGGCGGTGCAGATCGAGGTTGGCCATGATCTGAGTTTAGCAAAAGTAGAGGCCAGTGGAGAATCCTGTGATTGTGCTGAACTCTCGGGGCGTGGATCGTAGAAGGAGCAGACGCCGTAAGGCGCGACACTACGACACGTGAAGGAAGAAGACGATGCAACTGCGCGGTCACTGGTACCGGGGAGGCACGAGCAAGTGCTGGCTTTTCGACGCCGAAGACATGGCGCTCCACGCTGGGAGCCGCGAACAGATCCGCAACCTCCTGGCAGATGCCTTCGGCGCCGCAGATGCCCGCCAGCTCGACGGCGTCGGCGGCGGCACCTCAACGACGTCCAAAGCAGCCGTCGTCCAGGCCACCCCCGAGGGGCCGGCGGACCTCGACTACCTCTTCGCCCAAGTCGGGATCGGTGACCCTACGGTGGAACTTGGTTCCAATTGCGGCAACTGCGCCACCGCGATCGCCCTGTACGCCGTCCAATCAGGCATCGTCCCTCCCCAGGAGGGAACGACGCGGGTCAGCATGCGCAACCTCAACACCGGAGCCGTGCTGAGCGGCACGATCGCCACCCCGGGTGGCCGCATCCCGACGTCGGGCCTGGCCAGAGTTCCGGGCAGCAGCGCACTGGGCGTTCCCGTGAGCCTCTCGTTTCACGCCCCGTGGGGGCGGAGCACGGGCGCGGTTCTGCCGACGGGAACCGTGACTGACGAAATCGATGCCGGCGGGACCACTCTTACGGCGACTCTGGTTGACGCCGGGGCTCCGGCGGTGCTGATTCCGGCGGAGGAGGCAGGCATCGACCTGTCATCGATGACCGGCAACCTCTCCGGGCACCTGCCCTTGCTCGCGGCAGCCCGGGCGTCGGCCGGGCTGATGATGGGGCTGAGGAAGCCCGAAGATCCTCCGCAGAATGCCGTGCCGAAGGTCGGCGTCGTGGCAGCGCCCGGCAACTACATCGCAGCCGACGGAACAAGGATCGCAGCGGACACCCACGATCTGCGGGTGCGCATGCTCTCGATGCTCGCGCCGCACCCCGCCATCGGCCTAACCTCCGCGGTCGCAGTCTCCCTCGCAGCCGCCCTGCCGGGATCGGTAGTGGCCAAAGTGCTGTCCCCGGCAGACAGTGCTCACCTTGGGCGCCGGCTTCTGCGCATCGGCACACCGGCAGGTGTCATCACCACCGAGGTCGTCACGGACGGCCTCGGCCACGTCAGCGAGGTGGTCCTCCACAGGGCGGCCCGCCATCTAGCCGTCGCCGACATCGACGTCGCACAACCAGTGACACAGACGGCCTAGCCCCAACATTCCGCCCCTGCCATCATTAAGTGGGGCACTCACCCAGGAAGTTGTTCAATGAAGATCAAATCCATCCTCGGACACCTCTATGTCCAGGTACTCATCGGCGTCGCGCTCGGCATCCTCGTCGGCGCGCTGTGGCCTGACCTCGGTTCCTCCCTCAAGCCGCTCGGCGACGGCTTCGTGAAGCTCGTGAAATTCATGATCGCGCCGATCGTCTTCTGCACCATCGTCAGCGGCATCACCTCCCTGACCGACACCAAGAAGGTCGGCCCGACCCTGCTACGTTCGCTCGGCCTTTTCTACGTCCTCACAGGGGTGGCCCTGGCCATCGGCTTGGGCGCGGTCATGCTCTTCCAGCCGGGTGCCGGCATGCACATCAACCCAGCCCACCTCGATACCTCGGTCGCCTCGAAGTACACAAGCCAGCTGCCCAGCAGCAACCCTGTGGACTTCTTACTGAGCATCATCCCCACAAGCTTCGTCGGCGCCTTCGCCGACGGCGAGGTCCTGCCCGTTCTCGTCATCGCGCTGCTGTGCGGCTTCGCCTTCAGCAAGCTCGGCGCACCAGGCCAGATGGCCCTCAACGTGGTCAACAGCTTCAACAAACTACTGTTCGTCGTATTCGGCTTCCTCATGAAGGTCGCACCCATCGGTGCGTTCGGCGCCATGGCGTTCACGGTCGGCAAGTACGGAGCCCACTCGATCGGCAACCTCGGGATGCTGATCCTCGCCTTCTACACAGCATGCATCGTCTTCGTGGTCCTCGCCCTCGGCATCCTGGCGAAACTCACCGGGTTCAGCCTGTGGCGGATCCTGCGCTACTTCCGCGACGAGTTCCTCATCGTCCTCGCCACATCCTCAAGCGAACCCGTCCTTCCGCGCCTGCTCACCAAGCTCGAGCGCCTCGGCTGCGACCGGGGCGTCGTCGGCCTCGTAGTCCCGACCGGCTACTCCTTCAACCTCACCGGCACCGCGGTCTACCTGACACTCGCTTCGATGTTCATAGCCCAGGCCTGCGACATCCACCTCAGCTGGGACCAGATCCTCCTCATGCTCGGAATGATGCTCCTGACCTCCAAAGGCGCGGCGGGCGTGACAGGCAGCGGCTTCGTCGCACTCGTCGCGACCCTGACGGTCATGCCCACACTGCCCGTTGCCGGCGTGGCCCTCATCGTCGGCATCGACCGCTTCATGAGCGAAGCCCGCGCCCTCACCAGCACCGTCGCCAACATCGTCTCCTGCGTCGCCATAGCAAAGTGGCAGCACGCGCTAGACACCGAGAAGCTCCAATCCGAGCTCAAGACGGGCTTCATACCGACTGAAGCCGAAAAGCTCGAGCTCACGGAACCAGCACCGGCACACTGACGGTGCCCTTCACGAGTCAGGCTCCAGCCCTCGGCAATAACCTGACCCGCCCACCCGGCGCCCTCCGCCGGGTCCACACAAGGCCGCATCGGACACCCGGACCTGCATATCCATCGCAACAGGTAACCCGACAGTCGGGCGCAGGAACGGAGTCCGGTGCCAACGGGGCGGGGAGCAGACACGCTGCTCCCCGCCACGTCCCCACCCGGACCGGATCAAACGGAACCAAAAACCATCCAGGGAACCCCATGACACCCCCCTTGCAACAGACCACTCCGGACGAACTCACACAGGCACCGAGCGGCGCTCCGACGACAGAAATGGAGCGCATGCCGGACTGGAACAAACTCACCCGCGCAGACGAAGTCGCAATCCGCCGCCACGATGGATCACTTTCCTCGGGACGGATCGACATGCTCTCCATGGACCGAAAGGTCTTCTGGATCATCCAGAATGACGGCAAAGGGCGCACGATGATCGAGAAGGACGAAGACACCACCGTATTCCGTCGCGCATCCGGCCGCCGCAACGAAGGGCACACAGGGTCTTACCGGATATGAAGATTCATCAGTTCAGCTTGGCACGATGCAGCAGCAGTATCTCGTGCGGCATAACCTAAGCTGCCCGATGCGGCAGCACCTAGTTCCTGGAGATGACTTTCACACCGTCCGGCCGCATCTTCCCCGTGGGTGAGACATGCCGATACAAGGTCTGGCGTGTGATGCCGAGTTCTATGCAGAGCTCGCTGATTTTGGTGCATGGCTTACCCATGGATGCTGCGGCAAGCCGTCCTCGGCCTTGAGCCGAACCCATCGCGCGCCAGGGGACTCTCTATTTCAGGTGAGTCCCCTGGCAGGCAAGCTGGGCCGCCGTCGTCCACCCGTCGCGTTGATTGGGTGGGTCTGAAACCATCCGGCGGTTGGGTAGCCATGGTCAGGCGAGGGTGGTGAGCCTGAGCGAAGCGACCTTTGCGGTTCCTCCGGTGGTGTACAGCGACACACCGGTGCTGGAGGGGTCCGGGAAGATCAGTTCGGTGAGGGTGACTTCTCCGTCTTGGGCGAAGATTTCCACAGAGCAGTGATCAACGAAAATGCGCAGGTTATACGCCCCGTCCACGGCACGCAGGGGCGCGGTGTCGATCGATGCAAAGGCGCTGTGGAACGCCGTGTTGCCCGAGGCCGTTCGATCCACGAGCAGTTTGCCGTCACCCGGACGGATGCCGATCCTTGTACCTTCGTTGCCGTTGCCGCGGATCTCGAGGCCAAATTCATCTGCGGAACCGGGCACAAAGGTTACCTCGATGAGTTGCACTGCGCCCCCGCCTGCCACGGAACGGATGCCATCGACGTCGAGCTCTGTGTAGGCAACTGTGCGGGTAAGCGCTGCGGGGTCAATCACTGCCTGCTGGGTGAGGTGCGGTGCCCCTTCAGAAGTGACCAGCGAGACCTCGCGTACAAGCGACATCGGGCTTCGCCACGGGGAGGTTGGAATGTCGTTGCCGTACTGCCAGTTGTTCATCCAGGCCATCATGAGCCGGCGGCCGTCCGGAACGTTGCTGAAGGAAACGGCAGCGTAGTAGTCCCGGCCCCAGTCGAGCCAGTGATACTCGGTCAGGCGCGCCGGATCCTGGTCGCCTTCAGTGACCGTGGTTTCGGACCTGAACGTCACGCCGTCGAATTCGCCAACGAAGTACTGTCCCGCAGATCCTCCGTTTGGGCCGCCGGGATTGAGGTTAACGGTCAGGACCCATCGGATCAGGTCCTCGTTCCCGTCAAGTGGAAGCGGGAACAGGTCAGGACATTCCCAGACTCCGCCGGTGGCGTTGGCGGGCCCGAAACTGCTGAGGTAGTCCCAGCTCTTGAGGTCATCGGAGCGGTACATCACGACGGTGAAATCCAGTGCCTCGACAGCGACCATGACCCAGTAGGATCCGGAAGCGCCGTCGTACCAGAAGACCTTCGGGTCCCGGAACTCGGCCGAGTCCCTGGTCAAGACGGGGTTGCTGTGGTATTTGGACCAGGTGTAGCCGCCGTCGGTGCTCCAGGCCAGTGACTGGGCCTGGATCCCGGCGTGCTGTGAGTTCTCCTTGAAGGCACTTGTGTAGATGGCGACCAGGGGTGCAGCAGTTCCGTCACCGAGTCCGCTGGTGTTGTGCTGGTCGTAGACGACGCTGCCGGAGTAGATGTCCTCGTTTTCGTCGCAGGCAATGGCGACGGGTTGTTCTGTCCACGTGATGAGGTTCGTGGAGGTGGCGTGCCCCCAGGACATGTTTCCCCAGACATTCCCGAAGGGGTTGTTCTGGTAGTAGAGGTGGTAACTACCCTCGTAGTAGATGAGGCCGTTGGGGTCATTGAGCCAGGTGTTCTTGGTGGCGTAATGCACTGTCGGCCGGGACGCTTCACGTGTGGGCGCGGTTACCGCGGTCATGAATCAAAGTCTCGTTTCATTTCGTCTTCCTGAGGAAGGGTGGGGGCGGCCATCCAGCATCCGAACGGCGCGGGGCGCTGTTCGGATGCTGGTGTTAGCTGTTGCTCTTGTGTCGGTCGTACGTCGGCTTCGCGGCGGGATGCCCCGGCCATGAGCTGGATGTCTTAGGTGATAGAGCGATTTGGAAATGACTCCAAAGGCGGGAGAGGTCGGACTGAGTTAGGGGAAGAGGTTCCGAGCTCCTCCAGAGATCTCAGCCATGGTCCAGGCATCGAAGGAGAGCAGCCTTACGGTACCCTCGGCGGTCAGGCTCACGTGCTCACCGGCCAGGGTCGGGTAAACGCGGGCGGTGAGCGGTTTACCGTTGGCGAAAATTTCGACGGCGGATCGGTCCACCAGGACGCGGAGGTGCACCCGGCCGTCGGGCATCGGGAGCGGTCCGGACTTGTCGTCGACATCAACGGTTGGATCGAGGGTGCTCTGAGTACGGTCGAGGCGGAGTGTGCCTTGGCCGCAGCCTTCCATGTTCCGGCTCAGCTCGATCACTGTTTCCTCCTTGGATTTGCCGGAGACGGCACCGCCAGCCGATCCCAGCAAGCCCAGTCGCAGCACAGCACCAGGCTCGAGCTGCACATCCAGTTCGAGGTCTAATTGGCTGCCGGACACCCCGGTAGCCACAGGTGCCCCGGTACCCACCAGCTCCTGTCCGGGCAGGCCCACATGGTTCCGGCGCAGCTTCTCGATTTCGGGCACGGGCGCGAACGCCAGGGTTCCGTCGTCAGCCACGGTTGTGACGCGCGGAAGGCTCATGACGCCCGACCACCCGGCCTCGATCATCGCGGCGTCGCTGCGGCCCTCCTGAAGCCAACCAAACATGATGCGTCGGCCGGACTCATCCTGGAATGACTGCGGCGCATAGAAGAACCGTCCACCGTAGTCGAGCCGATGCAGCCCGGTGGGCTCGAAGGAGTTTTCCGCGTAGCGGCCGGTCCAGTACAGCGGGTGGCGGGTGTCGCCGTTGTCCCATGCGGAGAAGACCAGCACGTCGGGCGCGTCGCCAGAAGTAGGAACCGTACCCAGCGAGCCTTCGCCTGCCCGGAACAGGTCCACGCATTCCCACATGGTCCCGGTCCAGTCGGAATCGGCGGGATCGCCCTGGGAGGCGTCGCCGATGAACAGGGGCCCGACGTATTCCCAGGCCCGCAGATCCTCCGACTCGTACAGGAACGCCGTGCCGCCGCGCCCACGAATGCCCGAACCTACCAACTGCCGCCAGGTGGAACCCTCGCGCCACACGCAGTGATCGCGATACGCGGTGATGTCCACCCCGGCCGGCGGGGCCGCGATGATCGGGTTCTGAGGCAATTTGCTCCAGCTCAGCAGGTCTGCGGATCCTACGGCAACGCAGGGCAACTCCTTCTCGCCCAGCCGGCCCGAGTACACCAAGGTGGGCGTGCCACCGTCGTTCACCAACACCCCCGACCAGCAGCCGTCGGCGTCCGGACCTGCGGACGGTTCCAGTGCCACCGGCTGGTCCGTCCAGTGGACGAGGTCGGAGCTGGTGGCGTGGCCCCACTGGATGCGGTGGTGGAAGGCGCCTTCGGGGTTGTACTGGTAGAAGAGGTGATAGGTGCCGTTCCATTGGCTCACGCCGTTGGGGTCGTTCAGCCAACCGGCCGGGGACACGAAATGGAAGCGCGGACGAAGGGGGTCCGCATCGGCGCGGGCAATCAGTTCGTCCTTGGGGACGGTGGCGAGCGGGTGCGTCGATTCAGTCATGCGGAGGCCTTGTTGTCGGTAGGTTCAGTTGCCAGGGCGTGGCCGCCGGCTCCAGCCTGCGGGCGGTAGAGGTGGCAACGCACCCAGTGGCGGTTTTCGGGGTCGCCCACACGGTGGCGAGCGGGTTCCTCGGCCGAGCAGGTCTGGTTTGGGTCTCCGTCGAAAGCGCAGGTGGTCGAAGCCATCACAGCCTGTCTCAGCTCGGCACGGCGGACGGGATCGTAGGAGCCCGCCCGGGCTGGATCCGGGACGGCCGAAACCAGCAGTTGCGTGTAGGGGTGGGCCGGGTTGGCCAGGAGGTCCAAGGACTCGCCCTCTTCGACGAGCTCTCCGGCGAACATGACCGCCGTCCGGTCCGCGAGGTATCGGGCCGAGGCGAGGTCGTGTGTGATGTAGAGCATGGAGATTCCCTGCTCATCGCGGAGCTTCCGCATCAGGTTCAGCACGCCGATCCGGACCGAAACATCCAGCATGGAGGTGGGTTCGTCGGCGAGGATGACCCGTGGTTCCACGGCAAGGGCCCGGGCGATCGCGACTCGCTGGCGCTGCCCGCCGGAGAGCTCGTGCGGGTAGGAGTTCAACATGTCGGCCTGCAGGCCCACGGTGGTCATAAGCTCCTCGAGTCGCTGCTGTGTCTCTGTCTCGGAGCTGCCGCCCTTCCGGTGGATCGCTAGCGACCTCCGCAGGAAGTGCTCCACTCTGTGGGCAGGATTCAGCGAGCCGAAGGGATCCTGGAAGACCATCTGCAGTTGGGAGCGGAACGCTCTCGATGCCTGGAAGCGGTCACGCTTGAGGACGTCGACGCCGTCAAGCAGGATCTCCCCGGCGCTCGGCTTCTCGAGCCGGGCAACGCAGCGGGCCAGGGTGCTCTTACCCGACCCGGACTCCCCCACGAGCGCCACGATTTCGCCACGGCCAATGGTCAGGTCCACGCCGTGCAGAGCCCGGACAGACTCCCGGGAGAACAAACCACCTATAGGGAAAGACTTTCCTAGTCCGCGGACCTCGAGGGCCGTAGCTTCGGTGTCAGCGGAGGGGCGCTGGGATGACAGCACAGCGTGGCTCATCGTGCGGCTCCTTCCAGGACGGCTGCTTCAGCATCGGCACCAAACGGAGCCACGAAATGGCCGGGTGCTGCTTCGGTGAGGTCGGGGATATTCCGGAACTTCACGCCGTCGGGCAGTCCCGTCAGCGGAACCCGCGGACCGGTCAGCGGCGGGAACGCACCCATCAGCGCCTGAGTGTAGGGGTGACGGGGGTTGGCGTAGACGTCCTGGGCTTTTGCGGTCTCCACGATCCGGCCTCCGTACATCACCGCCATACGATGCGAAAGTTCCACCATGAGGGACATGTCGTGGGTGATGAAGAGGACGGAGAAGCCCAGTTCGCGTTGGAGTTCCTTGATTTGGGCCATGATTTCCTGCTGCACCACCACGTCCAGGGCCGTGGTGGGTTCGTCCAGGATCAGCAGCGACGGCTTGAGCGCCACGGCCATCGCGATCACCGCACGCTGGCGCATGCCGCCCGAAAGCTGGTGCGGGTAGGACTTGAGTCGAGCGGGGTCGATCCTGACAAGTTCCAGCAGCTGGCCCGCGCGTCGGAGGGATTCCTTGCGGGAGTAGCCGGCGTGTGTGGTGAAGATGTCCACGATCTGCTCGCCGATGGTGAGCACCGGATTCAGCGAGTTCATGGCCGATTGGAAGACCATCGCCACGTCCTGCCAGCGGAAACGCCGCAGTTCCTCCGGGCTCATGGCCAGGACGTCCTTGCCGCCGAAGGAGATGCTGCCGGCGGCGATTTTTGCGGGGTCCTTGAGCAGCCGCATGATCGAGTTGGCGATGGTCGACTTGCCGCAGCCGGACTCGCCTGCCAGCCCGAACACCTCTCCGGTGCCGATGCTGAAGGAAACACGGTCGACGGCGGTGGTGGAGCGGGTGTCGCCGATGTACTTGACGGTGAGGTTCTTGACGTCGAGGACGGGCTCGTGGGAGCCGAAGGAAACTTGGGAGACTGTCACTTGGCAGCGCTCCTTTCGGTGTTCTTTGGGGTTTTGATCTTCCGTAGCCGCGGATTAGTGACCTCATCCACGGCGTAGTTGATGAGGGCCAGTGCGAACGCGACCAGCGCGATGCAGACACCCGAGGGAACAAAGACCCACCAGTTGCCGGTCAGTAGGGCGCCCTCGTTGCCGGCCCAGAAGAGGTTGTTGCCCCAGGAGACGGTGCTCACGTCTCCCAGGCCAAGGAACTCCAGGCCTGCCTGGGCGCCGATGCCGTAAATCACGCAGCCGAGCAGGGTTCCCATGACGATCGATGCCATGTTCGGCAGGATTTCCCGGAACATGATGCGGCCCGCCCGTTCGCCGGACACCACGGCCGCGGCCACAAAGTCCTTTGAGCGGATGGACAACGCCTGGGAGCGCAATACACGTGCCGACCCAGCCCAGCCGGTGACCACGAGCACCAGGATCACGGTTCCCAAACCCGGCGGCAGGAAAGCTGCCAGGATGACAAGGAGCGGGAGTCCGGGCAGGAGCAGGAAGACGTTGGTCACCAGGGACAGTGCTTCGTCAATGAACTTGCCGAAGTACGCCGACGCCAGGCCAACCAAAATGCCGATGAACGTGGATGCGAAGCCCACAGTCAACCCGACGAACAGGGAACTGCGGGAGCCGTGGACAGTCAGGGCAAGCACGTCCTGACCTTTGGCCGTGGTGCCGAGCCAGTGCTCGGGAGACGGTTCCAGCGAGGCCATCGCGGTGATCCGCGATGGGTCTCCGGGGAACAGCGCGGGGGCCAGCAACGCAAGCGCGATGAACACGAGCATCACGATCATGCCCACCAGGGCCTTCTTGTTGGTGATAAGTCCGTGGACGAAACTGCGGTTGGGCTTGCGGGCGGCTGTGGGCTCAGTGGGCTGCTTGAGAATTGCGGTTGTCATGATGGGTCCCTCAGTTGCTGCGTACGCGCGGGTCGAGGCGGACGTAGAGAATGTCCACCAGGAAGTTCGCCAGCAGCACGGCGGCGGTGATGGTCAGGAACAGGCCCTGCATAAGCGGGTAGTCGAGGCCTTGGACGGCGTTGAGGAGTTGGTAGCCGACGCCGGGATACGCGAACACCACCTCGGTGAGCATTGCACCACCCACCACGAAGCCCAGGCTCATGCCGAAGCTCGTGACCGACGGGAGCATCGCGTTCCTTGCCGCGTAGCGGAGCATGATGCGGCCCGGCCGGAGACCCTTGGCCTCGGCCATGGTGATGTAGTCCTCGGCGTTCGTGGCGATCATGGTGTTCCGCATGCCGAGCATCCAGCCGCCGATGGACACCAGGACGATCGTCAGCGCCGGCAGCACAAGGTGCGCGCCGACGTCGCCGATGAACTCCCATGTGAAGGCGGGCTCAAGTCCGTCCGTGAAAGCGTGGCGGATGGGAAACCAGCCCAGCACTACGCCGAACAGGTACAGGGCTCCCATGGCCAGCCAGAAGTACGGGAAGGACCCGATGAACACCAGCACCGGCGGCAGCGCCGAATCGATGGCACCGCCGCGTCGCCAGGCTGCGAGGATGCCGAGGAGATTGCCGATGATGGCGGCGAACACCAGGGCGGTTCCGCCCAGCAAAAGGGTCCAGCCGATCTGGCTGGCGATGACCTCGGTGACCGGGGTGGGGAAACGCGAGATGGAGACACCCATCTGGCCGGTCAGGACGTTGTGCATGTAATCGACGTACTGTTCCCAGAGCGGCCGCGTATCCACGCCGAGCATCTTGCGCAGGGCTTCGATCTGTTCGGGCTGCATCTTGCCCTGGGTACGGGCGAACATGCGTGAGACGGGGTCTCCCGGCATGAAACGCGGGAGCAGGAAGTTCAGGGTGATGGAGGCCCAGAATGCGATTAGGTAGAAACCCAGGCGGCGCAGGATGAAGCGCACGGTTGCTCCGTTCGGGAAAGGCGGGGTCCGGGACGACAGTGGTCCCGGGCGGGAAAGATGAAAAGGTTCTCGGCCGGTGGGAACCGGAATTTGGCAACGGCAGCCACCGGCCGAGAAGTGGCGCTGGCTACTTGCGCGGTTCCAGGGTGGTCAGGACCAGGACCGTGGTGGGGGAGCGGTCAGAGAGCGTTGCGTAGGGGTTGTCCTGAGTGGGCCATCCCGTGAAATGAACGTCCGTGTAGTCGCCCCATTCGGGGCCGGAGAACAGCGGAACCGTCGGGGCCACCGCGTTGTATTCCGCCTGAAGCTGGTTCGTGATCTGCTTCTGTGCGGCTTCGTCACCGGCAGCAGCGAACTGCTGCAGGAGATCATCGGCCTTTGGATCGCCGAAACGGTGGTAGTTCTCGGTGGCCTTGGCGCCCACGGGCTTGACGGTGGAGGTGCCCATGGTGGAGCTGAAGTACTTGAACGGGCTGGGGTCGTTCGCGCTCCAGACGATGCCGGTGTCGAACGTTCCCTGCTCGTAGCCGGAGACGACGGAGGCCCAGTCAGGGGAGTCCACCTTGGCGGTCACGCCGATGGCCTGGAGGTTCTGGGAGATCACGTTGGCTACGGAGAGCCAATCGGAGGAGCTGGCGCCCACGGAGATCTTGAACTCGAAGGGCTTGCCGTCCTTGAGGGTGCGCTTGCCGTCCGCGCCCTTGGGGTAGCCGGCGGCGTCAAGCATCTTGTTCGCTTCGTCGACGTTCAGCTTGGTCCAAGTGCAGTTGTTCGCCACATCGGCGTTCTTCCAGCTCGCGTAGTTGCCGGAGAGGCCTGTGCAGTCGGCCGGAGTGGCGTATCCGCTCATGCCGATTTTCGTAACCTGGTCACGGTCAACCGCCATGCTCAGGGCCTTGCGCACGGTCGCGTCATTGAACGGCGCCTTGCTGGTGTTCAACTGCCAGTTGATCATGGCGCCCGTCGGCGGGAACCAGAAGTGGCGGTGGTCCTTGTCCTTGGCGATGAAGGTCTTCTCGATGTTGGGGATGAACTGGGTGGACCAGTCCACATCGCCGTTGACGCTGGCCAGGTTGGCCGCGTCGTTTCCGGACATCGCCAGCATCTTGATGCCGGCGATCTTCTGCTTTTCAGGCTGCCAGTAGTTCGGGTTCTTCTTCAGCACGAAGGACTGGGACTGGAAGCTGTCCACCTGGGTGTAGGGGCCGGTTCCCACGGGGTTGGCGTTGGTGTCCTTCGCCGGATCGGCGATGGATGACCAGATGTGCTTGGGGAGGATGGGGAGCTGCCCGATCTCATAGAGCGCGGGGGACCAGGGCTTGTTGAAGGTGAATGTCACCTTGTTGGTGCCCACCGGAGTGACGGAATCCAGGTACTCGAAGCCGCCCTTGAGCTTCTTCTGCAGCTGGAAGGTGTAGGCCACGTCATCGGCGACGAAAGGCTGCCCGTCGGACCATTTCACGCCGTCACGCAAGGTGAAGGTGACGGACTTGCCGTCCTTGGCAGCGTCCCAGGAGGCGCCCAACCAGGGGACGGTGTTGCCTTTGGCCGGGTTGAAGACCATCAGGGGTTCGTAGATGGCCTGCTGGACCATGGGGTTCACAGTGGGGGCGAAGGGGTTGAAGTTACGGTCGAAGGTGCTCATGTCCTCACGCGGGATGGTCAGGAAGGCGTTCGCGTTGGCTCCGGCGTCGGTGCCTGCGGACTTGTTGACGGTGGCAGCGCAGCCGGTCAGCAGCATTGCACCCACAGCCAGTCCGGCCGCCGCAATGCGGGCAGACCTCAAGAATCGGGGTTGTGTCATGATGGGTATCTCTTTCCTATCTTCATCAGCAAGGTGAAGGGGTGGGTAAGGGTTTGCTCTTCGACATTGATTTCACGGTCAGACCGAAGAGCGTTCTAGCAGCGGACAGTCGACCAATTGCTGGTCGGCAGTGATCGGCTGTCCTGCTGTGAGAGCTGCGAGCGTCTGGACTCCCAGTGCGCCCATTTTTTCGAAGGGCAACGCAACCGTGGTCAACTTGGGCCTGAGGTAGGACGCAATCAGTTCCTGGTTATCGAAGCCGATCACGGCGATGTCGCCGGGGATGGTCAGTCCCCGTTCCTTGATGGCGTCATAAGCGCCCATCGCCATCCGGTCATTGAGGCAGAACAGTGCGGTCGGCCTGTCCTGCTGGGGGTAACGATCCAGGATTTCGCAGGCCGCCGCATAGCCCCCATCCGCCGTCGCATGCCCTGAAACGACGAGTTCCGGGTCCAGTTCCAGTCCGGCTCCGGCGAGTGCTTCGCGGGCACCCTCCAAACGCCCGACGGCCGCGGGAATGTGCGGGTCCAGGTTGATGACTCCAATCCTGCTGTGGCCGGCCCGGAGCAAACGATCGACAGCAACCCTGCCGCCCCCGCGCTCGTCCGGGACGATCGAGGGCAGCTTCCCGTCCGCGTCGAAACAATTGATCAGGACAGTGGGAACCTCGTGGGCGCTTTCCGGAACATGTACGCCGCGGTGGTACGTTGCCGCGTACAAAAGTCCTTCCACTCGTTGTTCCAGCAGCTTCTCAGTTGCTGCATCTTCCAGGCCTTGGTTGGGTCCTACGGCATCGGCCTGGTCCGAAGGCGCGATGAGCAGGAACCGGTGGTCAAGCCAGGCCTGGTCCTGGGCGCCCTTGATGATGTCCACCGCAAACGGGGCCGTCACGATCTCGGTGACGAGTCCGTACCAATCACTGCGCTGGGAAGCCAGTGCGCGCGCTCCGGCGTTCGGGCGGTAACCCAAAGCCTTCACGGCGTCGTTGATGCGGGTGCGCGTTTCCTCAGAAATGCTGGCGTTTTCGCGGTTGCTCAGCACGAACGAGACCGCCGTACGGGAGACACCGGCGTGCTGGGCGACATCAGTCATGGTGACACCCCGCTGCCGCACAGCCGCGGCTTTCCGGGTGGTGGTGGTTTTCGCCATTGAATGCTCCAGTGGTCTTCGTTGATCCTGCGCGCAGTACCAAGGGTTCGGTCTGAGGTCGTATCGCAATCGTTGGCAAGTAACGCGGGTTACCTTAAGCGATGTGATTGAGGTTACACGCGTTACCTCGTAGCTGTCAACGGCTTCCACCGGCATGCGGGCAGTTGGTTCACGACCACTTAAGCCAGGCCGGGCATCGGAGGATTTGACTGTTGACTTGTCCGGTGGACACGCCGTAGGTTCCCTTCTTGACAACGTTGTCTTCGTTCGGTGATCTGACGCAAGTGCAGCATTTGAGTCGATCAAGGCCCCCACACACCCAGCCGAGCGACAACCGGCATTACCTGCCTGTCACCGTCGACACGAAAGGTGAATACGTGCGCCGCACACATTCCGGTCCCGGTCTGACACCCGGACCAAAATCAAAAAAGCGTCTTAACGCCCTGGTCCTCGCCGCCGCTATGACCGCTGGCAGCGCCCTTCCGCTGTCCGCCCCGGCTTTGGCCGCGGACACCTCCGGGGCGGCCGCGACGGCTTCCGGCGCGGTCGGAACTTCCGCGCCCTACTCCGAGACATACCGACCCCAGTTCCACTTCAGCCCGGCAACGAACTGGATGAACGACCCGAACGGCCTGGTCTACTACCAAGGCGAATACCACATGTTCTTCCAGTACAACCCCTCCGGGGACACCTGGGGCAACATGTCCTGGGGCCACGCCGTCAGCACGGACCTGGTGCACTGGACGCAGCTCCCGCTCGCCATTCCGCAGGACGACAAAAACATGATCTTCTCGGGCAGTGCTGTCATCGATAAAGACAACACGACGGGCTTCGGCCAGCCGGGCAACCCCGCCATGGTGGCAATCTATACCGCCGCCGACAAGGCTACCGGGAAGCAGTCCCAAGCACTCGCCTACAGCACGGACAAAGGCCGGACGTTCACCAAATACAATTCCGGGAACCCGGTGCTGGACATCGGGTCAAACAATTTCAGGGACCCGAAAGTTTTCTGGTACGAGGCCGGACACGAGTGGCTGATGTCAGCCGTGTTGTCCGACCAGCACAAGGTGACTTTTTACAGTTCTCCAGACCTGAAAACCTGGAAGCATCTGAGCGATTTCGGGCCTGCAGGCGCCACGGGCGGCGCCTGGGAATGTCCTGACCTGTTCCCCCTGCCGGATCCCGCCAACCCCGGCAAGCAGAAGTGGGTACTGACGGTCAACCTCAACCCGGGCGGGATCGCAGGAGGTTCGGGCGTCCAATATTTCACCGGAAGCTTCGACGGCACCAAGTTCACCTCGGATGACAAACCCTATGTCCCCCCGGCCGGGACATCTTTGGGGAACTTCGATAACGGTACTTACGATGGCTGGCAAACCACCGGGACAGCCTTCGGCACTGCGCCGGCCACAGGAAGCCTGCCGGGCCAGTCCAGCGTTACAGGCTTTGAAGGAACCGGCTTCGTCAACAGCTTCAACGGCGGTGACGGCCCCACCGGAACACTCAGTTCCCAGACCTTCACCGTCAACAAATCCCACCTGAACTTCCTCGTCGGCGGCGGCAACCACCCTTACCTCGCCGACACCGTCCCGTTCGGCACCCTGCCCGCCGGTACCGTGTTCAACGACTTCTCCGGGGCCACCTACGGGCCCGGCTGGACCGCCACCGGTTCCTTCGCCAGCTCCGGGCCCTCGACCGAGAGCCTGCCCAACCAGCTCGGCCCGAAGGTGCTGGACACCTATGCGCCCGCTGGAGATCCCGGCACGGGCACCATCAACTCGCCGACGTTCACGGTCAACAGCCCGTACATCGACCTGCAAGTCGCTGGCGGGAACCACCCCTGGGGGCAGGTGAACCCGACCGCGGTCAACCTGATCATCGGCGGACAGGTCGTCGCGACCACCACCGGCCCCAACAGCCCTGACCTGACGTGGACGAACTGGGACGTGAGCAAGTACCAGGGCCAGCAGGCCCAGATCCAGGTCGTGGACCAGAACGACGGATCCACCGGCGGATGGGGCCACCTCATGGTGGGCGACATAGTCTTCGCCAACGCCCCGGCCAAGCCCTGGGACACGCAGACCTCCGTTAATCTCGTCGTCGACGGCAAGGTGGTGCGCTCCGCCACGGGCGCAAACAGCGAGAACCTGGACTGGGCGTCGTGGGACCTGAGCGACCAGATCGGCAAGCAGGCGCAGATCCAGGTCGTCGACCACAACACCGGCGGCTGGGGACACATCCTGGCCGACGACTTCACCGTCTCAGACACTGCTGCACAACCGGCAATCCAGCGCGCTCACTGGGTCGATTACGGCAAGGACAACTACGCCGGAGTGACTTTCAACGACGCCCCCGGCGGCAAACGGATCATGATCGGATGGATGAACAACTGGGACTACGGAGGATCCATCCCCACCTCGCCGTGGCGCAGCGCGATGACGGTCCCGCGTGAGCTGTCACTTCAAACCGTTGACGGGGTGACCCGTCTGGCGCAGACACCGGTCAATCAGCTCAACGAACTCATCACGGGGCCGTCCGTCCACGAGGAGAAAATGTCCGTGCCCGCCGGAAGCACCGTCCTACCGGCCAAAGGAAAGGCTGTTGACATCACCGCGTCCTTCGCTGCCGGTACCGCGAGCTCCTATGGGCTGAAGGTCCGCACCGGGTCGGGCCAGGAAACTCTCATCGGTTATGACAACAAGTCCGGACAGGTTTACATCGACCGGACCAAGTCCGGCGCCGTAGGATTCAGTTCCAGCTTCCCCGGAGTCCAGACCGCGCCGCTTACCACAACCGCGGGAAAGGTCAAGCTTCACATCCTCGTTGACTGGTCCTCGGTCGAAGTCTTCGCTGACGACGGAAAGATCGTCCTGACAGACCAGATTTTCCCCGACCCGTCCAGCCAAGGTATCGAAGCTTTCTCCAACGGAGGAAACGCCATTCTCACCTCCCTGGACGTCAAGCAGATGAAGTCGGCCTGGCCATCAGCTAGCCCCCGGCAATAACAGCGAATCCCGGCAACACGTCGATTAGACTGCGGCGCCCGCAACGTACCTGTTGCGGGCGCCGCACCCATCCTCGGGGGCGCTCTTCGCCGACAGCCTGGAGGCCCGCAACCGGCGAAGCGCTGATTTCGATTTCCCGGCGCCCATCACCCACTCGTTTGAGGATGCTCCTGAGCAGCCAGTTCGTGTCCGCGTTGGATCCGCCGTCCGGCGCGGCGAAGAACGCATATCCAGCTACATGGACTTCCTGACTCCAGTTCGTCTCGATGTTAAATGCTCA
This sequence comes from Arthrobacter rhizophilus, assembly GCF_026241105.1. Taxonomy (GTDB): domain Bacteria; phylum Actinomycetota; class Actinomycetes; order Actinomycetales; family Micrococcaceae; genus Arthrobacter. Next base: position 97,901 of record NZ_JAPFFT010000014.1, on the reverse strand, counting down.
ACGGCCGTTGCCACCCCCAGGAAATCCGGGTGCTGCAACGACCGCTAGGAGTCAGGCACTGTTCTTTTCGGCCCGTGTGTGGCCTCCGGCCTTGGCCGGGACCTAGTCCAGTGGATTGAGCCAGGTCAGGACTGAGCCGTCTCCTTCGATGTGCTCGGTGAGTTCGGCGTTGAATTTCCGGCCATATTCGGCGCCGATGTGTTCCTCGAATGCCGCTTCATCGCGGTAGACCTCGAACACGAAGTACTCTCTCGGGTTGGTTTCGCGGGTGTAGGGCAGGAACATGACGTTCCCGGGTTCCTGGCGGACATGGCCGGTGAGCTCGGCCATCATTTCAGCCACCCTGGCTTCGCTGCCCTGCCTGATGGTGAATTCCGCGTACAGTGTTTTGGTCATGTCCTGTCCTTTGCTTGGTGGGTTCGGCTGTCTTGCAGAGTTGGTTGTTAGTTCCGTGGCGGGATCTCGCCGGATCCCCTGGGGATCAGTTCTGACGGGACGATGTAGGTTTTCGGGTCGCCGTCATCACCATCGATTCTGGCGAGGATCCGCTCGGCGGCGAGCTTGCCGATGCGCTCGGGGTGCTGGGCAATCACGGTGATCCCGGGCTCCATCATGTCGGCCAGGGTGAAGTCGTCAAAACCGATCAAGGCAACGCTGTGGTGCAACCCGAGGGACTTCAGGGCGCGCATGGCACCGAACGTGACGAGGTTCTGGCTGGAGAAGATCGCGGTGGGCGGGTTCTCAGAAGTGAGCAACTCGAGCGCTGCCCGAAGCGCAGTGTCCTCGTCGTGAAGTCCGTTGCGCACCGGGATGGTGGATGTCGCAATGCCGGCCCTGCCGATTTCCTCGAGGAAACCCGTGCGGCGTTTCGTTGCTGTCTGGATGTCCGTGCGGTCGCCGAGGTAAGCCAGCCTGGTGTGGCCTTGCCGGATGAGGTGCGCGGCCGCTTTTGAGGCGCCCATCTCATTGTCCGTCACCACCGCGTCGGCGTCGATGCCCACCGGCTCACGGTCGATGAACACCATGGGCAGGGACCGTGAGTGCTCCGGGATAACGTACGCCTGGCTTCGGGCGATCGGGGTCAAAACAAGCCCGTCAACCCGGCGGCCCAGGAAAGCGGAAATCAGCTTCTTTTCACGGTCAGGATCATCATCCAGACTCGAGGCGAAAACGGCGATTCCCCGTTCAGCCAACGCGTCTTCTAGCGCCCTGTGGATCTCTCCGCTGAACGGGTTGGACACACTGGGCAGCAACAACCCGATGGACTGGGTCTTGCGTCCGGACCGTTTCAGGCTGCCCGCGGTCATATCCAGGTGGTACTGCAGCTGTTCCGTTGCCCTTAGGACCCGCTGGCGCGTCTCCTCCGAAACCCCCGATTCGTTGTTCACGACTCTCGAGACCGTCTTGATGCCTACTCCAGCGAGATCCGCGACGTTTTTCATCGTCGGAGGCCGGCGCCCGGAATCAGCTTGGTAACGATTAGACACCGTTGTCAAAGAACTGCTCCTCATCTTCGATTAACACTTGACTCCCCAGTGTGAGCTTGGTTACATATTACATGACATCGTTGTCTGGCGCCGAAAGCTCGCCACAAACACAGGAGTTTCAATGTTGAGTTCCAAAGCCCCGAGGCCCGCCGCTACCCGTCTTCTCGCCGCCGGTGCAGTCCTGACCCTGGGCGCCCTTAGCTTGACCGCTTGCGGAGGCAGTTCCTCCAGCTCTTCCTCCAGCGGAGGCAGCACTGCAAAGATCGGCGTTTCGCTGATCGTGAAGACTACCTCCAACCCGTACTTCGTAGCGATGGAAGACGGCGCCAAGAAAGCAGCCCAGGGGGGCAATATTGACCTCAAGCTCGCCGCAGGCAAGTCCGACGGCGACGAAGACACCCAGATCCAGGCCATCGAGAACGCCATCTCCAGTGGTGACAAGGGTATCCTCATCACCCCCAACGGGCCGGCCGTCGTCGATGCCATCAAGAAGGCCCGCGACGCGGGGTTGTACGTGATCGCCCTGGATACCCCGCCGGACCCGGCCAGTGCCGTGGACATCACGTTCGCGACCGACAACTTCGCCGCAGGCAAGCAGATCGGGCAGTGGACCGCGGCGCAGCTGGACGGCAAGAAGGCCACCATTGCCTTGGTCGACCTGTTCAGCGACAAGGTCGTCTCGGTTGACTACAACCGTGACCAGGGATTCCTGACCGGATTGGGCATCGACACCGCCGACAAGACGAAGAACGGCGACGAAGCCAAGACAGGCAAGTACACCGGCGGCAAGGGCGGGGACTACGAGATCGTCGGCAACCAGGCCTCCCAGGGCGCCGAGGACGGCGGCCGGACGGCAATGGAAACCCTGCTGTCAAAGAACCCCAACATCAACGTCGTCTACACAATCAACGAACCCGCCGCGGCAGGCGCCTATGAGGCACTGAAGGCAGCGGGCAAAGACAAGGGCGTGCTCGTGGTCTCGATCGACGGCGGCTGCACCGGCGTGAACAACGTCAAGTCCGGCATCATCGGCGCCACCGCGCAGCAGTACCCCGTCAAGATGGCCCAGCTGGGCGTCCAGGCCATCCAGGACCTGGCCACCTCAGGAAAGAAGCCCACGGTCTCTGCGGGTCTGGACTTCTTCAACACCGGCTCCGCCCTGGTCACGGACAAGGCAGTTGCCGGGCTGCAGAGCATCGACACCACCGCCGCTTCCCAGATCTGCTGGGGCAAGTAACCCTTCCCCTCTGCGGGGAGACCCGCCAAAGGCGTCTCCCCGCAGCACACCCGGCACGACAACAGTTACAGAACATGGAAGTTCAGGAGCAATTCAAGTGACCCAACAACAGACCGCCGGCCCGCCGAGCGCCGGGCACGCTGACCTGGCCGAGGAATTCCTCGACCGCCAGACCCCTCTCAGCAGAATCCGCAACCTTCTCCACCGCTACCCGGCCCTCAGCCCCGCCATTGTCCTGCTGATCGCGGTGGTGGTCTTCGGGATCCTCAATGAGCGCTTCCTGCGGGTGGAGAATCTGTCCCTCATCACCCAGCAAGTCGCAGTGGTGGGCACACTGGCGATCGCCCAGACCCTGATCATCCTGACCGCCGGCATCGACCTCTCGGTCGGGGCGGTCATGATCCTGTCCTCGATGGTGATCGCCCAGCTCGCGGTCAGCAACGGCGTCCCCGGGCCGCTGGCGCTCGTTGCAGGTCTCGCCGTCGGTCTTGCTGCCGGGGCTCTCAACGGCTTCCTGGTGACCCGATTCCGGCTCCCGCCGTTCATCGTCACCCTCGGAACGCTGAACATTTTCGTCGCACTGACGCTGCTCTACTCCGGCGGCAGCACGGTCCGCGGGTCCGCGATGCCAGGCGTCCTCACCTGGCTCGGAAGCACGTTCCCGATCGGACCCGTCCGCATCTCCACCGGCGTCGTCATGATGCTCCTGCTCTACGTCGTTGTCGCATTCATCCTGGGCAAGACCGCGTGGGGACGGCACGTTTACGCCGTGGGCGACGACAAGGAAGCGGCGCGTCTTGCCGGTATTCCCGTTAGCCGCGTCCTCATGAGCGTCTACCTTGCCGCAGGCGCGGTCCTTGCCGTCGGCGCCTGGATCCAGATCGGCCGCACCAACGCCGCCAGCCCGAACGCCGGCGTCGATCTGAACCTGGACTCCATCACCGCCGTCGTGATCGGCGGAACAAGTCTCTTCGGCGGCCGCGGTTCCATTTGGGGGTCACTGCTCGGAGCGCTGATCGTCGGCGTCTTCCGCAACGGCCTCTCGCTCGCCGGCCTGGACGTTCTGTACCAGACCCTCGCCGTGGGGGTCCTGATCATTGTTGCAGTGTCTATCGACCAGTGGATCCGAAAGGTCAAGTCATGACCATGACAGAATTTGCAGCCTCCCACACCCCCACCCGCGAGCCCATCCTTAAGGCCAGGAACCTCGTCAAGACCTTCGGCCGGGTCGTCGGCCTGGACGGCGTGAGTCTGGACCTGTACCCGGGCGAAGTCCTGGCCGTCATCGGCGACAACGGCGCCGGCAAGTCCACGCTCATCAAATGCTTGACCGGCGCCGAAATCCCCGACACCGGGGAACTCTTCGTATCGGGACAGCAGGTGCACTTCAAACGCCCGCAGGACGCCCGGGTCCACGGCATCGAAACCGTCTACCAGAATCTGGCTGTCTCACCGGCCCTCGATGTAGCCTCGAACCTGTTCCTCGGCCGTGAAGAGCGCCTCCCAGGCCTACTGGGAAGCGTGTTCCGGATGCTCGACACCAAAGGCATGCGCAGGAAGGCCAAGGAAGAGCTGACCCGTCTGGGCATCTCCACCCTGCAGGACGTCACAGTTCCGGTCGAGAACCTTTCCGGCGGCCAGCGCCAGGCCGTCGCCGTTGCTCGCGCAGCGGCGTTCGGGTCAAAGGTGGTGGTTCTTGACGAGCCGACGGCGGCCTTGGGCGTGCGCGAATCGAACCAGGTCCTCCAGCTGGTCCGCGACCTGCGCGACCGCGGCCTGCCGGTCATCCTGATCAGCCACAACATGCCGCACGTGTTCGATGTGGCCGACCGGATCCACATCCAGCGCCTGGGCAAGTGCGCGGCCACCATCACCCCGCAGTCCCACAGCATGACCGACGCCGTCGCAATCATGACAGGCGCCGCCAAGGCCTGATGGGCCGGCACCTCCCGCTCCACCGGAGCCCCTTCTCCGTCCGCGGACCTGCTAACAGGTCCGCGGACGGATCCATACCGGGCTCTCACCAGTCAACCCGAAGAAAGAACCCCGATGCGCAAGCCCCAACCGGACGGCTCCAACCACGAGCTGATAGACGTTGTCGTCATCGGCGAAGCCCTGATCGACATCGTCAACGGACCCGAAGGATCCATCAGCTATCCAGGCGGGTCCCCGGCCAACGTCGCCTATGGCCTTGGCCGGCTCGGCGTCCGGACCCGGCTGCTCACGGCAATCGGTGAGGACGAACACGGCACCGCCATCACCAACCACCTCCACAGCGCAGGCGTCGAGCTTCTTCCCGGATCCACTTCCCTTGAACGGACGGCAACCGCCACCGCGACATTGGCTGCCGACGGCTCAGCCAGCTACGAGTTCGACATCGCCTGGCAGCTGGCACCTGTGGCGCCGGCCATGATCCCGAAAATTCTGCACACGGGCTCGATCGCCACGTTCCTGGCCCCGGGAGCCGGCACCGTCCGCACTCTTCTCGAGCAGTGCCACCAGTCCTGCCTGGTCACCTACGACCCCAATATCCGACCGGCTCTCCTTGGCAGCCACACCGAGGCAACGACGATCTTCGAGGATCTGCTCCCGCTCACGGACGTCGTCAAACTCAGCGACGAAGATGCACACTGGCTCTACCCCGGATGGTCCCCGGACGACGTGGTCGCCCACTTGCTGCAACATGGGGCGCGCCTGGCCGTCATCACCAAGGGCGCCGACGGTGCCCTGCTCGCCACGCCCGGCGCCCGGTTCAGCATCCCGTCCGTGAAAACCGAAGTTGCCGACACCATCGGGGCAGGCGACTCCTACATGGCCGCACTCATCTTCGGACTGCTGACCCGGGGCGACAAGGCGTTCACACCGCCCGGGCTCGAAGGCATCGGGCAGACCGCGTCGATGGCCGCCGCAATCACAGTGAGCCGCCACGGCGCCAACCCGCCAAACTCCGAAGAGTTGCAGACACGTCTGCAGGACCTTCGAAGACGCCGGCACGCCGTCGCCTAGTCTGGCCGTCCACGGCCCCGCCGGGCGCTCAAATCCACGTCGCCGTCCACTCGCTTGCGGGCTCATTCAGGCCAAGAGCCGAGATCTTCAAACGACGCTGATGCTCTTCCTGCACTGCCGACGGAAGCCACGGCTACGAGTCCCCGGCATCGGCCACGGTTCAGCTCGTAAAGGTGACGTGCTCGAAGTCGGCGCTCCAGCGGTGCTCGGCGAGATCGCTTGCGACGATGCCGGCGAAGGCTCCTGTGAAGCGAAGCAGTCCGGCATGGTCGTCGGCGAGGAAGCTGATATCCAGGGTTTCTCCGAGTGGGTCCATTGCATCCCGTCGGGTGAGGCGGCAGCTCGGACTCGCCGTGTTTGTCTCGGCGTTATCATCCCGTCACGCCGATGTGGTTGGTGTCCAGGGTGATGCACACGAGGCTTTCCCGCGGCGAGAAACCCGGGGTGTGGCCGATGAAACTGAGGACATCGGCAGCGGTTTTGATCATGAGCGTTCCCATGGTCCTTCTCTTTCCGAGGCGGCGTCGGTAGTGGGCGAGTGGACGTTAGGTTCCGGCGTCGTTCTGATAGAGGCGCCCCCGCTGGGCATGAGGGGCCGGAGTGCAACTTGGGGAACCGGGAACGATCCAAAAGTTCGCGAGGAAATAAGCGGAGCGCCGAACGAAGTTTTGGATTGGGACCGGCGCAAAGCGCCCTGGTTGCGCGGAGGTCCCGCCCAGCGATAATCGACGATCAGAATGACGAACAGCGATGACTACGGCTGCCCGTGATCAGCGGTAGGGGCCTAACACGACGCGACAGCGGAGCTGCTGGGCTTTTACTGTGCTCCTGTGAGCGAGCATGGGAGTGTCCAAGTCGGGGACGAGCTCCACAGGCGGCGACTTGGCCGAGCGAAGGCCCTGGATATTGCAACCGACTCACCTTTAACTCACCTTAATCAGCGTCAACCAATGACAATTCATCAGCCATCCTTGCCTGCAAAAACCCCTAGATTCCGGGGGAGAGCGACCATATTCAAGGTGCACAGAGGGCCTTGGTCCTAAAGCGGGGGTCGTCGGTTCGAATCCGACAGGGGGCTCCGATTGTGACTTTTGGTGCCGCGATCGCCTTTAACTAACCCTAATCAGATTTCGACGCGGCCTTCCTAGAGGTAGTGCTTCGGGTCACTGACACCTTGGAGTGACCGGCCTGGGTATGCGGCCGTTTCGGCGCCCATGGTCCGCCCAATGAGCGTTGCGTTGGCCTTGCGGAACGCTTTGAACGTCACCCACGAGTATCCGATGGCATCTGCCGCTTTGCGCCACGTTTTGCCGACATTGTTCGGATCGCACACCGTCCCTGTGGATGACGGAAAGACCAGGTCCAAGAGATTCACGGCCACGCGTTGTTTTGCCTGGCCTGGCGCCTTCGAAGTGACGCAACGAGATTTGGCGGTATCGCCACGTAGGGAATCCGTGCTCGGATTTTGGGTGGTCTTGAATGGTTACACCACCGCTGGAAGTACGGATGACTGTGGCGTGGAGTTGGACAGTCGGCGGGTCTGTGTCGAGGTCGATGTCAGCCCAAGACGGTGCGAATAGTTCGCCAGGCCGTAGGACCGTGGTGATGAGAACGTCCGCGATTTGGTGGAGTTCCTGGGACCTGGTGCGGCCAAGAACGGGCGCGGGACGGCCGCCGTCCAGTGATGATCGTGCCTCAGAATGAGGCACAGCGATGATTCTTCTGGCTGTTCATGGGGTTGGTTGTGGCGGTTGCCAATCCGGCAAGGACGGTGGCTGTGTCACCAAGCGCCGGTTGAATCGCGAGCAGCACGGAACCTAACGCGTACGCACAAGCCGGCGGTCGGAACGGCAGCCAGCACCTTGAAACGGCGTCCCGCACATGTAGACGTTCGTTGTCCGGATAAGCTCGGAAACGTGCGATTGTCCCTCGAAGCGCAGCCGCTCGCCGACCCGTCACACGCCAAATATCGCTGCGAATATTGAGCCGATCGGCGTTCCATTTCACAGGTCTGGCTTCTCATGACATTTGAATGCGTCGCGGTGGAGGAGCGTCGGGCCGTCGTGGCGCGTTCGGTCCCTGTTATCGAATCTTCTCAGCAGACAGTGGTCATCTTGCTAATCGGCGTTGTCCCTGTGGCTGGCTGTGACGATGCGCAGCATGGAGCGGCGGGCGACGGCGATGGTTCCTCTAGCATCCCCGGGATCCGTGATCCCTTCCGCTTTGGCAGCCTGTTTCCAATCTTCGACGATTCCCCGGGCCTGTGCGCACTCAGCCTGCAATGCCGCAATAAGTGACGGCGGAACTATTCGATCGTTGGCTCCGGGCTGGGAGTTCTTTCTCGTCGTGAAGGTTCTGCTGAGGATGATCGCTTCCTGCTCGACGATACGGGCTTCAAGAAAGTCGATGAATTTAGCGCCGTCCATCGTTCCATCGTTGTCCATCTAACGCGCTCGGTTGTGCGGTTGGGGGTCCGGTGTCAGTTTGGCTGGTCGCTTTGGAGAATCTCGGTCAGCGTCGGAGGGTTGGCTCCAGCACGGCTGACGGTGATTGCGGCCGCGCGGGCTGCTGCCTGGCCGATCCTTTCCATGGCTTTGCGGTCGAGCGAGTACATGGGCGTGCTCAGGAGGCCCAGAATTAGGGCTGACATGTAGGAGTCGCCGGCACCAATGGTGTCAATCACGGTCGTCGGGATCGGTGGAATGGTTACGGAACGGGAGCCGGTGTAAAGACTAGAGCCGGCGTCGCCGGCTGTGATCGCGACCAATGCGGTTCCGAGTCCGAGAATCCGGTCAGCGACGGCGTCGGGTCCGTGGCCTGGGTACAGCCACTCGGTGTCTTCGGCGCTGAGTTTGACTGCGTCCGTAATTTTGCACCAGGTTTCAAACCTGTCTACGGCGTCGACTCGGTCCCCCAGGAGAGCTGGCCTGATGTTCGGATCGTAGGTAATCAGGCTCTCGTCGGATTTTGATTCGATGTAGTCAAAGAGCTCCTTCCAGCCTCGGAGATCGAAGCTGGCGGCGGAGCCTGTGTGTATCAGGTGGTGTCGTGTTGGCGATGACGGTGTGCTGAAGGACCAGTGCAGATCGAAGTCGTAGTGGGCTGATCCGTCGGCGCCGATCGTGGCTGTGGCCAAGGAGGTGGGGGCGGGGCCGGTCGAGGCGGGGTCAACGGAAACGCCGGCCCTTTTGAGATGATTGGTGATGGCTTTGCCGCGGGCGTCATTGCCGATTTTGGTGAGTAGTGAGGTTGGGACACCAAGCCGGATGAGTCCCAGGGCGACGTTTGCCGGGGAGCCGCCCGGGTGTTCCTTCGTGTGGCCGTTGGTGTTGACTGCGTCGATGAGGGCCTCGCCGATGACAAGAACGGTCGCCTGTTCGGTGTGCGTCTCTGAGGTCATGGTTGTGGTTTCTTTCTGGTTCCTAGAAAAGACGGTGCGGTGTCAGGGGGCGGGCAGATGTTCCGGCGTGGTTGCGGGAGGGGGACCGGAAGAGCGCATGGTCGGGGGCGTCCGCCTGAGAGCCTGGAGCTGGGGAGGTTCCAGGAGCCCGGTTGCGAACAGCGAGAGAGGATCTTCGAGCAGCGGTAGCGGCACTGCGGCTACTCCTGCCCGGGAGGAGATTTCAAGTGTGCCGTTGTCAATGATTGCCCTTACACGCGTCCCGGCTGGGGCGGGAAGGCGCACATCGGTGAAGTCATTGTTGTCCGGGATGTTGATGATGAGTTCGTTGTTGGCTTGTTTCAAGGTTGCGAGTGTTGTTTCGCCGGCCTTCAGATCGATGGCGGTCTCATCACTCGGAATCCAGCGGAAATCTGCCCCTGCGGGCAGGACCGCGTTGAAGGAATCTGAATCATCAGCGGCAAGGTGCGCCTGGACCGCGTAGGCTCCGAGGTCCTCATGCGGGGTCGCGATGAGAGTGTCATTTTCGAGGGTGAGGGTGTGGGGGATGCTCAGCGCGCTGGCCCATTTCCTGTCCGGGCTGATGACGCCGCGGATCCAGAAGATAAGGGAAGGTTTTCCGTCCTTGTCCCGGAAGAACGAGGGTGCGTAGTATCCGGCGCCGTAGCTGAGCTGTTTCCAGGTGCGTGCCGTGAACATGCCGTCTTTGTAGCTTCCGATGCCGTAGGCAACATAGTGGAGGACGTCGTCTTCCCAGATTGATGTGACCAGGACGTGGGATCCGTCAATTTCGAAGAGCTGGGGGCATTCCCACATGGTCCCGGTCCAGGCTTGGTCTCTGTCTGATCCGGGGCGTTGGGCGGCGATGCCGTCCAGTTCCCACCCGGCCAGGTCCGGTGAGCTGTAGGAGATCGCCGCTCCGATACCGCCGTTGAGCCCGGCACCGACCAACATCCGCCATTTGTCGCCGTCCCGGAAGACGAACGGGTCACGGTAGGCCACGACGCCCAATCCCGGGGCACGGACGATTTCGGGACCCTTGGTCCAGCGGTTCCAGGTGTCATCGTCGGGGGTTGCTGTGCGGATGCTGCCGATGCCGATTTCCGGCTCCTGGACGGAGGTGTAGAACAACGTTGATTGGCCTGTGGCATCGGTGGCGATGGATCCTGACCAGATTCCGTCGTCCCCGTCGCCGGGGGCCAGCGCGATCTCTTGTTCTGACCAGCTGACCATGTCGGGGGAGGTGGCGTGTCCCCAGTGGCAGTTGGATGCCCAGGTGCTGCGGCCTGGGACGTACTGGTAGAAGAGGTGGTATTTTCCGTCTTTCCAGGTCAGGCCCAGCGGATCATTGATCCAGCCTTCGGTGGCGGTGAAGTGGAATTCGGGTCTGGGATCTTGCACGGTCATGGTTGTTCTTTCGTGTCTGGTCTGCGGGGGTCTCGCAGGCCCGGGTCGTAGACGCGGAGGCAGTGGCGAGCGTCCCGGAGGGCCGTCCGCAGTGTTTGTGTTGTGGTTCGTCCCTACTAGGATCCTGGGGGTGCCACTGAATTCCGGACAACAAGCGGGCATGGCAGGACGGTTGGGTGGGCTGCGAACAGGCTCAGGTCCGTCTTGCCCTCGATGGCGTCGATGAGGTTTTCGGTTGCCCATGCGCCCATTTCGTAGTGGGGGAGTGAGACCGTGGTGAGGGCGGGGTGGAGGTTTTCGGCGATGAGTTCCTGGTTGTCGAAGCCGACCACTGAGAGGTTCTGGGGAATTTTCAGACCTAGTTCCGTGGCTGCCCGGTAGGCGCCCATGGCCATGCGGTCGTTGTAGCAGAAGACGGCCGTGGGCCGGTCCTTCCGTGCCAGGAGCCGCAACGCGGCCTGATAGCCGCCGGGCACTTCTGAAGGTTCAGCCTCGACGAGATCGGCATGGAACGTCAGTCCTGCGTCCGAGAGCGTGTTCTTGAAAGCCCAGAGGCGGGAGTGGGTGGCCGGTACGTCGTCGGTGTTGTTGATCATGCCGATCCGCTGGTGTCCTGCTTCGATCAGGGTCCTGACGGCTGCGGTTGCTCCTCCGGTCTCGTCGGGGATCACTGAGGAGATTGAGTGGTTGGTGTCTTCTGAGTCCACGAGGATTGCAGGGATGCCGGTCAGGTTGTCCGGGACGGCCAGTTCGCGGTGGTACATCGTGGCGTACAGGACTCCGTCCACCTGGCGCTCCAGCAGAGCCGCGACGTCAGCCGTCCGGGATTCATGCGTGGCGGTGCTCGAAGTGTTGATGATCATCAGGTTGTAGCCGCGGCGGCGCGCTGTTTCCTCTGCACCCAAAATGATCCGGCCGGCGTGCGGGGTCGTGGCGATTTCTTCACTGATAAATCCGAGCATGCCCGAGCGTTGCGTGCGCAAGGCTTGTGCCATGCGGTTCGGGCCGTAACCCAGGCGCTGCGCGGCCTCACGGACTCGCTCCCTCGTCTCTGCGCCTACTCGGGCGTAGACAACATTGTTAAGGACATGGGAGACCGTCGTGACGGAGACGCCGGCTGCGGCCGCCACGTCCCTGATTCCCACTGACTTGTTGCTCATGTGTCTTCCACGTCCTTGTTATCGGTTGTTGCTGGCTGCGGTTTTCTTCGTCCCAGAGCCCGTGTTCGGACCAGAGGCGCGGCAACAGCTCTTCAACCGGCGGCAGTTCGGAGCTCGACGTGTTTGCCGGTCTGGTACCAATACGCTACCGAGGAATAGTCGTTTGGGGCTGCACGACGACGCCGGACTCGGTCGGGTGATCGGTAACGGTTCGGCCCGGCTCGACGCGATTGCCCAGACGCGCCGCAAGGCAACGTTGGCGGGGTGGGCTGAACACAGGGCCTCGCTGCCGGCCTTGGTCCAGTTGTAGAGGTCCGGTGTTTTCGCGACGCCGACGCGCTGGACGATCGCGTTTTCAGCGCGGGTAGTTCCGGTGTAGAACTTGCGCCACATGAGCGGGTTACTGGGCCACAAGTGCATGTGCCGCCTCGAAACCGACCGTGGGTGTGGGCCTAAAGGCGTTAACAGCCCTGTCTGCGATAACTTGGGCGTCACTTCCGGAATCAAGGATCGTATTCCGAGCTGATTCGGAATCGACCATGACGGCCGTAACGGTGAGGCCGTCCGAAGCCTCGGTCGTCAACAGAGCGTCCACCTGAGCTTCGAAAGCGGAGCCGCTGGACGTGGCTCGGACGTCCATCGCCACCACGTGGTTGTTGGAAACGAAGTTGCCAACCCCCGCCATCAGCCGGATGATGACGGGCGTCGCACCTGTCGGACGGATGCTCTGTGAGTCGATGATCTTGGAGAAGTGGTTGCCGATGACAGAGTTGTTGCTGCCGCTGACACAGAGAAGTCCGTAGAGATCGTCCAGTCCGTTGTCGACTCCCAGGAAGGGCGTCCAGGGCTCATGGTCACGCAAGAAGTGATTCGTGGCCACGAGGTTTTCCGAACTATTCGCTGCGAGAATCAGCATCCCAGGGTAGAACGAATGCAAACGGTTGTTGGTGATGCTTGAACGCGTGACGCCGTCGAGATGGACGCTGCTCGCGCCACGGGGGAAGACGTTGTTCGCGGTTATCAGGAGCCCGCCATGGTTCTCGGCGTAGATCGAGTGACCCTTGGGCCCTGCTCCGACCAAGTTGTCGGTGATCTTCGATGCCTGTCCCCACCCGCGCAGCTCGATGCAGCTTCCGCATTCAGCGATGAAGTTGTCATGAACGGAAAGCGCGTCCGCGTTGTAGATGGTGAGAGCGTTCTCAAGGTAGACGAACCCCATGCCGGTTACGCGGAAGGAGTCATTGGCGTTCGCGACATAGATGCCGGTCTTGCCGTTGACGTAGGTGTTCTCGGGATGCATCCCGGAGCCATCCGAGGTGAAGTGCAACCCGTCGATGCAGAAGTTGGAGAACTCGACTGAGCTGATCCGTGGGCTCCCGCTCCGCTCAACGTAGAAGGCGGCTCCCTTGGATTCGTCGCCGTCTCCGCCGAGGGGAAGGTCGACGATAATGCGACTGCCTCCGGGCCACAGCTCATGCAAGTCGGGCCATTCGTCTTCGGGGACGTTGAACCGGATGCTCGAGGACGTAAAGCCGTGGCCCGAGCCATGGATCCGGAGGAAGCTGACATCGATCACCACCTGCGTACGAAGGTGGTAGTCCCCGGGCGGAATGTAGATCACCGCACCTGGCTTTCCTCCGTTGTTCGCATCGGTAGCCGTCTGCCGGTCCTTGATGTCAGCGATGATGCTGTTAATTACTTCACCGACGTCCTCGGACGGATTGCCGACGGGCCACGTAGTCACGTCGTAGTAGTTGTTGCTTGACATAGGTTCTTCCCTTTGTACTTTGGTTTCTCAGCCCTTGACGGCGCCGAGGGTCATGCCTGCGACGATCTTGCGCTGCAAGAGAAGAGTGAGAAGGATGACCGGGATCGAGTAGACAGCGGCCAGTGCCGTCATGGATCCCCAGTCCAGCCCGAACTGGGTCTGGAAATTTGCGATGACCACGGGGGTGGTCTGGGACCGGACGGCGGTCATGAGCAACGCGAACAGGAATTCATTCCAGGACGCGAGGAAGGCGAAGATCGCTGTGACCGCGATGCCTCCGGAGACCACCGGGATGACCACCCGCCATAGGGCTCCGAGCCGGCTGCAGCCATCCACTGTCGCGGCTTCCTCCAGGTCCTGTGGCACGGCTTCGAAGAAGCTGGACATGAGCCAGATGGAGAGCGGCAGCGAGATGGTGGTGTGCGCGATGGAGAGGGCGATCGGGGTGTCGGCCAGACCGACCGAGGCCATCATCGACGCCAGCGGGATGCCGATTGCCACCGGCGGCACCATGCGGGTGACCAGCGCGGCCATGATGAACACGCGGCCACTGGCTGTTTTGTAGCGCGTGATGCCGTAGGCCGCCGGGACGGCCAGGACGAGCGACAGCAGCGTGCTGATGACGGCGGTCTGGATGCTGTTGATGAACGACGCCGGCACTCCATTCCGGCCCAGGGCGTTGATGTAGTTATCCAGCGTCCATTCCTTGGGCAGGATGGTGGGCGGAACGGCAATGGTGTCGATCGGCGTCTTGAAGGACGTGAACAGCAGGTACAGGAACGGGAAGCCGTAGAGGACGAGCGCCGCGGCGAGGAGGACCCACAGGATGGTCCTGGTGCTGCGCTTGCCGGCTTCGAGTCCTTCACGATTGACGCCGCGGCGCCTGCGGCCTCCGCCGGCCGACGCCGGTTCCGTGGTGGTCTGGGGCGCAGGCGCTGTTCGGCTTGGCATGGTGCTCTCCGTTTGGTGCGGTGCCGGCGCATTGCTGTATGCGATGCCGGCTTGGCGTGGCCGGTTGGGTACGGCGGCCGCCAGCATGCCGCCGTCGTCGGGGGTCTGGGCCGTGCTCATCAGGTGTCCTTTCCTGGCCGCCAGATTGTGGTTACGGCGACGAAGGCGATGGTGAGCATGGCCAGCAGGTAGATGGTGCCCATGGCACTTGCGAGGCCTGGGTCGCCGAAGCGGATCATCGTCCGGTAGATGAGCAGGCTCATGGTTTCGGAGGCGGATTGTGGTCCGCCGTTGGTCTGGATGAGGATGGTGTCAAAAGCCCGTGCTGCGTCGATGCCGCGGACCACCAGCGCCACGGCGATGACCGGCCGGAGAAGCGGAAGAATAATGCGGAAAAGCAGCGACGGTGCGCGGGCGCCGTCGAGCCTGGCCGCCTCGATGAGGTCTCCCGGGATGTTCTGCAGGCCCGCGAACAGCACGAGGCACATGAACGATGTCGTGAGCCAGATGTCCGGGACGGCGACGGAGAACAGGACGATGTCCGGGTTCGACAGCCAGCCGATCTGGTTTGGATCCTGCAGGATGCCGGCCTGGCTCAGCAGGGTGCCGAGCAAGCCGAAGTTGTCGATCATGAGGAACTTCCACAGCAGGCCGGCCACGATCGGGGCAATCATCAGCGGGTACAGGAACACGGTCCGCCAGACCTGCGATTTCCGGCCCAGGGTGGTGAACAGGAGGGCCATGCCAAGGCCCAGGGTGAACTCGAGGGTCACCACCATCAGGGTGTAAGCGAGGGTCCGCCATCCTGCACCCATGAAGGCCTCTGAGGTGAAGGCCCGGACGTAGTTGTCCAGGCCCACGAAGTCACGGGGGCCCCCGACGATCGGGGAAATTTTGAAGAAGCTGTCCGTGACCAACCGGAACAACGGGTAGGCAACAAAGACTGCGAGGAACAACGCCGCCGGGGTCATCAGGTAAAGGGCGAAGCGGCGATCAGGGATGCGCACGGGATTCTCTTCCGCTGGTTGGGGCCGCGGCCGGCAACGCCATGGGCTGCTGCCGGCCGCGGAGTCTTACTTAAGTAGGGCCTGGATCTTGGACTTGGCGTCCGCCAGCAAGGTCGCGCTGTCTCCGCCAGCAACGGCCTTCTGAAGCATCGGAACCAGTACGGTGTCGACAATCTGCTGCCACTTTGCTGTTGCCGGACGGGTTGCCGTCGCGGGAGCGTTAAGTGTTTCGATCAGCGGTTTGAAGCTCTCGTACCCGGGCTGGTCCTGGTACTTCTGGAAGGCGGAGACTCGTGCCGCCAGGCCAAGGCTTGACTGGATGGCCAGATCATTGTGGTCGAAGGCGCACTTGACGAACTTCTTGGCAGCGTCCGTGTTCTTGGTTGCCTTGGGTACCGAGAGGTACCAGGGGCCGGGAACACCGGCAACGCCGGCGGATCCGCCGATCATCGGGGCCGTTCCGACCTTGCCGTAGACCGGGGAGTCCTTGGGGATCTGCCGGTACGCGTGGGCCCAGAACTGGGTCATGGCTGTCTTGCCTTGGTTGAAGAGGTTCTGGGCGGCGGCCCAGTCGACCTGGGCTGCCCCGGCCGGGGCGTCCTTGACGAGGCTGGTGTAGAAGTCAAGCGCTTGTTTGTGCGCCGCGTTGTCAACGACCACGTTGTTTTTGCTGTCCAGGACCATGGGCGATCCGGCCTGGAGCACGTGGGCGAGGTACTCGGTTTCAACGCCGCCCTTAACGTCCGTGCCATACATGCCGTCTTTGGTGAAGAAGGCGGAGATGTCCTGGTATTGCTGCCAGGTCTTCGGCGCGGCGAGGTCGTAGCCATACTTGGCCTTGAAGTCGGCCTTGTTCTTGGCGTCCTCAAAGAGGTCCTTGCGGTAGAGGACTATCTCGGCGTTGGTCCACGCCGGCATTCCAATGAAGTGGCCATCGACGTTGGCTTCCTTGACAAGAGAAGGGAAGATGTCCTTCTTTGCCTCGTCAGTGAAGAGCTCATCGATGGGCTGCAGGGCGTCCTTGAAACTGGGCAGCCACACGGAGTCAAGAGCAGCGACATCGAAGGAGACAGTGCCGGAGGAGAATTCGCTGGAGAGACGGTTGAAGAGGCCGTCGTAAGGGAGTTCGACGAAGTTGACGTTGACCCCGGTGTCCTTCTTGCACTGGTCGGCGATGGGCTGCAGTTCTGCATGTCCGCCTGCCTCCACCAGGACGTTGATGGAACTGCTGGCGGCGCCCCCGGACGTAGCCGGACCCCCTGCGCCGCATGCGGTCGCGGCCAGGATCACCGCGGTTGAAAGGCTGCCGAGAGCGGCAAGCCTGGAGATTGTTTTTCGAGAGGACATCGCTGTCGACTCCCTTTCTCGGGAACGGAATACGAAGACGGAGTAGGATGAAAAACCGTTTTGCCAAAACGACTTGGCATTAGATTACGCGGAGAGCGCGGAGAGTGTCAAGGGTCACAAATCGCGTGAGGCGAATGGACACTCCTGCAGACCGCGATGGTCGACGCCGACATTCTCGTGCACCTGCCGGCCTGCACGGCATCCACGTCCTCGATCACACTGAAACGGAATTTTGGGAACTCAACGTAAATGGCACATTCCGCACCCTGCAGGCGGCCGTCGCCGCCGGTGTGGGGAAAGTGGTGTGGCTTTCCTCGCACGCATGGCATGGCATGACTCGAACGACGTCTACGGATTCACGAAAGTCATCGGCGAGCAGCTTCTGGACTATCACCGGGCGCGTCACGGCATCTCATATGTTGCGGTCCGCCCCGCCTTACCGGTGCCCTGGACGGACTGGGCCCGTGGCTGGTGTTGGATGCCCTCCATCCGGAGGCAGTGTCAGCTGACGATCTGCGCGATTGGGAACGTGATCCAACCGGCACCGCAGACCGCCTTTTCCCAGGGGCGCGGGCCGTCGTCGAGCGGTTCAGTCTCGACTTTTCAGCCCTTCCCGTCCGGCCAAGCAGGCTCGGCTGGACCGAGATAGGCTACACGCCCAGCCGCGACTTCGGTACGTGGATCGATGAGGTCACCGGACTCAGCGACGGTCAGGTGAAAGCTCGAACCAGCGACTACTGAACGTCATCGAGTCGAGGTGGCAACGAGCGTCATTACCGTTCGGGAGTAGACCTCGCACCGGGGACTGAACCGGGACGGCGTTTGGGCCGGGCGTGAATCCAGCGGCGGATATAGGGCCGGTGGCCCATAACCTGGGACTGGACCCGCCCAGTGATGCGGGTTCGGGAGAACAACTTGACGGAGATGTGTGAGCTGTATTACTCTCGATCAGCAGGCGGTTAGTTATACGAATGACTAACGCAACACGCAGCGAAGGAGGTGTCAGGTTGCGCAGGCCAAATTTGAACTCAGGACCGACCATGCACGACGTGGCGGCTCTGGCCGGAGTATCCCAGGCCACCGTGTCGCTCGTCCTAAACGACGTCAGCGGGTCCCGGTTTTCACGGAAGACCAAGGACAAGGTGGAAGCGGCCGTCGAGCAGCTCGGATACCGTACCAACGCCCACGCCAAGGTCCTCCGCGACGGCGTCGCCGGTATGATCGGATTCATCGGCGACTACGTCGCAACTTCCCCTTTTGCCGGGACCATCATCGAGGGGGCCCAGGAGCGGGCGTGGGAAGACGGGCTCCTCCTGCTGACAGTAAACACCGGCGGAGACAAGGAGCTTGAAGCCGCCTCCCTGGACACAATGCTCTCTTACAAGGTCGCAGGAGTCGTCTACGGTGCCATGTACCACCGCCGGCTGGATGTTCCCGAGGCCCTGGCAGGTGTTCCATCCGTGGTGCTCAACTCCCAGGACCGGGCCGGCCGGCTCCCGAGCGTCGCCCCGGATGAGGTGCGAGGCGGCTACACGGCCACCCGCCGCCTACTTGAGGCCGGGCATTCCCGTGTAGGGCTGATCAACATCGAGAGCCTGGAAAGCGGCCTTCCCGCCGCCGTGGGACGACACGAGGGCTACGGCCGAGCGCTGGAGGAAGCCGGACTCGCGCCGGACCCGTCCCTGGTCCGCTTCGGCAAGGGCGGTGAAGAAGACGGCTACAAATACGCGATGGAGCTACTGACCTCCAGCAAGCCACCGACGGCGATCTTCTGCGCGAACGACCGCGGCGCCTGGGGCGCCTACCAGGCCGTAGCGGAGCTCGGGCTTTCGATCCCCAGGGATGTGTCGATTGTGGGCTTCGATAACCAGGCGACCCTGGCGCCGTACCTTCGTCCGGGACTGACCACCCTCGAACTGCCGTTCGTCGCCATGGGCCGGCGCGCGGTTGAAATTATCCTCCAAGGTGCCGGACCGGATGGCCGGGTCGAGCTGATGGACTGCCCTCTCGTTGAACGGAATTCAGTGACACATCCAAAGGAGATGCCATGAGCCGCACTATCCCGGCCCGACGCGGGCGTCCGTCAGCGGCGCCGATGCCGCAACGAAAAGTTTCTCTTTCGCTTCGCCTGAAAAGAATTTCCCGAGCCTGGCAGTTATACGTATTACTAGCTCCGGCCCTCATCTACATCGCGGTTTTCAAGTACTGGCCGATGTACGGCGTGCAGATCGCTTTCAAGAACTACAACCCCGTGGACGGTTTTACGGACAGCCCATGGGTGGGTCTGCAGCACTTCATCCGGTTTGTGAACTCATACCAGTTCGGACAGGTCGTCGGGAACACCTTGTGGATTGCTGTCCTGGGTTTGCTGGTGGCGTTTCCGATCCCGATCATTCTTGCGTTGCTGGTGAACCAGCTTCAGAGCGAGCGGTTCAAGAAGTTCACGCAAACCGTACTGTATTCCCCGGCGTTCATCTCCACCGTCGTGGTGGTGGGCATCATGTTCGTGGTACTTTCGCCGCGGTCAGGCCTGGTGAACAATGCGATCCAGTTGGCCGGCGGCGAGCCGATCTTCTTCATGGGTTCCGCGGAATGGTTCCGACCCATCTATGTCATCTCGGATGTGTGGCAGAACGCCGGATTCTCCATGATCGTGTATCTCGCGGCCCTGGCCGGTATTGACCCGGCGCTCCACGACGCGGCCAAGGTCGACGGCGCCTCGAAGTTCCAGCGTATCCGGCACATCGATCTTCCTGGCATCATGCCGGTGGTTACCGTGCTGTTCATTCTGGCGATCGGCAACCTGCTCAATGTCGGTTTCGAGAAGGCACTCCTGATGCAGACGCCGCTGAACCTCTCGACGTCGGAGATCATCCAGACCTACGTCTACCATGCGGGCCTGCAGCAGGCGCAGTTCAGCTACTCGGCCGCCATCGGCCTGTTCAACTCCCTCCTCAACCTGGCGCTGTTGCTCTTCTTCAACACCGTGGCGCGCCGGGCCAACCAAGCGACCCTGTGGTGATGCCAAAATGTCTTTGAAAACCAGCCCCCGCACGACCGAGTATTCGCACCGGACCGTCAAAAGCAGGCGCACCAAACCCACTCTGAGGGACAGGTACGGGGACCGCGTCTTCAACATCGCAGCCACGGTGGTGCTGCTGCTGTCCATCCTGGCAGTGGTTTACCCGCTGTACTTCATCGTCATCGCTTCCGTCAGCGACCCGAATGCGGTCTATGAAGGCAAGGTCTGGCTGTTCCCCTCCGGCGTGACGGTTGAGGGGTACCAGCGGATCTTCGCCGACAGCCGGATCTGGAACGGGTTAGGCAACACTCTCGTTTACACCGTGCTGGGGACCGCTATCAGTGTCACCACGATTCTCTGCGGCGCCTACGCGTTGTCCCGTAAGGACATGCCCGGGCGGAAGGTCTTGATGCTCCTGTTTGTGATCACGATGTTCTTCGACGGCGGGATCATCACCAAGTACCTGGTCGTCCGCGACCTGGGCATGCTGAACACCGTGTGGGCGGTCGTTCTCCCCAGCGCTGTCGGGGTGTGGAACCTGATCATCGCAAGGTCATTCTTCGAACACACTATCCCGAACGAACTCCGCGAAGCCGCCCAGATGGACGGCGCAAACGACTTCAAGTTCTTCTTCAAGATGGTGCTGCCGCTGTCCAAACCACTGATCATGCTCATGATCATGGTCCACGTCGTAGCCCAGTGGAACTCGTTCTTCGATGCCCTGATCTTCCTGAATGACGACTCCAAGTACCCGCTGCAACTGGTGCTCCGCAACATCCTCATTCAGTCCGACGTCTCATCGACCGGCACCACCGGCGGAGACATCCAGTCCTATGCCGCAGCGCAAAGGATCGCAGAGCTCACCAAGTACGCCATGATCGTCGTCTCGAGCCTGCCACTCATGATTGCCCTGCCATTCATGCAGAAGCATTTCACCAAGGGCGCCATGATCGGCGCCGTCAAATAGACATAATCCGCTAACACACCCGGCCCCGGAGCATTAGCCCCGGAGTCACCACAACCACACCTAAGAACAGGAATGACCATGGCAATCAGCCGCAAATACGCTGTCCTTGGCGCCCTCATGGCAGGAACGTTGACGTTCACCGCCTGCTCAGGCGGCAAGCCCGGCGCCACGGAGATCAAAGACGCCTCCGCCGACTACGGGTTTCAGGCGACAGGCTTCCCGATCGTCAGCAAGCAGCTGACCCTGAAGTTCTCCGGAACCAAGGCGGCCCTGGCACCTGACTACAACACCATGACCGTGGTGAAAAACTGGGAAAAGGACACCAATATCCATATTGACTGGCAGAACCTGCCCGATACGGTCTTCCAGGAAAAGAAGAACCTCATTCTGGCCAGCGGAGACCTGCCCGACGCGTTCTTCAACACCGGACTCACTGACGCCGAAATCGCCACCTACTCCGCAAGCGGCACCCTGATCCCGCTGGAAGACCTGATCGCGAAGAACGCACCCAACCTCTCCAAGCTTCTCTCTGCACGCCCCGACATCAAGGCCGCCATCACCTCCTCGGACGGGCACATCTACTCCCTGCCAACCGTGGAAGAGCTTGGCCTCGTCCAGTTCCCCAACGAAATTGCCATCAACACCACTTGGCTGAAAAAGCTCAACATCCCTATGCCCAAGACCATCAGCGAATTCCACGACGCACTCCTGGCCTTCAAGACCAAGGACGCGTCCGGGACGGGCAAGACCATTCCGCTGAGCTTCATGCCCGATTCCTGGTGCGGGGACATTGTTGACCTGATCGCCGCCCTGGGCGGGGTGCCGGACAACCAGGACCACCGCATCGTCCAGAACGGCAAGGTCATCTTCACCCCGACACACGACGGCTACAAGAAAGCAATCCAAACGCTGCACCAGTGGTACCAGGAAGGCCTGATCGACCCGGAATCCTTCTCCCAGGACGACAAGGCGTACCTCGCCAAGGGAAAGGCCGCCACGGAGAACCTCGGCTCGTTCGCCTGGTGGGAGATCCCCGAGATGGTCGGCGCTGACCGTGCCACCGACTACGCCCTCACCCCGGTACTTCAAGGCACGGGCGGCAAACGCATTGCCAGCCAGTCCAACAACCAGGAAATCGCCCGCGGCGCCTTCGCGATCACCCGAGCCGACAAATACCCTGCAGCCACCATGCGCTGGGCCGACAACCTCTACGATCCCATCCAGTCCGCCCAGGCCAACTGGGGACCGATCGGTGAAACCCTCCAAAAGGACGGTGCTACCGGACTGCTGACCCAGATCCCCGCCACAGCCGGCACCAGCGAAGGTGAACGCCGCCAGAAAGTCGCCCCGGGCGGACCGAAGGCCAACACGGCCGAGAACTTCAAAACCGTCGTCGCACCCGAGCCGCGTGCTGCGGAACGCCAGAAGACCGTCAACGAAAACTACAAGCCCTTCGCCGGCAACGACGGCTATCCTCCGGTCGCCCTGTCCAACGACGAACTCCAGCAGATCACCACCATCCAGACCGACAGCGCGTCCCTGGTCAAGCAGAACATCGCGAAATGGATCGTCTCTGGCGGCATCGAGCAGGAATGGGACGGCTACGTCGCCCAACTCAAGAACATCGGCGTCGACAAAATGATCGAGGTCTACCAGCAGGCCTACGACCGCTACAAGAAGAACTCCTAGCCGCCGACACCGCAGGGCAGGCCGGCGCGGCAACGCACCGGCCTGCCCCGGCGTCGGGCACCCCATAACGCGGCTTCCCCGCCCGCCTCAGAACAGAAACGAGACCCGTCTCCATGACTGCCGTGACCACCACGACGGCCGATACCTTCCGTCCCGCCCTGCACTACGCAGCCCGGAACACCTGGCTCAACGACCCCAACGGCCTGATCCATCACGCGGGCGTCTACCACCTGTATTACCAGAACAACCCCTTCGGCAACGTCCACGGGAACCTGTCCTGGGGGCACGCCACCTCCACGGACCTCCTCACCTGGACTGAACACCCGGTCGCCATCGCCTGCGATGACGACGAGGAAATCTTCTCCGGCAGCGTCGTCTTCGACAAGCTGAACACCAGCGGTTTCGGAACTGGAACGACGCCCCCGCTCGTCGCGATCTACACCAGCGCTTACAGGCAGGGATCCGCACATCCGGGTATCCAGGCCCAATCACTGGCCTACAGCCTGGACGGTGGCTACACCTGGATCAAATACTCCGGAAACCCCGTGGTGGACCGCGGATCAGCCAACTTCCGCGACCCGAAGGTGTTCCGCTACGACGGCGACGGCGGCAGCTACTGGGTCATGGTTGCCGTGGAAGCCCAGGACTTCAAAGTCGTCTTCTATAAGTCCCATGACCTCAAGAGTTGGGAGCTGCTGAGCAGCTTCGGCCCGGCAAACGCGACTGGAGGCGAGTGGGAATGCCCGGATCTCTTCCCCCTGCCAATCGACGGCGACCCGGACAACCTCAAATGGGTCCTCATCGTCAACCTCAATCCCGGCGGCCCTAACAACGGCTCGGCCGGTCAGTACTTCGTGGGAAATTTCGACGGAACCAAGTTCACCTCCGCTTCCACGGTCACCGAAGGACTCCAGGATCCGGCACGGTTGGCTGAGTACCAGTGGCTCGACTGGGGCCGGGACTACTACGCCGCCGTTTCCTTCAGCGACGCCCCGGACAACCGTCGGCTCATGATCGGATGGATGAACAACTGGGAGTACGCCAATAAGATTCCGACTTCGCCTTGGCGGAGCCCCATGTCCCTGGTCCGCGAAGTATCCCTGCGCACCATTGAAGGAAACCTGCGCATGGTGCAGCAGGTCGCAGGGGATCTGACATCACTGAGAGAGAAAGGTCCTTCGTTCAGCCTCGAGGCAGTCGAAATCTCTGACGGCCAGCATGTCCTCGACGGCGCGGCCGGCAGCGTCCAACGCATAGACCTCAGCTTCGCTCCGGGAAATGCAGAGGAATTCGGGATTGTTGTCCGCGGCAACGGAGTGGAGGGAACCCGCATCGGCATCCGGCCCACCGAAGGCTCCATCATCGTCGACCGCAGGGAATCCGGGCAAACAGATTTCCACGGCTCTTTCGCCTCCATCGACACCGCACCCATCCAGACGAGGAACGGCTCCTACGAGCTGACAATATTTGTGGATCGGTGCTCCGTTGAAGTCTTCGGCCAGGAAGGCCAGGTCACCCTGACCGAGCTGATCTTCCCGTCCAGCAGCAGTAGCGGCGTCTCCCTCTACGCCGTCGGGGGAACCGCAATAGCTAACAAACTAAGTGTTACCCAATACGCATGAAGACTGAAAAGGAACTCCGGCCCCATCTGAAACGGTAACCAACGACTTAGCCCGGCAGCAAAGACCCAATCCCTCTGATTTCCAAAAGTCCTCCCTCGATGGTTCCGCCCGCGGGGATCGCCGACCGGACTAGACACCTGACAAAGGAAAAGTGCGACATGGAATACCGCAAACTCGGCTCATCCGGCATGTACATCAGTGAACTGGCCTACGGGAACTGGGTCACCCACGGGGAGCAAATCGACCAGGACGCCGCCAACGCATGCGTCCGCCAGGCCCTGGACCTGGGCATCACCACCTTTGACACCGCCGATGCCTATGCAGGAACCCGCGCCGAGACAGCCCTCGGCCAAGCACTCAAAGGCGTGCGCCGCGAAGGCTTGGAGATCTTCACCAAGGTCTATTTCCCCACCGGTGAAGGCAAGAACGACCGCGGCCTGTCCCGCAAACACGTCGTGGAGTCCATCAACCGTTCCCTGCGGCGCCTCGGCACGGACTACGTCGACCTTTACCAGGCCCACCGCTACGACTACGAAACCCCGCTCGAAGAAACAATGCA
Source organism: Arthrobacter rhizophilus (assembly GCF_026241105.1). Classification (GTDB taxonomy): domain Bacteria; phylum Actinomycetota; class Actinomycetes; order Actinomycetales; family Micrococcaceae; genus Arthrobacter. Next base: position 73,272 of record NZ_JAPFFT010000014.1, on the reverse strand, counting down.
GGCTTTCGCGGACATCGTCCGGGCAGGCAAGGCCATTTACATCGGGGTCTCCGAATGGACGGTTGATGAAATCCGGGCTGGCGCCAAATTCGCCAAGGAACTGGGGATACAGCTCATTTCGAACCAGCCGCAGTACTCCATGCTGTGGCGGGTCATCGAGGAAGAAATCGTCCCCGCCAGTGAGGAATTGGGTCTGGGCCAGATCTGCTGGTCACCCCTTGCCCAAGGGGTCCTGACCGGCAAGTACATGCCCGGCCAGGACGCGCCGTCGGGCTCCCGGTTCGCGACGGAGGAAGGCGAGCTGAAGACCGAGCTCAAGTTCATGCGCCCTGAGGTGCTCGAACGGGTCCAGGCGTTGAAGCCGGTGGCGGAGGAAACAGGTTTGTCCATGGCCGCCCTCGCCCTGGCCTGGGTCCTGCAAAACAGCAACGTGTCCGCCGCCATCGTGGGAGCCTCACGGCCAGAACAGCTCGTGGACAACGCGACCGCCGTCGGAATCAAACTGGATCCGGAGCTGCTGGCTCGGATCGACACGGTCCTCGACCCTGTCATTGAACGCGACCCCGGCAAGGTCGAATCCTTTCTGACCCGCCCCTAACTCAAGTCCAACGGGCCCGGTCTGCAGAGGCTCCGGCCGAGGCCAGGAGCAGCCAATGGAAACCCAGTGTTCAGCTCATGTGCGACGTGGGCGTCCGCTGGATTCCCTAGGGATGAGAGTGGGCATGGATTTCCGGATGTGTGGTTCCTTGCCTGGGTTGACGATGAGATCGATGGCCGTGCTGGCGATCTGGGCGAGGGGAACCCGGACTGACGACAAGGGGGTGGCGAGCCTGGCTGAAAGGGGAGTGTCGTTGTACCCGACGAGTGCCAGGTCCTTCCCGACGGTGATCCCGAAGCGGTGTGCCGCGGCGATGATGCCGAGCGCTATGTTGTCGTTGGCCGCGAACACGGCCGTCGGGCGCTTTCCGGATCCTCCACGCAGCAACGATTCTCCGGCCGTGACCCCGTTTTCTATGCCGTAGCCGGCGGCGAGCAGCCATTCCTGGGGAGGGGTGATTCCGGCCTCGTCAAATGCCCGGCGGGCACCTGCGAGGCGGCCGACGCCGCTGGACGTGAAAGACGGTCCGGTCACCACCGCGATGTCGCGGTGCCCCAGGTCAATGAGGTGCCGGACTGCCAAGTAGCCGCCTACTTCGTCGTCTCCGACTGCTGAGGGGCTCACGCCGTCGGTGCGCAGCACCAGGGCGTGCGCAACCCCGCGTTTGCGCAGCAGGCGGGGCAAATCGTCATCGAGCCGGGCCGTTGCCAGGATCAATCCGTCAACGTTGCGGTCCAGCAGGGTTTCGGCGGCGCGGCGTTCGTCTTCGGGATCATCGCCGCTGGTGGCGACCATGGCAAAGTAGCCGCGGCCAGACGCCGCGCGTTCCAGTTCCTCGAACATCAGCGCCATCACGGTGTCGCTCAGGCGCGGCACGAGCACCCCTAGCGTTCGGGTTTCTCCCCGGCGCAGGCTTGATGCGAAGGAGTTTCGACGGTAGCCAAGTTCCTCGGCAACCTTCCGGACGTGCTCGGCCGCCGCCGAGCGCGATACCGGCCCTCGCTCGTCAAGGGCGCGGCTGGCCGTGGAAAGACTCACGCCACTGGCCGCGGCAACATCCCGCAACGTGACGCTCGCGCCTGGTGCAGCCGGTTCCATGTGAATACTCCTGTTCGAGATGGTCTTAGAAGACACTCTATTTCCTCCTTGTAAGTGGCAGGGCCTTGACAGTGAGCCGGACCACACCGCAGAATGAAAACGTTCCCGCAAACGTTCTCATATCCTAGCGGGACTACGATCAAGAAAACAGAGGAAGCTCTCATGACCATCGATCTTCGCGGGCTCGTTCCCGCACCTGTAACGCCGTTCAACCGGGACGGCAGCGTCGACGTCGACGCGATCCACCGCCTGGGTGGCTGGCTCGCCAGCGTCGAGGGCGTCAAGGGCCTGGTGGTCCTCGGCCACGCAGGCGAAGGTACCTTCCTCACCCAGGAGGAGCAGGCGCTTGTCATCCGGGAATTCAAGAACGCGGTTAATGGCGAGATCCCGATCATCGCCGGCATCACGGGGGAGGGCAACATGGTTGCCGCCCTGGAAGCCAGGCGCGCGGTCGAAGCCGGCGCATCTGCCGGTCTCGTCTACCCATCCCACGGCTGGCTGCGCTTCGGGTACCAGAAGGGCGCACCGCAGACCCGCTACAAGGAAATCTACGAAACGTCCGGGCTGCCGCTCATTCTCTTCCAGTACCCGGATGCCACGAAGGCCACCTACGATCTCGAAACCCAGCTGGAGATCGCCGGCCAGGAAGGGGTGTTCGCCACCAAGAACGGCGTGCGGAACATGAAGCGCTGGGACACCGAAATCCCCGTTCTGCGCGCTGCCTACCCGGAGCTGCAGATCCTGACCTGCCATGACGAGTACCTGCTGCACACGATGTTCGACGTCGACGGCGCTTTGGTCGGCTACGGCGGACTCGCCCCCGAGCCGCTCGTGGAGCTGATCGCGGCGGGCAAGGCTCAGGATTACGCCGCCGCCCGCGCCATCCACGACCGCCTCCTGCCGGTGACCAAGAACGTCTACCACCGCGGCTCCCACATGGAAGGGACAGTCGCCCTCAAGGAAGGCCTCGTGGCCCGCGGCATCCTGGAGCACGCCACGGTCCGGCCGCCGCTGCTTCCTTTGGCTGAAGGTGCCGGCAACGAAATTGCGCTGGCACTCAAGTCCGCCAACCTGGGCAGCGTCACCGTTCCCGCCTGATCTTGCCGATCCCAAGGATGGCGGGCCAACCGCCCGCCATCCTTTCCCCCAAGTTTCACTCTCTCCAACCTTGGTCAACGACGACCCCCAGCACCGCAGCTGGAGAAGGAGGACTCGCAAATGCGCGAGCTGAACAAGACCGCCCCCGCCCTCAAGGACCACCCGGCGCAGTCTGTCACCGCAGGAGGCGCCGCACCTTCTGGCGGGCCGTCCACGTTCTACACCCGCAGGGAGATCCGGTTCATCCTGGCCTTCGCCCTGCTGGGAACCCTGTTCGACGGCGCCGAGCTGAACCTGATCGGCTTTCCGCTCGCGTACATTTCCGACAGCCTGCACGTCTCCACCATCGCTCTCATCACGGTCGCGACGGTGCAGGGTTTCGCCTCGATCCTGGGCGGGTTCGTGTTCGGCACGCTGGGGGATACCCTCGGACGGCGCCGCACCTTCGCCATCTCCGTCCTCGCCTTCGGTGTCGCGGCCACCCTCGGCGGGCTGGCCACGAACTACGAAATCTTCCTTCTGACCCGGGTTCTGGCCGGCATCGGGATGGGCGGCCTCTTCGGGCTTTCGTTCTCGATGTTCACCGAATGCTGGCAGACCAAAAAACGCGGCACCATGGGCGGCATCATCCAGTCCATGTACTTCGTTGGCGAGATCCTCACCGCCGGACTCATCTACATGTTCCTGTCCACCCTGGGCCATGACCTTGGCTGGCGGGCGGGCTACATCGCGATCGGCCTGATCAGCCTCGTGATCGGGGCGGCGTCACTGAAGTTGCTGCCCGAGTCCAAGCAGTGGCTGGCTTATCAGGAGCACCGCAGGAACGGCACGCTCCCGCCGGAACTTCGCCGCTCCAAAGTTCCCGTGATCGACATCTTCCGCCCCCGCTTCGTCTACGGGACCGTCCTGTTCATGATCCTTTCAACCGCGATGTTCCTGACCACCAACTCGGTAGGCGCCTACCTCTCCACCTACCTGCTCAAGACCCAGCAACTGCCCCTCGACACCGTGAGCCTGATAGTCCTTCTCGGCTACGTCTCCACGATCATCACCTACTCAACCACCGGCTTCATCTCCGACCGCATCCGCCGCAAGTACGCATTCACGGCAGCGTGTGTCTTCGGCACCGCAGGCTTCGTCTGGTTCCTGTCCCTGCTCACCTCGGGACACGCACAAATCACCGGCGCGTTCTGGACAGCACCCGCGTTCTGGGCACTCATGATGTGCGCCGGAGGGGCCGGGGGATTCGGCGTACTCGGTGTCTGGATGTCCGAATTCTTCCCCACTCGCATCCGCTCCACCGGCTCCAGCGCCAGCTACTACGTAGGACGCGGCCTCGGCGCCGGAGTCTTCCCCCTCTTCGCACTCACCCTCGCCGGCACCGTCCCGTTCGCCCTCGCACTCGGCATCATCGGCCCCGTGGCAGGCGTCCTCTTCTCCGTCCTCACCCCCGACCGCACCGGACGGACCATCGCCGACCTCGAATAGCACTTTCGAAGCCGAATTCCGGGTCACCGGCGGCCTCGAGACGCTCGTCAAGCGCCTGCCTGCTGATGACCCGGACGTTCGGTACGTTTGGTGGATGTCATGAGGCCTTCGCTCTCTGCAGGATCAGGAGTTGCGCTCGGGACGGCCCTGGCCGGAGCCGGCGGCTACGGTTAGCGGGCGCTCGTTGGCCGGGGCTGCCGGTTCGGTGGCGGGCGGTGTGGTCTTCAGCTTGAACCGCTTTCCCAGGCTGCTTCCGCCGCCGCTGCGGTTCTTGTTGAAGATGTCGAAACCGACGGCGAGGAGGAGTACCAAGCCTTTGATGAGCTGCTGGTAGTCCGTGCCCAGTCCGAGGATGGACATGCCGTTGTTGAGGACGCCCATGATGAGGCCGCCGATCATTGCGCCCGCCACGGTTCCGATGCCACCCGTGACGGCGGCGCCGCCGATAAAGGCCGCCGCGATGGAGTCCAGTTCGAAGCCGGTGCCGCCCGCGGGCTGCGCCGAGTTTAGCCTGGCGGTGAATACGAGGCCTGCTAGGGCGGCGAGGACGCCCATGTTCACGAACAGCCGGAACGTGACGGCCTTTGTCTTGACGCCGGAGAGTTCCGCGGCGTGAAGGTTGCCGCCGATGGCGTAAGTGTGGCGGCCAAAGACACTGTTGTTCATGAGGGCCGTGTAGACGATCACCAGGCCGGCGAGCACGATCAGAACAATCGGGGTGCCGCGGTAGGAAGCGAGTAGGAAGGTGATGATCAGCATGAGGAAAGCGGTGAAGGCGGTTTTGATGACAAACCACATCAGGGGCTCGCTTTCAAGGTCGAACTTCTTGCGGATCCGGCGTTCCTTGAGCGCCTGGATCAGCAGGGCGACGGTGGCACCGACACCCAGGATGACCGTGAGCCATTCCAGCGCCGAGGTGCCGCCGGAGATGTCGGGTAGGAAGCCTCCGCCCAGCGCGCGAAGTTCGGCGGGGAACGGGGTGATCTGCTGGTTCTTGAGGGTGATCAGTGTCAGGCCGCGGAAGATGAGCATGCCGGCCAGGGTGACGATAAAGGCGGGGATGCCGACGTAGGCGATCCAGTACCCCTGCCACGCGCCGACGAGGGCGCCGACCAGGAGGCAGGCGGGGATCGCTGCCCACCAGGGCCAGCCCCAGTGGACGATCATGACCCCGGCCACGGCGCCGATGAAGCCTGCGACGGAACCGACGGACAGGTCGATGTGGCCGGCGATGATGACCATTACCATGCCGATCGCGAGGATCAGGATGTAGCTGTTCTGGACGACGAGGTTGGTGACGTTCTGGGGTTCCAGCAGGATTCCGCCGGTGAGCCCCTGGAAGAGCAGGACGATCAGGATCAGGGCGACGAAGATGCCAACCTGGCGGAGGCGGCTTGTCAGGAAGCCGAGGGATTCTCGTAGGGCGGACATGTTCGCTATTCCTTCTCTTTGGTCATTAAGTGCATGAGGTTTTCCTGGGAAGCCTGGGCGATGGGCACTTCCCCGGTGACGAGGCCGGCGGACAGGGTATAGATCCTGTCGCAGATGCCCAGCAGCTCGGGAAGCTCCGAGGAGATCACGATGACCGCCTTTCCTTCAGCCGCGAGTTTCGCAATGATCGTGTAGATCTCATACTTGGCGCCGACGTCGATCCCGCGGGTGGGTTCATCGAGGATCAGTACGTCCGGATCGGAGAACATCCACTTGCTCAGCACCACTTTCTGCTGGTTGCCGCCGGAGAGCTTGCCGGTGATGGCGGCCACTGATGGTGCCTTGATATTCATGCTCTTCCGGTAGCCGTTGGCCACCACCGTCTCTTCGTTCTTGTCCACCCAGCCGTTCTTGACCAGCTTGCGCAGTGCAGCCAGGGAGACGTTCCGTTTGATGTCCTCGATGAGGTTCAGCCCGTAGAGCTTGCGGTCCTCTGTGGCGTAGGCGATCCCGTGCCCGATGGCGTCCGACACCGTGGAGGTGTTGATTTCCTTGCCGTGCTTGAGCACTTTCCCTGAAGTGGCGGTGCCATAGGTGCGCCCGAAGACGCTCATGGCGAGCTCTGTGCGTCCGGCGCCCATCAGGCCAGCCAGTCCCACGACTTCGCCTTTGCGGACGTTAAGGCTCGCGTTGCTCACTACCATCCGGGTGTGGTCCTGCGGGTGCCGTACCGACCAGTCCTGGATCCGGAGGACTTCTTCGCCGATCTTGGGGTCGCGGTCCGGATACAAGCTCTCCAGGTCCCGGCCCACCATGCCGCGTATGATGCGTTCCTGGGTGATCTGGCCTTCGTCCAGGCGGAGGGTCTCGATGGTTTTGCCATCGCGGATGATGGTCACGGCGTCTGCGACCTTGCGGATTTCGTTGAGTTTGTGGCTAATGATGATGCTGGTGACGCCTTGACCCTTCAGATGGAGGATCAGGTCCAGCAAATGGCCGGAATCCTCGTCATTGAGCGCGGCCGTTGGTTCGTCCAGAATCAGCAGTTTGACCTCTTTGGAGAGGGCCTTGGCGATTTCCACCAGTTGCTGCTTGCCCACGCTGATGTGCTGGACGGGGGTGACTGGGTTTTCGCTCAGGCCCACCCGGGCCAGGAGCTTGGCGGCCTCCAGGTTGGTCTTGCGCCAGTCCACCCAGCCGTTTTTGGCCTGCTCGTTTCCGAGATAGATGTTTTCCGCGATGGACAGGTACGGGCTCAGTGCCAGTTCCTGATGGATGATGACTATGCCGCGCTTCTCGCTGTCGGTGATGCTGGAGAAGTTGCCGGGCTCGTTTTCGAAGAGGATCTCTCCGTCGAAGGAGCTGTGCGGGTAGACACCGGACAGCACCTTCATGAGCGTGGACTTTCCTGCCCCGTTTTCACCGCAGATGGCATGTACCTCGCCGCGGTTCACATCGAGGGTGACGTCCTGGAGGGCCTTCACGCCGGGGAAGGTCTTGGTAATTCCTCGCATTTGAAGAATGGGTGTATTCATCGTCAATTCCCACTGAGTTGTCGAAACTGGGCCGTCCTGCGGCTGCAGGTGCCTGCGCGAAGGGTTGTGGCCGGGCGGGATGCCAGGCCACAACCCTGCGAGGTGGCTACTTGACGTCGGCCGCGGTGTAATACCCGGAGTCGATGAGTTCCTTCTTGTAGTTGTCCTTGGTGATGATCACGGACTTGAGCAGGTAGGCCGGAACAACCTTGACCTTGTTGTTGTACGTCTTGGTGTCGTTGACCTCGGGCTGCTGGCCTTTCAGGACCGCGTCGACCATCTTCACGGCCTGGGCACCCAACTGGCGGGTGTCCTTGAAGATCGTGGAGTACTGCTCGCCCGCAGTGATGGACTTCACCGAGCCCTTCTCGGCATCCTGTCCTGTGACGATGGGCAGGCTTCCCTTGGCGTAGCCACCTGTGCTCGTCAGGGCCGAAATGATGCCGATGGACAGGCCGTCATACGGGGACAGGACGCCGTTCAGCTTGGTGCCTGAGCTGTAGGCCGCAGTGAGGATATCTTCCATCCGCTTCTGGGCGACGGGGGCCTGCCAGCGCAGGATGGCTGCCTGCTCGAATTTGGTCTGGCCGCTGGGGACCTTAAGGGTTCCCGCATCCAGGAACGGCTTGAGGGTGTCCATGGCGCCGGTCCAGAAGAAGTTGGCGTTGTTGTCATCCGGACTGCCGGCGAACAGCTCCACGTTGAACGGACCCTTGCCGTCCACCTTCTTGCCGTTCGCATCCAGAAGGCCCAGACCGGTCAGCAGCGAGGTGGCCTGCTGGACACCCACCGTGTAGTTGTCGAAGGTCGTGTAGTAGTCGACGTTCGGTGATCCATTGATGAGGCGGTCGTAGGCAATGACCTTGACGTTCTGCTCTTTCGCCTTAGCGAGGACATCAGTCAGCGTGGTGCCGTCGATGGCTGCGATGATGAGAGCCTTGGCGCCCTTGGTGAGCATGTTTTCAATCTGAGAGACCTGCGTGGGGATGTCGTCGTTGGCGTATTGAAGGTCGGTCTTGTACCCCAGCTTCGTCAGAGACTCGGAGACGTTCTTGCCGTCAGCGATCCACCGTTCCGAGGTCTGCGTGGGCATTGAGATGCCTACCAGCGCGCCGGTATTGTCAGCGCTGGCGGGGGAGCCAGCGGCGCGGCTGCCGCAACCGGTGGCTCCCGCCGTGATTGCCAGGACGACGGCGAACGCGCCCAGGAGTTTCTTGATTCTCACTTGTTCTCCTTTCGCGGACAGCATGGTCCGCGAATTGATACTGGCCTGAGTAGCATCGGCGCCATTCGGGGCTCAGTATTATTTAGGTCCGGTTAGCCAGTTCAGGACGAGCCTAAACGTCGTTCATTCTTGTTAGCGCTAACAAGAATGCCAGCATGACGCTAGCACCGGAGCGGCTTGTGAGTCAAGTCACACGGTTTGACCTGGGCATGACGCCGTCCGGCTGGCCATAGGATGTTGGACAATACACTGCCTTTGAAAGGTGCCTCATGGGGAACGATAGCGAAAGACGTCCGCCGCGCCTGGAGGACGTTGCCGCGCACGCCGGAGTCTCGCACCAGACCGTCTCGCGGGTGGTCAACAATCACCCCAACGTCAGCAAATCAACTCGCGAACGCGTCGAAGCCGCAATTGCCGAACTCGGCTACCGGCGCAATACCGCCGCCCGGTCTCTGGTGACCCGGAGGTCCCAGATCATCGGTGTCCTGGGAACCGAGCTCGCCCAGTACGGCCCGGCCAATACGCTGCTCGGCGTGCAACAGGCTGCCCGCGAAGCCGGTTACTTTGTGAGCATCGCGGCCCTGAAGGAATCGGGAGCGAACTCCATCGCAGATGCCGTCCGCTACTTCACGGACCAGGGTGCCGACGGGATCATCGTGATCGTCCCTCATGACGGAACGGTCCAGACGCTGGAGGGCCTGAATCTGGATGTGCCCGTGGTTGTGGTGGGGGCCGGTAGTCATGGCCGCTTCAGCGGGGCCATGGTGGATCAGAAGCGGGGGGCGCGGGTGGCGGTGGCCCATCTGGTCGGGCAGGGCCACAGGCGGATCGGCCATATTTCGGGCCCACGGGACTGGATTGACGCGGCGGCGAGGGCTGAAGGCTGGCGTGAGGAATTGGCGGCGGCTGGCCTGGCCGACGACCTTCTACTCGAAGGCGACTGGAGCGCCGCCAGCGGCTACCGGATGGGCCAGGAACTTGCCGCAACGCGTATAGCCACGGCGGTGTTTGTGGGAAACGACCAAATGGCGCTTGGCTTGCTGCGCGCCTTCAGCGAGGCCGGTGTCCGGGTACCCCAGGACGTGTCGCTGGTTGGCTTCGACGACCAGCCGGAAGCCGCCTACTTCACCCCCCCGCTCACCACTGTGCGGCAGGACTTTGAGGAGCTCGGGAGGCGCTGCATGGACATGATGCGGACGCAGATCGAGGACGGCGCGGCAAGCAGCACCATCGTGGTTGATCCCGAGCTTGTGGTCCGGGCCAGTACCTCGCCCCTTCCCTAGCCCCCCGCGCTCTTACGGATGGCTGTACGCGGGTTCCTTGACAGACCTCTTGTTAGCGCTCACAATTAACGAGCCCGCTAAGAAGCCGGCACGCTATTGGAGGACTTTCATGGACGTCACAGCAGACGGCAACGAACACTGCGTCATTGGCGTGGACTACGGCACCCTTTCCGGCAGGGCCGTGGTGGTGCGGGTCAGGGACGGCAAAGAGCTGGGAAGCGGCGTGTTCGACTACCCGCACGCAGTCATCACGGAGGCATTGCCGGCGGATCTGGCGGATGTACCCGACGGAACAGCCACGCGGCTTCCGGGGGAATGGGCACTTCAGGTGCCCGAGGACTATCGGGACGTGTTGCGTCACGCGGTTCCCGCCGCGGTGCGCGACGCCGGGATCGATCCGGCCGCCGTCGTCGGGATTGCGACCGACTTCACGGCGTGCACCATGGTGCCGGTGAAGGCCGACGGCACGCCGCTGAGCGAACTCCCCGGCTTCGCCAACCGGCCGCACGCCTATGTGAAGTTGTGGCGCCACCACGCAGCCCAGGAACAGGCGGACCGCATCAATGCACTCGCCACCGAGCGGGGCGAAACCTGGCTTCCGCGCTACGGCGGGCTCATTTCTTCTGAATGGGAGTTCGCGAAAGGCCTCCAGCTCCTTGAGGAGGACCCGGAAGCTTACGCGGAGTTGGACCATTGGGTGGAAGCCGCGGACTGGATCGTCTGGCAGCTGTGCGGAAACTACGTGCGGAACGCCTGCACCGCAGGGTACAAGGGCATCTATCAGGATGGTAAGTATCCGTCCGAGGAGTTCCTGGGCGCGCTGAACCCGGACTTCAAGGACTTCGTGGGCACCAAGCTGGCCCATCCGATCGGCCGGCTGGGCGACGCCGCGGGTTACCTGACGGCCGAAGCCGCCGCCTGGACAGGCCTGCGCGAGGGCATCGCCGTCGCGGTCGGGAACGTGGACGCCCACGTCACCGCGCCGGCGGCCCGCGCCGTGGAACCGGGACAGCTCGTCGCCATCATGGGCACCTCCACGTGCCATGTCATGAACGGCTCCGAGCTTCGCGAAGTGCCGGGCATGTGCGGAGTGGTCGACGGCGGGATCGTGGACGGGCTCTGGGGTTACGAGGCCGGCCAATCCGGAGTGGGCGACATCTTCGGCTGGTTCACCAAGTACGGCGTGCCGCCCGAATACCATGCAGCCGCCGAAGTGGCAGGGCTGGGAATCCACGAATACCTCACCGAACTCGCTTCCCGCCAGGCGATCGGTGAGCACGGGCTCATCGCCCTGGACTGGCACTCAGGCAACCGCTCCGTGCTGGTGGACCATGAGCTGTCTGCAGTGATCGTGGGCCAGACGTTGGCGACCCGTCCGGAGGACACTTACCGGGCGCTGCTGGAGGCCACGGCCTTCGGCACCCGCACCATCGTGGACGCTTTCCGCGACTCCGGAGTCCCGGTGAAGGAATTCATCGTGGCCGGAGGGCTCCTGAAGAACAAGCTGCTGATGCAGATCTACGCCGACATCACCGGGCTGCCGCTCTCCACCATCGGCTCCACCCAGGGTCCCGCGCTGGGTTCGGCCATCCATGCCGCCGTCGCCGCCGGGGAGTATCCGGACATCCGGGAAGCCGCGGCCGCCATGGGATCCGAACCCGGCGCCGTCTACACGCCGATCCCGGAAAACGTCGCCGCCTACGAGGAACTGTTCGCCGAGTACCGGACACTGCACGATTACTTCGGCAGGGGAGCGAACGAGGTCATGCACCGGATCAAGAAGATCCAGCGCTCGGCACACCGGGCCGCGCAGATGGATGCCGTCCTGGAAGGGGCCAACGCATGAGCGCCCTGCTGGACACGATTGCCCGGATCCGGGCCGAAGTCTGCGCGCTGCATGCCGAACTGACCCGCTACGAACTCGTGGTCTGGACCGCGGGCAACGTTTCCGCCCGCGTCCCGGGGCATGACTTGATGGTCATCAAACCGTCCGGGGTTTCCTACGATGCGTTGACGCCGGAACTCATGGTGGTCACGGACCTCTACGGCACCCCGGTCACGAGCCTGTCTTCCGAAGCCGCTGTCTGGGGCAATCCGGACCTTTCGCCGTCGTCGGACACCGCCGCTCACGCCTACGTCTACCGGAACATGCCCGACGTCGGCGGAGTGGTCCACACGCACTCCACCTACGCCACGGCCTGGGCCGCGCGCGGGGAGCCGATCCCGTGCGTTCTGACCATGATGGGCGACGAATTCGGCGGCACCATCCCGGTAGGCCCGTTCGCGCTGATAGGCGACGATTCGATCGGCCGCGGCATTGTTGAAACGCTCCGGGCCTCCCATTCACCGGCGGTCCTGATGCAGAACCATGGCCCGTTCACCATCGGCAAGGATGCCCGCTCCGCCGTCAAGGCCGCCGTGATGTGCGAGGAAGTGGCCCGCACGGTCCACATCTCCCGGCAGCTCGGTGAACCGCTCCCCATCGACGCGGGCCAGATCGAGTCCCTCTACGACCGGTACCAGAACGTCTACGGCCGGTAATACGGCCTGCCGCACCTTCAAACCGACGAGCTTCTCAAGGAGATACCCATGCCCAACGCGCACAACACTTCCCTCGAGCACTACGAAGTCTGGTTCCTCACCGGCAGCCAGCACCTCTACGGCGAGGACGTCCTCAAGCAAGTGGCCGCCCAGTCCCAGGAGATCGCCGCCGCCCTGAACGCGTCCTCCGATGTTCCCGTCAAGCTGGTCTGGAAGCCCGTGCTGACGGACGCGGACGCGATCCGCCGCACCGCGCTCGAAGCGAACTCGGACGACGCCGTGATCGGCGTGACCGCCTGGATGCACACCTTCAGCCCCGCCAAGATGTGGATCCAGGGACTGGACCTGCTCCGCAAACCCCTCCTGCACCTGCACACCCAGGCCAACGTCGAGTTGCCGTGGGCGGACATCGACTTCGACTTCATGAACCTGAACCAGGCAGCCCACGGCGACCGCGAATTCGGCTACATCCAGTCCCGCCTCGGCGTTCCCCGCAAGACGGTGGTGGGGCACGTCTCCACCCCCGAGGTCACGCGCCAGGTGGGTGCCTGGCAGCGCGCCGCCGCGGGCTGGGCGGCCGTGCGCACCCTGAAGCTGACCCGTTTCGGTGACAACATGCGCAACGTCGCCGTCACCGAAGGGGACAAGACCGAAGCCGAGCTGCGCTTCGGCGTCTCGGTGAACACCTGGTCCGTCAACGAACTCGCCGACGCCGTGCACGGCGCGCCGGAGTCCGACGTCGACGCCCTCGTCGCCGAATACGAGCGCCTCTACGAGGTGGCACCGGAACTGAAAGCTGGCGGTGCCCGGCACGAGTCGCTGCGCTACAGCGCCCGGATCGAACTTGGCCTCCGGGCCTTCCTGGAAGGGAACGGCTCGGCCGCGTTCACGACCTCGTTCGAGGACCTTGGCGCGCTGCGCCAGCTTCCCGGCATGGCCGTGCAGCGGCTCATGGCCGACGGCTACGGCTTCGGCGCCGAGGGCGACTGGAAGACCGCGATCCTGGTCCGGGCCGCCAAGGTCATGGGCGCCGGACTGCCCGGCGGCGCTTCGCTCATGGAGGACTACACCTACCACCTGACCCCGGGGCAGGAGAAGATCCTCGGCGCGCACATGCTCGAGGTCTGCCCCTCCCTGACCGCCGCCAAGCCGCGCGTGGAGATCCACCCGCTGGGCATTGGCGGCAAGGAAGACCCCGTCCGCATGGTCTTCGATACGGACGCCGGCCCCGGCGTGGTCGTCGCGCTCTCGGATATGCGCGACCGTTTCCGCCTTGTGGCGAACGCCGTCGACGTCGTCGACCTCGACGAGCCGCTGCCCAACCTGCCGGTCGCCCGGGCGCTCTGGTCACCCAAGCCCGACTTCGCCACCTCCGCCGCGGCGTGGCTCACCGCCGGCGCCGCGCACCACACCGTGCTCTCCACACAGGTGGGCATGGACGTGTTCGAAGACTTCGCCGAAATCGCCCGGACCGAACTGCTCACCATCGACGAAGGCACCACCATCCGCCAGTTCAAGAAGGAACTCGCCTGGAACGCCGCCTACTACAAACTCGCCGGCGGACTGTGAACGGCGAAGCATTCCGGCTGGTCTCCGGGGACTACACCGCCTCAATCGTCCAACGGGGCGGTGCCCTGCGGCAGCTCACCTTCCAGGGCCGGGACCTGGTGGTCCCGTTCGACGCCAAGGCGCCCATCCCCGACTACCGGGGCATCATCGCAGCGCCCTGGCCCAACCGGATCGCGGACGGAAGCTACCGTCACGACGGCGCGGTCCTGCATCTTCCGCTCAACGAGCCAGCGCGGCGGACGGCATTGCACGGACTCGTGTTCGACCAGCTCTGGACATTCCAGGCGGGCAGTACCGATAGCCTCAGACTGTCCTGCGAACTGGGCGACAGCGCAGGGTATCCGTTCCGGCTCGCGCTGCAGCTGGACTACCGGCTGGATGCGGAAGGACTGCACACCACGGTGACGGCCCGAAACCTGGGAGAACGGACCGCGCCCTACGGCGTGTGCCCGCACCCCTACCTGTTGGCAGGCCCGGCGCCGCTGGACGAATGGCTCCTTGAACTGCACGCCGGATCCTTCCTGAAGGTCACCGCCGATCGGCTGCTGCCCCTCGGCATGCTCCCCGTGGCGGACCGCGAGTTCGACTTCCGGGCACCGCGCACCATTGGCGCCACGGAAATCGACCATGCGTTCACGGACATCGCGCACGACGACGACGGCCGCGCCCAGCTGATCGTCCGCGACCCCTCGGGAACGGGTGCCGGCATGTCATGGGACCGGAGCTGTCCCTGGGTGCAGATCCACACCGCGGACAAGCCCGCACCCCTGCCCAACCGGCTCGGACTCGCCGTGGAACCGATGACCTGCCCACCCGATGCCTTCAACAGCGGCCAGGACCTGATCCAACTTGAACCAGGCTCCGTCCACGAAGCACAGTGGAGCATCTTCGCCGACTGACAGCACGAGTGCCCGTAACCCCGTTCAGGTCTGATGCACCGAAACCAAGCGCTTGCCCAGCCGCCGGGCGAGTTGACACGCCTATCAAGCCAAATCCCGGCGGACGCTGGCTCAGCAAACGCAAAGCCGCGGAAAAACTGAACCCAACACCAAGAAAGACGTCTCCATGTTCAACCTCACCGATCGCATCGATATCCAAGTGAAAAGCCGGCACGCCCTCGACGATCAACTCGCCGCCGCCGTCCAGCACCTGCAGGAGACTGCCCTGCGAGAAAGGACGCGCGGGATCCTTATCACCCGTCACCGGCCAGGCCACTACACGGCGGAACTTTCCGAACAGGTTCCCTTCGGAATCACCCGCGAACTCTGTCGCTGACTCCAATCAGTCCGCGTCCACATCGGACAGCAAGGAAGGAAAGCTCCGCATGCCCGAGGAGATCAACGACTGCGGGTTTCTGGACAGATCGCCGTAGACGAACTCAATGATGGCCGACAGGATCCGGGGAGGCACGATCCTCTCCCGGCTGCTGGCCCCGCTCCGCGTGTGCGTCGCCCACCGGTGCGAGGCCTACAAAAAATGATCCTGATCCAAGCCTTGCGGCGTCTCTGAGTAGCGGCGGGAGGCCCGTCGTCGTGCGTGCCAGTCCTGCTCGAGGCCAGACGGACGGTGTCGTGCACCAAGTGGATCACGGAGACGCCGGCGGTCAACCTGGTGCTGGATTCGTCGGGCGTTGGACCTGCCTAGTTGGCGATGTGCGTCTCCTCACTTGATGCGGTGAGGTCCTCAACGGCCTTTTGCATATGCCGTTTGATGGCTTTATGAAGTTCCTCTCGGTCGCCAGCCTCGAGCAGGTCAAGAATGTTCTGATGTTCCTCTACCAGGACGTCAATTCGAGGGTAGGAGACTTCCAGGTTGAGAATACACATCCTGGATTCGGCGGCGAGGGTCTGGTAAATCCGGATGAGGCGTGTGTTGCCTGCGCCGGCGACGAATGTCGTATGGAAATCCATGTCCAATCTTGCAATCGCCTGCCAGTCGGATAGAGCAACCTGCTTCGCCATGTCCCGGACGATTTTCTTCAAGACCTGACAGGTATCCTTGACCCGCTTAGACCCGGCATCCAGCAATGCGTCGGCGGCAGTTGATTCCACGGCCTCGCGGACGGCGTAGATCTCCCTAATATCCTGGATCGCAAGTTCGAGGACGAACACTCCCCGGTTGCGATGGCTGACCAGGATCCCTTCCTGGCAGAGTCGCTGAAGGGCTTCGCGGAGCGGGCCCCTTGACGCCGGTCTCGAGGAGTGATCGGGCGATGTAGTTGGCTAGGTTGCGGAAGCCGAGGGCGGAGCCGCGGAGGTGTTCGAGTCTGCCATTGAGTGCTTCCGTGGGCCCATTGCTGGTGCCGGCCGGTCGAAGTACGCGAGATGCGCTTCGCGAAAGGGGCGTCGCCGGCTGTGGCAATATCCTGGGGTGCCCGAGCGAGACGACGCTCTGCTCCACAACCGCCGCAGGCCATCTCGAGCGCGAGCCGTGCGGAGAGAACGGCGTCGCGGTATCGGCCCCCTTCGAAATGCGTCATGGCCGTGCGTGAGTGGACCGCGGACGGAGACTCCTCTTCCAGAACGCGGAACGCATCCCGGTACGCGGTATCCGGTGTCGGCCCGAGCAGGTATGTGAGTTGGGCGCCGTCTTCGAAGAGGAGCACGTCATACGAGTCCACGGCAGTGCCGCCAGAGACAAGTACGTAATCGTGGTAGCCGTTCTTCTCATATAGGTTCGGGGTCCGCGGCCGCCCGCGTCCGCAGCGGTGGTCGAACTCGCAAACCAACGGTTCGAATCAGACCCGAGCCAGTTCCCTTTTGTGCATCCAGATAAGAATGTCGGCGAGCCGGGCTGGCCGACAGAATACTTGTGCGTCCAACCATGGTCAAACAACATAGGTATGACGTATGCTCTAACGGTCATCGCCCTAATGACCCGTCCCTCTTTCAGCCGGGATCAAAGTTACTCACGACGGCACGGACGGCCCAACCACGCAAAGGGACCACCAATGAAGCTGGCAAGACCCCTAGTCGCAATCGCGATGCTCTCCGCTACCGTCGCGGGCTTAACGCTGACGCCCGCCCCCGCAGCAGTAGCGGTACCATCTCTCACTACCATCTACGTGTCGCCAACAGGATCCGGGACGACGTGCTCCAGCGCATCTCCCTGCACCATCCCGCAGGCTCAGACCGTCGTGCGGAATTTTGAGACAGCTCCTACCGGAGACATCACGGTTCTTCTTGCAAGCGGAACCTACCGCTTGACCAGTCCGCTGACGTTCGGAGCCGCCGACGGCGGACAAGCCTCGAGTACGGTCACCTGGGCTGCTGCGCCGGGAGCGCAACCCCTTCTCACCGGATCGACGGCGGTCACCGGATGGTCGGTCTACAACTCCGCGTCCAACATCTATGTCGCCGACACCCTGGTTGGTGTCGACACGCGCCAGCTCTACGTCAACGGCTCGCCCGCGAGCCGAGCATCCATACCCATTGCCTCTACCGATGTCACGATTACGGCCACCGGATTGACGATCAACAACTCGGCGCTCAACTACCTGAGCGGACTGCCTCAGCAGAACCGCATCGAACTACAGGGCCTCGGAACGTGGACCGACCGGTATTCGCCGGTGTCCAGCATCAGCGGCACCACCGTCACGATGACGCAGCCAGCCTGGAACAACAACACCTGGGGGTGGGACACCCTTCAGGACTCCTTCGCGCCGGAGGTTCTGACGCTCGAGAACTCACTGAGCTTCCTGCAGACGGAGGGGCAGTGGTTCATCGACCCGACCGCCGGAAAGCTCTATTACAAGCCCGCCAGCGGTGTGAACCCCAGCTCGCTTAACGTGGAACTGCCGCGTCTCCAGTCGCTGGTCAACATCGGCGGGACGTATGCGGCACCCGTCAATCACCTCGTCTTCCAGGGAATTCGGTTCGAAGGCACCTCATGGCTAGCGCCGTCGTCAGCGAACGGGTACGCAGACCAGCAAAACGGAACATTCAGCACCGGCGAGTTCAGCTACCGTCCGGCCGATGCATTCACCTCCTGCAGCCGCGGTTGCGCGACATTTGAACGGGGGCGCACCACGTGGAGCCAGATACCCGCCGCCATCCAGGTGTCCGCAGCCAACAACGTGACCTTTACGGGAAACACCTTCAATGACCTCGGGCAGACGGCTCTCGGTATCGGTATGGATGCGAACGCACACGCAACGGGTGTCGGCCTGGGGGCAAGTGACATCAATGTCTTGGGCAACACCTATACAAACATCTCGGGCAGCGCTGTCGTCGCCGGTGGTATCGCGGCGGATGCACATCATCCAAGCGACCAAAGGATGCTCGATCAGAACATCCTCATCCAAAACAACTCCATCTCCACTGTCGGCACCGACTACAAAGACGCGTCCGGCATCCTTACTACCTACGTGACCAACGCACGGATCCTCCACAACGAGGTCACCAACGTTCCCTACGACGCAATCGACACCGGCTGGGGCTGGGGAATCAACGACGCTGGCGGATCCCCGGACTATGACGGTCGTGGTTACTACCAGTACAACCCCAAGTATTGGACACAGACCACCCTTGCGAACAACGTGGTCGGCTACAACATGGTCCATCACACCAAGACGAAGCTCCACGACGGCGGGTCCATCTACAACCTGTCAGCCAGCCCGGGAACGGTGTATAGGAACAACTACATCTACGACCTTGGAGGCACGAGAGGACTGTATCTCGACGAAGGCTCACGATTCATGTTCTTGACTAATAACGTGGTTCAGGACGCAGGAGATTGGATATTCGCGAACACGGGGTTCAACAACACCAAGGACAACGTCCTCGATAACACGTACCACAATTCGGGCAACGTCGCCGGCGACTGGAGCGGGAGTGCCACCTTCCATAACACGATCACCAATGACCACACCGTCACCGGAACCGCGTGGCCCGCGGCTGCCCAGACGATCATCTGCGAAGCAGGTGTGGCCCCGGCCTTGCGAACCACGCTCAACGCGAACTACTCCTCGTCCGGAACGTATGCATCGTGCGGCTCGACGAGCGGGAGCGTCTCGGCGCCATTCTCCACGACAGCCACCTCCGCGAACAGTAGCTACTTCAACCAAGTCGACGGCGGCTTCGCCCTCTCGGCCGCGGCAGCGGATGTCTGGAAGGGAGGGTCGCAGAACAACGACGCCTACGGCGCCATTTACCAAGCGGCGGCCGTAAGCTCCGGCACCTCCGTGACGGCGCGGGTGAACTCGCAGAACGATACCAACCCTTGGGCCAAGACCGGCGTGATGATCCGCAACAACATCGCCCAGCCAGGACAGTCGGCCGGATACGCGATCATGGCGGTGACGCCGAAGAACGGCCTTGTCTTCGAGTGGGACTCCAACGGTGACGGCTATGTTGACAGTGAGTCGAAGGTTGTCCTAGATACGTCGCGGCCGGTCTGGCTTCGTCTGACCCGCTCGGGAAGCCAGATCTCGGCGTACTACTCCTTCGACGGAACCACCTATGCCCAGCTCGGGACTGCGGTGACTCTTCCCGGGATCGCAGCGACCCAGGGTGGCGGCATCTTCACCACCTCGCACGACACGACTCAGGCGCAGACGAACTTCGTCGACCACCTCCAGATCACCACCAATGTGGCTGCCGGTCTCTCGACCTTCGCCACACGTTCCGCCAGTGTGTCTCAGAACGGCAGCACGATCTCGATCGGCGGAAACGGCACGGATATCTGGCAGGGAGGGAACCAGCACGACGACGCGTATGCCGCGCTCTACCAGCCGGGCTCCATGTCATCGGGCAAATCAGTCACAGTCAAGGTCTCCGCTCAGACCGATTCGAACGCGTGGGCGAAGGCCGGCGTCATGATCCGGAACAGCATCTCTCAACCCGGCTCTTCCACCGGATACGCCATTCTTGCGGTCACGCCGGGCAACGGCGTCGTCCTGGAGTGGGATTCCGACGGTAACGGTTATGTCGACTCCCAGCAGCAGATCAACGTTGCCACGAACGCTCCGATCTGGGTCCGCCTCACTCGGTCCGGGAGCCAGGTCACCGGCTACTACTCGACGGACGGCATCACTTTCACCGCGGTCGGTGCGGCCCTGACCCTGCCAGGAGGTTCCACCAACCAGGATGCTGGCGCGTTCGCCACGTCGCACGATCCGTCCACATTCGCCGTGAACACCCTCTCGGGCCTCACGATCGGTTAGGGGGCAAAAAGATGCTGCTCCACGTCACCACGATCAGGCGGTGCCGTGGAGCAGCGCCCGCCCGGTCGGGGTCCGGTTCCCAATCGCCGAAATGGCGGCATGCTGCAGCGCCGCGCGTAGCTGTTGTCCGCCTCGAACGTGAAGGTCAACGGCGGCGACGTCGCGGAGACCGAGTTCGTAAAGGAAGTAGTCGTGACGGGGTGGCCAAGCCTCGTCTTCGAGGGAGAGCCGCACGACGGACCCACTGTGGTTGCCGATTGGGTCAGCAAGGTAACATCATGCGACTCAGCGGATCGCTGCCAAGCAACGTCTTCGGCGGAACCGAGGACTCGAACCTCCCGGATTCCTCGGGTTAGGAGCCCGGCGCCGCTTCCAAACGATCGGATTCGGGCAATGCCGTCCTGCGGATGTGCAAGCAATGTCGCGTAAACGTAGTCACTGCTGACGTGGGTCCCGGGTACCCACGGCCTAGTTCCAGTTCCGACGCCGCATCCTCTGCTACTTCCCCGCGCCGCGTGTCCTTGGATCCGTGACTGTTCGGTCGTGGTTAGGGTTCAAGCATGGAAAGGGACGCATCCGGGGAGCTGGAAGGGCAAAGCTCAATCAACGAACTGCTCGACGAGGCTGTCGGCAGCACCCATGCCCAGCTGGTCTTACCCATCCGTCCAAGTGAAGCCCGGTCACTTCCGGCGCGTGTCCTGACCCGCACCTTGCTGCCGGCCTAACCAGATAACGGGACGACAAATACGACGGCGCCGCGACGAGGGTCCCGTGTATGTGGCCCCGGCGCGGCTCATGACGGGCTTTTATTGTTGATCCGTACCGGGCATGGACGCTTAGTCCGCCGGGACCGGGAGGCTTGCGCCCAGGGTTGCTGCTCACGGCTGCCTGGAACGCAGCTCGTGCAGCCGCTCCCCCGTTGCAGTGCACACTGCTCGCCCCGGCCCTGTCCGCGATTGGGGCAATTCGGGTTATCCACGGGCTTGATCTCCGGGAGCCATCGGGAAAACTCCCTTCGGCAGTCGTAGCGGTGGCTAACCCGGACAGAATTGTCCCCGGTTGTGGGCAGCGTCGCCTCTCCCCGGCTCCGCCCGGAATCCTGGGACTCCTACCGGCGCGCATGGGCCCCGGTGGGCCTGTCAAAGGCTGGCACCATTCGCGGAGCCGAAGAGAGCGCATACACCTTTCCCTGACTTTTCCCCCGTGGGGTAACACCGGGATTGCAAGGGGCAGTAGCCCTGGGAAGTGGGCCTGGCAGCCTCCGGGATGGTATGACGAGCTGGGCCTACGTTGTCTGACAGGAGCATTCCACGACTTCCTGAAGATGGCACCACGGTACTGCGTCGCTGACCCACAGAAGAGGCTCCTCGTGGTGTTTACAGTGCATGTAATGCACACCCTCGTCATCGTGAGATTTGAGGTGGTGCGCGGAGGTCCGCCGGTTTGCCTGCTCCACAGATTCGTCGCTTTCGCTTTTTTGAAGTGCACCGGGGCTTGCCCTGCCCGATGCAGGACGTCGATCGCACAACTAGCACTCGCGACTTCACCGGGCGCAACCACCGAGGGCGCCACAAAATAGGCCTTCGACTTCGATTCGACGACGAAGACGTGCCTACTGGTCCTGGAACGACGCGCTCCTGTTCCAGCTTGGTTTTGTCAATCGACGCGCGCAGGGTCGGGAGCGAGTCCGCTCTCGTGAAGTTCCTCCCAGAGCGAGTCGGGGATTTGCGCCCGGTAACGATCCACGGTGCTCCGCACATGCGCCGCCACCCGCATCCCGGTCACCACGGACACGACTGAGGGGTGACGCAGCGGGTATTGGACGGCGGCTTCTGGCAAGCTCACGCCGTGCCGGGTACAGACTTCGCCGATTCTGCGGGCCCGGTCAAGAACGCCGCCGGATGCCTGGCCATAATCGTAGTGTGCAGAGCTGTCGACGGTAGGGCTGCTGAGAAGCCCGGAGTTGTAGATGGCCGCCGCGACCACTCCTACTCCGCGTTCTCGCGCGATCGGTAGCAGATCCGCGAGGGCTGTCTGGTCCAGCAGCGTGAACCGGCCGGCGACCATGACGACGTCGACGTCGGTATTCCTGACAAAGTCAGTGAGCATCGGGGATTGGTTCATGCCGGCTCCGATGGCCCGGACAACGCCCTGCTCCCGAAGTTCGATCAGTGCCGCCATGCCGGTGGATGAGGCAGACTTCCAATGGTCGTCTGGGTCGTGCAGGTAAGCGATGTCCAGGTAATCCGTTCCGAGGCGGCCGAGACTCTCCTCCACGGAGCGGAGAATACCGTCCCGGCTGAAGTCCCAAACCCGTCGGCGCTCTGCAGGGACGATGAAACCCTCATCGTCCAACCGGTCGGCGCTAGCAGGGCTGTCAACAAGGAGCCGGCCGACCTTCGAGGAGAGGACGATGCTGCTGCGGTCAGTCTCTTTGAGCGCCATACCCAGCCGTTGTTCAGACAGGCCCAAGCCGTAGTGGGGGGCAGTGTCAAAGTAGCTGATGCCTTCGTCCACTGCGGCCGCTACCGCGTGCCCCGACTCGTCGTCGGTCGTTTCCTTGAAGAGGTTGCCGAATTGGGCGGCTCCGAGGCCCAGTTCGGTGATCGGCTGGCCGGTCCGAAGGGACCGGGTGGGAATAGCGGGTTGTCGTGCCATTGCTGGGTGATCCTTCGTTAGAGAGTATGCGGCGGAAAGAAGGTCTGCGCATACTCTACTCGCTTTCAGCATACGTATTATGTTTCTCTTGAATTTGGTTTAGGCTGTTCGTGACCGGAGCCGTTTCGCCTCCGGCACCGAGGCGAGGAAGGGCGGGTCCACGATGTTGGCGGCTAATTATTTGGGCGAGCGAATGATGAGTGTGGAGGAGCGCGACCCGGCAGAGCTGCGCTCCGGGGAGGTCCGGGTCGCCGTCGCGTACGTCGGCATCTGCGGTACGGACCTGCATATATTCCACGGAGACATGGATTCCCGTGTCACGAAACCGGCCACCATCGGCCATGAGGTGTCAGGCACGGTCGTAGAACTCGGCGCGGGTGTTGAGGGCTGGTCGGTCGGTGACGCGGTGACCGTGATGCCGCTGGCCTGGGACGGGACCTGTCCTGCGTGCGTGGCCGGGAACGGGCACATTTGTCAGAACCTAGACTTTATCGGCATCGACAGCCCCGGGGCGCTTCAGCAGTTCTGGAACGTTCCGGCCGGGACGCTGGTGCGTCTGCCTTCCGGGATCTCCCTGCGTGATGCCGCCCTGGTGGAGCCGGTCGCGGTCGCGGTTCACGACGTGCGCCGCTCGGGACTCGGTCGAGGCGACAAGGCGGTCGTGATCGGCGCGGGCCCTATCGGGGTCCTGATCGCGACGGTGGCATCGGCATTCGGCGCGGAGGTCGTCCTCGCCGAAATCGACCCGAGCCGACGGGCTGCAGCCGAGGAGATGGGACTGGCGACACTGGATCCCTCCTCCGTCGATCAGCTCGCCTGGGTGGATGATTGGACCGGCGGTGCGGGCGCCGACGTGGTCTTCGAAGTCTCCGGCTCAGCTGCCGCCGTCCTTGGCGCTACCAGCCTGGCAAGGGTGCGTGGAACTCTCGTCGTAGTGGCGATCCATTCACAACCGCGCCCGGTGGACCTGCACCGCGTGTTCTGGCGGGAACTCACGCTCCTTGGCGCGAGGGTGTACGAACGACGCGACTTCGAGCGTGCCATCGAGCTCGTGGCCGACGGGACCATACCCGCGCAGAAGCTGATCACGGGGGTCGTGCCGCTGCAGGAGGTGGCCTCCGCCTTCCACGCCCTTGAGGCAGGGCAGGCGATGAAGCTCCTTGTCCAGGTGGGTGACCGATGAACCCCTTCGATCTGACCGGCCGCCTGGCCGTGGTGACGGGCGCCAAACGCGGCATCGGCTTCGCGATGGCCCAGGCACTGGCTGCGGCGGGCGCTGACATCATCGGGGTGTCCGCCAGTCTCGACCCGGAATCCTCGGCCATCGCAGACCGGGTGCGCGAGTCTGGACGCGACTTCTCCGGGCATCGGGTCGACTTCGCCGACAGGGCACAGGTAACGGCATTCGCCGACCGGCTCGCGGCGAACGACCGGCCCGTGGACATTCTCGTCAACAACGCCGGGACCATCCGGAGGTCTCCGGCCTCCGAGCATCCGCTCGGCTGGTTCGATCAGGTTTTGGAGGTCAACCTGACGAGCGGTTTCCTCCTCAGCCAGATCCTCGGCCGCCGCATGCTCGAGGCCGGGCGCGGCCGGATCCTCTTCACCGCATCGTTGCTCTCGTTTCAAGGCGGGATCAACGTTCCCGGATACGCGGCTGCGAAATCCGGGGTAGCAGGCCTCGTGCGCGCCCTGTCGAATGAGTGGGCCGGCCGGGGGGTGACCGTCAACGGCATCGCCCCGGGATACATCGCCACCGACAACACCCACGCCCTCCAGCATGATCCGGATCGCTCGCGGGCCATTTTGGAGCGGATCCCGGCCGGACGGTGGGGACTCGCGGACGACATCGGCGGCGCTGCTGTGTTCCTCGCCTCGGATGCTGCCTCCTACGTAACAGGGGCGATCCTGCCCGTCGATGGCGGGTGGCTCGGGCGATGACCAACTTCGATCCCATCCTTCCCGTCGTCGTCCTCGATTCGGCCGCAAGCGCCGAGATGCTCGGAGCCGCGCTCGTGGCTGCCGGCATCCGGCAGGCCGAGGTCACACTGCGCACACCGGCCGCTTTGGACGCCCTGAGGATCCTGGCAAGGACACCGGGACTTCGCGTAGGGGCCGGAACCGTGCTCGAGGAGGCCCAGGTCGACGACGCCGTGGACGCCGGCGCCGTATTCGTGGTCAGTCCAGGCCTGGACGGCAGTGTTCTCGCAGCGGCTCGTCGACGAGGGGTTTCCGCCGTGCCTGGAATCGCGACGGCGACAGAACTGATGCGCGCCAGGACTCTCGGGGTGAGAACGGTCAAGTTCTTCCCCGCAGAACCCCTGGGCGGACCCGGTGCGGTCAAGGCCCTTGCCTCGGTGTTCCCGGACGTTTCTTTCATCGCGACAGGTGGCATAGGGCCTCAACGCGCACGGGAGTACCTTGTTCTGCCATCCGTGATAGCCATCGGAGGCAGTTGGATGGTGCCGCAGGAAACCATTGCGGCCGGTGATTTCGCCGCGGTCGAACGCCTCTGCCGCGAGGCGCTGGTACCCGGATGAGCGGTCATGTCCTGACTTTCGGCGAGACGATGGGACTGTTCCGGGCCGTCGACGTCGGGGACCTCGCCGAAGTCGGCGACGCCCGCATCGGAACGGGAGGCGCCGACAGCAATGTCGCGATCGGCCTGACGCGCCTGGGCGTGGGAGCGGTTTGGGTGGGTCGTGTCGGCCCGGACGGGCTCGGCCGGCGCGTGGTGTGCGACATCCGTGGGCAGGGAGTGGACGTGCGGGCCATCATCGACGCCGAGGCGCCTACCGGACTCATGGTCAAGGAGAAGCGCACTCCGCACACGACAAGAGTGTCGTTCTACCGCTCCGGAAGCGCCGGCAGCCGGCTGGCCCCAGGCGACATAGACCCCGAACTGGTTGTGAACGCCGCACTGGTCCACATCACCGGGATCACAGCTTCGATCTCGGGTTCAGCGCGGGAGACTGTTCACGACGTCATCGACCTTGCCCGGGAATCACAGGTTCCCGTGTCGTTCGACGTGAACCATCGTTCCTCGCTGTGGCGAACCGGAGACCCTGCCGCTACCTACCGCGAAATCGCGGCCAAGGCAGACATCATCTTCGCGGGAGAGGACGAAGCCGCGCTCCTCACCGGTCTTCCACAGGACGATCCCGAAGCGCTTGCCATCGCACTCGCCAGCGGCGCCGGCGGTCCGCTCGCGGTGGTCAAGCAAGGAGCTGCCGGCAGTCTCGCCCTGCGTGACGGCATCCTGATCAAACGCAATGCCATCAGGGTTCCCGTTATCGACTCCGTCGGCGCAGGGGACGCGTTCGTCGCGGGATTCCTCGCCCGATACATCCAGGGAAATGACGTGTCATCCTGCCTCGAACTGGCAACAATTGCAGGCGCTTTCGCATGCATGGGCCCCGGTGATTGGGAGAGCATGCCTCGCAATGAAGACCTGGAGCTCCTGAAAAACACAGAACCGGTCACACGGTGAATAGACCCCTTGGCAAACATAATACGTATGCTCTATATTGGAAGTACGCCTCCTCGGAGTCGTCAATGAAGTCGACAAGGCAAGGAAAATCTCATGGTTGGAATTCACACTGTGGCGCGAATGAGGCGTCGATCGACGCTTACTGTCGCCGCGCTTGGCGCCGCGACGGCGCTTCTGGCCCTCACCGCTTGCGGTAGCGCCGGGACGTCAACGAACGGGTCCAACGGCTTCCCGGAAGCCAAACAAGACACGTCCTCGACGATCACCGTTTGGGTGGACGCGGATCGCCAAGCGGCGGTGAAGGCGTTCCAGAAGGCAAACCCGGACATGAAGATCAATGTCGTGACCTACGACGGTTCGGCGAACGGTTCTAACTCGTTCCGGACGAAGATCCAGCTCTTCGACCGTGCCGGAAGCGGCTGGCCGGACGTGGTCTTCTCCACCCAGAACAACGACGCGGCCTGGGCAAGCCAGGAGAGCGGGGGAAAGCAGGCCTTCGCCGCAGTGCTCGATAAGGGCCTCGTTCCTAATGACACCATCAAGAATTTCGCGCCAGGGGCGCTCAATCCCTGCACGGTTGATGGAAAGGTTTACTGTCTGCGAAACGACCTCGCCCAGACCGTGCTCTGGTACAACAAGTCACTCCTGGACCAGTTCGGCTACTCCGTCCCGACCACGTGGGAGGAGTACCAGGCGCTCGGAGAAAAGGTCGCGAAAGAGCATCCGGGCTACGTCATTGGCACCGCCGGAGATGCCTGGACCCCGGAAGTGTTCATGTGGGCGGGCAAGTGCCAGGCCAACAACGTCACCGGCCCGAAGACGGTCACGGTCAAAACTGACTCAACCGAATGCAAGAGGACCGCGTCGATGCTGGACACGCTCCGCGAGAACGGCACAGTCCCGGCCGTCAGTGTCTTCACGCCCGAGTTCGTCAAGAACTACACCGGCAAGGTCCTGATGATGCCCGGCCCCAACTGGTACGCCGGAGCAATCTTCAACAATCCACAATCCCTGAATGTCCCCGCGGGCCAGCTCGGCGTGGCCGCTCCCCTGAAGTGGAAGGGCGACGACAAGGCCGTCACCGGCAACGTCGGCGGAGGGACCTGGTTCATCTCCAGCCACTCCGAGAACCTTAAAGCCGCCGAGAAGTTCGTCGAATTCGCCACCACCTCAGACGACTACCAGGTCGAGGCGGCTCCCGGATACCCCGCCTACGCGCCTGCGGCCGCGAAGTGGATGACGAAGCAGGAATCCAGCAAGTACTTCGCAACCCCGCTGCAGCCAATCGCGGCCGCCGCGACCCAGGTATGGGACGGATGGGGATACGGAATCTTCAGCCAGGAAGCGGTCTGGGCGAAGACGATGACCCCGGCGATCACCGGAGGGAAGTCGATCGAGGACCTGCTGCCGGTCTGGCAGCAAGCCATCGAAAACCAGGCCAAGGTCGACGGATACAAGGTGAACTGACATGACCCTCGCTCCTCTGAGCGACCAGCTGGCCGCCGACGCCCCCGGGCGCCGGCGGCCGGCCCGGGGCAGCGGCCGCGCACCGGGACGGGTGCCTATCGGCTACGTCTTCGTGTCGCTGTACGCCCTGCTCGCTCTCGCATTCGGTATCGTTCCGTCCCTTTATGCCGTACTCCTCGCCTTCACTAACCCAACCGGCGGTTTCGCCGGCGTCGACAACTTCGTCAAGGTCGTCGGGGACTTCCGATTCTGGCCCGCCGTCCTTCATGTGACGATCTACCTCATCATCTGGCTGACCGGTCTCGTCATCTTCGTGGTCGCCCTTGCCCTGATCGTCCACGCCGTGCGTGTGCGGTGGGCGAGCACCACACTGCGCTTCGTCTACTACCTGCCCGGCGCCCTGGCGGGCGCGTCGAGCGTATTGCTGTGGTTGTTCGTCCTCGATCCGACAGCCAGTCCGGTAACCGGCCTGCTCCGGCTGATGGGCTTCAACAGCTTCGTCCAGGTCATCCAGCCAGGCAACCTGCCGACAATCTTCGCCATCATCGCCTTCTGGACCGGGGCCGGCGGTTGGATCGTCATCATGTACGGCGCACTGAACAACATCAGCACGGATGTGATCGAGGCAGCCCGCATCGACGGGGCCAACACCGTCCAGATCGCGTTCAGTATCCAGCTGCCCATGCTTCGCAAATGGATTGCCTATATGGGCGTCATGTCGCTTGCGGCCGGAACACAGCTCTTCGTTGAACCGCAACTCCTCAGCCAGGCAAGCAACGCCGTCGTCCCGAACGACTACTCGCTGAACCAGCTCGCCTACCAATATGCCTTCCAGCAAAACGACTTCAATGGCGCGGCCGCGATCTCGCTCATCCTTCTGGTCGTAGCGCTGCTGCTGTCCTGGGTGTTCGTCACCCGCGGCGGTCTGTTCGAAAGGGAATGACCATGACAGCACTCCTCAGCGAACGACGCCGCAGGCCGGCCCTGCGGGCATGGGGCGGGCGGTCCGTGGCCGGAATAGTCCTTCTGGTCTTCGTACTGTTCTTCCTCATTCCGATGGTTTGGCTTCTGTTCGCCGTCACCAAATCATCCCGCGCCCTGATCGTGACCGACCCGTTCTCGCCCGGTTCGTGGTCGGACTTCGCCGCCAACTGGAATCAGTTGTTCGGCTTTCAGGACGGCGCGGTCACAGCATGGATGGGAAACTCGGCATTGTACGCAGGCGGCGCGCTGCTGATCACTCTGCTCGTGAGCATCCCCGCCGGGTACGCTCTCGCCTTGACCGAGTTCAGGCTCCGAAACCCCTTGCTTGTCATGACCCTGGTAGTGATGCTGATCCCCGGCACGGCCCTCGTACTGCCCGTGTTCCTCGAACTGAACAGTGTCGGTTTGATCGGCACCCCGCTCTCGGTGATCCTCCCGATGTCATTCTTCCCGTTCGGGGTATACCTGACCTACATCTACTTCTCCACGAGCATCCCCCGGGACCTGCTGGCCGCCGCCCGGATCGACGGGTGCACCGAACTCCAGGTCTTCACCCGCATTGCCCTGCCACTGGCTACGCCCGTTGTCGCCCTGGTCGCGTTCTTCAGCTTCGTACAGAACTGGAACAACTTCTTCCTGCCGTTCATCATGCTGCCCTCCAGCGACGGATACCCGATCCAGGTCGGCCTCACATCACTGTTGGCGGCCACGCCCGCATTCAACCCCAGCTCGGCCGGATCCGATTCCATCCAGCTGCCCACCCTGGCCCTGGGAACGATCGTGTCGATCCTCCCGGTGCTCATCGTCTTCCTTTTCTCCCAGCGATTCCTGGTCGCGGGCATGACCGCCGGAGGAACCAAGGAATGACCGCGCCCGCACTCAAGGAGAACAACGAATGAAAATCACCGGATACCGCAGCCTGAGCACCATCCACGACTGGGGTCGAATCACCGGCGACGTCAACGGTGTCCAGGCCGGCAACACGACACCTGTCCCCGTGCTGATCATCGAGACCGACAGCGGCATCGAGGGCGTGGGCCTCGGCGCGCACACCGACATCGCGCGGGTATTCCCCGCCATCGACGGTGAGGACCCCAGATCGGTCGTGGCCCTCTACGACCGGATGCTCGACTGGGTGTTCAAGGCCGGCCACTCCGGCGCCACATTCGGCACCATCGGAGCCGTCGACATGGCCCTCTGGGACATCAAAGCAAAAGCGTCCGACGAACCGCTCTGGCGCCTGCTAGGCGCCCGCGAGAGGTTCGTGCCCGGATACGCCTCCGGCCTTGAATACGGCCTCAACGGCACCGAGCTCGCCGACCTCTACGACCAGTTCGCGGACCGAGGGTTCAAGGCAGCGAAACTCAAAGGAGGCCGCGACCTCGACCGTGATCTGCCGCGATTGGAAATGGCGCGGGACATCTTCAGCCGCAACGCGCGCAGACCCGCAATCATGCTGGACGCGAACGAATCCTGGAATCACGCGCAGGCCGCACGCTACATTGCTGCCATCGAGGAGCGCATGGACCTGACCTGGGTAGAAGAACCCTTGCGCCGCTGGGATGCGGCCGGCATGGCCGCACTGCGCGGCAAGGTACGCACGGCGATCGCCACCGGCGAGAACCTGACCGGGCTGGAACAATACCGGCCGCTCCTGGACGCAAACGCCGTAGACATCGTGCAGGTCGGAAACGTCTGGGGCATCACCCACTTCCTGCGCGTGGCAACACTCGCCCACAGCCGGGACCTGCCGGTGAGTCCCGTCGCGTACAACGCGAATCCGGTCGCCCACGCGGCCGCGGCAGTGCCGAACCTCCTCACCTTCGAAGTGCAGGATCTCCACTTCCCCGTCGGCCTGGACGTCGATCAGTCCTTCGAGGACGGAGGCATCATCCTCGGCGACCGCCCAGGCCTTGGCATCATCGTGGACGAGTCACAAATGTCCCCCGCTGAGTCGACTCCGGTGAGCCCTGCGATCACGGGACCGCACATCCGACCCGAACGCGCTGCCCTCAGGCTCGTCGCCGAGCCCGACGTCATCGACGTCCCGGCCGTTCCTGTAAGGTCCGTCTCGTGACGCAGGTGCCCGAACGTCATGCCTTCGTCGTCGGTGTCCGGCCCCAGAAACGAGACGAGTACCTGGTGCTGCACAGCTCAGTGTGGCCCGGGGTCGAGCAGAAACTGCTCCAATGCAATGTGCGCAACTACAGCATCTTCATCTTCGGCGATGTCCTGTTCGCGTACTACGAATACATCGGCGAGGACCACGAAGCCGACATGCAACGGATCGCGGCAGACCCCGTGTCCCAGGAGTGGTGGACGCACACCGACCCGTGCCAGGTACGAATCGCGGAGGAACGGAACCCCGGGTCACTCTGGCAGCCCATCGACGAAGTATGGCATCTGAAATGAGCGCTCGTATCGACTCGCACGTGCACCTGTGGAACCGGGCCCTTGACCCGCAGGACTGGATCGACCCGGAGACCATGGCGGCGATCGACCAGGATTTCGGCACCGGCGAGCTCGGGACGATGCTCACCGAGACCGGAATGGATCAGGCGATCGTTGTCCAGCCGAGCAACAGTCTCAACGAAAGCATCCGGCTCGCACAGTCGGATCCGAGCGTCGTTGCCGGGCTGGTCGCCTGGGTGGACCTCACCAAGGACGTCGGCCCCCAGCTCGAGAGCATCCTGGCCACAGCATCCGTTCCGCTCGTCGGTGTCCGACACCTCGCCCACATCGACCCCGACCCGGCATGGCTGCTTCGAGATGATGTGGGGCGTGGCCTGGACGCGTTGGAACGGGCGGGCCTGTGCTTCGACCTCGTACTTCGCCACTGGCAGCTTCCCCAGGCGGCCGGTGTCGCTGCCCGTCACGAAAAGCTGACGTTCGTGCTCGACCATCTCGGCGGCCCGCCCGCGCCAGGGGTAGAGGCGGGCGTCTGGGAGTCGGGCTTCCGCGAGCTCGCGCGGCTTCCGAACGTCGTGGCCAAAGTCTCGGGGCTCACGTCAGGCCTCGTTCCCGGGAGTTGGGCGGCAAGGGATCTGCGCTATGCCATCGAGCCTGCTCTGGAGGCATTCGGTCCCCACCGCCTGATGTACGGTACCGACTGGCCCTTGGCCGAACTCGGCGGAGGCGCTGGCCCCTGGAAAAACGCTCTTGAGACCTTGCTCGAAGGAGCACGCCAAGACGACCGCGATCGGTTGTTCGGGACAACCGCCGCCGAGGTCTATTTGAAGCAAATCCCGGTGCGCTGACCGCTGTCGGCTGGATACCCGCTGCCAACACCACCTCTTGCCCGAGAAATTCACCAATATCATCAGGAGACCATCCATGTATCTCATGCGGATCGGGGCGCCCGGCTCTGAAAAGCCGATCGCCCGCGTCGATGACGAAACCTACGTTGACCTCTCGGACGTTGTGTCTGATTTCAACGAACACTTCTTTGCCGGCGGCGGACTAGCTCAAATCAAAGAGATCGTCGCGGCAAGGATTACTGCCGGGGATGTGAAGGAATTCAGGGCAGAGAGGATCGGGGCACCGATAGCACGCCCGCACCAAATTCTGTGCATCGGACTGAACTACAGCGATCACGCGGCCGAGACCGGGCAAACCGTACCTGACGAACCCATCCTGTTCATGAAGTCGCCCAACACCCTGATCGGCCCTTACGACGACGTTCGGATCCCGCGTGGATCGACGAAGACGGATTGGGAGGTCGAGTTGGGTATCGTCATCGGGAAGAGGACTAGCTACCTCGACAGTATCGACGAAGCCCTCGATTCGATCGCCGGATTTGTTGTTGTCAACGATGTCAGCGAACGCGAGTTCCAGATCGAGCGCGGCGGGCAGTGGTCCAAGGGAAAATCTGCGGAGACCTTCAACCCGGCCGGGCCTTGGTTCGTGACTCCGGATGAAATACTCAATGTCCTCAACCTGGACATGTGGCTGGACGTCAATGGCATCCGCCGCCAAAAAGGATCCACGTCCACCATGGTCTTCGACCCCTACTTCATCGTTCACTACCTCAGCCAATTCCTCGTTCTTGAGCCAGGAGACCTGATCAACACCGGGACGCCTCCCGGAGTCGGGCTGGGCTTCACCCCTCCCATCTGGCTCCAAGCCGGTGACGTCATGGAACTGGGCATTGCTGGCCTTGGCAGCCAACGCCAGAACGTAGTCGGGCCAAAGTAGACTCCCCGGGCAGCGACGCCAAAGGGGAAAAATCGGATCGTGGCTGTTGCCGGAGCCGGATCGGAGCCACCTCGTTATTCTGCGATGAGAACCTAAGAAACGCAGATCGCGCCGGGGCCCAGTTACTTCTTAAACACCAAGGAGGCATCATGAACGAGTTCAAGGGTTTTGTCGCCATCGTCACTGGAGGAGCAAGCGGCATCGGGGCCGCGACAGCAGCTCTTCTGGTCGCGCGCGGAGCCAGTGTCGTTATCCTGGACCGCGACGTCGAATCTGTTCCAAACAGTCAGCTCGGCGTTAAGTGCGATGTCACCGATGACGGGCAGGTCAGCGCCGCTGTTGCCGCTGTGGCCCGGCAATTTGGCGGCATCGATATTCTCATCAACAATGCCGGCATTGGTGCCGTTGGTGACGTCAGCGCCAACGGCGACGAAGAATGGCACCGGGTTCTGGACGTCAATGTGGTGGGAATCGCCCGCCTCACCCGGGCGGCCCTTCCCCACCTCCGGGCATCCTCGCACGCGTCAGTCGTCAACACATGCTCGGTCGTTGCGTCAGTCGGTGTCCCTAACCGTGTGTTGTACGCAGCCAGCAAGGGTGCCGTGGCAGCCATGACACTCTCTATGGCTGCAGACC
Source organism: Arthrobacter rhizophilus (assembly GCF_026241105.1). Lineage (GTDB taxonomy): Bacteria > Actinomycetota > Actinomycetes > Actinomycetales > Micrococcaceae > Arthrobacter. The sequence continues at coordinate 39,814 of NZ_JAPFFT010000014.1, read as the reverse complement.
ATGCGCCGGAGGCAATTCGAGTCAACGCAGTCACCCCCGGTACGGCAGACACTCCGTGGGTCGGGGGCCTGGTTGAGAACGCCGACAACCCCGACGCTGCTGCCGCGGCATTGCGCGACAGACAACCCATGGGCCGGCTTGTCACCGCAGGAGAAGTCGCGCACGCCATCGTCTACTTGGCATCCCCCCTTTCCGGTTCGACCACGGGAACACTACTTGCCGTCGACGGAGGTATGGCGGGACTTCGCCTGCGATAAGACTTAACGACACGAAGGCTGTATCGAAAGTGACGGGGCCTAAACCGCTACAGGGATCTTGCTCTGAGGGGCAGGCTGAGCGACTACGATCAGTTGTTCGGGACGACCGCGGCCGAGGTCTCTTTGTCCTTTTTAGCCGCAACAACGCCGCCCCGGGCCCGGGGCGCATGATCGGGAAGCCGGCGGCGCTCCCATGCGATGTGTATGTGGTCGTTCATCGCCTTCTCAGCGCCCACGACATCCTTGCGCGCGATGGCTTCGATGATCGCGGCGTGCTCGTCCAATGTCCGCGCGACCGCGTCCGGCGGGTTGATCCCCTGATATCGACTCGATTCGACGGCTCGCTTATATAGGTGCTTCGCGATGTTTTCAGCAAGCCGGTTTCGGGAGATCTCCATGACTGCGAAGTGGAAGATCAGATCCGCCTGCCGGAACGAGTCAGTCTCCGATTCGCTCTCCCGCATCGCCGTTAATGCATTCTCCAATCGCCGTAGCTCTTCGGCTGTGCGACCCTCGGCCACAGCCCCCGCCATCGCCGATTCGAGACTCGCCCGCACCACCGTCAGCTCGTCAAGCACGCCCACGGTCTCATCGTTGTCGATCAACGCCGAGAGTACGACCGGGTCGAGCATGTTCCAATACCCGGGTGCCCGTACTTGTGTGCCACGGCCCTGCGAGACGATGACCAGCCCTTTCTCTTCGAGTCGTTTGACCGACTCGCGCAATACTGTGCGGCTAACGCCGAAGTGTTCGCTGAGAGGCCCCTCAGGCGGGAGCAGGTCATCCTCCTTGAGCTGCCCGGTCACGATCAAATCGACTAATTCGGCCACCACCGCGACTCCTAAACGTCCGGCCGGAAGCCGCTGGGGGATGAGACGAGTCACTGCCAACGGATCATTCATCATAGGTATGACCTTACACTTGCGTCGGGCGATATTTGAATACTAGAACGGATCGACGGTCGATCCAGGATCATCCGCCGACGGTTCCGCATTCTGCTGAAACCCCATCGACACTTGCGGTTGTGTTCCAGCGATCAGCATTTGAAGACACAGCCTCGGGGCCACACGATCGCGAGGCCACCAGGCGGCTCCTGGAAGAGCGACACTATTCGTACGTCTGTTCCCGCTTACTTGATTCGGGTGAACTGCATGCCCGAGCTGGTGGTACTACGCGCCCGTGGCTTAATGGTGAGGGCAGATACGTCCGTGTAGCCGGGGCGAAGAAGGATGGACTCAGTCACAAGGGGTGAGGCGGTTCAGTCCTGACAAGGGCGTGCTGGATGGTGCCGTGTCGGCCATCGAAACAATCACTTGCCGCCGCCTTGTTGAGTTGACCCATGAGTTGGCGGTTCGCCTCCCGGGCGGCACCCAGTTCTTCCTCCTTGTCTCGCAGCTTGGCTTGTTGTTCTTGGACCTCGTTCTGCAGTGTCTGGTTCTGCTCCGCGAGGGCGGGTCGCTGATGATGCGGTCGATGATGCCCGCGCCGGTGAGCGGAAGGTCGCGTTCGGCGACGATCTTCGGGGTGTCGTCTTGCGAGACGTGGTCGGTGACCACGACCACCACGCGCGGAGTGCCGGCGGCCAAGTCCATCGCGCCACCCATGTCTTTCACGAGCTGACCTGGGATGGTCCAGCTGGCGAGATCGCCGTTGCCTGCGACCTGCAACGCCCCGAGGATCGCATTCGCCACATGCCCGCCACGGATCATCCCGAAACTGGTCACCGAGTCGAACTAGCCACCGGAAATCCTCCAAGAATTCTTGGACGCGGTGGAATCCGGTCAAGTTACCGTACCCATCGGCAGGACTTACGTCTTCGATGAGATAGTCCAGGCACGCCAAGACATGGAGGACGGATCCGTCTCCGGAAACTGGTGGTGACAGTGGGAGGAAGTGACAGCCAAGGCACCATCATCGAAACAGGAACCGACCACTACCGCCTCGCGCACCCTCTGGCCCAACAAGCCGCCAGCTAAGGTGGGCCCCACTCAAACTGCGATTAAACAGAAAAGTGGTACCGAAACAGATTGCTATTCTCACCCGGCGAGTATCCGGGTAACGGTGCAGGAGCGGCGCCGGTCTGCCGCGCTAAGAGTCTCCGTTATCGTCCAGACTTTCCGAGGCAGTTCGCCGAGGCGGGCATTACTGGGGGACCGCCATTGCAACCGACTCACCTTTAACTCACCCTAATCAGCGGCAAGCAATGACAATTCATCACCCATCGTTGCCTGCAAAAACCCTTAGAATCCGGGCGAAAATCCACAGATTCCAAGGGCATCGGGGCGCCCATGGCTAAAGCGGGGGTCGTCGGTTCGAATCCGACAGGGGGCTCCGATTGTGGCTTTGACCTGCGGATTTAGCATTGTGGGTGGTCTGGCTCTTAGTTTTTGACCCGGAGGGGTCGTCGGCTCGATTCCAGTAACCTTCACGCCGAGTGATCTCTACTTCAATTCGTGATTTCTTATCGTCCGGGTGTTCGGCATGGATGTCCCATTCGGCAAGGAAATGCAGAAGGACGATCCCTCGACCAAAGTGACCGCTTCCGCCCCAGCAGCGTGCCTGCGGGGTCGAGTTCGGACACGAGTCACGGCCGCAGGATCCAGGCGCAACGGACCGTCATCCTGCTCAAGAACGTTCTCACCCGCCAGGACAGGTCAGGGGGCGGTCAGGCGGCAATCACAGCGTCAGCGGATGACCGGACACCGATGTTGACATCTGACTGCTGGGGATCGATTAGGGCCGGAAGGCGGCGGGATTGCGAGCAACGGCGCAGTGCTTCCATGGCGGCGGCGTCGACGTTGGCCCCGGTAACGTCGATTTCAAGGGCCAGACCATGCATGAGGGCGTTGGCCCGCCTCACGACGACATAAAGGGCGTGGATGCTCCGGGAGGTTAGATGCCCATGGGCTGTGATGCGGACTTGGGCACCGTCGATGTTCATTCTCACGAGAAGCCGGATCTTTTCGGTCATGAGTCCTCTTCCGATCTGGAGCCGCGACGCTGCGGCCCGGAACAAAGACTAAACGCAGGATGTGATGCAGGCAACAGTTTCCTCTGCCGACTGCATAACTGATTGCGAACCCTCTCTTCTGACTCGCCCATGGCCCTTGAGGGAATCCTGACATAAGTTTTGAGCCACTACCCGCTGGCTGCCCCGTTGGGTTCAGACGAACGATGTGGGCGTTCAGGCGTGAACTTGAACGCGGGATCTGGCCGACGCCGATTCCCGACTGATGAAGACGTGAGGGAGAAACATGACGCTTGCTCGTGCTGGACATCGATTGGTCACTCATCGTCCCTGTGTTCCCGTAGCGCTGCCCAGGGTACCGGCTTGTGGGCGGTGCGGCCCAGGGTTTCCTTTGACCTTCCATGAGTATGTTCCAGCGGTCTATGCGGTCGATGGCAGCGGATTGCGGCCGCCGTCGGCAAGCTACAGCTGTGCCAGATGCGGTACCCGGGACAACCATCAGGTTCCGTCGGGCTGGGCGCCCCCTGAGTGGCAGTGGTATTCCTGAGCCGAAAGCCGGCCGGTGCCCGGGCCTGAAGGCCCGGGCACCGCGTCTGGGGTTTGCGACGGACTAGTTGAGTGGCGTGGGAACCGTCGGGGAATAGGCGGACGAATCCCCCTGGATCGACTGGCTCGGCTTGCCTTCCACGCCCACCGGGATGTCGCCGGCAATGGTCACGCGGTTGAGCTTGCGGGGCTGGCCGTCGTAGTTGTCGGGCGCGTAGTGCTGGGTGATGCGGTTGTCGAAGAGCACCAGCTGGTTCGGCTCCCAATTGACGCGCACCACGTTCTCCGGACGGGTGACGTAGGCCTGCAGCAACCGGATGATGTCCTTCGACTCCGTGTTGGAAAGCCCCACGATCCGCAGACGCTGCGCGAAGCCCCCAATGAACAATCCGCGCTCGCCGGTCAGGGGGTGGACACGCACCACGGGGTGGGCGGTTTCGAACTTGATGCGGGTGAATTCCTTGCGGCGTTCATCGGCGTTCTCATGTTCCAGGTTCTTCGGCACGGAGTAGTCGTAGTCGTTGGTGTGGATCGCCCAGAGGGTGTTCGCGAAGTTCCGGAGCTCGTCCGGCAGGTCCGCGTACGCTCCCGCCGATGACGCAATCAGGGTTTCGCCCCCATACGACGGAAGATCGATGCTGCGCAGGGTGGAAGCCTGCGGCGGGTTGACCACGAACGTGACGTCGGTGTGCCAATTGTTGGCTGAACCGTTCTCGCTGTCCACGGGGAGCACGTTCGCTTCGCCCTCCACGGAGGCCACGGTCGGATGCGCAGTGGTGAGCGGGCCGAAATGGCTGGCGAATTTCACCTGGGCCTCATCGCTGAGAATGTTGGCTTCCCGGAAGACGAGGGCCTTGTGTTCGTTGAGCGCGGCCCGGATCTGCCCCACGGTTTCCGGGGAGAGATCGCCGCTGAGGTCGAAGCCGCGGATTTCGGCGCCGATGCGGGAGCCGAGTTTGGCGAATTCCAGCTTGGTTTCGGTAACGACGGACATTTTTTGTTCCTTTTCTGGTTGTTATTGGATGGATTGGTGGTCAGGAACCGGCCCCGACGGCGGTGCGCCAACGGGAGAAGTGCCGTTCCAGGGCTACGAGGAGGAAATTCACGGCCAAACCCAGCAGGGACACCGTGAGGATCCCGGCGTACATGTCCGGGATGAGAAAACTGCTCTGGGCATTCACGATCAAGTAGCCGAGTCCGGCCTTTGCACCCACCATTTCGGCGGCGATCAACACCAAAATGGATGCCGTGCCGGCCATCCGGATACCCGTAAAAATGGTGGGCACCGCAGAGGGCAGGATCACCTTCCGGAACAGCGCGAGGCTCGAGAGGCCGAGCGACTTCGCGGCCCGGATGAGCAGCGGATCCACGGTCTTCACGCCGGCGATCGTGTTCAGCAGGACTGGAAAGAACGCCGCGTACGCCACGATGCTGATCTTGGACTCCTCGCCGATTCCCAGCAGCAGTGTAAAGACGGGCAGCAGGGCAAGCGCGGCAGTGTTGCGGAACAGTTCCAGGAGCGGGTTCAGCACGGAATTGAGCCGTCCGTACCAGGCGATCAGCAGACCGAGGGATACGCCAGCCACGAGGGCCGCGCCGAATCCCGTTACAGAACGGGTGAGGCTCGCGGCCAAATGCCCTTGGATGGTGCCGGATTCGAACAGCTTGCCCCACGCTGCCAGGACCTCGTGCAAGGGCGGCAGGAATACCCGGGTTGAGGGGCTGGCCAGATATGTCGGCCCGAGTTCCCAGAGAGCCAGGAACGCAAGGATTCCTGCGGCCTTCCACAGGCCGGAACCGGCGCGGGCGGCGGCCGCCCGCAAAAAGGCGAGTGTCGCCGTCGTGCTCCGACGCTCCTTCTCCGCGGGGATGGAGTGCCCGACGACGGGAGCTTGATTAGGTGCGGCGCTCGCCGCGGGCTGTTGCGCGAGTGTTGTGGTCATCAGGCTGCGCTCCTTTCGAGTGTTGATTCGTGTGTGCCGGCGGCTGCCGGCGCTTCATCCGGGGCTGTGCCGTCCGGCAGGATCTTGCGGTGGCCGGCGTCCTGGGCCAGACGGACTTCATCGTGCAACAAGGTCCAGACCTTGTGCCGTTGCTCGACGAAGGCGGGATGCGAGCGGATGTCGTCCTCGCCGTCGCGGTCCGGAATGTCCACGTCCACGATTTCCTTGAGCCGTCCGGGACGGGCGCTGAGGACGGCGACGCGCTGCCCCAAATACACGGCCTCGTCGATGCCGTGGGTGATGAAGACGATCGTCTTGCCCGTGGCCCGCCAGATCCGCAGGAGCTCGTCCTGGAGTTGCTCGCGGGTCTGGGCGTCCAATGCGGCGAAGGGTTCGTCCATGAGGAGCACATCGGGCTCGTAGGCGAGGCTCCGGGCAATGGCCACGCGCTGTTTCATGCCGCCAGATAGCTCATGCGGGAAGCGGTCTTCGAAGCCGGCCAGGCCGACCAGTTTGAGGTATTCGCTTGCCTTGGCGGCACGTTCGCGGCGATTGAGCTTGCGTCCGTCCGGGCCTTTGCCTTCGAGCCCGATCGACACGTTGGCCGACGCCGTTCGCCAGGGAAACAATGCGTATTGCTGGAAAACCACGGCACGGTCCTTCCCGGGTCCCGTCACCGGCCGGCCGTCCACCAATACCTCGCCGGAGGTGGGTGTGGACAGGCCAGCCAGGAGGTCCAGCAAGGTGGTCTTGCCGGAACCACTTGGCCCCACCAGGGTGAGGAACTCGCCGTCACGCACGTCCAGGCTCAGGGAATGAAGGGCGGTCAGAGTCGTGGGTTCTTTTGCGCTGGCCTTGGAGCCCCTGGCCGGGCGGACAACGAACTGCCTGGTGACGCTGCGGAGGCTGATCTTGGCGGTCATCACTATCCCTTCTTCGCTGTTGTTGCGAGTTCGTTTAACTTGTTGCTGTAGTACTTCGACGGCGTGAGATCGGTCTTGACAATCCCCGAACCCTTCAGCCACGAAGACCAGCGGGTGAAGTCCTCGTCCTTGATCACGCCGTTGTCGGGTACGCCTGGGCTCTTCCAGTACTGCAGGTTCGCGGTGCTTTCATTGCGTCCGCGGGCGTCGATGATCTTCTTGAAGCGCGCGATCACTTCGTCGCGAGGCGTCTCGGTCTCCCACTTGATGGCCTTGGCCACGCCTGTGGTGAAGGTCCGCGCGGTGTTCGGGTTCTTTTCGATGAAGTCGTTGCGGAGCACGATCTGTCCGCCGGCGAAGGTGCCGAAGAGTTCGTAGTCGTTGAAGAGCGAGCGCAGGCCACCGGCGGCGACGGCATGGTCCTGCAGGACGCCTCCCAAAGTTCCGACATCAACCTGACCCCTGCGGACGGCTTCCTCGGTGTCGTTGGGCGCCAGCGGGACAAGCTGTACTTGCTTTATGTCGTCCTGGCTAAGGCCGTTCTTGCTGAGGTACGTGTTGATGACCGCTTCGTAGTGGGCACCCAGGGTATTGACGGCGATTTTCTTGCCGATCAGGTCCTTGGCGGATTTGATGGGGCTGTCCGTTTTGACGTAGAAGCCGTTGAAGGTCTTCGCGTCTTCGCCGTAATAGTTGACGACGGCGGTCACAGGAGCGCCTGCCTCGATCAGCTTCACCACGGCTCCGGCGAACGCGCCGCCGAAGTCGGTCTGGTTGGTGGCCGCCGACTGGATGTCCTGCGGGCCGCTGGTGGTGTTGCCAACCCAGTTGAGTTTCATGTCACCCAGATAGCCGAGGTCCGCCGCCAGTTCGGGAAGGCCGACGCTGTTGGCAGAACCTTGGTAACGGAGTTCCTTGACCTCCGATTGGCCGGCTGTTTGGCCTCCTGCTTGGGCATTGCCGCCGCAGCCGGTCACCGTCAGCGCAAGTACGACGGCGGCCGCGACGCTTAGCAGGGGCTGGTGCAGTTTCATGGGAGCTACTTTCTGGGGGAGTGGATTCGTTGGTCCGGACTTGGTCTGGGGTAGATCACGGTTATCGGGTAGACCGAACTGCCGGTCGGAACGATGTAAGCGCATCTCTACGGGGCAGGGGAAGCCCGGCAGTAACGCCTGGAAACGCCGGGAAACCGGGGGAAATCCGGCGAAATGCCCCGCAATTCCAGGCAATGCGGAGACACAATCCGCTGGCGTTCCAAGGCGTCATAAGTAGCCCGGTTTCGTCCCGTTTAGCTTCCATTGCGGGTGCTGGCCAACGCGGTGGGGACCGTGCTTAGGTAGGGCCCTCCCCCAAACCCAACTTGACATCCAAGGAGCACCTCCATGAGTTCGCCGAATTTCAGTTCCCCGGTTTCCAGTTCTGCCCAGCGCACTCTCCACCTCAACGCCTTTTTGATGAGCACCGGCCACCACGAGGCCTCGTGGCGGCTGCCGGAAAGCGATCCGCGCTCCAACACCAACGTGGAGCACTACAAGCAGCTGGCCCGCACGGCCGAACGCGGCAAACTGGACTCAATCTTCTTCGCCGATTCGCCGGTCCTGTTCGGCGAGGTGGGCCGCCGTCCGGCCGGGAAGCTTGAGCCCACCGTGCTCCTGACCGCAATCGCCGGCGCAACAGAGCACATCGGGCTGATCGCCACCGCCTCCACCACCTACAACGAGCCGTTCAACTTGGCCCGGCGCTTCGCGTCCGTGGATTGGGTCAGCGGCGGTCGCGCGGGGTGGAACGTGGTCACCACTGCCGGGCCCGACGCCGCCCGCAACTTCGGCGTGGACGACCAGCCCGCCCACGCGGTCCGGTACGAGCGTGCCGCCGAGTTCATCGAGGTAGCACAGAAGCTCTGGGACAGCTGGGAGGACGACGCCGTCCTCGCGGACAAAGCCGACGGCGTCTGGGCCGACTCGGAGCGGATCCGCACCGTCGACCACGAAGGGAAGCACTTCAAGGTCCGCGGCCCGCTCAACGTGCCTCGCCCACCGCAGGGGCACCCGCTCATTGTCCAGGCAGGCTCGTCGGAGAACGGCAAGGACCTCGCCGCCCGGTACGCCGACGCCGTGTTCACCGCCCACCAGACCCTCACGGACGCGCAGGACTTCTATCGGGACCTCAAAGCCCGCACCGCCGCTGCGGGACGTGATCCGGAAACCATCAAGATCCTTCCCGGCATCGTTCCGGTCATCGGGTCAACCGAGGAGGAGGCCCGGGCGCTGGAACGGGAACTGGACCGGCTGATCAAGCCCGAATACGCGCGGATCCAACTGGCCAAGACCCTGCGCGTCGCCCCTGAGGACCTGCCCCTTGACCGCCCGCTGCCGGACAACCTGCCCAGCGAAGACGAGATAGAGGGCGCCAAGAGCCGCTACTCTCTGATCGTCCAGCTCGCCCGCCGCGAGAAGCTCACTGTCCGTGAACTAATCGGGCGCCTGGGCGGTGGCCGCGGTCACCGGACCTTCACCGGCACCCCGGTCCAGGTGGCGGACGCCATCCAGGACTGGTTCGACGGGGGCGCCGCGGACGGCTTCAACATCATGCCGCCCGTATTGCCCTCGGGGCTCGAGACATTCGTGGACCAGGTGGTCCCCATCCTGCAGGACCGCGGCCTGTTCCGCACCGAATACAGCGGCCGGACGCTGAGAGAGCACTACGGCCTGGAGCGCCCCGCGAATACCTACGCGGGCACCGTCGCGCCCGCGCTGACGTCTATCGGGTCGGCGCTGTAGTGGTCCGGTAGCTCAAGCTCAACCTGTTCATCTACTGCGCTCTCCTTGCTTTCATCCGCCCGGAGTCTCGCCCAGGGAGTGGTTGAGCTTTTCAGTCTTTCGGGCTGTGAGGTAAAGGCGGTGGGCAGTGATGACCACCACCAGCCAGGCGGCGCCGAGGGTCCAGGCCGCCAGGACATCGGTGAGCCAGTGGTGGCCCAGGAACACCCGGCTTAGGCCGATGGTCAGGGCGAAGAGGGCCGCTGCGGTCACTGTCCAGGCGCGGGCCCGGGGGGAGTGGAAACGCAGGATGATCACGTAGGCGATGATTCCGGCGATCACGAACGAGTTCAGCGAATGCCCGCTGGGAAACGAGGGGGAATACTCGTAGGGAGGCACGGCGTCGCTGAGCGGGGGCCGGGCGCGGCCGATGAGTTGCTTGCCAGCGATGGTCATGGACAGGGAGCCGGCCGCGGCGGTCACAATAAGGATCGCCGGGGTCCAGGAGCGGCGCCGGAGGACCAGCACGGCGGTGGCGATCACGGCCAGGATCGGCATCCCGATTCCTCCGCCCAGATCGGTGTAGGCAGTGGCTGCGGCGTCCAGTGCGGGGCTGCGCATGGTCATCGCTGCCTCCAGGACCGGGTGGTCCAGGGCGGCCACGCCATCTGCTTCTGTCACTGCCTCGTACACCCAGCCAGTCGTGAAGGCCAGCAGTGATGCGACTATGGCTCCGGCAGCCAGGATCAGGATCAGCACACCGTACGGGCCGAGACGGGTGCTGAGGCGTTGTGCGCGGGCGGCAAGCCACCTGCCGGCGGGGGTCTTCCACCGGGCCAGATCAGTGTTCCCGACGAACCGGTCGTCGGCGAGTTCGGCTTTGCCTCCGGCCGACTCGTGGTCTGACGTGCCTTGCGGGTGAACACCCATCGTCTTCCGCCTTTCCATCGCGCACATGTTTGATCAGTAAGCTTACCTTTCCGCGCTACCGGGGCGTCTCCGCGGCGGATGATCCTGCAGTGCCGCGAGCCTACGACCTGGGCGGTGGCATTAGCCAGAACAGTCGTAGGCTATTTGGAGACCGGACACTAGCGCCCTGGCCTGGGCCCCTGAAAGGAGCACTGAGTGGACAGTGATGCTGGTACGTGGTTCCTGAGTCGCGCTGAGCGCGGGAATCTTGCCACAGACATTCACGCGGGCATTGCCGGATCGCCATCCTGGTCGCACGGCAACCTTGTGCGGCCCCTGATTCATGGCGCGACATACTTCGCCCGCCTGCATGAGGAGCTCAGTTCCCTGCAGGCGGGAGACAGGGTGTGGTTCACAGACTGGCGGGGCGACGCCGACGAGCGGCTGTTGGCGGACGGACCGTCGATAGGGAACTTGCTCGCGGGGTTGGCCCGCGCGGGGGTGGAAGTGCGGGGCCTTGTCTGGAGATCCCACGGAGAGCGCGTATCGGCCCCGATGAGCGGCCGATCCAACGAGCTCATGAGTCGTAAGATCAACGACGCCGGCGGAGAGGTGCTGTTGGATCAGCGTGTACGCCTGTTCGGCTCCCATCACCAGAAAATGTTCGTCATCCGCCGTCGTGACGATCCGTCACGGGACGTCGCGTTCGTTGGCGGGCTCGATCTTTCCCACGGCCGTCGGGACGACGCCGACCACGCGGGAGACCCGCAAGCGGTGACCATGGATTCCCGGTACGGGAAGCGACCCCCGTGGCACGACGCCGCCCTCGAACTGCGTGGCCCCGTGGTCGCAGACGTGCTGGCAGTGTTCGCTGAACGGTGGAACGACCCCCATCCCTTGGACCGACGCACTCCGTACCGGATACTGCTGCAACGTCTGGCCCGAATGCCCCGGCACCCCGAACCGCTACCGGCCACTGCACCGCCACCACCACCGGCGGGCCCTCATGCGGTCCAACTGCTGCGCACCTACGGGGTGAAACGTCCTCCGTTCCCGTTCGCACCCGAGGGGGAACGCAGCGTTGCCCGCGGCTACGCGAAAGCCTTCGCCCGTGCCCGCTCGCTGATCTATATCGAGGACCAGTACCTGTGGTCGACAGAAGTCGCGGCCGGAATCGCAGCGGCCCTCGAACGGAACCCCGACTTGAACCTGATCGCCGTCGTACCCCGCTACCCCGACTCAGACGGTCCTCTAGCGGGACCGCCTAGCCGGATCGGGCAACTCCGCGCCCTCAGAATGCTGCGCCGGGTAGCACCCGGCAGGGTCGGCGTATTCGACCTGGAGAACAGCTCCGGAACTCCGATCTACGTCCACGCCAAGATCTGCATCATCGACGACACCTGGTTCACCTGCGGCTCGGACAACTTCAACCGCCGGTCCTGGACCACCGACAGCGAGCTCACCTGCGCCGTGATCGACACAACTGCCGACAACGGGGAACCGCCCGGCACGGAGACCGGCCACGACGCTTCCCGGCCGTTGGCCCACAGGCTCCGGCTCCAACTCTGGGCCGAACACCTGGGCCTGGACCAGAACGATCCCCAACTCCACGAGCCTGCCCCTGGGCTCAAACTTTGGAACAGCACCGCCGACGCTCTCGACCACTGGCACGAAACCGGGCGCCGCTCGCCTCGCCCCACCGGACACGTGCGACACCACACCCCAGAACCGGTGTCGTCCCTCCAACGTCTCTGGGCGGATCCCATCAGCCGCCTGGTCGTGGACCCCGACGGCCGTCCCCGCCGGCTCCGCGGCACCACCCAGTTCTAGGCAAGCAACTGTGCTGCAGCGGGAAACGGGTCGGGTCTCACGGCCCGTGTGTGTGTCGGTTAGCGTCGGTATTGGCCAGCGAGGGGGCAGGTGAACGGGTCCGCTGCTTTGAGTCCGACCCTGTTGAGGTAACGGATCACTATCGCGTACGAGTGCAGCAGCCCCGTTTCGGTGTAGGCGATCCCCGCCGCATCACAGTGGGCCTTGACCAGTTGGCGGACCTCGCGCAGGTGCGGGCGGGGCATATCCGGGAACAAATGGTGTTCGATCTGGTGGTTGAGGCCGCCCATGAGCAAGGTCACGAATCGTCCGCCGGCGATGTTGCGGGACGTGACAACCTGCCGTGTAAGGAAGTCCACCCGGCTGTTTTCGGGCAGGATCGGCATCCCTTTGTGATTTGGCGCGAAACTTCCTCCCATGTACAGCCCGAACACAGCGAGCTGCACGGCGATGAATGCAACGGCGACGCCGGGGGAGAGGACGAGGAAAATCAGTCCGATATAGGTACCGAAGCGCAGACCTAGGAGGGCCAGCTCAAGCCATCGGTACTTCACCGGCCTGCGCCGGAGCAAGTACTTCAACGAGTCAATGTGCAGCGTCCATCCGAGGAAAAAGAGCAGAGGGAAGAGTAGATATCCTTGGTGTTTGCCAAGGGCCCGGCCGAGTCTTCCACGGCCGCTGGGGATCTCGTTGTGGAAGATGACCGCACCCTGGGCGATGTCCGGGTCCTGATTGACCATGTTCGGGCGGGCGTGGTGCCGTGAGTGCTTGTCGGTCCAGTACGAGTAACTCATGCCCACTACCAGTGTGGCGATGAGGCGTGCAGTCCACTCGTTCGCGGGCCGGGACGCGAACACTTGCTGATGCGCCGCTTCATGGCCGAGGAAGGCGAACTGTGTGAAGACGACACCGTAGGCGCCTGCCACAGCCAGCTGAAGCCAGGTATCGCCCAAGAGGAAGAACACCACCGAGATTCCCGTCCCCACCACGGCCAGGATCGTCAGCAGAAGGAGATAGTAGCGTTGGCACCGCCAGAGCAACCCTGCATCCCGGACGGTCCTCAGGAGGCTCGCGTAGCTGCTTGTGATGCTGTTGATCCGGGTCCCGGGCGGGGCAGGTCGGGACGGGATCGCGAACGCGGGCACCGACGGTGAAGGCTGGTTGGTTAAGGACAAGGCGTTGCCTCCTCGGATGCGCTGATGATGCGCTGCCGGGGTCCGGGGCAACACAACAAGCCTAGGCGCGACTGGCCCCACCCGTCCAGAGGAATGGCGTCCTGGCCGGGAACATCTCATCTGGTCTTGTGGCTGATCCTTTGGGCGCCGGCTGCTGAGGTCAGTTGTGTGCCGGGACTCGATTTCTTGTGAGCAACGCGTCGATGATCGCCAACTCTTCTGCTTGGAAATCAAGGATTGTTACAGAGGCAACGTTGTCTTCGAGCTGCTTCACGCTCGAGGCACCTACAAGGGCAGACGCGACCGTCGCGCCCTTGTCCTGCTCGCGCAATACCCAGGCAATGGCCATCTGTGCCAGAGTCTGCCCGCGCCGGGCGGCGATGGCCGCGAGGTCATGGACGACGGTCATTTTCTGGTCAGTGAATGCGGATTCGGAGAAGAATCCCGTCGCCGCGCGGGAATCCTTGGGGATGCCGTGCGCGTAGCGCTCAGTGAGCAGGCCTCCTGCAAGGGGTGCGAACGCGATCGTCCCCGCGCCTTCGTCTTCTAGAACTTCCAAAAGGCTTGGTTCACCCTTTTCGATCCAACGGTCAACCATGTTGTAGTTCGGCTGATGGATCACCATGGGAGTACCCAGCTCCCGAAGGATTTTCGCGGCTTTGACAGTGTTTTCCGCTGAGTAGCTGGAAATGCCGGCATAGAGGGCGCGTCCCGATCGCACGGCGGTGTCCAGCGCGGCCATCGTTTCCTCAAGGGGGCTATCGGGATCGAAACGGTGGCTGTAGAAGATATCGACGTATTCCAGTCCCATCCGTTTGAGGGACTGATCCAGGCTTGCGAGCAGATACTTGCGGGAACCGCCGTCCCCGTACGGTCCAGGCCACATGCGGTAGCCGGCTTTCGTGGAGATGATCAGTTCATCCCGGAACGGAGAGAAGTCGTCTTTCAGGTGCCGCCCGAAGTTGGTTTCGGCCGAGCCGTCCGGGGTTCCGTAGTTGTTGGCGAGGTCAAAGTGGGTTATTCCGAGATCGAAGGCGCGGCGCAGAATCGCCCGTTGCGTTTCGAAAGGCTTTTCGTCTCCGAAGTTGTGCCACAGACCCAGCGATACTGCTGGCAGACGCAATCCGCTGCGTCCGATTCTGCGATAGGGCATGGCGGTCTGTCCGGCTGATTGGTACCGGCTTTCGGCAGGTTGGTACGACATGAGTCAGTCGTTCCTTTCTTGTTTGCGGGGTTGTGTGTGGAGCAAATTACGGCCGTTGGGGGTCTGCTGGCTGTAGGGATGGCTGAGGGTTATCGTGGCGAAGCGGGTCGGGTCCTCCAACGGTCGCGAACCGGCCGTTCCATCGAGTTCCACGATGGAACGGACGCCATCGTGTTCCAAGCACGCAAGGTTGTCGCCGTCGTGTAGGCGGAAGGTGAGCGCAGTGTCGGAAGTGCCCACCAGCTCGGCGCTGGACCACACGAGCTTGTGGCCGTTGCCGAGGTCCAGATTGCGGCCGAGCAGCATGCCGCTCCGTGCCGGGAGGCTGATCTGCGCGCCCCCAAGCGCTCGCTCCTCGTCTACGGTCAGGGCAGTGGTGACCGGATAGCTCGCCAAGTTGAAAATGCTCAGCAGTTCAGACTGATCGGCGTCCGACACCTGCGTGTAGGCGACCAGGCCCGGGGCGGACTCCGAAAATTGCACCCTTGCTGTGGCATTCAGGCGCCGGAATAGTTCCCTGTGGACCTCAAGATCGCAGGGATAATCCGCTCCCCACACAATTGCCCGGCCTCGTCCGACGGCGACCTCGACGGCGCACGGTTGTCCGGTCTGGACCTCTCGCAGCAAGATTGTCGCCCGTTCGGCATCGTAGAGTTGGGCCGAACCGACCCGGACTTCCGCCCGGGACGGCAATCCTGTACCGCCGACGACCTTGACGGACGGGTAATATTCGGTGGCCATCCCAAAGCTATCGATCTGGTGGCGTCCAACCTCTCCACTGATCCCGATGCCCAAGGCATCGGAGAGGGCCGAGCAGGGCGTGCCGTCCAGGTCATGGGTCGGCAGCACCCCGGCGACAAGCAAGTTCCCCCCATTAAGGGCAAATGCTCCAAGTCTGGACTGGACATCGGCGGCCATATAGTGCCCGCTTGCGACCATCAGGGTGGTTGTGGATTCCGGGATTTCGCCCGCGACATTGGTTGCGCCGAGCTCGGAAAGCGTCGAGAGGTTCACCGCGTTGAAATCCAATGAAGACAACGACATGGCACGGGCAAGGATATCCCGCGGCCCCATGCCCCGGTAATGTTCGTGGTCCTCCCGGACCTTCTTGCCGTAGTTGTCTCCGGGGACAAGGTATTCGGTGAGGTACTGGTCCGGAATGAATCCTAGGCTTAGCCCAGTGCGTCGAGGTCGGCTGGTGCAGATCCATCGCTCGTACGCTCTGAGCGTTCGCGCGGCATCCTGGATGGCGAAATAGTGAGGCGTTGTTTCGCCTTCAGGTGTGAGGGGAGCGGCGAAGCCATGGCGTTCGCCGGTGAAGGCGACCCGGTTGTTGCCGTCACCGACCGGTGTATCCAGGGGCTTGTTACGGCCGCCCGCGAACAGGTAGTAGTTCAGCATCCGGTTGCCTAGGGCTACGGCTAGCCGGGTCTTGAGATCGGTGGCATTCGGGGAGGTCTGATTGGCCAGGTCCTCTCCGTAGTCGCTGCTCCCGGTTTCGAATTCAAGCGCCGCCAAGGGCTGGTTGGCGGGCTGGGTGGCGTGCGCAAAGAGGTTTCCGGTGACGAAGTCCGGAAGGTTTCCCGTGGTCAGCTCACCTATGTACATGTCCGAGCCAGCCAGTATGGATTCCTCGCCGGCCCAGGTCCCCAGCAGCTGGGAAATACCGATGGGGTAGGTGCGACCCCGGTTCGCCGAGGTGCCGTGGATGTTGATCAGGAAGGGGACGCCCGTGCAGCCGTACTTCTCCGCCAGGCCGACGAGAATCCGGGAATAGGCTCGGAAGCGATGCCGTGAAAACCGCGCAAGGTCCAGGGCCAACCGATGCTCCGATGAAGGGTCCAAGGTGACGCCCGCCCCACCCCCGCCGCTTTGCATATACGCTGCGGCCGCAACGGGATCGGCAGGAAGCCGAGGGTACCGTTCGGTCAATTCCCCGGACCCGTATTGCGATGCCAGCCATGCCGAGAACTCACGGGCCACCGCGGGGGAGAGGTCCGGGGAATTGGACACCCAGCTGAGCATGCCGATTTCGTTGTCGAGCTGGACGGCAATGACGTTCCCGCCCCGGTCAATATGCCTGGCGGACAGCACCGGCACGATGGCTGCGAACCAGCCCTCCACTTCGGCCAGGAATTCCGGTGAGGAGTAGTCCAGGGTCCTGGTCGGGTTTTCCGCCCCTCCCCAGCTGGGGGCGCGGGTCCCCTCGATGCCGTAGAGCCTGTAGGGAATGCCTTCGTTTTTCAGTTCTGCCATGATGAACGGACCGGGCCGGGGAATGGCATACAAACCCAGTTCCCGGGCCGTGTCCAGGAATGCCCCGACATCTCGCCAATCCGCCGATGTGCCCGCGACATCGATGGTTCCGTCCGGAAGTTCATGGACAAGCCAGGGAATGTACGTGGCGACCGCGTTGGCGCCGGCTGCCGCCAGCCGTTCCAGACGGCCTCGCCATTCACTTCGCTCCAGCCGGAAGTAATGGACTTCGCCGGCGATGACCAGTGTGGGCCTGCCGTTGATCACCACCTGTTGGCGAACAAATTCAACAGTCATCGATTCACTGGTTCCTTACGTTGCCGGATTGCCTCTTGGCAGGATGCCAAGTTCGCTTTATAGTCATGTAACCGGTTACATACTAGAGATGCAGATCACATTTTGAAAGGGGGTTGTTATGACGCCGTCGATCACGATCCGAGACGTAGCACGTAGGGCCGGGGTGTCAGTGGCCACAGTGTCACGGGTAACTTCCGGAAATGCCAAGGTTTCCGAGGACACACTCAACCGGGTCAACGCCGCCCTGACGAGCTTGGGCTACGAGCCCAGTCGACTGGGTCAGGCCCTGGCGCTGAAGCGTCACAACGCGTTCGCGTTGGTCCTTCCCGGTCTAGGTGGTGCACTGTTCGCCGGTCTGCTCAAGGGCTTCGAAGCCACGCTGGCCGGAACCGGTATCACGTTCCATGTTCTGGTCGCGCAGGATCCTGACCGATTCCAGACGCAGTTGAAGGACCTGTCCACCAGGGTGGACGGCATGTGCGTGTTCGGGTCCTTCGCTGGGGACGAGATCGTGTCAACGACCGCCTACAAGATGCCGATCGTCCGCGTTGCCGGAAACCCCGACGCTGCCACTCACAGTGTGAACGTCACCAACTTTGAGGCCGTCCGGGGGCTGACCAGGCATCTGATCGAGGAGCATGGCCTTCGTGACCTGCTCTTCCTCGGTGAGGCCGCCCAGTCGCCGGATGTCCAACAGCGTCTGCGCGGATTCCAGAGTGCCCTTACCGAGGCTCAAGTGGAGGTTCGGCGGCCCGCTGAACCGTGCAGTCTCACCGAGGCGGGCGGCTTCAAGGCGATGCGGTCAATTCTGGATCGCGGCGGGCGTCCTCAAGGCCTCGTCTGCGCCTCTGATGAAGTTGCCCTCGGAGCACTTCTGGCCTGCTCGGCTGCAGGCATCTCGGTACCCGGGGACCTCAAGATGACCGGGTTCGATGACATCGAACTCGCTTCACTGATCACACCCTCACTCACTACGGCCCGACAGCCGTTCCATGAGATCGGTGCGCGCGCGGCAGAAATCTTGCTTGAGCGCGCCCGGCCGGCCCTACAGGCCACCGGCGTGGAATCCACATGCCTCCCCACGGAACTGATCATTCGCCAGAGCTGTGGATGTTGACGTCCACGGGTTCGGCCAGACTATTCAAGGAAGAATATGAAAAGAACTACCAAGTTTGTCCTGATGTGTACGGGTTTTGCCATGGCCCTGACGGGGTGCAGCCCCACCCAAACCGTGAATAGCGGGACGTCCTCGGGCAACGCGGGAATGATATCCCAATTGAATTTTGGAGACTTCGGGGGAGGCTCGAACCCTCAGGTGAACTTCAATCCATTTTCTCCCAACAAACTCTCCGGCACCAATCTCGTCTATGAATCGCTAATGACCACAAACCACGGGAACTGCGATAGCGTACCGGATCTGGCGACCAAAATGACTTGGTCGCAGGACTCCAAAACCCTCACCTTTGACATCCGCGACAACGTCAAGTGGAGCGACGGCAAAGCTTTCAGCGCAGAAGACGCCGCATTCACTTTCAACCTCATGAAAAAATACCCGGCCATCGACAGCTTCGGCCTGTGGAAAGTCCTCACCGATGTCAAGGCAACCGGCAACACCGTGGTGATGACGTTCAATACCTCCGGCATTCCCTACCAGCAGCAGATAACTGAGCAGCTCATCGTTCCGCAGCATGTTTTCGAATCTGCTGGAGACCCGAAGACGTTCGTCAATGACACCGCCGTCGGCACCGGCCCCTATGCATTAGGCACCTTCAACCCTCGCCAGCTGACCATGAAGCGCAACCCCGGCTACTGGCAGGCAGACAAGATCAAGGTCGAACAGATCCAGTACACCAAGGCCGACGGCGGCGGACAAGTAGACCAGCTCAAACTCGCCAACGGCGGCTATGACACGAACGCCATGTTCATTCCCCAGATCGACCAGGCATACGTACAGAAGGACCCTGCCCACAACAAATACTGGTTCCCTGCCGGATCATCGATCACGCTCGATATGAACCTGACGAAGAAGCCGTTCAACGATGTGAACTTCCGTAAGGCGATCTCGAGCGGCATCGACCGCAAAGCCATGATTGACAAAGCAGAGCTGGGATACGTGACCCAGGCCAGCCAGACGGGGCTGAAGCTTCCGATCCAAGAGCCTTGGCTTGACCCTTCGATCGCAGACAAGGGCATGATCGCTTTCGACGCGTCCAAAGCCGATGCGGCACTCACCGCTGCGGGCTACATCAAGGATTCCTCGGGCGCCAGGCTTGACCCTGAGGGCAAGCCGCTCGCCATGTCCTTCAAAGTCCCCCAGGGGTGGAACGACTGGGTTCAGGCTGCGGGATTGCTTCAGAACGATATGAAAAACCTTGGAATCTCAGTGGACGTTCAGACCCCGGCCCCGTCAGTAGTTGAGGACGCCCGGGCCACCGGCAACTATGACATGGTCTTCGGCGTCCAAGGCGGGGAATGCAACATGTACCGCAACTTCGCTTTCCCGCTGGGGAGCAGCTTCACCGCGCCTGTGGGACAGAAGGCGTCCAGTAACTTTGCCCGCTGGCAGGACCCGCAGACCGACAAGCTCCTCGAAGAGCTCGCCGCGGCCCCCGACACTGATAGCCAGCGCAAGATCGTGGGCCAGATCCAACAAATCATGGTCAACCAGATGCCAATGATTCCGCTCTGGTACGGCGCCGTTTGGTTCGAGTACCGGACGGCCAACGCCGTTGGCTGGCCCAGCAAGGATGACCCATACGCCTACCCTGGGGATCAGCTGCTTTGGCTGACCCGCCTGACCCCGGCCAAATAGCGGGATCCGTTTCAGATGCTCTACTTCCTGCGAAAGACAGGATTGTTTGTGCTGACTCTCTGGGCTGCAGTGACGCTGAATTTTCTGATTCCGCGCCTGCAGCCTGGAGATCCGGCCGAAGCAATCGTGCAGAAACTTGCCGGTCAGGCCCAACAGGTCGATCCGGAACAGATCCGCGCTATCCGGCTCATGCTCGGTGTACCCGACACTTCCCTCTGGAACCAGTACTGGGACTACCTGAACGCTTTGATTCACGGCGATTTCGGACTCAGCTACGGTTACTTTCCATATTCGGTTACCCACATGATTGCCGAGGCGCTTCCCTATACCTTGACCCTCGTGGGAGTCACCCAAATAATCGCCTTCGTCGCAGGCACAAGCCTTGGGGCCTGGGCCGCGTGGCGGCGCAATACCAAGATCGACTCGTTCATTTCCTTGGGATCTACGTTCCTGAGCACCCTGCCGTTCTTCTGGATCGCGCTGATGCTGATTTACGTCTTGGCGAACACGCTTCACTGGTTCCCAGAAGGCGGCGCTTACAGTGGCGAAATCGTCCCCGCGTTCTCCAGCGGCTTCGTCGCTGACCTGGCTTACCACGCGGTCCTGCCGGCGCTTGCGCTGCTGATCACTGGTTCCATCGGATGGATCCTGGGCATGCGCAACAACATGGTGCAGTCCCTCGGAAGCGACTACACCCGCCTCGCAGTCGCGAAAGGGCTCAGGGAACGGCGCGTCGCCTGGACCTACGCGGCCCGGATCGCCTTGCTACCCAACTTCACCGGTTTCGCCATCTCCTTGGGCGGTGTCTTCGGCGGCACCCTGATCGTGGAGCAGATTTTCTCCTACCCCGGGATGGGGAAACTTATGTACGACGCCATTGGCAACCGGGATTTCCCGCTACTTCAGGCGATTTTCCTCATCACGACAGTGGCGGTCCTGCTGGCCAACTTCTTGGCCGACGTGCTCGTCGGTGTTCTTGACCCACGCGTTAGGAGGCAGAGTTCGTAATGACCGACGTAGAAACCCTGGTCCCCAGGGAAACTCCCCCCGACCGGCCTGCGAAAACCGTCAAACGCCGAAACGGCTGGCAGGTCGTCTGGTCAAACGGCAAGGCGCGAACCGGAATCGTCATACTGGCGCTCTTCGTGGCGGTGGCCGTCTGTGCTCCCGTGATAGCCCCTTTCGACCCGAAAAACTCGACTCTGCCCGCTGGCTTGCAGCCAGGTGGTGCCTACCTCCTGGGTACCACCAACCTTGGCCAGGACATCTTTTCCCAACTGGTGTACGGGGCCCAGGTTTCTTTGATCGTCGGACTGTTGGCAGGCGTCGTGGTAACAATGATCGCCCTGGTCATCGGTCTGGTCGCGGGCCTGCTCCAAGGGGTCGTGGATGAGATCCTGAGCTTCTCCATCAACCTGGCACTCGTGGTCCCCGCCCTGCCGCTCATGGTGACCATCGCAGCGTATTCGCCGGTTCACGGACTGTCCCTGATAATCTTCGTGATCGCCCTGACAGGTTGGGCTTGGGGCGCCCGAATGAAGCGTGCCCAGGTCCTGCTGTTGCGCAGCCAGGACTTCGTGACGGCAGCACGGTTTTCCGGCGACGGGCTGTGGCGCATCGTCTTCCGCGAGCTCGTGCCCAACATGGTCTCGCTGGTCGTCGCTGGATTCATGGGCGCCGCCATCGGGGCCATCGGTGCGGAGGCGGGATTGTCCTTCCTTGGCCTGGGTGACCCGACCACGGTGAGTTGGGGGAGCATGTCCTACTGGGCCAATTCGAACGGGGCCATGTTGACCGGACAATGGGCCTGGCTCCTGGCACCCGGGCTTGCCCTGTCCTTGCTCATCACCGCGCTCACGCTGATCAACTTCGGCATTGACGCGCTATCGAACCCGCAATTGCGTGAGGAATAAGATGCCCGCCGCGAACAGCACTGATGAACCGATCCTGACCGTAAAGGATCTGAACATTTCCTTTGTGTCCAAGTACCGCGATGACCGCCAAGTCATCCGGAATGTCGGATTCGACATCCGTCCTGGCGAATTCGTTGGTCTTCTTGGCGAATCCGGATCAGGCAAATCCACCCTTGGCAACGCAATTCTCAATCTCCTCACCCCCACAGCCAGAGTCACCTCCGGAGAGCTGTTGTACAAAGGCAAGGACCTCTTCACCATTCCGGCGGAAGACTTGCGGATCCTGCGGTGGTCTGAAATCTCGACGGTTTTCCAGTCCTCCATGGCGTCCCTGAACCCGGTGATGACTGTGCGTGCCCAGATGGAGGACGTCTTTTCCGCCCACCGTGGAACTTCTGACGCCAAACGGGAGATGACGGTCGAAAAATCCCTCGACTTGGTGAGCATCGACCACAAATACCTCGACTTCTACCCCCATCAGCTCTCCGGCGGTATGAAGCAACGCATCGCTTTGGCAATGTCCCTGCTTTTGTCCCCGGATCTGATCGTCTTCGACGAACCCACTACCGGGCTGGACGTCGTGGTCCAGAAGTCAATCTTGTCCAGGCTGAAGGCCTTGCAGGCGGACATGAAATTCGCTGTGCTCTTCATCAGCCACGACCTGGGCACGGTAATGGAAATGGCCGATCGGGTGATGATCATGTATGCCGGGGAGGTCGTCGAAAATTCCCCGGCCGGCGACGCATTGTCCGGAGTGGCCCATCCCTACACGATCGGACTACTCGGTTCCTACGCTGACCCCCGCGACGCGGAAATCAATATTCGGTACATACCGGGGCGCCCGCCGAGTCTTGACTCCGTTCCGGTCGGTTGTGCCTTTGCAGACCGGTGCGGCTTGGCCACGCCGGAGTGCCGGGAACCAAGAATTCCGACGGCGGAAATCGACTCCTTGGCAGGACACCGCTCCATCAAATGCGTGCTCTTCGGGTCCGAAAACAGTGATCCTTTGCCCGAGCGGACCATCTTTGATGACGTCGGCCAACAGATTGACGTCCATCACGCAGCTCCAGGCGCTGGTGAAGTGGTCTGCAGGGTCGAGGATCTGAACAAGACCTACTCGACGCGCAAAGGGCTGAAGCACACAGAGAACCACGCTGTAGTGGACGTTGGATTCGAGCTGAGGAAAGGCTCCGTGACGGCCCTCGTAGGGCAAAGCGGATCCGGTAAGACGACCATCGGGCGGATACTCACTGGAGTTGAAAAGCCCAGTTCCGGACGTGTCACCGTTGCCGGCGTCGACGTCGGTTCGCTGAAGCGCCGCGCCCTCCGGAACTACCGGAGCAAAGTCCAGTTGATCTTCCAGGACCCCTTTCAGGCGCTCAACCCGGCTTCCTCCGTGGGCTACGCCATCTCCAGGCCCCTCGTGAATCACAGGAAGCTGCGCGGGAGCGAAGTGCAGGAGCAAGTGGACAGGATTCTGGGTCAAGTCGGACTGACTCCGCCCAGCGAATACCGTGACCGGCTGCCCCACGAGCTCTCCGGCGGCCAGAGACAGCGGGTCGTGATCGCACGGGCCCTCGCCGCCCAGCCTGAAATCATCGTCGCCGACGAACCCATTTCGATGCTCGATGTGTCCATTCGTGCCGAAATCCTTCAGGTCCTCAACGAACTCACACGTTCCAACGGCATCGCCATGCTCTACATCACCCATGACCTGCTCAGTGCACGGTTGATCGCGGACGAAATACTCGTCCTCCACGAAGGGAAGATCGTCGAGACGGGTAGCACGAACGAGGTGCTCACCAACACCCGCCACGACTACACCAAACTGCTTCTGTCCTCGATCCCGAATCCTTGGCAGTCCCGTCGAATCGCACCTTCGCTTCCCACAGCCTCAAGCACTTCTGCCCGGGCCTAGGCATCCGAAAATTCAACAGAAAGCCCACACACTTATGAATCCCACCACCGGCCTACAGACCCTCACAAACCCAGACGGAACAGGGTTCCGGGACCTAAACGGAAACGGGGTCATGGACCCCTTTGAAAACCCGCACCTCAGCCCTGAAGAGCGCGTGGCAGACCTGATCCCAAGGCTCAGCCTCGAAGAGAAGGCCGGCCTCATGTTCCATACCGTGATCGAAACCGGGCCCGGGGGCGCCCTCCTTGAGCGGCCAGGCAACATCAGCAAATCAGCAACGAGCGTCGTTGTTCTCGCTAAGAAAATGAACCACTTCAATGTTCATGCCCTCGGAACTCCGAGGGAAGCCGCTCGCTGGAGCAACGCTATCCAAAAGCTTGCGGAAGGAAACCCCCACGGTATTCCGGTCACCATCTCCACCGACCCCCGCCACGCCTTCATCGAAAACTCAGGCGTGTCCTTCAAGGCAAACCATTTCTCGCAATGGCCCGAACCAATCGGACTGGCCGCCACGGGGGACCCGGCGTTGATCCGCCGTTTCGCCGAGATAGCCCGGAAGGAATACACCGCCGTCGGCATTAGGGCCGCGCTGCACCCGACCGTCGACCTCTCCACGGAACCACGATGGGCGCGGCAGGCCGGAACCTTTGGACAGGACTGGCAGCGGACTTCCGAGTTCGCGACGGCCTACCTCGACGGTCTCCAGGGCGGAAAACTCTCCGCAGACTCCGTGGCGTGTACCACCAAACACTTCCCTGGCGGAGGACCGCAGAAAGACGGCGAGGACGCGCACTTCCCCTACGGCCGCGAACAGACATACACCGGCGGCCGTTTCGAGGAACACCTGGAGCCGTTCAAAACCGCGATCGCCCACAACACCAGCGCGATCATGCCCTACTACGGCATGCCTGTAGGCCTCGAAATCGACGGCGAACCCGTCGAAGAAGTGGGCTTCGGATACAACAAGCAAATCATCACCGGACTCCTCCGGGAAAAGCTCGGATACGACGGCGTTGTCCTCAGCGACTGGGAGCTCGTCAATGACAACATCGTCGGGGATCAGGTACTGCCCGCGCGCGCCTGGGGCGTTGAGGACCTCACTGCCCCGGAACGAATGCTCAAAATCCTCAACGCCGGCGTCGACCAGTTCGGCGGCGAGGAATGTACCGACCTCCTCGTTGACCTTGTCCGGGAAGGGCTCGTCAGCGAAAAACGGGTTGACGAGTCGGTCCGAAGGCTGTTGCTGGTGAAGTTCCAACTCGGACTCTTCGACAACCCGTACGTGGACGAAGAAGCCGCCGCCGAAATAGTCGGCAACCCGCGGTTCCAGCAGGAAGGACACGACGCCCAGGCAAGGTCGGTGACAATCCTGACCAACCAGTCCAACGGGAACGGCCAGTCTCTCCCGATGCCCCCGGGACTGAACATTTACCTGGAAGGAATGAACCCTGCCAGCCTGGATGGATTTGCCATCCCCGTCACTGATCCCGAATCAGCCGATGTGGCCATTATCCGTCTCCACGCTCCATGGGATCATCGCGATGATCTTTTCCTCGAAGCCTGGTTCCACGCCGGGTCCCTTGAATTCCCTCCGGGACTCATCCACCGCCTTCGCACCCTGGCTCAGAAGGTGCCCCTGATCATCGATGTCGCCTTGGACCGTCCCGCCATCCTGACCCCCCTCGTCGATATCGCAGACGCGCTGACCGGCACCTTCGGGGTCTCCGACAAGGCATTCCTTGACGCCATCAGTGGCATCATCCCGGCCCGGGGGCGGCTCCCCTTCGAAATCCCTGCGTCCATGGAGGCCGTTAGGACTTCGCGACCGGACGTTCCCGGAGACACTGGCGTTCCGCTTTTTGCCTATGACCATGGCCTGGTCCTACCGGTACGCGTGTCCCCGTAACCCTCCGCACCGGCCGCCTTCCAAATCTCGCTCAGGAGACCCATGTCATACTCCATCCAGCTCTACACTGTGCGCAGGGAAATGCAAAAGGACCTGCGAGGAACACTCCAACGCCTCGCCGATCTAGGCTTCAGCCAAGTGGAGCCGTACGACTTTGTCGCAACCGCGGACGCCCTCGGAGCCTCGATGGCCACCAACGGGCTCAGCGCGCCCTCCGGCCACGCGCCGGTCCTCTCCGCTGATCAGGACACGATCTTCCACGCCGCCCAAAGACTCGGCATCGGAACCGTCATCGAACCTTTTGTCCCCGCCGAGCGGTGGCAGAGTGAACGCGACATTCTGGACACGGCCAATGCTCTTAACGGCGCTGCCCTCAGGGCTTCCGCCTATGGCATCAGGATCGGCTACCACAACCACGCCTGGGAACTTCAGTCCGAGGTCAAGGGCCGCACGGCGTTAGAGTACTTCGCTGA
This sequence comes from Arthrobacter rhizophilus, assembly GCF_026241105.1. GTDB lineage: Bacteria > Actinomycetota > Actinomycetes > Actinomycetales > Micrococcaceae > Arthrobacter. The sequence continues at coordinate 13,725 of NZ_JAPFFT010000014.1, read as the reverse complement.
ACAGCTGGCGCCCGGCGTCGTCCTGGAGGTCGACGCGTACTGGGCAGCCGTCGGCGGCCAGAACCCCGCCGAACTGATTAAGCGGCTGGGTGACCGGGTGAAATTCATCCATATCAAGGACGGACCGATCAGTACGGACACATCCGGCCAACAGCCGGCAGGCCAGGGCAGCATTCCGGTCTGGGATGTTATCAACGCTGCGCAATCCCTGGAACTGGGCGTGATCGAATTTGACGAATACGAAGGAGACATCTTCGAGGGTGTCGGCAGGAGTCTGTCGTTTCTGCAAAACGGCCCGGTGAAGGCATGACGGCTTGGCCAGTGGGCGTCGCCGTCATCGGCGCCGGAAGCATCAGTAAGCAATACCTGAAAAACTTGGCGGCCTTCCCTGACCTGAAGGTCCACGTCGTGGCGGACCTCTTCGAAGAGGTCGCGGAAGCGCGGGCCAAGGAATACGGCATCCCCGGGTGTGGCGGTGTTGATGCGGCACTGAACCACCCCGACGTCGAAATCGTCGTCAACCTCACCATCCCGGCGGCCCACGTGGAGGTCGCCGCGGCCGCCGTCCGGGCCGGAAAGCATGTCTGGACCGAGAAGCCGTTCTCGCTCGACCGCGAATCCGGTCTTGGCCTGCTGAAGGCGGCGAGCGCCGCTGGCGTGCGGCTGGGGTGCGCCCCGGACACATTTCTCGGCGCCGGACTTCAGACCGCAAGAAGGATCATTGAACGCGGCGACATCGGAGTCCCGCTGACCGCCCTGGCCCTGTTCCAGACCTCCGGACCGGAGTCCTGGCACCCCAGTCCGGCATTTCTATTCCAGACAGGGGCCGGCCCGTTGTTTGATATGGGACCGTACTACCTGACCGCGCTGGTCCAGACTTTCGGTGCAGTCAAGCGGGTAGCCGCAACCGGCTCGACGGCCAAGCCCATCCGTGTCATCGGTTCCGGGCCCCTGACCGGTCAAGAATTCCCAGTGGAAGTTCCCACCCACGTCGGTGCCATCGTCGAGTTCGAAAAGGGAGGCTCCGCACAGAGCATCTTCAGTTTTGAATCCCCTCGCTCACGTGGCGGTTTCCTGGAAATTACAGGAACAGAGGCAACGCTCGCCCTTCCGGACCCGAACAATTTTGACGGTGACATCCGCATTAGCCGCGCCGGCGACGACGGCTGGACCGCTATTCCGGCCAAGGGCGCCACCCACGGGCGCGGCACGGGCGTGCTTGAAATGGCCCGATCCATTCGGGCCGGCGTCGCCCACCGCGCTACCGGCGAGCTGGGATTCCATGTGTTGGACACGTTGGTCTCGATCAGCGAATCCACGGAAACGGGCACGTTCATCGACGTTCGCAGTTCCGTCACGCCGTCACCACCTCTTCCCGAAGAATGGGATCCGACAGCCGCGACTCTCTGACGAACGTCCGGCAACGCCAACGGGCGGCTAACTGCCGCGCACACATTCTTTCTAGCACTGACTCAGAGGAGGGAAGATGCACACGACCGTAAGCGGGCTGTCCGCGCTCCCGGTCCTCAACGTTGCTCAGCCAAGCCCCGCGCCAACAGACGTCGGCATCTTTGTGCCTCCGGCTCGCGGCCGAATTTACGACATGGAGTTGGGCGGACATCACGAAGCAACGGTTCGACACGACGTCGAAAACTGCCTCGCGTCATTCTGCGCCGCACTCGATGGAGGAGACGAGGACGCATTTTTGGAGCTCTTCAGGAGGACCCCAATCTCGCTCAACGGTGCCCTTCCGGCTCATGCACAGGCAGACCTCGCGAGCCTCTACCGGATTCTGGCGCCGCCTGTCCACACTCGAAGTGTCCATGTTTTTCACAACCTTCAAATCCGCATGGAAGGAAACGAGGCCCGCTACACGGCAATCTTCCAACGGTGGGCCGCAGGAGGCAGTCCGAGCTGCATCAGCATCGGATACTTCTCCGGGTGCATGACTGCTGGACCGCAGGTCTGGTACTGGACACGGCACAGCATTACATCGGCAGCCACCGGCCGTCGAGATGGCATTTGACGGCAGTCCGCAGTCCAGACACTGCCGTGATCTGCCATCTCGGCCGACCAAGAGGTACTAGTCGGCGAGGATGTGGTACAGCGCTCGCCGTGCTTCGTCGATCTTCTCCATTGCGGCGGTGCGCTGTTCGTCAGTTGCGGCAAAGCGGAACTGGTGGATGACCCCCATGAGCTTCGCCACGCTCTGGTGAAACGCGGGTCCTGATCCTTCCGAATCGATATTCCACGCATTTTCCAGTTCCTCGGCATGCTCGGCTACGTATGCCTTCCCTGCATCAGTGAGTGTGAACTCGGTGCGACGGCCTTCGCCGACGGGTGCGATGAGCTCTTCGTCAACGAGTTGCTGCAGCGTGGGATAGACGGAGCCCGGGCTGGGGCGCCATGATCCGGAGGTCTTCTCGGCAATCGTCTTGATGAGTCCGTATCCGTTGGATGGTGATTCGGCCAGCAAGGAGAGGATCGCGAAGCGAACATCGCCCCTGTTGGCCCGGCGGGGGCCGCCGGGGCCAAAGCCCGGTCCGAAGCCCGGCCCGAAACCGCGGCCTGGTCCAAACCCGCGGCCTGGTCCGAATCCGCCGTGTCCGTGGGGTCCGCGACGGCTCCGGCCGCGTCCAAAGCGTTCCATATCCGGACCGCAATCTGTGTGCTTGTCGTCATGAATGCCTTTCATAGCGGCATCGTCCTTTCAGTGTCTGTGAGAGTTGCCCTGAGGGCTGCAGTTTGTTCTGCGATAGTTAACGATATATCGGCGAGTGTCGTTAAACAAGGGTGGATCGAGGGATTCATGTCCAGGTGGTAAGAAGAAGAACGTGTGTTCTGATGGCGGTAACCGTGTGCCTTCCCTCTTGCGTCCACTTCCGTCCTGTTTAGGGGACTTGGGCGTGAAGGCCATCGTTGTGCCCGGTGCCGTTGTGGTGGCGGAAATTGATGCCATGTTCCGGAGCGACCGCACCCTCAGGGCCGTCGTGATCGAGCAGGACAGCTCGTTCGCGCTGCTGACCCGGGACCAGCTGGAGTTCATGCTGACTGGCAGGCTCGGCTACGGACGGGCATTGAACACGAGAAGGACGGCTTCGGAGCTACTGCCGGCCACGGACTCGGCCATGGCTGCCGATCTGGACCTCCAGTCTGCGGCACAAGCCGTTCTTGAAAGGCCTGAGTACCAGCGTTATCAGGACCTGTTGGTCTTGGGCGCCGGGGGCCCGCGGCTCGTTACTGTATCGGATATCTTTGCCGCGGTTTCCGCGCAATTCCGCCACGCTTCACTGCACGACCCGTTGACCGGGCTGCCCAACCGGCGGATGCTCGAAGAGCATTGCCCCGACATAAGCGCCGGGCTGCCCGGCGTCGGAATCCTGTTCATCGACCTTGACGATTTCAAAACGGTCAACGACACCTATGGCCATCGTGCCGGGGACGCCGTCCTCACGGAGTTCGCCCGGCGCTTGGCACGCAGTGTTGGACCCCTCGGCTCCTTGGCCCGCTTGGGTGGTGACGAGTTCGCTGTCCTTCTCACCGACGTCGATGAAGACACCGCTTGCGGGATTGCTGCCGGAATCCTGGACAACCTGGAGGAGCCGTTCGAACATGACGGCTGCGAGCTGCGCGTCGGTGCGACCATCGGCTTGGCAATGGGGGTCGACATCCTCGAAGAAGACACCCTCGTTAGTACCGAAGTTTTGCTCCGGCATGCGGACGGGGCGATGCTGCTGGCAAAGCAGGAAGGCAAGGGCCGCATCGGACGCATCGGCCCTCGCCAGGAACCGGCACCGTTCGCGCGGCAGGCGCACATCCGGCGTCGGCTGTCTTCGGCCGTTGACGACTCGGCACTGGATCTCCGGTATCAACCTGTCCTGGACCTTGCGACGGGAGAGGGTGCCGGCGTCGAAGCGCTCCTGCGCTGGGACGATCGGGAAATCGGTCCGGTGGGCCCGGACGAATTCATCCCCGTGGCCGAACACACGGGCGAGATCCATAGGATCGGGGCATGGGTCCTGGACCGAGCTTGCGCCCAGTCCCGATCCTGGATCGACGCCGGGACGCCCCGGAAGATCGCAGTGAACGTCTCCCCGGTCCAGTTCGCCGCCGGAACCCTTCCATCCGACATACGAGCCGCCCTGAGCCGCCACGGCGTTCCTGCCCGGATGCTGGAAATTGAGATCACCGAAGGAAAAGCGATAGTGGACGTCCCGTCCGCGGCATCGCAGTTGCAGGAACTGATCGACATGGGCGTTGGCGTTGCCCTGGACGACTATGGAAGCGCCTATTCGTCCCTGGCGATGCTCCGGGTCCTGCCGCTGACCACGCTAAAAATCGACAAGGCGTTCATCAGAAACATCGATATTGAGCCGCACACTGCGACTATTGTCCAAGGGCTGATCCAAACCCTCAACGCCATGGGGGTCAGGGTCACGGCCGAAGGAGTGGAACGCCAGGAGCAACTGGATATCTTGCAGGATCTCGGCTGCGACACAGCCCAGGGCTATTTGATCTCGCCGCCGATGGCTCCCTCGGAATTTGGGACGACACTGAACGATATGGAGGACCGCTAGTGAACGAACGACCTACAACCATCGAGGTCCAAGAGTTCCTGCCACATCCGCCGGCCAGGGTTTGGCAGGCACTGACAAAACCGGAGCTCATAGCCCGCTGGTTGATGGAAAACGACTTCCAAGCAGTGGTCGGGCATCAATATCAGATGCGCGGAATTCCCGTTCCGGCGGTCGGATTCAGCGGCCTGGTGGCCAGCGAAGTCCTTGACCTCGACGCCGGAAGGCGCCTGCGCATTTCGTGGAGGGACGCGAACTCCGGCAATACCCTCAACAGCACCGTGACGTGGTCAATCTCCCCGGAAGGCACGGGCACCCGGCTATCGCTTGTCCACGACGGGTTCGATCCCAATGAACCAACCCACGTCGCATCGCACCGCATCATGAGCGCGGGATGGCAAAACCACGTGCTCCCGCGGCTAGTCCAGACCCTGTCCGAACTCGACGGCGCCGCCCCCGACCGCACCGAACCCGACAATTAAGGCAAACAATGCAATTCGTGGTCTTCTACAGCTCGGACCCTTCGGCTCTCCCCGGTCTTCAAGCCGTCTATCCCCGGCACGTTGAATATTTGCAGGGCTTCGCCGCTGAGGGTGGCCTGATCGGCATCGGGACGTTCAACAACCCGGCCGTGAACGGTTCGATGGGAATCTTCACGAGCAGGGAAAGGGCGGAGCAGTTCATCGCGGGGGATCCCTTCGTCCTGGAAGGGCTGGCCGTACCCGGCGAGATCCGCGAGTGGAACGCCGTGATGTTCAGTCCGCAGGACGGCGCATGACCTAGCTGGGCGCAGGTTGCTGCATAGCACCGATCGCTGCGCCACGGGCCCAGTGAGTGTCGTCAACGTCGATGACAGCAATGGGTACCTCGCGAGCGTGGACTTCGCGATCGTGCCTCCGTCCGGCGTCAATGGCTTCCTTGGCTGCCGCTGCGAGGCCGACGCCTTCCCCGCTGAGGATGATCAATTCAGGCATGACCAGGGCTGAAGCGATGGTGAGCAGGCGGCCCAAAGCGAATCCAGCTTCGTCGACGAGTGTTTTGGCAACCCCTCCTTGGGCCGAGAGTTCGAGCAGTTCCGCGTATGGCACAGGCCTACCCATGGAGGCCAAAGCCCTTGACTCGAGGCTGGGCTGGCTCAACATGACATTGGCGCAACCTCGGTGGCCCAGATCGCAAGGCGGCCCAAACGGATCCAGGGGAATATGGCCGGCGGTGCCCAAACCGGAGTTGGCATCGGTGATCATCTGGTGGTTAATGACCAGACCGTAGCCGACGCCTGCGCCTATTGTGAGAACCACAAGGTTCGCAATGCCACGGCCGGAGCCCAGCCAATGTTCCATCAAGGTCAGGGCGTTGAGGTCGTTGATGATGCTGACGGGCAAACCCAGCCGCTGTTTCAGGAGGCCACCGAAGGGAACGTTTTCCCACTTAAGGAATGGTGCCCAGCTGATGTTCCCGCCGTCCGTGACCTGGCCGCCGAGGCACACTCCAACTGCGGCAATTGGTTGGGGAGCTGATTGCTCAACTTTACGGACCAGGTCCGCCACGAGATCGGCTACGGCTTCGGGCTGCAGCGAGCCGATCGGGGCTTCCGCGGTGGCGATCACCTCGGTGCGCAGGTTGACCAGCGCAGCGGACGCGCGCGTTCCCGTGAGCTTCACACCGACGAAGTAGTGACGGCCCGCAACGATTTCCAGCGGTTGAGTGGGGCGTCCGGTGGGGCCGACATGCCGTGATTCCGTCTCAATGATTTCGCCCGCGGTCAGCAAGGGTTTGGTAACTCGCGTGAGGCTTCCGGCAGACAGCCCCAGCTTTTCGGCCAGCGCACTTCTGGAGAGCGGCCCGTCTACGAGCAGTTGGTACAAGACGTCCCGGGCGGAGCTTGGCGCACCCAGCCACGTGGGGTGGGCGGGGGTTGGCTGCGAGTCCATATCGCCTCCTCATCGATGGGCTTGTGCAAGACTATCGCAGGATTTCTGATTTTTGTATCAAAAGTTTGCTCGGGAGAATCGCGAGCAGATTGATGGCTTGCATCACATTTACATGAGCTATTGACAGTTGAGACTTCTACCGCAAAACTTTCAGTACTTCACATACGGCATAGTCGCCCAGCAAGGGAACTCATCAATGACGATTCAAGAAACCCACGCCGGCCCTCCCATGAGCACGGACCAAGACTGGTTCAGGAGCGCAGTGGTGTACCAGATATATCCTCGCAGCTTCGCCGACTCCAACGGCGACGGCGTAGGAGACCTTCGCGGCATTATCGGCCGGCTCGATTACCTTAAAAAGCTGGGCGTGGACGTTCTGTGGTTGTCGCCGGTGTACCGCTCGCCACAGGACGACAATGGATACGACATCAGTGACTACCAGGACATCGACCCGATCTTTGGAGACCTGGAAACTCTCGACGAACTGATCGCAGGCCTGCACGCCCGCGACATGAAGCTCGTTATGGATTTGGTCGTCAACCACACCTCCGATGAACACCCATGGTTTGTGGAATCCCGCTCCAGCTTGGAGAACCCGAAGCGGGATTGGTACTGGTGGCGTTCTCCGAGGGACGGCGCGGAGCCGGGTTCCGCGGGGGCCGAACCGAACAATTGGGGTTCCGCTTTCTCCGGGCCGGCATGGGAATACGACCAGACAACGGGCCAGTATTACCTTCACCTGTTCTCGAGGAAGCAACCTGACCTCAACTGGGAAAACCCGGAAGTACGCGGGGCCATCTTCAGCATGATGAATTGGTGGCTGGACCGGGGCGTGGACGGTTTCCGGATGGATGTCATCAACTTCATTTCGAAGGATCAGCAGCTACCTGACGGGCCCAAGTCCGACGACAAGCTCTACGGCGACGGCGGTGCCCACTTCATCTGCGGTCCCAGGATTCACGAATTCCTGCAGGAAATGCACCAAAAGGTGTTCGCTGGGCGGGACCGGCAGTTGCTGACCGTCGGTGAGATGCCTGGAGTCACGGTAGAGGACGCCGCTATTTTCACTGATCCCGCAAGGCAAGAAGTGGACATGGTGTTCCAATTCGAGCACGTCGCCCTCGATCAGGAAGACGGAAACAAATGGCGGCCAAAGAAGTTGCTGCTCACCGAACTGAAGAAGTCCCTGGCCCGCTGGCAGGAAGGGCTGGCGGCCCGCGGATGGAACAGCCTGTACTGGGGAAACCACGATCAGGCCCGGGCCGTGTCCCGCTTCGGGAACGACGGCGAGTACCGGGAGGTGTCGGCCAAGATGCTGGCGGGCATCCTGCACCTGCACCGGGGCACTCCCTACGTGTATCAGGGGGAGGAGCTGGGCATGACGAATATGTCCTTCGGCGCGATCAGCGACTACCGGGACATCGAAGTCCTCAACCACCATCGCGAGGCCACCACGCATCTGGGCCATACCGATGCCGAAGTACTTGCGGCCCTGGCGCCCCTGAACCGGGACAACGCACGGACTCCCGTTCAGTGGGACGGGAGCCGGAACGCAGGTTTCACCACCGGAGCCCCCTGGATCGCAGTCAACCCGAACGCTCGTTCCATCAACGCTGCCGCCCAGGTGGAGGATCCTGACTCTGTTTTCAACTTCTACCGCGAAGTCATCGCCTTGCGCCATCGCGATCCCGTGGTTTCCCACGGAGATTTCGCCATGCTCTTGCCCGAGGACGAACACGTATACGCTTTTGCCCGCTCGCTGCCCGGCGCCGAGATGCTGATTATCGGCAATTTCTCATCCACCGGGCGCATGGCCGACATCGGCGATGATTCCTGGGCTACCGCAGAACAGGTACTGGCCAACTATCCCGTGGAGAAGTCGCTGCGCCTTCGCCCTTGGGAACTCAAAGTCTTCCGCCGCAGCGCGTGATCCGCTGTCCCAACCTACCCCCAACCTCTCCCCAAACCGTCATCACAAACCCTGCGGGTACTCGCTGCCCGAAATGCGAAAGGTCCAGCCATGATGAAAAAACTCTTCACGCTCTCCTCCATAGCCCTTTTGGCGGCCGCCGGCCTCACGGCTTGTGACACCGGCGGCGGTGGCGCCCAGCCCGCGGCGGTGGCAACCCTGTCTTCGGGGGTCGCGGTGTCCGGGGAAATCACCTTCTGGCACGCTTACAGCGCTGGCGGCGGTGAAATTAAGGCCTTGGAGAAGACCATCATCCCGAACTTCGAGAAGCTCCACCCCGGAGTCAAAGTAAAGTCCGTGCAGATCTCCGACAAGGACATGCACCAGAAACTCGTCACGGCAGCTGCTGGCCAGAGCCTGCCGGATGTCATCCGCGCGGATATTGTCACTGTCCCTGAACTGGCCAAGATTGGCGTGCTGGCTCCATTAAGCGATGCCATGCCGGACTTCCAATCATGGGCCAACAAAATGTTCCCTGGTCCGCTGGCCACGAACAAGTACAACGGCAAATCTTGGGGTCTTCCGCTCGACACCAACACCAAGGTGGTCATATACAACGACCAGGCGCTCAAGGCCAACGGCGTCGCTTCCGTTCCGAAAACGCTGGACGAACTCAAAGCTGCCGCGGACAAAGTGGGAGGCAAGTACATCCTCGCCGAAGGCGGCTCCGGAGGATGGCAGATGCTGCCCTATATCTGGTCCAACGGCGGCGACATGACTGACCCCGACGTGAAGAAGTCCGCGGGCTACCTCAACGGGCCCAAAGCCGTCGCTGCCCTGCAGATGATCGTGGACCTCTACAACAAGAAGGCCATTCCCGGAGTAATTCTCGGTGGCAGTGGTGGAACGCCAACAGGCGACGGCTTGCCGAAGGGCATGTACCCGGCGATCGTCGACGGTCCGTGGACCTTCCCTGGCATGGCTACGTCCTACCCGAATTTCCAGCCCAAGACGTCGCCGATGTTCAGCGGCGACGGCGGCAGTGTAAGCGTGGTGGGTGGCGAAGACATCGTTATGACACAGCAATCCAAGAACAAGGAGCTCGCCGCAGAGTTCATCCGCTACATGCTTTCTCCGGATGCCCAGAACGCGATGGGGCAGGTGGGTCAACTCTCTGCTGAGAAGGACATGGCCGAAGCGATGGCCGCCATCCAGCCCTACTATGCCGCCTTCCTTGAGCAGCTCAAGACCGCCAAGCCCCGGCCCGCCACGCCGCAATGGGCAAAGGTGGATGACATCTTCACCAAGCAGGCACAGCTTGCACTTCAGGGCAAGCTGTCCGTCCAGGAGGCAATGGACGCCGCCGTGGCGCAGATCGATCCGCTCTTGGCACAGGGCTGACACATGACGGCACAACGTCTTTCGGGACAAGAAGTTTCGACCGCCTCCGCTGCCCGGCCTCGCAAGCCGGGCCGCGGAGGGGCGAGCCGCAGGCCCTCGCACTGGTGGGTGCCGTGGGCGTTCGCGGCTCCTGGGCTGATTCTGTTCTTCCTCACTACTGGTTATCCGTTAGTGCGTTCCCTGCAGATCTCGTTCTATAACTGGTCAGTGCTGCCTACCCAGGCCAGTACCTTCATTGGACTGGACAACTACACTCGTGCCCTGGCCGATCCCCAGTTTTGGACCAGCGTGACCAACGCCGGCGTGTACTTGTTGATGTCTGTCCCAGCCACCGTTGCACTGGGCCTGCTATTCGCAGTTTTGCTTCAGAAGAAGATGCCGGGCCGCACACTCTTCCGAATCCTGTTCTACATCCCGGTGGTTACCAGCTGGGTGGTGGTCTCCCTATTGTTCAAATTCCTTTTCACGACCGACGACGGTGCGGTCAACTGGTTCATCACGGACTTCCTGTCCCTTTCCGATCATGCAGTGCCGTGGCTCGAACAGCGCTGGACGGGACTGATCGCTATTTCCCTCCTGGGGATCTGGAAGAACCTCGGATGGTGCTTGGTAGTGCTCCTTGCGTCGTTGGGCGGCGTGGGGGAGGAGTTGTATGAGGCGGCTGCACTGGACGGTGCGAATGCCTGGCATAAGTTCGTCCACGTTACCCTGCCCGGAATTCGAGGAACATTGCTGTTTGTGCTCGTCTTGCAAGTGATCGGGGCATTCAATGTCTTCCCCTCGGTCCTTCTCATGACCAACGGCGGACCGGCAGGAAGCACGGAGGTTCCGCTGACTTACATGTACAAGCAGGCATTTTCTTTCTTGGACTTCGGCTACGGCTCGGCCATGGCCTTTATCCTCGCCATTTTCATCTTCATAGTGTCGTTCGCCCAGTTCAAATTCCTTGGTGAGAAGAAGGAGGCTCTGCGATGACAGCTACATCCTTCAAGCCCAAGAGCTTGCCCGAGGCGGACAAAGCCACCCGGAACGAACGCTCCAAGCGGCCGTTCAACGTCTGGCTGCTGGTCCGCGTCGCGATCGTCGTGTGCGGGGCCGTGTTGATGGTGGCGCCGTTCATGATCATGGTGTCCGCTTCGCTGGAGCCAAACACCGCCATACTTCCGAATCCTCCACATTTCCTGCCGCAGACCCTCACCTCGGCAAATTACGAGGAAGCCTGGACGGAGAACAATTTCGCTGGATTCTTTGGAAACTCAGCCTACGTTTCAGTGCTTACCACCGTTGCGTCAGTGGTCATTTCGTCAATGACGGCCTTCGCCTTCGCTCGTTTCGACTTCCCACTCAAGAACTTCATGTTCTCCCTGCTGCTCGCGGGATTGATGATCCCGGGCATTGTGGTGATCGTCCCGCAGTTCGTCCTCGCGAAAAGCCTGAATATGCTCGACTCCTTGGAAGGCCTGGTGTTTTTCTACACGGCCGGGCAGATTGCCTTCACCACCTTTCTTTTGCGGGCCTTTTTCGAAAGAGTCCCCCGGGAATTGGACGAAGCCATGACGGTTGATGGTGCGGGGATCCTCCGCAAATTCCTGGTCCTGTACATTCCCCTTGCCCGTCCGGCACTGGCCACCGCCGCTGTCTTTTCCTTCCTCGGAGCGTGGGATGAATATGTATGGGCCCTGACTGTCATCAGCGACGCCACAAAGCGCACGCTTCCCCTCGGCATCGCGGCTTTCCAGGGCGAGCACTCGACCGCGTGGGGCCTCGTGTTCGCGGCTTCCACCCTCGCTGTCATCCCGGTGATCGCCGTCTACGTCGCGGGACAAAAGCACCTCATCGCCGGAATCACCACCGGCGCCGTCAAATAGGCGCCAAGCGTCACAACACCCAAGGACACCCACATTGCTCAACCCCTCGACATTCTCCCCACTAAGGCGAGCTACTCGCCCACGGAACCGGCCGCCGTCGAACTCTGGATTCCCGACGGCGTCACTGCCGCCCTGACGGTTTGGCACCTCGGCGAGCGGATCCAGACGCACGAAGGATGCGGTTCCGGAATTCTTAGCCTGGGCCCTCTCGTCCCGGGTGGCTATAGCGTGGAACTTGAGGCCGACGGCGCGACGGCCCGGACCGCCGTCGAGGTCGCCGCGGACCCGAGGGCACGCTTGAGATACGGGTTTGTGGCCAGCTACGGGCCGGACAAGGACGTGCAGCCCGTTGCCGAACTCGTCCGCAGGCTGCACCTGAACGGCGTCCAGTTCTACGATTGGGCCTACCGGCACGCGGACCTGATGGGCGGCGGCTCGGAGTATGTAGATGCCCTTGGCCAGACCATTTCCCTGGCCAAGGTCAAGGAACTTGTGAGGACCATCCAGGCGGCGGGATCCCGGGCACTCGGCTATGCCGCCGTGTATGCGGCCGGTCCCGGCGAATGGCACAACTGGCAGCAACACGCCATGCTCACGCCAAGCGGCGAACCCTACGCACTGGGAGACTTCCTCTTCCTTCTGGACCCGGCGGCCCAGCCATGGCTCGCCCATTTCACCAAGGAGCTGGCCGACGCCACATCATCCCTCGGATTCGATGGCTTCCACCTGGACCAATACGGATATCCGAAACGCGCAGCCACTCCGGATGGTGCCCTGGTGGACGTCGCAGATTCATTCGTCCAGCTGATCGAGGGCGTCCGGAACGCGCTACCCACCAGCCACTTGGTCTTCAACAATGTCAATGACTTTCCCACATGGCGCACGGCTCCGACTCCCCAGGACGCCGTCTACATAGAAGTCTGGCCGCCGCACACCACTTTGGGTTCCCTGGCCGACGTCGTCAGCCGGGCAAAGGCGGCGCGCCGAGACCAGCCGGTGGTGATCGCTGCATACCAGCACGTGTACGACACTGCCGACCAGCAGGCAGCCGACAGGGCAACTGCGCTGACCATGGCCACGCTGTTTTCCCACGGGGCAACGCAGCTCCTGGCCGGTGAAGGGGACCGGGTGTTGGTTGACCCCTACTATGTCCGCAACCACCCCATCAACCAGGAAACAGCGGCGTTCCTGGCCCGTTGGTACGACTTCCTCGTGGAACACGACGAACTGACCATGGATCCCGCGATCTGCGATGTCACGGGATCCTACGCGGGGACGTACAACGACGATCTGGACATTTCCTACCAAGCCGCGGCGGTAACAGACCGTCCTGAGCCAGGGGCCGTCTGGCGTCGCGTCACCAGCGTGCCCGGTGGATTCGCCATCCACATGATCAACCTGCTGGGCCAAACAGACACGGAATGGGATGAGCCGCGCGCAGTGCCGCAATCACCGGGCGGGGGGCGCCTGCGCATCCGGAGGACCCGGGGTACGGTGCCGCGCATTCGGTACGCAGATCCGGATGGGCAGGCGAGACTCGTCGATGTTCCTGTGGAACTCGACGGGGACTACGCGACGGCGATTCTTCCTCCGCCACACCTCTGGCAGCTCGTTTATGTGACGGAGGAACCCGTTACGGCAAGCCGTGGGCGGATACAGCTTGTTGCTGTGTCCGCCCACGTGGGTAGTTGGGTTGGGAGTTAGTGACCGGCCTGACCGCCTCCGGGGCCGCCGGTTTCGGTTGCGGTGACCTTGAAGTTGGCATCGAGTTTGACGGTGGCGTGGGTGCCGTCCGTCTTGGTGATGTGGGCTTCGTAGGCGGCGCTGCCGTCGTCTTCGGTGGTCATGTTCTCTACCGTGGCGCCGGAGTTGGCGGCGAGGACGGCGTCCTTGACCTTGGTGGCGGTGTCGCCGGTGAGGTCGGTCTCGTTTCCGTGGTTCCCGTGGCCGCCCTTGCCGCCGCCCGGGCCGCCGGTTTCGGTTGCGGTGACCTTGAAGTTGGCATCGAGTTTGACGGTGGCGTGGGTGCCGTCCGTCTTGGT
>NZ_JAPFFT010000013.1 GCF_026241105.1 Arthrobacter rhizophilus | reverse complement strand
ACCGACGGAACCGGGCGTCACGGCCTGGTTGAACGTTGCGGAGACCGCGGCATTGACCGCGACACTGGTCGCCCCCGGGGCGGGCGACGTCGACGTCACTGCCGGGGCCGGGGGCGCGGACACGTTAGTGAAGGTCCAGCTGTACGGGCTGGCCATTGTCTGCCCTGAGCTGTTGGTGGCCCCGCTGACGGTGGCAGTGTAGGAGGTGCCGTAGGCCAGGGCCGCGGACGTGGTGAAGGTCGAGGTGTTCGTGGCACTGTTGTAGCTCACCGTCCCGGCCACCGAAGCGTTGGCCGAATCCTTGAGCGTGAAACCGACGGAACCGGGCGTCACGGCCTGGTTGAACGTTGCGGAGACCGCGGCATTGACCGCGACACTGGTCGCCCCCGACGCCGGCGACGTTGAGCTCACCGCCGGGGCCGGGGGCGCGGACACGGTGGTGAAGGTCCAGCTGTACGGGCTGGCCATGGTCTGCCCCGTGCTGTTGGTGGCCCCGCTGACGGTGGCAGTGTAGGAGGTGCCGTAGGCCAGGGCGGCGGACGGGGTGAAAGTCGAGGTGTTCGTGGCACCGTCATAGCTCACCGTCCCGGCCACGGAGGCATTGGCGGAATCCTTGAGCGTGAAACCGACGGAACCGGCCGTCACCGCCTGGTTGAACGTCGCGGAGACCGCGGCATTGACCGCGACACTGGTCGCCCCCGACGCCGGCGACGTTGAACTCACTGCCGGGGCCGCAGGCGCGGATGGGTTGAACACCACGTCAATCCAATAATATTCGGCGTGGTAAGTCTGGGTGGGGAAGGTTGAGCTGGAGCTGTAGCCATACAGGCCGTTGGGGTTGCTCGGGGTATTCCGCAGGAAGTGCAGGGGAGGGCTGTCCACACTGTTGTTGCCGGCAGGTGACGCGGAGGGGTGCGGGTAGAAGTAGTCCTCTTCCTGCGAGTAGTGGCCGACGGGGGCGAAGTAGGAGGCCACGTAGGTCGTGTTGGCAGCAACAGCCACCGGATGGGCAAAGGTGAGGGTCTGCCAACCGGTGGCCGTTTCGCCGGAAAAGTTCCCGGTGGCCAGCAGCTGTCCGGCGGAGGTCCAGAGGTTGCCCACGTGGGTTCCTGTGTTGCGGGTGCTCTTGTAGAAGCGGATTGCGTTGATTGTTCCCGCAGCGTCGGAGGTGAATTTCACGCCGACTTCGACGGAATTCGGGTCGCCCGAATCTACCCCTGCGGGCAGGGCGTTGGTGCCGTACACCGAGCAGGGGCAGGGGATGTTGACCGTGACGCTGGCCGGGGAGCCTTGGATGTTGCCGCTGTCGTCGGTGGCGCGGACCTTGATGGTTGAGGCGGGGCTGCCGTGCGCGAGCCAGGTGTAGGTCCAGTTGGTCGTGCCGTTCGCGGGATGCCAGCTGGTGCCGCCGTCGGTGGAAACCTCGACGCCGGCCACCACCCCGCCGACGTCGGTAGCCGTGCCGCTGATGGTGAGCTTGGCGCCGTCAGCCAGGCCGGTCCCCGTGACGGGCGAGGTGATAGTGGAGATGGGAGCCGTCGTATCGGTGGACGCCGTGGCCGGCACCAGCCCGGCCGCCAGCGTCGCAGGCTGGGTGCCCATGTCAGCAAACAAGTTAACGGTGGCCTGCTGCATGTTCCGGTCTGTCGCCTTGCCTGTGGTGAAATCGTCCAGCCCCCACGACCACTGAACCGTCCCGGCACCAAAGACGAGCGCTCCACTCGGTGCCTTGTACATTGTGAGGTTATGGGTGGCCGTTTTTCCCCGGGCGGTCTGCGAACCGTAATCCGTGAAGACTTCCGCAGACGTGTTCGTGGTTGCCGACAACTTGAAGAGACCGGCGGGCCGGAAGCCGTTATCGGCGTCAATATCCCATTCATAGCCCAGGGTGCCGATACCCGAGCCGAGCGTTAGCGTTTGGCCCGCGGCCAGGCTCGCAGCGGCCGTGTTGCGCCACAACCGCTGTTTGGCGAATGTGTCCGGAACTTTAATGTCCGCGGTACCGGAGTTGACCAAGAAGAACTGACCCGTCAAAGAATTCTCAGGATTACCTCCGCCGCCGGCTGTACCGAACCGCGGGTCCCGCCAGGTTCCTGTCCACGTGACGGGATCGGTGGGCGCGTCGAAATGCGTGTCCTTGTAGGCCACCAGCGTTCGGCCGGGTGTGCTGGGTCCCGCCACGCTCGGCTCCCAACGTGTCCGCCAGAACATCTCGTTGCCGCTGAAGAACGCGAGGTTGACGCCGTGGTCCCGGGCGGCTTGCACGTTTGCCCGCTGATCGACGGACCAGTATTCGTCATGCCCCACCGAGAGGAAGGTGTTGTGATTCAGCAGCAACGAACCCTTGGTGGCAACGTCCAGACCGCTCATGTAGCTAACGTCGTACCCGTTTGATTCCAGAAAGCGGATCATGGGGTACTCGGTGGACATCAGCCAACTGTTCCCGCCGTCGTCCTCCGCACTGTGGAACGGCCGGTTGTAGGAAACTTTAAAGGCGCCTTTGTAGGTCTGCGGACTGCCGGGTGGGCAAGCGACAGTGCATGAATAGAGACTGTTGCCGCCGTAGGTGTTGTAGGCCTGCCACGTCTCGTCCGAGGTCTGGAAGATCAGTTTCGAGGAGCCGGCGTCGTTGCGTACGACAAACGGGATGACGCTGCTCCCTCCGGTGTCATCACGGACCAAATGGGCGATGTACACGCCGGAAACTGCCGTCGCGGGCACTGCCCAGGATGCCGAGACACCCCAGTTGCCGCAGTCTATGAGCCCCGTCGTGGAATCCGTCAGGCACGCCGGCTGAGCCTGCGGAAGGGCCGCTGCCGGCCTTAGACCGGCGGCGATTTTCCTGGCACCGAGACCTTGGTAATAACCAAGGCGCAAAATGTCGAAGTGATATGACGCGGCAGGCGTCTTGATTTTGAAAGTGACAGTGTCACCAGGATTGGCGCTCATGGCGGTGCCGAAGCCCTGGATTGTCGCATCACCAGCACCGGATACCTCCCAATCGCTGGAAGGCGTTCCCGGAAGTGAATTCTCGCAGGCAATCGGGCTGGTAACCGGCGGAGTGCAAGGGCCAGCCGCCGATGCAGCAGTCACACCAAGTGGTAACGCAGCTGCTGCGATGGCCATCACAACCGGAAGTACGATGCGCTGCTTCCAAGTGCGGGAGATAGGCTTAAGAACTGGAAGCATGATTCCTCCATGGCCAATTTGGGTTGCGTTGCTCCCCGGGACTTTGACAACAATTCAGTGCTAATGCCGTTCGGCAACCTAGCTGTGAGCCTGAGCCCGACTGCCGGAGGGCGGGAGGGCCCTAGTAGGCGCCGGTGGGGTGGAACAGGGCTCGTGCGGTCCGCCAGAGAATGATGATGTCTCCGACGATCGACCAGTTTTCCACGTAGTACAGGTCCAGCCGGACGCTGTCCTGCCAGTTAAGTTCAGAGCGGCCGTTGATCTGCCACATTCCGGTCAGCCCGGGCTTGATGTAGAGCCGGCGGTGGACGTGGCTCTCGTAGCCATCCACTTCGCGCTGTAGCGGCGGCCTTGGACCAACTAGACTCATGTCCCCGAGCAGCACATTCCAGAATTGTGGGAACTCATCCAGGGAATAGCGCCGCAGCCATCGACCGACCCACGTTACCCGAGGATCGTTTTGCATTTTGAACAACAGTCCGGCACCCTCATTCTGGCTGAGCAGTCCGGCAAGGTCATCCTCCGCGGTCTCCACCATCGAGCGGAACTTGAACATCATGAAGGTTTGTCCGCCTCGTCCGATGCGTTCCTGCCGGAAAACCACCGGCCCCGGACTGTCCCGCCGGATCAGCACGGCGATCACTGCAAACACGGGCAACAGCACCACCAGAGCCACGGCCGACAAGACAATGTCGAGCAGCCGTTTCAGCGCATGCTTGCCACCGGCATAATGGGGGAGCTCAACATGCATCAGCGGCAGCCCCTCGACGGGACGCGAATGAATCCTAGGACCAGCTACGTTTGTCAGGCCAGTCGTCAGGATCAGCTCCGTTGAACTTTCCTCCAATTGCCAGCCGAGCTCCTGGATGAACCTGCTGCCGCCTTCAACCTGCCCTGCAACGATGACCGCATCAGCCTCGGTCGCCGCGACCGCGTCCACGACTGAATAGATATCAGCGACAACGGGCACGTCCAGTCCTTTGACCACCATGCCCGATGACCGCTCCGGACCCTGCAGTGCAACGCCAACGACCTTGTAAACCGGTCCGGACTTCTTCTCTATCTGATTGATGACATATCGAACGTCTTCGGCGGCACCCAGGACGACGACCCTGGAAAGGTAGTGTCCATGAACACGCTGCCGCGTCAGCCACCGCCTCAACGACCAACGCGACGTCATCAGTCCCAGACACCCGAGCGGAAACGCCAGCGCAAAATAGCCGCGCGCAATGTCTACTTCGAAAACAACGCACGCCATGGTGAGCAGCCCGAGGAGGATTACAGTGGCACTAAAGACCCGTTTGTATTCGTCCGCCCCTATTCCAACCACCCGCTTGTCGCGGCTCCGATAAACGCTCAAAGCCCCCATCCAAGCGCCGGCGATCGCAACCGAAACCGGAAAATAACCCACTCGATAGCCGCCAACGACAACAAAGGCATTGTCGAATCCAAATCGAGCCACCTGAGCGAAAGCAGCCACGGAACAAATGACGATGGCGTCAAAGACCCACAAAAGGCGGTAGTAGCGGCGCGCCCAAAACACTCCCGATACGGGGCGTGCATAACGTCTGCCGTCACGTTGGGACCGATCGAACCCAGGATCCCTAAGAAAGGATGTGCGAAGACCAAACCTCAGATCACCAGCGGCTGCTTCTTCTGCTGGACTCACTGCCGCACCATCTTCGCACCGAGGGCCGGTCCGCTCCACCAAAGGACGATTGTTCTACGATTTTTCCACGCCGGGAAGCGACGCAGTTCCGTCGAAATCATGTTGCAGGGCACATCGACACCCGCTTCTTCTACAAATTCTTTGCCTGACTGACTCAACTCCGGAAATTGCCAACCGAAGGAACTTCAGGCTATGAAAGATCAGCGCGGGTCACACGAGTGGCTCCCACCTATCATTTCCAAACAACGACACTCGCAGTGTCCGCCGTCGTACCTATTTCACACTCGAGTGCTACTACCTGCCATTTCCAGCCAACTGCGCTCGGAACCGCGGCGCTATACCTGTGTGGTTCCTGTCTACCGGTTGGGGGCGCATGTGTTTGGAACGCCCAGCTCCGCTGACTGGTTATGTACGGACGAGAACGTACCGGGGAGAACACCGGAGAAAACGAAAGAGCCACCCGAAACGAGTGGCTCTTTCAATTCTTAGTAAGGATTGGGTCTATTCGAAACACACACTGCGTCCATGTTTCGAATAGATCCCACTTGGTGGAGCTGAGGGGACTCGAACCCCTGACCCCCTGCATGCCATGCAGGTGCGCTACCAGCTGCGCCACAGCCCCAAAACTTTGCTTGCCGGGGACTTCTGTCCCCGCCGGAGCAACTCGTCAATACTAAACCACAACGATGTGAGATAGGAAATCGAACGCCGTCGGCTTCGGGCAGATGAGGTGCGGTCGATTACTCGGCCGCACCTCCCCCCATTACTGCCCTTCAGCTGGTTGCTGCAAAACACAACGAGCTACCGCTTTGAAGTGTAGAGTCAGATTGGCCATTAAACAAACCGTTCAACCGGTTTATGAGATATCGAGCGCCGGGGAGACTTCGCAGGAAGCGGAAATTCAGCAAGAGCGGCGCTGAAAGTCTCCGGCCTGTGTCTCGAGATCCGCCAAGACGTTGAGAGGAGTGCCAGTGACCCGTCGAAACCAACTCAACCTGGCGGCAAGACGAGGATCGGAGCCCACATATGATGCGGCGTGGACAACAACTTCCGCACCGCCAAGATTGGGATCACGCTTCGAGGGACCGAAATATCGGCGGTCGCAATGGTAGCGTTATGGTTTCGTAGCCCGGTGCCGGGTTTTCGCGAGAGGACCACAACGTGCGCCCCTCCAGATCCGGCAAGCGACGCTGCGACCCGACTTCCAATGAAGCCGGATGAGCCCAGGACTACAATGCGGCGTGCACGTTCAACAGACGTTGGCATTGCCCGCACCGGTCCCGCGGATCAGTCGGATTCATGTATTCAAGTATCCCGGATGCAGAAACCGGAGAGGTCTCCAGGCTGATCATGCAACAACGTGCCAAAGCCACCCGAACGGCAGTGATTGAGGGAGCAGCGTCGATCTTTGAGGAGGTCGGCTACGGGAATGCGAGCCTCAGCGACGTCACGGAACGCGCCTCCGTTACCAAAGGCGCGCTGTACTTCCATTTCAAGTCGAAGGAAGGCCTGGCACTGGCTGTCATCGCCGAACAGCACAATATTGTGCGTGTTGCGGGAGAGAAGATTGCCGCGGCCGGGTTGCCGGCGCTGGAAACCATGATCTCCATGTGCAGAACATTCGGCCAACAGTTGCTCGACGAGCCAATTGTGCGGGCCGGCATCCGGCTGACGTTCGAAGCCTCGGCCTTCAACGCAGATGTGAAAGGCCCCTACCAGGACTGGGTCGCCACCATGGAGATACTGACCCGCCAGGCTCAACACGAGGGTGACGTAGGGCCCGATATTGATGCCGCAGACTTCGCCCGGTACCTGGTTGCGTCCTTCACGGGCGTCCAAATGGTGTCCAACGTGCTGACGGAACGAGCGGACGTTCTCAAGCGGATTGACGACATGTGGCGCTTCATGCTCCCGGCCATCGCTCAGCGGGTTTGACATACCTACCAGTCGGTTTGTAGCTTATTCCTATGGAGATTGGCGACACCGGCCGCACACCGAAGGGCGCGGCCACGCGCAGCGAGATCCTTAGGGTTGCCGCGGATGTCTTCGCGCGAAAGGGTTTCGAACAGACCCGGATGGACGACATCATCCGCGAAGTCGGGCTCACGAAGGGAGCCATCTACTTTCATTTCTCTTCGAAAGCGCAGTTGGCCCAGGCCGTCGTCGACGAGCAAAAGGCACGCTGGCTACGCCGCGTCCAAGAGGAAATTCTCAGCAAGAACGATCCGCCTGAGGAATTGCGCACTCTCGGGGAGTTCATGGTCAGAACCGTCCTGAGCGACTCTTCCGCTTGGGGCGTGGTGCACCTTGCCAATCAACTGGCCTCCGTGAAGGGGCATCCCGGCGGCGCTTCTCCCCTCGCCGCGTGGGTGGACCTCGTGGCGGGCATCCTTCAACGAGGCCGGGCAAGTGGTGTGTTGACGTTTCCAGGAGATCCCAATGACTCCGCAACGGTCATTGTGGCCGCATTCGATGGGCTGAAGTCAGTCACCGACGCCCTCGATCCCCGAGATCTCGACGCCTTCGAACGACGTGCCGAGCTTCTCTTGCAACTCCTCGAACGGCAGTTCATTTCCAGCTAACAAGGCACCAAACCCAACAGCTAAAAATCCCCGTATAACCAAAAAACAAACCGCACAGTCAGTTTATTAGGAGTAGAAATGAACATCTCAGCCAAAACAGCCCTTATCACCGGAGCGTCTACAGGCATCGGTTCAGTCTTTGCCCGAAGGCTGGCCGCCGAGGGCGCCCGCCTGATATTGGTTGCCCGCAGCAAGGACAAGCTTGACGAGCTTGCGCGCGAACTCCGCGAAGACGGCACCGAAGCGACTGTCCTGGCGATGGACCTGAGCCTTCCGGACTCCGCGAAGGAACTCCATCTCGCTACCGAAGCCCTTGGGCTCACAGTGGACATTTTGGTCAACAACGCGGGCTTTGGAACTCATGGACAAGTTCTCCATGCCGACGCCGATCGCTTCAGCGAACAAATCCAGCTGAACTGCTCCACTCTAGTCGGAACAACGACGCGATACCTGCCCGGTATGGTCGAGCGCGGCACAGGCGCGGTCATCAATATCGCAAGTACGGCCGCCTTCCAGCCAATACCCCACATGGCCGTCTACGGTGCGACAAAGGCGTTCGTGCTCTCCTTCACCCAGGCACTCTGGGCCGAAACACAGGGCACGGGCGTGAAAGTCCTTGCGGTTTGCCCGGGCGCTACGGACACGCCCTTCTTCGAAATCGCCGGCGAGGCGGCCGCAGCTGGATCCATGCGCACCCCAGGTCAAGTAGTGGACACTGCCCTGTCGGCGATCCTTGCGAACAAGCCGAGCGTTGTGGACGGCCGACTCAACTCCTTCGTTGCCCGGGTGGCCGTCAAGCTACTCCCGGAGAAGCTGGTGATCGCAGCGGCTGGACGAGCAGTGCGCCCCGCCAACTAAGCCTCGAAGCTCACGCGGACGAGCTATCCCGCCTGGCCCGGTAGCAGTGAACCGCGGGCCGCGCCCACCATGCCTTCAACAGCGCGGGCAAGGTGCGTACCGCGGTCGCTGACACCATCCCAACGCACCAACGCCTGGGCATTCAGGCCGTCCACCATGCCCAGGATCTGCCAAGCAACGGATGGAGCGTCGAAAGTATCGAACTCGCCTGCCCCGATGCCCGCTTCGACAACGCGTTGCACCACGGCTTGCCAAGCATCCATCTGCTCACGAACGCAGGCCGCGAGCGCCTCGTTCCGACGCCCCAGGGTCCACGCCTCCACCCAGATAGCAGTGACGTCGAGACGACTGCCATCCATGAGCGTTTCGAGGAGCATCCCGAGCCGCTCCAAGGGGGTCGGCAGCCGATCCAGAAGGCCCGAAACCTCCTCGGTCTCAGCCGCCACGATGGTCGCAAAGATGCCCGCAACGAGGGCGTCAACGTTGGGCTGGTAATGCGCAACGAGGCCCGAGGCCACTCCCACCCGCGCTGCCACGTTGCGCAGCGTGATGGCGGAAAGCCCCTGTTCAAGCGCTATTTCCTTGGCGGTCTCGGTTATTTCGGCCGCGCGTTCGGCCGGCGTCTTCCGCGCTGCGCGTTTCTGTATGGTGCTTGACATCACACAACAGTCTAAAGTAAGTTTTCATCTTATTGATCATATGATCAATAAGAGATCCAAATACTCAGCCACACGCCAAGGCAAGGACGCCCTGGCCCTTGTGGCTACCAACCTCAAACCACGGAGGAGTCTTCCATGGCCTGGAGAATGCCAGCCGAAACCGCACAGCACGAGCGCACTTGGATGGCGTTCCCCCGCACCGGCCTGACACTGGGCGACAACCCGGCGTCGGCGGAAGAGGCCTACGCCGCCTGGACCGCCGTCGCGCACGCCGTGTCCGAATTCGAGCCCGTCACCATGGTGGTCGACCCCAGCGAAAGGAGCCGGGCCAATCGCATGCTCGGCTCCGGGATCGAACAGATTGAGGCACCGCTAGACGAATTCTGGATGCGCGACGTCGGTCCCACCTTCGTCGTCGACGACGAACGTCCCGGTGTGCTTGGCGCAGTCGACTGGATCTTCAACGGCTGGGGCGCACCTGCCTGGTCAGAGTGGCAAAAGAGCGCCGGGATGGCACGCTTTGTCGCCGAAAAGGCCGGCGCGGAACTGGTGCCTTCGCTACTGGTCAACGAGGGCGGCGCCATCCATGTCGACGGTGAAGGCACCGTCCTCGTCACCGAAACCGTCCAGCTGGATCCACACCGAAACCCTTACGCCGACAAGGCACGTGTCGAGGCGGAACTGTCCCGAACGCTGGGCGCCACGCACACCGTATGGGTGCCGCGGGGCCTCACCCGTGACTACGAGGACCTCGGCACGCGTGGCCACATCGACATGGTGGCCACCCTTCCCTCCCCCGGCCGGGTCTTGCTCCACTCCCAGACCAACCCCGGGCACCCCGATTTCGAGGTCAGCCACACCCTGCAGCGGTTCTTCGAAACCCAGGAGGATGCCACGGGGAAGCCGTTCGAGATCACCCTGCTTCCCGCACCTGAGACCCTGCGCGACGAGGAAGGCTTCGTCGACTGGAGCTACGTCAACCACCTCGTGGTCAATGGCGGCGTGATCGCGTGCGGCTATGGCGAAGAGCGGGCCGACGCCTTGGCCGCCGAGATTCTGGCGGAGGCCTACCCGGGCCGTCGCGTCGTCACCGTGGACGCCAGGCCGATCCTTGCCCGCGGCGGCGGCATCCACTGCATCACCCAGCAGCAGCCCAGGCTCGACTGGCAGGCTGCACGATGAGCCGCTTCGACGTCGTCGAGGCCTCAATTGCACAGTTGCGTGCAGCACTGGAGGCCGGCCACGTCACCAGCGGGGAACTCACCCAGGCCTACCTGGACCGCATCGACGCCTACGACCGCAACGGCATCAAGCTCAACGCACTGGTTGTGATGAACCCCGACGCGCTCGCCGATGCCCGGGCCTCCGACGAGCGCCGGGCAAGCGGCACCACCCTCGGGCCCCTCGACGGCATTCCCTACACCGCCAAGGACAGCTACCTGGCCAAGGGACTTACGGCCGCCGCCGGCTCCCCCGCCTTCGAACACCTCACCGCACAACGCGATGCCTTCACGATCGAACGCCTCCGCGCCGCCGGAGCCGTGCTCATCGGCCTGACCAACATGCCGCCCATGGCCAACGGCGGAATGCAACGCGGCGTCTACGGACGCGCCGAAAGCCCCTACAACGGCGACTACCTCACCGCGGCCTTCGGCTCCGGTTCCTCCAACGGCTCCGGAACCGCCACCGCGGCAAGCTTCGGAGCCTTCGGGCTCGGCGAGGAAACCTGGTCAAGCGGCCGCGCGCCGGCGTCGAACAATGCCCTGTGCGCGTACACGCCCTCCCGCGGGATCATTTCCGTGCGCGGCAACTGGCCGCTCGTTCCCACGATGGACGTGGTAGTGCCCCACACCCGGTCCATGGCAGACCTCCTGGAACTGCTCGATGTGATCGTTTCCGACGACGCCGAAACCCGCGGCGACTTCTGGCGCGCGCAGGCGTGGGTGGAGATCCCGGCCCCGTCCCGGGTCCGCCCGGCCTCCTACCCGGCACTGGCGCCATTCGACGTCGACGGCGCGCGCTCGGCTTTGAAAGGCAAACGCTTCGGGGTCCCGGCCATGTACATCAACGCAGACCCCGACGCCGGCACTAGCGAAAGGCCCGGCATCGGCGGACCCACGGGCCAACGAATCCAGACCCGTGATTCCGTGATCGAACTCTGGGAAGCTGCCCGGCGGGATCTTGAGTCCGCAGGTGCCGAGGTGGTGTTGGTGGACTTCCCTGTGGTTTCAAACTATGAAGGCGACCGCCCCGGTGCACCCACCATCGCCACCCGCGGACTCGTGAGCCTCGAATACCTGAAACGGGAGATCGTCGACCTCTCCGCGTGGGCATGGGACGACTTCCTCGCGGCAAACGGGGATCCGGCACTCAACAGCCTGGCCCACGTCGACGGTACCGCGATCTTCCCACACCCCGACGGCGCCCTCCCGGACCGCTATGACGGGTTCGACGACGACATCGCCGACTACCCGGCACACATCCGCGCGCACGGGGTTGCTTCGGTCACGGACATCCCGCACCTCGAAGAAGGCCTCCGGGGACTCGAACAGACCCGCCGGCTTGACCTCGAGGAATGGATGGATGGTCTCCGTCTGGATGCGGTCGTCTTCCCCGCCGCTGCCGACGTCGGACCAGCCGACATGGACACCAACGAAGCCTCGGCCAAACTCGGTTGGGGCAACGGCGTCTGGGTCGCCAACGGCAACCTCGTCCCCCGGCACCTGGGCATCCCCACCGTCACTGTGCCGATGGGCACGATGTCCGATACCGGGATGCCCGTGGGACTCACCTTCGCCGGACGCGCCTACGACGACACCGCACTCCTAGCCTTGGCCGCAGCCTTCGAAGCAACAGGCGAGCGCCGCACCGCTCCCCCGCGCACACCGCGCCTCGACTGACGGATCAGGTGGACTCGTCGTCGAAAGGGGCCTTTTGCCCGGCGGTCAACCGTACGACCGGCCGGGAAGGAGGCTGCGCTTGGACTGGGGTGACTGGCTCCGGAAGCGGATCTTCCTCCAAGAGGGCCTCGCGGATGATCCGTCGAGGATCATATTGGCGTGGATCCATTTTCCGCCAATCGATGTCCTGGAATTCGGGGCCGAGCTCCTGGCGGATCTTTTCCTGCGCGCCAGAGGCCATGCGCCGCAGTTCGCGGATGAGCCGCCCCAGCTTCCTTGCATACTCTGGAAGTTTCGTCGGGCCGAGGACCAATGCCGCAATGATCAAGAGAAGAACCACCTTCTCGACGGAAATATCGATCATGGCTCCATTCTAAAGCCACCGCTGGGACGTTCCGTTGGCCTCCTGGCCGTCTGGGTCGGACCCGGCCAAGGTCAGGAAACTTGTCCGGGATTCCGCGGCGCAAGAGGGTCCAACGGGACTACGATGGTGGCGCCGGGTACTCGGCAGCCGTGGTTCCTTGGGGCTATCCCGAATGAGGATGTGGGTTCATGAGCGAAGCAGCCGTAAACAAGTCAACTCCCACGCGGGCAGCGCTGTGCGTGGGAATCAACAACTTCAAGAATCTGCCGCAAAGCAGCTGGCTCCACGGGTGCGTCAATGATGCAAACGACCTCGCAGCCTTGTTGCGGGAGCAGTACGGCTTCACGCCCGAAGACGTCACTGTCCTGGTCGACGCCGAAGCGTCAAAGGCGGCGGTCCTCGGGGCGTTGACCAGGCTGGTGGAGCGCGCGGAAAGCGGCGACCTCGGCCAGATCGTGTTCACCTTTTCCAGCCATGGCACGCAGATCCCGGACACGAATGGTGACGAGGCCGACGGCCTCGACGAGTGCTTCGCTTGCTATGACATCGACAGCGCCGGCGATTCGTGGAACAAGGACACCGTGATTGTTGACGACGAGCTCCACGAGTTACTGCTTCGGCTGCCAGCGTCGACGCGCATGGACGTTGTCCTGGACACGTGCCACAGCGGCACCGGCCTGCGCGCTTTGGACCTGATCCCGGGGCGGCGCCCACGATTCCTGCCGCCACCGACGCCCGAGGGACTGAGCAGTGTGGAGACCCTTGAGACCACCAAGAAGTCGTCGCTGAAGGAACTGTCCCAGGGCACCAACGGCGCCGACGGCGTGCAGGCGGTGCTGATGGCCGCGTGCCGGGACGACCAGACGGCCACTGATGCGTTCATTGATGGCAGATACAACGGGGCATTCACCTACCATTTCGTCAAGACCCTCAAATCAGACGGCACCTTGTCCAGAGCTGGGCTGCTCAAGGCCGTCTCGAAAGCGCTCAAAGAGGGCCGGTTCGACCAAGTGGTGCAACTGGAGGCCACCCCCGCCCAAAAGAAGGCCAGTTGGGGATCCTGACGCCGGCCTAGGAGATGGCGTAGAACGCGACGGCGAGTCCAGCAGCCATCAGGGCCTCGCGGACCCCTTTCAATCGAGGCACAGCGTGCGATTTACTCTCGGCAGGCATGGCGAACGTACCTAACAGCCACCCTGTGGCCGCGAAGGCCATGAGCAGCGCGCCCATGATGTCAACAAGGATGGTGCCCAGTTCGTGCCCTGGATGATCCGACGAGGATCCGGTTCCACTCGATGCGGAAAGCAGCACCCAGCCCGAAAGGGCCGTCACCAGTGCGCCATAGACCGCCGACAATCGCCCGGTCTCGCCGGGATCTTTCCCTTGGTACGCAATTCTCACAGCGAACGAAAGGAAGACAACGCCAATCGCTCCCCCCCACGGCACGACGGCAAACGGCGCCCATCCAAGCCCCACCGCCACCATGATCGCGGCCAAGACCCCCGCGGCGGCCGCCTCGATCCGGGCAGCGACGCTTTTGGCCCGGAAGACGGCTCCGAAACCCAACACGGCCGCCGCCCCGAAAAGCAGCAGCAATGCGCCCACAACAAACCAACTTCGGAACATACCTGTCAATCCTCCTGCGCACTTCCGGTTGAAGCCCACCCGCAGTCATATCACTTCGGAATGGGAGAATCCTGCGTGTAATGCAGCTTTATCCCTGGAACAGCAACGCGATGACTCCGGAGCGGACAATGATGGTGCCCCCGAGAGCGATGTACACCACGGGGATGACCCAGTTCCCGGCCCGGCGGCAGAAGGCACCGACCTTCGGGTGTGCGGTCAGCCAATACCCGGCGGCACACCACACCGCCACCATCACCGCGAACGTCAGTCCTGTCGTGGCTGTAGCAGCGGGTCCCAGCGAGCGAAATAGCGGTATGTACACGGAAATGTTGTCTCCACCGTTGGCCACCGTCACGGCGACAACGACGGGCAGCGTCAGTGACCGGGGCTTCGGTGGATCTCCGGACGGGCGGGCAACCTGGA
This sequence comes from Arthrobacter rhizophilus, assembly GCF_026241105.1. Lineage (GTDB taxonomy): Bacteria > Actinomycetota > Actinomycetes > Actinomycetales > Micrococcaceae > Arthrobacter. The sequence goes on along the minus strand of NZ_JAPFFT010000013.1, from coordinate 106,212 downwards.
ACAGGGCGTGGCAGCCCAAAGCAAGCGGCACCAAGCCGAGGAGACCCACCCACTCCACCGGGACAGGAGTGAGCGCCCAGGCTGCTGCAGCCGCCACGACCGTCAGTATTCCGATGCCGATGTACTGGCCTACCCAGATTCTCCAGTAGCCAGGCACCCTCCGCGTCCTGGCTGACAGGAAGAGAACCGACAAAACCAGGAGGTCATCAAGGTTTGTCGCGGCAAAGGCTCCAGCCGCTGTCAGTACGGTGCCGCCGAGATTTTCCATCGCTCCCGAGACTACCGTCTGAGGCGCAGGGTCTTTCGCTGAGCACAGCTGACCGGCCACACCGCCGTGCCGGCCACGACAAGCGCCCCGAAGCTGGTGTCGCCAACCCGCCCATGGCAGCATCGGACGATGACTACCGATTTCCGAACGTACGTCGAACCCAGCGAGCCGGAACCTCCCGTTCCACTGCTCGGCGGTGACGTGACGGAGGGGCTCGTCCGGGTTGGCGATACAGTGCGGCGCCCTGCAAGCGACGCTTCGCCGCGGGTCCGCCGCTTCTTGGATTTCCTGCAATCGCTCGGATTCCAGGGAGCGCCCCACTTCCTGGGCATCGACGCAAACGGCCGGGACGTCCTGAACTTCATTCCCGGCGACACTGCAAGCCGCCCCTGGCCCAGTTGGGTTGCGGACGAATCGAGGGCCATCAGCGTCGCGCGCTTGGTGCGGGCCTACGATGACGCTGCCCAACCCCTTGGTGTACCCGGCTGGGCACGCACCGGCAGGGCCGACGATCCCGCCGGGTGCCCGCCCTCGGTTGCAGGTCCGGCAACGTTCCTCGCTCATATGGACATCACCCCGGAAAACGTTGTCTTTCGTGATGGCATCGCGGTCGCGCTTATCGACTTCGATCTCATGCGCCCGGCAACCCGGACCGAAGAAGTCGCGAACCTGCTCCTCTGGTGGGGCGCCTGGATGCCGATCGCCGACCGTGAACCTGTGATGCGCAGCGTCGACGCGGCCTCCCGCGCCACTGTGCTGGTCGACGCCTATGATTTGGGTGCTGCCGATCGCGCCACACTGGTGGACGTGGCCCGGAACGGTGCTGAGCGGTCGTGGCATTTGATGCGCCGCAACGCGCTCACCAAGGGTGGGGGCTGGAAGCGGATGTGGGACGAAGGCGTCGGTGACAAGATCCTCCGCCGCCAGTCGTGGCTGGCTGAAAACGCCGCCGCTCTCCACGCCGCAATCACGTGAGGGTTGCGCTCCAGCAGGAGCCCACACTCATTGCATGGGGCACGAGCTGTACACAACACGGAGTAGTCCAAGCGTTCGGGGTGGAATCCTGAGCAATTGACTCATTCGAATATATGTTCGAAAATTGAAGCATGTCTTCTCGCCTGACTTCCGCCTCGCCAGCTTTGCTGCGCGATGACTTGCAGGCGAAAATCCACCTTATGCAGGGCAAGCGCGGCAGTGAACGCTCCCTGCCCGTACTCCCCTCACTCAGTCGGCTTCTACCGGGCGGACTTCGCCCGGGTGCGGCGTATTCCGTACAGGGATCCATGTCACTGGCAATGGCCTTGTTGGCTGGCCCCTCACGCAATGGCTCGTGGTGCGGAGTGGCAGGGCTTCCTGACTTCGGGATCGAGGCGGCAGCAGGTTTCGGCATCGCACTTGATCGGCTGGTGCTGGTGCCTGATCCCGGGGCTAGCTGGACGCCGGTGATCGCTGCCATGGCGGACGTACTCTCGGTGGTGCTTGCATGCGCCCCGGAAAGGGTCGCACCGGCAGAGGCTGCCCGCTTGGGAGCCAGGCTCCGCGAGCGGAGTTCCGTCCTGATTGTCCTGGGACCATGGCCACAGAGTGAAGCCGTCTTGCAGGTGAATGGATATGAGTGGGCCGGGCTCGGGCAGGGCCATGGACATTTCGCCAAGCAGGAGCTTGAGCTCGAAGTGGCTCTCCGGGGCAGTTCCCGCAGGGCATCCGTGGATCTTGCGGACAGCGGCCCGGTAGATCTGTCCAGTCATCGGATTGGAGCATGATGCTGGTACGGGTTGAAACACCGGTACGCGCGCTGGTGACATGGTTCCCGGATTGGCCGCTTGTCGCCGCCCGCTTGGCAGATGCCCTGCCCCCGGACGTGCCGGCGGCAGTCATCGGCCAAGGGGTGATAGCTGCCTGCTCCGCGGAAGCACGGGCAGAAGGAGTCGTCCGGGGCTTGCGGCTTCGGGAAGCGCAGACCCGTTGTACCGGCTTGGTGGTCTGCGCCGTTGATCCGGTGCGGGATGCACGGGAATTCGAACCTGTGCTTTTATCGCTTGAGGAACGGACTCCTGGCGTGGAAGTACTCCGCCCGGGCTTATGCGCTATCCGGGCCCGGGGGGCCGCCAGATATTACGGCAGTGAGGAAGCTGCCGCCGGCGCCGTACTTGAATCGGCCGACCGCCTCGGCGTGGAGGCCAGGGTGGGGATCGCAGACTCCGTGTTTGCCGCCGAACAAGCAGCCAGGAGCACCAGTGAGCTCTCCCCCCTTCTTGTGCTGCAGCCAGGCTCATCCCGGGATTTCCTGAGTCCATTTCCGGTGGAAGTACTGGGACAGCCCAAGCTGGCTTCCTTGCTCAAACGCCTTGGCATTCTCACTTTGGGGAGTTTCGCGAACCTTCCGGTTGCAGATGTCCGTGCCCGTTTCGGTGCTGCGGGAATCACTGCGCATGCTTTGGCAAGCGGCCAGGATCCTCGCAGGGTGATCCCCCGTACGCCCCCACGGAAACTGGATCAACGGGCGGAGTTCGAACCAGGCCTGGACCGGGTTGACCAACTCGCGTTCCAACTCCGCGCCACTGCCGACACCTTCGTGGCCGGACTCCAGACGGAAGGGCTGGTTTGTACGGAGCTAAAGGTTCTGATCACTGACGAAGCAGGGAGCCGCTCCGACCGTACATGGGGACACCCCCGCCATTTCACAGCCAGCGACGTCGTAGACAGGGTGCGTTGGCAACTTCAGTCCCAACCCCCTGCCCAAGCCAACGGTAAAGCGATAAACCGGGAAATGGCCAACAGCGGAATGAACGACGGCGGCACAACCGGCGCCGGGCTCTCCTCACCGGTCGCCGGGGTGGAGTTCGTCCCCGTTCGGGTGGATTCCATCGCCCATCATGGGCGTGCTCTCTTCGGGGATGGAGCCGAGGAGCAGATTCACCACGGACTCAGCCGGATCCAAAGCATGCTGGGGCATGAAGCCGTAGTAGTGCCCGCGATCTCGGGAGGTCGGTTGTTGGCCGAGCGGCGTCGTTTGGTTCCTTGGGGGGATGCCTTGCCCACGGGAACGGCCGCCTTGGCCTCCAGGCCATGGCCCGGAAGGATTCCAGACCCGCAGCCCGCCACGGTGTTCGCTTCCCTCATCCCGGTCCTGCTGCTTGATGCGAACAAGGAAAAGGTCCGTACAGACCATCGCGGCGGATTGCTTGCCCCACCAATGTGGTTCTGTCCCAGCGGAGACCCTGCACGACGACGACTGGTGGCTCAGTGGGCCGGCCCCTGGCCGCTGCGGCAGAGATGGTGGGACGCCGACCACCGCCTTGAAGCGGACCGATTCCAACTTGTGGACGGAAATGGAGAGGGCTGGCTCCTTCTCCTGGACGAGCAGAACTGGTGGGCAGAAGCCCGCTACGACTGAACAGCCAGGTAGGACACAACTTTAGGCAGGAAGACAAAGATGGCTTGGAACAACCCGTCAATCCCATGGTCGGAGTTCGAACGCACGCTGTCAGACCGGCGTCGACCGGACACCCACAAGACCAAAGGGGACGGCGGTGACAGCCCCGCCTGGTCAAGGAAACGCGGGCCTTACCGTCCGGTCCCCCTCGATCCCGCAAGGACCGCATCGCGGGCGGGTACCGCCGTCGTGCCTTATGCCGAACTGCACGCCCATTCGCATTACAGTTTCCTGGACGGCGCCTCCTCACCCGAGAAATTGGTTGAGGAAGCAGTCCGGCTAGGCCTCCATGCCCTCGCGCTGACCGATCATGACGGCTTCTACGGGATCGTTCGAATGGCGGAAGCAGCTGAAGCCTACGAGCTGAAGACAGTGTTCGGCGCCGAACTGTCACTTGGACTCAGCAAACCCCAACAAGGCGAAGCCGATCCTGAAGGTGACCATTTGCTCGTCCTCGCACGCAAGGAAGAGGGCTACCACCGGCTGGCAGGAGCGATGACCACCGCACATCTGGCTGCTGATGCGGAGAAGGGCCGCCCCATCTACGATCTCGACACCCTGGCGCACACCCTCAAAGACCATTGCCTGATACTGACCGGATGCCGCAAAGGCTCAGTCCGGAGAGCCCTCCTCAGCGATGGCGAGCCAGCCGCTGCACGGGAAGTGGATGCGTTGATCGAAAGATTCGGACGAGGAAATGTGGTTGTGGAGCTCTTCGACCATGGGAACCCCCTAGACAGCAGCCATAACGACGCCCTCGTCCGTATTGCCGAGCGTGCGGGCATACCTTTCATCGCCAGCAACGCCGTGCATTATGCCGCTCCGGAGGGATACCCGCTGGCCACAGCCATGGCAGCTGTCCGGGCACGCCGCAGCCTGGAGGAACTGGACGGGTGGCTACCCGCAAACAGCGGCGCCCATCTACGGAGCGGTTCCGAAATGGCGGCGAGGTTCGCCCGCTACCCCGGCGCGGTGGAACGGACTGTCGAGATCGCTGACCAGATTGCGTTCCAGTTGCGGGCCGCCCGTCCGAAGCTCCCCAAGCTCGATGTTCCTGCAGGGCACAGTCTTATCACTTGGCTCCGGCACCTCGTCGACGAAGGTATCAGGGAAAAGTACCCGGATGCCGACGAACGGGTCCGTAGCCGGATCGAGCAGGAACTCGCAGTGATCGAGGCGAAAAACTTCCCCGGATATTTCCTGATTGTGCACGACATCGTCCAGTTTGCCCGATCCCGAGGGATCCTCTGCCAGGGCAGAGGATCCGCGGCGAACTCTGCCGTCTGCTATGCGCTGGGGATCACCGCCGTCGACAGTATTTTCTACAACCTTCCGTTCGAGCGTTTCCTCTCCAGCCTCCGCGAGGAAGAACCGGACATCGACGTCGATTTCGACTCGGACCGGCGCGAAGAAGTCATCCAATACGTCTACGGCAAATACGGACGGTTCAACGCAGCCCAGGTAGCGAACGTCATCAGCTACCGCCCGAAGAACGCTGTCCGCGACATAGCCAAGGCGCTCGGCTACAGCCAGGGCCAGCAGGACGCTTGGTCTAAACGGCTCGATCACTGGGGTGATCTCAGCGAGGGCAAGACCAACAACATCCCCGCCCCGGTCCTGGAGCTTGCTGAGCAGATACTGGGCTTCCCCCGCCATCTGGGCATCCACTCCGGCGGGATGGTCCTCACCGAACGGCCCGTCGGCGAGGTGGTTCCCATCGAGCGTGCCCGGATGGAAAACCGCACGGTTCTGCAATGGGACAAGGACGATTGCGAATGGATGGGCCTGGTCAAATTCGACCTTCTCGGCTTGGGCATGCTCGCCGCCCTGCAGTACTCCTTTGATTTAATCGACAAGCATTTCGGCGAGCGCTGGACCATCGAGAGTATTCCGCGGGAAGAACAGGCTGTCTACGACATGCTCTGCCGGGCCGACTCGATCGGGGTGTTCCAGGTGGAATCACGGGCCCAGATCAGCACGCTGCCACGTCTGAAGCCAAGGAGATTCTACGATCTGGTGGTGGAGATCGCGCTGATCCGCCCGGGTCCCGTCCAGGGCGGCGCCGTCCACCCGTACATACGACGCCGTGCAGGCAAGGAAGACATCACGTATCTTCATCCGTTGTTGGAGCCGGTCCTTGAACGGACTTTGGGTGTCCCCTTGTTCCAGGAACAGCTCATGCAGATGGCAGTTGCCGTGGGTGGCTGCACTGCCGAGGATGCGGACCTGCTCCGCCGCGCGATGGGATCCAAACGGGGCCGGGAGAAGATCGAGTCGCTAGAGGCCAAACTCTATGCGGGGATGGCGGCCAACGGGATCAGCAGGGACGACGCCGACGCCATCTATGCCAAGATCCAGGCCTTTGCGAACTTCGGCTTCGCGGAATCCCACTCCCTGAGCTTTGCGGTATTGGTCTATGCAAGCTCGTGGCTGAAGCTGCACTATCCTGGCGCGTTCCTCGCAGCCCTGCTTCGGGCACAACCCATGGGTTTTTACTCCCCGCAAACCCTCGTTGCGGATGCCCGCAGGCATGGGGTCCACGTGTTGCGCCCGGATGTCCTGCATTCCCTTGCCGAGGCGACCCTTGAAGTGCTCGACGAGGTCACAGGGGCGGGTCAAGTGGGCGGCATGGATTCCTGCCTGGACTTCCACCAGCCTGAGATCGGCCTATTCCAGCAGGATCAACCACGCGAGGACCACCTGCACCGACGGGATGGCTCCCACGCGGTGCGGCTGGGACTCGACGGCGTCACGTCCATCGGGACTGAAGTGGCGAAGCGGATCGTGGCCGAGCGGGAGGAGCATGGCCCCTACCGGGACATGGCGGATCTGTCCCGCCGCGCGAATCTCAGCGCAGACCAGCTGGAAGCACTCGCGTCCGCCGGGGCACTCGATTCGCTGGGGATGAACCGCCGCGAAGCACTGTGGCAAGCCGGCGATGCCGCCTTGGAGCGGGAAGGACAGTTGCCAGGGACACACGTCGCCATCCAGCCGCCACTGCTGCCCGAGCTCTCGCCCCAGGAGAATGTTGCCTACGACATGTGGGCAACGGGCATCAGCACCGATGACCACCCGATGCGGCACGCACGCAATGGGCTGGATTCCAGGGGTGTGTTGCGGGTTGACCGGCTCTCCCAGGTCGAGTCCGGCACGCGTGTTGAAGTGGCCGGCGTCGTGACCCACCGCCAACGCCCCCAGACCGCGCAAGGGATCACCTTCGTCAATCTCGAGGACGAGAGCGGCATCCTCAACGTCATCTGCAGCGTTGGCCTCTGGAAGAGGCATCGCCGCGTAGCCAGGGAATCATCCGCACTGATCATCCGGGGTTTCCTCGAACGATCGCCGGAAGGAGTCACCAACCTCGTGGCGGACAAACTGGAACCCCTGGTTCTGACAGTGAAATCGAACTCCCGCGATTTCAGGTAGCCAGGTACCAGCCGCGGGCCGGGTTGGTCACTGCCGGGGCATCCCGGAACTGTTCGGGCTGCGCAACCCAACCCACACCGTTGGCAATGACCCTCTGGATCTGTGGCTGGTGGTAGACGGGATACTCCTGGTCACCAGGGCTGAAGTAGAAGATCCGCCCCTTGCCGCGGGAGAACGTCACGCCGGAGCGGAACACCTCGCCGCCTTCGAAGGAGCTGATGAAGATCAGGTCGTCCGGCTCCGGGATGTCGAAGAGTTCGCCGTACATCTCCTGTTTGGGGATCAGGATGGGGCTCTCGACTCCGGCCGCGATCGGGTGCGATGGCTTCACTGTCCACACGAGCTCGCGCTCGCCGTCGTTACGCCATTTGAGCGAGCACGTGGCGCCCAGCAGCCGCGTGAAGATCTTGGCGAAGTGGCCAGAGTGCAGCACCACAAGGCCCATGCCGCCCAAAACGTGCCGTTGGACGCGTTCCACTACCTCATCGCTCACCTCCTGGTGCGCGATGTGACCCCACCAAAGCAGGACATCGGTGGCGGCAAGGGCTTCCTCATCCAGGCCGTGCTCGGGATCGGCGAGTGTCGCCGTCGATATCTCAGCATCCGGGTAGAAGCCCCGCAGGCCTGCGGCTATGGCCCCGTGGATGCCGTCCGGGTACATTTCCGCCATAGAGTCCGGGTTGTTGCGGGCTTCGTGGACGCCCTCGTTCCAGACGACGATCTTCAGTTTCTTGTCGGTCATCAGAGCACCACTTCGCGCTGTTCGAGGGCTGATTTGTAGCAGGCATCCAGGATGAGGGCACGGCTCAGGGCGAGCGATCCGTCGTGCTGTCCCCAGACCGTTTCCCCGCCGCGGACGGCGGCTATGAAGTCGTCGACGACGGCCTGGTGAGCAAGGCCGGGAAGCGCTTCGGGCTCATAGTCGGCGTTTTCGCCGTCCTTCTCCGTGAAGATCCTCAGGCTTCCGACCGGTTGCAGTGGCGCGCCAACGGCGCGGAGTTCGGCGCCGCCGTCGGTCCCGTAGACCGTAAAGTCGAGAAGGTCGTCCACCTCGCGGAAGCTCGCCCAGCCCGCCTCGAGGATCAGGGTGCCTCCGCCTTCGAGCCGGATGAAGGCAGAGGCGAAGTCCTCAACTTCGAACTTGTGGCTCGCGGCGCCCGCGGTGTAGCGGGCGTTGCCCCCGCGGCCCTGCGGGCCTAGCTCCGAGTGTGTCTGCGCAGAAACGGACAGGACCTTGGGTTCGCCCAACAGGTGGAGCGAGTAGTCCAGCACGTGGACTCCGATGTCCGCCAGCGGACCGCCGCCAGCCAGCTCCGGATTGGTGAACCAGCTGCCCAGGGTGGGGATGCCGGAGCGGCGCAGTCAGGAACCTTTGGCGTAGTACGGACGTCCGAGTCTTCCGTCGTCGATGATGGCCTTGAGTTTCTGGATATCGCCGCGGCGACGGTGGTTGAACGCAACATCCAGAACGCGGCCCGCCTTCCGGGCCGCTTCAACCATGGCCCGACCTTCCTCGCCGTTGCGTGCCAATGGCTTTTCGCTCAGCACATGCAGTCCGCGCTCCAAGGCCGCTGTGGAGATCGGAGCGTGCAAGAAGGTCGGAACGGCGACGCTGATTGCGTCCAAACCTTCTAGCCCGATCATGTCTTCCCAACGGGCGAAAGCATGCGGAATGCCGTATTCCTGCTTCATCTGGGCGAGGAGCTCGTCCTCCATGCCGGCGACGGCGACAATCTCCACGCCTTCGATCCTGCTGTATGCCTTGAGGTGCTGCTGGCCGGCCCATCCGATGCCCACAACTCCCACTTTGAGGGTTGCGGGCGTAGCCTGCTGCTGAATGCTCACGGTATTCCTGTCTTCTCATATCTCGGGTTTCGGCCAATAAATACGCTTTCATGGCCTCCAAAGTGCGTCAATCGGTTAAGCGCTTCGACTTTTTCACGTTTCCGGATCCGGGCATGCCACGAGCGGCCACGGTAGGGCATACCCCTAGACTGAGGGCCGGAAAAGGAGTCGCCATGGCCAAGAAACCAACAATCACGACGTCGCCGAGCGCGCTGCCGTCTCGATTGCGACTGTATCCCTCTCCTTCACCCAGCCGCACCGGGTGCGCGAATCCACCAGGAAATTGGTTATGGCGGCTGCACACGAACTCGGCTACCTGCCAAGTGCCAGCGCCAGGGGCCTGGCCCGGGGAAAAACGGGAGCAATCGGCCTTTTCTCCTACGACTACTTCAACCGCGCAGGCGCTGGCGCGGCCCGCATCCGCGGCGATGCGGACGCGCTCCTCCCCAGGGATCTGTTCTCCGACGACGCCAACGAGGAGTTTCGCCTCTTCCCGCTTTATCACGACGAGGTACAACGCGGCGTCGAAATGGAATGCCGCAGGCGTGGCTTCGTATTGATGGTCGGCGAGGGCGGCGGCGGCAGATCCGAGGCCGACATCAACGACATCGCGGGCCGCGTGGATGGGTTGGCGGTGTTCCCCAATACTTTTCCGGTCGAGGTCCTGCGGCGGATCGCCGAACGGATTCCGGTAGTGGAACTGGCCGAGCCGGCAGAGGAGACCGGACTGAACCGCGTCTCGGTAGAGAACACCGAAGGCCTGCGGGTCCTCACCAACCACTTGATCCACCATCACGGACACCGCACCATTACCTTTGTAGGCCCGTCCGGTTCGCCGGATCGTGAGCAGCGCTTCGACGGGTACGTCCAAGCCATGGCCGAGGCGGGGTTGGACACCCAAACGCTGCCCGCACCGGGGCGGGACGCGGCTGGCACGTTGCGCTCCAGTGTCAACCTCGCCAAGGACGCGGACGCAACCATCCAACGGCTGATATCCGGGGCCGCAAGCCGCGGACTTGGGCAACATCATCACCAAGACCTTCAACCATGCCGAAGAATCGAACGCGGCCGTCTTCATCCGCGAAGTCCTTCTGGCCTGGACGCTGGAGCAAGGCAACAAGACCAGCAACACCGTTCACGGTTTGAAAGGCTTCTTCGATGACTACGATGTGCCCTACCGGGAACGCAGGCTCCGCCACCTCGTCCAAATGCTCAACGAACTGTACAAGGGTCGGCCGGGCAACCAGGGCAGGGCCCTGATCGACCGCGCGAATACCAAGGTCTACGACGCCCTGGAAGACCTTTATGGCCTGCCCGACACGCTGAAGACCGCAGCCAAGGGTGGGCAGGACATCTTTGGTCGCGATGCCCTTAATAAAAACCGCAGGATCTCTATCTGGACACGTTCGCCGCAAAAAACATGAACGAACTCGATTCTTTCCTGGCAGGCCTGAAACGCCCCGACCGCACGATCAAGGACACTGCCTTCTGGGACGATTTCAGAGCGCTCCTCGACACCTGGCCAAGCAGCATGAGGAGTGAGATGCACGCCCTCCTGGAGGGATATGCCGGCTACCCGCTATATGACGCCGTGGTTTTCCCGATAGAGGCTTTGTCCAATATCCGGCAATCCAACCTGATCCAGGCCGACCGAATCAGCCCGGAAATCGACGTCCTCACCATCACACGGCCGAAGCTCAAGGGTACCGGGCTCAGGAACTTCGCTGCCTTCCTTCGGAAGACTGGCGTGAAAACGACTTTCTCTGGGGACGCCTCGACGGCGCGGCAAAGTTGCTCAAGCTGATCCAACCAGCAATCAGCAACGACGAGATTGCCGATGCACTCCAAGCAATACTCACGGAAGAAGAGAAGCTGGGCATGCTGAAGAAAAAGACCCGAGGCTGTGTGAGCAGAGAAAGCCTCGAAGCCTCCATCCAACAGCTAAGACTCCGATAGGTGGGCTCGGCAGAGGCGCGACAAACCGACCAGCATCCGGCGCTTTCGCACTCGGCATGGGGCCACCACTCCGACACCCCGCGATCCTTAAACGCTGATGCAGCACTCTTGGCCTCGCAGTGGCCCGATGCAGCGGGCCACAACCCGCTGCACCATGCCGGCCGTTCTGATCGACTCCTTGGAGCACACCGTCGAAGTCGGCTACCACCACACAACTTTGCGGAAACCCATTCCCCCGACGAACTAGCGCCGACGAACGACCGTACGGCAACGATCAACGCGACTGGACTTTCGGACTAGGAGGACGACCTCAGACCGGGATGTCGGCTGTTAGCCGAGTTCATCTGCCACGACGCCGAGGGTCGAGCAGCCTGACAACCTGCGGCAAGCTGGACCCGATGGCTTCTGTAATTCGCGTCGTCTCGATCACGTCCAACTGGCCCAGTGTCCCGGGTGAGTTGTTGCCGGGTCAGACCGTGACTGGGCCGGCTCGGCGTGCGGACTCTGCATTGTTCATGAACATTTCCCGCCTCGTGCCCTCGAACCGTCCCGCTGACCGGCATGCACGCCGAGAGACGTGTCATGATTGACGAAATCGCCCGATGGCATTCAACTCCGAACTCCCAAAAGCACAGGGATCGTCGAGACAAGAATTCGACGGACCTCTCCGAACTTGTCCTGACTTGGCTCATTCGCTTAATGCCCGTGAGTTTCGGGCCGTGGATGGCCTCGAGCTCCCAAAAGGCGCTCTGAGTGAGGGGATTTAGACTGGCGTCATGGCTAAGAGCGTGCCGCGGTCATTGTGTCCTCCCGTTTCGCTGGCGTTGGCGAAAGTGGTGGAGGCCATTCCTTCCGCGGGTAGCGGTCTGGTGTTCGAACCCAAATGGGACGCTTACCTTCACTGGACCTTGTCAACCCATTACCACAGTCGTTCCTGGCACCTTTTTGTGCCTTCACCTTCGTAAGTGAGTCCGATCTGGCGTCTAACTTCGTCCATGGTCTCCATGATCAAGGCACTGTTTCGAAGGGGCAGGATGTCGTTGACGATGGCGCCGGAGGCTATCAACCGCTCCACTTCGTGCGCTTGGTACTGCATTCCACGGCCAGTGACCGGCTCGTCGAACCTCTCGACCACGTGCCCGTTCGCGTCGTATCTGGTGAACGCTGACGGCGCGTACCAGACCGGCTCGATCTCGATTCTGCCGTCCGTGCCGATGATCGAGGCACGATTCGGCCCTGATGTGTCCAACGCGCAGTGCAGCAGCGACTGCTGGCCATCGCGGTATTCGAAGATCATCGCAGCCTGCCTGTCCACACCCGTAGCTGTCATGCTGCCGCTCGCTTGGATTTTGGCGGGCGCTCCAAAGACCTCAAAAGCCAAGGAAACGGGGTAGATACCCAGGTCGAGGAGAGCGCCGCCGCCGAGCAACGGGTTGTTGAGCCGGTGGAGCGGATCCTTCGGCAGGTTTTGACTATGGTCAGCGATCACCGTCCGGACATCGCCCAATGCGCCCGATCGGATCAGCTCACGAATACGGACCATGTGCGGAAGATAGCGTGTCCACATGGCTTCAAGAGCGACAAGTCCCCTTGATTCGGCCACGGCTACGATTTCCCCTGCTTGGGCTGCGTTCATGGCAACGGGCTTCTCAATCAGTACATGTTTGCCCGCGTTGAGCGCGAGGAGCGCGTTCTCGAAATGGAACACGTGTGGCGTCGAAACGTAGACCACATCCACATCGGGGTCAGCAACCAAATCTTCGTAGCTGGCATGGGCGGTAGCGATGTGAAACCTGGCAGCGAATTCTGCGGCTGAAGCCATCGTCCGCGAGCCCACGGCCCGGACGGTGGAGCCGTTGGCGATCAGATCCGCCGTTTGCAGGCCCGCAATGGATCCTGTGCCCAGGATTCCCCAACGGACAGCGGGTACGGAGCTGGCGGCGGTCTCCATCACAGCACACTCTGACATGACTTCGTTTTCCTTTCGGCCAAAGCTGTGACGAGAACGTCATGGTTCTGAGGCTGGTTATCCGGGGTAGGCGACCGTGTCATACCTGGGGCGAACGGCAGGGGTGAAGCCTCCTGCTCCAGTGCTGGGAACGAACGTTGCGGCAGCGAATCGGGGGTGGCATTGTGGCCTCTCATTGGTCGTGGCGTCATCAGGGGACTTTGAGCCCCCGCGTGGGAACAGCGGTGGGGTTCGCCGGATCACAGATGGCGATGGCCGCTCGGCACCCACGACCGATACGCGAAAGTAGTCGGTCGCTCACCAGTCAGTTGCCAAGGTCTTCTGGCATGTGGATCAGTTCGGCGAGCAGCGCATCGAGGCGCTCTGCCCGGTGGGCAGCGTATGCCTCATCAGCTGTAATGCCAGTGCTGATCCCCCGGACGAGTTTGAGCTCCATGAACCGGCTGCACTCCCAGGCGTCACACCGGATCTCCGTGGCGTAGGAATAGCTGTACCCGGGGTGCTCTTTTTCGATCCGGCGGATGGCGCCGGTGACCGTCTCAGCGGTCCATGCCGGTTCGGTTACGGCAGTGTCCCCAAACAGGGTGGTGAAGTCCGAAATTTTGATGCTCATGGTGCCCGTCTTCGTAGAAGATGCTGTTGTTGAAAGCCAAGGATGCGGCATCACAGGAAGGCCTCGAGATGCCGGGCTGAGGATTCCTAACGGTGTCCTCGTTTGGGTTCGGTCTTGCCTTCGTTTGCAGCGCTCCGGGGGAACTTGGTCTGTGCCGGATGCCTGCTGTTTGCTCCGGGTCAGACGATCCAGGCCGTGGTGTTCGCCGGGAGCTTGCCGCCGTCGAGCGGTCCGCTGCTGATGAGCACAATCCCTACGGGCAGCTCCACGAGCCCGCTGCCGAAGTTCGTCACCGATTGCCAGCCGTTGGGACGGACGAAGTGCAGGACCGCATCATCCGCACGCACCCATGTGAGTTGCTCTTCAGTCAGCAGGTGGCGGCGGTAGAGCAAGGCTTCTCGGTACAGCTCCAACGTGGAGCCGGGGACATTGTTCTGCGCGTCCACGGCGTAACCGGCGAACCATTCCGGCTGCGGGAGGTGAGCGCGGCCGGCTCCGAAACCGAAGGCTGACCCTTCGGCGGTCCAGGGCAGCGGGACACGGCAGCCGTCCCGGCCGACTTCGATGCCCGGGTTGCGGAAGAACGCCGGGTCCTGGCGCTCGGAATCCACGATGTCGCCGACTTCCTGCAGGCCCAGTTCTTCACCCTGGTAGAGGTAGGCCGAGCCGGGCAGGGCGAACATCAGCAGGGACGCGGCACGGGCACGGCGCAGGCCGAGTTCGGCGTCCACGGCGGCTGGGGAACCGCCGTCGAGCAGCCACTCCTGGCCATGGCGTCCGCCGCCGGCGGGGAGGCCGTAGCGGGTGGCGTGGCGGATGACGTCGTGGTTGGAGAAGACCCACGTGGACGAGGCGCCGGATGCTGCAGCCTCCGCCAGGTTCTTGGTGATGATGGTGCGGAACTGGGCGGCGTCGAAATCGGCCTGCAGCAGGTCGAAGTTGAAGGCCTGGCCCAGTCCTTGTGGGCTGGCGTAGCGGGCGCGGCGGTCCGCGTGGACCCAGGCTTCGGCGACGGCCGCCCGGGGCGGGGTGTACTCATTGAACACCTTGCGCCAGTCGGCATAGATCTCGTGCACCTCGTCGCGGTCCCAGAACGGGTGGGAACCGTCGACCAGACCATCAACCCCGGTGCCTTCTACCGGCAGCTCGGTCTTGGACGGAAGAGGCTCAGACAGGTCCTTCATCAGGGCGTGGGCGACGTCGATGCGGAAGCCGTCCACGCCGCGGTCGGACCAGAAGCGCAGGGTCTTCAGGAAGTCGTCCCGGACTTCGGGGTTGTCCCAGTTGAAGTCCGGCTGCTCCTTCGCGAAGATGTGCAGGTACCACTGCCCGGGCGTGCCGTCCGGTTCGGTGATGCGTTCCCACGCAGGGCCACCGAACTTCGAGTCCCAGTCCGAGGGCGGCAGATCGCCGTTTTCGCCCAGGCCGTCGCGGAAGATGTAGCGTTCACGGGCTGCCGAGCCCTTCGGGGAAGCCAGCGCCTCCTTGAACCATTCATGCCGGTCCGAGGAGTGGTTCGGAACGATATCCACCACAAGCTTGATGCCAGCGGCGTGCAGGGCGGTCGCCATCTCATCGAAGTCGGCCAGCGTGCCCAGCTTCGGGTCCACGTTACGGTAGTCATCCACGTCATAGCCGCCGTCGGCCAGGGACGAGGGGTAGAAAGGGCTCAACCAGACGGCATCGATACTGAGGGATTTCAGGTACGGGACGCGAGAGGTGATGCCTTTGATGTCGCCCAGGCCGTCGCCGTTCGCATCGGCGAAACTGCGCGGATAGATCTGGTAGACGGCGGCTTGGCGCCACCAGTTGGCCTCGTTACAGTCGTCAAGGCTCACGTCGTTGGAGCTGTTCAATGCTTGGTTCCTGTTCTTGGGTATTGGTGGCTGGTGACATGTTCGTCGTCCACGGCCTCAACGATGGTCAAGGTTCGTTTGCGGCCGCGGACGGCGCCCCCCGGGATGACCATCTGCTGCGGGCGCCCGGCGGATTCACTTGATGGCACCGGCGGTGATGCCTTGGGTGAGTGTTCGTTGGAATATCAGGAAGAAGACCAGGGTCGGGAGCATGCCCAGCAGCGCAGCGCCGGCGGTGGTTGTGGGGTCGCTGGTCATTGCTCCCTGCAGGGTTCCCATGGCCTGTGTGACGGTCTGGTTGGAGTCCGAGACCAGCATGACGAGCGGCAGAAAGAACTCATTCCATGTCCAGATGAAAAAGAACGTGCCCAGGACCATGAGGGTGGGCCGGAGAATGGGCAGAACCACGTGGATGAGGATGTTCAGCCTGCCGGCACCGTCAATCTTGGCCGCTTCGAGGACATCGCGTGGGAATGCGCTGAGGACTGAGGCGACGAAATAGGTTCCGAACGCGCTTTGCAGAACGGTAAGGACGATGATGATCGATGTCTTGGTGTCGTACAGCCCGACTTCCTTGGAAAGGTAGTACAGGGGGTAGACCAAGGCTTCCTGGGGGAGGGTGAGCCCGATCATGAACAGGGCAAGCAGGACACGATGTCCCCGGATCCTGCCGATTCCGATCGCGTAGGCGTTGAGCAGGCTCAGGACGACGGCACCCACGGAGACAGCGGCGCTGATGACCAGGCTGTTGATCAGTTTGTTCCCGAAGTCCACGTTCTCCCAAAAGGTGGTGATTCCCTTGAATGAGAGCCCTTGGGGCAGTCCCACCGGCCCGTTGGTGGCGTAGTCTGCGGCCGACTTGAAGGCATTGAGTATGGCCAGGTAAAACGGAACGAGCGTGAGGAGAAGGGTCACTGTCAGTGCGGCAAGAACGATCCATGCGGCAACACCGCGCTTGGACCGACCCCGGGCAGCATGCGGGGTCGCTTCGGCGGTTTTTGTTTTCATTGAAGAAATGTCGGTAACTGCCATGGTCCTCAGTCCTCCTGGCCTTTGGATTGAACTTTGAGGAATACAAGTGCCAGAACGATGATAAGCACGGTCATCACGGTGGAGATCGCGGCGCCGTAACCGATTTGGTTTTTGGAAAAGAAGTTCTGCCATGCGAAGTAGGACGGGACGGTGGTCGCGTTGCCGGGGCCGCCCTTCGTGAGCACAAAGATCGGTCCGAACACCTTTAATGCAGTGATGGTTGTTGTCAGCAACACGACGTAGATTTCGGGTTTTAGTTGGGGCACGATGACATGGCGGAACCGCTGGAGCCAGCTCGCACCGTCCAGCGACGCTGCCTCTGTCAGCGAGGGATCGGTGCGGGACAGGCCGGCCATGAAGATCACGAGGCAGTATCCGACTTGAAACCACACCAGTACAGCCATGACGGCGGCCAGTGCCGTGGACGGTTGTCCAAGCCAGTTTGATTTGAGTGCGCCCAGGCCGGCGCCGTCCAGGACGGTGTTCAGGACTCCGCCGCTCGGCAGCAGAATCCAGCCCCAGAGGATGCCTACGACTGTGATCGGAAGAATCTGGGGCAGGTAGAACCCGGCGCGGAAAAAGCTGGCAATCCGTGGGCCAAATTTGTTTCCGATGAAGTCGTACAGCAGGGCTGCGAGCAGGAGCGACAGAGCCGTGGGGATGATCGCCATGGCCACGATCATCGCGATGCTGTTGACGAAGGAGACCCAGAAGTTGCTGTCCTGAAGCAGCCGCGTGAAGTTCTCCAGACCGACGAAAGTCGGTGTTCCGATCCCTGCCCATTTCGTGAAGCTAAGAACGACATTGGTGACGAACGGGAGCACGACGACCACTGCCAGGCCTGTTATCCCGGGAAGAAGGTAAAGCAAATATCCGCGTCTGTTGCGGCTGGTCCGCAAGCCTGCGGCTGACGGTTGAAATTGTGTGTTCATGGTTTGGGTTCCGTCCTGGGCCGAGGATCCCGGGGTCCGGCGTGGCCGGACCCCGGGTCGGGGCTACTTCAGTTGTGACAAGTAGTCCTGGTACGGCTTTGCGATTGCGTCATTGAAATCCTTGACCGGGATGGCGCCGGTCAACAGGTTTTGAAGTGCTTTGACTTGCTGGTCGTAGTAACCAGGTGCCGGCCAATCCGGGTAATAGGCGAGCCCGTCCCTGTCCGCGATGCTCTTGAACGTGGCCACCGCGGCACTGCTCTGCGGGTCGGTTACGGCAGCGGGGTCCGCAGCTACCGGCAGTCCGCCGGAATTTCCCATCAGGTTTTGGTTCGACGTGTCAAGGGTTCGATTGATGAAGTCGTATGCGAGGTCTTTGTTCTTTGAATTCTTCGGGACGACCCAGATGTTTCCACCCGATCCGGCCGTGAGTTTGTTGCCGGGGAACTGGAACCGCCCCCATTGGAAGGACTTGACGCCTGTCTTCAGCTGTCCATCGAACCAGGATCCGGAGACCATCATGGGGCTGGTGCCGGAAGTGAAGGCATTGAGCATGTCCGTGGCCTTGATGCCCGTGGAATCCTTGCTGAAGTAGCCCTTCTTGCCCCAGTCAACCATGGTCTGGGCGGCAGACGTCCAGGCCTTGTCGTGGAAGTCGACCGGCCCCTTGTAGAGCTGGAAGTTATCGACCCACTTTCGGTCCGCCTGGGAGAGCGCCAGTTCATACCAGAGGTGGTTGGCACCGTATTCCGCACCGGACATCGTCAAAGGCGTGACGCCGTGGGCAACGAAAGCATCCATCGCCGATTCAAAATCGGCCAGGGTGGTGGGTACCTTTACCCCGTACTTCGCGAACATGTCCTTGTTGTAGAAGACACCGACGAACTCGCCGTAGGCCGGGACACCGTACAACGGGCCAGTGCCGAGCACGCCGTGATCGTCATAGTGGCCGACCGCGGCCACACTGGCCGGGATCTTCTTGTCCCAGCCGTCCTTTGCCGCAACATCCGTCAGATCCGTGAGAAGACCGGATTTGGCCGCCAGCCCCGCCGTGGCGGAGCCTTTCGCATATTCAAGGACATCCGGTGCACTGCTGGAATTCAGGATCATGGACCCCGACTGCTGGATCTGGTCGAAGCTCTTCTGCTCGAACTTGACCGTGACCCCCGGGTGCGCGGCTTGAAAGTCCTTGAGTGCCTGGGCGGACGATACGCCCATGGCACTGTCGGGAGCTTCGAACCACCAGACAGTCAGTGTCTTGCTTGCATCGGCCGCTCCGGAACCGCCGCAGCCTGACAGCGCAAGCGCCGCCGCGACCGCCATGACGGCCGCAGCGGTACTACGCCGGAAAATAGGAACTTTCACTTGTTTCTTCCTCTCAATTTGGCTGCCCATCGTTGGAACAACCACAAGGTGGGGCGCTGCGGGTCGGATCCTCCCGACGGCAGTACACCGCAACGGCGGAGCGGCTCAGATGTGATTTGTGTCTCTCGCGCAAACGTTTGAGTTAAAGATAGGGGCTTAGATCGACAGGGTCAAGCGCCAATATACGGACATTCTTGCTTTCAGTACGGGGGTGCCGGGTGATTGCTTGTCTCGTTCCCGCAAAAATTACGCAAGCGTATGCGTTGTGTCCACTACTATTGAAGAATGGCCAACGGGGATCGACATTTAGTGAATATGGTGGACGTAGCCAGGGAGGCCGGCGTTTCGGTGAGCGCGGTCTCGCGCGCTCTGGCCGGGGGCAAGGGCGTGTCCGAACGCACCCGTCTCAAGATTCAGCAACTGTCCGAACAGCTCGGCTACGTGGTCTCACCCGAAGCTTCGAAACTCGCCGGCGGGCGAACCGGACGCGTCGGGCTTATCACTCCGACCATCAACGAGTGGTTCTATTCGGCTGTCATCGCCGGCGTAGCGGCAGAACTCACGGCCGCCGGCATCGATGTACTCCTCTACCCTCTCGACGACTCCGATGAGAGGCGCCGGTTCTTCGAGGACCTCCCGGCCCGGCGAAAAGTCGATGCCGTCATCAATATTGCCTTCCCCATCACCGAGGAGGAGTGGGAGCGTCTGGACGCGATGGGGGTCCACGCAGTTGTCGCCGGAATCATAAAGCCCGGGCGTCCCTCTGTCGGGATCGACGACGAATTGGCCGCGCGACATGCCGTCAATCATCTGCTGGGCCTGGGACACCGGCGGATCGCGATGATCAGCACCGTTGACCCGGAAGGCACCCACTACTCCGCCGACGAGAGCCGCGAGCGGGGATACCGGAGCGCACTGGCGGCGGCCGGCATTGACGTGGATGAGGAACTCGTGGTTCCCGTGCCATGGGGCATCGACGGCGGTGCCCAAGGCATGGATAAACTCCTGACCCTCTCACGCCTGCCCACCGCGGTATTTGCCTTCTCCGACGAAGTTGCCTACGGCGCTCTCCAAAGCCTGCGGCGAGCAGGACTCCGCGTCCCCCAAGACATGTCAATCATCGGGATCGACGACCACCCGATGGCAGAAACGATGGACCTCACCACGGTCCATCAAACACCGTTCGAGCAAGGCGTACTCGCCGGCCGTCTCTCCTTGGGCCTGATCAACGGGGAGTCACCCGACCAGCAAATCGTCTGCCCTGCAAGCCTGGTAGTCCGACGCTCCACCTGCCCCCCTTCAGCTATTGCGATGGCTTTGCCGGCTTAGACTGCGGCGCCGCCCAATTCGCCCGCCCGCAGGCGCGGCCAAATTCTGCTGGCAGAACAGGGAATGACTCTGGCCGAACTCAGCCGCCAGATCGGCATCAGCCAAGTAACCCTGCACGTCCTGAAAAACGACCGAGCCCGAGCCATCCGACTCTCCACACTGACGGCGATCTGCGAAGCACTGAACTGCCAGTCGGCGACCTACTGATCCTCCACGGACGTCTACCGAAATCCTCCCGCGCCGAACCGCCGCGATGAAGGTCGGGAGTTGCCTCAAGGGCTTCAAGGACCCGCTGACGGGTTCTCTGCCGTCGCCTATTCTGGTTCGCACAAGACCTCCTTCTCAGTCTTAAACTTCCAAAAAATGTGAGCCGAACCCAAATAATGTCATTCCCTGCCCCGCCAGGACCTCACTTCACCGGACGTCGATATCGGGCGGGTTTACCTGTCCTCGTTGACGTGGATGAGCCGCCACACCCCTGAGCGGGGGTCAAAGAAGAGATCGATGATGCAAAGTTCAAATGTTGCGCTGTTGCGCGCCTGCACACGCCAGCCCTCGAGAGCTCCGGTGCCGCTGCCCCCCGCGACGTTATCGGAGTATTCCGCCCTTTTGCTGCGGCCTACCCGATGACCGGCGTCGGCGTCGGGATCGATGGTCCAGATGCAGCCGTCATAGCGGACCGCCAGGGGCCGACCCCTGCAATCGAAGCGGATCTGCACTTCAAGGCCCGGAGCGCCCGCCATGTCCGTCTTGATGAACGTCCCCCAGGACTTGGGGTCTGCCGGAGCGTCCTCCCCTGGGAGACCCCTTTTCGGCTTGGCTCTGGCCCGGTACGGCCCATCCGGGTTGCTGGTCCACTGGCGCCTGTTGTCACTAAAGGACTCCAACTGACCCCGCTGTCATGCGGAGGATTTCCCGGTCGTGTCGGTCAGCGGGAGGGACAAAGTCGCCCTTGCTGAGAACGGTCAAGCCTGAATCGGTAACGGTGTAGCCGCGACGGCGGTCGTGGTCAGGATCAAGCCCGATGGTTGCTCCCGGTGGAACGCTGATGTTCTTGTCCAGGATGGCCCGCCGGACTACCGCCCCTTTTCCGATGTTGACGTTATCCATCAGTACGGAGTCTGTGACCCTGGCGCCGGTAGAAACGAACACATCGCGTGAAAGCACTGAGTTTTCCACGAAGCCTCCGGAGATGATGACCCCGCTGGAAATAATGGAGTCGACGGCCGTACCGTCCGTACCGTCATCGCCGCGGACCAGCTTGGCCGGGGGTGACACGCTCTGGCGGGTGTAGATTGGCCAGTCCGAGTTGTAGAGGTTGAATACCGGCGTTGGCGAGATGACGTCCTGGTGGGCCTCGTAATAGGAGTCGATGGTGCCGACGTCGCGCCAGTAGTTGCGGTCGCGGTCCGTGGCTCCGGGGACATCGTTATCCGAGAAGTCGTAGACGGAGGCTTCACCGCGCGAGACGAAATGGGGAATGATGTCACCGCCCATATCGTGCTTCGTATCTTGCCGTGCAGCGTCGTGCTCGAGCGCTTCCACCAAGGCGTCCGCGTCGAAGACGTAGTTGCCCATCGATGCCAGAAACTGGGAAGGGTCGTCGACGAGTCCCCGGGTCGAGGACGGTTTCTCGACAAAGGCGGCGATCCTCTTTGGCGCACAGGAGGCCACCCCCTCGGCCTGTTCAGGGCGTTCGACTTCGATCACGCCGAACTGGTTTGCCAGGGACAGCGGCTGGCGCACGCCCGCCACCGTGGCCTTGGCGCCGGAGGCGATGTGGCTTCGGACCATCTGTTCGAAATCCATGCGGTAGACATGGTCGGCGCCAACGACGACGACGATGTCAGGTTGGGCGTCATGGATGAGGTTCAAGGACTGGTAGATCGCGTTGGCGCTGCCCAGGAACCAGCTTTTGCTGAGTCGCTGCTGGGCCGGCACCGACGCGACGTAGTTGCCCAGTTGCGAGTGCATCCGCCACGTTTCGGAAATGTGGCGGTCCAGGCTGTGGGACTTGTACTGAGTCAGCACCACGATCTTGAAATAGCCCGAGTTCGTCAGGTTGGACAAAGCAAAATCGATCAGCCGGTAGCTGCCGGCGAACGGGACCGCCGGTTTGGCGCGGTCCTCCGTCAGGGGCATGAGCCGCTTGCCCTCGCCGCCGGCCAACACAATGGCCAGGACTTTCTGGACCTTCTGGACCTTCTGGACCTTCTTCTCAGCCATTATTGCTCCCTTGTGTTGGCATTGACGCGTTGATTCCGTGACGCGCTTCTTCATCGACCCCGGCCGGCGCCCGGTCATGCGAGGGCCGTGGGAGCCACCCCCGCCGGGTGCATCCATCGGCGGGGGTGGCATGACAGATCGTCAGGCGTTGGCGATGAGCCCCAGTTCGGCCTTCGAGGCCAGGGAGGGGTGCTTCGGGAACACGCGGACGGTGTAGCCGAAGGATCCGGAGCGGTTGATCAGGATGGAGCCGGTGAACAGGTGGCGCCCGTTGCCAAGGTCCTCCGTTTCAGTCAGCTCGACCAAAGCCACGTCCTCCAACTCGTCTCCGTCCTGGGCCCGGCCATACGCCACTTCAACCGACACGTCCTCGGGGGTCAGGTCGTGGAGGGCGATGTAGGCGTTGACCTGCAGGGTGTCGCCGATCTGCGGCTCCTCGGTGACGCCCACGGAATCGACGTGTTCCACGATGAGCTGCGGCCAGGCGTTCTGGACCTTGGTGGTCCAGGCCGCGAGTTCCTTCGCTTCCTTGAACGAGGCCGTTCCCGCCTGCCTGCCGGCGACAGCTGCCGGGCGGTAGAGGGTGTTCACGTAGTCCTGGAGCATGCGGTCGGCCGAGACTGCGGGGCCGAGGTGGGCCAGGGTGTGCTTGATCATGGAGACCCAGTGCGTGGGGACGGCTTCCGGGCTGGACTGGGAGGGACCCGCGGCGCCGGCATCTGCGGAGACGGTGGAACCGTAGAAGCGCGGGGCCACCTGGGTTTCGAGGAGTTCGTAGAGGGCGGCGGCCTCGATGTCGTCGCGTTCGGAAGGGGACGCGTCGTTGTTGGCGGTGGGGATCGCCCAGCCGTTCTCGCCGTCGTACATTTCATCCCACCAGCCGTCCAGGACGGACAGGTTCAGGGAACCGTTGATGGCCGCCTTCATGCCCGAGGTGCCGCAGGCCTCCAGGGGCCGGAGCGGGTTGTTCAGCCACACGTCGCAGCCCGGGAACAGGGTCCGGGCCATGGCGATGTCGTAGTTGGGCAGGAACACGATCCGGTGCCGGACGGCGGGGTCGTCGGTGAACTTCACCAGGTCCTGGATCATCTTCTTGCCCGCGTCGTCCGCCGGGTGGGACTTGCCGGCGATGACCAGCTGGATGGGGTGCTTGGGGTGCAGCAGCAGCGCCTTGAGGCGGGCCGGGTCCCGGAGCATGAGGGTGAGCCGTTTGTAAGTCGGCACGCGCCGGGCGAAGCCGATCGTCAGCACGTCCGGGTCCAGCACGGTGTCCGTCCAGCCCAGTTCCGCATCCGCGGCCCCGCGCTTCTTCCACGAAGCCCTCAGGCGCGTCCGTACATCCTCCACCAAAGCGGAGCGCAGCTCACGCCGCAAAGTCCACAGCTCCGCATCACTCACGTCGTAGATCTTGTCCCACCCGGTGGCATCCACATCGGTGCTGCCAAAGTACTTTGCAGCCAGCCTGCTCATCTTCGGGTCGATCCACGTGGGCACGTGCACGCCGTTGGTGACCGAGGTGATGGGGATTTCGGAGTGGTCAAAGCCCGGCCACAGCCCGGAGAACATCTCCCGGGACACCACCCCGTGCAGCTTCGCCACGCCGTTGGCCCGCTGCGCCAGGCGCAGGCCCATGACGGCCATGTTGAACACCGCCGGGTTGCCGCCGTCGTAGTTCTCACGGCCCAGTTCCAGGACCTTGTCCACCGGCACATCCGGTGCCAGGCCCGCTTCGAAGAAGTGCCTGATCTGCACGGCCTCGAACCGGTCGATCCCGGCAGGCACGGGGGTGTGCGTGGTGAACACCGTGGACGCACGCCCCGCGGCCAGGGCCTCGGACCAGCTCAGCGGGGCCTCGGAGGACATCAGCTCCTGGATCCGTTCGATGCCCAGGAAACCGGCATGGCCCTCGTTGGTGTGGAACACCTCCGGAGCCGGGGTGCCCGTCAGGCGCTGGTAGACGCGCAGCGCCTTCACCCCGCCCATGCCCAGCAACAGCTCCTGCTGCAGCCGGTGGTCACCGCCCCCGCCGTAGAGACGGTCCGTGATCCCGCGCGCCGCGTCATCGTTGGCGGGGACGTTCGAATCGAGCAGCAGAAGCGGAACGCGCCCGACATCGGCACGCCAGATGTGTGCCCGCAACTTCCGGTCACCGGGCAGCGGCAGCGTGATCAGAGCCGGCGAACCGTCTTCCTCGCGCAGCAACGTCAGCGGCAGCCCGTCAGGGTCCAGCACCGGATAGGTTTCCTGCTGCCAGGCGTCCCGGGAAAGGGACTGCTTGAAGTAACCGGCCTGGTAGAGCAGCCCGACGCCGATCAGCGGCACACCCAGGTCCGAAGCGGCCTTCAAGTGGTCCCCGGCCAGGATCCCCAAGCCGCCGGAATACTGCGGAAGCACTTCCGTGATCCCGAACTCGGGCGAGAAATAGGCGATGCACGCCGGGGCATCCGGACCCAGGCCCTGATACCAGCGCGGCTCGCTCAGGTACCGGTCAAGATCCGCAGCCGCGTGCTGGACACGCTCAACGACTTCGGCATCCGCTGCGAGCTCATGCAGTTCCTCGCGGTTGACCAGACCCAGAAAGGTCATCGGGTCATGCTTGCTTTGTTCCCAGGCCTCCGTGTTCAGGGCTGAAAACAGTTCTCGCGTCGGCAAATGCCACGACCAACGCAGGTTCTTCGCCAACCGTGACAACGGGGCAATTGCTTCCGGCAGAACCGTCCGGACCGTGAACCGTCGAATAGCCTTCACTTCCGGTCACCTTCGAATGCGGCCGAGGCCGGTTTGGTCAACGTTTTCATGCTGTGTACCTCCAAGAGGTTGTTGTGATCATTGGGTAGGTGGGGGAGCACTAGGTGCCGTCAGGTGAGGCGGCTTCTGCGGCTCCGCCTGGGCAGGGCAAGCGCTTACATTGGTTTTGCGCGGGCGCCGTTGGCCCGCGAGCGCTCCGGTCTTGAAGCTCAGACGCGGGCGGCGGTCTCCGGCTGCCGTCCTCGCGCTATTCCAAGGCCTCTTCGGCCCAGGAATAAGGGGACGTGTTGCTCATGGACCCGCTGCGAGAGCCTGGGAATTCCCGTTCGGGGCTGCCTGCCACGAACTGAGTCGTCAACACCCGGGACTGGTACCGAATGATTCCAAGCACGAGTTACTTCCTTCGTCTCTGGGAACACTGATCGGAGACCATCCGCCATGTTGTACCAGGAGGAATCTCATCACCGTTTCGTCGACGCGCCTTGTCGACGCGGGTCGATGGCTCGACAGTAGTTGGCGGCGCATCGGTGTGTCAAATATCACAATCATGAGCGGCGAGACCGCGTAATCATTGCCTTATTTGTGGATTTCGCCCGAAACGGCGCAAGGGTCTTACGGCTGGGTAGTGCGTGCCGCGGCGGTGCTTCCTCGTAAGGTCAGCAATGGTTCAGCGAGCCACTGCAGGGCATCCGTGCCCTCGCCCCTGAGGCGCCCGGAAAGAAATTGGGCCGCCTCACGCCCCATTGCTCTCGGCTCGGCGGACGCAGTGGTCAGGGCAGGCATGAAGCGCTCCGCAGAGCCGGCGCTGGTATTGATCGCGACAATGGAGAGAAACTCGGGAACTCGCCAACCATGGTTGGCCGCCGCACCCAGAAGGCCTGCAGTAGCCGCTTCATTGATCATCACCAGACCCGTTGTTTCCGGAGCCCCTTCGAGAATCTGTTCGAACACGTCGCGACCACCGGCAAGTGAGCTCGCGGCCGGGAACAGTCGAGCGTTGATACCGTGCCGCGACGCGGCAGCTGCCACGGCATCCCACGAGCGGACCATCGGGCCGTATCCGGCGTCCAGGGACTCCCGTGAATGCGTCACGAGCCCGATTTCCGTGTGCCCCAGGCCCACCAGATGCGCCACAGCGAGCTCGCCCATGGCTTCGAAATCCGCATCGACAAATGCCAGGCCGGCGGCATCGATCGGCCGTCCGATCGAGACGAACGGAACACCTGTCTCGAGCAGCATCGGAATCCGCTCGTCGAATGACCTGACTTCCATGAGGAGGATTCCATCCACCAAGCCCTGGGCCACTACCCGCTGCATCTCGCCCAGATCGTCGGGGTCCATTGGCCACAGAAGAAGATGGTATCCGTCCGCGCGCGCTTGCTCCGCCGCGCCTTGGACATACTCGAATTCCGTGGTGTTCATGCCTTGCTCCCCGACCGGGAAGATCAAAGAGACGATGCCGGTCCGCTTCCCGGCCAACCCCTGGGCCAGTAAGTTCGGCGTGTAGCCAAGTTCGGACATCGCCTGAAGGATGCGCTCACGCGTTTCGGGCGCTATCGGCCGGACACCGCTGAGGGCATAGGACACGGTACTCCGGGAAACGCCAGCAATCCGTGCGACATCGGCCATGGTTACCAAGGACTATCCCCCTACGTTGTCGGCGGCCGGACGGCGATGGGCCAGCGAATGACCGCAATCCGCCTGACGGCGATGCCCACCCATAGTAAACCGTAATCGGTTGGCAAAGTGGTCCAGCCATGCTGAGCCCACTGTTCCATACACTCGTCAGCTACGCGAGTACGCGGTCCCGGAATTTGTCCGGCCCCGACACGAAAGGGCTACGGCACGAAAAAGGGAACCACCCGCTCAGGTGGTTCCCTTCTCACAAAACTGAAGCCCTACTTGAAACATGAACCGCGTCCAGGTTTCGGGTAGGGCCCCTATGGTGGAGCTGAGGGGACTCGAACCCCTGACCCCCTGCATGCCATGCAGGTGCGCTACCAGCTGCGCCACAGCCCCATATTCTTGCTGCTTCACGAACCGGGGACTGGGGTGAAAATCTCGTCCAATTTTCGGATTCCTTCGAAGCAACTCAAATATCTTAGAACAGCATTTCCGAAAATTCCAAATCGGGCATATTCGGTTGGTTTGCCGCTTGGCGCCTAGGATTCCTCGATGGCTGGAGCCTTCGCCGAGGCGTCGTCACCGAGATCCAGATCCACCACCGGGCAGTCTTTCCACAGGCGTTCCAAGGCGTAGAAGACCCGGTCCTCGGTGTGCTGGACATGCACTACGATGTCAGCGTAGTCAAGAAGGACCCACCGGCCCTCGGAACGTCCTTCGCGGCGGACAGGACGAAGATCCTGCTTGAGCAGCTCTTCTTCGATGCCGTCAACAATGGCGTTGACCTGGCGTTCCGTTGGAGCGGAAGCGATCAGGAAGACGTCGGTCAGGGCCAGACGTTCGCTGACGTCCAAGGCGATGATGTCTTCGGCCAGCTTGTCCGCTGCCGCGCGGGCGGCGTGGCGGGCTAAGAGGACGGATTGTTCATGTGCAGTCACGGGACTCCTTGTATGCGGCTTCGAAGATAGATCGAAGCCTGTTTGGTGGCCTAAAGCCTATTGTTGTCAGCGGGAAAGTCCGCTGGTGATCATGATGATGCCCGCAATCAGGGCGACGACTCCGATGCCAACGAGCCCCAGGACCAGGAGCCGGGCACGCTGGGCGCGTCCGAGTCCCGCCGTCGCGGCGTCGAGCGGATCAAGTCCGTAAGCCGAACTTGCCGAGATGGGCGGATGTTCGGCCGGTTCGGCAAACGCTTCGTCACCTGATGCGGAGTCCGACGCCGGGCGCCGGCCTGCCGCTTTTGCGGCGGCTTCCGCACGCGCCAAGACGCCGGCCCGGCCGCGCAAGTTGCGTGGTTTGGCCGGCGCCGACTGCTCGGACTTCAATTTCGGTGCAGGGGAAGTCACAAGAGGGACAAAGGTGGTGCCGGGAGGCTTCATGACGGGACGATCCAGTCCCGGGACCTTAACGAATTCCAAGGGCGTGACCATGGCGAGGTTGCTGGCCGCAGAAGGCTCAACCCGGTCCTGAGCAGCAGGACGGCTGTTCTGTTCAGCAATCTTCTGCTTGGCCATGGCCCTCTTATTGAGGATCGCCTCGCGTTCAGCCTGGGCGATTTGTTCCGCCAGCACCTCAGGATCAGCAGGCTCAACGTCCGCCCCGGAAGCCTCAGGTTCGGCGACCGCGATCTTCTGCACTGCCGATTCCATTGCGACGATGTGCTCAAGCTTGTTGGACTGGTTGTTGGCTTGGGCAGCCAGGAGCTCGCGCGCCATCAAGGCCTGCTCCACGGTCATTTCCTGTGCGCCCGGAGGCGGCCCTGCCGTAACCCGGACACCACCGCCAGGCAATGTGCCGATGGGGGTGCCGCCGGAAGCCTGGGCTGGGATGCTGGATGTCCTGGGCCCGGATCCGGGCGCCGCAACGATCGGGATCGCGGAGGTACCAGGGGCAACTTCCTCCTGTAGCTCCTGCAGGCGCAACTGACGCCGCGTAGGGGGACCGCCTCGGGAAAGTTGCTGCTCCTTGTCCGCGAGCTCCTTGATGGCGCGGAGGGCGGCACGGTCGCGCGCACGGGCCTGGGATGAACGTTCCGCTGCCGGCTTCGCGTCCACGGGGGCATCGGCTACGCGGCGCACCCGATTGACCGAAGCGGCCCCGGGCGCGTGGTTGGCGTCGTCGGAAGAAGCGTTCTCCGCTACGTCGGGGCTTCCGCCTGTTTGTTCCAGGCGTCCGTCCCGGGCTCGTCGAAGGTCACGCCGGCTACGGATGGGGGGCTGTTCCTGGCTCATTCAAAACTCACTCAGTACGTGCTTGGTGGTCTGATCCGGTCATAGCATGCAGGGGCTCCCCCATGCCGGGCTTGCCCGAGTACAGCTTGTATTTGGCGATGTACTGCACCACGCCGTCGGGCACGAGGTACCAGACCGGATTGCCTGCACCCACACGCGCGCGGCAATCCGTCGAGGAAATCGCCATGGCCGGCACTTCCAGGAGGCTGACGTCCTCCCTGCCCATGCCATCGAGAACATGGCCAGGCCTGGTGACACCCACAAAGTGCGCCAAGGACCAGAGCTCGTCGACATTCTTCCAGGACAGGATCTGTGCCAAGGCGTCCGCGCCGGTGATGAAGAACAGATCAGCGTCCGGCCGCTGGGTCCGCAGATCGCGGAGGGTGTCGATAGTGAACGTGGGACCGGGGCGGTCTACGTCCACACGGCTTACCGTGAAATTGGGATTGGAAGCTGTAGCAATGACAGTCATCAAGTAACGGTGCTCAGGTTCGCTGACCTGCTTGTTCGACTTCTGCCAAGGCTGTCCGGTGGGCACGAAGACCACCTCGTCCAGCCGAAACTTGGCTGCAACCTCACTGGCAGCAACCAAGTGGCCGTGGTGAATGGGATCGAATGTCCCACCCATCACGCCCAGGCGAAGCCGGCGCCCCGTTTCCTCGAAGGGTTTTGCGGCGGAAATGTTAGTGACCCAGCCCTGGGTGCTTGGCTGGGTGCTGGCGGTGCGGATCCGAGTGCTCGTCGACGGCGTCGTGACGGTTGCCGAGGTTGGTGTAGGAGACAGCCACAAACATCAGGACCAGCAAAATGCTGAACATGGACACACCGAAAACCCACGGTTCAGCCCACAGCGGGGCAGGTGCCTCGTGTCCGGTTTCGCCCCCTTGAGCGAGAATGGAAATGGCGATCTGCTGAAACTGCATTTTCTCCCCTAGCGGTTCAAAGGATTTCGACGGCGGATCCTCCCACCGTTCAGGACTTCTGTTCTATGTTACAGCGTTGTTAGCCGCGGATCTGGCCTTCACCCTGCACGATCCACTTGGTGGTGGTCAGTTCCGTGAGGCCCATGGGACCGCGAGCATGCAGCTTCTGCGTGGAGATTCCCACCTCGGCGCCCAAGCCGAGCTCGCCGCCGTCAGTGAAACGCGTGGACGCGTTCACGATGACCGCCGCAGAGTCGACATCGGCGATGAACTTCTCAGCGTTGGCCAAGTTGTTCGTCAGGATGGCTTCCGTGTGGCCCGTGGACCACTTGCGGATGTGGGCAACTGCCTCGTCGAGGCTGTCCACCATGGCAACCGCGAGGTCAAGGTCCATGTATTCCGTAGCCCAATCGACGTCGTCGGCGGGAACGGTATCCACGGCACCGGACAGCGCTGCTTGGATCCGGGAATCGACGTGGAGAGTTACGCCGGCAGAACGCAGTGCGGCAGCGACTGCCGGCAGCACGGTCGATTTCGAGTGAACCAGGAGCGTCTCCACGGTGTTGCAGACGCTGGGACGCTGGGTCTTGGCGTTGAGCAGGATATCGACGGCCATGTCTTCGCTGGCGGACTCGTCGAGGAAGATATGCACATTGCCTTCGCCGGTCTCGATAACGGGCACGGAGGAGTTGCTCACCACAGTCTGGATCAGCTCGCGTCCGCCGCGGGGTATCAGCACGTCTACCCGGCCACGGGCACGCATGAGCACATTGGCACCCTCGCGGCCGAACTGGTCAACGGTCTGGACGGCGTCGGCCGGAAGGCCAACGGATTCCAGGGCGTCGCGGAGGATGGTCACCAGGGCCGCGTTCGTGTGGGCCGCAGCCGATCCGCCGCGCAGGATCACGGCGTTGCCGCTCTTCAGTGCAAGTCCGGCGATGTCCACGGTGACGTTGGGGCGGGCCTCGTAAATCGCTGCCACCACGCCCATGGGCACGTTGATCTGACGCAAGCGCAGCCCGTTGGGAAGAGTCTGGCCGCGGACGACGTTGCCCACGGGATCCGGCAGGCCTGCCAGGTTTTCAAGGGCCGCGACGAGGCCGTCGATGCGAGCGGGAGTCAGGGTCAGGCGGTCCAGCAAGGCGGGAGAGGTTCCGTTGCTGCGGCCTGACTCGACGTCCTTGGCGTTGGCAGCGAGGACCAGCCCCTGCTGTTCCTTGAGGGCACCACCGATAGCGTGCAGCGCGCGGTCCTTCCAGGCACGGTTCGCCTGGCTCATGCGCCGTGCGGCCTGCCGTGAGCGGTCCGCAATCGAATGCACGGCCGCTTCGACACTCTCAGGGGTGAGTGGCACGGTTCCCAGCTCCGGAATTTCCGGCACCTGGGCGGCATTGCCGGAAGCCAGGGCGTCGGTTATCACGGGAAAATCAGGGGTCAGGGCCTCAGTCATTCTCCAAGTTTACTGGAGCGGGCCAGTTGAACCAGTACGAGGTCGTCAACATGAACAACTACGCGGTCATATCCGCGGCCAAGGTCCTTGGCGAGCTCCTTGGTGGAGCGGCCAAGCATGCGGGGAAGTTCTTCCGAGGAATAGTTCACCAGTCCCCTGGCAATCACGGTGCCCTCGGCAGAGATCATTTCCACAGGATCGCCTGGTTCGAATTCGCCGGTCACTGAGGAAATTCCGGCGGGCAGCAGCGAAGTGTGACGGTCGCGCACGGCTTTGACGGCGCCGTCGTCGAGCACCAAACGGCCCCGAACAGAAGCGAGGTGGGCCAGCCACAAGAGGCGGACGGGTTTGCGGTTGCCGTTGATGGCAAACCACGTGCCTACGTCCTCGCCCGCGAGGGCGGCCGCGGCGTTGGCGGTGGACGTCACGAGGGCGTGGATGCCGGAGCCTGCCGCGATCGAAGCTGCCTCCACCTTGGTGGTCATGCCGCCGGTTCCGATGCCGGCTTTGCCTGCCTTGCCGATTGTCACGCCGACCAGGTCCTGGGGGCCAGTGACGAGCGGAATGCGCTTGGCACCCAGCGACGGCGGACCGTCGTAGAGCGCGTCGACGTCGGAAAGCAGGACCAGCGCGTCAGCCCTGACCAGGTGCGCCACCAAGGCCGCGAGCCGGTCGTTGTCACCAAAGCGGATTTCATGCGTGGCAACCGTGTCGTTTTCGTTGACGACCGGCACGACGCCGAGGTTCAGCAGGCGGTCCAGCGCCCGGTACGCGTTGCTGTGCTGCGTGCGCCGCATCAAATCATCCGCAGTCAACAGGACCTGGCTGACAGTGACACCGTGCGCCGCAAAAGCCTGCGAGTAGCGCGCCATCAACAGCCCTTGCCCCACACTGGCCGCGGCTTGCTGCGTGGCAAGGTCCTTGGGACGCTTTGCCAGGCCAAGCGGCGCGAGACCCGCCGCAATTGCACCGGAAGAGACCAGGATGATCTCCGTCCCGGAGTTGCGCTTCGTGGCCAATGCGTGGACGAGCGCCGTCAGTGCTTTCTCCGAGATGCCGCCCTTGATGCTGGTCAGCGAGGACGAACCCACCTTCACCACGATCCGCTTGGCGCCAGCCAAGGCGTGGCGCTCAGCGGCGTCGGCGTCTTCAGTCACTTCAGGGACGCGGGCCGTACTAGTCGTCATTTTCGGCTTCCAGGCCGCTTTCCTTCAGGGGCTTGGGTAGACGACGGCCGCTGACGGACTCAGTCCAGATGCCCGCCTTGCGCTCGGCTTCGAGCTCGGCGCGTGCTGCGGCCTTTGCTTCGCGGCGCTCAAGTTGCTCATCGCGCTTCTGCGAACGGGTAGGACGGTCGCCGATGTCGGCAACACGAATGTCGGTTCCTCGAGGCGTCGCCAGGAGTTCGGCACCCGCCATCATGGTGGGCTCCCAGTCGAAGACGACGCCGTCCTCTTCGCCGATCACGACGGTGTCCCCCGGAACGGCACCCATCTTGAACAACTCGTTCTCGATGCCGAGCTTGGCAAGGCGATCGGCCAGGTAGCCAATGGCTTCTTCATTGGTGAAGTCCGTCTGCTTGACCCAGCGGACCGGCTTCTCCCCCAGTACGCGGAAGAGCGGCTCGAGGTTCTTTTCCTCGCGGCGGATCTTGAAGCCGGACTCGTTGACGGAACGGGGGCGGAGCACGGGCGTTGGGACTTTGGGAGGCGCAGTGGCAACGGCCTTTCGGGCGGCCATGACAATCTCGCCCATGGCGTAGCTCAGTTGGCGCAGGCCTTCATGGCTCGTGGCGGAGACTTCGAAGACGCGGTAGCCACGCTGTTCCAGTTCGGGACGGACGAACTCGGCCATGTCCCGACCATCAGGCAGGTCCACCTTGTTCAGGACCACGAGCTTGGGGCGTTCGTTCAGGGGGACCACTTCGCCGTCAACGCCGGCGTAGCTCATGTCCACCGCGTACTTGTCCAGCTCTTGCTCGATGATCGCAAGATCCGAGAGGGGGTCCCTGTCCGCTTCCAACGTTCCGCAGTCCAGCACGTGCACCAGTGCGGCACAACGCTCCACGTGGCGCAGGAAGTTGTGGCCCAGGCCTTTGCCCTCGCTCGCGCCTTCGATCAGCCCGGGAACGTCTGCAATGGTGAATCGGACGTCACCGGCCTGGACCACGCCAAGGTTGGGGATCAGGGTGGTGAACGGGTAGTCGGCGATCTTAGGCCGCGCGGCTGACATCGCCGCGACCAGGCTGGACTTGCCTGCGGAGGGGAAGCCAACCAGCGCGATGTCTGCGATGGACTTCAATTCCAGGACGATGTCGCTGGAGTCGCCTTCAGTGCCGAGGAGGGCGAAACCGGGAGCCCTGCGCTTCTGCGAAGACAACGAGGAGTTACCAAGGCCGCCCAGGCCGCCTGCAGCGGCGATGAACTCGGTGCCTTCACCTACCAGGTCAGCAAGGACAACGCCGTCCTTGGTCTTGACCACGGTGCCGTCCGGGACGGGAAGCACGAGGGTTTCACCGTTCTTGCCGCCGCGCCAGTCGCCCATGCCGGGGCCACCGTTGGTTGCGTGGCGGTGGGGTGCGTGGTGGTAATCAAGCAGCGTGGTGGTCTGGGCGTCAACGCGCAGGATGACGTCGCCGCCATTACCGCCGTTGCCGCCATCGGGTCCGCCGAGGGGCTTGAACTTCTCGCGCTTAACAGAGACACAGCCGTGGCCGCCTGTTCCGCCGGATACGTGAAGTACTACCCGGTCTACGAAGGTCGCCACGTGTTTCTCCTCTATGTGGAAATTACTGCTTGAAGTGCGTGTTACCGGCTGATGCGCCGCCGCCCGCCCTAGTAAATTCTAGTGCGGTTAAAAAGACGGGTGGAGCGGGCCATACGGCCCGCTCCACCCGTTTAGAACGTGTTATTACTCTGCAGCTGCAGCAGCAACGATGTTCACTACGCGACGGCCACGGCGAGTACCGAACTCAACCGCACCTGCCTGCAGGGCGAACAGGGTGTCGTCGCCACCGCGGCCGACACCGGCGCCCGGGTGGAAGTGGGTGCCGCGCTGGCGGACGATGATCTCGCCTGCGGAAACGACCTGGCCACCGAAGCGCTTTACGCCGAGGTACTGGGCGTTGGAGTCACGACCGTTGCGAGTGGAACTCGCGCCTTTTTTATGTGCCATTTGAAATGCCTGCCTTTAAATTCTGGGGAATCTGTTGAAAACCTGAACAGCAACCAGTGGTTACTTGATACCGGTGATCTTGATCTTGGTCAGTTCTTGACGGTGACCCTGGCGCTTCTTGTAGCCGGTCTTGTTCTTGAACTTCTGGATGACGATCTTCGGACCACGGAGGTCTTCGAGGATCTCAGCCGTAACCTTGACCTTGGCCAGATCCGCAGCAGCGGAGGTGACCTTGTCACCGTCCACCAGGAGCAGTGCGGGCAGCTCAAGAGTGCTGCCGGCTCCACCGGGGACGCGGTTCAGGGTTACGTAGTCTCCAACGGAAACCTTTTCTTGGCGGCCGCCTGCGCGGACAATCGCGTACACCACTTGGGCACTCACTTCTCTCGACGTTTATTACTAAATTTGCGTGCGGAACCCCGATCCGAAAACGGGCCTGGTTCGCGCTGTGCCTCAACGCCGTGGACTCCGGTACGGAATCCATGAGTCATCCCTCAAACAGTTCCAAGTGAAAGGTAAGTTCCACATGAAGGGTTCCGAGGGGCATAACCCAAGTGTTGGCGTAAGCACCGAAGATCTAGATTACGCTAGTTTCGCCTTCGGCTGCAAATGAGGCCAGGTCCGGAGGCTGCCACGTGATGGCTGCCACAGACTGGCTATGCCGCCATCCGGTACCGTGCCCATACAGCCTACCCTGCCGGCCGGGAAAAGCTTGGATCCCCGCTCCGACACGCTGCGGCTTCTGCCTAAACAGCCTGACGATCCACCTTCTCCTCGTCAAAAACGAGGCTCACCCATGCACACGTGGAGCATCAAAGAACGCGGTTTCGTAGCGGCAGGACTGGGAGAATGCTTCCATCATCGCCGCCCGCTCCGCGGGTGTTGCTGCCTGCGCGGCAGCATCTGTGATGTCGATTGCTCTGCGGGTAGCCTGAGCAAACGCATCGTCCGCATAGGTACGCAGCCAGTCCGCGTAAGGGTGCTCCTCCGGGGTTTCAGCCTGAAGATAGCCATGATGGAGCTGCTGTCCCACCTCGGCGTACAACCAATAGCAAGGCAGGACGGCAGCCAGCAACACGGCATAGCTGGCCGACGCCGATGCCGCCAGCAAGTGGTCCACGTAGGCCTTGGTGACGGGGCCCGGCTCTCCGCTTGCCTGGCGTCCCCTGAGCCAGTTCCGATGCAGCTCAGACTCGACTTCAAGGCACATCTGAGAGCCGCGGGCCCAGAATAACTGTTCTGATTCACTCGGCGCGAGGGCGCTGGCACGCGCCAGAACGCGGGAGTAACCGTTGAGATAGATGGCATCCTGCGACAGGTAGTAGGTGAACTGTTCTTCGCTGAGCCCGCCGGATTGCAAGTCTTGGATGAAGTCCAAACCATAAATGGCATCGAGTTCCGTTTGGGCGGCGTCCCACATCCGGGCCGCGAAAGCACCCGGTTGGAGGGCGTGCTGGTGCGCGTGGAAATGGTTGATCGGTCCGTTGCCTTTCCCCACTTCCAGCACCTCGGACTGGGTCAGCGCCTCCTGGAGCCAAGGCTTGACAACGTGCAGTGCCGACTCCCAGTCGCCAAGCCGCGCCTTCGCCGTCGCCATCGCTGAGGACAGGGAACACCCGGTGCCATGGCTGTTGCGGGTCTCCACCCGCCGGCCGCCGAACTCGACGACGTCCTGGCTCAGGAGTCCTCCCGTGTTGACCAAAGCATCCGGGCAGTCGGCTCCCGGCAGATGGCCGCCCTTCACCAGGACGGTGTTTCCGCAGGCGGCAGCCAAGCGCTTGCCCTGCTCCAGCGCCGATGCCCAGTCAGTGGCCTCGGGTTCGCCAAGCAGCATGGCCAATTCAGGAAGGTTGGGGGTCACCAAGTCAGCGAGGGGCAGAAGCTCCCGCAGTGCGGTTTCAGCGGACTCCGCCAGGAGCCGGTCGCCACTGGTGGCGATCATCACCGGATCCAATACGACGACGGCGGGGCGCGCCTCGCCGAGCCAGCGGCGGACTTCGTGGATGACAGTCGCGTCCCCGAGCATACCGATTTTGACGGCATCAACCGTGATGTCGTCGCTAATGGCATCCAACTGCTGGCGCAAGAATGCTACGGGAGGCACATGGACGGCAGTGACTCCCCGCGTATTCTGTACGGTGAGCGCCGTGATGACGGCCATGCCGTAGCCGCCGTTGGCCGCAATGCTCTTCAGATCGGCTTGGATTCCGGCACCCCCCGAAGGATCCGAGCCGGCAATGCTGAGGACCCTGGGGATAGGGCGCTGGATGGCCTTGAGCGGGTAGACAGCTGATTGGGCTGAAACAGTCATACGAGACATCCCTTCGCCGGTGCTAACCGGACAGGTTCAACGGGTCTGGTCTCAGCCGGCTTGGTGCGCGGCACCCCGTGTCAGTGCCTTAGCTTAACCCGGATCACACGGCGCCCGCTCAAATCGCCGGCAACCCAGAAGCCCCGGCGGCTTCCACAGGAGTGGAAACGGCCGGGGCTTCGGACAGGGTATTGCGCTCAGAGCTCGGACTTGGGCACGCCGACCCCGAGGATGATCGGTTCCGCTGCCGTCGTCGACTTAGCCGGAGCAGCATCGGGAGCCTTGGCCTCGTGCGCGGCCCCGCCGGAGGCAGGGGCGGCAACCTCGTGGTGCTCCACGTCGGTGGCGTTGGCCGCACCCTGGGCCCGGCTGGCACTACGGTTGCGGCGGCCTCGGCGTCCACGCGAACCTGACTCCCAGGATTCACCGGTTGCAGCGGCGGAGGCCCCTGCGGGCGCTTCCTGGGCCGCTGTCGCCGTCGTCGCGGTGTCGGGGGCCTCGCCGAGGCCTGCGAACGCCCGTGCCAACAGATCCAAGCTCATGGCAGGTGCGACACTCGCTGGCTCTTCTTCGTGGTGGACGAAGGGCAACGCCACTTCCTCGCCGCCGAATCGCAGGACAGGCTTCGAACGTTCCTCGCCACTCGAAGCAGCAGCCGGAGCCTGGACCGGGGCCACGGGGGGCTGGACCGGGGTTGCCTCCGCTACGTGCCCGCCAGCGAGCGATTCCGCGGCGTGGTGTAGCTCGTCGTCGTGCAGGTGGGCAGCGTGGGCCGCAGCCGCGATGGTGGCGAGGGCAGCGCGGGTTGCTGCCTGGCGATTAGGATCCGTCGATTCAACATGGACCGGAGCCGGAGGGGTCAGCGGGAGCTCAGTAGTTCCTTGCCCCGTACCCCTGCCGCGGCGGCGCTTGCGCTGCTCCGGGCGGACGGTCGGCTGTGACTCAGTGCGCGGGTGGTGGTGCTCGGCGGCCACCACGTTGGCCCGGCGGTGCTCCACGGGCTCGTCGTGGGTGACGATTCCCCGTCCTGCACACGTCTCACACTGCTCGCCGAAGACCTCAAGCAGGCCGGTGCCCATGCGCTTGCGGGTCATCTGGACCAAGCCAAGCGAGGTCACTTCGGCAACCTGGTGCTTGGTGCGGTCCCGGCCGAGGCACTCGACCATGCGGCGCAACACGAGATCGCGGTTGGATTCCAGGACCATGTCGATGAAGTCGATGACGATGATTCCGCCGATGTCGCGCAAGCGCAGCTGACGGACCACTTCTTCGGCAGCTTCAAGGTTGTTCTTGGTGACGGTTTCCTCGAGGTTGCCACCGCTGCCGGTGAACTTCCCGGTGTTGACGTCAACAACGGTCATGGCCTCGGTGCGGTCGATCACGAGGGAGCCGCCGGAGGGCAGGAAGACCTTGCGATCCAATGCCTTGTGGATCTGCTCGTCCACGCGCCATGCAGAGAAGATGTCCTGGTCTGAAGTCCACTTCTCGAGGCGGCCTACCAGATCCGGAGCCACGTAGGTCACGTAAGCCTCGATGGTGTCCCAGGCTTCATCACCGGAGACAATGAGCTTGGAGAAGTCCTCGTTGAAGACGTCACGGACAACCTTGATGGTGAGGTCCGGTTCGCCGTACAACACTTCGGGAGCGAGGATCTTGGTGGACGTGGACTGGCTTTCGATGCCTTCCCACTGGGCCCGCAGGCGGTTGATATCGTGCGTCAGCTCTTCCTCGGAAGCACCTTCGGCCGCGGTGCGGACAATGACGCCCGCGTTGTCGGGGAGGCGATCCTTGAGGATCTTTTTCAGACGGTTGCGCTCGACGTCGGGCAACTTGCGGGAAATACCGGTCATTGAACCGCCCGGCACGTACACGAGGTAACGGCCCGGGAGCGAAATCTGGCTCGTCAAGCGCGCACCCTTGTGGCCAACGGGGTCCTTGGTGACCTGTACCAGCACGGAATCGCCGGACTTCAGGGCGTTTTCAATGCGGCGCGGCTTGCCTTCCAGAGTGACGGCATCCCAGTTGACTTCACCGGCGTACAGCACGGCGTTGCGGCCGCGTCCGATGTCAACGAATGCGGCTTCCATCGACGGCAGCACGTTCTGGACTTTGCCCAGGTAGACGTTGCCGATCAGGGAATCCTGCTGTGTCTTGGACACGAAGTGCTCCGCGAGCACGCCGTCTTCCAGGACACCGATTTGGATCCTGTCGTCGCGCTGGCGAACGATCATCTGGCGGTCCACGGACTCGCGGCGAGCCAGGAATTCGGCTTCGGTGATGACCTGGCGGCGGCGGCCGGTCTCGCGCGACTCGCGGCGGCGCTGCTTCTTGGCTTCAAGGCGTGTGGAGCCCTTGACGCTCGTGACGCGATCGGAGCTGCTGGTGGACTCAACGTGTGCGCGGGGAGCGCGGACACGGGTCACAGTGTTGGGGGGATCGTCGTCTCCGCCGCCCGTCAGCTCCAGATCCTGGTCGCCACGACGGCGGCGCCGACGACGGCGGGAGGTCACGCCTTCCTCAAGGACTTCCTCGGTACCGGCTTCCACCTCGTCGTCGGATTCCGCGGAAGCTTCTTCTCCCGCCGCATCTTCGCGTTCGGTGCCGCGACGCCCACGGCGCCCGCGGCTGCGACGGCGGCGGCGGCTGCCGGCATCGTCGAGCTCGCCTTCCTCGGCAGTTTCCTCAGCCTCGGCTCCAGATTCCTCTTCGACGACGGCCGGCCGGGCAACTGCGCTCAAGTCCGGTGCCTGGAAGATCATGGACGTGACGGAGCCAGGCTCCAGGAACAGCGAGGCGACCGGGCTTGCAGCTGCGGGCTCAGCGGCCGGTTCCTCAGTGGTTTCCTCGGGCGCAATCTCCGCAGCCGGCGGTTCGACGGGCGCAACTTCGGTAACCAGCGCTTCAACCCCGGCTTCTTCGGCAACCGGCTCTGCGGTCTTCGCCTTCGTAGTCCGACGACGGCGGACCGGCTTTTCCGGCGCAGCTTCAGTTTCTGCCGCAATTTCAGGTTCCACGACGGCGACAGCCTCTGCTGCCTCGCCACCGGCGGGCGCTTCTTCAGCGAATCCTGGCAGCGGCTCGGGAGTTTCGACCTTCTTACGTGTCCGGGTGCGCCGAACAGGAGCCTTGGACGCTTCGGCACCTGCGTCTTCGGTAAGCGGCTCCGCAGCGGATGCGGCAGCTCCGGCGTCGGGGGTTTCTTCCGCAGCGACCGTCTTCGGCACCGCCTTGCGGCGGGTTCGGGTGGCTTTCTTGGGCGCTTCAGTGGTCTCGGTGGACGCCGCATCTTCGGCGGCGGCTACAACTTGCTCGTTATCCATATGTGGTGACACTCCTGCCCTTGCGCAACCGCCACATCCGGCGCCCAGAGGGGCAAATATTGTCAAAACCCGCAGGCGTTGACAGAAGTCAGTAGTGGTCTTTCCGGTTCGCACCAGCTTGAGGGTGCGGCATTCACGGAAAGCCGGCCTTGATCCAAACCCGTTGTTCTAATGCCACAACCAGGTGCCGTCCATTGCCACCGCGGGCCCACCGTGGATCAACGGATCCTGGGCATGCCCTGCACGTGAATGGCGGTCTTGCGAACAAGATACCGGACCGGATTCCGCATGTGGATCGGCTTCCGGCCATGTTCATTCTCTCACACGCCCGCGCTCCCGGCAGGAATCACCTCGCGAAAGCTTCCGTGCCGCGACCCTCTGGACGCCGCATCCAGCCACCGCGGCTAGAATCCTCCCAAGAGCACCCCCGGCCCTGGGCCGGGCTTTTCAGTAAAGGACCGCTAACCATGCCGAGCCCCGCCAGCCAGAACCTGGCCAATAGCAACGCCCGCTCCCTCCGGCAGGAGAAAACCGGGAAGGACAACGCAGGGAAGAGCCCCGATGGGGGAAACACCGCCGACGCGGCCGTGCCGCGCATGGTCCGCGACCGGCCCATTGCATGGTTGCTGCTCGTCACCGGTGCCATAGCCTGGCTGGCATCCGGCGCGCTCGTCCTTGAGAAATTGCAGGTCCTCATCGACCCGAACCACGCAACGGTCTGCGACGTCAATCCGTGGGTGTCCTGCGGCAGCGTCATGAAGACACCGCAGAGTTCGGTCTTCGGCTTCCCCAACATGTTCATCGGCATCGTGGCCTTTGCCGTGATCATCACCACTGCCATGGCCATCTTTGCGGGGGCCAAGTTTGCCCGCTGGTACTGGATCGGGCTTCAGACCGGCGTGACACTGGGCTTCATCTTCATCGTGTGGCTGTGGTCGCAGGCTTTGTATGTCATTCACATCCTGTGCCCGTTCTGCATGGTGGTGTGGGCATGCATGATTCCGCTTTTCGTGTTCGTGACCATCAGGAACGTGGTGCATGGGGTCATTCCGGCTCCCACCCGCTTGGCCAAGATCCTGGGCGAATCCGGTTGGATCATTTCCGCGCTGCTCTACGTTGCCGTGATTGCGAGCATCTTCTTTGCCTTCATCAACGTCTTCATTGGCACATCAGGCTACTGAGCGCTTATCCCGTAATTGAGCAATTAACTGCAGAAGGGGCCCGTGTTCGCGTGAACATGGGCCCCTTCTGCCATTGGCTTGGGGAAAACTACGCGCCGAACCAGATCTTGATCTCGCGCTCGGCGGAATCCACCGAGTCGGAACCGTGCACCAGGTTCTGCTGCACGGCCAGGCCCCAGTCGCGGCCGAAGTCACCGCGAATGGTGCCGGGAGCCGCCGTCGTCGGGTCCGTGGTTCCAGCAAGGGAGCGGAAGCCCTCGATCACGCGGTGGCCCTCGAAGATGGCCGCGACGACCGGGCCGCTGAGCATGAACTCAACCAGCGGCTCGTAAAACGGCTTGCCCAAGTGCTCTTCGTAGTGCTCCTCCAGCAGCTCGCGGGTGGCGTTGACCTTCTTCAACTCGACCAAGGAGTATCCCTTGGACTCAACACGGGCGAGGATGCTGCCGCTCAGGTTGCGGGCGACGCCGTCGGGCTTGATCAGTACAAGGGTGCGCTCAATGCTCACGGTTGCTCCAATGTGGTGGTGTGTGGGTTTCCCAGCCAGTTTACGGGGTTTGGCTCAAGCGGACTGACCCGTAGCGTCTTCCCCGTGCGAGGCGTTCCACTCGGCTTGCTCGCGATCGCGCTTGGCGTTGTCGCGGTCAATCCTCATGCCGGCGCGGATGCCGTACCACCAGCACGCCGCAAACAGGATTCCCACGACGAACATCGTAGGCTCGGCGAATCCGGTAAAGATCAGGACCAGCTGCATTGCCCAGCCAACTCCGACGCCCCACGGCTTGCTGAGGACAGCACAGGCGAGGACCAGCACCACGCTCAATGTAATGCCGAAGGTCAGGATCAGTGCCGGCGATATCTCTCCGCGCTTCAAGCCGAAAACAGCCAGGGTGGCGAAGAACGCGACGAAAGCTTCCAGGAGGAGCACGGTCGAAGCGAACATCACTTTGGTGGAACGGCGCTTCTTGGGCATCCCCGGGCGCCACTCGCGCTGGGCCTTCGTGAGTTTGGCCATGCTTAGGCACCAGTCTTTCCGAGGAGCATGCGGGCTTCGGCCACCACGGTGATGGAACCAGTGACAAGTACCCCGCCGGCCAGGTCTTCGTTGGCTTCAGCGCGTTCCACAGCCCATTCGATCGCGTCATCCAGCTTCTCGGCAATGTGGACGTTGTCCGCACCGAAGCCAAGGTCGACGGCGAGATCGGCCAGTTGCGCGGCCGGGATAGCCCGCGGTGAGCTCGACTGCGTGAAGCAGAACTCCTCTGCCAGTCCACCCAGGGATTCCTTGAGCTGCCGCAGGATTTCTTCCGCGTCTTTTTCCTTGAGGACTCCGAGGACCACCACCAGCTTGCTGAAGCTGAAGGCCTCTTCAATTGCCTCGGCCGAGACGCGTATGCCATCAGGGTTGTGCGCGGCGTCCACGATGATCGTGGGAGCGGTGCGTACCACTTCAAGACGGCCGGGCGACGTGACGTTGCCGAAAGCCTCGCGGAGGACATCGCCGTCGAGCTCCTTCTCGCCGCCCCCCAGGAACGCCTCAAGGGCCGCGACGGCGACCGCGGCGTTCTCAGCCTGGTGGGCGCCGTGCAAGGGCAGCAGCAGGTCCTGATAGCGGCCCGCGAGACCCTGGATGGTCAGCACTTGACCTCCAACGGCGACGCTGCGGGACTCCACGCCGAATTCGACGCCTTCGAAGCGGAACGGCACACCAACCTCGCGCGCCTTCTCCAAAAGCACCTGCGCGGCGTCCACGGGCTGGGCCGCGCTGACCAGGAAACCGCCAGGCTTGATGATCCCGGCCTTCTCGCGGGCGATGTCCTCGGTGGTGTCGCCGAGGAGATCCGTGTGGTCAAGTGAAATCGGCGTGACCACGGAAACCTGGCCGTCGCCCACGTTGGTGGCATCCGTGATGCCACCAAGGCCAACCTCAATGACAGCGACATTGACGGGCTGGTCAGCGAAGATCGCGAAACCCAGGATGGTCAGGCACTCGAAGTACGTGAGCCGGGGCTGGCCGTCGGCCTCGAGTTCCTTGTCCACGATCTCGAGGTAAGGCCGGATCTCGTCCCAGATCCGGACGAAGGTCTCATCCGAAACCGGCTCGCCGTCGATGCTGATGCGTTCGGTGACCTTCGACAGGTGCGGACTGGTGTAGCGGCCGGTGCTCAAGCCATGGGCGCGAAGCCCAGCCTCGATCATGCGGGCTGTGGATGTCTTGCCGTTGGTGCCCGTGATGTGGATGATGGGGAACGCCTTGTTAGGCTCCCCTAGCACGTCCATGGCCCGGTACAGCGGCGCCAGCCGCGGCTCCATCTTGTTTTCCGGGGCGCGGCCCAGGAGTTCGGCGTAGACGCTTTCTACGGAGAATTCGTCGCTCATGTACTAGGCCTCGATCTTTGTAACGGTGATCTGCGGCTCGACGGCGTCGCCGGAGACGACGGGGTCGAGCTTGAGGGACAGGGTTTCGGTCTTGACCAGCTCTTCATTGGCGCGAAGCGCGTCAACAACGTCGTGGACAGCCAGCACGGTGGTGTGGATGCGGTCGCTGACGTTGAGTCCAGCGTCCTTGCGGGCCTGCTGGATGGCACGGACCATGTCGCGCGCCAGGCCTTCGGCAGCAAGTTCCGGGGTGACCTCGGTGTTCAGGACCACGAAGCCACCACCGGGGAGGACAGCCACGGCCGCGGAGGATCCGTCAGCAGATTCCGCGACGACGGTTTCCAGCGTGTACTCCAGCGGTTCCAGTTCAAGGCCGCCTGCCGTGACCACTCCTGCATCGGAAACCGACCAGTCGCCCGACTTGGAGCCTTTGATGGCCTGCTGGACGTTCTTGCCCAGGCGTGGACCTGCCGCGCGGGCATTGACCACGAGTTTCTGCTCGATGCCGAATTCCTCCGGCGACGCCGTAGCGGCGTCCAGGAGCCGGACGGAACGCAGGTTCAGTTCATCCGCGACGACGGCGGCGAAGCCCTCCAGCGCATCCGCACCGGGTGCCACCACCGTGAGTTCCCGCAGCGGCAGGCGAACGCGGAGGTTGGCGGCCTTGCGCAGGCTGGAACCGGCGGAGCAGATCTGCTGGACGCGGTCCATGGCTTCCACGAGATCCGGGTTTGCGGGGAACAGCGCGGCCTCGGGCCAATCCGCCAAGTGCACGGAGCGGCCGCCGGTCAAGCCCCGCCAGATCTCCTCGGAAACCAGGGGAAGCAGCGATGCAGAGACGCGGCAGACGGCTTCGAGCGCCGTGTAGAGGGCGTCAAAAGCGTCGGCGTTCTCGTCGAAGAAGCGCTGGCGGCTGCGGCGCACGTACCAGTTGGTGAGCATGTCCAGGTAGCTGCGAAGTTCATCGCAGGCGCCGGAAATGTCGTATTCGTCCAGGCTGGAGGTGATGTTGCGGACGAGGTCGCCGGTGTTTGCCAGCAAGTACTGGTCCAGAGTGTCGGTGTAACCGTCGTAGCGCAGTTTGGCGTCGTAGCCGGCGCCACCATGGGAGGCG
The DNA here is from genome assembly GCF_026241105.1 of Arthrobacter rhizophilus. GTDB lineage: Bacteria > Actinomycetota > Actinomycetes > Actinomycetales > Micrococcaceae > Arthrobacter. Next base: position 61,502 of record NZ_JAPFFT010000013.1, on the reverse strand, counting down.
TTCGTGTACAGAGTGAAGAAGCTGTACACGTTCCATAGCGGCAGGATGACCTGGCGGACGCCGTCGCGGATTCCCTGCTCGGTGACCACGAGGTTGCCGCCGCGCAGGATGGGGCTGGACATCAGGAACCAGCGCATGGCGTCGGAGCCGTCGCGGTCCAGGACCTCGGAGACGTCCGGGTAGTTGCGCAGGCTCTTGGACATCTTCTGCCCGTCCGAGCCCAGGACGATGCCATGGCTGATCACGTTGCGGAAAGCGGGCCGGTCGAAGAGTGCCGTGGACAGGATGTGCAGCATGTAGAACCAGCCGCGCGTCTGCCCGATGTACTCGACGATGAAGTCTGCAGGGTTGTGGGTCTCGAACCATTCTTCGTTCTGGAACGGATAGTGCACCTGGCCGTAGGGCATGGAGCCGGAATCGAACCAGACGTCGAGGACGTCCTCGACGCGGCGCATGGTGGACTGACCCTCTTCCGGAGAGCGCGGATCGTCCGGGTTGGGCCTGGTGAGTTCGTCGATGAACGGGCGGTGCAAGTCAACTTGGCCGTCGTTGTTCACCGGCAGGCGCCCGAAATCGGCTTCCATCTCGGCGAGGGAGCCGTAGACGTCGGTGCGCGGGTACTCGGGGTCGTCGGACTGCCACACCGGGATGGGCGAGCCCCAGTAACGGTTGCGGCTGATGGACCAGTCGCGGGCGTTGGCCAACCATTTTCCGAACTGTCCGTCCTTGACGTTGCCAGGGATCCAGTTGATCTCCTGGTTCAGCTCGGACATCCGATCCTTGAACTTGGTGACCTCCACGTACCAGGAGGACACGGCACGGTAGATCAAGGGGTTGCGGCAGCGCCAGCAGTGCGGGTAGCTGTGCTCGTAGCTGGCCTGGCGAACCAAGCGTCCGCCGGAGCGGAGGGCCTGCGTGATGGGCTTGTTGGCATCGAAGACCTGCAGCCCGGAGATCTCGGCAAGGGGCCCGTGCGCGAACAGGTGGAGGAACTTGGCGCCCTCGTCAACGGAAAGCACCACGGGGATACCGGCGTCCTCACAGACTTTCTGGTCGTCTTCACCATAGGCCGGGGCCTGGTGGACGATGCCCGTACCGTCCGTGGTGGTGACGTAGTCCGCTACGAGGAACCGCCAGCCGTTCTGCGTACCGTACTTTTCGACGTCGGAGAAGTAATCCCAAAGCGGTTCGTATTCCAGGCCGGCCAACTGGGAGCCGGTGTAACTGGCGGTGATGGCGGCGGCCGCGGCAGCACCGTCGTCGTACCCGAGATCCTTGGCGTAGGTGCCGAGGAGATCGGCGGCCAGCAGGAAGCTGCCCGTCACCGGGGCCTCCGGGGAGGCGGCCTTGATGCCGTTCGGACCGGCCGGAACCACCGCGTAGGAGATGTCGGGCCCGACGGCGAGCGCCAGGTTGGTGGGCAGTGTCCAGGGGGTGGTGGTCCAGGCGAGCGCCTGCACACCCTCAAGGGACTTGGAGAGGTCCGACTCCCCGGCCTTGATGGGGAAAGTCACGGTGACGGTCTGGTCCTGGCGGTTTTTGTAGACATCGTCATCCATGCGCAGCTCATGGTTGGACAGCGGGGTCTCGTCCTTCCAGCAGTACGGCAGGACCCGGTAGCCGTTGTAGGTGAGGCCCTTCTCGTGGAGCTGTTTGAAGGCCCAGAGGACCGACTCCATGTATTCGACGTTGAGTGTCTTGTAGTCGTTGTCGAAGTCCACCCAGCGGGCCTGGCGCGTGACGTAGCTCTTCCACTCGTCCGCGTACTTCATGACGGAGGCGCGGCAGGCGTCGTTGAACTTGTCGATGCCCATGGCTTCGATCTGGGTCTTATCGGTCATGCCCAGTTGCTTCATGGCTTCGAGCTCAGCGGGAAGGCCGTGCGTATCCCAGCCGAAGCGTCGCTCGACGCGCTTGCCCCGCTGGGTCTGGTACCGGCCCACCAGGTCCTTGGCGTAACCGGTCAGGAGGTGGCCGTAGTGGGGCAGGCCGTTGGCGAAGGGAGGGCCGTCATAGAAGACGAACTCGTTGCTGCCAGGGTGCCCGCCGGGAAGATCAGCGCTGCGCTGGTCGATGCTGGCTTGGAAGGTGCCGTCTTCATCCCAGTACTTGAGGATGCGCTCTTCGATCTCCGGGAACTTCACGGAGGCGGACACTCCTGTTGCGGCGCCGGACAAAGCTGTGCCGGACAGTGCTGCGGAGGCCTTGGGGTAATACGTCATCTCTTCATCCTGGGTTGAGCCGGTGAACACAAAGTTTCATTCAGGATGCGAGGACGGCGCCAGGCCGTTGTTTCCAACAGCGCCGGTACCGCGGTACCACCTCACTTACCGCCGCTGGCACTGCTCCCTTTGAAGGGAGCTGTCCGGCGTTCGGCCGCTCATTGCTGCTGTGACGGGCTTACCCGTCCGGTTCTACTGACCCTTGGTGCCGGGGCGTTCTTCCGGAAGCTCACCGGTGATGTCCGGGTCGAAGCTTGTGCCACAAGTCTAGCGGCAGCGGAGCCGCGAGCTCCACTTGGGGCGTGGAGCGCGCGGCGCCTGGACGCCTCAGCCCTTGCGGATCAACTTGTGCGTTGCCGCTTGTGCCACCGGACGGACGATGATCTCGTCCAGGTTGATGTGGTGCGGCACGGAGACCGCGTACTTGACGACGTCGGCGACGTCCTCCGGCGTGAGCGGCTTCTCGACGCCGGCATACACCTTTGCTGCCGCAGTGGCATCGCCGAGGCGGTTGAGGGCGAATTCCTCCGTGCGGACGAGGCCGGGCGCCACCTCGATGACGCGGATGTTGTTCTCGGCTTCCTCCAGGCGCAGGGCGCCGGTCATGGCGTGTTGGGCGAACTTGGCCGCGTTGTATCCGCCGCCGCCCTCGTAGGCCGTGAATCCCGCGGTCGACGTCAGGTTCAGGACGGTGCCCTCGCCGTTGGCCCGCAGCATCGGGAGGAAGGCCCGGGTCAGCTTCAGGGTGCCGAGCACGTTGACTTGGTACATCCAGTCCCAGTCTTCGGTCTGAGCATTGGCCAGGGTGTCTGCGCCTCGTGCGCCGCCGGCAATATTGATGAGGGTGTCTGCTCCCCCGGCTTCGGTGACGGCGGAGAGCAAGGCGGCGACGTCGTCGTCGTCGGTGATATCCGCTGCGAACGGCACGGCGCCGGTCTCGGCGCCGAGGGCCGCGAGCCGTTCGGCTCGCCGGGCGACGGCGAACACGTTCCATCCATCTGCGGTGAGGGCCCGCACTGTGGCTTCGCCGATTCCTGTGCTGGCGCCGGTCACTACTGCGGTCTTCGTCTGTACTTCCTCAGTCATGGCACCACCCTAACGTGGTTCGCCGGGAGAAATCGCCCGGCCAAGGATGTGGGCGATCGGCGGGGACAGCGGGCCGGCAGAGAAGCCGAACCGCTCATTGTGCAGCACCTGGAAGCCGGCGGCGCCGATCGCCTGAAGGGTGTTGCGGTTGGGATGGCAGCCTCCGGCCATGTGCTGCCAGGCCGGAGTGAGCAGATCCTCGACGGCGGCGAGAATCCTACGGTCCGAGCGCACGTGCTCGTAGAATGCCAGGGTTCCGCCGGGGCGCAGCACGCGGCGGATTTCCGCCAACACCGCCGCCTGGTCGGCGACGCTGCAGAGGACAAGACTGACCACGACGGCGTCCGCCTCCCCGTCGGCCGCTGGAAGATTTTCGGCTGTTCCGGGAACAACCGTGACCGGCACAGCAGCAAGCCCTGCCTTAGCTCCGGCAAGCCCCCTGAGGTAATCATCAGGTTCAACCGCAAGGACGCTTTCCACGGTGGCCGGGTACAGTCCGAACGACGAGCCCTCGCCGGCGCCGACCTCAATGACGCGGCCACGCAGACCGGCCAGCAAGCTGCGCCGGTGCTCAGTTCCGCCGCGGAGGTTTATCGCCGGAACGGCCCGGGCGTAGGCCCGCGCGAAGCGCGGATGCGGCGGGGTCATTTGCCCGCCGCCCCGGCGCCAAGCAAGAACTCCAGGAGCACGCGGGCGTGGTTGACATCGGGGTCCCGGGCTCCGTAAAGCAGGGTCAGGCGCTTCTTGCCGGCCGCCAACTCCAGCAACTGGCCAACGGCAGGATTCTGTTCCAGCTCGGCCTCATACTGCTTCTTGAAGTCCGCAAAGCGCTCCTGCATGTGCGCAAATTCCGTTCGCAGCGGGGGCGATGGCGCGATTTCCTTCAGCCAGAGATCCAAACGGGCGCGTTCCTTGGATACCCCTCGCGGCCAGAGCCGGTCCACCAAAACCCGGTAGCCGTCGTCGTCGGCTGCTTCGTCATAGATGCGCTTGATCGCCAAAACGTCCCTGAGTTCCGTCATGGGCCGCATGCTACTGCACGTCCCCGTGCCGCGGAACAATGGGGGCCATGAAACAATTGGCCCATGGCTGAATCAACGCAGGGTACAGACACGCCCGCCACCGCCCCCATCAACGTTCCCGACAAGCCGGCCCTTGAAGGCCTTGAGGCTGCCCTGACGCAGCGCTGGCTGGACGAAGGAACCTACAAGTTCAACCCGGACACCACCCGGGAGCAGGTCTACTCGATCGACACTCCCCCGCCTACCGCCTCGGGTTCGCTCCACGTGGGCCACATGTTCTCGTTCACGCAGACGGATGTCCAGGCCCGCTACATGCGCATGACCGGCAAGAACGTGTTCTACCCGATGGGTTGGGACGACAACGGCCTGCCCACCGAGCGCCGCGTCCAGAACTACTACGGCGTCCGCTGCGATCCCGCCATTCCGTACAACGCCGGCTACCGCCCGCCGGCGGAGCCCGCAAAGAACCAGCGGGACTTCGACGTCGTCTCCCGGCAGAACTTCATCGAACTCTGCGAGGAACTCGCCGTGGAGGACGAGAAGGTCTTCGAGAACCTGTTCCAGACCCTTGGCTTGTCCGTGGACTGGGACCTCACGTACCGCACCATCGATGACACTTCCCGTGCGGTGTCCCAGCGCGCCTTCCTCGCGAACCTGAACGCCGGCGACGCCTACATGGCCGAGGCTCCCACGTTGTGGGACGTGACGTTCCGCACCGCCGTCGCGCAGGCCGAGCTGGAAGACCGCGAAGTTGCCGGCGCGTACTACCGCTACCCCTTCTTCACCGCCGACGGCGAGAAGATCTACGTCGAGACCACGCGCCCGGAACTGCTCGCGGCGTGCGCGGCCCTGGTGGCAAACCCCGACGACGAGCGCTACCAGCCGCTGTTCGGCAAGACCGTGACGTCTCCCCTGTTCGACGTCGAACTGGAGGTCAAGGCGCACCCGCTTGCCAAGGCGGACAAAGGCTCAGGCATCGCCATGGTCTGCACCTTCGGCGACCTGACGGACGTCACCTGGTGGCGCGAGCTGCAGTTGCCCACGCGGGCGATTGTGGGCCGCGACGGCCGCATCATCGCGGAGACTCCGGAATGGATCACCACCGACGCCGGCCGCGAAGCCTATGCCGCGATCGCCGGAAAGACTGTGTTCGGCGCAAAGGAAGCCGTGGTGGAACTTCTCACGGCTGCCGATCTGCTGGACGGCGAGCCTAAGAAGATCACTCACCCGGTGAACTTCTTCGAAAAGGGCGACAAGCCTCTCGAAGTTGTCACGTCGCGCCAATGGTATATCCGCAACGGCGGCCGGGACGAGGACCGCCGCGAACGGTTGATCGCACGCGGACACGAGATCGAGTTCCACCCGTCCTTCATGCGCTCCCGCTACGAGAACTGGATCTCCGGATTGAACGGCGACTGGCTCGTGTCACGCCAGCGCTTCTTCGGCGTGCCGATCCCCGTCTGGTACCCGCTTGATGCCCAGGGCAACCCGGACTACGCGAACCCGATCCTCCCGTCCGACGAGTCCTTGCCCGTGGACCCAGCGGCAGACGCGGCTCCCGGCTTCGACGAGTCCCGGCGCGAGCAGCCCAACGGCTTCATCGGTGACGCGGACGTCCTGGATACCTGGGCCACGTCCTCCCTGACACCGCAGATCGTGGGCGGCTGGAGCCGTGACGAGGAACTGTTCGGCAAGGTCTACCCCTTCGACCTCCGTCCCCAAGGCCACGACATCATCCGCACTTGGCTCTTTTCCTCGGCTGTGCGGGCAGATGCCCTGCAGAACAGCGCGCCGTGGAAGCACGCCGCCATCTCGGGCTGGATCCTGGATCCGGACCGCAAGAAGATGTCCAAGTCCAAGGGCAACGTGGTGGTTCCGACCGACGTCCTCAACGAATTCGGTTCCGACGCCGTCCGTTACTGGGCTGCCTCGGCCAAGCTTGGCGCGGACACCGCCTACGAAATCGCCCAGATGAAGATCGGCCGTCGCCTGGCCATCAAGCTGCTCAACGCCTCCAAGTTCGTGCTGAACCTAGGCGCAACCGAGAACTCGGTTGTCGGCGCGGACCTGTCCGTCCTGGGCAACCCCCTGGACCGTGCGCTGCTGGCACAGCTGGCCGACGTCGTGGCTCAGTCCACCAAAGCGTTCGACAACTACGACTACGCGCGCGCCCTCCAGATCACGGAATCGTTCTTTTGGCAGTTCACTGACGATTATGTTGAGCTCATCAAGGACCGCGCTTACGGTGCTGCCGGTGAGACGGAGCAGGCCTCCGTCCTTGCAGCCCTCGCCACCACGCTGGATTCACTCTTGCGCCTGTTCGCGCCGTTCCTGCCCTTCGCCACCGAAGAAGTCTGGAGCTGGTGGCGCACAGGCTCGGTGCACCGCGCGGCGTGGCCTGCGGCCCTGGAAATCGTCGACGGCGACACCACCATGCTGGGCACCGTTGGCATTGCGCTGAGTGGCATCCGCAAGGCCAAGTCAGAGGCCAAGGTCAAGCAGCGCACCGAAGTTCTCTCCGCCACGATCACCGCGGGAGAATCCTTTGTTGCGCAGCTGGAAGCCGGACTGGGAGATTTGAAGGCCGCAGCCAACGCACAGGAGATTTCGCTGGTAGCCGCTGACGGCGAACTCACGGTGAGCGACGTGGTCCTGGCACCTGCCGAGGAGCCCGCGCAGGCCTAGTTTCGAAGAGCCCGGGAGTTTCCGGGCCTTGTCCGTGAGTTTTCGGGCAAAGGGGAAGCCCCATCAGCGTTTAGCCGTTGGTGGGGCTTCGACTTTTCGGCTGCCTGGTGACGTCTCGACAGTCTGGCGGAATCCTCGGACTTTCAGGTCTTCCTACCTCGTCACTGGTAGCTTGCATCCAACTTTGCCGAAGGCTGCGTCAGATACATATCACTGAATCTTTGGTTTCCGTGTCCCTCTTCTTTCGAAGTGGGTAAGTTCTATTCTTGACCCGCGCTCCAGCCAGCACAAGCCCTCTTCAGGAACTACTTCCATGTAATTCCTGGCGTTCGTGACTGGCCTCCGGGGTTCTGGCAGGTGGGTGCTTTGTGGGACAGTGTTGCTATGCCAGAACTTCCCGAAGTGGCCGGACTAGCCGCCTTCCTGGGCAGGAATCTTCTCGGTGCCGAATTGACGAAGATCCAGATCACCTCCTTTGCAGTGCTCAAGACCGCCGATCCACCGTATTCGTCCCTGGAGGGTCGGAAAGTCCTCGGGGTGGAGCGCTTCGGCAAGTTCATCAGTCTCGACGCTGACGGGACCCATTTCATTTTCCACCTCGCCAAGGCCGGATGGTTGCGCTACACCGAACAGCCGTCGCAGGCCCATCTACGGATGGGCGGCAGCAATATTGCCGCCAGGCTCAGCTTCACCAAGACCGATGGCTCAACGCACGTCGGCGTGGATCTGACGGAGGCGGGCACGAAGAAAAGCCTGGCCGTGTACGTGGTGCGAAGCCCCATGGACGTCCCGGGTATTGCAACCCTGGGTCCGGACCCCCTGAGCCCTGAATTCACCGCCGAAACCTTGACCGGGATCCTGGCCACAAGCTCACACCAGGTCAAAGGACTGCTCCGCAGCCAGAGCGTCATCGCGGGCATCGGGAACGCCTACAGCGACGAGATCCTCCACGCCGCCAGAATTTCACCGTTCGCGATCGCCAAGTCGCTGGACAGGAATACCACCCAGGTCCTTTATGAGGCCATCGAAAGCGTCCTGGGTGCGGCTGTCGCCGCCGCAACCGGGAAAGCCTCCAACGAGCTCAAGGACGCGAAGCGGAGCACCATGAGGGTGCATGGCAGGGCGGGCCAGCCATGCCCGGTGTGCGGGACCACGATCCGTGAGGTGTCCTTTGCCGACACCGCGTTGCAGTATTGCCCGACCTGCCAAACGAACGGAAAGATCCTGGCGGACCGTAGAACGTCGCGCTTCCTGAAATAGCCAGGCCAGGGTTCGCCCAACCGCGCTTAGCTCAACCGCGAGCCGCTCAACCGCGATCCGTTCAACCGCGAGCCGGAGTCCTGCCTAGTTGAATTCGGGGCTTTCGGTGCGGCTGCGCTTGAGCTCGAAGAAGTGCGGGTAGCCGGCCAACGTGACCGTGGCATCCCAGATTCGGCCGGCTTCTTCGCCTCGGGGAATACGGGTCAGAACGGGTCCGAAGAATGCAGTCCCATTCACCGCAACCACCGGGGTCCCCACGTCCTGGCCCACCAAGGAAATACCGGATTCGTGGCTGGCACGCAGCTGGACGTCGTATTCCTCGGAATCGGCAAAGCGGGCCAACTCGGCGGGCAGGCCGGTTTCAGCCAGGGCCTTGGAGATGACCTCGGCGAAGTCCTTGATGCCATCGTGGTGGATGAGGGAACCCATCGCGTCGTACAGCGGCTTGATGTACTCGTCTCCGTGCAGCTCGCGGGCGGCAATGATGACCCGGACCGGTCCCCAGCCAAGCTCCATCTTCTCGGCGTACTCTGCCGGAAGTTCGCGGCCCTCGTTAAGCACGGAAAGGCTCATGACGTTCCAGGTGGTCTCGATGCCACGGACGTCTTCCACTTCGCCAATCCAGCGGGATGTCACCCAGGCGAAAGGGCACATGGGGTCGAACCAGAAATCAACCTTGTTTGCGATCTGCTCGGGCATAGGGAACTCCTCGGATAGAACGTACAGGGGCGCGGCTAGCCGGAAGAATGCGCGTCCGGCACCAGCTATGCCAACCCCGGGCTAGGCGGACTTATTCCGCCGCTTCGCCACGACCTCGTGCGCGATCATGGTGGGCTGGCCCTTCTTGTTGACGGCGTCGGCGGTGATAACAACGCTGGCGATGTCGTCACGGCTGGGCAAGTCGAACATAACCGGCAGCAGCACTTCCTCCATGATGGCGCGCAGGCCACGGGCTCCGGTGCCACGTTCTAGGGCCTGGTCGGCAATCGAGTCCAGGGCGTCGTCGTCGAACAAGAGCTCTACGCCGTCCAGCTGGAACATCTTCTGGTACTGCTTGACCAGCGCGTTCTTGGGCTTGGAGAGAATCTGGATAAGCGCCGAGCGGTCAAGGTTGGACACGGTGGTGATCACAGGCAGGCGTCCGATGAATTCAGGAATCAGCCCAAATTTGAGCAGGTCCTCCGGCATCACCTCGCCGTAGCTGTCCACGTTGTCCTTGACCTCGTTGAGCGGGGCCCCGAATCCAATGCCCTTGCGGCCGGACCGCGATCCGATGATGTCCTCGAGTCCGGCAAAGGCGCCGGCCACAATGAACAGCACATTGGTGGTGTCGATCTGGATGAATTCCTGATGCGGGTGCTTACGGCCACCCTGCGGTGGAACCGAGGCCACCGTCCCTTCGAGAATCTTCAGGAGTGCCTGCTGTACGCCTTCACCGGAGACGTCGCGTGTGATGGACGGGTTCTCGCTCTTACGCGAAATCTTGTCGATCTCGTCGATGTAGATGATGCCCTGTTCGGCTTTCTTGACGTCGTAATCAGCCGCTTGGATGAGCTTAAGCAGGATGTTTTCTACGTCCTCGCCCACGTATCCGGCTTCAGTCAAGGCGGTGGCGTCAGCGACGGCGAAAGGAACGTTCAAGCGGCGGGCGAGCGTCTGTGCCAGGTAGGTCTTGCCGCAACCGGTGGGGCCAATGAGCAGGATATTGGACTTGGCGATCTCCACGTCCTCGTGGTGTCCGCCTTCGCCCAGTCCCGTCTTCGGCGCGTGACCCGCCTGGATGCGCTTGTAGTGGTTGTAGACCGCGACGGCGAGGGAGCGTTTCGCAGGCTCCTGGCCAATGACGTACTCCTGGAGGAAATCGAAAATTTCCCGCGGCTTGGGCAACTCAAAGCTGCCCAGATCCGACACTTCGGCGAGCTCCTCTTCGATGATCTCATTGCAGAGTTCGATGCACTCGTCGCAGATGTACACGCCGGGCCCGGCAATCAGCTTCCGCACCTGCTTCTGGCTCTTTCCGCAGAAAGAACACTTCAGCAGATCCGTGCTCTCGCCAATCCGAGCCATGTGGGAATCCCTTCGTTTCATGCGGGTGGTGCAGCCCCGTACCTATCCGCCAAGTTCGCAAGATCGCAGCGGGGGCGCCACCATGACAACTTCCACTGTAGGACACAATGGGCTGCTTGGGTTGAAACAGAACGCCGATGCGGTCCATATTTCCTGAACCGCACCGGCGTCGAATTTTGGCCAGTTACCTGGCGATTGCCTGGGGCTTGATTTTGCGGGAATCAAGCACCTGGTCGATCAATCCATAGTTCATCGCTTCTGCGGCGGTGAGGATCTTGTCGCGCTCGATGTCATTGTTGACCTGTTCCGGCGTCCGGCCTGAGTGCTTGGCCAGCGTGTCCTCGAGCCAGGAGCGCATGCGCATGACTTCTGCGGCCTGGATCTCGAGGTCCGAGGCCTGCCCGCCCTGGCCGCCGGACAGCGACGGCTGGTGGATCAGTACCCGGGCGTTCGGCAGTGCGAGACGCTTCCCGGCAGTACCTGCCGCGAGCAGCACGGCAGCGGCACTGGCCGCCTGTCCCAGGCAAACAGTCTGGATCTCCGGCCGAATGTACGTCATGGTGTCGTAGATGGCCGTCATGGCCGTGAACGAGCCACCTGGGGAGTTGATGTACAACGTGATGTCGCGGTCCGGGTCCGTGGACTCGAGTACCAGCAGCTGGGCCATGATGTCGTCGGCGGAAGCGTCGTCAACCTGCACGCCGAGGAAGATGATGCGGTCCTCGAAGAGCTTCGTGTACGGGTCCTGGCGCTTGAAGCCATAGGGCGTGCGCTCTTCGAACTGCGGGAGGACATACCGGCTGGACGGGAGATTACCGGCAGACCATCCAAAGTTGTAGTTCATGTTTATTGCTCCTGATCTGAATGTTTCTTGGTGCCGGTTAGTTCTCTGAGTTCGAGGCGTTGGCCGTTCCGCCACCGCCGGCAACCGAGCCTGCGTGGGCGGCGATCTTGTCGAAGAAGCCGTACTCGAGAGCGTCGACGGCCGTGAACCACTTGTCGCGATCGTTGTCCTTGAGGATGGTATCGACAGTCTGTCCGGTCTGTTCCGCAGTGAGCTCAGCCATGACCTTCTTCATGTGCAGAATCAATTCGGCCTGGATCTTGATGTCCGACGCCGTGCCACCGATGCCGCCGGAAGGCTGGTGCATCAGGATGCGGGCGTTGGGCGTGGCGTAACGCTTGCCCTTGGTGCCCGAGGAAAGAAGGAACTGGCCCATGGAGGCCGCCAGTCCGGTGGCAACGGTGACGACGTCATTAGGGATGAACTGCATGGTGTCGTAAATGGCCATGCCGGCAGTCACGGAACCACCAGGTGAGTTGATGTACAGGTAGATGTCCTTCTCCGGGTCTTCAGCCGAGAGCAGGAGGAGCTGGGAGCAGATCGCGTTGGCGTTCTCGTCACGGACTTCGGATCCGAGCCAGATGATGCGCTCTTTCAGCAGGCGGTTGTAGATGTAGTTGTCCTGCGCCGCTGGATCGACGGTTGCCATCCTGGGGGCCTCTGCGTGCTGTGACATAAGTACTTACCTCTCGCTGGTGACAGGGCCATTGCTGAACTTGCCATCCCTGATCTTCACTACTTGGACACTAACTGTTTTCGATGGCGATTTGTTCTCCCAAATCCCGCTGTTCGCTGACGGCGCACGATTGCGGACGTGCGGCTTTTCGGCGCCGGCACGGCTTAACGCGGCTTAAACCAAGCCGCCCCCGGATCAGGTGATCCGAGGGCGGCGAGAGGTGAAACTAGAACTTCACTGCAGCAGGGTCATCGCTCGGGACGACAGCTGCTTCTTCAGCTTCTTCGACATCCGCGGTCTCTTCGCCAGCGGGGCGCACGAAGTCGCTCAGGTCAACTTTGTTGCCTTCGGAGTCGACAACCTCGGCCTGGCCGAGGACAACTGCGAGGGCCTTGCGGCGGCGGACCTCGGAAACCATCATGGGAACCTGGCCGCTCTGATCGATGATCTGGGCGAACTGGTTCGGGTCCATGCCGTACTGGCTTGCCGTGGTGACGATGTAGTCGATCAGCTCGTTCTGGCTGACGCTCACTTCTTCCTTGTCGGCAATGGCATCAAGGATGATCTCGTTCTGGAAGGCCCGGGCGGTGTTCGCCTTGACCTCGGCGCGGTGTTCCTCGGTGTCGTGATCGCCTTCACCGTGGGCGTTCTCCGGGTTGAAGTGAGCTTCGAGCTGCTCCTCAACAACCGAGTCCGGAACCGGAACCTCGATCAGCTCGACGAGCTTGTCCAGGACCTTGTCGCGGGCTTCGACGCCCTGGCCGACCACCTTGGACTCAGCGGCCTGCTTGGCGAGGTCTTCGCGCAGCTCAGCGAGGGTGTCGAACTCGGATGCCAGCTGGGCGAAGTCGTCGTTTGCCTCGGGAAGCTCGCGCTCCTTGACGGTCTTGACAACAGCCTTGACCTGGGCAGCCTCGCCGGCGTGCTCGCCGCCAACCAGCGTGGTGTCGAAGATTGCCTCTTCGTCGGCAGACAGGCCGGTGACGGCCTCGTCGAGGCCTTCGAGCATGGTGCCGGCGCCAACCTGGTAGGACAGCCCGGTAGCGGAATCGATCTCGGCGCCGTCGATCGTGGCGGTGATGTCGATGGTCAGGAAGTCGCCATCGGCAGCCGGACGGTCAACCGGCTTCAGCGTGCCGAAGCGGCCGCGGAGTTCATCCAGGGCCTTGTCGACGTCCGCGTCGGAGGACTCCGCTGCAGCGACCTCCACCTTGATGCCGGCGTAGTCGGGCAGTTCAACCTCGGGCCGGACATCGATCTCAACCTGGAACTTCAGCTCACCGTCGGTCGAGGACGGGTCCGGAACCTCGGTAATCTCAACCTCGGGACGGCTCAGCGGGCGGAGGCCAGCTTCCTGGACGGCAGCCTGGTACCAGCCATTGAGGCCATCGTTGATGGCGGTCTCCAAGACGTAGCCACGGCCAACGCGCTGGTCAACCAGCTTGGAGGGAACCTTGCCCTTGCGGAACCCGGGAACCTGGATCTGCGAAGCAACGGTCTTGTAAGCGGCATCGATGCTCGGCTTCAGTTCCTCAAAGGGAACCTCAACGTTGAGCTTGACCCGCGTGGCGGTGAGGTTCTCGACAGCGCTCTTCACAGTCTAAGTACTCCTGGTTTTGTGGGATGGGGTTCTGGCGCGCCCCGGATCGGGACAGGCACACAGAGTCGGGGTGACAGGATTTGAACCTGCGACTTCCTGCTCCCAAAGCAGGCGCTCTAGCCAAGCTGAGCTACACCCCGTGAATGCACAGGACAGTCTACGGGCATAGCGCCGGAGAATGCACATTTGACACTTGGCCCCTGAATTAGGTTTAGTTATATCCGGCTTCAACAGCCGCCGGAAAGATGCGCGGAACACCTCCAAGGGTGCAGGCAGTCTTACCCGGGGACGTAGCTTAATGGTAAAGCCTCAGTCTTCCAAACTGATTACGCGGGTTCGATTCCCGTCGTCCCCTCCAAAAACGAAGGGCCCCTCGCTGAGGGGCCCTTCGTGTTTAAGCGTTGCGTGATTGCCCCAGCCAGGGGTAGATGCTAGTCCTGGCAGCCGGGACACCAATAGAGCTTGCGCGCACCGATCTCAGCCATCGCCACTGCTTCGCCGCATCGCCGGCACGGCTGGCCTTGGCGCTTGTAGACAAAGTGGGCCTCGCCGTCGAGCGCTCCTGCGTCCCCGCCGTTCCACCAAGCCGGAGGAGTCGTAACAATCCGCCCGTCACGGACGCCGTCGTTCATGGCCGCCACTGTGTCATCCCACAGAAGCCCGGCGGTTTCGTCGTCCAAGGCACCCCCCGTAGTCCACGGATCAACGGCCTGCCGGAACAGCACCTCAGCACGATAGATGTTTCCGATTCCGGCCACAACGGACTGGTCCATCAGGAGGAGCCCTACGGCCGTTTTGCGCCGCCGGATCCGTCGAATGAACTCGTCACGGTCCCCTGAAAGGTTATGAAGGGGATCGGGACCAAGCCGCGCAAGGACAGTCGCCGCCTCGGCCTCGGTGATCGCCGCACACGTGGTGGCGCCGCGCAGGTCTGCCCAGCCGTTCCGTGAGACGAGGCGCACCCGGACGGCCCCCACCGGCTCGGGCGGTCCCGCATAGCTGCCTGTGAGGCTCCCTGCATCCTGCTCGGCGTCTTGCGAGAAGGTCTCACGCTCGCCGATACGCCGAGGCGCCCCGATGCTCGAGGCCCCGCGGAAGGATTCGTCGCCGCCAAAGTTCCAGGCACCATAGAGACCCAGATGGACATGAAGGATCACTCCGCGGTCGAAACGGAGGAAGAGCTGCTTACCGTGTGCCGTCGCCTCCTGCAGCTTGCGTCCGTCCAGAAGCGCGGCACCCGCGGTGAAACGGCCTTGCGGGCTGGAAACGTCCAGGACTTGACCCGCAAAGACATCCTGGAACTGACGTGCCAGGCGGTGAATCGAATGCCCTTCAGGCACTATGCAACGATTTCGCCGGTGTTTTCATAGGTGGCGATTTTTCCGATCCGGCGCACATGGCGTTCGTCGTTGCTGAACGGTTCCTGCAAGAAGGCCTCGATCAGTTCGGTGGCTTCCTCGACTGTGTGCTGCCGACCGCCTACGGCGATCACGTTGGCGTCGTTGTGCTCGCGGGCAAGTTTCGCCGTGGAAAGATTCCAAGCCAGCGCGGCCCTGACACCCTTGACCTTGTTTGCGGCAATTTGTTCACCGTTGCCGGATCCGCCAAGGACAATGCCCAATGCGTGGACGCCGGCGGTCTGGTCTGCGACAACGGCAGCGGCCGCGTTGATGCAGAACGAAGGGTAGTCGTCAAGGGCGTCGTACACCTTGGGGCCGTGGTCAACCACGTCGTAGCCTTTGGCAGTCAAGTGGCTCACCAGGTGGGCGCTGAGCTCCATGCCAGCGTGGTCCGTAGCGATGTGGACGCGGGGTGTGGTCACAGGAAGTCCATTCAGTCTGGCGCGCGAACGCGGCAAGGCCGGGCGCGGCGGTGAGGGATGCGGTTACTAGGTTACTAGGATCGGGCCGTTGCCCACCTCTTAAGACGAAGCCGGTGAAGACGAAGCCCGCTGACGCGGCGAACCTCAGGCGCTCAGGGAGCAGGAGGCTGCTCCCCGCGCTGGGCACGGGCCGCGACGCGGTTCAGGATTCCAGCGAGCCGGTCCGCCGTCGCTGAGGTCCCGGCGCTGAAAGCCACCCTGCGGCCACTGACCTGGCGAACGACGACGGCGGGTCCGCTACTCACGAGGATGGCCGTGGCTCCTCCGTGGTGCCGGAGTCCCCAGCCGCCAAAGTCGGCGGCCCTGACTTCTTGTGCGGCAGCTCCGGCGATGTCCACGGCGGGCACGGTCAAGACCTTCAGGACTCCGGCCACAAACACCTGCACTCCTCCGCGGTCAGCGCGCACCCGGACGAAGAGGAAACACGCTCCTATGGCCGCGGTTGCCGCGAGCAATGCCCCCAGCCACGGAACCGCAATCGCGATCAACATGGCAGGAAATAGAGTGGCCACGCAGATCATCACGAACACCGAGCTTCTCGCGTGAACCCAGAGCAACATGGAGTCCTCCGCCAGACCGGAGTCTTCCTTCAGGGTTACTTCGGCTTCGAGGGCGGCGTCGTCTTCCGGTGTCCAGCGCGGGTCAGGCTTGAAAGCCATCATCATGACCACGCCCAAGGGCAAGGCCGCACCGGCACCCAGCGCGAGGACTGTGGCGTCAACGTGCGAGTTGCGCGCATCGGTGAGGCCCGTTTGTCCCACGAGTCCGGCGGCCAGCACCGCAGTGATGAAGAGCGTCACCATGAGACCCAAGCCCATCATGAACCGGCGCATGATCACTGGCCTGGCGAGCGGAACAGCTTGGACGAAGACCAACCATCCGGTCAGGACCATGAGGCCGGTTCCGCCGGACACGTAGGCGGCGAACGGCGCAAAGCTGCTGCCGCCGTCGGGGTTCCACGCAATGGCAACGGGCTCAGGAAGGTTGTTGCGCAACATGAGTGCGCACACAGCAAATGCGGCGGCGAGCAGCAGCGGAAATGCCACCGCAAAGCGGAGTGCCCGGAGGTCCAACGAGTCGCGCATCTTTCCCATGATCCAACGCTACCCCCGGCCAGCGACACTGTGATCCAGCGTCCTTGCCAAGCCGGGATCAAATGGAAGAATGACTTCACAGCGCCGGCATTGGCTGAAGTCAGCCGGCTTTCTGCAACCCATTCTTGGAGGCACCACCTTGCCAGGCCTGAACCTGACGCGCGAAGAAGCGGCACAGCGCGCAGAATTGCTCACCGTGACTTCGTATGACGTCACCCTCGACTTGACGAAGGGCGCCACGGTCTTCGGCTCCACCACGGTGGTGAAGTTCTCCGCCGTCGAGGGTGCCACGAGCTTTATCGACGCGATCACGGAAACCGTGCACAGCGTGACGCTGAACGGCACCGAGCTGGATCCCGCGGTGGTGTCCGACGGCGTCCGCATCCAACTGCCGGAGCTCGCCGCGGAGAACGAGCTCACGGTAGTTGCCGACGCCCCCTACATGAACACCGGTGAGGGCCTGCACCGCTTTGTGGATCCGGTGGACAACGAGGTCTACCTGTACACCCAATTCGAAGTGCCCGATTCCCGTCGCATGTTCGCCGTGTTCGAGCAGCCGGACCTGAAGGCGGCATTTACGTTCACGGTGACTGCCCCTTCGCACTGGGATCTCATCTCCAACTCCCCCACTCCCGTCCCGGTGGAAACCACTCCCGGGGACGGCGGCGCTGCCCGCTCGGTCTGGCGCTTCGCCCCCACCCCCCGCATTTCTTCCTACGTCACAGCCCTGATCGCGGGACCATACCAAGCGGTTCGCAGCCAGGTCACCAGCTCCGACAGCCGGGTCATCCCCCTGGGTGTCTTTGCCCGCAAGTCCCTCATGCAGTATCTGGACGCCGACAACATCTTCGAACTGACCCGCCAGGGCTTTGAGTTCTTCGAGGCCCAGTTCGGCTTCCCGTATCCCTTCGAGAAGTACGACCAACTGTTCGTTCCCGAGTTCAACGCCGGCGCCATGGAAAACGCAGGCGCCGTGACGATCCTCGAGGGCTACGTCTTCCGTGGCAAGGTCACGGGCGCCCAAATCGAACGCCGTGCCATCACCGTGCTGCACGAGCTGGCGCACATGTGGTTCGGCGACCTCGTCACGATGCGCTGGTGGAACGACCTCTGGCTCAACGAGTCCTTTGCCGAGTACATGTCCCACCTGGCCGCGGTCGAAAACACCGAATTCGACCGGGCCTGGACCACCTTCGCCTCCGTGGAGAAATCGTGGGCATACCGCCAGGACCAACTTCCCACCACCCACCCGATTTTCGCCGAGATCAATGATCTCCAGGATGTCGAGGTCAACTTCGACGGCATCACGTATGCCAAGGGAGCTTCCGTCCTGCGGCAGTTGGTTGCCTGGGTGGGACCGGAACAATTCATGGCCGGCGTCCGCGAGTATTTCCAGAAGCATGCTTGGCAGAACACCGAACTGGTAGACCTCATGAAGGAACTCGAAGCTGCCAGTGGCCGCGACTTGGACCAGTGGGGCAAGCTCTGGCTCGAGACCGCCGGCGTCAACACGCTCGCCCCCGAGCTCGAGGCCGACGCGGACGGCACCATCACTTCGTTTTCGATCCTACAGACAGCCATCGACGAACAGCCCACCCTGCGTCCGCACCGCCTCGCGGTTGGCTTCTACAACCTCTCAGCCGCCGGCAAGCTCGAACGCACCCACAGGGAGGAGCTCGACGTCGACGGCGCCCGGACCGATGTCCCCGCCCTTGCCGGGCTGGCACGTCCGGACCTGGTCCTGCTCAACGACGATGACCTCGCCTACGCGAAGGTTCGTCTCGACCCCGCATCCTGGGCCACTGCAAAAGCCCACCTGAAGGACTTTGCCGGCAGCCTGCCCCGCACCCTCGTGTGGGGCTCCGCCTGGGATGCGGCCCGCGACGGCGAGACTCCGGCCCGCGGCTACGTCGAACTGATTCTGGCGAACATCGCGTCCGAGACCGATTCCTCCGTGATCCAGACCCAACTCCGCCAACTGGCCACCACGCTGACGTACTACGTCGCAGCAGAGCACAAGGATGCCGCCACAGTGGCCGCCGCGGACAAGCTGTGGGAACTGTCGTCCACCGTGACTGACGGATCGGACGCCCAGCTCCAGTTCGTGAAGTCCTTCGCTCTGCTTGCCGCCAGCAGCTCACAACTGGACACGGTCCAGGCGCTCCTGGACGGCAGCATGGTCCTGGATGGACTGACCGTTGACCAGGACTTGCGCTGGGAACTCCTCACCTCGCTGGTGGTGGGTGGCCGCCAGGGCCAGGACCGGATCGACGCCGAACTCGAGCGTGACCACACAGCCAACGGCCAGAACGCCGCCGCACTGGCGACGGCAGCCCTTCCCACTCCCGAGGCCAAGGCCACGGCGTGGAAGAAGATCGTTGTGACCGGCGAGCTTTCCAATGCCATCCAAAGCTCGGCCGTCGCCGGCTTCACGCGGGTGCTGGACACCTCCCTGCTGGAACCGTACGCGGAAAAGTACTTTGAGGCCGTCCCGGAAATTGTTGCCAACCGCACCCACGCGCTGGCCCAGCAGATCGTCGTCGGGCTTTACCCGGCGCAACTGACCACACAGGCCACGGTGGACCGCACGGACAAGTTCCTTGCTGAGCTGCCGGTGGACAGCAGCGCCCTGCGGCGCATGATGCTCGAAAACCGCGACGGCGTTGCCCGTGCCCTCAGGGCCCGCGCAGCGGACGCCTAAACACCATCCCAGGGCCCCGGTTCCGCATCCTGAAACCGGGGCCCCTTCGCATAACGGCGGCGGGTGCCGCCGTTAGACTTTCCGCATGAGCCTGGACGAACACCGTTACTCCCTCACCGTGCGCTGGAGCGGAAATCTGGGGAGCGGAACCTCCACTTACCGCGGCTATTCCCGGGACCACGACGTCGAGATCCCGGGGCTGCCCGTCCTGAAGGGATCCTCGGACCCGACGTTCCATGGCGACCGCAGCCGGTACAACCCCGAACAGTTGCTCCTCGCTGCCCTGTCCCAGTGCCACATGCTGTCTTTCCTGCATGTCGCGGTCAAACACGGCGTAGTAGTCACGGACTATGTGGACCATGCCGAGGGGATGATGCGCCTCAACCGTGATGGCAGTGGACAGTTCGAGAACGTCACCTTGAAGCCGCAGGTCACCGTTGCCGACCCCGCACATCTTTCCCTCATGGACGAATTGCACCATGAGGCCAACCAAGTGTGCTTCATCGCCCGGAGCGTCAACTTTCCCGTGCTGCATGAGCCGAGCACGACGGCGGCGGCTAGCTAGTCAGATGACAGGAACCCTGTTCCGCCAAGAATCAGGATGCGCATGCGGCCACGCTACGGCGATAGGGTTGACCGTGGACAGAGTGTTCAGCGCCCGGCAAAAAAGGGCCAGGCGAACAATTGGATCCCGTGAGGAGCATTCCCGCACATGAACGTCACCTCGTCGACCGACAACATCGTGGCCGATGCAGCCAAGATCGATTTCGCGTCAATCTTCGTAACGCTGGGCATTGGGTTGGTGCTCTGGGTTGTGGCCCGGTTCATCATTCTGCGTATTACCCGCAGCGTGGCAGAGGGCACCAGCTTCTTCAAGAAAGCGCATTTCAGGTGGGTCCAGCCTGCCTTCCGGGCGCTCGACCATGAACGGCGATCCCAGCGTGCGCACACCATTGGTTCACTGCTGACGAGTGTTCTCAGCGTGGGTGTGGTGGTCATCGTGATCATCTACGTGCTCAAGTTCCTCAACGTGGACATTGCGCCACTGCTGACGAGCGTAGGCATCCTGGGTGTGGCCATTGGCTTTGGCGCCCAACAGCTCATCCGCGATTTCCTGTCCGGCATTTTCATCACCATCGAGGACCAGTTCGGGATCGGCGATGTGATCGTGACTACCGAAGTGATCGGCACCGTTGAATCCGTGGGTCTCCGGATCACGAGGCTCCGGGCCGAAGACGGCGCGATCTGGTATCTGCGCAACGGTGAAATCCTGAGGGTGGGCAACCGCTCGCAGGGCGACTACGTGCCCGAGGAACCAGCCGTCCCGGACGACGTTCCGCCTGCACCCCCGGGTACTGCGCCTGCCGAAACCGCTGCATCCGGTGCGCCTCAATCTTCAAAGGAATCTCCCAAGATTCAAGAGCAGAAAGCCGGTGAGTGACATGAGCAGCCAGCCGGAATCCGCGGCACCGCAGCCGGCCGAGCGGCAGCAGTTGATGCAAAACGATCCCTTTAGCCAGCCTGCCTACACCGATAGCTTCTACGAGGCCATCGGTGGCCACGATACGTTCGTGAAACTCATCGACGTCTTTTACGACGGCGTCGCCGCAGATCCATTGCTCCGGCCGATGTACCCGGAGGAAGACCTCGCCCCGGCAAAGCGCCGGTTCCTCATGTTTCTCGAGCAGTACTGGGGCGGTCCAGGCACCTACAGCGAAGAACGCGGGCACCCCCGCCTGCGGATGCGGCACATGCCATTCCAGGTGACACCCGAAGCCAAGGACCGTTGGCTCTTCCACATGCGCGCGGCAGTGGATTCGCTCGACTTGTCTCCGCTGCACGAAGGTACGCTGTGGGATTACATGGAACGGGCTGCGCTCACAATGGTGAACAGCCCGTCGGTCCAGCAGCCCTGACCCGGTAGGCGACTCTGTTGGCTCGGGCGAAGTGCGTCCGGGTTCGCGTACGCGGGCTCAGCGGGCCTGGAAGCCCAGGCCCGATCCGGATCGTGCCAGGATGTGGCCCCGGCTTCCGCTGAGCCGGAACCAACGCCCGTTGCGGAAGAGGCGGTGCTCCCCGTCGCCAAGGAAACCGAGAGCCAAAGCCGCGAACGCCGCGCCTGTGGGCACGCCGCCGAGCCCGGGAATCTCCCGTCCCCACACCGCTGCCCTGGCATTGTTGACGATCAAAGCGCCAGGCTGATCCGGAACAATCCCGGCCACCTCCGCTATGCCGGCATTCGCCACCGCCCTGAGTTCGGCGTCGGGCACTGAACCGAGCGGCTCCCAGCCGCTGCGGGGCGCCCCGACTCCCGCCCACGACTCGGAAACGGTCGACGGCGGAATGGCCAGCTCGACGTCGTCGGCACCGGACCGCGCGAGGCGGTCCAGGACGGAGGACAGGGTCACGGTGACGTCCGCATGGGCGTCATCTGCCAAGGCGACGGTGCGCAGCCCGAGGATGGTGGGCGTCGATTCGCCCAGGAGACGCGGCCTCAGGACGCAGACATATGCGGCGAGTACGCGACCGGTTGCTTGAAGCCGAATCGCGCCGTCGTCGATGCTCTTGGCGCGCGTGACATAGGTGCGGAGATCCGCCAGATCGCGGGGATCGACGAAACGGAAGGACTGGGTCAGTACATCGGACACATCATCGACTCTACCGGCATGTCCTCGGTTGAGAGGGGTCGGTGCGGCGTCTAGAGTCGAACCATGACTGACGCGCACGCCGGCCTGGAACATCAGGTTGCCATTGAGGACCCGACATCCACCCTCATCGAGCTGCTGTCCCTGGCCGATTTCGACGGCGCGAGGACCGCCGAGGACATCTTCCTCGGACCGTCGCAGAAACAGCCCCGACATCGGGTGTTCGGCGGACAAGTCCTGGCTCAATCACTCGTGGCCGGTATGCGCACCGTGGATGAGGACCGAGCCGTCCACTCGATGCACGGCTATTTCCTTCGTCCCGGGGATGCCAACCAACCCATCACTTTCAGCGTTGAACGGCTCCGTGACGGACGCTCGTTCTCAGCGCGTCGGGTGCATGCATACCAGGAGGGCCAACCGATCCTGTCGATGATCGCTTCCTTCCAGACCGAGGCGGAGGGTGTGGAGCACCAGGCCGCCATGCCAGCGGGAATTCCGGACCCCGAATCCTTGCCGAGTACCGCGGAACTCCTGCAGAAGTACGACCATCCGTTGGCCCGCCACATGTCCTTCGAGCGGCCTTTCGATGTGCGCCACGTCGATCCCGCGCTGTATGTGGAAGCGCCCAAGGACCGCATAGCCAGCAATGCCGTCTGGATGAAAACCTTCGGCCCGATGCCGGACGATCCCAACCTCCACCTGGCAGCCCTGGCCTACGCGAGCGACTACACCATCTTGGAATCGGTGCTGCGCAAGAACGGATTGAGCTGGATGACACCGGGCATGAGTGTGGCCAGCCTTGACCACGCCATGTGGTGGCACCGTCCCGTCCGCGTGGATGAATGGCTGCTCTACGTCCAGGAGTCCCCCAGCGCACGGGGCGCCCGCGGACTGGCCACGGGCAGGATCTTCAGCCGTGATGGCCTGCACGTCGCCACCGTGGCGCAGGAGGGCATGCTCCGGATTCCGCAGTAGTTCCTTGCGTCGCTGCCACAGCGCGGCAAGATCATCACAGGAAGAAGGCCGGCGCCCCGGAAAAGTCATCCAGGGACGCCGGCCTTCGGTGGTTGGATCCGCTTAGTCGCGGGTCAGTTTGCGGTGCGTCACGCGGTGCGGCTTCGCAGCGTCCGGGCCGAGTCGCTCAACCTTGTTCTCCTCGTACGACTCGAAGTTACCCTCGAACCAGTACCACTTCGAGGGGTTTTCCTCATCGCCTTCATAAGCCAGGATGTGGGTGGCGACACGGTCGAGGAACCACCGGTCGTGAGAGACCACTACAGCGCAGCCGGGAAACTCGAGCAGGGCGTTCTCGAGGCTGCTGAGGGTTTCGACGTCGAGGTCGTTGGTGGGCTCGTCAAGCAACAGCAGGTTTCCGCCCTGCTTAAGGGTCAGCGCCAGGTTCAGACGGTTGCGCTCACCACCGGAGAGCACCCCGGCCTTCTTCTGCTGGTCCGGACCCTTGAAGCCGAAGGCCGCGACGTAGGCACGGGATGGCATTTCAACGTGTCCGACCTGTATGAAGTCGAGCCCGTCGGAGACGACCTCCCAGAGCGTCTTGTTGGGGTCGATGCCGCCGCGACTCTGGTCGGCGTAGGAGATCTTCACGGAGTCGCCGACCTTGAGGTCGCCGCCGTCGAGGGGTTCGAGCCCAACGATGGTCTTGAACAAGGTGGTCTTGCCGACGCCATTGGGGCCGATGACACCAACAATGCCGTTGCGGGGAAGGGAGAACGAAAGCCCGTCGATCAAGGTCCGGTCTTCGAAGCCCTTCTGCAGGTTCTTCGCTTCCAGGACCAGGCCACCCAGACGGGGTCCCGGCGGAATCTGGATTTCCTCGAAGTCGAGCTTCCTGGTGCGGTCAGCCTCGGCTGCCATTTCCTCGTACCGGGCCAGACGAGCCTTCGACTTGGTCTGGCGGCCTTTGGCGTTGGAACGGACCCATTCGAGTTCTTCGGTGAGCCGCTTGGCCTGCTTGGCGTCCTTCTTGCCCTGGATTTCCAGGCGGGCGCGCTTCTTCTCCAAGTACGTGGAGTAGTTGCCTTCGTAGGGGTACAGGCGGCCGCGGTCGACTTCACAGATCCACTCGGCGACGTGATCCAGGAAGTAGCGATCGTGGGTGATCGCGAGGACGGCGCCGGGGTAGGAAGACAGGTGCTGTTCCAACCACAGGACACTTTCGGCATCCAAGTGGTTGGTGGGCTCGTCAAGGAGCAGGAGGTCAGGCTTCTGGAGCAGGAGCTTGCAGAGCGCAACCCGACGGCGCTCACCACCGGACAGGACAGTCACGTCGGAGTCGCCCGGCGGGCAGCGCAGCGCGTCCATGGCCTGTTCGAGCTGGGAATCGATGTCCCAGGCATCGGCAGCATCGATGGCTTCCTGGAGGTGGCCCATTTCCTCCAGGAGGGTGTCGTAGTCGGCATCCGGGTTGGCCATTTCCTCGGAGATCTCGTTGAAGCGCTGGATCTTCGAGTAAATCTCGCCTACGCCTTCCTGGACGTTGCCCAGGACGGTCTTTTCCTCGTTCAGGGGCGGCTCCTGCAGGAGGATGCCCACGGAGTAGCCGGGGCTGAGGCGGGCTTCGCCGTTCGACGGTGTGTCGATACCAGCCATGATCTTCAGGATCGTGGATTTGCCGGCTCCGTTCGGGCCAACGACGCCGATCTTCGCGCCAGGGAAGAACGACATGCTGACATCGTCCAGGATAAGTTTTTCGCCAACGGCCTTGCGAGCCTTGGTCATCGTATAAATGAATTCCGCCATGCCGTTAAATCTAATGGGTGGCAAGGCATAACTCACATTCGGCCCTGTTAGCGGGAATCCCCGACGAAGCATTTGCCGCTGGCCAGCACGGGCAGGACGGACACCGATACCTGGCCGTCCCTGATCTCGCCCATGACACAGTCCTTGTCCAGCTTGGCCGCCGCCTCAATGGCATCGGCGTCCAGCCCTGTGGGCGTCTTGCTCGCGGACACCTCCAAAGTCGAGGCGGGAATGCCGGCTGAAACGAGTTGTGATCGCAATGCCTCTTGTGCCGGTTTCGGCGTCGCCGCGGCCAGGGTCTTGAGCGCGGACTCCATGGTCTGCTTCAGGCTCACCGTGCTTGGGCTGAGCGAAGCCGAAGCCGAAGGGATGCCAGCGCCGGGACTGGCGGGGGCCGGAACGGGGGTGACTGGACTCGACGGGGAAGGCAATGAAATTGGATTGCTTCCAGACACGACCGGAGCCGGTGCGGAACAGCCCGCCACCAGTCCGGCGACTAGTAGCGGCCCCGCAAGCAGCAAGCGTCGGCTTCCAGCGACGTGGCGGTGTCTTGATGGTCTTCGCGGCGTTCCCCTGCTCATCACCCGGCCATTCTGCCATGCGGCGCACTGTCTCTTGCGCCGCACGGCAATCCGCGGATGTCCACGGCATCATTGTTTCAAACACCTGCGTCCACGAGTTCTCCGGTATCAGCATCAACAAGAACCGGCTCGTCGCCTTCTCCAGCTGGAAGAATCACACCCCGCTCAGCTGCGCCACCCGCGTCCTCGTCGTCGTGCGGGCCGCTTTCACCGTCGTCCTCCGCAGCAGGCCACTGATTCTCCGGCTCCGAGTCCGGGGCAGCAGGCGTGATCTGCGGACTCGTGCCGCTTGTGGTCCGGATGAAGTTCGCCGAGCCCCACATGAGGTCGTGCCCCACTGATTCGGCAATGATCTCCGCAACGTGGTAGATCTTGCCGTCGCGTTCCCATTGCCTCAACTTGAGTTTGCCGACAACGATGATCCGCTGGCCTTTCTTGACGCTGCACCCAATATTTCCCGCGAGGTGCCTGAACGTTTGGACCGTGAACCAGTTGGTGTTGCCATCGATCCAGACATCGTTGGCACGGTCGAACCTGCGCTCCGTGGAGCCCAGGCGGAATGAGGCAGTCCCTGTTCCGCCCGGCGTCGTCGAGCTTCTGATTTCCGAGGCCACGAATCCCCGGACGGTAATGATGTCGTTCATGGTCTTGTCCTAACGTGAGTTGAAGTGCCTGGCTGGCTCTTTCAGCTTCTCGCGCTGCCCAGCTCTCCGGCAGTACCCAATTCCCGTATGTGCATAGCCACGCCGAATGGCCGCCTGTGGAGGAAGAGTCACTCCCTTAACCGACCTGACAACACATGCAGCCGCCGCAATGTAAACTCTTGATGGCGCCTCAGCCACGTGCTGTGAAAGCGTCACCAGCCTCGGTAGCTCAGAGGATAGAGCAGGAGCCTTCTAATCTCTTGGTCGGGGGTTCGATTCCCTCCCGGGGCACCCAAAGAGCGGCTCTGACCTGCGGAAACGTAGTTCAGAGCCGCTCTTGGTTTTCGTTAACCGGTGCGCTCCCAGGCCCCCTGCCGGCACCAAACCCATGCCGTGGACCTCGCCGCGATCTACGCTGTTCCCATGGTCCCGAACGTCCTCGGCTCCGCCGCCATCACCGCGCGCCCCGCAACCTGGCCCGACGTCGAAAACCTCTTTGGCATCCGTGGCGAGCCCTCGCGCTGTTGGTGCCGGTGGTTCGCCCTCCCCGGTCAGGATTGGAAAGCCACGCGCCCTGAGGCGCGGAAGGAGCAGCTCAAAGCCAAGTTCGGCGACGGCGGCCCCGAACCCGGGGTTCTGGCGTTTCGAGGCGGCGAAGCAGTGGGCTGGTGCGCCGTCGAGCCGCGCGAGTGCTACCCGCGCATCGAAAGGTCCCAAGTCCTAAAAGCCGCAGGAGCAGGCGCGCACGACGGCATTGGAGTTTGGTCGGTCAGTTGTTTCGTGGTGTCTCCCGGCCAACGCCGCAGCGGCGTGGCCGCAGCGTTGCTGGCCGCCGCCGTCGGGCATGCCTTCGCCCACGGGGCCGGAATAGTTGAAGGCTACCCCGTGGATCCCTCGATCCGACCGAAGGCCGGTTCGGCCGATCTCTACCAAGGGACGGTCAAGTTGTTCACGGCGGCGGGCTTCACGATCGTTTCCACAGCAGTGCCCGGAAGGGCGGTCATGCGCCTGCTGCGCTGATTTCTTGCGGACAGGTGCCGAGGCAAAAGCCACTTACGGCAGCGTCAAGATAACTGGGCCGTCTGCTGTGATCGCGACGGTGTGTTCGCTGTGCGCCGCCCGGCGGCCGTTGGCAGAGCGCAGGGTCCATTGGTCGTCATCGTGATAGTAGTCGTCGCTGCCACCCAGAATCAGCATCGGCTCAATGGCGATCACCAGACCCTCCACGAGCTTCACCCCGCGGCCCGGCCGGCCGATGTTGGGTACGTTAGGTTCCGCATGCATGGTCCGGCCAATGCCGTGGCCCCCGTGATCGGCAAGGATGCCATAGCCACTGCGCTTGGCTTCCCCGCCGATGGCGTACGCAAGATCGCCCATCTTGTTTCCAATCCGGGCCGCCTCGATTCCGCGGGCAAGGGCGGCATCCGTGGCGTCGATCAACTCTTGGTCCACAGGATCCGGAGTGCCCACGATGAAGCTTATGGCTGCATCTCCGCACCAACCCTCCACAAATGCTCCGCAGTCGACGCTCAGGAGATCGCCGTCCTGCAGCACGTATCCGTCCGGGATTCCGTGCACCACGGCGTCGTTGACGCTCGTGCAAATAACACCGGAGAAGGGCGTGGATGCCCACCGCGGCCGGTAATTCAGGAACGCCGGCCTGGCTCCGGCGGATTCAATGAAAGCGGCAGCAACATTGTCCAGTTCCTTGAGCGACACCCCAACTTCGGCCTTCGAGCGAACCGCGGAAAGCGTGTTGGCAACCACCCGTCCGGCTTCGCGCATGAGTGCAATCTCGCTTGGCGTCTTCACCATGGACAAAGCGGGCCTCCAAAGCACTAGGAAAAGGGGCCCGAAGCGGCCACTGGATGAACTCTTCCACTCCACTTTATGGGCGCTCCGGCGCGAGTCAACCGGATGGCGCGTAGAGACCGCCGCAGAGAAGCGGGCCGCCGCAATACTGCCCTAGAGTCGCAGTATGGAACACGGAAGAATCGCCGTCATCCGGGAACGCCTGCGTGCAGAAGCAGATCCAGAAAGGGCGAAAGCAGCACAGACATACATGAAATCAGCCATGCCCTCCCTCGGTGTCAGGGTTCCTGTGGTCCGCCGCATGGTTCTCACCACCGCAAAGGAACTGCCTTTCGTTTCCCCGGCCGAACTGCGCCACGATGTCAGGCTGCTGTGGCGGGAGGCCACATGGCGGGAAGAGCGCTACGCGGCCATCGATCTGACCTCACTCAAGTCCGTGTCCAAGGATCTGGAGATGTTGCCGCTGTACGAAGAAATCATCCGGACAGGTGCATGGTGGGACTTCGTGGACGGCGTCTCCGACCGTATTTGCGCCCTACTGCAACACCACCGGAGCACGCTGACCCCGCTCTTGCGCAAGTGGGCAACCGACCCGGACTTCTGGATCCGGCGCGCCGCCATCACCTCCCAACTGAAGGCAAAGTCAGCCACAGACAAGGAACTTCTCTCCGCTGTGCTCGACGCCAATCTGGCCGACAAGGAATTTTTCATCCGGAAGGCAATCGGCTGGACGCTGCGGGAGTACGCCAAAACGGATCCTCAATGGGTGCGGGACTACGTCGAAACCCGACAGGCCGGCCTGAGCCAACTGTCGCTTCGCGAGGCGATGAAACACCTCGGCTGAATCCGGATCAGGACTTCGGCTTGAGCTTGAGCTTCAAAATCCCGCGACGCGGGCGGAACAGCACATGGGTCTTCTTGTCAAAGAACACCAGATAGGCGATGAAGGAGACCGCGATGGCGATGGCCACTCCGCGCACCACCTCAATGGGGATCCATTGGAAGACGCTCAATTGGTCCGTCAGGGCGATAAGGGTGAAGAACGCCGTCAAATAAAAGACCGTCCGAAGCTGGGGCCCGTCCGCGATTCCCGTCACGGTAAAGAACACCAGCAACCAGACCATGTACCAGGGCTGAATCACCGGCGCCAGGACTACGACGGCGGCGAAGGCCCAGGCCATCCTGCGAAGCACAGTCTTCTTGAACCCAGGTTCGTCGTCGATCGGCGCGGGCATACCGATTCCACGACCCGGCGTGCGGACGGCAAGCCAGACGATAAGAAGCGCCGAAACCGCAGTTCCGATGGTCTGGATGACATCCGTCACGGGGACGCCGGGACCGCCGAAAAGTCCGACGACGGAGCCTGCCGTATGTGCCAGCAGGCCCACTGGCGCGTACCAGATCCAGACGGCACCGGGAGTCTGCAGCGCACCGAGCCAACCGAATCCCAGTCCGTTTACGAAGCCTGCACCGGCCAGTAGCCCTAGGGATAAGGCCAACGTGGCCGTCCAGCAGAACATCCTGCGGCCCCACCCGGCACGGGACCCGGCCCACAGCAGGCCAGCAAACGGCAACGCAATCAAAGTAATTGGCTTGATGGCGATCGAAGCCGTGATCAGCACGATTCCGAGCACGGGCCGTTTGACCGAGGCGTAGTACAGCCCGGCAACAGCCAGGCCCAACATCAAGGAGTCATTGTGCGCGCTCGCGATGAAGTTGATGAGGAGAACGGGATTGAGGACACCAAGCCAAAGCGCCCTGTCCGGGTTGACTCCGTGGAGCGCGGCCAATCGCGGAACGTAGACGGCGAGCAGTAAGACCCCGCCGAGTGCTGCCAGCCTGAAGGGAATCAGGGCAAGTTCCGGGATGCCTGCGCTCACCCAAACGGCTCCCTGTTCGATCCACAGCCAGAGCGGACCGTATGGCGTTGGAGCCTCGGTCCACATTTTGTCGGGTCCGAGAGAAAAGTAGTTACTCAGGGCGGAGATGCCGTTAGTGTAAGGATCCAGGCCCTGCTCCATCAGACGGCCCTGGCCGATGTAGGCATAAGCGTCCCTGCTGAACAGGGGCAGCGCGAACATCAGCGGCAGTGCCCACATCCACAATGCACGCCGGAGGACAGGACGCGCGGAGGGGTTCCAGCCGCCGATCCGCTGGGCAATGCGAAGCCATGAGCGCAAGAGCAGCAGAGCACCGAGGCAGAGCATCACGGTGCATAGAATCACTCCTGCCGGGGACGTCCTGGCCATGATGAAGAGTGGGGTGCGGATCAACGCACTGCTGCTGGCCAGCCAGCCGACACCTACCGACCCAGCCACCATGAGCAAAGACCCGATGAACCCTTGAAGGATCGCCGTCCTTGCTGCCTTGGCAATAACAGTGCCGTGTACCGGGGCGTTGGAGCCGCCAAGCGCCTCTGGATGAGTCAACGAACTCCTCACCTCACGCTCGCGAAACTTCGACGTCACCATTAAACAAAATCCTGTCCGGTTCCCTGCCGCATCGTGGTATGCCGGCTGCCATGGATTATTGCAACTGTAGCATCGCCGCCCGCGGCATCCCGGGGCCCTCCGAACCCCGGGTCGGACTGGGAAACTGGCCTGAGATAGGATGAACAGGGCGCTGGTTTGATGCCGAATGCTCACAGGCACGCCGGTTCCGCATGAATTTCAACGGAACCGCTGTTGCCTGGAGCGGCTCCCGCCGCAACGGCTCGCGGCACCCTGTGACGATAACTACCTGACAAGGATCTTCCCATTTCCACGGACTCATTCTTCAGCGCGCTCACACGGTTCCGTCATCGTGTTATTCCCTCTTCGTTGGAAACAAGGCTCAACTCCCCCAAGGGTCTGCTGGCCGGCTTCTGCGTTGTGCACTTGGTCTTCCTCGTGTTCGCTTTGATCGTCTCCCTGCGTGGCGAAGCTTTCAGCGACACATTCATCTATAGGGATTGGACTGCTGCGGGGTTCCGGGATGAGAACCTCAGTGGCGGGCCCAGTCCGTGGGTTTACCCCGTCCTTGCCCTGATACCGATGGCCATCGCAGGCTTGGCTGGTCCCGGCCCGTTCTTCTTCCTGTGGGTGCTCATGATCACCGTGCTCGACGGCGCAGCCCTCGCCAAGCTCACGGGGTGGGGACGCCGCCGGGAGGCCATCCCGGCAGCATGGTGGTGGCTGGTCTTCGTCTTCATCATGGGATGGCTGGGATTCGCCCGTGTGGATGGATTTACCGCACCAATCGTGCTGATCGCCCTGGCTTACGGAGTGTCCCACCCTTTCATTGCCTCGACCCTTCTGAGCGTTGCCACCTGGATGAAGGTCTGGCCCGCCGCCGTCATGCTTTCCTTGATCACCGTAGTCAAGCAGAGAATCCGCGTGGTGGCTGCCGGGATTCTGACCACCGCCCTTGTGGTCGCCCTCACGGCTGCCGTGGGCGCGCTGCCCAAACTCTTCAACTTCCTCACCCAGCAGGGCGATCGCGGGATGCAACTGGAGGCCACGTTTACGACTCCTTGGTTGTGGCTCTCGGTCCTCCATGTGGGCGACTCCAGGATGTACATGAATACGGACATCAACTCGATGCAGGTGGATGGCCCGGGTACACCCTTCATGTCACAACTGATGCAGCCCCTCCTTGTCTTGGCTGCACTCCTGGTCGCTGCCCTGACATTCTGGGCACTTCACAATGGCAAACGAAGCGGCGGGGCCGACAGCACGGAGCTGTTATTGGCCGGCTCCCTAACCATGGCCACGGCGTTCGTGGTATTCAACAAGGTCGGATCCCCACAGTTCATGGTCTGGCTGGCGCCAGCTGTCGCCGTCGGGCTCGCGCATAGCTGGAAGGAATGGCGGGTCCCAGCGGCCATGCTCATCGCAATTGCGGTGGCCACATACTTCATCTACCCCCTCTTCTACGATGCCCTCAGCCACAACAACCCTTGGATGGCCTTCGTTTTGACCGTCCGCAATGTCCTGCTGGTTGTGCTCTTTTGCTGGTCCGTTCGCCGGCTGTACCTTTTGGGCAAAAAGATCCCGGCCAACGAACCGGCCGCCGCTGCCAAGGAGTCCTGAGATTTCCGTTCGATTCTTTGACGGCTTGGCCCGCGTGCGCAACGCTGCCGTGCCGCCTGCCGCCGTCGCATGGTTCAGCCGTCCTTCCAGCGTGTGGTGGGGTTTCGCAGCAGTCCATGTGTACTTCCTCGGCTGGATGGCAAGCTTCTTCATCTCCGGGCACACCTTCAGCGACACCGAGCAGTACCGCCAGTGGGCAATGAACGGTTACAACCCTGCGGATCTCAACGGCATGATCAGCCCTTGGGTCTATCCAGTGCTCGCCCAGATTCCGATCTTCCTGGCCAACATCGCGGGCCCGGGCCCGTACTTGCTTGTCTGGACGTTGATCATCACCGTTCTCAACGCCGCCGGATTGTTCATCTTGACCCGCGGGCCGCGCCGGACAACCGGCATCGCCCCCGCTTGGTGGTGGCTGTTCTTCACTGCCTTCATGGGTTACCTCAGCTTTGCCCGGGTGGAGGGCATCACCGCGCCCATCGTCCTGGTAGCCCTGCTGTATGCAGCCACTCGTCCCGTCGCAGCGGGGATCCTTCTCAGCATTGCCACCTGGATCAAGGTCTGGCCGGCCGCCGTCCTGGTGCCTATCGTCATCGCGAGTGGCCGCAGGCTGCAGATCATAGCCTGCGGCGCCGCCGTAACGGCGGCAGTCGCGTTGGGCACTTACCTTTCAGGCGGGCTTCCGCACATCCTCGACTTCCTCACCAACCAAGGTGAGCGCGGCATGCAATTGGAAGCCACGTTCTCGACTCCCTGGGTCTGGCTGAGCGTGCTCAACATCGACGGCTCCAAAATCGCCGACAACGTCGCCATCAATTCCACGGAAGTGTATGGACCGGGCGCGAATGTAGCGGCATTCATGATGCAGCCCCTCCTGGTGCTCGCCGCCGTCGCAAGCTCAGCCCTGTTGATTTGGGCACTTAGGCGCGGAGCCGAACCGGAAGAGCTGTTTCTTGAGGGGGCCCTCATGATGACCACCGCGTTCATCGTGTTCAACAAGGTGGGCTCGCCGCAATTCATCATCTGGCTGGCCCCTGTGGTTGTCGCCGGTTTGACCCACGACTGGAACCGGTGGCGTGTTCCCGCCGCCCTTCTCATGGGCATCGCCATGACGACTTTTGTGATCTACCCGCTGTTCTACACTCCGCTCATTCACGCCAACCCGGTGATGGCGGCAGTACTCACCACGCGTAATGTGCTTCTGGTTGTCCTGCTGTGGTGGTCTGTACAACGCTCCCTCGAGCTCGGCCGCAAGTCCGGCGCAGCGACAGCTATTCGGGGCGCCTGAGCCTTCGCTCGAGCCTGCGGAGGAGTTCCATGGGAGTGGACTGGATCAGTAGTCTGCGGGTGTGCACGTCGAGGACCATCAAGTAGATCGTGAATCCCACCGCCACCACGAAGGCGAGGGAAGACACCTTGACGTTCATCTCCACAAAGGACAGCACCGAAATCTGGTCCTGCGCGCCGAAGGCCACGAAGAACGTGATAGCGACATAAAGGGACTTGATCTGCCAGTCGTCCCTGATGCCTGTGACGGCGAGCAGCGGGATGAACCACAGGATGTACCACGGCTGGATGATGGGGGAAAGCATGACGACGGCGGCAAACCCCAGGGCCGCCCGCCGCACCAGTCGCGAATAGTCGCCCCGGAACATCAGGACCACCACCAGTGCCATTCCGACCCACTTCATGAGCGTACGGAGCCCCGTGGCCACAGCCGGCCCTGGCAGGCCCAAGAGGTTCGCGGTCAACTCGAGCTGCTGGCCGAGGAAACCGGAAGGCGAATATCCGGTGTAACCGGGGGTGGGATCGAGGATGGCCCAGACCCACCCAAAACCAAGGTTGTAGGGGATTCCGCTCACGCCCAACACACCGAAGCTTATGGCCGCAGTCGCGCCCCAGAACAGGAACTTGCGGGTCCAACTCGCGGCCGGGCCAGCCCACATGAGGCCGATGAAAGGCAGGAGAAGCACTGTGATCGGCTTGATTCCGATGGAAGCCGTGACCAGTAATAGACCGGTGATATGGCGGCCGGTGGCGGCAAAGTACATTCCTGCCACCGCCAGGCCCACCATCAAGGCATCGTTATGGGCACTGGCTACAAAGCTGATGAGAAAGAGCGGATTCGCAACAGCGATCCACAGCGCACGGCCCGGATTGATCCCGTGCAGCTCGGCCAGCTTGGGAACGTACACCACGCAGAGCAGCACTCCCGCCATCGCCAAAACTCGAAAGAGCAAGACGGAAAAATCGGGCTGGGCGTCGGTGATGCCCACCACCCACCTCGCAAGCCACAGGAAATATGGCCCATAGGGGGTCTTGGCTTCAGCCCAGGCCGGGTCGGCACCGAGGGAAAACCAGTTGCTGAGCGAGGAAATACCGGCGGTGTAGGGGTTTTGGCCCTCCAAAACCAGCCTGCCTTGGCCGGTGTAGGCGTACACGTCCCGCGAATAGATGGGCACCGCGAACATCATCGGCGCGGCCCACGCCGCGACCGCCACGACCACCGATCTGAGCGAGCCTGGCCCCCAATCTTTGAGCCTTTGCCCCAGCCGCAACCAGGACCTGACCAAAAGCATGGCCCCGGCCGTCAGCAAGATGGTGGAGGTTGTAACGCCCCAGCCCTCGGTGCGCAGAGCGATGACAACCGGGTGCCTGAACATGGGGGATCCGTTGGCGATCCAGCCGGCGCCGATCGAACCAGCGAAGATCATGAGGGATCCGAAGAACCCCTCCCAGATGGCCACGTAGGCCTTGACTTGGCTTGCGGTACCGTCGTCCGTATGCCCACTGTTCGGGGAATGGAGACCCTCGGCGATCGTCTCAGACGGCAGGGCTGGTTCCTTTGCGTCATCCCGGCTGTTTGAGGTGCCCACGCCCGATCCGCCTGCCGTCATGATATTCCAGTCCCTACGTACATTGGTCCAGCTCGTCGAGGCAGGCAATAACCGCTCGACAACGGCCCAGTTTACCAGCCGGAGTACGCCTCAAACGCGGAATCGAGCGCCCCGCCACGCTTCCCATGCGGCCAAACGGTAGGCTGGGCGCGTGCCTATTACTAATGAACGCATCGTCTGGATCGACTGCGAGATGACTGGTCTTGACCTTGAAAACGACGCCCTGATCGAGGTAGCGGCCTTGGTCACAGATTCGGACCTCAACATCCTGGGTGATGGCGTGGACGTGGTCATCAAACCCGAAGACACCGCTCTCGAGCAGATGAACGACTTCGTCCGCGACATGCATACCCGTTCAAAGCTCCTGGACGAACTCCCCCATGGCAAGACCATGGCCGAGGCCGAAGCAATCGTCCTTGAGTACATCGAGAAGTGGGTGCCCGACCCCAAGAAGGCACCGCTCGGGGGCAACTCGGTCGGAACAGACCGCATGTTCCTCGCGCGCGATATGCCCAACATCGTCGAACACCTTCACTATCGGGTCATCGACGTCAGCACCATCAAGGAACTCTCGCGCCGCTGGTTCCCCCGCGCCTATTTCCAGTCCCCCGCCAAACATGGTGGTCACCGTGCGCTCGGAGACATCAAGGACTCCATCGACGAACTGCGTTACTACCGCGAAGCGGTCTTTGTCCCGGCGCCTGGACCGGATACAGCAACGGCACAGCGGATTTCCAAGCAGGTCACTGGCGGCCCGGAGACGCCGGCAAGTACGTGATCTGCGGCACCTTTTTGGGAAATTTCACCCAAAGGGTCGAAAGTGGCAAAACCATCCCTGAAGACGGGGTATAGTTTTTGTCGTTGCCTTCGCAGCTGCCGGGTCATTCCGAAAGCGGTCAAAGGCGCATGGTGGGCGTAGCTCAGTTGGCAGAGCGCCTGGTTGTGGTCCAGGAGGTCGCGGGTTCAACCCCCGTCGCTCACCCTCATGAGATCGGTGTAGTTTGCCGATCGCAGCCAAAGGCCGTACTGGTTATCCAGTGCGGCCTTTGCTTTGTCCGGGCCGATTTCCGCCATCCAGTCTTCCAGACCCGAGAACCAGAGGAACACCTGACATGACCGTCCTGCCAGTCACCATCTGGGGCGAGCCCGTACTCCACCGCCGGGCAAGCGAGGTCGAAGTGTTCGACGACGAACTGCGCACATTGATTGCCGACATGTTCGAGACGAACGAAGCCGCAAACGGCGTCGGACTGGCCGCACCCCAGGTGGGAGTCGCCAAACGAATCTTCATCTTCAAATACGCCAATGACGACGACGCACCAGACGAAGGCGTCCTGGTGAACCCGGTTCTCACCCTCTCCAAGATCCCCGGCACCCTTCCGGATCCGGAGGAAGACGTAGAAGGCTGCTTGTCTTTCCCCGGGGAGCATTACCCCCTGCAGAGGGCCGAGTGGGCCCGCGTCCAAGGGTTCGACGGCTACGGCAACCCGGTGGATTTCGTGGCGACAGGTTGGTTCGCCAGGGTTATGCAGCACGAATTCGACCATCTGGACGGCAAGCTCTATGTGAATCGCCTCGTTGACCGTTATGCCAAGAAGGCCCTGAAGCAGGCCAAGAAGAACGGCTGGGGAGTCCCCGGCTTGACCTGGATGCCGGGCGTCGATCCGGATCCCTTCGGGCACTGACTGATGAGCGGCATCGCACAGGACGAATTGTTCAGGCTCCTCGACATCCACGGCGAGGACGCCTTGGCGTGCGCGGCGCTGCTGGCGTCACCGCCCGGAGACGGAACACGACGGGCTCTTGCCGTCCTGGATGCCCGTCTGGGCGCCTTTCCCACCGAGTCCGCCTCGGCGGACGGCTGCACGGAAACGGACTGGATCGAGGCGCTCCTCCGCTTTGCGCCCGTGGTCAACAGCCATCACCTTTCCCTCGGCATCCCGCGGGAATCTTCGGCCGCGATCCTCGCCGACGTGGGACTGAACCTTCGCATCAACCGACGGGTTCACGGACGCTTCGGTCTGGACACGTGGGCCTGGTTGACGCTGCACATGGCGGGAAACATCTTCCGGATCGGCCGCTTGCAGTTCCACCTTGTCCGCCACGACACAGCAGATCACTCCGATGTGGACGATCAATGGATGCTAGGCGTTCATATTCCCGAGGATGGAGGCCTCTCCCCTGCCCTCGTGGACGCGAGTTTCAACCACGCCCGGGAGTTCCTTGACCGCCACTTCCCGGACAAAGCCGTTGCCGTCGCGAGCTGCGACTCCTGGATGCTGGACCCCTACCTTGCCCGCAAACTACCGGACAGCAACATCGCCGCATTTGCCCGCCGGTTCACCCTGGACCGCTGCTCTGATGCCCCGAGCGACGCCGTCTACTTCACCTTCCGGCACCGGGACATGAAAAGCCTTGCCGGGCTGCCCCGCGAGACGTCGCTTCAGCGCGTGGTCCTGGAAAGGATCGACGACGGCGGGGTCTGGCAACTTGGCCACGGCCGCTTGGTGCTTCCTCCGTCGACCGGGAACCATACCACTACTCCATCGCCCTGATGGTCTGCTGGCCCGGGCACGAGTCCAGGACGCGCTTCATGGCGTCTTTCTCGGCTTGGGTGACCCAGAGCCGGTACGCGGCCTTCACGGAGATCTGCCGGGCCACGTAATGGCAACGAAAGCCCTTGTTCGCGGGTAGCCAGCTTGCGGCGTCGCTGGCACTCTTCTTCACGTTGGCGGCGCCGTCGACAGCAATGAGGTTGAGGGGATCATTGGCGAGGCTTTGACGTTGCTTCGCAGTGAGCTGTTGGGCACCCTTCTGCCAGGCATCGCCGAGGGCGACCACGTGGTCGATCTGCACGGCTGCGCTGCTTTCGGATCCCCTGCGGAATTGGACGTCCTGCCCGACGTAGGGCTCGCGGAGCTCTCCAGACGCAACCCTGCATTTGGAGCCTGCAGTGAACTCTACTGCCGTAAGATCCCGCCTCAGGATGTCGTTGCGGGTATCGCAGCCGTTCCGGTCGACGTCGAGCCACGCCTGGCCGAATTCGTTGCGGTCGTAGTTGTCTTTGACGGCGCGCCCCTTCACGGGCAGCGTCTCCAGCGCATCGACGGCTGAATCGACGGGGACTGGCTGGACGGGCTCCACCGGCTTCATCCAGGAAGGGTCGAAGACGGGCGCTTCCTTGGGTCCATTGCCCGGGGCTTCAGCGACGGCGAACTGGCCATCGGTGAAGAACCATGCAACGCCGCCAAGTGCACCCGCGATCAACACAATCAGCAGCACCCAGGCCTGACGGGACCGGCGGCGGGCACGTCGATATGCAGCCCAAGTGGTGCTCAAGGGATGGTTCCTTTCGAGGAGGAATACGTCCCTTGAGACTAGGTCAGGGCACCGATAACCCGCCCCGATATCCACAGTGTGGAGGACAAGTCACTGTGTCGGAATAATCACCGCGCGGGCCACTCGAGCAGCCGGTTATTGCTCCCTGGTGACCCGTTTCAAGTCTTCGGCTGCGAGTTGTAGAAGTGACTCCAGCTGGACAACGCGGTCCTCGGCGATATCCCCCGCCGCGAATCCCGACTTGGCTTCGTCGAGCAGGCGCTGGGCTTCTTTGAAGTTGGCGCGCGCTACGTCCAGTGCGTGTTCCAGGGTTGTGTCATGTTCCAGAATCTTGTCGCGTTCCATGCGTCCATTCTGGTCAGGTTTCCCGGCTGATACCAGCGCATTAGCCGGGAAACCCCTGTGTGTCTTTCCTGGCCTTGGCCGGAACCTGCTAGACGCCGGCGGGCTCCAAGGTTGCCTTGGGTTCAAGGTTCACCGCGACGCCGCGTGCCGGGAACGACGGCGGGTTCACGCCGGCCATTTCTTCCATGACGCGCACTACCTGGCAGGAGTAACCGAATTCGTTGTCGTACCAGACGTAGACCACGAGGTGCTTGTCGGTGGCGATGGTGGCCAGGCCGTCCACGATGCCTGCGCGGCGGGAGCCGACGAAGTCGGTGGAGACGACCTCGGGTGAGTCGATGAAGTCGATCTGCTTCCGCAGCTCGGAGTGCAGGGACATCTCCCGAAGGTAGTTGTTGACTTCCTCTTTCGTGGTTCCCTTTTCAAGGTTCAGGTTGAGGATGGCCATCGATACGTCCGGGGTGGGAACGCGGATCGCGTTGCCGGTCAGCTTGCCCTGCAGTTCCGGAAGGGCCTTCGCCACGGCCTTGGCCGCGCCTGTTTCGGTGATGACCATGTTCAGCGCGGCCGAGCGTCCGCGGCGGTCACCCTTGTGGAAGTTGTCGATCAGGTTCTGGTCGTTCGTGAACGAGTGCACGGTTTCCACGTGGCCGTGGATGACGCCGAACTTGTCGTTGAGTGCCTTGAGCACCGGGGTGATGGCGTTCGTGGTGCAGGAGGCTGCGGTCACGATCTTGTCGGTGTCCTCGATGGAGGAGTGGTTGATGCCATGGACGATGTTCTTCAGCTCACCCTTGCCCGGGGCCGTGAGGAGGACGCGGGCGACTCCCTTGCTCTGCAGGTGCTGGGAGAGGCCTTCGGCGTCGCGCCAGCGGCCCGTGTTGTCGACCACCAGGGCATCCTTGATGCCGTATGCCGTGTAATCAACAGTGGAGGGGTTGTCCGAGTAGATGACCTGGATCTGGACGCCGTTGGCGGTGATGGTGTTGGCTGCCTCGTCCACGCGGATGGTGCCTTCGAAGGAACCGTGCACGGAGTCGCGCCGCAGCAGGCTGGCGCGCTTGACGAGGTCATTTTCGGCGCCCTTGCGGACCACGATGGCGCGCAGGCGGAGACCGTGGCCGCCGCCGGCCTTTTCGATCAGGAGGCGGGCCAGGAGCCTGCCAATGCGTCCGAATCCGTAAAGGACGACGTCGGTGCTGGTGCGGTCGTCCGCGCCACGGCGCCCGACAACCCCGGCAAGTTCGGCGCGGAGGAAGTCCTCCAGCGGCGTGCCCGGAGCCTCGGCCTTGTACTTCTCGTTCAGGCGGGCGATGTCGATCGCCGCGGCCCCGAGTTCAAGTTCAGCGAGGGTGTTGAGCAAAGGCGCGGTTTCCTCAAGCAGGAGCTCGTCCTTGCTCATTCGGCGCGCAAAACGGTGGGCTTTCAGGATGTTCATCGACGACTTGTTGATGAGGCTGCGCCCGTGAATGCTCGTGACCACGTTGTTTTCACGGTACAGCCGGCCGATCACCGGAATCATGGCCTCGGCCAGCGCTTCGCGGCCCATCCACGTATCAAGACAAGAATCTGATGACTGGCTCACAGAACTACCTTCCTAGGGTCAGCTACATACGTCCTCGTACGTAGATGGCGGCCGCCCGGAGTAATCCTGCGGCACTGGCATCGGCGGGACTTCGGTCTGCCCGGACACCTCGAACGTTGCAAAGAAAAACCGCCGGCTGCGAACGCAGAACCGGCGGTGGAACTTCTACGTTCAGTGTCCATTCTAAGGTCTGGCACGGAAGGCTTTGGCAGCCGGGACGCGTGAATTCACTCACACGCGTGCTCTGGCGGCGCGCTGGCACTGGTTCTACACTTCAATCACCTTCGGCAATCTGCCTCCACGGGCGGTAGGGACGAACGGAAGTGCTGCGATGAGCGTGGAATTGGAAATGCCCGGTTTCTTCAAAGACGCGGACGCCGCATCCTTGAACGGCCAGAGGCGGTATCTGGCACTGAACCGGATCCGGTTGTCCGGAGCCGTCATCGGTGCTCTTGGAGGCATCGTAAGCCTCTCCACCGGCACGCTGGATATCTCCGCCCTCGTCGCTTTGGCAGGGTTCCTCGTCGCCCTCATCACTGAACTCATCCTTGCCTACTTGCAACCGGAGCGCGACTGGTACGCCGGGCGCTCACTGGCGGAATCCATGAAAACCATGGCGTGGCGTTATGCAGTCCAAGGTGCACCGTTCACGGCTGGCCTTAGCGAAGCTAAGCTCCATGAACTACTCCGCGCCCGAGCCCGGCAGCTTACTGAAAAGGGCGCCGACCGCATCGCAATCGAAACGGAAAACCCTCTCGTCACGGACTCCATGTCAGCACTGCGGGAGTCGGACTTCGAACACAGAAAAGCCGTCTATTTGCGCGAGCGGACGGGGGCGCAGCGTCACTGGTACGCCGAGAAAGCCCGGTACAACCGGAGAAGGGCGGAATATTGGCGAACCATGCTGGTGTCCGCCGAGATCATCGCCGTGGCGCTAGCCACCCTGCGCCTCGCTGGGCCCCTACCGGTAAACCTGGGCGGAGTCCTGGGTTCCGTGATTTCCGCTAGCGCCGCATGGTTGGTTCTTAAGCAACACTCCCAGTTAGCCTCGGCATACAGCACCACTAGCCGTGAATTAGCCATCCAGGAAGACATTCTTCAAGGGACGAACGAGGCGGAGTGGGCCCGCGCTGTTTCGGATGCGGAAGAGGCCATCAGCCGGGAACACACGATGTGGGTGGCGACACGAAGCGCATGAGCCGTCTGGGCCCGTCAACGGGCCCCCAAATGTTGCGCAGCTACCTGCGCCCGGGATCTTTGAGTAAAGGACTCGTCGAGCTCGACATAACTATGGAAATACGCTCAGTGCAAGCGTAGCCTTGGTTTCACCATTGAGTTGATATATTGTTTGGGCATTCGTGCCTCCGCACCCTTCCCTCTTGCCGCACAGATCTTCAGAACAGCCGGCACGTCGCTCCAGCCCGGGACCCATCGTGAGTTCACCAGCCGAATTTACAACATCGAACACAGCCAGGCGTGTCTTCATCTCCTACGCCCGGGAGGACAAGAACTTCCTCGACGATGTCAGAGCCGGCATCTCCGCGCTGCACCACGAAGCCTGGCTGGACAGCAACCTGGACGGCGGGCAGGAATGGTGGGATGTGATTCTTGACCAGATCCGGCGATGCGACGCCATGATCCTCGTCGTCTCTTCTGATCTCGTTGACTCGGAGGCTGCCTCTCGTGAACGCCTCTACGCGCGGCAGCTGGGCAAGAGGCTCATACCGCTGATTGTGAGAAAAGTCAGTAGCGATCTCCTACCGCCGGACATCGCAACCTTGCAGTTCATCGACTACACGAACCCGAGTCCTTTGACAGGTGCCCAACTGGCCAACGCGCTCTACACGGTCCCCTTGGGTGCGCCGCTTCCCGATCCACTTCCGGAACCACCCGCCGTGCCTGTCTCCTATCTCGGAAACATGCGCGACGTTTTGCGGCAGTCAGTCTTGACGGCAGACGAACAGTTTTCCATTGCCGCCAAGCTCAGCGCTTCGCTGCGTCGACCTCGGGAACACGACGCCGCTTTGGAGTTGCTCCAGAAGCTCGAAGACAGGAGGGACCTCTACCACCTGACGTCGAAGGAAATCGACCGAATCCGGCAGGAGAATGCGACGCAGCTGACAGCACAGGGTTCCCTGGCGATGCGCCCTGCGCCGGAACATCCGAGGTCGGGGCAAGAAGAGCGCGTGCAGAACGGGGCCGGGCAACATGGTTCCGGACAGCAGCGTGCAGCGAACGAGCAGTCCTCCACGGAAGCCGACTTCACAGCCACCGGCGACCTAAATGTCCAAGCCGGTCACGAGGGGAAGCGCCCGGAAGGTGAAACGACGCTGGGGCCGTTCCCACCGTCGCCGTATCCCAACCACACTCCTCGTCAACAGCAAACCCAGCAGCCCGCCCCGCCGCCCAACCCTGCTGCCGGACAGCCGCAGTTCTTCCAGGCTGTGCCCCGCCAGGGCCAGGCGCAGCAACCCCAAGCACAGCCACATCAGGGCCAGCAACCATGGCCGCAGCCACCTGGCCAAGCCGCGCAGCATCCGGCTATGCCGGCCCGGCACCTAGTACTCTCGATTGTCGCGCTGGTGCTGTCCATCGCTTTGGGGGCGGAAATAAGAGTTCTGTTGCTGTTCATCCCCGTCGGCGCCGTGGCCTTTTACTTCGCGTCGCAGGTCTCCAAACGCTGGAGGATGGGCAATCCCTCCGCTGCGCTCGCCGCCTCGAAGAAGGCCTTGGTGTGGGGCTGGATCGGGGTCGCAGTCAGCGGGTTATGGTTCCTAGCCCTCGTGGCGTCCTATGCTTCGATGTACAGATGACGCGTTGCGTATGACGGACCATGAACAGACAACGCCTCGCGCGCCACTGCCAATTGTGAAGGGATGGGTTGACCGATACGCCGGGTTCTGTGCTCCCCGCCGTTGCCAGCGAAAGAGTGGCGGCCATCCATCTACGAACGCCGTTGCCGACGCCCTCCAGCGGCCTACCCGGACACTCGGGCGAGCAGCCCTCGATCGTGTCCTGTCTGGCCTTGCTCCGGGTGGGGTTTACCTAGCCTCCCTGGTCACCCAAGGAGCTGGTGGTCTCTTACACCACCGTTTCACCCTTACCTGCCAGTAGCTCGTGCAGGCACGAGCAACTGCGGGCGGTCTGTTCTCTGTGGCACTGGCCTGCGGGTTACCCCGAGTGGGCGTTACCCACCACCCTGCCCTGTGGAGCCCGGACGTTCCTCGAGCCACTCACGTGGCGCGCGGCCGCCTGGTCAACCCATCCGCCCTACAGTCTACCGGCGTCGGGCCCTCTGCACTGCCGGACTGTGCCGACCGGACAGGCGCCGCCGGCATTACCGCTAATATCGACAAGTGCTGATTCTCCTGCCGCCTTCCGAAGGCAAGACCCCCGCTATAGAGGGCCCCGCCGTCGAATGGGAGTCCCTGAGTTTTCCGGAACTCAATAGCTACCGGGCCAAAGTGCTCGACGCCCTGGGCTTGGTCAGCGCGCACGAGGACGCCCTCACCTTGTTGGGCGTGGGCGCGTCGTTGAAGGACGACGTCGAACGCAATACCCGGTTGCACGCAGAACCGGCCGCGCCTGCCCACCAGGTGTATTCAGGAGTTCTCTACGACGCTCTTGGGTACAAGACCCTGACGCCTGCGCAGCGCCGCAAAGCGGCAGAGTCTATCCTCGTGGTGTCCGCCCTGTGGGGCGCCATTGGCTTCGGCGACCGCGTGCCCGCCTACCGCTTGTCCATGGGAACGGCACTGCCCGACGTCGGGCGCCTCGCGTCGTTCTGGAAGCCGCAGCTTACGCAGGCCCTCGCCTCACGGGTGGAGGGCGAGCTGCTCGTGGACTGCCGCTCCAGCACCTACGCCGCGGCGTGGGCACCGCCCCCGGCGCAGACTGTCGCCGTCAACGTTTTTTCCGAGTCCAATGGCAAACGCACGGTCGTCAGCCACTTCGCCAAGCACACACGCGGCGAACTGGCCCGGCATCTGCTGAGCCGTCGAGGGAAGGCTCCGGCAACCCCCGAACAGCTACTCAAGGCCGCTTCAGAAATCTGGACCGCGGAGTCGACGGAAGGCACGGCCCGCAAGCCGCACACCCTCAGCATCATCCTCCCCAACTGACTCGCAGTAGTTGTCGTTTTGACGGCTGAAAACGACATTAACTGCGAGCTAGTTGGGTGGG
This sequence comes from Arthrobacter rhizophilus, assembly GCF_026241105.1. GTDB lineage: Bacteria > Actinomycetota > Actinomycetes > Actinomycetales > Micrococcaceae > Arthrobacter. The sequence goes on along the minus strand of NZ_JAPFFT010000013.1, from coordinate 17,503 downwards.
GACCAGGTGGTTAGTTCCATTCGGCGGAGCGCACCAGGATGCAGCCGGAATCGGGGCAGAAGACAATCTCATCCTCAGCGGCGGCCTTGACCTCGGCAAGATCGCCGGGGCTGAGCGTCATCCCTGAGCCTTCGGACTTGCCGTGGAACAGCCTGGCGGCCCCCACGCCGCGCCTGGCGAGGGTCTTTTCGTAGATAGCCAGCATCCCGGCGTCGAGCCCTGCGGCGAAACCGGACCGCTGCGCTCGCACATCAGTCTCCTCGGCGACGATCTCGGCAATCGCGGCGTCCAGCTCTGCACGGATTCCTGAGAAAGAACCTTGGATGTCATCAACGATCTGCTGTTGGGCGACTTGGCGCTCCCTCAGCCCGTCCAGGCGTTCGAGGATTTCCAGTTCGACGTCCTCAAGGTCGGAGCGACGCTTATTCAGTGATGCAATATCGCTCTGCAACGCAACGAGATCCTTGGAGAGGCCGGTGCCGCTGTTAAGCCTGGCTTCGTCCCGCTCAATGCGGCCGGCGACTTGCTCGACGTCGGTCTCCGCCCGCCTCAGCTCGGCTTCGGCGTCGTGGACGGCGAGCTTCGCGGTCCCGAGTGCCCCGTTGGCCACGCTGAGGGCGTCTTGAAGATCGGTGATGCGGGGGTCGCTCTCGAGAGTGCGTCGGCGGTTGGCCAAGGATTTGAGCTTCGCGTCCAACCCCTGCAGTTCGAGCAATTTCAACTGTTCCGCCGGTGCTGCCTTGGCCACGCTTACCTCCGCTTGATCGTGCCGGGGACGATATCCATTCCCGGCCAGGCTCTCAGGCCTGCTTGTCTCGACTCTAGCGCCTGGCGTGCTCCCCTGCCTCGCTGCGCTCACCCGGGGCCCCTCGCACGCCAGGCTTAGCCGGGAGTCAGAATAAAGTCCCAGGGATCGCTATTGGTGGAAGCGACCCGGATCTCGACATCGTGCCCTTGGTCCGCGAGTACGTTGCCGAGCGCCTCGGCCGCGGCGGGCAGCCATAGCCACTCGCTCGCGAAATGGGATACGTCAATAAGGTACGGCCTGCCGTCAACAGCAGCTTCGCGCGCTTCCGACGCGGGGTGGTGGCGCATATCCGCAGTGACGTAGATGTCAGCTTGGCTCGCCCGGACAGCATCGAACAGACTGTCGCCGGCGCCGCCACACACAGCAACACGCCGTACCAGTCCGTCCTTGTCCCCGGCTACTCGCACTCCCCCGGCTACCGAAGGCAGAATCTCGAAAACGCGAGCCGCAAAATCGCCGAGGGTCATGAGTTCCGAAAGATCCCCTACCCGGCCGATGCCCTCTTCCGGCAGTCCGTGGGCAGCAGGGGCCAGCGGGACAACATTGTCCAGTCCGAACGCGTCCGCGAGAACATCCGAAACACCTCCGACGGCGGAATCTCCGTTGGTGTGCACGGTCAGCAGGCCGGTACCTGACTCGATGAGCCGGTGGACAGCAAGGCCCTTGGCGCTCGTCGCAGCCACCGAGGTGACGCCCTTGAGCAGCAAAGGGTGGTGCGTGACGAGGAGCTCGGCACCCCATTCAATGGCTTCGTCAATGGCGGCGAGGGTGGGATCCACGGCGAACAAGACCTTGGTGACGGTCGCAGTCGGCCGCCCGACCACCAGGCCCACCTCGTCCCAGTCCTCGGCGAGGGACTCAGGCCAGAGCTCCTCGACAGCCAGCAAGACCTGGCCAAGCGTGGGGGTACTGGTTCCTGAAGTTCCGGCCGCACCGTCTTCCGGCTCTTCCCCGGATCCTGTATCTGCAACCGCGGTGTTCACAGCTTCCATGCACTACATTCTTGCGCATCCGGTGGCCATGACGCGCTTGCGGCAACCGAACTATCTGATATTGCTGCCGGTGGCGGGGTCTTCGCCGTCACACTCCCGTAAGGTTGTGCGGGAATCATCCAGGACTCCCGGCCATTGAAGAGATCATGAAAACTTTTGTACTTGGCGGAGGCTGCTTCTGGTGCCTCGATGCTGTCTACCAGAAGACCAAAGGCGTCAGTTCCGTGGTTTCCGGATACACGGGAGGGCACATCCGTAACCCCGACTACTACGATGTCTGCTCCGGTATGACGGGCCACGCAGAGGTTGTAGCAGTGACTTTCGATGAGGACGTTATCCCGGCGGAAGTCATCCTGGACATGTTCTTTGCCCTGCACGATCCAACCACGCTCAACCGCCAAGGCTACGACGTCGGGACCCAGTACCGTTCCTCGATGTTCTACACCACGACGGAAGAGAAGATCCTTTTCGAAGAAGCCATCCTTCGGAACCAGGAACTATGGTCCAAGCCGATCGTGACCGAGGTCAGCCGGCTGCCGGAATTCTATGAGGCCGAGTCCATCCACCAGGACTACTACGCCAAATTCCCGGAGCAGGGCTATTGTCAGGTGATCATCAACCCCAAACTCGCCAAGGCCCGGAAATATTACTCTTCGTGGCTCCGCGCGTAGCAGCGTGTAACACCGCTCGTTAGGCTGACCTCAGCAGTAGCTATTTAAGCGAATCCAGAGAATAGGCATGATTACATGGCACGGATCTACGACGACGTCACCCAGCTGATCGGCGGAACCCCCTTGGTCCGCTTGAACCGGCTCACCGAAGGCTTGGAAGCCACGGTTGCAGTGAAGCTGGAGTTCTACAACCCCGCCAATAGCGTCAAGGACCGTATCGGCGTCGCCATCGTCGACGCCGCCGAGAAATCCGGCGCCCTGAAGCCGGGTGGCACCATCGTTGAGGGAACCTCCGGCAACACCGGCATCGCACTGGCCCTGGTCGGCGCTGCACGCGGCTACAAGGTCATCCTCACAATGCCGGAAACCATGTCCACCGAGCGCCGCGTCATGCTGCGCGCCTACGGTGCTGAGATCGTCCTGACCCCCGGCTCGGAAGGCATGCGCGGCGCCGTCGAAAAGGCACAGGAGATCGTGGCCAACACGGAGAACTCCGTCTGGGCCCAGCAGTTCGCCAACGAGGCAAACCCGGAGATTCACCGCACCACTACGGCCGAGGAAATCTGGGCGGACACCGACGGCGGAGTGGACATCTTCGTCGGCGGCGTCGGCACCGGCGGTACCATCACCGGCGTCGGGCAGGTCCTGAAGGAGCGCAAGCCGGAGATCCAGATCGTGGCCGTCGAGCCGAAGGACTCCCCCATCCTGAACGGCGGAGCCCCCGGACCGCACAAGATCCAGGGACTTGGCGCGAACTTCATTCCGGAAATCCTGGACACCAACGTCTACGACGAGGTTCTCGACGCAACCCTGGAGGACTCCGTAGCCACCGCACGCGCCCTCGGCACCAAGGAAGGCATCCTCGGCGGCATCTCGGCCGGCGCAGCCGTCTGGGGTGCCCTGGAGCTCGCCAAGCGCCCGGAGAACAAGGACAAGCTCATCGTGGCAATCGTCCCCGACTTCGGCGAACGTTACATATCCACCGTGCTTTTTGACGATATTCGCGGCTGATTGCAGACCCTGCGCAACCGCCTTCGTTCATTTCCTGTAGAAAGGTCTTTGTGAGCTTCTTCGCAAGACTTATGGAGGACCTCGAGGCCGCCCGGTCACATGACCCGGCGGCCCGAGGCTCCTTTGAGAACTTTTTTGCGTACTCCGGGCTGCATGCCATCTGGGCGCACCGCTTGACGCACAAACTGTGGCAGAACCCTGACCTGCGCTTTCCGGCACGGCTCATTTCGCAGCTTGCCCGGTTCCTGACCGGAATCGAGATCCACCCCGGCGCGACCATCGGCCGGAGGTTCTTCATTGACCACGGCATGGGTGTGGTGATCGGTGAGACCGCCGAGATCGGCGAAGACGTCATGATCTACCACGGCGTCACGCTTGGCGGCCGCTCACTGGCCAAAGTCAAGCGCCACCCCACCATCGGAGATCGGGTCACCATCGGAGCCGGGGCGAAGGTCCTTGGCCCCATCACCATCGGCGCGGACAGTGCCGTAGGCGCCAACGCCGTCGTGGTCAAAGACGCGCCGCCCGAGTCGATCATCACCGGCGTTCCCGCAACGTGGCGGCACCGCGATGCCAAGAGCGAAACCAAGCCGGCCGTCGACCCGGCCGAGTACTACATCGAATACCGGATCTAGGCAGCGAAGCGCTTGTAGGCGCTCCAAAAGACCGTGTCGAAGGCCCGGTCCGGAAGAACCCTCCGCAACGCCAGGATGGTCCAGGCTCCCCTACCCACCGGGTAGCGGGTCCTGGGCCTTCGCGCTTTTGCAGCATGTGCGATAGCGCCCGCGACGGTGCGCGGGTGCGTCGACAGGGCCGTCCCTGACGTCGAAGCCAAAGCGGCCGCGACAACGCCTGCCTGGTCCCGATAGGGTCCATGTCCCGAGACCGTGAGCAGGCTCTCCCCGGCGATGGTGCCCCACTCCGTGTCGGTTCCTGCGGGCTCGATGATCGCGACGTCGATGCCATGCGGCTTGAGCTCAAGCCGCAGCGAATCACTGAGGCCCTCGACGGCGAATTTGGTTGCGTGATACCAGGCGCCCAGGGGTTCGTACATCTTGCCGCCGATCGAGGACACATTGATGATCCTGCCTGAACCCGCGGCCCGCATCACGGGAATCACCAGTTGGGACATCCGGGCGAGACCGAAGACGTTGACCTCGAACTGCCGCCTGCCCTCGTCCAGCGGTACCTCTTCCAGCGAGCCGTAGGACCCGTATCCGGCGTTGTTGACCAGCACGTCGATCCGTCCCTGCTCGGCCAGGACAAGGTCCACAGCGGCCCTCATGGACTCTTCGACGGTGACATCCAGGGACAACACCTTGATCCCATGGGCTTTGAGGGGCTCCATCTTCTCGACCCTCCGCGCCCCGGCGTACACCACCATCCCTGCCTTGCTGAGCTTGATAGCGGCTTCGAAACCGATTCCTGTTGACGCACCTGTGACAAATGCGACGCGTTGCGGCATGGATTGCTCCTCGTGTGGCGGGGGTTGTATTCGCGGCCGGCCCGCCTACGGCAAAGGCCGGCGCCTCCCACAGTATCGGGGAAGTGCCGGCCTTTGTCAGGAGCAGAGTGGGTCAGGGAAGAGTGGGGCAGCAGGGTCCCTACGTGGCGACGGAGTCGACACGAAAGGGCCTGCCCCAAGAGTGGGGCAGCAGGGTCCCTACGTGGCGACGGAGTCGACACGAAAGGGCCTGCCCCAATCTCTAGTGTGTGTCGACTGCCGAGATTTCGGACTTGTCTTCGCCCCACAGGGTGTGGAAGGTGCCCTCGGCGTCAACGCGGCCGTAGGTGTGCGCACCGAAAAGGTCACGCTGTCCCTGAATGACTGCCGCAGCGAGGCGCTTGCGGCGCAGTCCGTCGTAGTAGGCCAGCGAGGAGGAGAACACGGGAACCGGGATGCCCAGCTGGACTGCGGTTGCCACCACTCGGCGCCATGCCGGCAGCGCGCCGGCGATCGCCTTGGTGAAGGCCGGGGCGAACAGCAGGTTGGCCGGCTTCACTTCGGCTGCGTAGGCGTTGGTGATTTCCTTCAGCAGCTCGGCACGGATGATGCAGCCGCCGCGCCACAGCGAAGCGATTTCATCGAGCTTGAGGTCCCAGCCGTATTCCTTGGCAGCGGAGGTCAGCATGTCCAGGCCCTGCGCGTACGAAACCAGCTTGGAGGCGTACAGCGCCTGACGGACGTCCTCGACGAAGTTCTCGGGAACGTCGACGGCGATTTCCTCGCCGGCGAGGAGCTCCTGGCCGATCTTGCGCTGCTCCGCCTGGGAAGACAGGGCACGAGCGAAGACGGACTCCGCGATGCCGGAAACCGGGGAGCCGAGTTCGAGGGCGGAGATGACCGTCCAACGGCCGGTGCCCTTCTGGCCGGCAGCGTCCACGACAACATCGACAAACGGCTTGCCCGTCTTGGCGTCAACGTGGCCCAGGACCTCGGCGGAGATTTCTATCAGGAAGGAAGCGAGTTCGCCCTTGTTCCATTCAGCGAAGATCTTGGACTGCTCGGCCGGCTCGATGCCCGCGCCTGAACGGAGAAGATCGAAGGCTTCACCGATGACCTGCATGTCGGCGTACTCGATGCCGTTGTGAACCATCTTGACGAAGTGTCCGGCGCCGTCGGTGCCGATCCAGGCGCAGCACGGCTGGCCGTCAACCTTGGCGGAAATCTTTTCGAGCAACGGGCCCAAAGCGTCGTAGGACTCCTTGGAACCACCGGGCATGATGGAGGGGCCGTTGAGGGCACCCTCTTCGCCACCGGAAACACCGACACCCACGAAATGCAGGTCCTTCTCGGCAAGCGCGGCTTCGCGACGGCGGGTGTCCTCGTAGTGCGAGTTGCCGGCGTCGATCACGATGTCACCCGGCTCCAGCAGCGGAACGAGCTGGTCGATGACGGCGTCAACCGGCTTTCCGGCCTTCACCATGATCAGGACGCGACGGGGCTTCTCAAGGGAGTCCACGAGTTCCTGGAGGGTTTCCGTGCGGATGAAGTCGCCGTCCGTGCCGTGCTTGGCCAGCAGGGCGTCGGTCTTCTCGACGGAGCGGTTGTGGAGGGCAACGGTGAAGCCGTTGCGGGCCAGGTTGCGGGCCAGATTGGCGCCCATCACCGCGAGGCCGGTGACACCGATGTGTGCTGACATCAAAACTCCAATTCGTTCTTGTGCAATGAGTCCTGCTGGAAGCGAGGAAACGCTTTCCAAAGCAGTAGCTGGAATAAACCATACGTATTCGGACCGTGTCTGGGAAAGTTTCGCCCACGTTTCGGAAGCGTCCGCGTCACAAAAGAGTCTATGTTGCGAGCCCGCGCTGTGGGGAGTTGCCCACCGGCCGGGCTGCCAGTAACGCCGCGGTCAACGCCACTATGCTTACAACTATGTCAACCAGCCTCCACTTCCGCGCTGTCGAGCATCTGGGTACCCGGATCGTCGGCGGCAGGCTCCCCACGGGCCATGTCATGTTGGCCGAGCACCTCGAGGAGGAGCTCAAGGTGTCCCGCTCGGTGGTACGCGAGGCCGTCAGGGTGCTGCAGTCTTTGGGACTGGTGGAAACCATCAAGCGCGTTGGCATCCGGGTACTCCCCGCGCACCGCTGGAATCCCTTCGACCCGCTGGTCATCCGCTGGCGGTTGGCCGGAGAAGGCCGCGGCGCACAGCTGCGCTCCCTCGCCGAACTCCGCTCCGCCGTCGAGCCTGTAGCCGCAGAACTGGCCGCGGAGAACGCTCCGGAGTCGCTTCGGAGCGAGCTGTTGGAAATCTCCCTGGCCATGCGTGAAGCAGGCCGTGCGGGCGACATGCCCACCTTCCTGGACCTGGACATCCGCTTTCACGCGCTGGTGCTGTCCGGTTCGGGCAATGAAATGTTCGCGAACCTGATCGGTCAGGTCTCGGAAACACTCACCGGCCGGACGGTCCACGGGCTCATGCCCGAACATCCGAAGGAAGCGGCCTTGCAATGGCACCTGGACGTAGCCCAGGGCATCAGCGACGGGGACGGCGACAAAGCCCGCGAGGCCTCGTCCAACATCATGCGGGAGACGATCGCGGACTTGTCGCCTAGCTGGGAAGGCCAGCCACGGGTCTTTGTTCCAGTCGAGCGGCGCTGACGGCTGACCCGCCAGCACCGCTCGATTGATTGCCTGGGCGGCTAGGCCGCAGGCTGGAAGTTCAGGAGGACCTTCCCCGATTCGGCCGAGTTCTTGGCCACCTCGAAGGCCTCCAAGCCACGGTCCAGAGTGAATTCGTGCGTCACCACTGGATCCACGTAGAGCGAGCCGTCCGCGAGTGCGGCAATGACGTCGTCGATCTCGTCGTTGAAGCGGAATGAGCCGAGCAGTTCGAGCTCGCGGGTGATGGCCAGCGAAATGAAGACCGGCTGCGGGCCCGAGGGCAGCAGCCCGACCATGACCACCTTGCCACCGCGCACGGCACCCTTGATGGCCGATGCCAGCCCGTGGTGGCTGCCGGAGGACTCGATGACCACGTCTGCCTCCACCGCGGCGATAGCCTCGGAATCATCGCCTTTCAGGACCTCGTCCGCACCCACCGCGCGGGCAATTTCAAGAGGCTTGTCGTGCATGTCGACAGCCACAATCCGGGACGCTCCTGCACGTTTGAGGACGGCAACCGCCAGCGCCCCGATCGGGCCGCTTCCGATCACGAGCGCCGTCTTTCCGGCCACGTCCCCAGCTCGGGCGACGGCATGCCATGCAACACTTGCAGGTTCCGCGAGCGCCGCCGTACGCAAGTCCAGTGCGGCAGGAAGTGCCCGGAGCATGCGGGACGGCAGCGTTGCGTAGCGGCTGAAGGCGCCGTCCGTGTGCGGGAAGCGCGCGGCACTGCCGAGGTAGGTGCAGCCGGGAGAAAGGTTGGGCCGGTCTTCCGGGTATTTAGCTGTGCCGGGGGCAGGGCTCGCCGGGTGGACGGCGACGGCGGTGCCGGCTTCCGGACCGCTGCCGTCGGCTGCCTGCTCGACTACCGTGCCGACGATTTCGTGGCCAAGGACCAGAGGCGCCTTGAGGATGGATTCGCCCGCTGCTCCGTGGAGCCAGTAATGCAGGTCCGAGCCGCAGATGCCACCGTAGGCGATCTCCACGACGGCCTGGTCGGGAGCCGGAGCAGTGAGGATTATGTCCTCGATGCGAAGGTCGCCGGCGGCGTGTGCAACGACAGCGGGCGAAGTCCGGGGAAGCTGAAAGCCAGCATGCTGGATGTCGCTCATTAGACGACCACCGTCATTCCGCCGTCGACGAAGATCGTCTGGCCGTTGACGAAATTGGACGCCTCCGAGGCAAGCCAGACGGCAGGACCGGCAAGATCCTCCACGGTGCCCCATCGGTGGGCCGGCGTGCGGCCAAGGATCCAGGAATTGAAGTCGGGATCGTCCACGAGGTTCTGGGTCATCTCAGTGTGGATGTAACCCGGGGCGATGCCGTTGATCTGCAAGCCCGAAGCCGCCCATTCAGCGGTCATGGCGCGCGTGAGGTTGCGCAGTCCGCCCTTGGCAGCGACGTAGGGGGCGATCGTGGGACGCGCCAGGTCCGTCTGCACCGAGCAGATGTTGATGATCTTGCCGCGGCCTCGCGGGATCATGTGGCGGGCAGCTTCTCGCCCTACGAGGAAAGCGCTTGTGAGGTCGGTGGTGATGACCCGATCCCAGTCCTTCACATCGAGGTCCAGCATGGGGACCCTGTGCTGGATGCCCGCATTGTTGACCAGGATGTCCAGGGGGCCAACGTTTTCTTCAACCCAGGCAACGCCGCGGGCTGCTTCGGTATCGCTGGTGACGTCGAACGCGCAGCTGTGGATGCGGCCGGGCCCGAAGTCCGCCGCCATGGCGGCTTCTGCATCCTTGAGCCGTTCCGTGTTGATGCCGTTGAGAACTACGGTGGCACCGGCATCGGCCAATCCGCGGGCCAGCGCATTGCCGATGCCCCGGCTGGATCCCGTAACGAGCGCAACGCGCCCGGTGAGATCAAAGATTCCAGTCATGGTTGTGTTTCCTAACCTAGTTCAGAGGACTTACAGAGGAGTCACTGAGATTGGCGATGGCCTGGCGGACAACAGCGAGGTCCTGGTCGCCAAGGCCTTGATCGATCAGTTCGCGGTAAAGTTCGACGCCGGCGGTTGCCATCGGGACGGCGGCACCGGCCGCTTCGGCACTTTCGAGGACGAACTTGAGATCCTTGTGCATGAATTTCGCGGGACCCGTGGGCGCGTAGTCCTTGGCTGCAAGCCGAGGTCCGACGATCTCCAACACGCGGCTTCCAGCAAGTCCGCCAGCCAGGACATCGAAGAGGGCAGAAGCGTCCATGCCCGAGCGTTCGGCGAGTTCCGCGGCTTCTGCAAGCGCCGCCGTCGTGGTCCCGACGATCAGCTGGTTGCAGGCCTTGGCCAGCGAACCGGCACCCAGGGCGCCCATGCGGCGGACGGTGGTGCCCATGGCGTGAAGTACCGGGAGCGTTCGCCGGAAGTCTTCTTCGCTGGCTCCCACCATGATGGCCAGCGTGCCGTCCTGCGCACCTTTGGTTCCGCCGCTGACAGGGGCATCGACGACGACGGCGTTCCCGCCACTGGCGTCATGGACGGTCCGGCCGAATTCCTGGACGGCCGTCGGCGACACGCTGCTCATAACGACCACTGCGGTTCCGGGGAGCGGCGCATCCGAACGCCAGGAGTCGAGCAGCGGCGCGGCGGCGTGCTGGATGTAGGAAAGATCTGGGAGCATGAAAATGATGGCGGGTTGGTCACGCAGTTCAGCAACCGATTCCGAACGTTTTCCTCCGAGCTTCTCCAACTCGGTCAGCGCTTCGACCGAACGGTTCCAAGCGGTCACCTCCCAGCCGCTGGCAAGGAGATTGGCGGCCATGGGGAAGCCCATGAGTCCGAGTCCCACAAAACCTACAGTCTTGGCTGTCATGTCCCGTTTGCACCTCACTTCTTCGTGGTTCATATTTCAAAAACTGTTCAATATCCTAGCCTCAATTCAGTATGATGAACACTATGACGACTGATGAACTTACCATCGCGATCGCAGTCCCGCTCGAAGCTGAGCATGTGGAGCGTATCCGCGCAGTAGATCCGCGCATTACGGTGCTCTACGAACCCGAGCTGCTTCCTCCGGAACGCTTCCCGGCCGACCACTCCGGCGATCCGGACTTCAAGCGGACTCCCGAACAAGAGGAACGCTACTGGTCAATGTTGAACAAGGCTCAGATCCTCTACGGCTTTCCCAACGAGAACCCCGCCGGACTGGCCCGCATCGCCCAGAGCAACCCGCACCTGCAGTGGATCCACGCCATGGCCGCTGGTGCCGGTGGCGCCGTCAAGGCTTCCGGCCTCGACAGCGAGACTCTGCAGAAGTTCAAGGTGACCACATCCGCAGGCGTACACGCGCTTCCGCTTGCCGAGTTTGCCGCCCTAGGCATCCTCAACGGCTTCAAGCGCAGCGCGGAACTCGCACAGGACCAGGCCGCCAAGGTCTGGCCCGAGCTGCGTACCCCTACAAAACTTGTGGACGGCTCCAAGCTGGTCATCACCGGCCTCGGCGAGATCGGCCTGGAAACCGCCCGCATCGCCCGGGCACTGGGCATGAAGGTCAGCGGAACCAAGCGCAACGTCGAAGCCATCGAGGGAATCGAGGAGGTGGCAGACAACCAGGGCCTCGCCGGGCTCCTCGCTTCGGCAGACGCCGTCGTCAACACCCTCCCCGGTACGCCGTACACGGAGAAGCTCTTCAACCACGACGTTTTCTCGGCAATGAAGCCCGGAACGGTCTTTGTCAACGTTGGCCGTGGAACCGTGGTTGATGAGGAGGCCCTCCTCGAAGCCTTAGACAACGGCCAGGTGTCCTACGCATGCCTGGACGTCTTCGCTGTGGAGCCTCTACCCCAGGGCAGCCCGCTGTGGAACCACCCGAAGGTCATGCTCTCTCCGCACACCTCTGCGCTCAGCGCCGCCGAGAACCGCCTCATCGCCGAGCGCTTCGTCAGCAACCTGCGCACATTCCTCGACGGCGTCGAGCTCCCCCACCTTGTGGACACGGTGCACTTCTACTAAACCGCAAACCACTCAGCGCCAACGTAGCGGCCTCTCCGGTGTTCCGGAGGGGCCGCTTTGTTGTACGGGGCGGCTTTGCTGTGCGAAACCAAGGCTTGTTTGCCATTCCGGCGCAACTAGCGCGAGTCTCCAAAACAGGCTCCAGACAGGAACAGGAACGCCGCGCATGACGGGGCGTAACAAAGCGGCGGCCCCTCCTTGTCGGGAGGGGCCGCCGCTGCTTGCGTACGTCGGGGTACGGGTCTGGCTTACTTGGCGTCCTCCAGAGACCGGAGGTCACGTCCGACCGTCTCCGGCGTGAAGAACGTCGTAACGAACGAAATCAGCGCCAGGACCAGCGAGTAGACGGCCAGGACCACCCAAGAGTTGCCAGTGGCGGCGAGGAGTGCGACACCGACGAGGGGCACGAGTCCGCCGGCCAGGACAGCCGACAGTTCGCGGCTCAATGCCACACCGGTGAAACGGTATTGCGAGCCGAAGAGCTCGGGCAGCAGGGGGCACTGCGGGCCAAGCATCGACTGAACGCCAAGGGCGATGCCGACAACCATGACGGCCCAAACGAGGGTCACGTTGCCGAGGGTCACCAGGTAGAAGGCGGGAATCGCGAAGATTGCCTGGAACAAGGCCCCATAGCGGTAAACCTTGACGCGACCAATACGGTCAGACAGTGCGCCGAAAGTGACCACCATGACGGCTGCAAATCCGGCGGCTATCAGCAGGCCGACCGGGCCGATGAACTTGTCGCCAGGGAAGACGCCTTCCTTGACGGACATGAAGGAGATGAGCAGCGCCGAGTAGATCGAAGAGTTGCCGTTCTCGCCCATGCGAAGACCGATGCCCACCAGCACATTCTTCTTGGAGTGCTTCCAGAGCTCACCTACGGGGTTCTTCACCACGTTCTTGTGCTTCTCAAGCTCCTGGAACACTGGAGTTTCCTTCAGCCTGAGGCGGATGAAAACGGCCACGATGATCAGGATGAAGCTGGCGAGGAAAGGCACACGCCACAGCCAGCCTTCAAGCACGCTTTTGTTGGCCATGCCAATCAGTGCGAAGGTGCCGGCGCCAAGAAGGGTACCGAGCTGGATGCCAACGAACGGCAGCGAAGCGAAATAGCCGCGGCGCTTGGGCGGAGCAACCTCGGAGATCAGCGTTGTTGCGCCTGCCTGCTCGGCTCCGGCGCCGAGGCCCTGGACGATACGAAGCACCACGAGAAGAACAGCGCCGAGCATGCCGGCCTGTTCGAACGTCGGCAGCAAGCCGATGGCGAAACTGGCAAGGCCCATCATGCCGATGGTCATCAGAAGGACCATCTTGCGCCCGAAGCGGTCTCCGATGAATCCGAAGAAGATACCACCGAAGGGCCGCGCTGCGAATCCGACGCCGTAGGTGGCGAACGACGCGATCAATGCGCCGCTTTCACCCAAGGGCTTGAAGAACAGCGGTCCGAAGATCAGGGCCGAAGCCAGACCGTAAATGTAGAAGTCGTAGTACTCCAGAGCGGATCCTACGGAGCTGGCAAGAGTTGCCCTTCGCAGCTGTTCCGGCTCAACTACTGCGCCGTCCATATCAGCAAGCTTTGTCTTAGTACGAGTTGTCACAGCACTCCCTCAAGAACACTCCAGACCCCCGTTGGTCTGGCGAGATAGTGTCAGCCGCCATGGCGTGAATCACTATAGTGAACAGAGTACAGCACATTGGACGGGTTTCAAGTGGTGTAATCAGATTTATATATGACCCTCGCCGGACGGCGAGATCAGCTAGCCCATCGGGTTGCCCAGCGAGTGAGCGAGCTCCTTGAGTTCCTTCACCATCAGGGCAGCCTGCTCCTCGGAAAAGGTGGCCTTCAGGGCAGTCACCGAGAGTCCGAGACTCGGGCCATGTGCCCCATGGGTAGGAACGGGCACGGCAAGGCAAACCACGCCGAGGGTGGACTCCTCGTCCTCCAAGGCATAACCCTGTTTACGGATCGCAGCCACCTGGGCCTTCAGCTCAGCAGCGCTGCGCAGGGACTTGGGAGTCATGACAGGAAGCTCCACATCATCCGGAAACATCGCCTCGATGTCATGGTCGTGAAGCTGCGCCAAGAGCACCTTGCCGACGGCACTCAGGGAAAGCGGCATCTTGTCGCCAATGTTTGAGGTAAGCCGGACGGCCGGGTGCCCTTCGTAACGCGCCAGGTAAATGATGTGATCCCCGTCGATCATCGCGATCCGCACTGTTTCGCCCGACAATGTCGGCGCTTGCTCGCAGAACTTGTAGAACTCCTGGACTTCATCGAGCCGGCTGAGGTATGCGGCACCAAGTTCAACCAATTTCCGGCCAAGGGAGAAGTCGGCACCTTCGCGGGTAATAAGCCGGGCTTCCTCGAGGGCAAGCAGCAGGTTTGAGGTGGATGATTTCGGAATCCCCAGCTCCCTCGCAAGGTCACTGAGCGTCAGCCGACCTGAAGGAGCCTCAGCCAAGGCGTCCAGTACCGCAGCTGCGCGAGTCACGGCAGGCGCTGGCGAGGAGCTCCCCAAGCCGTCGGCGGAACGGGGGGTGCGGGAATCAGCCATGATTCTCCTTCGCAATAGTGCGTCTGGCGCAGAGTGGGCGCGTGCTGGCCAGAAGAAATGCTGCCTAGGGCAGCGGAACTTCGACCCGCGGCAATCACGCTTGTTCAATCCACTGAACAAATACCATCATAGTGGCTCAGTGCTCGAAGGAGTCGCCCCGGGCGTAGGGCGCGCGTCCTTTCCATATCCAGAAATTCTCTGTATATTCATCTTTGAGCTCTCCACCGCGGCATCCCCCAATAGTCGCGGTGGAGAGCTCTTCCAATTCCCCGCAGCGGATCAGGTCCGACCCTAGCCCTGCCGCCAGGGTGTGAAGCGCGGCAGCCAGCGCGGGACGCTGGCGCGGTAGTCCTCATACTCGGCGCCGAACTTGCGAGCCAACGTCGGCTCCTCATGCAACCTGACGAAGGCCACCACGGGAACGGCGCCCAGCGCCGCCAGGACGAACAGCCTCGGCTGTCCCAGTAAGAGACCCTGTCCGGTCACAGCGGACCCAATGGCCACGTAGATGGGGTTCCGCACGAACCTATAGCACCCACTGACCACGAGGTTCTTCGGCGGCGCAAAAGGTGCCGGCGTGCCCAGTCCTTCGAGTGCGAAACGTACAAACGAATCGGTGATCACTGCCGTTCCTGCGCCAATCAGGAGGACTCCAGCGCACTGGGCAACCAGCCCTCCCGGCACGGGCTCCTGCACTTTCCAGCGGGTCACCACCCACGGCAACAGACCTGCAACGGTTGCCGGGGCGATGGCGAACACCGTCGTGCCAAGGGCCGCCAGCCTCTTTTCACGCGTCGCATCTCCGGACGCTCTCATGCGACCATTCTGAACCGCCCAACGATTGGCGGCAAGCACCAGCCCACACGCTTCTTTGAGCAAAAGAAAAAGCCCCTGAGCTGCGTTTTCGCACCTCAGGGGCTCTTCTCACGTGGTGGGTCCTACCGGGATCGAACCGATGACATCCACGGTGTAAACGTGGCGCTCTACCAGCTGAGCTAAAGACCCAAACACTGATTTCAACGCCTTCGGCGCTTCAACCAACGAACATGTACTCTACCGGATCATTCGCCCGGAACACTAATCCGCGAATCCGGGGGCGATAGATCGGGAAGTTCGGCGGCAAGCCACGCTAGAGCGCCGCTGACCCCGGCTTCCACTTTGAGGCTCGCGAACCCGTCTCCGCGGGTCGGTCCTCGATTGATGATCACCACAGGCTTGCCGAGTTTGGCTGCATGCCTCACGAACCTCAACCCGCTCATTACGGTCAGAGAAGATCCCGCCACCAGCAGGGCCCCGGCCTCGTCCACCATGGAATAGGCGCGCTGCACCCTATCCTTGGGCACATTTTCGCCGAAGTACAGGAAGTCGGGTTTGAGCGTTCCTCCGCAAACGGGGCAAACGGCGACGACGAACGATCGGATGAGCTCGGGATCCTCCACTGAGGCATCAGCGTCGGGCGCCATTTCCACGACGCCGGAAGCCTGGGCGGCCTCCATAAATCCTGGATTGATTTCCTCAAGGATCGACGCCACGAGCTTTCGCGTGAAGACGTGTGCCCCGTCAAGGCAAATCACGCGATCGTAGCGGCCGTGCAGGTCCACAACGTTCATGCTGCCTGCATCTTCATGCAGCCGGTCCACGTTCTGGGTGATGAGTCCGGTGATCAGCCCGCGGCGCTCGAGGAGTGCGACGGCGGCATGCCCGGCATTGGGGTCCGCATGCCGGAGGTGGGACCATCCAAGGTGGTTCCTCGCCCAGTATCTGCGCCGGTTGGCGGAGCTTCCGATGAACTCCTGGAAGGTCATGGGATTCCGTGGCGCAGCTCCCGGACCCCGGTAGTCAGGGATTCCGGAGTCTGTACTCAGCCCGGCACCCGTCAGAACAGAAAGCCGTTTGCCGCCGAGAATCCTCCCGGCTTGGCGGAGAGCTTCGAGCTCATCCGCGGCCAATGCAACGGTGTCGGCCGGCGGCAGAATGGCAAAGCCAGTCATTCCGACGCCGGGCCGTTGGGTGTTCATGGGCGCTAGGCCTGGCCCAGTGCGGACAATGCCTCGCGATATTCCGCTAGATCGCGCGCTTGGCCGCGCGGGTTGACGACTACATAACGGACAATGCCCGCGGCATCAATGATGAAGGTGCCCCTCAAAGACATGCCGGTAGCGGAGTCAAACACCCCATACTTCTCGGCGACTGCCCCGTGCGGCCAGAAGTCGGCCAGGAGATCAAACTCGTAACTTTCTTTTTCCGCGTAGGCCCGCAAAGCAAATTTGCTGTCAACCGATATGCCAAGAACGGTTGCGGTGGCGTGTTCGAAAATACCGAGATTGTCACGGATCTCACACAGTTCCCCTGTGCAGATTCCGGAGAAGGCGAAGGGGTAGAAGACAATCACCACGTTGCGGCCGCGAAGTCCGGACAAGCGAACTGGCTCCCCAAACTGGTTTACCAATTCGAAATCCGGTGCTTCCTGCCCTACAACCGGAACTCCGGGGCCCAGCTTGGTGTGTGTCACTTGTTCTTCTTGCGTGCCACCAGCCGAGTAGCGCTCCAGTCCTTGGAGACGCCTGCGGAAGTAGTGCAGTGCAATCCCGCAGTAGGAGCAGCGTCCTGGATATCCGAAGGCGAAACGTAGTTGTCGCGGCCCGATTTAGGAGTCAGAACCCAAACCACACCGCCCTCACCCAAGGTGGTCAGTGAGTCCACGAGCGCGTCGACAAGGTCCCCGTCGCCGTCGCGCCACCAGAAAATGACGGCATCCACTACCTCGTGATCGTCTTCATCGAGCAGTTCGGAACCCGTGAGTTTCTCAATGTCATCACGCAAATCGAAATCGACGTCATCGTCGTAACCGAGTTCCTGAATCAGATCCCCATCTTTGAAACCCAATCTTTCCGCCACATTTACCGATGTGGCGGCGTCGGCCTCGCTCACGTTTCCTCCTCTTGAAGTGATTTCGATTACTACAAGCCAACACCCTTTGGGCGTGGGCTTCAAGCCATTGTCCCGCGTTCCACCATATTCCGCGCCCCAGCCACGCCTGCAGCCAGGGCAACAGCTGTGACTACAGCTACTACTGCATACGATGTAACAGCTTGAGTGTGACATACAACGCCTTCGCGGCAGCACGGCTACGCATCGCGGCTCGTACAAAGCTACAGTGGCCAGTGAAGACTTTGGCTGCAGGGCAACCGCCCGCCGCGAATAGCGCAGCTTGAGCTCAAGAGAACCTGCCCGGCGCACATGACCGGGCTGTTGTAACCGATATGTCGCACACGCCGCGTTCATGACGGGCAGTTACCCTGCCGGACCTGAGGCGACGATGAATGCGCCAAAAGAGAGGTTGGACGTGGCTGCAGGAGAAGAGACCTCACACATCCTTAGCGGGTTGACTTCCCAGCTGCCTGATCGT
>NZ_JAPFFT010000012.1 GCF_026241105.1 Arthrobacter rhizophilus | reverse complement strand
TGTCTATCAGTGGTGTTTCCAAGGTTGTTGCAACTCCCGGTTTTCAGGGGGTGTTGCAACAACCGCTAGAACTCGCCCGTCCTGACCTTCTTTGATTCTCAAACCGCCCCGACACGCCGGAATGAGGGTGTGTCGCCCGAGCTGCCGGGTTCAAACAAGGTCAGGACGGCGCGGGCCAACCCAGCATGGCTCGTTAGCCCGCGTACACCCGCACGCCGTTGACCCAGGTCTCCACAACTTCGATGGTGCTGATGTCACCCTCGGGTGCTTCCAGCGGGTCCGCGGCGAGGATCACGAAGTCGGCTAGCTTGTCCGGCTCCAGGGAACCAAGGTCCTTCTCGCGTCCCATGGCCCGTGCACCGTTGATGGTGTGGGCGCGGAGGGCCTCGACGACGTCGATCTTGAGATCATCCGAGCCCAACTGGACGCCGGAGCGGGTCTTGCGAGTCACGGAGGTCTGGATGGCTTCCAGTGGTCGGGGATCGGCCACGGGCGCATCGGAGCTCATGGTCACAGGGACTGCCGCGGCAACGAATTCGCCGAGTGGGTTGAAGCGCTCGCCCGGGGATCCGATGGCATCCGTGACGCCGGGACCCCAGTTGAAGTAGTGCTGGGGCTGGTTCACCGGCATGATGCCCAGCTCGGCCATCTTGTCGATCTGCTCCAGCGTGGGCAGCCCGCAGTGCTCGATCCGGTGCCGGTGGTCGGCTCGCGGGCTCGCCTCGAGGGCCGAGCTGACCGCGTCCAGCACCAATTGGATGGCAGTGGGCGACTGCGCGTGGGTTGCCGTCTGCAGCCCGGCACTGTGCGCCTTGGCCACGAGGGCCCGGTACTCGGCCGGCTCGTGGTACAGGGAGCCGGTGCGGCAGGGATCGTCGCGGTAGCCCTCCGGGAAGTACGCAGTCCAGCCGCCGAGGGTCCCATCTGCATAGAGCTTGATCCCGGCGAAGGAAAGGAGGGAATCGCCGAACTTGTCCACGAGACCCAGTTCCAGCACCTCGTCCAGGAGGCTCGAGAGGAAGTACGCGTTGATGCGAGTCACCAATTCGCCCCGCTCCACGAGGTCCAGGTAGGCGCCAAATTCACGCTTGGTCACCTGGGCATCGCCGATAGTGGTCACGCCGTGGCCGAGGAACTCGCGCTGCGCGTGCAACAGCTGGGCGCGATGGTGCTCCTTGCTGTCTCCGAGGTGGAAGTTGGGACCGTGATGCCCCAGCTTGACTCCTTCGTCCCCGGTAAGGATGTCGCAGGCTGCGTCGGAGAGCTCGCCGGTCAGCTCGCCGTCTGCATCCCGGAAGAAGGTCCCGCCCGGCGGGTTGGGAGTGTTGCGGTCCACACCGGCCTTCGCAAGCACATATGAGTTCACCACTCCACCGTGACCGCTCGCGTTCATGACGTACACCTCGCGCGTGGTGGAGACGGTGTCGAATTCCTGCCGCGTGGGGTGGCGCTGTTCGGCCAGGTTGCGGTGCTCGTAGCCATAGCCCCGGATGGGCGTGTCGCCCGGGTTGTCGGCGGCAGCCTTCGCCAGCAGTTCCAGCATCGTGGGGATGTCCGGCGCCGCCTCCGGCCCGCAATCCACCCAGGACAGCAGCTGCCCGTACATCAGGGGGTGCGCGTGCGGGTCGATGAAGCCGGGCACCAGCGTCCGGCCCCGGAGGTCGACGACGTCGGGCACCGCCGTCGTGAGCTTAAGCGCCGCATCGCGGCACTCCTGTGGCGTCCCGACGGCGGCAACACGGTTGCCGATGACCAGCATCGCCTCCGCAACGGAGTTCAGGGCGTCGACGGTCCGGATGCGGCCGCCGAAGAACAGCGTTGCGGCGGGAGCTATGGGGGACGTTTCATGGGATGCCAGGAATGACATGGGAATGACCTTTGCGTGTTGAAGTTTGCGGTACCGCCGGTACTCAGCGGGCGGGTTCCAGCTCGAACAACGGAGTGTCCGGGGTGCCGGTGCGGGCTTGGGAAATGACGTTCTGCGCCTGGACCCTGACGTATTCGGCCAGCGTGAAGTCCGAAAGGAAGCCGACATGCGGTGTCACCAGGATCCGCGGGTGGCCCATGAGCGGGTGGTCGGCAGGTGCCGGTTCGACGTCGAGCACGTCCAGCGCCGCTCCACGGATGTGGCCGGAGTCGACGGCGGCGCGCAGGGCTCGATCGTCGATCAGCTGCCCGCGGCTGACGTTCACGAGGTAGCTGCCCGGCCGCATCGCCGCGAGGCTTTTAGCGTTGATGATGTGCTGGGTTTCCTCCGAGAGAGGCATGTGCAAAGATACGACGGCGGACTCCGCCAGCACTTCTTCAAAGCCAGTCCGGCGGATGCCCGCCTTCGCCAGCGTTTCCCTGGTGGCGGGAGTGTCCGGAAGGTAGGGATCGTAGCCGATAACCTCGCCGAAGACGCCGAAGGCCAGCTCTCCGAGACGGCTGCCGATCCGCCCGAGGCCGATGACCCCAAGCCGCTCCTGGCTGAGCCGGAACACCTTGCTGTCCGGGCGGCCGTTCCAGTCCCCTTCGGCCACTCGTTCCTGGAAGAACGGAATTTCGCGCGTGACGGCAAGGGCTAGTGCCAATGCGTGCGAGGCGACTTCCTCGGTGGCGACGCCGGGAAGGTTGCTGACCCAAATGCCGCGCTCCTTGGCGGCATCGAGGTCAACGTTGTCGAATCCCATTGAGACGAGGGCGATGATTTTCAAGCCCGGGATGGCATCCATGACCTCCGCAGTCACGGAGGCGTAGCCCACCAGCAAGGCTTCTGCGTCTTTCGCTTGCTCCGCGATGACCGCGGGGTCCTGGGTGCCGAGGTATCGGACGTCGAAACCGTTGTCTTCCAGGAGGGCGACGCCGGCGGAGTAATCGAGGTCCTCCATGTCCGTATAGACGGCGAGGGGACGGCGGTGCGTCCGCCCCGGCATCCCCGTCTCCGGCGTGGCGGACTGCGCGTTAGTGGACATGGCTCAAGAACTTCCTGGTGCGTTGGTGCTGGGGGTTGTCGAAGAACTCGTCGGGAGTGGCTTGTTCCACGATCACACCGCTGTCGAACAAGGTCACTTCATCGGCCACCCGGCGGGCGAAACGGACCTCGTGGGTGACAACGATCATGGTCATGCCGTCGTTGGCCAGGCTTTCCATAACGTCAAGTACTTCGCCCACGAGTTCGGGATCCAACGCGGAGGTCGGCTCGTCGAAGAGGAGGACGTCGGGGTTCATCACCAAGGCGCGTGCGATGGCGACCCGTTGCTGCTGGCCGCCGGACAACTCTGAGGGGAAGTGCCCGGCACGGTGCGAAAGCCCCACGCGTTGGAGCATCGCCATGGCCTGTTCTTCGGCTTCCTTGTGGTGGATGCCCTTGACGGAGGTCAGCCCGAGCATCACGTTGCGGCAGGCCGTCAGGTGCGGGAACAGGTTGAATTTCTGGAACACCATGCCAATGTTCCGGCGTTCCTTGGCGAGTTCGCGTTCGGGGAGGACCACGGCTCCGCTTACTTTCTCGCGGACACCGATGCGCCGCCCGCGGAGGAAGATCCCGCCGTCGTCGGCTGGCTCGAGTAGCGCCATCAGGCGCAACATGGTGGATTTGCCGGATCCGGAGGGACCCAGCACCGCCTTGACTTGCCCCTGACGGATATCGAATTCGACTCCTCGCAGGACATGCTGGTCCTGGTAGCTCTTGTGGAGATTCCGCGCGCTGAGTACGGGATCGTTGGTGGACCAAATTTCCTGTTTGAGTTCCGGGCCGCTGTTGGTCATGACTGCACTCCTTGGCCGACTGGTTCCAGGATGGAAGGCTTCTTGGATTTGGACCGTGAGGTCCAAACGAACTTCTTCTCCACATAGCTCTGGAGAAGCGTCAGAAGGCTCACGATGATGAGGTAGTAAACGATTGCCGCGGCGTAGTACTCGGCATAGCGGAACGTGATGTTCACACCCACCTGCGCCGTGGTGAGCAATTCCTGCAGGGAAATCACCGAGGCCAGCGAGGAAAACTTCACGAGACCGATGAATTCGTTGCCAGTGGGAGGCAGCGCCGTGCGGATGGCCTGCGGCAGGACAACTTTGAGCATGACCTTGACCGGCGACATTCCGAGCGCGCGGCCGGCCAATGCCTGTCCTTCGTCGATGCTGAGGAGTGCAGAACGGATGATCTCTGCCATAAAGGCGGCTTCCACGATGCCTAGACCGATGAACGCGGCAATGAACGGGGAGAACCAATCCTGACGCAGGACGGGGAACAGTTGGGGCAAGGCGTTCCAAATGATGAGCAGGACCAGCAGCGCCGGGATGGCCCGGAAGAACCAGGTGTACAGGCCTGCCACACCCTGGGCGATCCGGCTGTGCGAGGTGCGTCCCAGTGCAACGGCAAAGCCGATGGCCGTGGCCAGGACCAGTGAAAGCACCGCGACGGCGACGGACAGGAAAGCCCCGGACACGTAGCTCGGATTCACGAGTTGTTGGACGAAGATGTTGACATCGAACTCCATCACCAACTCCTTTCGCGTTAGGGGGCGGGGGCCGCAGGGTTGTTGCGGCCCCCGCGGGGAGGATGGCGGCTAGGGGACGTCGACGATCGTGGCGTCGAGCTTGTTGTCCTTGGCGATCTTGCCCAGGGTGCCGTCTTGGTGGAGTTCCTTCAGTGCTTGCGCGATGGCAGGAGACAAAGGATCGTTCTTGCGGGTGAACACCCCGAACGTGGTGTCCGCGGGGAAGACTCCCGGAGCCACCGCGAGTTTGCCTTCGTTCTGGGCGGCCATGTAGGCGGCCGCGACGTTGGTCTCGATCAAGGCCTCGGACTTGCCGTTGAGGACTGCAAGCACCGTTTCAGCGGTCTTGGGGTATTCAGTGAGCTTGGGCTCGTCCTTGCCGGCTTTCTTGCATTCATCCTTGAGTGCGGTGATGCGCGCGGCGTTGGCGGAAGCACTCTGCGCGGCGACGGAATGACCGCACAGATCCAGCGAGTTCTTGTAGTTCCCTGCGCTGCCTGGGGCGGCCAGGATCGCAGGTCCGGCGTTCATGACTGCTGAGGCGTCGGCGACGTCCAGTCGGGCCTTGCTCATGTAGAGGCCCCCGAAAATGGCATCGCAGCGGCGGGTCTGGAGCCCCGGCATGAGGCCATCAAACGTGGTCACTTCGAACTTGGCGTCCACGCCCCAGTGCTTGGCAAGCGCGCGGGCGGCATCGGCGTCGAACCCTACGATGTCACCGCTGGAGCCGTTGGCGTAGTACTCCAGCGGGGCGTATTCGGGGTCGATACACAGGGTGAGCTTGCCGCTCGTGGCGAGTCCCTTCGGCGCGGTGGCCGGCGCTTGCCCTGTTGAGCTGGGGGAAGCTGCGGCGGAGCAGCCGCTCAACAACAGGGCCAGCGCAGCAGCCGCCAAGGCGGGCTTCGTGAACTTGAGCATGTGCGATCTCCAATGAACTGTTGGGGTCGCGCCGAAACGCGAGTCGGAGGGCGCCGATGTGGCGCTGATCACGATGCTAGCGAAAATGCCGATCAAATCAAGCGAATCTGTCGTTTAATACTGATATGACACAGTTTTTGTACGATCGAAATGCTTCATTTATCCAAATCATTTGCATACTGCTTGACTCGTGAAAGTATTGACTACGACGGCGGCGCTTGGTCCGCCGAGGCGCCGCACCCCTGTTGGGCGCCCGTTGCCGCGGCCCGAAGACAAGGCAGTTATTGTGAAGACCATGCATGATCTGGACGACAGGCTGATCCGCCTGCTGCAGGCCGATGGCCGCGCCTCGTTCAGCGAGCTGTCCAAGCATCTGGGCGTAACGCGCTCCGCGGTGACAGCCAAGGTCAATGAACTAACGTCATCCGGCGAACTGCGGATTGTCGCCGCAGTCCATCCGCGCTTACTGGGCCTGACCGCCGTCGCGCATATTTCCATCCAGCTCAACGGTTCCGCAGGCGCGGCCCTGGAGAAGCTGAGCCAGCTGGACGGCGCAGTCTTCGCCTCCCTCACCACGGGCCGGTATGGCATCATCGCCGAACTCCGCCTGCCGACAGTGGAAAGGCTCTACGAAGACGTGGAGGCCATCCGCCTTTGCGAAGGCGTATCCGCGGTGGATGTCCTCATGTACAAAGAGGTGGTCCGTAGCCTCTTCCTCGGCAAAGAGCCACCGGATCCCCGGCTTGAACTGGACCAGACGGACCTTCTCATCATGAGCGAGCTTCAAGTGGACGGCCGCCTCGGTTTCGAAGCCCTCGGTGAACGGATCGGACTCTCGGCCAGCGCCGCCAGGATCCGGGTCCTTCGCCTGCTCGAAGCCCGTGTCATGCAGATCGGGCCCATCCGGAGCCGCTCTGGCTCCTCCCGCTCCATGGCCTTTGGCTTCGGGATCTCGACGGCGGCCGGAACCGAGGAAGCGATCGACTTCTTCGCGGCGACGCCCGGCGTGGAGTTCATCGCCAGCTGCCTTGGCCGGCACGACCTCGTGGCCACCGTGGGCGTCAGCTCCCTGGATGAAATGTACGAGGTCCTGGACAAGGCGCGGGCCATGGAATCCGTGGCAAGCGTTGAGTGCTGGCTGCACCTGAAGATCGTGCAGGAGCGATACGCCAAGCCCCTCGACAAGATGCTGGCGACGAAGGCCCAAGCCAACGGGCACTAGCCCCCCCGTTTCCCCGCCCCCCCGACCCCTCCCTCAACCCTCCCTCACATATACGGCCTTCCGAGCCAACCCTCACCCACATATACGGCCTTCCGGACCGACCCTCACCCACATTTGACGCCAAAATGGAGAATCTTCCTGCAGATGATCTGCAGGAGGATTCCGAACCTTCTGCCCAGAAGTGAGCGAGCGTTCTGGAACTGACCGTCATATGTGATCGAGCGTCCGGGGATTGGCGCCGATATGTGATCGAGCGTCAGGCCTTCGCGATCGCTTCTTCCAACGCGCCAAGGACCAGTTTCACCGATGCCCTGTTTGCATTCGGACCCATCATGCCGATCCGCCAGACGGTGGACGTAAACGCACCCGCGCCGGAACCTATCTCCATACTGAAGTTCTCCAGAAGGTAAGCGCGGACGGCGGCCGAGTCCACGCCGTCGGGCACTTTGACCGTGGTGAGGCTCGGCAATCGCGAGCCCTCGGCGGCAAACAGCTCAAGCCCCATCGCTTCAAGACCGTCCCTCAACTCGGCTCCGGCTGCACGGTGCCGCGCCTGAACGGCCGCGAGCCCCTCGGTGAGGATGCGATCCAGTCCAGCCTCGAGCCCGGCGATCATGGTCACCGGCGCAGTGTGGTGGTAGGTCCGGCTGCCGCTCGCCGCTCCGACATACCCGCCAAGAAGGCCAATATCTAGATACCAAGAACGCGGCTCCTTGATTCGCCGATCGAACGCACGCTCGGACACTGTGAAAGGGGACAAACCAGGGGGCACTCCGAGGCACTTCTGCGTGCCGGCGTAACCGATGTCGATCCCCCATTCGTCAGCCAATAACTCCAGCCCGCCGATGGACGTCACCGCGTCCACGATGAGAAGAGCATCGCCTTTACCGGCGCCGAGGGGCGCGACGTCGGACAGGACACCTGTGGAGGTCTCGGCATGGACTGCGGCTATCACCTTTGGATGGGGGTGCGCGGCAAGGACCCGCTCGGCATCCACGGGCTGGCCCCATTCGTGGTCGACGCGCACCACCGTGGCACCGCAGCGCCGGGCGACCTCGCACATGCGCTCCCCGAAAAGCCCGTTGACGGCAATCACCGCCACGTCGCCGTCGGACACTGCATTAACGAAGGCAGCCTCCATGCCGCCAGAACCAGTGGCACTCAACGGCAAGGTGCGGGCATTCCGGGTTCCCCACACCGTCCGAAGCCCCGCGCATGTCCGATCAAGGCGTTCGATGAACACGGGGTCCAGATGCCCGATCACCGGATAGGCCAATGCGGCAGTGACTTCCGGATAGCAATTGCTGGGGCCCGGTCCGAAGAGAAACCGGGAAGGCAGGACCTCGGGCATAGCGGAACTCCTTTGGCTCGTTGCTGACATTGTCCACCAGACAGCAGAGGTGAGCGAGCGTTTCGGGAAACGCCCCCAAAGGTGAGCGAGCGTCTGAGGGCCGGAGGGGGGTACCTGCGGTATTCTCTTGACACCACGGCGGTCTTTGGATTCACTATTACGTATGCTGAAATAACAGTTCCATGATGTGGAAGGTCTGAGGCGCGGAGGCGTGCAGGCTCATCCGGCAGGAATCGCCGGAGTTCCGCATAGCCAACACCATGGATGCCAGCACTCGCACGAGGAATGAACAAGCATGCAGCTTGAAGTATTCAACAGCGTGGACCGTGCGGACGCCATCAGCGTCCTCCGCCCATGCCTCGACATCCAGCGTTGGGTGGAGTACATCGCCGATGCGCGCCCTTTCAGCAGCCTGGACTCCCTGCTCCACTTCGCCCGGGAAACTGCCGAGCCGTTCACGTCGAACGAAGTGGCCGCCGCCATGGCCCACCACCCTCGGATCGGCGAACGGCCCAAGGCCCAGACCACCGAAGCCGCGATGTCCCGCTCCGAACAGGCCGGCGTCGACCCGGGCGACGACGGCGTCGTCACCGCTTTGGCCGAAGGCAACCGCGAGTACGAGGCAAAGTTCGGCCGCGTCTTCCTCATCCGCGCCGCGGGCCGGACAGCCAATGAAATCCTGGCGTCCCTCCAGGAACGGTTGACCCACACCGCGGAAGAAGAGGACGTCATCGTGGCCGGACAGTTGCGCGAAATCGCGTTGCTGCGGATTGCCGGCGTGATCAATGAGTCCAGCGCGATCAGCGAAGGAGTGCCCAACAAATGAGCGTTTCCCAGATAACCACCCACATCCTGGACACCGGCTCCGGCCGCCCGGCGGCGGGCGTCGCCGTCGTTCTTTCAGTGCGCGACGGCGACAACTGGAGGCACGTAGCTAGTGGCACCACCGATGCGGATGGCCGGATCAAGGATCTGGGCCCCGAAAGGGTCGACGGCGGCAGCTACCGGTTGAACTTTGCGACCGGTCCGTATTACAAGGCACAGGGTGTGGACACCTTTTTCCCGGAAGTGGACTTGAGCTTCACGGTGTCCGACGCCGGCGAGCACTACCACGTGCCGCTCTTGCTCAGCCCGTTCGCGTTCTCCACATACCGGGGGAGTTAGTTCTTCCCGTCGATTGCTCCGTCACAGTCGTTTTGGGGTCCCAAAAGGACCGTGACGGAGCAATCGATGTAGGCGGAAAGACCTCCCCGTTAATCGATCGGGGTGACGTAAGCTCCGGAGATTCCGCCGTCAACCATGAAGGTCGATGCGGTAATGAACGAGGCGTCGTCGCTCGCCAGGAAGGCGACCGCGGCGGCCAGTTCCTCGGGCTCTGCGAAACGGCCCAGAGGCACGTGGACCAATCGCCGCGCGGCCCGCTCGGGATCGGAGGCGAAAAGTTCCTTCAGCAACGGAGTGTTGACCGGTCCTGGGCACAGTGCGTTGATTCGCACGCCCTTACGCGCGAATTCGACGCCCAGCTCACGGGTCATGGCCAGCACTCCGCCCTTGGAAGCGCTGTAGGAGATCTGCGAAGTGGCCGCACCCATCACGGCCACAAAGGACGCGGTGTTGATGATCGAGCCCTTGCCCTGCTCCAACATGTACGGCAGCGCGTATTTGCAGCAGTAATAGACGCTGGTCAGGTTGACCTCCTGGACCCGGCGCCAGGCGTCGATTCCGGTGTCAAGGATGGAAGCATCGTCCGGCGGCGAAATGCCCGCATTGTTGAACGCGATATCCACGCTGCCGTAGTGGCTCTTGGCGGCGGCGAAGAGGTCGATCACTTCCTGCTCGTCCGTGACATTGACCTTCACGAAGATGCCATCGACGGCGGCCGCGGCTGCTTCTCCAGCCGCCGGATCGATATCGGCGATGACCACATTGGCACCCTCCGAGGCGAAACGCTTTGCCGTGGCCAAGCCGATCCCGCTCCCGCCGCCGGTGATGACGGCGGTGCGGTCCTTGAGTCGGTTTGAAATGAATTCGGTCATGGTGATCTCTCCTTGAATGATGTGGCTTCCAAAGTTGGCGGGGTCAGTGTGCGATGAAAACGTTCTTTACTTCGCTGAAGGAATCGAGCGCGTCGGGACCAAGTTCGCGGCCCAGGCCCGACTGCTTAAAGCCGCCGAACGGCGTCGAATACCGGACTGAAGAGTGGGAGTTCACCGAGAGGTTTCCGGCATCCACTCCGCGTGCCACGCGCAAGGCCCGGCCGATGTCTTGCGTCCAGATGGATCCGGAGAGGCCGTATTCGGTGTCATTGGCGATCCTTACGGCGTCCGCCTCATCGTTGAAGGGTAAGACGACGACGACAGGTCCGAAGATTTCCTCACGCACCGCCGGATCGTCAAACGAATCGGGAGCCAGAACGGTGGGCGGGAACCAGAAACCGGGCCCTTCGGGAACCTCGCCCTGGAAAGCTATGGGTGCCCCCGAAGGCACAAACCCCGCGACGGTTTCCCGCTGCCGGGCGGAAATCAAGGGCCCCATGACGGTGCTTTCATCCGACGGGTCGCCAACTTTGACAGCCCGAACGGCGGGTTCCAAGAGTTCAAGAAAGGCATCGTAGGCAGACTTTTCCACCAGGATCCGCGACCTGGCGCAGCAGTCCTGGCCGGCGTTGTCGAACGCACCTCCGGGAGCTGCGGCTGCTGCGGCCGGAAGGTCGGCGTCGGCGAATACGATGTTCGCGCTCTTGCCACCCAACTCGAGGGTCACTCGCTTCACTTGGTCGGCACAACCGGCCATGATCTGCTTGCCAACCCCGGTGGACCCGGTAAAGACGACCTTTCGCACCGCGGGGTGGGTCACGAAGCGCGCGCCCACCACGGACCCCTTTCCCGGGATGATGGTCAGCACGCCGTCGGGCAGTCCAGCCTCGCGCGCCAGCTCACCCAGCCTGATTGCCGTCAGCGGCGTAAGTTCTGCTGGTTTGAGTACCACCGTGTTGCCTGCCGCGAGTGCCGGCGCGAAGCCCCACGCCGCGATCGGCATGGGAAAGTTCCAGGGAACGATAATGCCTACGACGCCCAGCGGCTCGTGGAACGTCACATCGAGGCCTCCGGCAACGGGGATCTGCCGCCCAAAATGCCGCTCAGGAGCCGCCGAGTAGTAGCTGATGACGTCGCGCGCATTGCCCGCTTCCCAGCGGGCGTTGCCAATAGTATGTCCCGCGTTACGGACCTCCAGTTGTGCGAGGTTCTCCAGATCGGCGTCGACGGCGGCCGCGAACCGGCGCAAGAGCAGTGCCCGGTCCGACGGCGACACTTTCCGCCAGGACTCAAAGGCGGCCGCCGCGCGAGCAATCAGGGCGTCAGTCTCCGCGAGGGATGTGAGCTCAACGGTTTGAAGGAATTCTTCGTTGGCCGGATTGATGATGTCAAAAGTTGTGGCACTCACGCCCGGCTCTTTTCTGTTGGTTTGAACTGCGTCGATGAGTCGAGGCGGTCAGCGTAGGGTTCGCCGTCCCGGTAGCGCCTGGCCGACTCGATGAACCCTTCAAAGAGGCGCAGATCGGAGGGGTTATGTTCCGGGTGAAACTGAACGCCAAGCGCCCAGCTTCCCTGGGTCGATTCGACAGCCTCAATCGTGCCGTCTGTTGCATAGGCCGTGACGCAAAGTCCGTCTGCCACCCGGTCCAGAATTTGGTGGTGGTAGACGGGCGCCGATGCCCGCTCGCCCAGTAGCTCCGCGATGATGCTCCCCGGCCGAGTACCGAACTCAACCTCGCCATGGACTCCAGGGGCGGGTTGGTAGTTCGCCTCGGGCAGCACGTCCGGCACATGCTGGATGAGGTTTCCGCCCAAGGCCACGTTCAGGATTTGCGCACCGCGGCAGATCGCGAAAAGAGGAATGCCCTTCTCCAAAGCGGCCAGCGTCAGCGCGATGTCGTGTTCGTCACGCTCGGGCTGGCTGCGAGTGCTTGGGTGAGGCTCGGCGTCGTAGTTTCCGGGATCGACGTCGGCCCCTCCCACCACAATGAGGCCATCCACCAGGTCAAGTACGGAAGTATCGGTGCCGATAGGCGGCAGCAGGAGAGGTGTGCCGCCGGCCGCTACGACGGCTTCCAAATATGTACCCGGCAGAACTGCCGCTGTTGCGTCCCAAACCCCCCATTTCGCGTTTTGAAGGTAGGTGGTGAGGGCGATGCGAGGAGGCCGGTTTGAATCGAGTGCAGGGCCGGGCGTCTGGTTCTGAGTCATTGCCTACAGCCTTTCAAAGCCGCGGCGGAGCTCCCAGTCCGTGATGGCGGACTCAAAAGCTGCCAGTTCGACGTCGGCGTAGTTCACGTAGTGCCGCACCACTTCCTCACCGAAGACTTCCTTGGCGATCACCGAGCTGGCGAACAGTTCCCGGGCCTCCCGCAAAGTCGTCGGCACGGTGGGAGCACCCGAAGCGTACGCACTCCCAATGGTTGCCGGTTCGAGTTCGAGCTCATTTTCGATTCCGTAAAGCCCGCCGGCAAGCATGGCCGACAGAGCCAAATACGGGTTGACATCGCCACCGGGCAGCCGGTTTTCCAGCCGTGCGCTTTGACCATGCCCCACCAGGCGTACCGAGCACGTGCGGTTGTCGAGGCCCCAGGCTACCGCCGTCGGAGCGAAGGATCCTTTGACGAACCGCTTGTAGGAGTTGATGTTTGGGGCGTAAAAGAGCGTGAATTCCCGCATCGTGGCAAGCACTCCAGCGATGAAGTGATCGTAGGTTTTGGTTCGGGCTCCGGAGGCCTTGTCCCAGAAGACCAGCTCGTCATCCAGTCCACGGAGGGACAGGTGGATGTGGCAGGAATTGCCCTCGCGCTCGTTGGGCTTGGCCATGAAAGTAATGGATTGGCCCATGTCGTGGGCGATGTCCTTGGCGGCGGTCTTGTAGACGGAATGGTTGTCCGCGGTGGTCACCACTTCGTCGAACTTGAACGCGATCTCGTGTTGGCCGAAGTTGCATTCGCCTTTGGCGGATTCCACGGTCATTCCGGCTGCGTACATCTCGTTCCGGATCCGGCGAAGGAGTGGTTCCACCCGGCCGGATCCCAGGAGCGAGTAGTCCACGTTGTATTGATTGGCAGGAGTGAGGTGTTTGTAATCCAGGTCCCATGCCTGCTCGTAGGAGTCGTTGTAGACCACAAACTCAAGCTCGGTTCCGGCAAGCGCCTTCCATCCGTGCTCGGCCGCTTTGGCCGCCTGGCGCTTGAGCATGGCGCGCGGTGAAACCGAGACCGGGGTGCCGTCGGTCGTGGATAAATCGCATTGGATCAACGCGCTTCCCTCGCGGTAGGGAAGGATGCGGATGGTGTCCAAATCCATGTCGAAGACCATGTCGCCATAGCCTTTGTCCCACGAGGAAATGTCATAGCCATCGACGGTGTTCATTTCGGTATCAACCGCGAGGAGGTAGTTACAGCCTTCGGTGCCGTGCTCCAGGACGGAATCCAGGAAGAATTGCGCATGAAGGAGCTTGCCCTGCAGCCTGCCCTGCATGTCGGTGAAGCCGAGAATCACGGTGTCTATGAGGCCTTCGCCAATCTGCGCTTTGAGTTGCTCAACGGTGAGCATGCGGTCATTGCGCGGGTGAACGGTGGTACCCACAGTGTTCGAAATGTCGTTCATGGTGCTGCTCATTTCAGTAGTCCCTTGAGTAGTGCGGCAGTGGATTCGCAATGCAATTCCATGACGCTTCGGGCCGCTGCAGGCTCGCCGTCGAGGATGGCCTGCACTATCAATCGATGTTCTTGGTTTGAATGTTCGATGTTCCGCTGCAGAAAGGGGATTTCCGCCAGGAATTCGTGGATCTTTGTCTGGATGGTGGTGCTGGCCTTGTTGAGTTCGGACGAGCCCGCAACGGCAGAAAAAGCCAGGTGAAGGCGGGCATCTGCTTGCCTGTATTCCACCGGTGAACCCGCGTTTTCGACCTCGGCCAACGAGTCAGTCAGAAGCCGTCGCTGATCCTCGCTGAGCCGCATCGAGGCCGCCCGCTGGCAGGCCCCGGGTTCAATCACCGAACGGAAGATGAGGATGTCGCTGATCTCCTCCTGCCGGTCCTTGTTGCCAAGACGCTCCGGCGGGCGGGCGTTGCCAACCGGTTCGACGATGGTTCCGCCACCCCTTCCGCGGACGGTCGTGACGAAGCCGGCGGCGCGCAATGCGCTGATCGCTTCCCGCAACGTCGCCCGGGAGACCTGCATACGCTCGGCCAGGTCGCGCTCCGGTGGTAGCCGCTCGCCCGTTTTGAAGATGCCCAGCTGAATGGCGGACCCCAAGTGCTCCACACACGATTCGAAGGCCATGTGTCCGCGCACGGGAAGCAAGACCGTCTCCAGCAGGGGGGATTCAATCGGTTCGGCGAACAACATGGTGGCCTTCCTTGTGGGAGGCCACCGGCGGAGAACCGCCGGCGGCCCGCGAGTGTTGCTAGTTGAGCAGCTTATCGGCGTCGATCGTCAGGTGTTCCTGCTCGGCGCTCGTCATGAACGTCCTGCGCCCCGTGGTGTACCAAAGCACGGTGGCAAGGAGGAAGACCACCGCGACGGCTATTGGCGCGTAGTTGAAGGTGTCGATGGTGATGTCTGCGACCGGCGGAAGAACGAAGAGAATCACGATGATCGCAACCCACACGATCGCGATCCAGTTGATGACGGGACTCCACTTGCCCAGGTGCCACGGGCCGGGGGTGAAGTTCTTGTTGAGCCTGCGGAGCAACACCGGGGTGATGTACGCGATGTAGAGGCCAATGACGGCGACGCTCGTCACGGCAAAATAGGCGGTCGTGTTGAACAGGGCAGGCGAGGCGAGCACAATGGCGCAGCCAACGCAGAGCCAGATCGAATTTGTGGGGGTGCCGCTCCGGGCGTTGACCTTGGCCCAGATGCGGGACCCCGGCAGGGCGTTGTCTCGGGAGAACGCGTAGGTCATGCGCGAGTTGGCAGTCACTGACGCCATCCCGCAGAAGAACTGCGCGCCCACCACGATGGCGAGCAAGAACTTCGCTACGCCGGGATTGCCCAGCGCATCGAGGAAAATCTGCGCTGGCGGCAAGCCAGTTGCGGTAGCGCCAAGGGTGGTTAGCCCGTCCTCCGAGCCGTCAGGGATCGCGGCGACCAGCGAGTAGAGCAGAATCCACCCACCAATAATGGAGATGACCACGCTCATGACAATCCCCTTCGGGGCTGCGATGGCGGCGTTTTTGGTCTCCTCGGCAACGTGGGCCGAAGCATCGTAGCCAGTGTAGGTGTACTGCGACATGAGCAGGCCCATGAGGAAGACATAGGGCCCGAAGGTGAAGCCGGTCTCGTTATGCCACGCCGTCATAGTCCAGTCGAAGGACTGGTGGCTCGTGGGCATGATCCACAGCGCCGCCACGATAATTGCCACACCAACAATGTGCCACCAAGCAGAGACATTGGACAGGAAACTGACAATCTTGACGCCGAAACTGTTGAGCAGGGCGTGGATGATCATCAGGACGACGAACAGTGCGAAGGTACCGCCGGCGGTGGGCTCGACGCCGAATGTCAGTGCCGCGAAAGCCATCATTGTTGTGGCGCAGCCGAAGTCGATTGCGGCTGTGACCGCCACCTCGCCGAGGAAATTGAACCAGCCGACGTACCAGGCCCAGGCCCGCTTGTTCCGCTTGGCGAGCCTCCCGGCCCAGAAATAGAGGCCACCGGCCGTGGGGTATCGCGAACAGACCTCGGCCATGGAAAGTGCCACGCACAGGACCAAGACGCCAACCAGCGGCCAACCCACGTTGATGGCAGCCGGGCCACCGGATTTGAGCGCAATGCTGAAGGAGGTGATGCAGCCAGCGAGAATCGAAATGATGGAAAACGAGACTGCGAAGTTGGAGAAGCCGGACATGCCGCGATGTAGCTCTTGCTTGTAGCCAAGCTCGGCGAGGGCCGCAGCATCTGCGTCTTGCACAGCCTGCACCTTCGCTGCCGTAGAACGATCACTCATGATTATTCTCTTTCTAAACGGAGGGGGGAACGGGCCGACACCGCTCGCATCGATAGTGACCCACTTCACAGCGATATGTCAATGGTCTGACTTCAAACCATAAACCGGCCTGCCCGAAACGGTAGGCTGGAAGGCATGATTTCCGACGACTCGAACGCTGACGGCACGCCAAAGAACGGCACGGCACAGAATGGCACCGGGCACGACGGCGGCCCCGAACGCCGCGGGGTCACGGTCCGCCGTGCACCCAAGTTCATTCCGTTCCTGGCACTTGGCGGGGTAGTCGGGATCATCGCCGCCGCTTTCGTGGCTTACGGACTCCCGGGCGACCCCAGCTTCGACCGCAGCGCAGTCTTCGGCTTCTTCCTCGTGGCCTTCGCTGCCGGGGGCGTACTGCTCGGCGCCGTCGCCGCGCTTGTCCTGGACAAGGTCAGCGTGCGGCGTTCCCAGCGCGCCGTCGTCGAGTCCTTGCCGGACTCAAACGAGGACGACGCCGGAGCATAGGATCCGGGTCACAAAGACGCGTGCGGGAAAATACCACGCCAACATCATGCGACAATTGACCAGTGGCACGTGGCGACGGAAAACTTTCTCATGATCTTCTCCCCGACGAAAAAGGACCTCAGGACGCTTGTGGCGTCTTCGGGGTCTGGGCGCCGGGCGAAGAAGTAGCAAAACTCACCTATTACGGGCTGTATGCGCTGCAGCACCGCGGACAAGAATCGGCTGGTATTGCTACCAGTGACGGCAAGCGCATCAATGTCTACAAGGACATGGGCCTCGTGTCCCAGGTCTTCGACGAGACGACGCTGAACACCCTCACCGGGCACCTCGCCGTCGGCCACTGCCGTTACTCCACCACCGGAGCGAGCCACTGGGCCAACGCACAGCCCACCCTCGGCGCAACGGCCACCGGAACCGTGGCCCTCGCCCACAACGGCAACCTGACTAACACTGCCGAACTCAGGGAAAGGATCCTCGAGCTCAACGGCGGCCAGTTGACCGGCGAAATGAAGCAGGGCAATACCTCGGACACCGCCTTGGTCACCGCCCTCCTCGAAGGCGAAGAAGGCAAGACCCTCGAACAGACCGCCCTTGAGCTGTTGCCCAAGATCCGCGGCGGTTTCTGTTTCGTCTTCATGGACGAAGGCACCCTCTACGCAGCCCGCGACACCTACGGCATCCGCCCCTTGTGCCTTGGCCGCCTTGAGCGCGGCTGGGTTGTCGCCTCGGAGCAGTCCGCGTTGGCAACCGTCGGCGCGAGCTTCATTCGCGAGATCGAGCCCGGCGAGTTCATCGCCATTGACGAGAACGGCGTCCGTTCCCAGCGCTTCGCGGACGCGACGCCGGCCGGTTGCGTTTTCGAGTACGTCTACCTTGCGCGCCCCGACGCTTCGATTGCCGGGCGCTCCGTGTACGAGTCCCGCGTGGAGATGGGCCGCCAGCTGGCCCGTGAAAACACCCAGGTAGCGGACATCGTCATCCCGGTCCCCGAATCCGGCACCCCCGCCGCGGTCGGCTACGCCGAGGAATCCGGTATCCCGTTCGCCCATGGCTTCGTGAAGAACTCCTACGTGGGCCGTACGTTCATCCAGCCCTCACAGACTCTGCGGCAGCTCGGGATCCGGCTCAAGCTCAACGCCCTCGAATCGGTGATCCGCGGCAAGCGCGTGGTGGTAGTGGACGACTCGATCGTCCGCGGCAACACCCAGCGCGCCATCGTCCGGATGCTCCGCGAAGCCGGCGCCGCGGCCGTCCACATCAAGATCTCCTCCCCGCCGGTCCAGTGGCCCTGCTTCTACGGCATCGATTTCGCATCCCGCGCGGAACTGATCGCCAACGGTGCCACCATCGAGGAAATTTCCCAGGCCATCGGCGCGGATTCCCTCGCCTACATTTCCGAAGACGGCATGATCGGCGCCACCCAGCAGCCCCGCGAACGCCTCTGTACCGCGTGCTTCACTGGCCAGTACCCCATCGAGCTTCCGGGCTCGGACAAACTGGGCAAGAACCTGCTGGAGCGCACCGACCTCGGCGGGCTGCCGACGTCGGGCATTTCTGGCGGAGCCGACAACGCAGACTTGGACGACCCGGCTAACAAGCCCGGCGCCACGGGCTGCGATCCCGGACCCGACGCCGAGTTTGAGAACCTGCTGACCGACGCCGATAAGAAAGAGTCTGTATGACCTCCGCATCCTCCGCCGCTGAGAACACAACCGGCATCACCTACGCGTCCGCGGGCGTCGACGTCGAAGCGGGAGACCGCGCCGTCGAACTCATGAAGGACGCCGTCAAGGCGACCCACAACAGCTCAGTGCTCGGCGGCGTCGGCGGTTTCGCCGGCCTGTACGACGTCTCCAAGCTGCTCACGTACAAGAGGCCCCTGCTGGCCACGTCCACTGACGGCGTCGGCACCAAGGTGGCTATCGCGCAGGCCATGGACATCCACGACACCATCGGCTTCGACTTGGTCGGCATGGTAGTGGACGACATCGTGGTGGTGGGTGCCGAGCCGCTCTTCATGACCGACTACATCGCTTGCGGCAAGGTTGTCCCCGAGCGCATCGCGGACATCGTTCGCGGCATTGCCGCTGCCTGTTCGGTTGCGGGAACCGCCCTGGTGGGCGGCGAGACCGCCGAGCACCCTGGCCTGCTGGGTGAGAACGAGTACGACGTCGCCGGTGCAGCTACCGGTGTTGTCGAAGCCGACGCCCTGCTTGGCCCGGACCGCGTCCGCGCCGGCGACGTCGTGATCGGCATGGCGTCTTCCGGCCTTCACTCCAACGGGTACTCCCTGGTCCGCCGCGTGATCAACCACGCTGGTTGGGCCCTGGACCGCCAGGTCTCCGAACTCGGCCGCACCTTGGGTGAAGAGCTCCTGGAACCGACCCGCGTCTACGCCGCCGATTGCCTGGACCTCGCCCGCGCCTTCCCGGTTTCCGGCCTCGGCACCGCGGCTGGTGCCGTCCATGGCTTCAGCCACGTTACCGGCGGCGGTTTGGCAGCCAACTTGGCCCGTGTCCTGCCGCAGGGCCTGGTGGCCACGGTTGACCGCGCCACATGGGAATTGCCGGCCATCTTCAAGCTGGTGTCCGAGCTCGGCAATGTGCCCCTGGCCGATCTCGAGCGCACACTCAACCTGGGCGTCGGGATGGTGGCCATTGTGTCCCCGGAGATCGCGGACGCCGCTGTTTCCCGCCTCAATGAGCGCGGCCTGCCGTCGTGGGTCATGGGTACTGTTGCCGCGGATTCCGCATCCGTGGACAAGAGCGGCCCGGACTATGTCCAGGGTGCCAAGGGCGTCGACGGCGGCGCGGTGCGCCTGGTCAACGCTTACGCCTAAGGGTTCTTAACGCAAACGAGTGCCCACCCACCGGCCGTTCTGGCCGTTGGGTGGGCACTCGTTTGTTTAAGGCCTAGTTGTTTAAGGCCTAGTTGCTTTCGCCAGCCATCACGCTGAAGGCCGCTCCGGCGGGATCACCGAGAACTGCCATGCGGCCGATGCCGGGAACGTCGAAGGCAGGAGCGAAGACCTGGGCTCCGAGCTCCACGGCCTTCGCCACGGATTCATTGACGTCGGCCACATTGAAGTACGTCATCCAGAACGGCGGCACACCTTCCATGGGCTGCTTCATGGCTCCGGCCACGGACTTTCCATCTACTACGAGCTGCGTGTACTCCTGCAGATCGCCGGCCGCGGCCGTCTCGCTGGAGCATCCCGTCACGGCCTCATAGAACGCCACGGCCTTGATGACGTCGTTCGTCTGCAGTTCGCTCCAGACCACAGTGCCGGGCTCGTTGACCAACCCGGCACCGTGGTGGTTTCCGGCTTCCCAGAAACCAATCTGCGCGCCGGTGGGATCGGCGGCGAAGAACATGCGGCCGCTTCCGTTGGGGACGCTGTCCGGCGGGAACAAGATGTTGCCACCGGCCGCCGTCGCGCGTTCAGCTGCCTCGTCGACCGAATCGACGGCAAGGTAGTTCGCCCAGTAGGACGGCACACCGGCCGCTGCCATGTCCGGCATTTGCTGCATCATGCCCGCGACGTAGCGGTCCTGCAGCTTGGCCATGTAGTAGGTCATGCCGTTACCGGCATCCATCGCGTCCAATTCCCAGCCGAACAGATCACCATAGAAGGCCTTGGAAGCCTCAATGTCCGACGACGACAGGTCCACCCAACACGGAGTTCCCTGCTTGTAGCTATCAACCTGCGGCATTGCTATCCCTTCGTTGAAGATGCCGGCATACGCCAGCGGATACCACGTTCAAAGTAGTACGGGGGTCTGACACTGACAACAGCCAGCGCGGGCGGACCCGCTTGGAGCCCCTCGTAGTCCTCTATGCGTGAACTGCCCGGCCCGTGAACGCGACCAAGCGGTCCAGGCTGGACGCCGTCTCTGCGACTTCCTGCGCCGGGGCGAAGCTGCCGCTTGCGCGGACCTGCTCGCTGATGGTGTTCTGCGCGAGAACCTCGACGTAATCTGTGAGCTCATCTGCCACCGACACCTCAAGGCCCAGGGCCTTGGAGAAGTCCCAGGCGTGGACCAGGAACTCGAGGTTGAGGATGGAAGCAACCATCGGGGCAGGCAGTTCGGCGAAGCCCATGTCGATGGTGCCCTCGAGCCCGCGGCGGTAGAAGGCTTCCAGTGTGGGCTGCGCGAGATCTGCGATGCGCACCTCAGGCGACTTTCCGGCGTCGTCAGCTACCTCGGCACCCAGGGCCTTGGCGATGCCGGAAATCGAGCCGGCGAGGTGGTCAAGAAGCTGCGCCACATTGAAATCGGCGCACGGGGTGGGGGTCTGTGCGTCTGCTTCGGTGACGTGCGCCAGCACGCGCTGCACTATGGCAAGCGTGGCGTCCGCAGAGGTGAGCTCGTTGAGATCGGCAGGGGCAGCTGCCCATTCGTCCGCACCGGCGTCGCCCGTGGATGCCGCGGCAAGGAGACGGTCGAGGTAGTGGTTCCAGCCCTCGGAGTGGGATGCGACGGCTTCCGGCGTCGGAAGCCCTTCGTGCACCAAGCGCACCGTGGTCCCGCCGTCGGCCGGCTCAAGGGTGATGGCCACGGTGGAGACGTTGTCTGCCGGGGCCTCAGGCTGCTCCCAGCCCCAGGTGAAGACGACGCGCTTGCCCGGCTCGATTTCGGTGAACGTTCCGGCTGCGTGGTGGCCCGGGGTGATGGTCCAGCGGTACTCGCCGCCTACCTGCAGGTCGACGCGGGCTGCGACGGTCTGCCAACGGCGGAGGCGTGCGGGCTGGGTGATGAGTTCGAACGCCTGGTCGACGTTGAGGGGAAGAAGAACGGTCTTGTCGTAAATCATGATGATTCCTCTGTTGTGGGAAGGCGGTCGGTGGTGAAGTTTTGTGCGTCAGCAAGGAGCATGTCCAGCTCCGTGGTCCAGAACTGCTCAAAAAGCATCCGGAGTTCTCTCATGCCAGCGTTGTCCAAACGATAGAAGCGGTTGCGTCCGTCTTTGCGGGCCGCAACGAGACCTACCTGCTCCAGCAGCAACAAGTGCTGCGAAACGGCGGATCTGCTCACCGTGAATTCGCCAGCCAGCTCCGTCACGGTGCGCTCACCCGCCGCAAGCATTTGCAGCAGGCGCCGCCTGTTCGGCTCCGCGGCGACTTCCAGTGGGTCGAGCATGATTAATACGTTAGCCGTCACTAACGCATTCTGTCAACGGCTTTCGAGAGCGCACTACCAACGACTACAGCGCGGCGGACACGCCTCGTCGAGAAGGGAACGAAAAAAGCCCGTGGGGCACGCCAATCATGGCGGGCCCCACGGGCTCAATCGTTTGCGTGGCATCCAGGGATGCCAAATGACCTAGTGTACGACGGCGGTACGCAACTCGATGCCGAAAGGCACCTGATGGTCGCGACAGCTATCCGATGCGGCGGGTATCTACCTCGTCGTCATCGTCTTCCAAGTCCTGTGCGTACTTGTCCTCGTAAGCCGAGTAGTCCGGCTCCGGCGGATCATCCGCGAATCGGCTCGTCGCACGACTTGATGGACCCGTCAGCTCGCGCTGAAGGGCCGAATAGTCAGTGTTCGGGGAGTAGTACTTAATGTCCCGAGCCTGCTTGGTAGCTTTTGCCTTTTGACGGCCGCGCCCCATGGCGTGACCCCCTTTTGTACTTGGACCGGAGGTGGTCACCTTGGCGATCGGTGAGGCCCCGGAATGTTTGGTCAATTTGTCGTATGTCTAGATTACATGCTTTCTGGAGCAACTGCTTGCCACGACCTTCACGAAAGCAGCGTCACAGTCCCACCCGGCAGCCTCAACATTCATCGGCATGAAAAACTTGGGTAGAGTCGCCCTAATATCGGGCCACACGCAGGAGAGGCGCAAAACCAGACATGGGCCAGGACAACACCTTCCCGGACAACAACGGTACAAGGGACGATGAGTCGCCGATAGACCCGGGTTCAGGGCCCGAGGAACCGGGGATTTCGGGCATTGATCCGGAGAATGCCGCGCCTGCCCACTATGAGCCGGAGTTCACCGGTCCGGCCGAAAAAGAGTCCCCGCCGCGGACCTCCCTGGATGCCATGACGCGGCAACGGCTCATTCTTGGCGGCATCGTGCTGGGCGTGCTGGTCCTCATCGGCGTAGTGATCTGGGTCCTCGTTGGAGCCTTGGCCAACCATCCGGTGGCCGATGTCACTCCCGAACCGGCCACGTCCACCAGCCGCGGGCCCCTTCCGGCGGACGTGGAGGCCAAGGACTACCAGTTGGGCGATTGCTTCGCAGACTTCGACTCCAACGCAAGCAAGGCGAGGGTCGTGGAATGCAACACCGACCATTCCGCCCAGCTCGGCGCCATTTTCCGCTACAAGGCCGAGGACTCTTTTCCCGGCACCACCGCGCTGCGGGACAAAGGCCGCGAAATCTGCCGGACGATGATGCTCAACGAAGCATCCAGCAAGTACGTGCTTCTCCAACAAAACGTCTACCCAAGCTCCACCAGCTGGGACAAAGGCGACCGCCGCGTGGACTGCTTCATTGTGGTGGACTCGGGCAACACGCTCAAGGAATCCGTACTTCAGAAGTAGCCCGGCTAGTCCTTCCGCCTCACCGTCAGGCCACTACCCGCCGGAGCTCCGCCGTCGGGACCCGACAAAGCCTCGAGCCCTTCGATGGTGAGTTCGTCGACGTCGGCCGCTGTGTCCACCAGTACGGTGTCGCCATCCACGATCTCTCCGGCGAGGATCTCCTTGGCAAGGCGGTC
The DNA here is from genome assembly GCF_026241105.1 of Arthrobacter rhizophilus. Taxonomy (GTDB): domain Bacteria; phylum Actinomycetota; class Actinomycetes; order Actinomycetales; family Micrococcaceae; genus Arthrobacter. The sequence goes on along the minus strand of NZ_JAPFFT010000012.1, from coordinate 113,186 downwards.
GCCGATTTCGCGTTGAACCAGCCTGCGCAACGGACGCGCGCCGTAGGCGGGATCGTAACCCGACATCGCGAGCCAGGCGCGGGCGCCGTCTGTGACCTCGAGGATCAGCCGACGGTCGTGAAGTCTCTTGGTCAGCTCGTCCACGTGCAACTCGACGATCCTGGCGAGTTCGTCAACGCTGAGGGCATCAAACAGGACGATCTCATCGAGCCGGTTGAGGAACTCCGGCTTGAACGAAGCGTTGACCACGGCCATGACCGCATTTCGCTTCGACGAGGCGTCCAGGGTTGGATCCACGAGGAACTGGCTGCCATGGTTTGAGGTCAGCACCAGGATGGTGTTCCGGAAGTCCACAGTGCGGCCTTGGCCGTCGGTGAGGCGGCCATCGTCGAGCACTTGCAAAAGAATATCGAAGACTTCCGGGTGGGCCTTCTCCACCTCGTCGAGCAGGATCACGGAGTACGGGCGACGGCGGACCGCTTCGGTTAGCTGACCGCCTTCCTCGTAGCCCACATATCCGGGAGGAGCACCGACCAGGCGGGCCACGGAGTGCTTCTCCCCGAACTCGGACATGTCGATGCGCACCATGGCGCGTTCGTCATCGAACAGGAAGTCGGCCAGTGCCTTAGCCAGTTCGGTCTTCCCGACGCCGGTGGGGCCGAGGAACAGGAACGAACCCGTGGGGCGGTTGGGATCGCTGATGCCCGCGCGGGCGCGGCGGACGGCGTCGGAAACGGCGGCCACGGCCTTGGATTGGCCGATCAGCCGCTTGCCGATCTCCTCTTCCATGTGCAGCAGCTTCTGGGATTCGCCTTGCAGCATGCGGCCTGCGGGGATGCCGGTCCAGGCGGAAATGACTTCGGCAATATCGTCCGCCGTGACTTCGTCGGCAACCATCAACGCAGGCTTTGCTTCGCCCCGCGCCTCCCTGGCGGATTCCTCCTCGGCTGCCGCACTGAGCTCGCGCTCCAACGCGGGCAGCTCGCCGTACAGAATGCGCGAGGCAGCCTCAAGATCGCCTTCGCGCTGGTACTTTTCGGCGGCGGAACGCAATTCGTCGATTTTTGCTTTGAGGTCACCAACCCGGTTGAGCCCTGCCTTCTCAGATTCCCAGCGGGCGTTCAATGCCGCCAGAGTTTCTTTCTTGTCTGCCTTGTCGGCGCGGAGGGCTGCGAGGCGTTCCACCGAGGCTGCGTCAGTCTCGCGGGCGAGGGCCAACTCCTCCATGGTGAGGCGGTCCACGGCCCGGCGAAGCTGGTCGATTTCCTCGGGAGCGGAATCGATCTCCATGCGCAACCGTGACGCGGCCTCGTCCACGAGGTCGATCGCCTTGTCCGGCAACTGACGGCCCGAGATGTACCGGTTTGAGAGCGTAGCGGCGGCCACCAGGGCAGAGTCTGCGATAGCCACCTTATGGTGGGCCTCGTAGCGTTCTTTGAGGCCACGGAGGATCCCGATGGTGTCCTCCACGCTCGGCTCACCGACGTAGACCTGCTGGAATCGGCGTTCCAGGGCCGGATCCTTCTCGACGTTCTCGCGATACTCGTCCAGTGTGGTGGCGCCGATGAGCCGGAGCTCGCCGCGGGCCAACATGGGCTTGAGCATATTGCCGGCGTCCATGGCACTTTCGCCCGTGGCACCGGCGCCCACAACGGTGTGGATTTCGTCGATAAACGTGACGATCTGACCGTTGGAGTTCTTGATCTCCTCCAGTACGGCCTTGAGGCGTTCCTCGAACTCGCCGCGGTACTTGGCGCCGGCCACCATGGAAGCGAGGTCCAGTGCGATCAGGGCCTTGCCGCGCAGGCTTTCCGGGACGTCCCCGGCCACCATGCGCTGGGCGAGGCCCTCGACCACGGCCGTCTTACCCACGCCGGGTTCACCGATCAGCACAGGGTTGTTCTTGGTGCGGCGGCTCAGGACCTGGACGACCCGCCGGATTTCGCTGTCCCGCCCGATCACGGGGTCCAGCTTGCCTGAGCGAGCTACGGCAGTGAGGTCGGTGCCGTATTTCTCCAGCGCTTGGAAGGTGTTTTCGGGGTCCGCGGATGTGACCTTCCGGTCGCCGCGGACACCCGGCAGGGCGGCGAGGAGCGCTTCATGCGAGGCACCGGCGTCGCGCAGTAGTTTCCCTACGGCGTCGCTTCCGGCGGAGAGTCCCAAAAGGAGGTGCTCAGTGGACACAAAGGAATCACCGAGCTTCTCGGCCTCGTGCTGAGCGGCCTGGATGGCTTGCATGGAGGGGCGGGAGAGCTGCGCTTGCTGCACGGAACTGCCCGACGACGACGGCAGGGCCTTGATCGCAGAACTCGCCTGCACGCTCACCGCGTCCGGGTCCGCTCCCGTCGCGCGCAAAAGCGCGACAGCGACGCCCTCGCGCTGGTCCATGAGCGCTTTGAGCAGGTGGGCCGGCTCTAATTGCGGATTTCCGGCGGTGGAGGCGTTCATGGCCGCTGCGGAAAGAGCCTCCTGGCTCTTGGTGGTGAATTTGACGTCCATGGAAGAGACTCCTTTCGGGAAGATGACTGCTTCTCAAAGTTGAGTCTACTATGCTCAACTTTGGCAAACCGGCCCTCCCGATCCATGTTTGCCGACGGCGAAACTACTGTCCATAGTTCACCCTACCTATGTGGAAAAGCCCCTCGCCGTTTGCGGCTCCTGGCCCTAGGATCGGTTCTGACTGGGCGGATCACCCACCCGGCAAGCTGAGAAAAAGGACGCGCAATGAAGAAGTTCGTTGTTCTCTACAATGCACCGCAATCGGCCGAATCGGCCATGGCTGACAGCACTCCCGAGGCAGCAGCGGAAGGCATGAAGCTGTGGACGGACTGGGCCACGCGAGCTGGTGACGGGATTGTTGATCTCGGTACGCCCCTCGGCGCAGGCAAGATTGTCGGGAATTCCGGAGTGTCCGATGCCGAGACCGGCGTAAGCGGCTACAGCGTCCTGCAAGCGGAGGACATGGACGGAGCCCTGAAGCTCCTCGAAGGCCACCCCCATTTCCTCATGGCACCGGAAGCCTCCATCCACATCTACGAGCAACTCGACATCCCGGGCATGTAACGCTCGCGACAACGTGGGTCCGGGCCACGCGCCGCGTTCGGGACGCAGCGCTCGGCCCGGACCCACTATCACTACAAACCGCCGTACGATATGCACATGGCACCCTTCACAGTCACCCGCAATGCACTCATCCCCGCGGCTCCCGCGGACATCTTCCCGCTCGTCAACAACTTCCACGAATGGACCAAATGGTCTCCGTGGGAGGCGGTTGACCCCAAGCTGAGCCGCAGCTACTCGGGCAACGAATCCGGCGTCGGAGCAAAGTATGCGTGGAGCGGCAACAACAAGGCAGGCACCGGCAACATGGAAATCGTCGGCTCCGAGGAGCCCGGCAAGATCGACATCCGCCTGGAATTCACCAAGCCAATGAAGGCCGTCAACCCCACAGAATTCACCTTCGTCCCGGAAGGCGACGGCACCCGCGTCACGTGGACAATGACGGGCGAGAACAAAGGCATCGGCAAGATCTTCGCGTTGTTCATGAACATGGACAAGATGGTGGGCGGCGACTTCGAAAAAGGCCTGACCTCGCTCTCTGCGGCAGCCACCCAGAAGAACTCGTAGTCCGTCCGGGCGCAGGCCATGGCCGTCTACGTTGATCCGCCGCTGTGGCCCGCGCACGGGACAGTCTTTTCCCATCTGGTCTCGGACACATCGCTCGACGAACTGCATGCTTTTGCCAAGGCCGCGGGAATCCCCGAACGGGCCTTCGACGGCGACCACTACGACGTCCCCGAGCGCCGCTACCAGGATCTCCTGTCCGCCGGGGCCATCCCCATTGAGGCCCGAATTTTGGTGCGCAAGCTGATCGCGAGCGGCTTGCGCATCCCTGCCCGAGAGCGGAGCAAGGCCCTCACGGTGCCCCTGCTGGAGCGCTGGAATTCGACGCTTCCGGGACATGAGGAGCTGGGTTTCGAACTCCTGGAACGCTGGGGTGAGGAGCACCGGAAGTATCACAGCCGCACGCATTTGCTGGCGGTACTCGAAGCCTTGGACCTCCTTACCGACCCCGCGCTTCCAGCGCGCTCGGTCACCCTTGCCGCGTGGTTCCACGACGCCGTCTATGAAGGAATCGCCGGACAGGACGAGGAAGAATCAGCCAAGTTGGCCGAGGACCGCCTCGCCATTGCAGGCCTTCCCGAGTCAGTCGTGGACGAAGTTGCCCGGCTCGTCAGGCTGACCTCCACGCATAGCCCCGCGCCGGATGATCATGCCGGAGCCCTCCTGTGCGACGCCGATCTGTCCATCCTCGGCGCGGAACCCGCCGCTTACGCGCGCTACCTGACGGCTGTCCGCGAGGACTACGCCCACGTCAGCGATGCCGACTTTGCTGTCGGCCGGGCCGCGGTGGTCCGCCAATTACTCGCCCTGGATCCGCTCTTTCACAGCGAGCGCGCGAAAAGCCTCTGGTTGGATGCCGCCCAACGCAACCTGGAGGCCGAACTGTCATGACCACGGCCGCGATGGTGCACCGGCAGCTTCCGTTCGCGGTGAGGTTTGAGTGGGGGCTCGACGGCGCCCGCGCCATATCGTCCGGAGCCGATCTTGCCGTTGTGGTTGACGTACTGTCCTTCACCACGTGCGTGAGCGTCGCCGTCGATCGCGGCGCCATGGTGTTCCCTTACCCGTGGATGGATGCGGGTGCGGAGGACTTCGCAGCCCACCACGGTGCCCTGTTGGCGGGTCCGAGGGGTGGCGGCGGACTGAGCCTCTCGCCGTCGAGCCTTCGCGACGCACCGGCCTTGAGTCGTGTGGTCCTGCCCTCGCCCAACGGTTCCGCACTTGCCCATGAACTCGCGCGGGAAGTGCCGCTCATTGCAGCAGTGTCACTGCGTAACGCAGCCGCCACCGCGGATTGGATGGTGTCCGAACTGCCCCCTGACGCCGTAGTCGCGGTGATCGCGGCCGGTGAGCGATGGCCCGGCGGTCCGCTCCGGCCAGCTGTGGAGGATCAGATCGGGGCCGGGGCCTTCATTGCCGGGCTCGCTGCCGCGGGCCGTGGCGGCTTCACCCCGGAAGACGGCAGGGAAGGTTTCTCGCCGGAGGCTGAGGCCTCGATGGCAGTATTCAACGCTGCCGAGCCCCGGCTCCGCGACGCCCTGCAAGGCTGTTCAAGCGGCCGGGAGCTGATCGGTGCAGGGTACGCCGACGACGTCGAGATCGCCGCCGAACTTGATGCCGGATTCGCTGTGGCCCTGTTGATGGATGGTGCGTTCGGGCGGCCCTGAGTGCCCGCAAAGCCTGCGTGCCGGTTAGCCCTTCTCCCTGATCCACCCCAGGATCACGGCCTCAAGCGCCGGCTTCTTTGCCTCGAAATCGGCGCTGTCCACGAAACGCGCAACCCGGGAGACTTCGCCGTCACCCTCGAGCAGGCCCAGTTCATCGGCAATCGACGCGCCCTGGTGGAACATCAGGGTGACGTTCTTCTTTGATCGCGGGAAGAACGAGGCAATGTTTCCCTTGTATATGAAGGTGGGTGCCTGCCATTTAATGGCTTCGGACAAACGGGGGTCTACGGAGAGGACGAATTCCCTGATCTGGCCGAGCAATTCGCGGTGCGGGTTGTCGTACTGCTGAAGCCAGGTGTCCACTTCTGGATTTCTATTGCCCATGGCAGTAACCATAAGCCTGGCCGCGGCTGCTGGAGCCCAAGGCGACACCTCTGCAACCTAGTCCCGCGCCGGGGTCCGGTCAGAAGATCTGGCGGATGTTGGTCTTCGCGAGGTCGATCAGCTGGTCGCCGCGGCCGGAGAGGACAGTCCGGATCGCGTAGAGCGTGAAGCCCTTGACTTGTTCGGCGCTGATTGCCGGTGGAATGGACAGTTCCTGCCGGGCCGTGCGGACATCGATGAGGGCCGGGCCGTCGTGCGCGAGGGCTTCAGCCAGGCCAGCCTGCAGCCCCGAGGAATTGTCCACGCGAATGCCGCGGATCCCCAGGGATTCAGCGACTTTGGCGAAGTCCGGGTTCTCCAAGTCCGTGCCGTAGTTGACGAAGCCGGCGGCCTTCATTTCGAGCTCCACGAAGTTCAGCGAGGAGTTGTTGAAGACCACCACTTTGACCGGGAGCCTGTTCTGCACCAAGGTGATCAGTTCGCCGAGCAGCATGGTCAGCCCGCCGTCGCCGGCCAGGGCAACCACCTGGCGCCCGGGATACGCAGCCGCCGCCCCGATGCCGTGCGAGAGGGCGTTCGCCATGGTTCCGTGGTTGAACGAGCCGAGAAGCCGGCGTCGGCCGTTCATCGTCAGATAGCGGGCGGCCCACACGGTAGGGGACCCGACATCGCACGTGAAAACCGCATCCGGGGCCGCCAGCTCATCCACGAGCCTGCCCACGAACTGTGGATGGATGGGCTGTCCGTCTTTCGCCGGAGAGGCGAGGTCATCGAGCTTGGCGCGCGACTTCGCATAGTGCTTGAGCGAAGCTTGGAGGTGTGTTCGTTTCGCCTTGCGCTTGATCAAGGGCAGGAGCGAGGCCGCAGTGTCCTTGACCGTGCCCACAAGGCCAAGATCGATCCGGGCGCGCCTGCCGAGCTGCTCGCCCCTGATATCTACTTGGATGATCTTCGCGTTCTCCGGATAGAACTGCTGGTACGGAAAGTCGGTGCCCAGCATGAGCAAGGCCTCACAGCTCTCCATCGCCCGGTAGCCGGAACTGAACCCCAAAAGGCCGGTCATGCCGACGTCGAACGGGTTGTCGTATTCGATGTGTTCCTTGCCCCGCATCGCGTGGACAATCGGCGCCGCCAACGCGTCCGCCAACGCCATGACCTCCGCGTGCGCACCCGCGGTGCCGGCACCCGCGAGGATAGTCACTTTGCCGGCCGCGTTGAGTATGTCCGCCGCCTCGGCGAGTTCGAGGCTATTGGGCCGGATCTCCGGGCGGGCGGCCCGGATTACCGCGGTCCGGTCGCTTTGTGCCTCCGCGAGGGCAACATCACCGGGAATCACGACGACGGCGACGCCCCGCTTCTCGACCGCGGCCCGCATGGCGATTTCCAGGATCCGGGGCATCTGGCTGGGATGTGCGACGTGCTCGACGTAGACGCTGCATTCCCGGAACAACTCCTGGGGATGCGTCTCCTGGAAGTACTGGCTGCCGATCTCTTCGCTGGGTATGTGGGCGGCGATGGCCAACACAGGGACCCTGGACTTGTTGGCATCGTAGAGCCCATTGATCAGATGGAGATTGCCGGGGCCGCAGGATCCGGCGCACACAGCCAACTCGTCCGTGAGACCCGCCTCTGCCGCGGCTGCCAGCGCGGCGGCTTCCTCGTGCCGGACATGGACCCACCGGATACTGTCTTCCTCCCTCAGCGCGTCCGTGAATCCGTTCAGCGAATCTCCGGGTATCCCGTAGACGCGCTGGACATTGTTGGCTTTGAGGGTGGCGACGATGTTCTTGGCAACGGTGTTCCTGGCGGCGGACATGGACTGTTCCTTTCGAGGGGAGGCAGTGCAGACACGGCCTACGCTACTCCGGAACAGTTCGTGGTGCCTTATGGGGGGAGGCTAGCGGTAGGTGCTGACGAACGGGCGGTTGCTGGGCACGATCTGCTTGCCCAGCGGCATGAGCGATACCGGAATGAGCTTCAGGTTGGCGATGGCCAGCGGGATCCCGATGATGGTGATGGCCATAGCGAAAGCTGTGACCACGTGGCCGATCGCGATCCAAATGCCCGCAACCAGCAGCCAGATGACGTTGCCGACGAGCGGGAAGACTCCCCCGCCTCCGGGCTTGTCGACAACCATGCGACCAAACGGCCACAACGTGTACGAGGCAATCCGGAACGACGCGATGCCCCACGGGATAGTGACAATCAACAAGCAGCAGACGATTCCGGCCATGAAATATCCCAAGGCCAGAACGAAGCCGCCGAAGACGAGCCAGATGATGTTAAGCAGGGTTTTCATATCTTCCATTGTCCCTTGCGGGATGCGGCCAGGGCCTAGGGGTTCGCCCTGAAATCCCCCTGATCTTCAGATCCCCGCTCAAATATGAACCCCTTTTGCCCAGCGCTCACCCACATATGAGCCCAAACGGCGGCACCCTCCCGCAGATGATCTGAAGGAGGATGCTCTATTTTTGGGCCCAAAGGTGAGCGAGCGTTGCGTCAGTTGGGTTCACCCGCAACGCTCGCTCACCTATGCGGCCCTCTTGGCAGACGCCCGCTCACTCGTGCGGGCCTTTTGGCCAACGCCCGCTCACCTAGGAGCGCCAGGGCAGGCCATCGGCGGGACACCGTGAGCCAGGGCCTACTTGCAGTTGGCGCTCAGCCAGGTTGTAACGGGAGCCATCGCCTTTTCGAACTTGCCGCTCGAGTACACGGTTTGGTCTTTCAAACCTGCGATCGCGGTGTCCTTCAGGTTGGTGAAATCGGCTTTGAGAGCATCCGGAACGCGCTGGGCCGTAGCGGCAAGCTCGGCTTTGTATTGCTCCAGTTCAGCGGTCTTTCCCTGCGCTGCAGACATAGGCAGCAACGAAGCTCCCGTGGCCTGTTGCGAAATAGTGGAGCACATCTCGGCCGCCGAAGCGAAGCCTCCAAAGGGCCCCGACGACGGTGTTGGGCTTGCGGATGCGGAATCGCCTACGGCAGATGGCGACGGCGTGCCCGCCGACGCGGTGCCTGCCTGCGATGAGCAACCAGACAATGCCAAAGCGGCAAAAAAGGCGACTGTCAGGTAGCGGATAGGGCCGTTAAGAGGTTTAACAAGGATTTTCAAAGGTCGCATTCTGCTTGATCGTGTGTCTCCGGAACCGTTCGGTCTCCGGAGTCAATGGCATTCTGTCCCCGCCGTGGAGTGTAGCCCGAACGGACCCCGACCTTCCAAGTTGACTTCTGGCGGCCTTTGGCCCGCTCCCTAATCCCGCACCAGCAGGGTGTCCAGCTTGGTGAACGACGTACCCCACCCCTCGCGGGTCATTTCAACCCATTCTTCGGAGTCAAACGGGCCTTGGGTGAGATGAAGCCGCGTGCGGTCGCCTTCCAGCACCTCGAACTCAAGGCGCATTTCGAGCAAGAGCGTGATCCCGGCGTCGGGCTCTGCTTTCTGGGTGGCGACAAGGAGGGCGGGCGGATCGTAAGCGGTGATGACGGCGTCAATAGGCGATTCCTTGGGGGCGCCGTCCTCATCCCAGGTCATGACGAGCTGCCAGACGCCGCCCACCTTGGGTTCCACGACAATCCGGTCGCGCGGAGAATCAACACCTACGGGCCCGAACCATGCGGCGAGCTGATCGGGGTCCAGGAAGGCCTCGAAGACGATCTCCCGTGGGGCATCGAATTCGCGGGTCATGGTGAGGATGTGCTGTTCCGTGTTCATTGCTTGACTCCTGGATTCTTTGAATCGTGCTGAATCTTGCGTAGGTGGGCATCAAGGCGAGTAAAGCTGGCATCCCAGAACCGCCTGTATTTGTCCATCCATTCGGTGGCTTCGCGCAGTGGTGCCGCTTCCAACTTGGAAGACCTCCATTGCGCATTCCGGCTCCGGCTGATCAGCCCCGCGGTTTCCAGGACTTTGAGGTGCCGCGAGACGGCGGGAAGGCTGATGTCGAACGGTTCGGCGAGCTCGTTCACGGTGGCTTCACCCTCCGAAAGCCGGGCCAAAATTGCCCTTCGGGTGGGGTCGGCGAGGGCCGAGAAGATGAGACTGAGCCGATCTGTGGACATGTTTTGGGGCCTCTGTATTTAACTATTAAGCTAATTAACCGATGTGTTAAATATGCGATGTCGAACAGCGACTGTCAAGGGTTTCTTGCAACGCTCGCTCACTAATCCTGGAACCCTCGCTCACATCATCTGCAGGAGCATGGCGCCAAAGGGGGACAAACGTGAGCGAGCGTCTGGCGAAAGGGCACCAAACGTGAGCGAGCGTTTGGCGGGGGTGTCAGGCTTTGGCGGCCTTGACGAAGGCGCGAACGAGGTCGAGGTCCTTCACACCGCGTGACGACTCCACACCGCTGGACACGTCGACGCCCCAAGCCTCGGCTTCCTGCGTCGCTGCTCCGACGTTGGACGGGGTCAACCCTCCGGCCAACAACCAGTGGCGCCCACCCAGGCCCAGTTTCCGGACCGAGGAATAGTCCCAGGCCTCCCCCGAACCCGGCACGGCGGCGTCGATCAGGAGCAACTCCTCACCCCAGTCGTCGAACTCCGCGGGTGCAGCACCCATGGTGACGGCCCTGATCAGCCGCATGCCGGCGTCGTGCACTGTCTTGACGTCTTCCGGCGAGCGGCTTCCGTGCAGCTGGACCCATTCGAGACCGGCCTCGAGGGCGGTTGCGACGGCGTCGACGGCGGTCTCGTGACGGAAGACTCCGACGGCGGTGACGCCTTCCGGTACATGGACCAGCAAGTCTCGGGCCCGGTCGGTCGATACCTCGCGCGGGCTCGTCGTCAGTACGAAACCCACTGCGTCTGCGCCGGACTCGACGGCAGCCTGCACCGATTCCGGCGTGCTCAAGCCACACACTTTGACGAACATTCCGCGCCTCCCACCGTTTACCTCCCTACGACGTTAGCAAGGGCCCCGGGGATTGTTGAACCGGGCCAAGATTGCGCCGATGTTACGCGAGCGTTCAGCCAGCCAAAGGCGGGCTCGGGCTAGGCTGGAGCATATGGAGATCATCCGTTTTGCCGAGCTCAGACCTGAACCGTGGCGCAACGGCGGCGGGGTGACCCGCGAACTGGCCAGCCATCCGAAAGCAGCATCGGCGCAGGACGGGGCGTGGGACTGGCGCGTCAGCATCGCCGACGTCGGATCGGCCGGCGATTTCTCGACTTTCCCCGGCATGGAGCGCGTCATCACAGTGATCGACGGCGAGTTGCTGCTGCTCACGGTGGACGGCGAAGAGCATCCGCTGGAAAAGTATCGGCCCTTCCGGTTCTCGGGTGAGGCAGCCTCTTCCAGCGCACTCCCCACCGGCGACATCCGCGACCTCAACGTGATCGCCCGGGCCGGCGAATTCAAGGGTTACACGTCCATCATCGAGCTCTCGAAGAAGCGCGCGCACCCGGTGTTCGAGGGTCAGATGGCCGTCCTCTTGGAGGGCAAGGCTACTGTCACGCCCGGCACGGAGCCTGCCGACGCCGCGGACGGCGAAACCGCCGCCGCGCCGACTGACGAGCCCATCGAGCTCGCGCGCTACGACGCCGTAGTCGGTTCGGACACCCGCAGCCCCGAAATCCTGGGCCGTGGGTTCTTGGCCGTTATCTCGATCGACCGCGTGGAGCATGCGCACTCGTAGGTCCCAGCACTGGACATAACAGCAAGATGCCCACTCGCTGACCCCAACGCTGGACATGTCCCTCATGGTGACCACAACATGCCCACTCGCTAACCCCAGCGGTGGACATGTCCCTTGCTAGAGCTCACGACTGGGCATGTCCCCACGTGAGCCCCGCGACCGGGTGAGGCTCGCCACCAAAGCTGGCCGCCCGGCGTCGGGATTTGCTAGCCTCGAAGGAAGGTCCGCGCAGGGACCTCCGGACGACGGTTCAGTACCCGGCACGCGACAAGACTGGCCAAAGGATCTGTCATGTCGTGGTTTGTCCTCATTCTGTCCGGTGCGCTCGAGGCCGTCTGGGCCGCAGCGCTCCACCGTTCCAACGGCTTCCGCAAACCGGTCCCCTCCGCCATCTTCCTGGTCACCGTGATTGCGAGCACCGCGGGCCTGGCCTTCGCGATGCAATCCATCCCCACGGGCACCGCCTACGCGGTGTGGGTGGGAGTAGGCGTCGTCCTCACGGCCGCATACGCAATGATCACCAAAGTTGAGCGCCCGACGCCGGCCCGGCTGCTGCTGCTCGCCGGTATCGGCGTGTGCGTGGTCGGCTTGAAGGTGGTGGCGTAGCGATGGACGCCAAGTTTGCATGGGCCATTTTGCTGGCCTCCTCCGTCCTCGAAGCGGTGTGGGCAACGGCCCTCGGCCTGTCCGACGGTTTCAGCCAAGCCATTCCCACCGTGGTCTTCGCCGTGACGGCGACCCTCAGCATGATCGGCCTTGGCATCGCGGTGAAGCGGATTCCCCTTGGCACGGCCTACGCCGTCTGGGTCGGGATCGGGGCGGCACTGACGGTCGGCTGGGCGATGGCCACCGGCGTCGAACCGGCCAGCCCGCTCAAGCTGCTGTTCATTGCCGGAATCGTGGGCTGCGCCGCGGGGTTGAAGGCCCTTCCCACGGAAAAGCGCGATGAAGTGACCGAGCCAGCCCAACCTTAAGCGCCAGGCAAGCGGAATACTCCCCCTCCCCCCGGAGTTGCCAGCAATGAGACGAACACTCGGCGAAGGAGAACCACCATGAGCCCGGAAACCACGAACGTACAGCTCGGCGACGGCCTGACCGTAAGCCCCCTCGGTTTCGGGGGGATGGCATTGACGCCCGTTTATGGCGAGGTGGATCCCGCCGAATCCCTCAAGACGCTGCACCATGCCGTGGATGCTGGCATCAGCTTCATTGACACCGCGGATATTTACGGCGCGGGTGACAACGAGGAACTGATCGCAAAACTGCTGAAAGATCGCCGCGACGAGGTCCAACTGGCCACCAAGTTTGGAATCGTGGGCAACCCGCGCGATGGTTACACCGACGTCCGGGGAGATACCGCTTATGTGGCCCAGGCGGCGGAAGCAAGCCTCCGCCGCCTGGGCACCGACGTTATTGACCTCTACTACATGCACCGCCGTGACCTCCGCGTTCCGATTGTGGAAACCGTGGAGGCCATGGCAGACCTTGTCCGGGCAGGCAAGGTCCGGCACCTGGGCTTGTCTGAAGTGACAGCCGAGGAGCTGAGGGAAGCCAACGCCGTGCACCCGATCTCCGCTGTGCAGAGCGAGTGGTCCATCTGGAGCCGGGACGTTGAACGCAACGTCGTCCCGACTGCGGCTGAGCTTGGTGTGGGTTTCGTACCTTATTCGCCGCTTGGCCGGGGCTTTCTCACGGGAACCGTCAGCGCCGATCAACTCGGCGACAACGACTTCCGGCACCGCATCCCCCGTTTTGCCGACGGCGCCCTCGATGCCAACCAAGCAGTTGTTGCTGCGGTTCGCGCCGTGGCCGCGGAGCTGTCCGAGACCACCGGCCGGGATGCAACTCCCGCCCAGGTGGCTTTGGCTTGGCTATTCGCCCAGGGCCGCCGCCTCCAGCTCAGCGTGGTCCCCATCCCCGGCACACGCAAGGCGCACCGGATCGACGAAAACCTGGGCGCCCTGTCCCTCCAGCTGAGTGCCGCCCAACTGGACGTGCTCGACGGCGCCGCGGACGCCGTCGTCGGCTCCCGGTCCGCGGATCCCACCTGGGTTTCGCAGGGCCGCGAGTAACCGGCCGGCCGCACGCGGCTTCCGTAGAGTGGACGAATGGACTCACTCATTCATTCACTGCGTGACATCACCATCCGGCGAATCTCGGTCAGCGAGATGAACAACAACGCGTACCTGCTCACCGCGAAGGCAAGCGGGACGCAGCTCCTGATCGACGCCGCGGACGACCTTCCGGCCATCCAGCGGATGATCGAGGACTCGGCTGCGGACACCAAGGCCACCCCGAAGCTGGCCCTGATCGCCACGACGCACCAGCACTGGGACCACGTCCGCGCGCTTCCCGGTTTGGTGGAAGCCACGGGCGCGAAGACCACGGCCGGAGTGGACGACGCCGACGCGCTGCCGGTATCCGTGGACGTACCGCTGCACCATGGCGATGTGGGAAACTTCGACGGTTTCGACATCACCGCGGTGCACTTGCGCGGCCATACTCCAGGTTCAATCGCCTACGTGTACCTGGACCCGGAAGGGCCCGCGCACATTTTCAGCGGCGATTCGCTGTTCCCCGGAGGGGTTGGCAACACGCAGAACGATGCCGCCCGCTTCACGTCGCTGTTGAACGACGTGAGCGAACGGCTGTTCGAGGCCTACCGGGATGACACCGTGGTGCATCCTGGCCATGGAGATCCGACAACACTCGGCGCGGAGCGGCCACACCTTGCGGAATGGCGCGAGCGCGGCTGGTAATCCCTATGGACATGCTCATTCTTTGAGCCCAGGAGTGGACATATCAGGAATATGTCCACTCCTCATTGCCCACGCTGAGCATGTCCAGTGGAGTGCGTGGGCCCCAAACCGGCCTAGCGGCCGCGACGCTCGTTCGACGCCGGAGCCGAGGCACGGCGCGGGCCGCTGCGGGCCGGGCGACCCGAACCCGAGTTGCCCGAGCCCGAGCCGTACGAGCCACCGGAGTTGCCACCCGTGTTGGAGGACCACACGGACTTGTTGCCGCTGCTGCGTGTAGCAGTTGCGGATTCGGTACGCGGAGCCGACGCCGAGCGATTGCCACCGGCAGCACGCTGACCGGTAGCCGGACGGCCGCTGCGACCGTTCTGTCCCTGAGCAGCGGGAACGTCATTGCGGTGAGTGGAAGCAGAATTGCCGCGACCACGCGAGCTGCGGGCGACGTCGTCGTTCGCTGCTGCGCGGCGATCCGCACGGTTGATGTCGGTGCGTACCGGCTCGGAGGCAACCTTGCCACGGCCTCCGCGACCACCACGGCCACCCGCAGTGGGTGCAGCCTGGGTGGTGCGGCGGTTGCGCTTGCGCTGGGCATTGGCACCAGTGGAGGTGCCGCCACCCGGCTGCTGGGCCTTCGCTGCGAGCAGTGCCGCACGGGTGCGCGGGTCAACCTTGTCGGCAACCTGGCCCACGAGCTGGGCAACCAGCGGGGAGCTGGCCGTGACGCGCTCGAACGAGACGTCGACGCCGGCAGCCTTCATGAGCTTCTTGACGTCGGACTGCTGCTCGGGAAGTGTCAGCGTGACGACGGTGCCGTCTGAACCTGCGCGGGCCGTACGGCCGGAGCGGTGCAGGTAAGCCTTGTGCTCTGTGGGCGGGTCCACGTGGATGACGAGTTCGACGTCGTCGACGTGCACGCCGCGGGCCGCGACGTCGGTGGCCACCAGGACGCGGACCTCGCCGCTGGCAAACTCGGCAAGGTTACGGTCACGGGCATTCTGTGACAGGTTGCCGTGGAGATCGACGGCGGGGATGCCGCAATCGGTCAGGGTCTTGGCGAGCTTGCGTGCGTGGTGCTTGGTCCGCATGAAGAGCAGGCGGCGGCCGGCACCGGAGGCCAACTCTACGATCAGCTGCTTCTTGACGGTCTGGTCGTTGACCACCAGGACGTGGTGCTCCATGGTGGTGACCGCAGCCTGGGGGTCGTCCACGGAGTGGGTCAGCGGGTTGGACAGGTAACGGTTGACCAGTTTGTCAACACCGTTGTCCAACGTCGCGGAGAAGAGCAGGCGCTGACCCTGGGTAGGAGTCATGTCCATGAGCTTCTTGACCACCGGGAGGAAGCCGAGATCGGCCATGTGGTCGGCCTCGTCCAAGACGGTGATCTCGACAGCTTCGAGGGTCAGGATGCGCTGGCGGATGAGGTCCTCAAGGCGGCCCGGGCAGGCGATGACAATGTCGACGCCGGCACGCAGGGCCTTTTCCTGGCGTGCCTGGGAGATGCCACCGTAGATGACCGTGGTGTTCAGGCCCATGGCCTTGGCCAGCGGTTCGATGGTGGCGTTGATCTGGGTGGCGAGCTCACGGGTCGGTGCAAGGACCAGGCCCATCGGGCGGCCGGGCTTGCGGAAGTGCTTGGCTTCGCGCTCGGCGAGACGTGCCACAAGCGGGATAGCGAAAGCGATGGTCTTGCCGGAGCCCGTGCGGCCACGGCCCAGGACGTCGCGGCCTGCGAGCGTATCCGGGAGGGTCTTGACCTGGATGGGGAAGGCTTCTTCGATGCCATCTGCAGCGAGGGACTCGGCGATGGCCTTGGGCGTGCCAAGGGCAGCAAAAGTAGTCATGTGTTTCAAGGGTCTTTCTGGCGGTGTCCAACGGACATCGTCCCCCGACGCCGGTTGGGCCAAGGGTTCGCCGAGGAAAAAGTCAGTGATCGACCGGTAGGCAATAAGCCGTGGCCGGGACCAGAGAAAACGCGTTCATCGACGCAGGATGTGCCTCTCACATGAAAAAAGCCCACTCCCCGAATCCGGGACTAAGCGGGCATCACTGCACATCAAGTAAGTCCATTCTAGCATCCGCGGACAGCCCACCTTTCCACGGGGGTCTTTGTTGCCCAAGTAACTCGCAGTTGTTGTCGTTTTAGGGCCTGAAAACGACAACAACTGCGAGCCAGTTGGGTGGGTGGCCGTTGCCCCGCGGGGGCACGTCAGGGCACGCTTGAGCCATGACGCACCAGCACGACGGCGGAGCCCACCTTCACAGCGAACCGAACCACGGCGTTGACGCAGCGCAGTTTTGGGACGAGGTGTACCAGGAAAAAGCGAAGAGATGGAGCGGGAATCCCAATCCGCAGCTGATCTCGGAAGCCGCAGGCCTGACTCCTGGCACCGCCCTGGACCTGGGCTGCGGGGAGGGCGCGGACGCCATCTGGCTCGCCCGGCATGGCTGGACGGTGACCGCCGTGGATGTCTCCGCCGTCGCGCTTGAACGGGCAGCCGCCCATGCGATCGAAGCGGGGCTACAGGACCGGATGACCTGGTTGCAGAGGGACTTCGCAACATGGCGTCCGGGCGAGGCCTTTGATCTGGTGTCCGACCAATTCCTTCACTCTCCGCTTCTGCCGTGGCGCGATTCCTTTGCCTCGGCCGCAGCAGCCGTGGCTCCCGGCGGGGCTTTGCTTGTGGTGGGGCATCACCCGGAGGGCCTGACTCCGTGGAGCGCGCACAAGGAAATGAAGGACAAGTTCTTCACTCCCGAAGACTTAGTAGACGCGCTCACCCGCGGCCCTGGCTCGTGGCGAATCAACGTCGCTGAATCCCGAGAACGCGTGGTGACCGGTCCGGACGGTCAGCAGGCCACCACCGTCGACAGCGTGCTCCGGGCCCACAGAAAGTCTTAGGCTCTTACGTCGTCGGCTTCCTCGGCGCGGTGAGCCTCCGCGCCCTGACCACCCGGACCGCCCGGAGGCCGCCTGCCCGCCACGCGCGGCGCAATGATGAGTCCGACGACGGCGATCCCCGACGTCAGCGCGAACACTCCCGCGAAGGAGGCCACCGTCGTCGTCAGCGCACTGAAGACGAGTCCCGTCACGGCGAGCGAGAGGGCGCCTCCCAGGGAATCGGCGATGGACATTGCCGAACTGTTGAAGCCTTGGTCCTCGGGGCGGGAGAGTGCCAGGGTCATGACGCTCAGGCGCGGGTACATCAGGCCCATACCGGCGCCCGCGAAGAGCCAACCCGCAATCGCCACCGCGGCCGGCCACGCAAACACCGTGGTCACAAGGAGAACGGCCACTGAACCGAGCACCAGCGCAGAACCGATCCGGACAGCCACGGCATTCCCAAGCCTGGAACCCAGCCGGCCCTGGACGGCGGACGCTCCTGCCCAGGCGAGGGCCGATCCAGTCAGCGCGAGTCCGGCGAACGCCGGGGTGAAGGAGTAGCGCTCCGTCAGCAGGTACGGAACGTAGACCTCGGCGCCGAAAAACGCGGCGGAGGCGATTCCACGCATAAGGATGACGCTCGGCAGGCCGCGGTGTGCGCCGAGGGTGCCGCGGGGAACCAATGGCTTCACGGCCAGCATTGCGATGACGAGCGCGACGGCGGCGATCACCCAACCCACGCCGGGCACCTGCCCGGACAGGTTCAGGCCGAGGACGGAAAGGGCTGCGAGCGCAGCCCATCCCATGCGGCCGAACGCCCAGGGAACGTCCGCGGCGTCGGGCTTTGCTTGGCGTGGCGCGGTCTTCGTGGAACCTGCCTCCCGCACGTCGGGCGCGGAACGCATGCCGCGCATGGCGGGCAGGATCATCGCCAACGCCGGAACCACCAGGCCCACGACGCCCAGGAAAACCCAGTGCCAGCTGCTCAACTGGGCAACCACGCCGGCCGCGAAAGGCCCGATCATCGAAGGAATGACCCAGGCAGCCGAGAACGCCGCAAAGACCTGGGCGTGCAGCCTGGCGGGGTAAACCCTCGCGATCACGACGTACAGTGCGACTGTCATGGCGCCGCTACCGAGGCCTTGGACGAGCCGCCCAGCGACGAGCATCGGCATGGAACCCGCGGTACCGGCGATGAGCAGTCCCGCTGCGAACAGGGCCACGGAAGCGTACAGCGGAGCGGACGGCCCACGCCGGTCCGCCCAGTTCCCTGCGGCTACCATCCCGATCACACCAGTGGCGAGGGGCCCGGCGAACGCCAGAGCATAGAGTCCGGCGCCGTTCAGTTCGCGGCTCACCAGCGGCATGATGGTGGTGACGGCCATCGATTCGAAAGCTGCCAGGAAAACCAGCGCGCAGGCACCCACAGTCGCCAAAAGGTACGGGCGTTGCAGGATGCCGGCTGTCGCGTCGTGGCTAGTCATCATCCCAGCCTAGAAGCCCAAACGAGTTTGGTGCCACAATTAAAATCCATTCAAGTGATTAATGTTCATCTGAAATTAACTCTGAGCGAACACTGTATTAAATAGCCAACTATCGATTGTGCCCGTAATCATTCCGTGATCGACTCTTGGGGTGAACTTCACAAGACGCAATTTCCTGTCAGTCGCCGGATCCGCCACGGCGGCGACCCTTGTCAGCGGGGCGACCATGGGAGCCGCTCCTGCTGCGACCCCACTCCCTCAACCCGGTGCTTCGGGCATCGACCACATCATTGTGGTGATGATGGAAAACCGCTCCTTCGACCATTTCCTTGGCTGGATGCCCGGGGCTGATGGAAAGCAATCCGGCCTGACGTACGTTGACCGCTACGGGATTCCCCACACGACGCACCACCTAACGGATTTCCAGGGCTGCGCCCATCCCGACCCCGATCATTCTTACGAAGGCGGCCGGATCCAGTTCAACAACGGCAAGAACGACGGCTGGCTGCGAGCCGGTGATAACGATGAATTCGCGGTGGGATACTACGACTCAAGCGACGTGGACTTTTGGCGCCAGGCGGGCCCCGACTGGACCGTCTGCGACCGCTATTTCGCTGCCACCCTGGCCGAGACCTATCCAAATCGTTTCTATCAGCACTCGGCGGCCACAGACAGGCTCCACAACTCGACCGTCACCAGCACCATGCCCACGATTTGGGACCGCCTGGCAGCTGCCGGCGTACAGGGCAAGTACTACTACGGCGACATTCCCTTCACCGCGCTCTGGGGAACCAAGTACCTCGGAATCTCGAAGCACTACTCGGAATTCCTCAGCGATTGCAGTTCCGGGAAACTTCCCGCAGTCTCCTTCGTGGATCCGCGCTTCACGGATGAATCCAGCGGAACCTCCGGCGATGACCACCCCCACGCAGACATCCGCTCCGGCGAACTCTTCCTGGCAGAGGTCTACAACGCAGTGACCAAGAGCCCCAACTGGGCCAACACGATGCTGGTGGTCAATTACGACGAGTGGGGCGGGTTCTACGACCACGTGCCCCCGGAAACAGCACCGGACAGCAATCCGGATACCGCCAGGCGCGGCTTCCGCGTCCCGTCCTTGGTTGTTTCACCCCGGGCCCGCAGGCGCCACGTGGCACACGATACGTACGACCACACCTCAATCCTGAAGGCCATCGAGTGGCGCTGGGGGCTTCAAGCCCTGACACCGAGGGACAGCGCCGCCCGAAACATCGCCGAGGTGCTCGATTTCCAATCAGCACCGAATCTGGCGGCCCCGACGTACCTCGTGCCGCCCTATGTCGCCGGACCGGCATGTTCTCCCGTCGGACCGCCCGCGGAAGAAGAGTGGGCTGGTTTGAAACAAAAGGCTCTAGCGGACGGATGGATCCTGCCATGACATTCAAAACCTTCACCATTTCCAGGCTCCGGCTCGGATTTGCGGCCCTGATGGTTGTCTTGTTGACCGTTTCCGGTATTGCATTCGGCATCCACCAGACGCAGGCCCAAGCAAGCCAACCCCAGACGACCCAGAGCGCGGGCTATCTCCCCGGCGCCAAGCATGTGTTCGTGATCAATCTCGAAAACAAGGGCTACGACACCACGTGGGGACCAAGTTCGGCCGCGCCGTACCTTTCCACCACGCTGCGCAGCCAGGGCGTCCTGTTGAACCAGTACTTCGGCACCGCACACAACTCCCAACCGAACTACGTCGCCCAGATTTCCGGACAAGGCCCCAACCCGCAGATGCAGGCAGATTGCCAGACGTACTCTCCGTTCGCCAAGACCGGAACTGCATCCCCCGGCCAGGCCGTGGGAGATGGCTGTGTCTTCCCCGCTGATGTTCCCACGGTGGCCGGCCAATTGACTGCAGCCGGGAAGACCTGGAAGGGCTACATGGAGGACATGGGTACTCCATGCCGCCACCCCGCCCTCGGCGCCCCCGATGACACGCAGAAGGCGAAGGTCGGGGACCAGTATGCGGCCCGCCACAATCCCTTTGTCTACTTCGCTGGGATCACGGGATCACCCGACTGCGCCAAGAACGATGTGGACCTCGGCGCCCTGAAGACCGATCTTGCTTCGGTCTCCACCACGCCAAACCTGTCCATGATCACCCCGAACCTCTGCCACGACGGACACGACTCCCCCTGCGTGGACGGACAGCCCGGCGGCCTGACCAGCGCGGATGCATGGCTTAAGCAGTATGTTCCGCTGATCACCTCGTCTCCCGCGTTCCGCCAAGACGGTGTCCTGGTGATCACCTTCGACGAATCCGACAGCCCCCAATCGGACGCCAGCGCGTGCTGCGGCGAAGGCCCGGGACCCAACTCCCCGCTTCCCGGGATCGTCGGGGAGGGCGGCGGCCGCGTCGGCGCCTTGGTCATCTCGCCCTTCACCAAGGGTGGCACCTGGTCCACCACCCCCTACAATCACTACAGCCTGCTGGCGAGCATTGAGGACACCTTCGCCCTTCCGTACCTCGGTTACGCAGGCACCCCGGGACTTAACCGCTTCGGACTCGACGTCTACAACGCCCGCCTCTAGGCCGGGCCCCGCACCGGGCGGACCGCGAGTTACGCCGGGGTCGTCAGCTCGATTGCGGGGACCAGCTCACCGGCGGCGGTAGGTACGACGGCGCCAGTCGCCGTCGAGTCGGGGTTCAGCATCCAGCCGACCCGCTTGGCCGTGCTCAGCATCACGACGCTTTCGACGAGTTCGATCCCGGGAATGCGCTGCTGGATTGCTAGTTCCATCTCCATGATCTCTGCCAGTGAACGCAGCCACATGATGATCACAAAGTTGGTACTCCCGGTGGTGGAGGCCGTGAACCGGACGTTCCTGACGGCCCGTAGCTCGGCGGCCGCGGCTTCATGTTGTCCTGCCGGAACATTCGCGAACCACTGGCACGTCATGGGAAAGCCGGAGAATTTCTGGGCAATTTCGCAGCGGAAGGACAGCATCCGGCTCGCGAGCACGCGGCCGAGCTGCCGCTGCACCGTGGCAGGGTGGCGCCCCAGGGCACGTGAGATCTCCGCCGCGGAGGCCCGCCCATCCCGCGCGAGGAAGGGAAGAAGTGCCATGTGGCTCGCCGGCAGCGGGGTGACCACCGCGTAAGGGGCGGACGGATTGGCCGCTTCCGGCCCGGCAAGGGCACGCAGAGCCTGCTGCTCCGCCCGGCTCAGCACATTGAGCCGCCACGCATAGCCACTGGTGTGGATCCGCGTGCAGAGCGAGGTCCGGTACTTGGTGAGCCCCCGGATTTCCTTGAGCTTGGGCAATAGCCGCGTGCTGAACTCGCTCAGGTCCTGGGTGATCACAGTCAGCATGAGGTCCCGGTTGCTGGCGGCCTCCTCAACCGTGATGACCTCGGGAATCGCAGCAAGCGCGGCTGTGACCTCGGGCCTGAGGTGCATCTCGCAATCCACGTCCAAGAGCGCCAAGCAGGCATTCTTGGGATCGCCCATGAGGTGGGCTGTGGTCCAGGCTGCTCCAGACTCGCGCAGCCGGTCCCATCTGGAGGCCAACGTAGTGGCATGGACGTCGAGGACTTCGGCGGCGTCGGACCAACTGATCCGCGGCGAGATCTGGAGGGCATTGATCAGCCGCAGGTCCTCTTCACTGAGTTCCATGAGCGATCCTCTCCTAGGCGGTGCGTGAATCCTGTTAATTCTGGCATGCTCCTGAATTTTTTCAGGGCTTTAGGAGATTGTGAGGCTAATCACTCCACAATGGCTATGGATACTTACCAAACGTTCAGGAAACGGGAGAACAGATGTCGATCGCCGCAGACGCCAAAGAGATGCAGGGAGAAATCGCCCGGTTCCGCCACGAGCTCCACCAGGAGCCGGAAATCGGCCTGGACCTCCCGCGCACCCAGGAAAAGGTACTCAAGGCGCTCGACGGACTCCCGTACGAAATCACCCTTGGCGAGAGCACGACGTCGGTCACTGCAGTCCTGCGCGGCACCGCGCCCGGTGCGCCTGCCGCGAAACCTGCGCAGAAGCCAGCGGTGTTGCTCCGCGCCGACATGGACGGCCTTCCCGTCCAGGAGCGCACCGGCGTCGAGTTCTCCTCGAAGATCGACGGCGCCATGCACGCCTGCGGCCATGACCTCCACACGTCCATGCTCGCCGGAGCCGCTACCCTGCTGGCCGAACGGCGCCATCAGCTGGCCGGCGATGTGGTCCTGATGTTCCAACCGGGCGAAGAAGGGTTCGACGGCGCGGGCCACATGATCCGCGAAGGCGTCCTGGACGCTGCAGGCCGCCGCGTTGACGCCGCCTATGGCATGCATGTCTTCTCCTCCCTGGAACCGTATGGCCAGTTCTGTACCAAGCCTGGAGTGATGATGAGCGCCTCTGACGGGCTTTTCGTCACCATCCTGGGTGCCGGCGGGCACGGTTCGGCGCCCCATTCGGCCAAGGATCCCGTCACGGCAGCCGCAGAAATGGTGACTGCGCTGCAGGTCATGATCACGCGGCAGTTCAACATGTTCGATCCCGTAGTCCTGACCGTCGGCGTGCTGCAGGCTGGCACCAAGCGCAACATCATTCCCGAATCTGCCCGATTCGAAGCCACCATCCGCACCTTCTCGGAAGCCTCCCGCGACCGGATGATGACCGCCATCCCCCAACTCCTCAAGGGCATCGCCTCAGCACACGGCCTGGAGGTGGATGTCGACTACCGCGGCGAATACCCCATGACCGTCACCGACGAGGACGAGACCCACACCGCGGAGAACGTCATCTCCGGCATGTTCGGCGATTCGCGGCTCTCCCGCTGGGCCACGCCAATCAGTGGCTCGGAGGATTTCTCCCGGGTCCTCGCCGAAGTGCCGGGAACCTTCGTAGGCCTCAGCGCCGTGCCGCGGGGCGTGGACCACACCACCTCACCGTTCAACCACTCCCCCTACGCCACCTTCGACGACGGCGTCCTGTCCGACGGTGCGGCGCTCTACGCAGAGCTCGCGATCTCCCGCATCGCCACCCTCGCCGCCGGCAACTAACCACCACCCCAGCCACTTGGAGCAAGACATGACCGCCACCGTAGGCGCATCAGCCACCGTTCAGGTTCACAAGTCCCATCTGCGGACCCTCATTGGCACCGGCATCGGAAACGCCGTCGAATGGTACGACTGGGCTATTTACGCCACATTCTCGCCCTTCATTGCCAGCGCCCTCTTCAGCAATGCCGACCCCACGTCCGCGGTCCTCTCCACCTTGGCGATCTTCGCCGTCGGCTTCGTGGCCCGGCCGTTCGGCGGCTTCGTCTTTGGTTGGATCGGAGACAGGATCGGCCGCAAGACCTCCATGACGTTCGCCGTCGGCCTGGCGGCCTTCGGCAGCCTGCTGATCGGCATCGCGCCGACGTTCCAGGCCGTCGGGGCCCTGGCCTCGGTCATGCTCCTGGTGGCCCGCCTCATCCAGGGCCTCGCCCACGGCGGCGAACTGCCGTCGTCGCAAACGTACCTGTCCGAAATGGCACCCAAGGAAAGGCGCGGCTTCTGGGCGACGCTCATCTACACCTCCGGCACCGCCGGCATCCTCGCCGGGACCCTGCTGGGCGCCATCCTGACCGGAGTGCTGAGCAAGGCCGACATGAACGCGTGGGGCTGGCGTATCCCGTTCCTGGTGGGCGGCGCCCTGGGCATCTACGCCCTGGTCATGCGGGCCAAGATGAAAGAGACGGAGGCGTTCGAAGCCGAAGCGCCGAAGGAAAAGCACGAGCCCATGTGGCCGCAGATCGTCAAATACCGCAAGCAGGCACTGCAGGTGATCGGCCTGACCGTCGGTCTAACCGTTGTCTACTACATCTGGGGCGTCGTGGCGCCGAGCTATGCGGCAACCACCCTCAAGATGGACCGCGGAGAAGCCCTGTGGGCCGGTGTCATCGGCAACATCGCGTTCATCGCCTCGCTCCCGTTCTGGGGCAAGCTCTCCGACCGCATCGGCCGCAAGCCCGTGCTGATCATGAGCTCTGCCGGTGCCGCCCTGTTGCACTTCCCCATGACGTGGCTCCTGAAGGATTCCCCGTGGCAGTTGGCCGTCAGCATGTCCGTGATGCTCTTCTTCATCGCCGGCAGCGCCTCGATTGTCCCGGCCGTGTACGCCGAGCTCTTCCCCACCAAGATCCGTACCGTGGGCGTCGGTGTCCCGTACTCCATCTGCGTGGCTGCTTTCGGCGGCACTGCCCCGTACCTGCAGACCTGGTTGGGCAGCATCGGCCAGACCAACATGTTCAACGTCTACGCGGTGATCCTGCTGGCCATTGGAATCGCGTTCGCCTTCACGATTCCGGAAACCAAAGGCAAGGACCTGACGCACTAAAACTCTCCCAACTGACTCGCAGTAGGTGTCGTTATGAGCCCTCATAACGACACCTACTGCTAGTTACTTGGGTTAGTCGACGTAACGGTTCCGGCCCGCGCGGAAACCGAAGAAAGCAGCCAAAGAACCCACCAGGAGGAACAGGATGCCGGCCGCCGCGAAGCCACCCGTAGCTTGGTGCAACTGGCCGACCATCAGCGTTCCGGTAGACCCCAGCCCGTAGCCGACGCCCTGCATCATGCCGGAAAGATGCGCGGCCGTGTGGGAATCACGGGTTCGCAGCATGATCATGGTCAGAGCCACGGCCGTGAGGCTGCCCTGGCCCAGGCCCAGCAGCCCGGTCCACACCCAGATCAGGTCCGTGGGACCGAAAATACTCAAGGCGAAGCCGCCGCCGGTCATGAGCGCCACCACAGTGTTGATGACGCGCTGGTCCTTGAAACGGGCGGCCAGCCCCGGAGCCAGGAATGAACCCAGCATTTGCAGCACGATCGAAACGGACACGATCAAGCCAGCCGTCCCGCCGTCGATCCCGCGATCACGCAGAATCGGTGCCAGCCAGGCAAACACACTGAAGGACATCATGGCCTGCAGCACCATAAAGACGGTGACCTGCCAGGCGACGGCGGAACGCCACACGTTCGCACCGCCGTCGGCGGCGTTGTGGCGGACGGGATGCTGGCGGAGCGCCAGCGGCAAGAAAAGCAAAAGTACGACGGCGGCGGGCAGCGCCCAGAACCACAGCGCCGAAGTCCAGTGCCCGGCAGCCGTGAACACAGGGTAGGTAAAACCGGCGCCCAGCGCGGCAGAAGCGCAGATCGCCGTCGTATACAGGCCGCCCATGAGTCCGAGCCGGTGAGGGAAATCGCGCTTGACCACTCCGGGCAGAAGCACGTTGCACAGCGCTATCGCGGCGCCACACGCTGCCGTTCCAGCGAGTAGGGCGGGCAAGTGCCCGGCACCGGCGAGATCCACGGGACGCAGCAACAGCCCGGCGGTCAGCACCGCCATCGCGCCAAGCAACACTCTCTCGGCACCGAAACGGCGGGCCAGGACCGGCGCCAGCGGGGCGAAAACACCCAACAACGTCACTGGCACAGTGGTGAGGACGACCACCGCCCAACCCGGCAGCCCGGCGTCGGCGGTGACTTCCGGAAGGACCGCCGAAAAGCTCGAGAACACCGTCCGTAGGTTCAGGCCGATGAGCACCAGGCAGATCCCCAGGAAGACGAGTCCACGGCGAGTCTTGACCTGCGTGGGTTCGGCAGCGGGAACCTCATCGATCTCAGCGTCGACGAGGATCCCGGGGACGCCGGGATGCGGCCTGGTGTTCTTGGAAGCGCTTGAGGCGGGGGTCACCAACCCATTCTGGCAGTTTGTCCACACACACCGGCTCCGCCGCGGGGCTTTGACCGTGCGACGGTATTCTGGAGGGGATGAGTGAATCCCCAGAATCCCCTGAAACGCCGCAGTCTCCGCGCCCTGTGACCCCCGGCAGCCAAGCCTCCTTCGGCACCTATGGTGGCCGGCCGGTCAGCTTTGTGCGCCGCGGGACACGCCTTCAAGGCCGTCGCCAGGCCGCGTGGGAGGAGCACTCGGACCGCTGGGCCATCCAGGTTCCACGGCATGTCGCCAACACCTCGGTGCACCCGGACTACGTGTTCGACGCCGAAGTGGAATTTGGGCGCAAGGCGCCGCTGATCGTCGAAATCGGTTCAGGACTCGGCGATGCCGTGTGCCATGCCGCGGAGGAAAACCCGGACAAGGATTTCCTCGCTGTCGAGGTCTACACTCCGGGCCTGGCCAACACCATGATCAAGATCAACAGCCGCGGGCTCAGCAACGTCCGAGTGGTGGAAGCCAACGCCCCCGAGGTCCTGGCCACCATGCTCCCCGCGGGTTCGGTGAGCGAGCTCTGGGTCTTTTTCCCGGATCCGTGGCACAAATCCCGGCACCACAAGCGCCGCCTCATCCAGCCCGCGTTCGCCGAACTCGCTGCGCGGTCCCTCAAGAAGGGTGGCCTGTGGCGGATCGCCACCGACTGGTCCAACTACGCCATCCACGTCCGCGAAGTCCTCGCCGGCTCCACTGAGTTTGAAAACCTGCACGACGGCGAGCGGACCGGCGCGGAAAGCCCCCTCACCCAGGTGTGGGAATCCGGCGTGGAATCCATGGTGGGCGGAGCACCCGTCAAGGAAGGCCGAGCACCGGTCAGCACCGAGCACACCGGGCCCAATGAGGGAGTGGACCACGTGGGCGGATGGGCTCCGCGCTTCGAGGGCCGGATCCGCACGAGCTTCGAAAACAAGGCCCACGAGGCCGGGCGCATGATCTTCGACCTCAGTTATCGAAGGATCTAACAGCATCGCCTCCACGCCGCGCACCTTCGACCGGAAGGCTAGCTGCTCTAAGCTCGAGGACATCCCGTGCGCAGCATTCCTGCCGTCAGCCGACTAGGCTGTGGCGCCCAACGGTCGCCACGCCCAACGGTCGCTACGCCCGGCCGGCGCCGACAGTGTCCGCGCCGACAGTGTCCGCGCCGGCCTCAAAGAACAGTGCGATGGTGACCGCCCCGGGATCGAGCACCCCCCGCGCGAGTTCGCCCACGTAGGTGGCCCTGCCGCGGGCGGCGACGAGGTCGGCAGTGGACTCGGCACCGGCCCGGGCAGCCAGGGCTGCTTCCAGGAGCGCATTGCCCAGCGTACTGCCGCGCTCGGCGCCCGCGGTGAGGGCAACGGATGCCGGTTCCAGTGCGTCGATCATTGTGTTGTCACCGACCCGAGCGCCGCCGAGTTTCTGGATCGTCGACAGGCCCGCGGCGATGCCTTGGGCGATGTCAGTGACGGCTGCTGCATCATTCTTGGTGCCTTTGGCGATGTCGCGGAACCACATCCCGAACAGCGGTCCGCTGGTGCCTCCGGTGGCCATGAAACCACGGCTTGCGGCTTCGAACACGGTGGTGCAGGTCGCTTCCGTGGCGGGCGGCAAACGCGCTTGGGTGCGTTCCAGGGCGGAGGCGATGTTCACGCCGAAGTCGCCATCACCGGCGAGGCGGTCCAGTTCTGTCAGGTAGGCCTGAGTCGAGGCAAATCGTTCGTTGAACGCGGTGAACCACGCCAGTGCAGTGCTGCCGTCGATGAGGTTGGTCATTGTGTTTCCTTCGGTTTGTTGTGTTGTTACCAAGTGAGGGCCGGTGTGCGGACCGCGTCGTCCCACAGGCTGATCAGCTCGTCATCGGCGACGGTCAGGGTGACGGAGAGGCCGTGCATGTTCAGGGAAGACACGTACGTGCCGACCAAGGAACGCGCGATGCTGATGCCACGACCGTTCAGAAGGTTGTGTACGTTGCGGGCTGCGATGGATAGCTCGAGCGGGTAGGCCCCGCCGAGGCCGTTCACGATTGCAATCACCGACTGGCCGCGCTTGACCTGCAGGCTGGAAACCAACGGGGTCACGAGCTGTTCGACCAGATCGTCAGCGGGTGCAAAGGCGATGCGGCCGGTACCGCGTTCGCCGTGGATGCCCACTCCGTATTCCACCTCGTGTGGTTCCAGCTCAAACGCTGCAGCGGACTCCCCGGGGTGCGCACCCGCATCCAGGGCGATCGCCAGGCTGCGGGAACGCGCTACGACGTCGCGGCCGCGTGTGGCGATCGTGGAAACACCGGCGCCCCGCTCGGCAAGGGCGCCGCATACCTTCTCTACGGTGACCACTGCGGCGGTGCCGCGGCGTCCGGGGCCGTCATTGCCGTTGTCGGAGGCGAGGTCGTCGTCAACCAGGACCTGCTCTACAGGGACGCCGTCGTCATCGGCCAGGGATGCGGCGATCTGGAAATTGAGTACGTCACCGGTGTAGTTCTTGACGATCTGCACTACGCCTGCGCCGGTGTTGGCGAGTTTGGTGCCCGCATGCACTTGGTCTGCGGTGGGGCTGGCAAAGACTGCGCCGCAGACGGCGACGTCGAGCATGCCGCTCCCGACGAATCCGGCATGCAGTGGCTCGTGGCCGGAGCCTCCGCCTGAGACAAGTCCGGCTTTGCCGGGTGTCAGGGTTTTGCGGGAGATCAGGTTGTGTTCGTTGTTGAACGTCACCAGCTCCGGATGGGTGAGGGCGAAACCGTCGAGGGCTTCGTCGATCACACGGTGGGGGTTGTTGATGATGTGTCGGCGCACGGCTGTAGGCATGGAAGTACTCCGGTTCTTGTTTCAGGTCAGTGGAAGGAGAGGGAAGGGATAGGAAAGGCTAGGAAAGCTCGCCGAACCCTTGGATGACGAGCCGCTTTACCGCGTTCACGGCCCGACTGGCGTCGGGGCCGTTGGCATCAATGCGGAGCTGATCGTTCTTGCTCGCTGCGAGGGACAGCAGACCGATCACACTGGATGCGCTGACCGGTCCTCGCCCGGCGGTGGTGTTTGTCAGTTCGATGTCGGCGCTGAACTCCCCGGCCGTCTGCACGAGTAGTGCTGCCGGGCGGGTGTGCAGGCCCATCGGATTGATCAGACGTTCCTCCGCGCTGGCGGCGGGGTTTTCCGAATCGGTGTTCTCCGGGACTGAAGCGCCCGGTCCGGTGACAGTCTGCGTCCTTTTTGCGTTGAGGGCGTTGCTCGCTTCAGCGGCAACGTCGGCCAGCGAACTGCCTGCCGTTGCGCCGACCACGGCCGCCGTAGTTGCTTCGACGAAGGGGCCGTCGCTGATCAAGGCCTGGTAGGTGCTGCTGCGGATCTCCAAGGCCAGGGATGAACTGAGGATCGCTGATCCCAGGTCGGTGATCACAAGCACGCCCTCCGTCGTCGCGAGGTCATCGATCGCGGACGCGATTGCTGTTGCGTCGGTGCCGAACCCTCCGGCAGCGCCCGCGGCGATCCGGATGGGAGGTTGCGCGCCGTGAACCATTTGCAGGGCGAGTTCCATCGCAGCGTTTGCGAGGGCTTCACTGTGTGAGACGAGCACGATGCCGATCATGCGCGTCCTTCCCCGATGGTGGCGGCCAGCGCTGCAACCAGGATGGCCGCTGACGCGGCTCCCGGATCGATGTGTCCGGCGCTGCGCTCACCGAGGTAGGACGCCCGTCCTTTGCGTGCGACGAGCGGTTTGGTGGAGTCCCGGCCGATCGTCGCCGCCGTGGCGGCGTCCGCGATTGAGCCCTGCAGTTGCCGGCCGTCAGCCAGGGACTGGGACAGTGCCGTGACGGCCGGTTCGAGGGCGTCAATCATCGTCTTGTCGCCAACTGTCGCGTGTCCTCGTGCAATGACACCGTTCACGCCGGCATGCAGCGCGTTCTCCAATTCAGATCCGTTCAATTGCACGTCTGAGGGGGTGTTTCGGCCCATTTCAAGGAAGAAGGTGCCGTACAGGGACCCGCTGGCTCCGCCGACCGTGGACACCAGGGTTATGCCGACGGCCTTGAGCAGTTCCTGTACCGTGCCTGTCGTCCCGCCATCGAGCTTGGCGACCACTGCGGCTGTGCCGCGGACCATGTTGGTCCCGTGGTCGGCATCTCCAATCGCCGAGTCCAGCTCGGTCAACCAGTCTGCCTGTGTCGTGATTTCGGACGCGAAGCGGTGCAGCCACTGCTGTAGCGCATCAATCGTGAGTGTTTCTGGCATGTCAATCGTTCCAGCGGAGGGCGGGGGTGTTCACCGGCGCGTCCCAGAGGTCGAGAATTTCGTTGTCTGCACCGACCAGAGTCAGGGAGCAGCCCCGCATGTCGAGGCTGGTGACGTAATTGCCGACCAATGAACGGGCTATCGTGATGTTGCGCTCGTTGAGGCGGTCGGAGACCTCGGCGAACATTGCGTAGAGTTCGATCAGCGGGGTTCCTCCAGGCCGGTCAGCAGAGCGATGACCGGTTTGCCGCTGAAGTCATAGTCGGTGGTGATCGACTCGACCAACGCGTGGGACAGTTCCGCGGCCGACATCAGCGGTACGCGCTTTCGTCCTGGCTCGCCGTGGATGCCGACGCCGAGTTCCATTTCGTCTTCGGGGAGATCGAAGCTGGGCCTACCGACGGCGGGAACAGTGCAGCTGGTAAGCGCCGCTCCCATGGAACGTCCTGCGTCGGCGATCCCTTTGGCGAGCACCTGCACCTTCTCAAGCGACCAGCCGCGGGCCGCGGCGGCGCCGGCAACCTTTTCCAGTATCAGCGTGGTGCCAACACCGCGCCGGCCCGCCGTCCAGGTGGAGTCCTCAACTGCGACGTCGTCGGCGACGACAACCGAGGCGACCTCGATTCCCTGCTCCCGGGCGAGTTCGGCGGCCATTTCAAAGTTGAGCAGGTCGCCAGTGTAGTTTTTGACCACGAAAAGCACGCCCGCCCCCGTGTTCACCCTAGTGGCGGCGGCCAGAATCTGGTCTGGAGTCGGTGACGTAAAGATCTCACCGGTGCACGCGGCATCCAGCATCCCTGCGCCGACGAACCCGCTGTGCAGCGGTTCATGGCCCGAGCCACCTCCGGAGACTAGTGCGACGCGTCCCTCCCGTGGTGCGGTGCTGAGAACGATGCGGTTCTCGAAGTCCACTGACAGTTGGCCGTGCGCGGCTGCGACACCGCGCAGTGCATCCGCCAGCAGGGTCTGCGGGGAGTTGATCAGCTTCTTCATGCCCGGGTTTCCTGTTCCGTCAGAGCAGCGGTCAGCGAGGTGCGGTCAGCTTGCGTGCGCGAGATGAGCCCAAACAATGCTCCCGCGACGATGCCCGCTGCAAGTTCTGCGCCAACATAAACAGGCCATTGCTCCCAGTGAACGGTTCCGCCCAGCAGGAACTGTACGAGCATCGGGCCGGTGGTCCTGGCGGGGTTGATCGATGCCCCCGTGGCGGGCGCGACGGGGATGATTGCGGCGAACACGATGAATCCGATGACAATCCCGGCAAAGCCCGGTGCTGCCTTGCGGTGGATCACGCCGAACACCGTGAAGACGAGCAGGAAAGTACCGATGAACTCAGCGGTGAAGGCCTGCCAGACGGGGATCTCGCCGTAGGCGGCCACTCCAAGACCCAGTTCGCTGGCGCGCTGGCCGAGTACTCCGATAATGGCGAATGAGCCTGCAACGGCGCCGAGTACCTGGGCTGCGAGGTATCCCGGCACATCGCGCCACGGGAACTTTCCTGTTGCTGCAAGCGCCACTGTCACAGCTGGGTTGATGTGATTTCCGGATATGTAACCGAAGACGTAGACGGTGCCAATGACAACTGCGCCAAACGACAGCGAGATGACGCCCAGCTCGGAGCCGGTGAACGGCGCATTGCCGCGGGCCATGGCGAGGGCGGGCACGGATCCTACGCCTACGAAGACGAGGAACGCGGTCCCCAGGAACTCGGCAGCAAGCCGCTGCCACATGCGGTTTTCATCCATAACGAAGTTCTCCTTTGAACGGCGGGGGTGATGCTAGACGACGAGTAGATTCGACATTGTCGACTCGAATTCGTTAATATCGAATAATGCCGTTTAGGGTTCCCGACTGTCAAGGGGCTAAATTAACTTGTTGGCCCGACAAGGCAACCGATGATGCGAGAGTGGTGGAGCTGTGATCCAGTCGATTGACCGAGCGGCCAAAATCCTCGGGCTCCTCCAAGGCGCCAGGCGCCTTGGAATCTCCGAACTGGCCGCCGCATTGGAGCTTCCGCCTTCCACAGTCCACGGACTCGTGAAATCGCTACAGGCACACGGGCTGGTCGCCCAGGAAAGCTCCGGAAACCGCTACATGCTCGGGCCCGCGCTGCTGAAACTTTCGAGCGTCTACCTCGACACCCTTGACGTCCGGGCTCGCGCGATGCGGTGGATGCACGAGTTGTCTCGACGGACCGGTTACGCGACGCGACTGGGCGTAATCCTTCTCGGCGAGGTTTTGATCATTCATCACGACCGCCGCCCCGACGGCACAGAGCAAATGCCGGAAACGGGACTCAACCTGCCCGCCCACGCCTCTGCTCTCGGAAAAGTACTACTCGCCTACAACCCTGAGCTCGAAAATGACGTGCTCAGCAAGCCGCTGGCCGAATTTACCGGCGAAACGATTACCAACCCCGCCGTCCTCCGATCCCAGCTTGAGGAAGTGCGCAAGAACGCGCTCGGGTTGGAATACGAGGAAGCGGTGATTGGCGAGGCTTCCATCGCGGCCCCCGTCTACGATGAAAGCGGGACCGTCGTCGCCGTTTTGTCGGTAGTGCTCTCCGCGAGCGAGTGGCCGGCAAGCGAGGCCACCGTCCGCGAACTCCGCGACGCGGCATGGACAATTTCACGGGAACTCGGAGCTTCTGTATGGTCCTCCCAAGGTGCCCGCTAAGCTGGCGCCCGGGCAGAGGGCCGTGGAGGAACCCACGACAGTTGCGACAGCCACTCTTTGCGTGCCGTCCGGGCACCGGATACCATGTGAGACGTGTCACCGAAAGGCGGCACGTGCTTATGATCTGCGGCGGGAGAGCCCTGCCGGTACGTTTCAGCAGGCGCCGTAGGAGCAAATCCTCCCCAGGAATCTCTCAGGCCCATGTACCGCCGCGGCAAGGCAACTCTGGAAAGCAGCCCGGGCAACCGGACTCACCGACGGTGCAAGCGTCCGGCCGCGAAGGCGGGTGGCGCGGAAACTCTCAGGTCCAATACAGAGCGGGGAGGAACCGAATCATCGTGGTGCGTCCGCGCCACCTGAATTATGGAGTTCCTCATGACCCTGGCACCTGAAGGCCGTAAGCTGCTGCGCGTTGAACAGCGCAACAAAGCCGTCCCGGTCGAACGCAAGCCCGAGTGGATCAAGGCCAAGGTCCAGATGGGCCCGGAATTCGTGGGCCTGAAGAACCTCGTGAAAAAAGAAGGCCTGCACACCGTCTGCGAGGAAGCCGGCTGCCCGAACATCTTCGAGTGCTGGGAAGACAAGGAAGCGACCTTCCTGATCGGCGGCTCCGAATGCACCCGCCGCTGCGACTTCTGCCAGATCGACACCGGCAAACCCTCCCCCGTGGACCGGTTCGAACCCACCAAGGTCGCCCGCTCCGTCCAGGCCATGCAGCTCCGCTACGCCACCGTCACCGGCGTCGCCCGGGACGACCTCGAAGACGAAGGCGTCTGGCTCTACGCCGAAACCGTGCGCAAGATCCACGAACTGAACCCCGGCACCGGCGTGGAACTGCTCATCCCGGACTTCTCCGGCAAACCCGAACACATCCAAGCCATCTGCGACTCCGCCCCCGAGGTCTTCGCGCACAACGTCGAGACCGTGCCCCGGATCTTCAAGCGCATCCGCCCCGCGTTCCGCTACGACCGCTCCCTGGACGTCATCACCCAGGGCCGGGACGCCGGCATGGTCACCAAATCCAACCTGATCCTGGGCATGGGCGAAACCCGGGCCGAAATCTCCGAAGCCCTGGCCGACCTGCACGCCGCGGGCTGTGACCTGATCACCATCACCCAGTACCTGCGCCCCTCCGAACGGCACCTGCCCGTGGACCGCTGGGTCAAACCCCAGGAATTCGTCGAGCTCGCCGCCGAAGCCGAGGAGATCGGCTTCCTCAGCGTCATGTCCGGACCCCTGGTCCGCTCCTCCTACCGCGCCGGACGCCTCTGGGCCACCGCGATGCGCAAAAAAGGCCGCGACATCCCCGCCCACCTGGCCCACATCGCCGAGGGCATCCAGGACTCCGGCACCACCCGCCAGGAAGCCAGCACCCTCCTCGCACACCACGCCACGGCATGATCCGTAAGGACCCCAGCATGTTCCCCACCCGGATTGAAATCATTCCCTCGGACGGAATCGTCGAGAAGGTTCAGGCCACGGTGCCTGTGTCCACAACGATCACCGTTACCTGCTTGCCCCATCACGGCGTCACGCGAACCATGGAGGCCTCCCTCAAGCTCAGCCTCCTTGGCTACAACGTGATCCCGCACCTGTCGGCACGCGGGCTGGAGGACCGGGCGCAGCTTTCCGGCATCCTCCGGAACTGCGAAGCTGCAGGGATCACCGAGGTCTTCGCCATTGGGGGAGACGGACCGCGGGGTGCTGGCCCCTACGAATCGTGCCTCCACCTCTTGGAGGACATCGCCGAAGACTCCGGTGGCAGGATCTCCGCGGGCATCGCCGGCTACCCCGAAGGTCATCCTTCCGTGGGCGGGCTGGACCTCTTGGATGCCCTGTTGGCAAAACAGCATCTGGCCACGCACGTTGTCACGCAGATGTGCTTCTCCGCACCCAAGGTCCTTGAATACACAGCACTCCTGCGTCGCGAAGGGGTCGAACTGCCGGTGTGGGGCGGAGTGGCCGGGGCCGTTCCCCGGACCAAACTGCTGGCCCTGGCAACCCAGATCGGCGTCGGGACATCCCTGAAGTTCCTCAGCAGCAAGGGAACTCTCGCCCGCCGGCTCCTGAGCGGCGACAAGTACTCACCGGAGAGCCTCGTCTCCGAACTCATGGCGCACCCGGACAGCGTCGCGGGAATCCATCTCTACAGCTTCAATAGGCTGGACAGGCCCACGTGGGAGCCAATGAACCTGCCCGATCCTGCGGCCAACGAACCAGCCTCCGCGTAGCCGGCGGGCGGCCGTGACTGGTTCCGGGGACCCCTAGCTCCCCGGGACCGAAATCACCGCGACCGTCTTCTGAGCGTCGTCCCGCAGTTCCACGCCCGAGATCCCGGCGAGCTGGACCGGCGTCGCGCCCGTCACCTTGATGTGTCCGCTGGACGTCGCGGTCCAACCGCACGCCAATTCCTCGTTGCCGTCGCGGCCCTTGACCCACAGGTACATGGTGCCTTGCAGCGGCATGCTACGGCCTTCCAGCTGCAGCTCGGTCCCCCACGATTTCCTGACGAGCCCCACGGTGAGTTGCAGGCCGTTGTCCGTTTGCACCGAGTAGCTGGCGTCAGGCTTGGGCGGCTGGTTCAGCAGCGGCCCGGCCAGGACTCCCAATCCGAGGCAAGCGGCGGCCACGGCACTCACCAGAGCCATCCACCGGCGTCGGGATTTCCGGCGCCGCGCTGCCATTTTCAGGAGGATCGGCTGCGGGAGCGATTCTGAAAAGGATCCCAAAAGTGAGCGAGCGTCGGAAGGGCGCTCGACGGCGGGGCGCCCGGCGGCGAGCGCGACGGCGTCGGGCACGGGGACGGCGTCGAGAAGGGCCGGGAGGCTTTCGAGTTCGCCAAGCTCGCGCCTGCAATCAGCGCAGAATTCCAGGTGCTCCTCAAAGGCCCGGGCCTCGTCAGGCTCCAAGCCGCCAAGCAGGTAGGCGCCCAGCAATTGGTGAAGTCCTGTTTCGTTCACCGCTGCACCCCCATTTCGTCCAGAATCGTGCGAAGCGCCCTGATGGCGTAGAAGGCCCGGGATTTCACGGTTCCGGTGGGGATGTTGAGCCTCAACGCGGCCTCGTTCACCGTGAACCGTTCGTAATGCAGAGCTATCAGGACCTCCCGGTGCTCGGTGCTGAGCCGCAAGAGGGCTTCTTCCATGAGGACCCGGTTGAGGAGCTCGTCAACGCGTTCGGTGGCTTCCTCCGGGTCGGCCATGTCACGTTCGGCAGCTTCGGCCGGCCGCCGCTGGGCCTTCCGATAATTGTCGATAATGACGTTGCGGGCCGTGCGGAACAAATAGCTGCGCAGGCTCCCGGTGATCTGGGGGGCGTGCTGCCACACCCGAAGAATGGTTTCCTGCACCACGTCTTCAGCCAGATGTGCGTCCGGCGTGCAGCTCAGCACGAAGCGGCGCAGGGCTGTGCCGTGGTCGCGGTAGATCGCGGCTACGACCTCCTCGTCGAGCGGCATCGGCGCCTCCTGTCTGCTGCGGCTTCCCCTTCTCCTGCGATACGACGTGCCCGACACGAAAATGGTTCAGCCCTTTGAACCATTCTTCACCCCACGTCGTCGTACGGGTTAGTTTCCGGCACGTCCACGGCCGGTCCAAGCAAAGGAGCACGCCATGAAGAAGCAACTAGGCACCGGTCTGGGCGTCCTTGCACTGGCCATTGTCCTTAGTGCCTGCGGAGGCAGCCCGGGGACTTCTACAACTTCCTCAAGCCCGGCGAGCTCAAGTGCCGCGGCGCCGAGCCCGACGGCGACGAGTCCGGCACCGTCGTCGAGCGCTTCCGCCGCTGCTTATGACCTGGAGACCGCGACGTCGAGCGCCGGCCAGATTGTGGTGGCCGCGAACGGCAGGAGCGTGTACTTCTTCACCAAGGACGTCAAGGATTCGGGCAAGAGCGCCTGCACCGGAGGCTGCGCCACCTCGTGGCCAGCCGTGACAACGACGTCGAGCAAGCCGACAGCTGAGGACGTGAGTGGAACCCTCGGCACCATCCCCACGGCAGACGGCAAGATGCAGATCACCATCAACGGCATGCCCATCTACTTCTTCGGGCAAGACAAAGCCGCCGGCGACATCAAGGGCCAGGGCGTGGGCGGTGTCTGGTCCTTGGTCAGCCCGTCCGGCTCCATGGTGACAGCAAGCGGAATGGCCTACTGAAACCCTCGCTCACCTTTGCGCACCAAACAACAAACGCTCCTTCAGATCTGTCCGGCCGGGCCGGCGGATCTGAAGGAGCGTTTGCCTTGGAAGGCTTAGAGGTGAGCGAGCGTTTTTAGGCGTCTTCGAACTCGACGGCCGCGATGATTTCCTTCGTTTCCGGGTGGATCATGAAGGCTTCGTCGTCCTCTTCGATCATGATGTAG
The DNA here is from genome assembly GCF_026241105.1 of Arthrobacter rhizophilus. Taxonomy (GTDB): domain Bacteria; phylum Actinomycetota; class Actinomycetes; order Actinomycetales; family Micrococcaceae; genus Arthrobacter. The sequence goes on along the minus strand of NZ_JAPFFT010000012.1, from coordinate 75,768 downwards.
TTGCCATGGTCCGTGGCGAAGTGCCAAGCGAGGATCGTCTCGCCGTCGTGCTCGTAGTTGGGATCGCCCATGGTGATCTTCTCCAGCTCGTAGCCGGCGGCGTCGCACAGTTCACGGATGATGAGCTCGAATTCAGGGGCATTTTCGAGCTCGGCTTCGGCGGCCTCGGCCTGGCGCTCTTCGAGGTTTGGAATGAGGGCGACGCGCTCGGCGATGTGAGCCTTGAGCTGTTCCTCGTCCAAGTAGAGGACGCCATCCTGGCTGCGGAGCCACGCTGCATTGAGTTCGATGATGTCCTCGGTCTCCAGGAGGGATTCGAATTCGCCGTCGAGGGCTTCGAGTTCGGCAACGGCTTCCGGTGCCTCTTCCGACTCGTCAAGGTCGCCATCCAGGTAGGCCTCGGCGTCGTCCTCGGACAGGGCGTCGAAAGCTGCCGCGGTGCGGTTGAACAGCTCAAGGTGGCCGGTGGCGCCCATGGCTTCGAGGCCTTCGCGGACAAACGTGTCCACTTCTTCGCGCTCCGGGACGGTGAATACGTACTGGGCGAAGCCGCCTGCCAGTGCCTGCGTCAGGTAGTAGTCCACAAAGTAGCTGCGCAGAGCGTTGGTAGCGATTTCCTCATGGTTGAGGAGCTCCTCGTACATCTCGTTGACCACGGTGACGTTCACGTCCACAACGTCGGCGCTGTCGGCCTCGATGCTGTCCTTCGTCAGAACGACGGGGTTCTCAATGCTGGTCATGGGATTTCCTCACTGCTAGGAAGCTTGTGCTCTCCGGACCCTTTCAACGTACGCGGGGGCGGCAGCCGGGCAGGCTAGGCCGAGGTGAACGTCCGGCAAAGTTTCAGCGCTGCTCGCGGCTGACTAGGATTCATAGATAGCCTCCTGCCGAAAGTAGCCCCAAAGAATGCCTTCCCACTCAGACGACTCCTGGGAACTGGCGATTCAGACACCCGCCATTAACGACCGCTCCTTGGCGGCCGGTCTCGCCTATGCCATGGGAAGCCGGGTCAGCAGCATCACTTTCGACTCGGCTACGGGTTTGATGATGGGCAAGGTCCGGGGCAGTGGCCCATCAGCGTATTCGACGTCGGCCAAGCTGGTCCGCAAGCCCGGCGGCTGGAGCTGCACTGTAGGGGTGTGCAGCTGCCCTGTCCGCAAAGACTGCAAACACGTGGCCGCCCTTCTCTTCGCCGCCGAGGACCATCCTGCCGTGCGGGCTCAGTTGCTCAGCGCCCCGGCGTTCGGACAGACGGCCCAGGCTGGTGGAACGGTGCAGCGGCCGGCGTGGGAACAGGCCCTCAGCAAGCTCATCGCCACTCCGGGAACCGCCCCGCAAGGCCAAGGCCTCCCCTTGGCGCTGGCGTTCGAAGTGGAAGAGCCCGCCCCGCACTTCTCCTACACAGGCCGGCGCGATCCGCTCCGAAGCGTGCGCCAGCTCAAGGCCCGCCCGGTGATGATGGGAGCCAAGGGCAAGTGGATCCGCGGCGACGTCTCCTGGACCAACTTGAACTACCTAGGCTACAAGCGCGAATTCAACGAAGCCCACATCGACTGGATGCAGAACTTCCTTGCCGCGCATTCCACCACGGACTACCGGCAGCTCACGTCGAGCATGTGGATGTTGCTCAACGAATTCGCCGGCAAGAACCTGTGGAGCCTGCTGGCTGAGGCCGCGAAAGTGGGGGTCGCGCTCATCCACTCCGGCGGGACTGAACCCGTCCGCATCGCTGGGGAGCCCGCCGTCGTCGGGCTTGACCTCAGCCGGCCCGACGACGGGCTGCAGCTGGCGCCGTCGGTGACCCTGGGCGGGGACGCCCTTGATACGGCGACCTTGGGCTTGATCGGCCGCCCGGCGCATGGCTTGTTCTTCACGGGCCCTGGCGATGGGCATCTGCCCGGCGTTTCGGCCCCCGAGAACCTCATCACGCTGGCCCCGCTGGAGGGCGGCGAGTCGCAAGAACTGCTGGACTTCGTCATGGGCGCGTCCCGGCTCCAGATCCCGGCCAAAGACGAGGAACGATTCCTCACTGCGTTCTATCCGAAGCTCAAGCAATCCACCCGGGTCACGGCGGCGGACCATTCCGTGGAGTTGCCTGTCCTCGCAGTGCCCACGCTGTCCCTGCTGGCGAACTACGGCGCTGACCACCGGGTGCGGCTGCACTGGGAGTGGCACTACAAGGCCGGCAAGCTCGTGACTGCCCAGCCCCTCTGGCGACACCCGGACGATCACGGCTACCGCGACGACGCGGAGGAAGCTCGGATCCTGGAGATCTTGGGCCGGCCTTGGGACACGGTTGGCGCGCTGGGCGAATCCTCGAGCGGCGGATGGGGAGCCCCCCGGCTGGCGGCCTCGGTAGCGCTAGACGGGCTGGACACGCTGGCTTTCACCGAGGAGGTACTGCCCCGGCTCCGCGAACTGCCCGACGTCGTCGTGGACACCTCCGGCGAGATCGCCGACTACCGCGAAGCCACTGAGGCTCCCGTTGTCTCCATTTCGACCAAGGCGACGGACAGCCGCGACTGGTTCGATCTCGGCATCGTCATCACGCTCGAGGGCGAACCGGTGTCCTTCGCCGCGGTGTTTTCTGCCCTCGCCGCGGGCCAGAGCCGTATGCTTCTGCCCAGCGGCGCCTACTTCTCGCTTGACCTGCCCGAGCTGCACCAACTCCGTGCTCTCATCGACGAGGCCAGGTCCTTGCAGGATAACCCGGACCGGCACGGCACCCTGCAGATCAGCCGCTTCCAGGCCGGGCTTTGGGATGAGCTCGCGCAACTAGGGATTGTTGACGAGCAAGCGGCCGCATGGCGCGAGGCCGTGGGCGGATTGCTCGACGACGGCGTGACCGGGTTGCCGCTGCCGGGCTCGCTTGACGCTGAGCTCCGTCCGTACCAGCTGGAGGGCTTCAACTGGCTGAGTTTCCTGTACCGTCACAGCCTGGGTGGTGTCCTGGCGGACGACATGGGCCTCGGCAAGACCGTGCAGGCGATCGCCTTGATGTGCGCGGCGAAGGAGGAGGCCGCATCTGCTTCCGGTGGCAGCGCTCCTTTTCTGGTAGTCGCACCCACCAGCGTGGTGGGAAACTGGGCCGCCGAAGTGCAACGCTTCGCGCCCGGGCTTAGCATGAAGACCATCGGGGAGACCTTCGCCAAGAGCGGCACGGATCCGCAAGAAGCCATGGCCGGGACCGACGTCGTCATCACTTCCTACGCGCTGTTCCGGATCGACTACGAGGCCTATGCCGCCAAGGCGTGGGCCGGGCTCATGCTCGACGAAGCCCAGTTCGTGAAGAACCACCAGTCCAAGGCGTACCAGTGCGCCCGGAAACTCCCGGCATCGTTCAAGCTGGCCATCACGGGAACGCCGCTGGAAAACAACCTCATGGAATTCTGGGCGCTGACCTCCATCGTGGCGCCGGGGCTGTTCTCCAGCCCGCGCCGCTTCGCGGAGTACTACCAGAAGCCGGTCGAAAAGAACGGCGACAAGGCCCAGCTCGCCAAGCTCCGCCGTCGGGTCCGTCCGCTCATGATGCGCCGCACCAAAGAGCAGGTCATCAAGGACCTGCCGCCCAAGCAGGAGCAAGTCCTTGAAGTGGTCCTCAACCCACGGCACCAAAAGGTGTACCAAACCCACTTGCAGCGTGAACGGCAGAAGATCCTTGGGCTCATTGACGACGTCAACAAGAACCGCTTCACCATTTTCCAGTCGCTCACCCTGCTCCGGCAGTTGAGCCTGGACGTTTCCCTGGTGGATGAGTCGTTGTCCGCGGTGCGCTCGTCCAAGCTGGATGTGTTGTTCGAGCAGCTTGAGGACATCGTCGCCGAGGGGCACAGGGCGCTCATTTTCAGCCAGTTCACGGGATTCCTGGGCAAGGTCCGCCAGCGTCTTGAGGAAGAGGGTACGGAGTTCTGCTATCTCGACGGCAGCACCCGGAACCGGTCCGACGTCGTCAGCGAATTCAAGAACGGCGCGGCGCCCGTGTTCCTCATTTCCTTGAAAGCCGGAGGGTTCGGACTGAACCTGACGGAGGCCGACTACGTATTCCTGCTGGATCCATGGTGGAACCCGGCCTCCGAGGCACAAGCCGTAGACCGTACCCACAGGATCGGGCAGGCCAGGAACGTGATGGTCTACCGCCTGGTAGCAAAGGACACCATCGAGGAAAAGGTCATGGCGCTCAAGGCCAAGAAGTCGCAGCTCTTCGCGGATGTCATGGAAGGCGATGCCCTGGCCGGGGGTGCCCTGACGGCGGAAGACCTGGCGGGGCTGTTCGCGGAGTAGGGCACATCCCTCCGAGAAATGACCACCAAGATCACCATTAATCACTTTTTTGCCATGAAATGTGAATAACGAGCCGCTAATTCACAGTTTTCAGGAGGCTACATGGCTACTTGGTCCGCGCACGGAAGCAAGATTCTGCCATGGAAGTCATCCGGACGACCGCCCGCGAGGATCGGGAGTTCACAGAGGTAGAGGTGTCGCTGCCACCGCTCATAGCGGATCTCTGGTTCGAGCCAGGACGTGAACCCATCGTGGTTCGTACCGGGACGTCCAGAACTGGATCGGCGGAAGCGATTACTCACCTGCTGCCATTCATGTGCCACCGCCCGCAGGGTTCGTCCCCGGACTCATGGACGATCTCATGGCGTTCTGCGCCCGGCGAGACGTCCCCATCATGGCCCAAGCCGCTATTGCGCACGCACATTTCGAATCCATCAACCCGTTCACCGACGGCAATGGCCGTATTGGCCGGCCGCTGGTCGGAGCAATCTCCCGTCGGCGGGGGCTGACCAAAAACACCGTAATACCGATCGCTTCGGCCATGGTTGCAGACGTGGAGACCTACTTTTCCTTGCTCAACAATTACCGCAATGGCGACGCAGATCCGTTCGTGCTGTACTTGGCCAGATCCTCACTCCGCGCCGCGAAAGCGGCCCGTGAGTCAGTGGCGTCCCTCGATGCCCTCCCGGCCGCATGGATGGAGGCAGCCCGGCCCCGAAAGGGCTCCGCAGACGAGAAGATCATTCCTTGGCTCTTGGAGCGGCCAGTGTTCGAAGCACGCAGCGCCGCACGCATCGCAGGCAACGAACAATGATCTATCTACGAGGCCCTGCTAGCATATATTCAAATTCTGACGATCGTCATATCTTATCGAGAATAGATCATCAGGACCGCGCAGGGCAATGACTTTTCCGAAGTTTACGAAACCCTGGACCGACGCCAAAATTTCTTTTTGGTATTCCAAGTGGCGCTATTTCCGCCACCCAGGGCCGGTTCACCCCTTCCATCGCCTCTGAATTTAAAGGAAATCCTTCCGGGCCTATTGACGCCAATTTTCAGCTTGGTATACCGTGAGCGCATTCGACGCCCCGCTTGACGGGGCGCCATGACGAGGAGGAAGAGTCTCAATGGTTGAGCTGGAATCACATGCCGCTCCCGAAGGTTTGGGTTGCGACGCTTGCGGCCACGGTGGCGCGGTCACGGAAGACGCGAGGCTCCTCGGCCGCAGCCGGGGCGTAACCAGGGGACATACCGTAGCCCTCGCGGAACGGGTGCAGCGCGACTCGGTCCGTGCGCAACAACGAGGCCTCGGCACCGACGGACAGCGCGATCAGAACCACCCCTTGGTGCTTGCGGCAAGTTGGGTCCTGGCGCATCAGCAAGGCGAGATGGTCCTTCTGCGCGATCACGAAGTAGTAGTGCGTGGCGACCGGATCGAGGCGGTCCGCCCTTGGTCCGGTACTACGGACGATCGCATCGACCTCCAGGGCCAGCTTCTGGTTCCGGGCTTGATTTCCATGCACAGCCATGTGGCAGGCGGCGCCGCCACGCGCGGTTACGTCGAGGGCAACCTCACGCCTATGAGCAAAGGTGCCACCTTGCGCCCGGGCAGGCAATTCCTCAATGCCATGGTGCTGTTGGAGGATCTTCCCGACGAAGACCTCGATACGATGACCGCCCTGAACCTCGCGGAAATTCTCCGAGGTGGTTGCACCACGCAAGTTGAAATGTCCAAGGGCTTGAGATCCATGCAGTCCTACGTTCGCGTCGCTCGGCAATTCGGAATCCGCGGCTATCCGTCCGGCGCCGTGCCCGGAATGAGGCGGATCCTGCCGATCTGGAAACGCGGTGACGACGACAAGAAATTGTTCGATTCAGTGCCCGAGACACTTGCCGAAATCCAGGAGAATCTCGCCTATGCCCGGACCATCGACGGCGTCGACGACAGCCGCATCCTGCCGATGATGGCGCCGGCAACGAACGCGGTGCACACCCCGGAAACATTTGCTGCCATGAAGGCTGCCGCCCAAGAACTCCACGGACTCCACATCCACCTGCAGGCAGGTTATGGCCGGGCACCGCAGCCGGACAAGGTGGCGATGAACCGGTTGTGGGGCCAGGACGAGATCCCCTGGCTGGATAGCCTTGGCCTCTTCGACGGCTCGGTGCGGGTCTTTGGAGCGCACCTCCTGGGAATCGACTTTGAGCGGGACCTTCCGCTGCTTGCCAATCCCAGCTTTACCTTCGCCAACTGTCCCTCGGGCACCGGTGCGGGTGTCACGCCCGCGCAGTGGCCCTGGCCGGAAGTTCTCGGAGCAGGCGTAAATGCCGGCATCGGCCTGGACACACACTCGAACGACTACATCGAAAACCTCAAAATGGCCGTCATCTATGGCCGAATCAGGGCAGACTTCCTGGGCGATTCAACCCCCGTGCCCATGGTCCGTCCCTCCATTTGGACCGCCATGGAATCAGCGACCCTTGGAGGCGCCCGGGGTCTGGGCCGCGAGGACCTCGGGCGCATAGCCGCCGGTGCGAAAGCTGACCTGACGAGCATCGATGTCAGTGGCCTACTGGTTGGCGTGGGAACGGTTCCCCGAGAGCCGCTCAATCACCTGATGTACGCAAACGGCCTCTCCGTCAAGAACGTCATGACCGACGGCCACTGGCAAGTCCGCAACGGCGCACTCGTGGTGGTGGACGAAGCGAGGCTGGCCCGCGAGGCCGGCAAGGTAGTAGAGCGCATCTGGGACCAGATGGCCGCCGACGGCGTCTTCGTCGAGGAACCCCGCAGCGACCTGATCCCGGCTGCCATTTCCTAGCGTCCCGGCACTTTCGTTCAACGCGTCCCGTTACTGCCCGCAGCCCGCTGCCAGGGCTGGTCTTTCCTTTCATCTTTTGCCCATGTTTGTTCCCGTTCACCACAAGTAGGAGAAAAATCAATGAAGAACTTTGCTCCCCGGGTACCAAGTCTCTGGAGAAAAGTCGCGATCGCCGCGATTCTTGGCTCGACCCTCGCCGGCACTGCCGCCTGCGGAGGCCCGGGCCAGGCCGCATCGCCAACAACAGACAGTGCCAACGCGGCCCTTGCGGCCTTGGTGCCCGCAGACATCAAGGCGAAGGGCACCATCACAGTCGGAACCCAGCCCGATTTCGAACCAGCCAACTTCACACCGATCGGCGAAAACGGCGTAAAAGGGTTCAACATCGACCTTATGGATGCCATGGCCGCCAAGCTCGGCCTGAAGATCAGCTACCAGAAGGTCCCTTTTGACCAGTTGTTGGTTGGCGTCCAGACTGGCAAGTTCGATGCCTCAATCGCCGGAATGACCGACCGCAAAGGCCGCCAAGAAAAGGTGGACTTCGTGGACTACCAGGTTGCGGGCACGGTCTTCATGGTGGCGAAAGGCAACCCGAAGAAGATTACGGGCGAGCCCGACGGCGGCTGCGGCATCAAGATCGGCGGAGTCAAAGGCAACGACGACGAGCGCCTGGTCGGGATCATGGCCCAGGCCTGCACTGCTGCTGGAAAGCCCGCTCCCGAACTGGTTACCTTCCCCACTGGGAGTGACAAGAACCTCGCGTTGACTTCGGGCCGCGTGGACGCAATGTTCTGGCCGGACATGGCTGTATCCGTGATCAACAGGGAGACCCAGGGGAAGCTCGAATCAGTGCCGGTGAACTTCGAGCCCAAGGTCTTCCTAGGCATGATCTTCAACAAGCAGAACCCCCAACTGCGGGATGCCTTCTTGAAGGCGACCGAGGCAATGCATGCCGACGGCAGCTACGACGCGATTCTCAAGAAGTGGGACGTCACTGTCATAGACCTGCCAAAGCCAGGCGTCAATCTCGCAACGTCTTAGTCAATTCCGGAGTGCGGCCTGCCACGGCGGACCGCACTCCGGATTCCAGTTCCGCAAAGAAGGACACCACATGCGTACGAAAACAACTTTCCCGCCGTCGGGTGATCTCCGCCATGATCGTTGACAGCCATCAGGCACCGGCGCACGATAACACCGGAAAGCCTCCCGTGACCGTTCTTGATCCGACACGCGCGCCGGACGGCCACGTGGCCGGGATCCAGGCCAAGCGCCGGAAGCCCTACGGGCAGATGGCCACCGGGACGCTTATTGTGGCGATTGCCGCACTGTTCATTTGGTCCCAGGCGGCGAATGAGAACCTGGATTGGTCCAGCGTCGGCGAGTTCATGTTCCACCCGGTCATCTTCAAAGGCATCGCCGTCACGCTGGAACTCTCGGTCTTCAGCATGTTGATCTCGGTGGTCCTTGCTTTCGGAGTGGCCCTCATGTGCCAGAGCCAAAACAGACTCGCGGCTGTTGTTGGCCGACTCTATGTGTGGTTCTTCCGGGGTGTGCCGCTCCTGGTCCAGATCCTCATCTGGTTCAACCTGGCGGTGCTGTACCCCAAGATCCTCGGAACCGACACCAATCAGCTCATCTCGGGCTTCACGGCGGGTCTCTGTGCACTGTCATTGGCCGAGTCCGGCTACATGGCAGAAATTATTCGCGGCGGCATTCTGTCGGTCAGCAAGGGACAGACCGATGCCGGCCTCAGCATCGGCCTGACACGCGGACAGGCTTTGCGGCGGATCGTATTGCCGCAGACCATCCGCGTCATCATTCCACCGACGGGAAACCAATTCATCGGCCTCCTCAAGGCCAGCTCCTTGGTTTCTGCGATCGGCGGAAGCGACCTTCTGACGCAGACCCAACTCATCTACGGCCAGAATTTCAAGATTGTGCCACTGCTCATTGTGGCCACGGCCTGGTACCTCGTCCTTGTCAGCGTTGCCAGCATCGGTCAGTACTTCCTGGAACAAAAGTTCAGCCCGGACGGCGCCGCGGCCCGGCGGTCGTTCCGGGAACTCATCCGCCGGAACGTCCTGTTGCGGAACCACTCAGATCTTCCCCGAAAGGCAGTCCAGCCATGACCCTCGCTCCAGCACAGGCGCCACTGATGGTGATCGACGACGTCCACAAATGGCTCGGAAAGAACCACATCCTGCGCGGCGTGAACATGACCGTGGCACCAGGAGAAATAGTTTGTGTCCTCGGCCCGTCAGGCTCCGGAAAGAGCACGCTGCTGCGCTGCATCAACGGTCTCGAGGCGGTTGAATCCGGGACAGTAGAAGTCGGTGGAGACCTCGTCGGCTACAAGATCCACAAAGGACAGTTGTTCGAACACACCGAACGGGAATCGGCCAAAATGCGACGGCGGATCGGCATGGTCTTCCAACATTTCAACCTTTTCACCCACATGACAGCATCGGAGAACGTCAGTTACGGCCCCCGGCGCGTGCTTGGGCTGTCCAAAGCCGAGGCCAATGAGCAGGGACTGGAAGCACTGCGCAAGGTGGGTCTGAAAGACAAGGCCGGGTCTTATCCTGCACAGCTCTCCGGCGGCCAACAACAGCGCGTTGCCATCGCGCGGTCGCTGGCCATGAAACCCCAAGTGATGCTCTTTGACGAACCGACCAGCGCCCTGGACCCCGAACTGGTGGGCGACGTCCTTCAGGTCATGAAGCGCGTCGCCGAGGAAGGCATGACGATGGTTGTGGTCACCCACGAAATCGGGTTCGCTCGCGAAGTCGCTGACCGGGTGATATTCATGGACGAAGGCCGGGTTATCGAATCCGGCCCGGCGGCCCAGGTCCTGGATAATCCTTCGCACGAACGCACTGCCAACTTCCTGCGACACGTCAGATGACCAGAACAGCGTCTGCATACGCCGAAATACGGGACCGGATCATCAGCGGCGAGCTGACGCCCGGAACCTGGCTTCGGGAGAGGGACCTCTCGGCCGAATTGAATGTGTCACGGGTTCCGGTCCGGGAAGCGCTCCTGCAGCTTGAGGCAGACGGCTTCACCACGACGGGTCCGCGTCACGGCGCGGTCGTCAGGCAAATGACGATTCAAGATGTCGATGAAGTCTTCGATATCCGGCTCAGCATCGAGGTCTCGGCAGCGAGCATCGCTGCCCGCCAGGTTGCTGCCGGGGCCAGCCCCGAGCGCTTGCTATTGGTCCTCGCCGAGGCCGAAGCGCTGGTGGCCAGCGGAGACGAGGACCTCAAGGCCAGCACCAACGTGGCCATCCATGACGAGATTTTCAGCCTAACCGGCAACGAACTCATGACCACCGTGATCCGCCCGGTCGCTAACCGCATGAGGTGGCTCTTTGGAAACGTCGTCCAGCAGGATGCCGGGCAACTCTGCCGGGAACACCGTGCATTGTGCGACGCGATCTGTGCCGGGCAGGCTGAGCTCGCGTCCGCGCTGGCGGTTGCCCATATCGAGCACAGCCGCGGACCCGCCATTTCGCAATTGGAAGGGAAGCTTCCCCTCCGCCGCCTGTCATCTGCCGTGGACGGCCGGATGCCGCGAAGCCACCGGAAACGCTGAGCCTACGGGAGCGCTGAGCCACAGTCCCGGCGGCTCACCGCCTACAAACGAGAGGTTCCCTTGACACTCATTTCCTAAGCCCACCTGCTTCGGCATATCAAGTTCCGAACGGCCGTCACTTGATGTATACAATTGAACGCGGCCAGAGCACTGCAACGTCCCCGAAAAGGGAACCGTGGAGGGCAACTAAGCGCCGCCGGTGATGCAAGAAAGCATCGACAGAACTGTGGAATGGGATCGGGGCTCTGAAACGTGATGGACATGCCTGCTCCCCCGGTGCGCCACCAGCAGCTGATCGTCACCATCTACGGGCTCTACGGCCGCAGTTCAGGCGATGCCCTCCCTGTTTCCGTTCTGATTTCCATGCTGGGCGACCTCGGCTACGACGCGCCGGGAGTCCGTTCCTCAGTCTCGCGGCTAAAGGCCAAGGGCGTGCTCAAAAGTGTCCGCCAGGACGGCGTCGCCAAATACGAACTGTCTGACACCGTTCTGGACGTCTTCCGTGAGGGTGATCGGAGGATTTTCGCCCCCGATCGCGCCGCCCAGTTGGAATCCTGGGTCCTCGCGGTGTTTTCCGTCCCCGAGTCAATGCGGAACCGCCGGCACCAACTGCGTTCCGAGCTGTCCGGGCTCGGTTTTGGATCCGTGGCATCGGGGGTATGGATAGCGCCGGCCCAAGTCCTTGACCAGGCCCGCGAGCGGCTTGCCTCGCGCGGTCTCATCCAGTTTGTGGACTTCTTCCGCGGCGACTACCTGTTTGAGGGCCCTATGCGGCCGAAGGTGGCCGAATGGTGGGATCTGAAGGCCATCGACGAGCAATTCGCCGAGTTCTTGGATCTTTATGAAGGGGCCGGAGATCTTTGGGCCGGTCTGGTAGGAGATGATCCCGAGGCCGCGCTGGCCAACTCGACGGCCCAGCTGCGCCGGGATGCTTTCCGCTACTACATTCCCATGCTGACCCTGTGGCGGCGCTTCCCGTACCGGGACCCGAACCTGCCGATGGAATACCTCCCGAAGGACTGGCGCGGCCCGGCGGTTCGCGAGACGTTCCAGGCGGTTCATCGCCTCGCCGCGCCCCTTGCGGCAGCCTATGCGCACGAGCTCATCCACGGCAGCATCGATCTGGTGGCGCCTTAGCGGCTAGCGCGCGAGTCCAAGGAGCACGGGAGGACCGGCCGCAGTGCGGCCGGTCCTCCCCACACCTAGGAGAGCGCGCCCACACCCTAGGAGTGCGCTGCCTCATTCAGGTTCCGGTCGTCGTCAGAGCCGGACCCGACGACGGCGGACCCGGCGGCGGTGCCTTTGTCGCCGCTTGCGGAACCGGCGGCGTCGGACTCTGCAGTTCCCGAAGGGGCGCCTTGGCGGCCCCTCTTCAAGACGAAGTAGAGGACGACGATGCAAATGGCGAACGGGACCCCGAACATCAATGTCATCCGGAAGGCCTCGACGAAGAGCGTCGTCACCATGATGGCAACCATGAGGATGGCTCCACCCCAGGACGCCGCCGGGTAGAACCGCAGCTTGTATGACAGCACCGTTCCCTCGCGCTTCGCTGAGCGTCGGAATGCCAAGTGGGTTACGAAGATCATGAGCCACGTGGCCATGGCCCCGAACATCGACAACGCCATCATGAAGGTGAAGCCGGACTCCGGGTTCATGGCGTAGACGCATGCCGCGACCGCGATTCCACCTGTGCAGAGAATCAGCGCGTTGACCGGGGATCCGTTCTTGTGGAGCCGTCCGAACACGGCGGGCGCCTGCCCTGCCCGGGACAGGCTGAACATCATGCGGGTGGAGATGTAGAGCTGCGAATTCATCGCTGAAAGAGCAGCCACAATCACCACGACGTTGATGACAGAGTCTGCGAACGGAATGCCGATGACCTGCATGACGGTGACGAAGGGGCTGTTTCCGGCGAGGATCTGGCTGACGGGCGCAATGGCCAGGATCAGGGCCAGGGTCAGGATGTAGAAGAGAAAGAGACGGAATACCGTGACCTTGAATGCCTTCTTGACCGCCGTTCCCGGATCCTTCGCTTCACCCGCGGCAATCGCGATCATCTCCACCGAGAGGTAGCTGAAGATCGCGACGATCACGGCCACCCACATGCCGGACACCCCGTTGGGGAAGAACCCGCCCTCGGCAGTGTAGTTGTGGAAGCCGTAGCCGGACTCCCGCTGTCCGAAGACCAGAATGGCGGCAAGCAGGATGAATCCCAGGATGGCGAACACCTTGATGCTGGAGAACCAGTACTCAAGGGTGCCGAAGGCCTTGACGTTGAACATGTTGACGGCGATGAGAACCCCGGCAAACAACAGGATCCAAACCAGCGGGGGAACCCCAGGGAACCACAGTTTCATGTAGTCCCCGATCGCGAGGACCTCAGTGCCTACGGCCAGCACGACGCAGGACCAGTAGAGGTACTTCACCAGGAATCCCGCGAGGGGCGAAATGTAATGCTCGGCGAAGGCCCCGAAGGATCCCGTGGTCGAATGCGCCACGGTCATCTCAGCCAGCGCGCCCATCAGCATCACGGCGATCAGGCCACCGATTGCATAGCTCAGCAAGACGCTGGGCCCGGCGAAGGAAATTGCGAACTTGCTTCCGAGGAAGAGCCCGGTGCCGATCGCGCCGCCCAGTGCGATCATAGTCAGCTGGGGACTGGTGAGTTCGCGTTTGAGTCCGCGCTCGCGGTTCTTAATCAGGTCGAAGCTTTGTGACATCGTTGTCTCCTTTGCTCGAAACTTTCTTGAATGTTGCGCCTCGTGGCTAGCGCTCCGGAATGACGGCGATGCCTTGGATCTCGATGAGGGCTTCCTTCTGCCAAAGCCGCGTGACGCCGATTCCAGCCATGGCGGGATACTCGGATCCGGCCATTTCACGCCAGATTCGTCCGATCTCGCGGCCGTTGGCCATGTAGTCGTCCACGTCGGTGAGGTAGATGGTCACACTGACCAGATCCTCGGGTAGTCCGCCGGCCTCGCGCAGGGTGGTCAGCACATTGGAAAAAGCCTGCGTGAACTGTTCTACGATCCCGCCGGGAACGATGTTCATGTCCTTGTCCAGGGCCGTCTGCCCGCCGAGGAACAAGGTGTTTCCGGCGAGCATTCCGTGGGCAAAGCCTGACGGCTTCGGGAGCGACCCGGGATTGACGGTCTTGTGGCTCATGTTGTTCCTCCTCGTGATGGCGGCTGCGGCATGTTCGAAAAGCCGTATGCAGATCATTCCCCGCCGTGCTACATTGAGCATATGTGACGATCGTAAAAAAGTCGACACATAAGAATGAATGCAGAGAGAATGTAGGAATTGCTGGGAAACGAAGGGACATAAACCATGAAGCTGGCTACCTTGCGGACAGCCGACGGGGGCACGACGGCGGCACTTGCCACGGGCGGGAACACTTATGTTCCACTGCCGGCCAACGACGTCGGAGCCCTCCTTGCAGTCGGGGACTGGCGCGCGCTCGTGGAAGCTGCCCTCGTTTCAGCCTCCGGAGCGGAAGCCGTTTCTGCACCTGCTAGCGAGCTGGCACCTCTGCTTCCCCGGGCCGGGAAGGTCATTTGCTGCGGGCTGAACTACGGAGACCACATCCAGGAGATGGGCCGCGAGTTGCCTCAATACCCCACGCTTTTCGCGAAGTATGCGGACACCCTCACCGGCCCGGCTGACACCATCCATGTCCACGGCAGCGCGAAGGTCGACTGGGAAGCCGAGCTGGCCGTCGTCGTCGGCTCCGAGCTGTTCCGCGCAGACGAAGACGAAGCGCGGAAGGCCATCGCGGGGTACACGGTGGCCAACGACATTTCCATGCGCGATTGGCAGAACCGGACCCTCCAGTGGTTCCAAGGCAAGGCATTCGACGGAACCACCCCAGTGGGGCCGGTCATGGTGACCGCGGACGAGGTCGACGGCGATTTCGAGGTCCGCGGTTATGTCAACGGCGAGCCGGTGCAGTCCGGGAACACCAGCACCTTGGTGTTCGGCCCCGCGCGACTGCTCTCCTACATTTCCCAGTTCACCGTCCTGCGTCCGGGAGACCTTGTCCTGACTGGTACGCCCGGGGGCGTGGGGATGGGCATGACACCGCCACGTTTCCTGAACGACGGCGACGTCCTCACCACCGAAATCGACGGGATCGGAAGGCTCGAAAACGAGTTCCGGATCCACGTACCCGTCCCCGCCAACGCCTAAGACCAATACCAACCACTTCAAAGGAGTGAGCATCATGAACCCAACCGCTACCGATTACCGCCTCGAAGGCGACAACTCCATCTACGCCCAGCCGGACGGCAAAGTGATTCCCGTCGTCACGCGCGCTGGCGAAGAGGACGCCAACACGGCCCAGTCCGGCGACTGCGTCCGCGTCTCGGGCGTCAGCATCCAGCACACGCCGGCCACCAAGATCTGGTTTGGTCAGGTCTCCAACGTTCCCGGCTACCGCTCCCTGCCGCACCACCACGGCGAAGCGGAAACCGGCGGCTACGTGCTCCGCGGCCACGGTCGCATCTACTTCGGCGAAAACTACTCCGAGTTCCTGGACATGAAGACCGGCGATTGGGTGTTCGTCCCGCCGTTCATGCCGCACGTCGAGGCGAACATGTCGGTCAACGAAGAACTCGTGTGGCTGACCGCGCGCACCCCGGAGAACCTGGTGATCAACCTCGAGGACGTTGCGGACGAGACCCTCGCCGGGTTCCGCAGGGCCTGATGGACATGTCCACTGGAATCCTGACCTCGGAGACGTTCCTAAAAGCCATCGAGCTGACGGCCGTCCCGGCCCAGATCCACGACGAAGCCTACGAAGCCACCTCGCAGTACGTTCCGTGGCCCAAAGCCTACGGTGGAGACATGGTGGCCCAGGCCGCGGCGGCGATGATGCGCTCGGTCGACGGCGACCGTTCGCTGCATTCCATGCACAGCTACTTCATGCGCCCCGTGGAGATCGGGGCCACGGTCCGCTACGAGGTTGAACGCCTCCGCGACGGCCGTGGATACTCGACCCGCAGCGTCCGTGGATACCAGAACGGCAAGACCGTCTACGCGGCGATGGGCTCCTTCCAGGTACCCGAAGACGGCCCGGACTTCCAGCCCGAGGCGCCATCCGCCGTCGAACCCGAATCCCTCCGCAGCGCCGCCGAGGTGCTGCAGGGCGTCGAGGGGCCCGCTGCCGAGTACTGGTCCTCGAAGCGCAGCTTCGATATGCGACACATTCCCGGGCCGGTATATCTGCAGGTGGAGGGCGAATCCGTGCCGCACCAGGCCATCTGGGTGAAAGCTTTCGAGCAACTTCCCGACCCTGGTGACGAACATGCCATCGCCGATCTGCACCGGGCGGCATTGGCCTACGTCTGCGACTACACCATCCTTGAGCCGCTGCTCCGGGTGAATGGGCTCCACTGGTCCAGCCACGGACTGGCTACGGCCAGCCTGGACCATTCCATGTGGTTCCACCGGGACGGCCGCGCCGACGACTGGGTTTTGTATGCCCAGGAGGCCGTGTCCGGGCAAAGCAACAGAGGGCTTGCCACGGGCCGCTTCTTCGACAGGCAAGGACGCCTGCTGGCAACGGTGGCCCAAGAAGGCATGATCCGCGCCGGCTCCTGAACACTTTCGACTTATCCGTTCTGTTACTGAAAGGAGTGGCCATGACAATGTTGAGATCAGCCCACGTGGACACCTTCACCCGCGACCATCTGCCACCGGCCGGCACGTGGCCGACCCTCGAATTCACCCTGCCGGAACTCCAGTACCCGGCGACGCTCAACGCAGCAGCGGTACTCATTGACGACGCCGTCGCAAACCATGGTGCCGAGCGGGCCGCGCTGCGAACCCCCGACGGCGCGGTCTGGACTTACGGTGAACTGCAGCAGCGCGCCAACCAGGTCGCCCAGGTCCTCACGGAGGACTTCGAAGTGGTGCCCGGGAACCGCGTCATGTTGCGCGGGCCGAACAATCCCTGGATTGTCGCGGCCTGGCTTGGCGTGCTCAAAGCCGGGGCCGTCGTTGTCACCACCATGCCGATGCTGCGTTCCAGCGAGGTCGGCACGCTTATCAGCCTCACGCGTCCCACCGTGGCTATCTCCGACCACCGGTTCATGGACGAACTGCTCGCGGCCGCAGGAGAGGACACCGTTGTCCTCTCCTACGGATCCGACGACGCCGGCGACCTCACGTCCCGCGCCGCCGCCAAGAGCGGCGAGTTCACGGCCGTGCCCACCTCGGCCGACGACGTCGCGCTGCTCGGCCCGACGTCGGGCACCACGGGCACGCCCAAGATCACCATGCATTTCCATCGGGACATCCTCGCGAACGCCGACACGTTCGCCCGCCATATTCTGCAGCCAACCGCCGACGACGTGTTCGCCGGTTCACCGCCCCTCGCCTTCACGTTCGGCCTCGGCGGGCTGGTGGTCTTCCCGCTGCGGTTCGGCGCATCCTCATTACTGACCGAACGGGCCACCCCCGTGGAACTTGCCGAGAGTGCTGCCGCTGCCGGGGCCACCATCCTGTTCACCGCACCCACCGCCTACCGCGCCATCCTCAAGGAGGGTCTTGGATCGTTGCTCCGCGGGCTCCGTGTGGCGGTCTCGGCGGGCGAACACCTGCCCAAGGAAACGTGGGAGGCAGTCCGGGAGGCCACGGGCCTCCGGCTCGTCAACGGCATCGGAGCCACCGAACTGTTGCACGTGTTCATTTCCGCATCCGGGGACGACATCCGGCCCGGCACCACCGGCCGGGCCGTTCCCGGGTACAGGGCGGCCATCCTCGACGACGAGGGCCTGGAACTAGGACCCGGGCAGATCGGCCGGCTCGCCGTCATCGGCCCCACCGGATGCCGCTACCTGGATGACCCACGGCAATCGAACTACGTGGTCAACGGCTGGAACGTCACCGGCGACACCTTCACGAAAGACGAGGACGGGTACTTCACCTATCAGGCTCGGTCGGACAACATGATCGTCTCCTCCGGCTACAACATCGGTGCCCCCGAGGTGGAAACCGCCATCGACCTGCACCCGGATGTGGTGGAGAACGCCGTCATCGGCCGGCCCGACGAGGCACGCGGCAGCGTGGTCTGCGCGTTCATCGTCCTGCGCGAAGGCGTCAGGGGCGATGACGCGAAGCGCAAGGAAATCCAGGACTTCGTCAAACGGACGATCGCCCCCTACAAGTACCCGCGGGACATCCGGTTCGTCGACGAACTCCCCCGCAACCCCAGCGGCAAGCTGCAGCATTTCAAGCTGCGCGACCGCATCAACAACGACCCCGAACAGCTTGCCGGCGCAGGCCTGGGCCAGGCCTGAGAAGGAGCAAAAAGCATGAAAATCGCAATCGTAGGAGGCGGGCCCGGCGGCCTGTACTTCGCGGCACTGATGAAGCAACTCGACCCGTCCCACAAGATCACCCTCTGGGAACGCAACGCCGCCAGCGACACTTTCGGTTTCGGCGTCGTATTTTCCGATGAGACGCTCGGTGGGATCGGCAACGCCGACCCCGTCGTGGCCGAGTACATGAGCCGGCGCTTCGCACGCTGGTCCGACATCGACGTCCACTTCGGCGGGGAAACGGTGACGGTGGGCGGCCAGGGCTTTGCGGCCATGAGCCGCAAGGAACTGCTGGAACTGCTTCAACGCCGGTGCGCCGAGCTCGGCGTCGACCTGCGTTTCCAGACCGTTGCGCCGCCCGTTGAGGAACTCGAGGCCGGCTATGACCTGGTCCTCGCCGCGGACGGCATCAACTCCCAGATCCGCGCCAACTACGCGGACTCCTTCATTCCAAGCCTGGACCTGCGGCCCAACAAGTTCATGTGGCTGGGCACGGACCAGGTTTTCGAGGCTTTCAAGTTCTTCGTCAAGGAGACCGAATGGGGGGTCATGCAGATCCATGGCTACCCGTACTCCGACGAAGGATCCACGTTCATTGTCGAAATGCACGAGGACGTGTGGCGCGCTGCCGGGTTCGACGAGACCACAACCGAGGTCTTCCCGCCAGGCGTGTCCGACGAGAAAGCGATCAGCAAGATCCGTTCCATCTTCGCCGAGGAACTCGACGGCTACGAAGTCCTTTCCAACAACTCCAAGTGGCTCAACTTCACCACCGTGCGCAATCAAAGCTGGCGCCACGGCAACGTGGTGCTGCTCGGCGACGCTGCCCACACCGCACACTTCTCCATAGGCTCCGGAACCAAACTGGCCATGGAGGACTCCCTGGCACTCGCCGCGTGCCTGCACGAGCACCCGGATGTGGAATCTGCGTTGTCCGCCTACGAAACCGAGCGGCGTCCGGTTGTGGCCTCCACCCAACGCGCTGCCCAGGCTTCACTGGAATGGTTCGAGCGGATCGCCCAATACAAGGAGCAGGACCCCACGCAGTTCGCCTTCAACCTCCTCACGCGGAGCCGCCGCATCACCCAGGAGAACCTGCGCCTGCGCGACCCGGAATTCGCCGACTCCGTAGACCGCAATTTCGCCCAATCCCAAGGACTGGCAGAGACCGCCCCGGCCATGTTCCAGCCGTTCCGGATCGGCGGACTGGAGCTGAAGAACCGCATTGTGGTCTCCCCCATGGACATGTACTCCGCAGTGGATGGCGTCCCGGGCGACTTCCACAAAGTCCACCTCGGTTCGAAGGCACTTGGCGGCGCCGGACTGGTCATGACCGAAATGGTGTGTGTTTCCGGGACCGGGCGGATCACCCCCGGGTGCACCGGCCTGTACACGGACGGCCAACGCGACAGTTGGAAGGAAATCGTGGACTTCGTCCATGCCAACTCAACGGCGAAGATCGGCGCGCAACTTGGACACTCGGGCCGCAAGGGCTCCACGCGGCTGATGTGGGAAGGCATTGACGAGCCGCTCGCATCAGGCAACTGGGACGTCGTCGGACCGTCGGCGCTGCCTTACGGTCCGGACAACCAGACGCCCGCGGAACTCGACCGTGCAGGCATGGCCGCCATCACGGCGCAATTCGTGGATGCTGCCCGTCGAGCGGATGAGGCAGGTTTCGACCTTCTGGAGCTCCATGCTGCGCACGGCTACCTGCTTTCCTCGTTCCTCTCGCCGGTGTCCAACCGCCGCACAGACGAGTACGGTGGCAGCCTGGAGAACCGCCTGCGGTTCCCCCTGGAAGTGTTCGACGCCGTCCGCGCGGCTTGGCCTGCCAGCAAGCCAGTGACTGTACGCATCTCCGCGACGGACTGGATCGAGGGCGGCAACGACTCGGATGACTCACTCGAGATCGCGCGGGCATTCGTGGCCCACGGCGCAGCGGGCATCGACGTCTCCACCGGTCAGGTCGCCAAGGAGGAACAACCGGCTTTCGGCCGCAGCTACCAGACGCCTTTCGCCGACAGGATCCGGCAGGAAGTTGCCGCACCGGCCGGAGCAGCCGTCATCGCTGTCGGCGCCATCTCCAGCTACGACGACGTCAATTCCATCCTCCTTGCGGGACGGGCAGACCTCGTGGCGCTTGGCCGGACGCACCTGTACAACCCCCAATGGACGCTCCACGCCGCGGCCGAGCAGGAATACCAGGGCCCAGGAGCCCAATGGGTGCCGCAGTTCCGTGCGGGCCGACGCAAACCGCCGAGCTCCCGCACGGATGCCGTGAGGCCCAGGCTTTCGCTCTTGAAAGAGCCCGAGTCCGACGCCGACAACACGCACCTGCGCTGGACCCCGAGCTCAGTCTCCGCGCCCGCACTGGCCAACTAGGCTGGACGGCATGGCTATCATCCACAGAGCGACCCTGCGACCAAGCAAATTGGAGCTCATCGAAAAGTACCTGCCCGCCCAGACGTGGTTCACCAAGGATGGCTCCGCCCCGCCCGAGCTCCTTGGCGCCTACCGCTTCGATGATCCGGACGGCGAAGTCGGCCTCGAGACCCATCTGGTCTCCCACGGCGGCAGGGTCTATCAGGTTCCGTTGACCTACCGGGGTTCGGAATTGCCCGGCGCGGAGGACTCGCTGCTCGGCACCATGGAACACTCCGTGTTGGGCCAGAGGTGGGTGTACGACGCCTGTGCCGATCCCGTCTACGTCGCTGCGCTGGCCACCGTCATCCTCACTGGACAACAGGAAGCCGAACAGTTCGTGGAGGTGGACGGCGCTCTGGAACCACTCACGGGTTCTGTCAAGGTCAAGGGCAGTGGAACGTCCGGTAGCGAAGTCCCCGCGCTGAGCCCGGCAGCCCCGATCACCGAGGACACCATCACAAGCATCGACGCTGGTGAGCT
This sequence comes from Arthrobacter rhizophilus, assembly GCF_026241105.1. Taxonomy (GTDB): domain Bacteria; phylum Actinomycetota; class Actinomycetes; order Actinomycetales; family Micrococcaceae; genus Arthrobacter. The sequence goes on along the minus strand of NZ_JAPFFT010000012.1, from coordinate 54,836 downwards.
CACACTGCTGGTGAACCGTGTCCTGGATCTGGGGACGCCGGGTTCGGAAGATTCTGCTGCGCTGAGGGGCACTTGGGCCAAGCAAAGCAACCCCGTGCTACTGGCGTCGCTGTCGCAGGCCTAGAGGGCTACTCCCCCGGACGCGGTCGCCAAACCACAACTGCCTGCGACCGCGCCCGGGGGCGCTGCCCGCGGGCCAGGCTGACGACGTCGCCCGCTGCTCCTGCCGCGAAAATACGGGCCTCCAGCGGGCCCCGCCGGCGCTGCAATTCCTCGCTCAACTCGGCCACGCGGTATTGCAGCGCGGCCACTTGGTTTTCGAGATCGAGGATGCGTTTGATGCCCTCGAGGGATACGCCTTCGTGGGAGAGCCGCTGGACTTCACGCAAGCGGTCGATATCCCGCTGGGAGTAGCGCCGGGACTTGCCCGGTGCACGGCTCGGCGACACGATGCCGAGCCGGTCGTACTGACGCAGGGTCTGCGGGTGCATGTCAGCCAGTTCGGCCGCGACGGAGATGACGAAGATCGGCTGGTTGATGTCGATGCCCATGACTACGTCCCTCCGGTGTGTCGCTGACGCTACAAGCGGGCCTTGGCGGCCAAGTCGTGGCGCGGATCGGCGTCGGCGGTAGCCGCGGCGAATGCCTTGACGGCCTCCTCGGCTTCTTTATTAAGGTTCCGAGGGACGGCGACGTCGATTGTCACCAGCAGGTCGCCGGTGCCCTTTGTCGTTTTGACGCCTCGGCCCTTGACCCGGAGGGTGCGCCCGGAAGGCGTCCCGGCCGGGACGCGGACGGTGACACTGTCGCCGTCGAGCGTTGGCACGTGGATGTTGGAACCCAAAGCGGCCTCCGCGAAGGTGACCGGCACGTGGATGCGGATGTTGTCGCCGTCGCGAATGAAGAAATCGTGGGGCTTGACGTTCACCGTGATGATGAGGTCCCCATTACCTGCCGCACCCGGATTGCCCTTGCCCCGTTGACGGACTTTCTGGCCGTCCCTGATGCCCGCGGGAATCTTGACCTCAATGACGTTGCCGTTGCTTTCGCGCAGGCTCACCGTGGTGCCGTGGATGGAGCCGGCAAAGGAAATCGAGGTGGACGCCGTGCGGTCGCTGCCCTTCTGGGGGGCACGCTGGAAACCGGTCTGCCCTCCGCCGAAACCGCCGCCGAACAGGTCAGCGAACTCGGGAGGGATGCCACCGGCACCGGCAGGCTGACGTGCGCCGCCGCCGAAAAGTCCGCCGAACAGGTCCTCGAAGCCGCCATTGGCCGGCCCACCGCGTCCCGCACCGGGCGCAAAGCGTGCCCCGCCCATGGCACGAATGGCATCGTACTGCTGACGTTCCTCGGCATCCGAAAGCACCGAATAGGCCTCCGAGATGTCCTTGAACTTCTTCTCCGCAGCAACATCCCCGGAATTGGTATCCGGATGGTACTTCCGCGCAAGTTTGCGGTACGCCTTCTTGATGTCAGCGTCAGAGGCGTCCTTGGCGACACCAAGGATGGCGTAAAAATCCTTCTCAACCCAGTCCTGGCTGGCCAAGGGCGTTTCCTTTCAAATCAACAAAAGCGTTACGGCGAGATTACCGCTGAGCCGTAGCGGATGAGGGGGCCCGGGGCGGGCCCCCTCATCCGCGAAGGCGCGGTGACTACGCCGGCACAGCCACGATCACTTGAGCCGCACGAAGCACTCGGTCGCCGGAGCGGTAGCCGGAGCGCAGCACTTGGCTGACGGTGTCCACTTCGATGTCCTCGCCCGGCTGCTGGATGAGGGCTTCGTGGATCGTGGGGTCGAAATCGACGCCAGTTTCCGCGATGCGCTCCAGGCCGTACGTTTTCAGCGCGTTCTCCAGCTTGGCGGCGATCGAGGCGAACGGGCCGTCCACGAGGTCGCCGTGCTGGCGGGCGGCGTCGACGTCGTCGAGCACCGGCAGCAGGGAGTTCAAGACGCCGATGACGGCCATTTCCCCTGCGACGGCTCGGTCACGTTCCACGCGCTTGCGGTAGTTGACGTACTCGGCCTGCAGGCGCAGGAGGTCGTTGCGGAGTTCCGCGGCCTCTGCTTCTGCAGCGGCACCGGGGGCTACCGACTCTTCAGCCGGCACCTCGATGCCGTTGAGGATTTCCTCAGCCTGGGACAGGGCGTCACCCTCAGCGGCAGCGGCGTTGGAATCTGCTGCCGATCCTTGGGGGTGGCGGGCGGCCCCGGTCTCCGGGTCAACCTTGCGGTTGTCCCGAATAATTGGCTTCTGCTGACCGGCTCCTTCACGCTCGTCGTGCTTACCCTCGTTGTTGGAAGGTGAGTGCTCTGCTTCGTTGCCGTGGTGGGGCATGGTTACTTCTTCTTTTCGTCTTCGTCGATGATCTCGGCGTCGACGATGTCCTCATCGCCAGAGGCAGAACCCGGCTTGGCACCGGCGTGGGCGCCCTCAGCACCGGCAGCGCTGCTTGCACCATCCGGGGAACCGGCGTGCGAGTAGATCGCTTCGCCGAGCTTCGACTGCGAGTGCTGCAGCTTCTCGAAAGCGGTTTTCACTGCGGCGTCGTCGGTACCTTCGAGGGCCTTCTTGAGAGCGTCGACGTCGGCCTTGACCTCGGTCTTGACCTCTTCGGGCAGCTTGTCGTCGTTTTCGGCGATGAGCTTGTCCACGGAGTAGGCGAGCTGCTCGGCAGTGTTGCGGGTGTCCGTAGCCTCGCGGCGTGCCTTGTCCTCGGCTGCGTGCTCCTCGGCTTCACGGACCATGCGGTCGATGTCTTCCTTGGACAGCGCGGTGCCGCCGGTGATGGTCATCGACTGCTCCTTGCCGGTGCCCTTGTCCTTGGCGGAGACGTGGACAATGCCGTTGGCGTCGATGTCGAAGGTGACCTCGACCTGCGGGACGCCACGCGGTGCGGGAGCGATGCCAGTCAGTTCGAACGTGCCCAGCGGCTTGTTGTCGCGGGTGAATTCACGCTCGCCCTGGAAGACCTGGATGGCCACGGACGGCTGGTTGTCGTCAGCGGTGGTGAAGGTCTCGGAACGCTTGGTGGGGATGGCCGTGTTGCGCTCGATCAGGTGCGTCATGACGCCACCCTTGGTTTCGATACCGAGGGACAGCGGAGTGACGTCGATCAGGAGGACGTCCTTGCGCTCGCCCTTCAGCACACCGGCCTGCAGTGCTGCGCCAACGGCAACAACTTCGTCCGGGTTGACGCCCTTGTTGGGCTCCTTGCCGCCGGCGAGTTCCTTGACGAGGTCGTAGACGGCGGGCATGCGGGTGGAACCGCCCACCAGCACGATGTGGTCGATCTCGGAGAGCTTGATGCCGGTCTCGGCGATGACGTCGTGGAACGGCTTCTTGGTGCGCTCCAGCAGGTCCTTGGTGAGGTCCTGAAACTTGGCGCGGGTCAGCTGTTCGTCCAGGTGGACCGGGCCGTCGGGGGTGACGGAGAGGTACTGGAGGGAGACGTTGGTGCTGGTGGAGGAAGAGAGTTCCTTCTTGGCCTGCTCCGAAGCCTCGCGCAGACGCTGCAGGGCGATCTTGTCCTTGGAGAGGTCGATGCCCTTGACCTTGAGCTGGTTCAGTAGGTAGTCAACAACGCGCTGGTCCCAGTCGTCGCCGCCGAGGCGGTTGTCTCCGGCAGTGGCGCGGACCTGGATGGTGGAGAAGCCGTCTTCGTCCTTGCCGACTTCAAGCAGGGAAACGTCGAACGTTCCGCCGCCGAGGTCGAAGACCAGGATGAGCTCGTCTTCCTTGCCCTTGTCCAGGCCGTAGGCAAGTGCAGCCGCGGTGGGCTCGTTGACGATGCGCAGGACGTTGAGGCCAGCGATTTCGCCGGCTTCCTTGGTGGCCTGGCGCTCGGCGTCGTTGAAGTAGGCCGGGACGGTGATGACAGCGTCGGTGACCTTTTCGCCGAGGTAGCTCTCGGCGTCGTTCTTCAGCTTCATGAGGATACGCGCGGAGATTTCCTGCGGCGTGTACTTCTTGTCGTCAATGGCAACGCTCCAGTCGGTGCCCATGTGGCGCTTGACGGAGGCGATGGTCCGGTCGATGTTGTTGACGGCCTGGCGCTTGGCGATTTCGCCAACCAGGACTTCACCGGACTTGGAGAATGCAACGACCGACGGCGTGGTGCGGCCACCCTCGGCGTTGGCAATGACGGTGGGCTCGCCACCTTCGAGAACAGAGACGACGGAGTTAGTGGTTCCGAGGTCGATACCTACAGCGCGTGACATATGTTGCTTCCTTTCAATGGCCGACGATCGAGAATTCACCCGATTTCGCTACCCATGGAGGGTTTGGAGCCGGGGAGCACTCAACATTCGGCTAGTTGAGCGTTCTGCACTCAACTGTACTCAGGCCCGGCTCAAAGTCAATCCAAAGTTGAGTCAACTACGCTCAACCCCGGAAGGGCCGACGTCGAACTCGCGGGAACGGTGCCGGTTCGCGTGGGCGTCCCGGCGACTCCGCAGCGTTCCGGCGATGTCGACGGCGGGTGTTCCGTCAGGCGTCAGGCGGCGTCGGCTCGTAGACCCATGCCACCAGCACCACGGAGATGATCATCAGGAGGAACCACGAGACAAGCTTGTCCGGGGACACCAAGTGCCAGCCATCCAACTGGCTCGGATACAGCCAGGCATGCGACCACGTTGCGATATTTTCGGCAATCCAGATGAAGAGCGCCACCAGCAAGAAGGCCACGATCAGCGGCATCCGGAACCGGCGTCGGAACACCCGGAAGTACATGACGCACCGGCCATAGATCACGACGACGGCGGCCAGCAGGACCCAGCGGGCATCAACGATGTAGTGGTGCGAAAAGAAGTTCACGTAGATGGCTGCGGCCAGGATCGCAGTGATCCAGCGCCTCGGGTATCTGGAGAAGCGCAGGTCAAAAACGCGGTAGACGCGCACCATGTACGAGCCGACGGCGGCGTACATGAAGCCGCTGAAGAGCGGAACAGCGCCGACCCGAAGGACGCCCTCGGCCTCATAGGACCACGAGCCGACGTCGGTCTTGAACAGTTCCATGACCGTCCCCACCAGGTGGAAGAGCACGATCACTCTCAGCTCACGGAGAGTCTCAAGCTTCGTGGCGACCATGAGTATCTGGATGACCACGGCAGCGATCGTCAGGAAATCGTTCCGGGCCAGGCCAGCGTCGGCCGGGTACCAAAGGTGCGCCCCGAAGATGACGGCGAGGAGCGAAGCGCCAAAGATGCAAGCCCATGCTTGCTTGAGCCCGAACACGGTGAACTCCGTGAGCTTGGTCCGAAGGCCCCGGGCGGGAGCGCGCCCCAGGAAGCGGCTTGCACTCCCATCGATAAGTTCCTCTACCGCGGTGAGTTCACGCATCGGAGTGCTGCTGGCCCGCCCTCACCGGGCCCGTGCGACTCCCGGCCGGGCCGAGTTGGCCAAGATAGAAGTTCTTCGGCCAATGCCTGACCTTCTCCGGCAGCCTGGGATAGGCCATGGCCAAGAGACGCATGGCGCCATCAAAACTGCGCCGATACCACGTATTCCAAGGCAGCCCGAACCCCTCCCGAAGCTGCTCGGGCAGCAGGCCCGCCGTGAGCAAACGGGCCAACGGCATGCTCAGGCGCAACAAGAGCGGCCCACTCACGGGATACAGGAGTTCGCGGGCAACCCTCAAAGCCGCCGCGTCCGGTTCCAGCTTCCCCAACGATTCTTGCCAGTACCTGGCGAAGGCCGAGCGGTCCTCGGGCCAGAGTTCGGGGGGCAGCTGGAGGGCTGTCCCAATCTGCGCGTACTCGCGATAGATACGATCGGCGGTGTCGTCGTCGAGCGTTCCATGGACTCTTTCGTACACGGTGACCGCGGTGTCGTAGAGGGTCGCCACCACCCACAACTGGGATTGCGCGTCGAAGGCGTTGTACCCCTTGGTGGAATCGTCCGCCGCTCGCCGAACCGGAGCGTGCGCACGGTTCACGGCCCGGCGCACCGCAGCCAATTGCTCCTCAGTGCCATAGACCACGGCATAGACGTACGTCATGGTGGCGCGGAGCCTGTCCAGTGGCCGCTCGGCGAAATTGCTGTGCTCCGCGACGCCGTGACCGACCGCCGGATCGGCGATCTGCATCAAGATGGCGCGGCCCGCCCCGGCGAGCAAAACGCCCTCCGCGCCGATGTCAACAAGTCCGCGAGCCATCTAGATACTCTACCGTCGGCGGCTACAACCCCACGATCCCAAGCAGGACCTCCAGCTGGTGATCAAACAGTTCGTCCCGGGCCGCGAACGTGTCCGCCCCGTATTGGCCGAACACCTCGAAGCTGACCGCGCCGAAGACCGACGTCCACACCAGCACACCCCGGGCCACGGCCGGCTCGGGAACGGCGAGGCCCAGTTCGGCCCGGATGGCCTGGAGGTCTGCGGCAAGAGCAGGAGGAACGACGACGGCGGGCGCCACATCGGCGGCCAGCACACCTGCGCGGTGGGCGGCGTCGAAGATTCCCACCATCCGGTAAATCACGCGCGTTCCGGGTTCGGTTGTGCGCTCGGCCGGTGCCTGGTATCCGGGCACCGGGCTGCCGAACAGCAGGGCATAACTGGCGGGTTCGCGCAGGGCCCACTGGCGAACGGCCCGCCCGAGCGCCAGGAACCTTCCGCGGTAGTCATCGTCGGGGAGGGCTTCGACGGCGGCATCCACCTCGTCGCCCAACTCGCCGTAAGCGTCAATCAGGAGAAGGGTCAGAAGTTCGTCGCGGCTCTCGACATACCGGTACACGGCAGAGGAAACCACGCCGAGATCCCGTGCCACAGCCCTCAGGGACAGACCCGCGGCCCCATGGAGAGCAAGGTGCTGGCGGCCCAGCCGGATGATGTCCGCCACGGTCCGGGCCCGGGCGCGCTCGCGGGGTGTCGATTGCTTGGCTGCTGCGGCGGGAGCGGGGTTCATGCATCCAGCATGCCACAAATGAGAGCACTGACAACAAATGTGAGCAGTGCTCTTGACATGCAAACGGGAAGGGCGCATTCTGAATTCAGAGAGCACTGCTCTCCAATCCAATCCCATCAGAAAGCGAGCACCACCATGTACGTCGTCACTGGAGCAGGCCCCGTCGGATGGAACATTGCCGAGCAACTCGCGGAGCACGGAGCGCAGGTTCGCGTCCTGACGCGATCCGGCAGCGGCCCGGACCACCCGCTGATCGAGAAGCTCCGAGTGGACGTCTCGGACCCGGCCAAGTTGGCGCACGCCTTCGACGGCGCCACGGCCGTCTTCCACTGCATCCACGGCTCTGCCTACCGGGCCAAAGCCTGGGCGGCCGAACTTCCTGGAGCGGAGAAAGTGGTGATGGACGCCGCAGCGGCGGCAGGCGCCGTCGTCGTCTTCCCGGAAAGTCTCTACTCGTACAGCGAGCCGGACAAGACCATCACCGAGGGCAGCCCGCGTGAGGCGGCTGGCGGTAAGCGCGGAATCCGGACGGCGCTTTTGAAGGCACGGCAAGCCCACCTGGCCAACACGGTCAGCGTGGTGGCAGGCGATTTCTTCGGGCCACGGGCCCGCCTGGCGCATGCCGGCGAGCGCATGGTTCCGCTGGTCCTCAAAGGCAAAACGGTCCAGGTCCTTGGAAACGCCGATCAGCCCCATGCCTTCACCTACGTCCCGGACCTTGCCGCAGCCATGATCGCCGCCGCGCAAAAGCCCGAACTCTGGAACTCAGTGCTGCACGCCCCGACAGGCCCCGCCATGACAATGCGGGAAATCGCGGGAAACTTCGCACGCTCGGCCGGTGTTCCGGAACCGAAGCTAAGTGTGGTCCCGGGTTGGTTGCTCCGGACCCTTGGCTTGTTTTCCACGGAAATGCGCGAGCCGGCCGAGATGCTGTACCAGTTCGAGCGGCCGTTCGTCATGGACTCCAGGGCAAGCCAGGCCAAGCTCGGGCTCGAGCCGACGCCGCTTGCGGACGCCATGTCGGCAACCGTGGCCTGGTGGCGGGATCAGGAAGTTGCGCTTACCCGATGATGTTTCGCCATCGCACGAGCCCGGCCCAAACGTCCCGGCCACCAAATCCGCCCACCTATGTCGTAGGACAGGGCGGGGACCAGGAGCGATCTCACGATAGTGGTGTCGAGCAGGACGCCGAACGCCACAATGAAGGAGATTTGTGCGAGGAAGAGAATCGGTATGACACCGAGGGCCGCAAAGGTTGCGGCAAGAACAACGCCGGCCGAGGTGATCACCCCGCCGGTGGCCCCGAGCCCTTTCAAGATACCGGCCCGGGTTCCCGCCCCCAGCGATTCTTCCCGGACGCGGGTCATGAGGAAGATGTTGTAATCAACGCCGAGGGCCACGAGGAATACAAAACCGAAAAGCGGAACCGAGGCATCCGCTCCGGGGAATCCAAACACATGATTGAACACCCAAGCTGAGACACCCAACGCTGCCGCATAGGACAGCACTACGGTGCCGATCAGCAATAGCGGCGCCAGGACGGCCCGCAGCAGTGCCATGAGCACCAACAGGATAACGGCCAAAACGATCGGGATAATTCGCCAAAGATCGGCCTGCGCGCTGGCGTTGGTGTCCGCAGCGGTGGCCGTAGTTCCTCCCACCAACGTCCCGGGCGCCTTGTCATGCAGCTTCTGCCGGAGCGTGGCGACGGTCTGTTCAGACTTCGCCGAATCTGCCTCGGCGGACAGGGTGGCATTGATCAGCACCCGCCCGTCCCGTACCAAAGGCGCGGCCTCCGCCGGAGGTTCCGCCAGCGGACGGCCGCCGGAGCCGGTTTGAGCGACAACCATGGCCGCATCGGAGATGCCTCCCTGGGCTTTGACGTCCGCAAGTACCGCGGTTGCAGCCTTCTGGTCGGCAACAATGACCACCGGGCTTCCTGCGCCGGCGGGATAGTGCCGGCCCAGTGCCGCCTGGCCGTCCACTGCCTCCGATTTGCTCAAGATGAGCGCGGACTGCGGAACCCCGCTGGCTTGGAGCTGCAACAGCCCGGAGGCGCAGACCACCAAGACGGCGGCGGCGCCCAGCCAAACGGTCCTGGGCCGCTTGGCTATGATGCTTGCCAGAAGCCTCCAGACCCGGGGAATGTCGGAGTTGGCTGGGGCTTTCCTCGGGGTGCGTGGCCAAAATGCGGTCCTGCCGAGCAAGCCAAGGGTGGCAGGAAGGAGCGTCAGGCTGGCCAACATCGAAAAGCCGATCCCGATTGCGCCGATAGGTCCGAGGCCGCGGTTTGAGTTCAATTCGGAGAAGAGCAGGCAAAGCAACGCCAAGGCGACCGTGGTCCCGGATGCCAGGATGGCCTCAAAGCTGCCCTTGTAGGCACGTCCGAGCGCTGACCATTTGTTCGACATATGGCCCAAAGCTTCGCGGTAGCGGGCCACAAAGAGGAGGGCATAGTCGGTGGCAGAGCCGACCACCAAGATGGACAGGATGCCCTGGCTCTGCCCTGTCAATTGGACTGCGCCCGCCTTCGCCAAGGCAAAGATCACCAAAATGGAGCCGCAAAGTGCGAAGACTGAGGTAAGCAACACAGCAAAGGGCAGCACCACGGATCGGTAGACGGCCAGCAGGATCACCAGGACCGCACCCAAGGCCGCGAAAAGAAGAATCCCGTCGATACCGCCAAAGGCGTTGACCAAATCAGCAAGGAAACCCGCCGGCCCGGTCACATATGCGGCAGTCCCCGCGGGAAGCCCGGCATCGTCTAGATAGCCGGTGGCCTTTGCGCGAAGCGATTGGATGCTCCCCTTGACCCCGTTCCCTTGCTCCATTGGGACAAGGAATTGCGCCGCCCTGCCGTCCGCGGACGGAATCGGTCCGACTAGCGACGCCGAGTGGCTGACCCCATCGACGGCAGCCAGTTGGGTGCCAAGGGACCCCAGCCCAGCCAATTGGGCGGGCGAGAGCTTCTCCGGCGACTCGATAAGCACCACTGCTGGAATGCTGCTGGCGGAAGTGAACTTGTTCTGCCATTCCCGGGCTTCGGTGGATTCAGCGCTGGCCGGAAGGAAGGAAGCTTGGTCATTACTGGACACCTCGCTGAGCTTTCCGAAGGTAGGCCCGCCGAATCCGCCGACCACCATCCACGCGATCAGTGAAAGGACGGCAGCCGCCACCCACCACCGCGAACTGCCGCGGTTACCGGTTCCTAGCCTTTTGCCCACAGACCCCACACCCCTCTCAGTTACTTCCATGATGAAATATATCTATCATGGAGATAATTGGTCAATGATACCCCAGTGGGATAATTTGAGGCTGAAGGAGGCCTCATGGATGACAATCAGTACGTTCCGTCCGCAGCGGCACTCCTCGGGCTCCTCCAGCAGTTCACAGTCGAAACTGAGCGCTACGTGGAGGCCGTCAGTAGCCGCCACCACCTCCATCGCACCGACCTGAATGCATTGGCGGCCATGGTGACCGCCGCCCGCGAGGGCAAGACCATGACTCCTGGCGCGCTCGGAGCCGCGCTCAACCTGAGCTCACCGGCAACAACCGCACTGGTGGATCGGCTGGACCGGGCAGGTCATCTGGCGCGTCGCCGCAGCGAAAAGGACCGCCGCCAAGTTCATCTGGAGATGACCGATTCCGCGCGCGCCACTGGCAGCGAACTGTTTTCTCCCCTGGCGGGCGCCATTGCCCCGGTAATTGGCGCACTTTCGCCGGAAGAACTCCGAACGGTGGTGACCTTCATGCAGGGAGTCGTTGAGGCAACCGTAACTGCCCGCGGTGGCGTCACCCCAAACCGTGAACCATCGAATGGAGTTATTCCTGAGGTCCCAGTGACTCGCAGGCCACTGCGGGAGTAACGTAGTGCACATCGGCTGTGCTGGCCACTTTCGTGGACTGGGGTGTCACCGTGGGTGTTGTGCGATCATCGTTGACCGAGCTCCTCGGGGTGCTTTCCGACGCCATTTCGCCCGAGCGTGTCCGCTTCGATGACGGCTCCGAACCACCTACCGGCCAATCCACCGACGCACCTGTCACTGTCCACACCGTCGCGATGAACAGGGTGGGCCGCTCCCGGCGGGAAGGCCCCCTTCTGGACCTCGAACTCAAAGTAGCCGTGGAATGCCACGGTCCCACGCAACTGGACAACATGGAGAAGCTCCTGGTTGCCATCGAGCAAAACACCCAGTACTCGGTGGTCTCCAGCGGCGAATTCCAGCCGGACGAATACGATTCCGGCATCCGCCAAGGCCTCGGTTTCCTGATCCGCGTCCCTGTGGGGATACGTCTCGACGAGCCTTCCGGCCCGCCGGTCACTGAACCCCTCGTCGCCACGACCAGCGTGGCGCGCCGGATCCACGGAAGGCTTGTCGACGTCCACAACAAAGGCATCCCCGACGCCTATATCCGCCCGCATTCGTCCGTCACCGCCGTCGTGAGCGATCCCACCGGCCATTTCGAGGTCCTGGCCTCGGCGGACGAACTCCAGCACTTTGTCGTGGCTGTCCGCGGCACTGAACGTGAAGTCTCAGCAGACACGAGCAGCCTGCCGGTCATCATCCGGTGGGAGTGAAAGGGAGCACACCATGGCGAATTACCAGGCGCCGGGAGTGTATGTACAGGAAGTGCCCAGCGGTGCACGCTCGATCGGCCAGGTCAGCACCAGCATTGCCGGTTTTGTAGGAGTTTCCCCGGACCCTTTGGCGTATCCGGATGAAGCAAGGGTTCTGGACAACTGGACCCAGTTCGTGGACCAATACGTCGGCAAATCCACGCAGGGGACACCCCTGTCCAACGCGGTCTTCGGATTCTTCGCCAACGGCGGCAGCCGCTGCTACGTGGTCAACATCGGTACCGGTGGCAGCCTCACCGGCACCGCCGCAAAGCCCAGCGGCGTGACCCTGTTCGAAGCGATCGACGACATCTCCATGGTGGCCGCCCCCGGATACGCCGACGCCGAAGCGTACGCGGCGCTGCAGGCCCACGTGGAGCATCCCCTGCGGCAGGACCGCATGGCAATCATGGACACTCCGGAGAAAGTGGACGACGTCGGAGCCCTCACCCGGGCGGCCACTTCCGGTGTGCCGGACGCGCCTAAGTCGGCCGGCGCGAAAGCGGGCGACGAAGGCGACGCGGACACGTCTGACGACCCCAAGCCCGGTACCGACAAGCCGAACGCCGGGCGGGCAACTGGCGAGGACGCGATCGGCGCTCCCCAATCCCCCGGCGGCTACACCGCACTGTACTTCCCCTGGATTGTCATGATCGATCCAGTCTCCGGCAAGAAGGTGACCCAACCGCCGTCGGGCCATGTTGCAGGGGTCTGGGCGCGCGTCGACGCGACGCGCGGTGTCCACAAGGCTCCCGCCAACGAGCCGATCCAAGGGGCACTGGACCTGGTCCGGCGGGTCAGCCGCGGCGAACAGGAAGTGCTGAACCCGGCGGGGGTGAACTGCATCCGCTATTTCCCAGGCGAGGGCATCCGCATCTGGGGTGCCCGGACCAAGGCGCCCGAGGCCAGCGAATACCGGTACGTCAACGTCCGCAGGCTGACCAACATGATCAAGGAATCAGTGGCAGACGGAACGCGCTGGGTGGTCTTTGAACCCAACGACCACACGTTGTGGAAGTCCATCCGCCGCGACATCGGCGCATTCCTGACCAATGTGTGGCGGGACGGGGCGCTGTTGGGTACTACTCCCCAACAGGCCTTCTTTGTGAAATGCGACGAAGAAACCAACCCGCCCGAAGTCCGCGATGCCGGGCAGGTTGTCACCCTGATCGGCATCGCACCCGTCAAACCCGCCGAATTCGTGATCTTCAAGCTCATGCAATCGGCCGACAACACCAGCGAGACAGAGAGCGCAGGAGCCTGAAATGAGCACGCAGCCAAGCAACCCGGCACCTGCTGCCCAACCCGGGAACGTAGTGGACCCGTACCGCGCCTACAACTTCAAACTCGTCATCCAAGGCGTGGTCCAGGGGCATTTCACCAAGGTTGAAGGCCTCGGGCTGAAAATCGACCGCATCTTGTACCGCTCCGGTGGCGAGAACAGCACGGTCCGCGTCATCCCCGGCCAGGTCGAGTACACCCCGGTAACGCTCCGCTACGGACTCACCGACTCCACGGAAATGCTCCAATGGCTGTTCAAGGCCGTCGATGGGCATGTGGAGCGGCGCAACGTCTCCGTCGCCATGCTCAACGACGCCGGCTCGGTGGAGGTCCGTCGCTGGAACTTGCTGGGCGCCTGGCCGTGCGACTGGTTCGGAGCCCCGTTGGACGCCCTCGGCAAGGACCTGGCCATCGAATCCCTCAGCATCGCGTACGACCGCTTGGAGCTCGACGATGCCCGCGCTCCCGTGGCTTGATGGGAGGTGGCCCCGGAACCCGTGGCGTCGTTCGGTGGCGCGGCGGCTCCGGGAACTCGCGGAGAGACTGGAACCGGAGCCGAACCGTGGCGCCAGGGCTGGCTCCCGAGGTGGTGGCCGGCCTGCTGGAGTAGTTGGAATGCAGCGCGGTGTTGGAACGGAAGGCCCGACGCCGGCACGGAGACTGGACATGTCCGGCGCACCGGAGCATTGGGTCCGGTTATTGCTCGACGCCGGCCTCGTCCCGTCCCCTCCCAACGCTCCTGCAGATATACCCCCTTCCAGCCCCAACGCTCCTGCAGATATACCCCCCTCCAGCCCCAACGCTCGCTCACATCCGGACACATACCGCCCGAGTACCGTCAGGGAAACCAGGAGTCCTGGCTCGCTCCAGGACCGCGTCCTTGAGTCCGAGCCCCGGCGGTACACCCGCGAAAATCCAATCCCAGACGACGGTCCGGCGCCTGGTGCTCCCTCTCCCGCCTACGCCGTGACCGTCTCCGAAGCCCCAACCGCCCCAAAGTCGTCCTTCCTCCCCCGGCTGACGCTGGGCAAACGCCTCCAGAGTGCTCACGCCGCTAGCTCCCCTCCCGTCCGCGCTCCGGAACCGGTGGCGGCCTCCTCTCCCTCCGTGCGAACGTCCCCGAGCATGGATTCGGTCGAAACCCTGGCAATCCCCTCCTCGGAGTCCGCATCCCCGGATGCCCCGCAACCACGCCACCTCCTAAGACTCCGCGGGACGCCTTCAGCCAACGCGACAACCCGGCCGGCCCCTGGGCAAGCAACACATCACCCAGGACCCCCAGCCACGGCCATCGAAACAAGCCCACCGGGCGCAGCCCCGGCTGCCGTAACCACCCCACCAAACGCAACCGCCCCTCAGCCGCCCACAACACCACCGCACCGGCCGCCGGAAGCGGCTCCCGCCGTCGTCGTCGGCTTGAAGAATGCAGAGCACCAAGGCCACCCCAGCACGACGGCGGACCGTACCCCCGCCGCACCAATCACCGGAAACTGGCCGGAATTGGCCCCGCGCCCCGCACTGCGCACCACGGAACAAACATCGGCGGCAGCAACAGCAGCGATGGCCCGCGCCGCCCGGCTGAACCGCGAACAGTTGGCGGTCTGACATGGAACGCGTCGCTTTCCTGATCGAGGACACCGGGGAACACCTTGGCTGCCTGCTCAATCCGGAGACGGTGGTGATGTCACGGACCGCCGGTGTTGAGCCGCGGCGTTCGGCGGGCGGCAAGCTGACGGGAACGGGCCTCGCGGACGATCCCCTGCTCTTCACGGGAGGCGGACACACCGAGCTTCGCCTGGATCTGCTGTTCGACGTCGACCTCGCGCCGGCGTCGCTCCATGTCCAGGACGTGCGCCAGATGACGCGGCCCATCTGGGCGCTCGCGGAGAACTCGGCCGAGGTGGAGAGGCAACGCCGGCCGCCGTCGGTCCGGTTCGTGTGGGGGCGCGCATGGAACGTGCCCGGGATCGTGACCGAGGTGGCAGAGCGCTTCGACCGTTTTTCTCCGGATGGCTCCCCCTTGCGCTCGTGGATGCGCATGGTGTTCGTGCGGGTCGGGCAGAGCGCTGACGAGGAAGGGGGCGAGAATTACGAGCTCGCCCAGCGGCTCCCGGCCGTTGATCTAACGGCGCCGCCCGTGGATACGCTCGCGGTGGGCGGCGACGGTAGCACGGACAGGGACGCAACAGCGCCCGACGGCGGCGAGCTGCTTCCGGAGGTTCCGCCGGGTGAGTTGGGGCGCCTCAGCCTGGCCGCCTTTGGCACGCCGCTGCTGTGGAAGTTGCTGCTGGAGTACAACAACATCGACGATCCCGCCCATTTCAACGGCCCCCTCGCCGTTCCGCCGGTTGGCGAGGCGCCATGAAACAGCTCCAGGGCCTCCCGGAACTCATCGTCACCCTCGGGCGACGCCGCCTCTCCGCGGCCGAAACCGCGGCGATCATCTCCGTGCAGGTCCTCAGCTCGCTCGCCAGGCCGGCCCAATGCCTCATTAGCTGGCGCCCCGGCCCGGGACGCTCGGCGACGGCACGCGGCGGGGTGGACCCCGCACCTGGGGACGCCCTGCGCGTGGAATTGGGGGGCCAACGAACTCCTCTTTTCGTGGGCGAAGTGACGGTGGTGGAGCACAGCTACGGGGCAGATCTTTCGCAGGAAGTCAGGGTCCGCGCCTACGATGCCCTGCACCGGTTGAGGAAACGCCAGTTCACCCGGCTGCACAGCGACGTCGATCTCGCCGGGCTGGCCCGCACGCTCACGGAGGGTACGGGCCTGGAAGTGGTGGGCGGCGCAACCCGGCTGGGTGAGGTGTACCAATGTGCCCGCTCGGACTTGAGTCTCTTGGTGGAGCAGAGCGCCCGGGTGGGTGCGTACCCCGTGGTGGATGGCGATGCGCTGAGGCTGACGGAATTGTCCGGCGACGGTGAACCGATTGATCTGGAACTGGGCAGTAGCCTGCATTCGGCCGAGGTGGAGTTGAGCCAGGAGCCGGCGTATCTCGGTGCCAAGACCTCGGGCTGGCGGTCCGACGACGCCTCGGTGCAGCAGGCCACCGCAGGGAGCAGCGACGCCAAGGCCAACGTCTCCGCAGACCCTGCGCTGGCCAGTGTTGGCGCCGGCGGCGAACTCCTGCGCGACAACGAGTCCTTCGCCTCCGAATCCCTGGCCCGTGGCTTGGCCCAGGCGGAACTGGACGTCCGGATGGCGGGGCAAGTCACCGCCGTCTTCGTGGCCGACGGCGATCCCCGCCTCCGCGCCGGGCGCCGGGTGCGCGTACGCGGACTCGCGACGTCGCTCGAAGGCACCTATGCAATTGCCACCGCCACTCACAAGCTGGACGGCACGGGCTACGAAACCACCATCACCACACGACCCCCGGAACCCCCGACCGCCCGGCGTCCCGACGTCTTCACCCTGGGCACCGTGCTGGACGTTGAGGATCCGGAAGGACGCGGCCGGGCACGGGTCCGGCTGCCCGCGTATCCGCCGCTGGAATCAGCCTGGGCACCCGTCCTGACAATGGGAGCCGGCGCAAGGAAAGGTTTCGTGGTGCCGCCCGCCCCGGAGGACACCGTGCTGGTCCTGCTTCCCGCCACGGATCCGGCGCAGGCCATCATTCTGGGCGGGCTCTACGGCCGGGAGCAGACGCCGGACAACACAGTGAACACCCCCCGGGACAGCCGCTACACCTTCCGTAGCGCTAACGGGCAGCAGATAGTGCTCGACGGCGGCAGCCGCACCATCAGTTTCACGGACGGGCACGGCTCCACGGTGGAACTCGGGCCGGAGAAGCTGCGGATCACCTCGGCAACGGACCTGGTCCTGGAGGCACCGGGCAGGGCCATGAAGATCCGTGCCAAGACCGTCGATTTCGAGGAGGCCTGATGCTGAAGTTCCTGGTCAAGGAGGCCATCCTGCGCTGCGGGCACGACGGCAAAGTGGAAAACGTGCCTTCCCAGAAGTGGGTTCGTGTTGCCGATTCGCTGGTTTTGGTCGAAAACGATCCCCAGGGACGCGACATCAGCATGTGCCCGAACGTTGGCCTCAACATCAAGCCCTGCACCAAGACGCTGCCGGTGATCAAGGGCTATTCGGGTTTTGTCCGGATCGGTGGCAAGAAGGTCTGCCTGGACACTGTGGAGGGCTACACGGACGGCACTCCGCCCGGTGCCGTGAAGTACACGGTCCGGAGGCCGGGCCAGGAATTCGTGGCGGCGGGGTCATGAGAGGCGGCCAGCCGTGAGCATCCCCAGATACAAGTCGGTGGCATTCGTCCATCCAGATTTCGATGCCGCCACCGGCCTTCCCGGCTTGCGGCTGACCCCCGACGGACGGCTCGCCACCGTCACGGATGCAGCTTCCGTGCGCCAGGCGCTCCTCCTGCTGCTGAGCACCAGGCCCGGCGAGCGCGTCAACCGGCCCACCTACGGCTGCCATCTGTTCAGGCTCGCGTTCGCGCCCGCGGATGACACCACGGCGGGCTTGGCCATCCATTATGTGGCCAGGGCCGTGGAGCAATGGGAGCCCCGGATCACAGTCCTATCCTTGGACGCGTCCCGGTCCCCCGAAAGTCCTGAAGTGCTGGAGGTCCGGTTGCGCTACCGGGTCCGTTCAACCCAGCTCGAGGACCAGCTCGCCATCGCCCTGCCCGTTGATTCCGGAGGTGCAGCATGAGTATCCCCGTGCCGAATCTTGACGATCGCAGCTTCGCGGACTTGGTGGCCGGTGCCCGCGAGCGCATCCAGCAGATTGCCCCGGATTGGACGGATCTCTCTGTCCATGATCCCGGCATCACCATCCTCGAGGCTTTCGCTTACCTCACGGACACCCTGATGTACCGGCTCAACCGGGTACCGGAAAAGCTGTATGCGGTCTACTTGAACCTGCTTGGAACCAGCCTGTACCCGCCCAGCACCGCCGAAACCGTCCTCGAGTTCACCCGATCGTCGGCGGGAAGCAGTACCGACAGCCAGGACATCCGCATCCCCCGCGGGACCCAGGTCAGCTGCCTGCCCGGCGTGCCCGGCGCCCCTCAACCGGTGTTCACGACGACGACGGCGGCCGTCCTCGCGGCGGGCCAGTCCAGTGTGCAGGTCCCGGCAGCCGATGTCACCTTGTACGACGCCGTCCCCATCGGCGTCGGAACCGGCCGACCGGGCCAAAGCTTTGTCATCCCCAACGCGCCCATTGTCTCCGGGGCGGGCCTGTCCATCGCCATAGAAGTCCCCGCGGGCACCCAGCTGAGCAGCGGCGAAGCCGTCCTGGTAGATGGCAGGCCTTTCCGGTTTTGCCGCGAAGTTGAGGCCTTCGCAGACGCGGGCCTGGATGAGGCGCCAGTCCGGATCGATCGGAGTGCCGGCGTCGTGATGTTCGCATGGTGGGACGAGGAGTCCGTAGCGCGGACGGCCGTTGTTCCGGGTCCGGGGGCCGAGGTGCGCGCCTGGTACCGCGGCGGCGGAGGCCTGCGCGGCAACGTCGGCGCGGGCCAGTTGACGGTCATGCGCACCCCGATCCCGGGGCTGAAGGTCAGCAATCCGGAACCTGCCACGGGAGGCCGCGATGGCGAATCGCTGGAGAATGCGCTCCGCCGGGCACCGCAGGATTTCCAGGCCCGGGACAGGGCCGTCACTGTGCGCGACTACGAGGTCCTGGCCATGCGTCACGGTGGTGTCGCCAGGGCGCGTGCGTTCACGCGGCGGGACATCTGGGCTTTCGCCAAACCCGGCGAGGTGGAGGTAGTGCTGGTGCCGTTCGTGCCGGGTGCGCCGGGTCCTGTGCGCGCCGCCGAACTGAACGCCCAAGCACGTGAAAGCGTCCGGCTCGAGGTTGAACAGTACTTGCGCCGCCGGTCCACCGTGGGGGCAGAGCCCGTGGTCCGCTGGGGCCTCTATAAACAAGTGCTGGTGGACGCCAGGATCGTAGTCCGGCCAGATGAGGACGCCGAGGCCGTGAAGTCCAGGATCGTGGGCCGGCTCGCGGAAGGGATCAGTCCCCTGAGCTTGAGCTCTTCCAACTACGGTTCGGGCTTCGGCAAGCCGTTGCGCGTCTCCAACCTCTACCGCGCCGTGGAGGAAGCCGAACCCGGAGTCCAGTACGTGGACCGGGTGCGGCTCGAAGTGGACAAGGTTCCGGACGCCGATGCCTTGGCGCTGGTGCAGGCCGAGGGACAGGACAACACCTGGTTTGTCGCCCGGGACAGTACCCTCTTCCGCACTACCAACGCGGGCGATGGCTGGGAGGCTTGCGCCGAATTCGGATCGGAGGCGGCCAGCGAACCGGTAAGGTCCATCGCGCCTTTCCGCTCCCCGGCTCCGGGCCGCTTCGGCGCCGGTGGCTTTGGCCCTGGCGGTTTCGGTCCCGGACAGCATCCCGGCATGGTGGCGGTCAGCACCGTGACCCCCACCGGATCGCGCATCTACGTCAGCGAGGACCTCGGCGAATCGTGGCGGCGGGCCGCGGAACTGGGCTTCGTCGTCGCGGACTTGTGCTGGGTGGACCGGCAGGGCGTCCCGGTGCTGCTTCTCGCCGGCGAGCACGGACTCTATGAGCTGCCGATGGGCGAGGGCGCCATCCCGGTCCAGAACGTGGTGGACGCGAGCCAGCCGGACCGTGGCTTCTACGCGGTGGACGCACTCGTGGACGTGCGCGGCCGAACCGGCGTGGTGGTGGCTGCCGAAGCCTCCGCCGGCATTTGGCTCTCGCCCGACGCGGGAGCGGCCGGCAGCTTCCATCAGATCAAATCCGCGGGCGAGGACATCCGCTGCATGACGATCCAGTACGACGGCGGCGCAAGCTATGTCTGGCTCGGCCGTTCCGTGCCGGAGGGTACAGGGACGGGCTGCCTCCGCTTGAAGATCGACGAACTCGCCCGCACCCAGTTCGACGCTACCCTCATGGCTTCCTGGGAACAGTTCAACACGGGCTGGACTGGTGGCAGTTGTTGGGGTGTCCATGTGATGGGCAATGCCGCCTATGCTGCCACCCAGAGCGGAGGCGTGCTTCGCCTGCAGCTCGGGCAGGCTTCCGCGCAGTGGAGCGTGCCAGACGTGAACTGCAATCTGCCCTTGCGGGACAGGACGCGTTTCGAGCCCGTCCGCGCGGTGTCCGGCGTAGTGCGCGACGACGGTACGCAGCTTGTGCTCGCATCCGGCCCAAAGGGGATCTACCGGAGCACGGACAACGCCGTTTCTTGGGCGAGCTGCACGCGGCGGATGGTTGACGACGTAGTGACCCTCCCGAACACGTGGCTGTTCTGCTCCGGCGACCACCGAATCGAAGTGGTGCATGGCAATGGTTGAACCCGTGCTGCGTAACTCCCCGATGCTGAAGGTCATGCCCGAGATCTACCAAGTGGCGGCGGAAACCAGCACGCCGTTGCAGGCCCTCATCGCCGTGGCGGAGGACATGCAACAGCCCGTCCGGGACGTCTTGGACCGCATCCACACCGTTCCCGATCCCGGCCGCTCGCCGTCGTCGTTCATTCCGTTTCTGTCGCGCTGGGTGGACCTGGACTGGCTGACCCTACCAGGCCCGGAATCCGTGGACTCCGCGGCGGCAGGAGTCCCGCTGGCCCGGCAACGGGACCTGATTGCGTGCGCGGCCTCGTTGTCCGCACGCCGGGGCACCGTGGACGGTCTCACCCGCTTCCTGCAGCTGGCCACCGGGATCGCGGGGTTCGGCGTCGAATCCGTCCCGGGCGAGTTCCACATCAAGGTTCTGGTCCCCGCGGCCGCCGCTGGGCAAGGGGAGCTGATTCGCAGAATCGTCAAGGGCATCAAGCCTGCCCACGTCACGGACGAGATCGCGGTGATGGACTCGTGAACGATGAGAACCGGAAGCCAATCATCGCGGTGGTCCTATGCGGTGTCATCGCCGTGCTCGTGCTGGTTTTCGGCGTCAGTTGCGGCGGCGGGAACAACAACGCGGCGGCCACCTGGCAAGCGGGGTTCTCGCAGGCTGCCAAAGGAGGCATCCTCGCTTCCTCGGATCTCATGAGCCCAGGCGGCCAATGCTCCGCGGCGGCAACACAGCTGCTGGTGGCGGGAAGCTGCATCTTCGAGGTCAGGAAATTCGGGGGCCCGTTCGATCTGGGCAGCCCCACCAAGCGTGCCCGGCTGGCTCCCCAGCAAGCAGTCACCGTGACCCTTGTCGTGGAAGGCACGCGAACAGAGCAGGACGTCACAGCAGGCGACACCGTCAGCCTGACCTTCGGCACCTCCGGAGGTCAGCTAGGCATCACGTGCCGCGTTGTTGGCACGTGTGCGCTGAAGCTCCTGGAAGCAGGATGACGTGGCCGCCAACTTTTCCATTGCCATTGCCCGAAAGGCGGTTGTCGCATGAGCACCATCACCATGACGCTGAGTTCTCCCACGGTGGAGCTCAAGGATGGCAAAGGCTCCCTCACAGCGTCCGTGACGAACGGAGCTCCCGGCCCCGAACGCGTGGTGTTGGGGGCCTTTCCCGGCACGGAGAGCACACCGCCGTCGCCGAGCTACACCACCATCCCCACTCCGTTGCGGACTATCGCCGCCGGAGCCACGGAGCAATACCTAGTCAACTTCGACACCACCGGTGCCGCACCGGGCTCATATCCCGTGAAACTGATCGCCTACTCTGCCGACGACGCCCCTGAGGACTATGCCGACCAGGCCCACGTGGTCACGCTGACCGTCACCAAGCCCACCGAACCGACCAAGCCGAGGCCCGGATTCCCGTGGCTGTGGGTGATCATCGGCGGCGTCGTGCTGCTGGCGGCGATTGGTGGAGTGATTTGGTTCCTTCTCAAGGACGTCAACGTGCCGGACGTGAAAGGCAAGGCGCAAGCTGAGGCGGTGCAAATCCTCAAGAATGCCGGCTTCTCGGCAGCTACAACGGACAAGGAAAGCGATCAAGCCGCCGGGACAGTGGTCGCGCAGTCTCCCGAGGCCAACAAGTCCGCCGGGCGCGGTTCCATGGTCAACCTGGAGATCGCGACGCCGGTGAAATCGGTGGTGCCCGCGGTCCTGGGCTTGCACATCGAAGATGCACGGACAGCCTTCCAGAACGCGAAAATCCAGCTGGATTTCACCCAGGGCTCCGTGTGCCAGGCCTCACCCGGAGGATTCCTGCAAAGCTGCGTTGTGGTGGGCGTCAACCCCGATGTCGGAAGCAAAGTGAACCAAAACGCCCTGGTATTGGTCCGCACAGAAATCCGGGGCATCATCATCGAGCCGAACCCGATCAACATCTGCAAAGTCCAGCCGCAGATCTGCGCGGTCAAGCAGTAGGGCCTACTTGATGCTGCGCGTAATCCGGTGCCGAAAACAGTGCCGCCCATGAAAAGATCAACCATGCGTCCGATGCAGCACTCCAGCAAACTACAGAACGTCCGCTATGAACTCCGTGGGCCTATCCTCCAAGCGGCGAAGACCATGGAGGCCGAAGGGCACCGGATCCTCAAGATGAATCTCGGGGACACCGCGCCGTTCGGGCTGGAAGCGCCGGAGTCCGTTGTGGTGGACATGATCCACCACCTGCGAGGCGCCCAAGGGTACAGCGATTCCAAGGGGATTTTCACGGCGCGGACCGCGATTTCGCAGTACTACCAGACCAAGAACCTCATGAATATCGGCGTCGAGGACATCTTCATTGGCAATGGCGTCAGCGAACTGATCTCCATGACGCTTCAGGCCTTTCTGGAAAACGGCGACGAGGTCCTCATCCCTGCGCCGGACTATCCCTTGTGGACGGCCACGGTGACCCTCACTGGCGGTAATCCGGTGCACTATCTCTGCGATGAGGGCCAAAACTGGTGGCCGGACATGTCCGATGTCGAGGCCAAGATCACCAAACGCACCAAGGCCATCGTCATCATCAACCCGAACAACCCCACCGGCGCGGTATACCCTCGCCATATCCTGGAGCAGTTCGCGGCACTGGCCCGCAAGCATGATCTGGTGCTGTTCTCGGACGAGATCTACGAAAAGATCCGCTACGAGGACGCCCAGCACATCCACACCGCTTCCGTGGCAGACGACATCTGCGTCCTGACCTTCAGCGGCCTCTCCAAGGCCTATCGGATGCCCGGGTACCGTGCAGGGTGGGTCGCAGTGACCGGTCCGCACGCAGCCACCGCTGAATACCGTGAGGCGCTGGAGCTCCTTGCTTCGCTCCGGTTGTGCTCCAACGTTCCAGCGCAGCACGCCATCCAAACCTGCTTGGGCGGCTACCAGAGCATCGAGGAACTCATCAGGCCAGGTGGCAGGCTCCGGGAACAACGGGATCTGGCGTTGAAGCTCCTGACGGCCATCCCGGGGGTGAGTTGCGTTCCGGCTGCCGGGGCCATGTATTTGTTCCCGCGGCTGGATCCTGAGGTCTACCCGATCGAGAGCGACGAGAAATTCGTCCTGGACCTCCTGCAGGACCAGAAGATTCTGGTCTCCCACGGCTCGGCCTTCAACTGGCCAAACCCGGACCACTTCCGCTTTGTTATCCTGCCGTCCGTCCGGGAGATCGAGGAGGCCGTGCGCAGGATCGCCACGTTCCTGGCAGCCTATCGAAACCGGCCACAGGAGTAGGGCCCTTTACAACCTCACTCACCTATGGCGGCGTTTCCCCCAACGCTCACTCACATGACGTGAGCGAGGGTCTTCGAAAAGGTCACCAAAAGTGAGCGAGCGTCCGGGATGTCAGTCGCCTCCCGAGCCGCTGACCCGCAGCGCGTTGACAATGGCCGGGATGGATCCGATGAGCATGATGAGCGCCCACACCAAGGCCACCACCACCGTGATGAGCGCCCAGAACTGATCCCCGATAGACACGAGCGGTCCGGGGAGGAATCCGTGGATGAGGCCAAGAATGAGCTGCAGAAGCACCGATACCAGAAGCAGCACCACAAGCCCGGTGACCTTCAGGAATTTCGGCTGGCTCAGGACCAGCAACACTGCGAAAACGATCTTCAGCAGTAGGAGGAGGGCGAGGATGGCCGCCGCCTGGCTCGTGGGAAAACTCCCCCATAACGCCAGGTAGGCAATAGTCCCGAAGGGTGCAGCCACGAACAGGCCGAACATCAGGAACAGCTTTGCCAAGGCCAAGAGGGCCGTGAGGAACGCGCCCACCACCCAGAGAAACGTGACAATCAACGTGACGATGCCTTGAACCCGGCCGTAAACCCGCAGGTCCATGATCAGGCTGAGCCCGAGCATCACCACCGTGAACAGCAACAGCCCGTCCAGGAACGCAAGAAAACCGATTCCCGCGCCCGGCGGCGCAGCTGACGCGCGTTGGGTTTTGAGGAAGACGTCGATAGGAACGCCGAGCTTGTCCGCTTGGTCAGGGGAAACGGGCTCGACGGCGGTCCCGCCGAGGAGGATCGACAAGCCGATTTCAGCCAGGACAACCAAAGCGAAGACGGCCACTGCCGCAATAAAGAATGGGCGACGCAAGGCCTCCGGGGATGTTCCATCACGCAGCCCGCCAAGGCCCGATCCGCGCCCCAGCTGCGACCCCCGACCCCACCACGCTGCGGCCATGGGTCCATTGTGGCAGGCGGGCAGTCGAAAACAAGGTTTCGCCCAAGTTCCGCTCGCTTTCGACCCCATCGGGGTAGCGTTTCCCTATGAACGAGCAGAAGCCTGAAGACGTCTACACACACGGCCACCACGAGTCCGTCGTACGTGCCCATGCCTCCCGGACAGCTGAGAACTCTGCCGCGTTCGTCATCCCGCATCTCACCGCCGGGACCTCAGTGCTCGACGCCGGATGCGGACCTGGGAGCATCACCTGCGACTTCGCGGAGCTGGTGGCTCCCGCGAAGGTAGTCGGGCTGGACCGTTCCGCCGAGATCGTGGCCCAGGCTGCCTCGCTTGCGGCCGAGCGGGGTGTGGAAAACGTGGAATTTGTGACCGGCAACATCTACGATCTCGACTTCGAGGACGAGACCTTCGACCTCGTCCACGCCCACCAAGTCCTCCAACACTTGACCGATCCCGTGGCCGCGTTGCGCGAAATGCGGCGGGTCGCGAAGCCCGGTGCCATCGTGGCGGTGCGCGACGCCGACTTCCACGGCATGAGCTGGTACCCCGAGGTCCGGGAGCTCGACGATTGGATGGAGCTTTACCAGAAGATCGCCCGACGGAACGGAGCGGAGCCCGACGCCGGGCGGCGGCTCGTGTCTTGGGCGCAGCAGGCGGGCTTCACCGACGTCGCTCCCTCCAGCAGCAACTGGCTTTATGCCACCGCGCAGCAGCGCCGCTGGCAGTCACGGGTGTGGAGCGATCGCGTCCTGCACTCGGCGTTTGCCGAGCAAGCGCTGGAATACGGGCTGGCCAACGAGGCCGATCTGGCGCGGATTGCAGCCGGTTGGCACCGTTGGGGCTCCACTGATGACGGCTTCTTCCTGATCCCGAACGGGGAGGTCATCGCACGGGCCTAGCGGCCCGCCAAAAGTTTCTTGAGAAATTCCACCAAGCCATGTCGAAAACCGTCCTGTAGTTCCGACCCATGAACGAAAGCGCCCAAACGGAGCGCCCTCATAAGGAGTTCGAGATGAAATACATGATCATGATGTTTGGATCCGCCGAGGGCATGATGGAGACTGCCGACCCCGAATGGATCAAGGAAATGATCGGGTTCATGATCCAGATCGACAAGGATCTCACCGATTCCGGCGAGATGGTCTTCAACGCCGGATTGGCCGATGCCAGCACTGCCAAGCTGGTCAAGAATACGGATAACGGGGTCATCACCACCGACGGACCTTTCGCAGAGGCCAAGGAGTCCCTGATCGGCTACTGGGTGGTGGACGTCGCCAGCGAGGAACGGGCCGTGGAAATCTGCTCCAGCATCGTGAAATACGCGCCCGTCGTGGAGCTTCGCCGCGTCCAGGACGAGCCGCCGGAGGTATAGCGTTTGACCGGGCTTTCCGGGGAACCCATTCTCGAGGACCTGCTGCGCACGCTCGCGCCGCAGGTCCTTGGCGTGCTCGTGCGCAGGCACGGGCAATTCGCCGAGTGCGAGGACGCCGTCCAGGAGGCTCTGCTCGAGGCCGCGTTGCAATGGCCCACGTCCGGTGTCCCGGACAGCCCCAAGGCGTGGCTGCTCACCGTAGCCACGCGTCGCCTGGTGGACCAGTGGCGCAGCGAGAGTGCCCGGCAGGCTCGCGAAGAACGCGCCGCAGCCTTGGAGCCGCCGCCCGGCGAGGAGCCTTCTTCAGTTGGTGACGCGGACGGGTTTGCAGAAGATACCCTCACCCTCCTTTTCCTCTGTTGCCACCCCGCTCTCTCAGCACCCTCGCAGCTTGCACTGACATTGAGGGCAGTCGGAGGGCTCACGACGGCGGAAATCGCCAGCGCGTTCCTCGTCCCGGAAAGCACCATGGGCCAGAGGATCAGCAGGGCGAAGCAGGGCATCAAGAAGGCAGGGGCCCATTTCGAGCCCCCTGAAGCCGCGGAGCGGCAGGCACGGCTCGGCGTCGTACTCCACGTCCTGTACTTGATCTTCAACGAAGGCTACGCGGCGAGTTCCGGCCCATCCATGCAGCGCGAAGACCTCACCGCGGAGGCCATCCGTCTCACGGGGCTCCTGCGGGTGCTGCTCCCGGGCGAACTCGAGGTAGGCGGACTGCTTGCCCTCATGCTTCTCACCGATGCACGACGCCGGGCGAGGTCGCTGCCGGACGGCATGCTCGTGCCGCTCGCCGAGCAGGACCGCGGGCTGTGGGACACTGCGCAGATCGCCGAAGGCCTTGAACTCTTGTCAACGGTGCTGGGCGTTGGTCGTCCGGGGCCCTACCAGTTGCAGGCTGCAATCGCGGCGGTCCATGCCGAGGCGGCATCAACGGACCAGACTGATTGGCCGCAGATCCTCGCTTTGTATACGGTTCTCGAAGCCATGGCCCCAAGCCCGGTTGTGACGCTCAACCGGGCCGTTGCGGTGGCAATGGTGGAAGGGCCACGGGCCGCCCTTGAGCTATTGGATGGGCTTGATATGGAGCTGAAAAACTGGCACAGGCTCGACGCCGTTCGCGGGCACCTGCTCGAAATGTCCGGAGAGCTTGTGGGGGCCAGGGAGTGCTTTCTTGCCGCCGCGAAGAAGACCGGAAGCGTTCAGGAGCGGCAGTATCTTCTGGTGAAGGCGGCCAACCTCGGGCAGTTGTCCACATAGGCAAAGTAGCCCCTGTCTGTGGCTTGCGGCCGCGAATAGCCTCGAATCATGATCATTCAAGCAGGCTTTGACCTCGAACTCCTCACCCGTCCGCTCATTGTCCAAGAAGGAAAGCTCCGCCCAAGACTCGTGGTGATCGGCCTCGACGCCGAGATGCAGCTTGAAAGCATCAGAGTTGTCACGGAGTCCTTTGAAGGCAGCTTGAAACCCTTCCAGGACGCCATCCTGGAACATCCGGATCTCGAGGGCACCAAGTACTTTGCGATCGCGCACGCGGGGATCTGGACGGAGCACAATTACGGCTATGACGAACCAATCCTCGTAGAAGCGAAGCTTCTGTCAGAGGCAGCCGCGGAACGGGGACTCCACATGATCGGTCATTTTGGCGTCGACGAAACCGGGTATATGTCTGCGGGACCGCACTCCTACTTTGACCAATATGCATCGGGAGACGATCTGCCGGACACCATGACTCACTGGGTACATTCGAGGCTTGGCCAGTGCGGCTAGGCGTCGGAGCGCAGCGGCCAGGAGCCTCCGCCGCGGTTCTGAACCTCACACCGGACGGGTTGACCAAGTATGCTTGGTCAACATGGCACAGTACAACGTCCAGGAAGCAAAAACGCGCCTTTCCGAACTTCTCCACTTGGTTGAACGGGGGGAAGAAGTGGTTATCGCCAAAGCCGGCAAGCCTGTTGCACGGATAGTTCGTATTGAGCACCCTCGGAAGCGCGAGTTGGGCTTTCTGGGCCAGATCGATCTTCCTGACAACTTGTTCGACCCTCTGACCGAGCAAGAGCTGGCGGACTGGGAATGACCGCGTTTCTCCTGGATTCCAACGCGTTGGTGCTCGCGATGACCAGGCCAGAACAATTGTCCAGCACAGCCCGGTCGATCATCGAAGACCTCGAAAATCGAACTTTTGCCTCAGCTGCCTCGGCCTATGAACTGGCTTACAAGTACTCATGCGGTCGCCTCGCTGCATTGGATCCGATCATGACTGGTTACCGACAGCACGTAAGACGTGTAGTCACCGAGGAATTGAGCCTCACAGCGGAGCACGCTCTCGCTGCGGCATCGTTTGATTGGCCACACAGGGACCCTTTCGACCGGATGATTGCTGCGCAGGCCGCCGTCGAAGGCTTGACGCTTGTGACGTCCGCTCGGGCGCTCCAGGAATTCCGGCTCGTCAATACGATCTGGTAGCCGCGCGTCCAGGGAGTTGCGCCTCCGAGTAGCCGAACATCCGGACCCCCACGCATCCTGACCGCCACGCGTCCGGTCAGCGCTTCGTCCGGGCATAGGCTGGATCGGTGCAAATTTCGCTTTGGCTGGCCCTGGTGGGCGCCGGTACCCTGATCAGTTTCACTCCCGGCGCGGGCGCCATCTCCACCATGAGCAATTCGCTCAACTCCGGATTCCGCCGCTCCATCTGGGGAGTGTTGGGCCAACAGGCTGCACTGATCATTCACATCCTGATCGTGGCACTCGGGGTGGGGGTTTTGGTCTCGAGCTCGCCCGTGGTCTTCAACGTGATCCGCTACACCGGGGCGGCCTATCTGGTGTATATGGGCATCCGGCAGTTCCTGCATCGCCCGGACCTGGACAAGGAGAAGGTGGAAGCCCGGCGGAACGAACCGGCTTGGTCCATGTTCCAGCGGGGAGTGTGGGTCAACCTGCTCAATCCCAAGGCGATCGTTTTCTTCCTGGCCTTCATGCCGCAGTTCATCCGGCCCGAGCAGCCCCTGATGCCGCAGTATCTGATCCTCAGCACCACGATCGTTTTCATTGACATCTGTGTCATGTGGTTCTTCTTCGCTTTGGCGGCCCGTTCATTCCAACGGTTCACGCACAATGAGCATGGGCAGAAGGTCCTCAACCGCACCTTCGGCGTGCTGTTCATGTCGGTGGGCGTGCTGCTCGCCGTCATCCACTAGGGCGGCAATCGATTGCTCCCCACCGGCTCCCAGCCTTCGCAAGCTCAGGCCGGGGCCCTCGCCGGTGTGGGCCCACAGTGTCGTTTTCAGTCCTCAAAACGGCACTTGCTCAGCAATCGACGGGAAATCTATGCCGTGGAGCCTCGCACCACCAGCGAGCTCTCCAGCGTCAACTGCGCCGGCTCCAGCACACGGCCTTCCATGATCCCGCGGAGTTGTTCGCCTGCCTTGAGCCCAAGCGCCGTCGCCGGCAAATGCACACTGGTCAGGCTCGGGTTGCTCGTGGCCGAATACGGCAGATCGTCGAAGCCGGCAACGGCCAGTTCCTCCGGGATCCGGACACCAGCCACACGGGCCTCTTGCAACACACCGTAGGCGTGCGTGTCCGTTCCGCAGACGACGGCGGTGACCCCGGCCTGCTGCCATTCCGGCCAGGCGGCGGCAAAAGCAGCGGCGGCAGCGCCGACGTCGATGGTGGTGCTGGTGATATGCGCGTCCGCCACGGAAATACCGCGAGCGCTTGCCTCATCCAGGAACGCCGCCCGGCGCACCTCGAACGTTGCCGTTCCTGTCACACTGTCCACGTAGGCCGCGCGCTTGTGCCCCGAAGCAGCAAGATGTGCGGCCAACTCACGGGCGCCATGGGCAACATCGAGGTTCACCGACGGGGCGTAGGTTTCAAGGCCCGGGGCGTCGAGAAGGACAAGCGGCCCGGCAACGGACAGCTCCTCGAGGAATGCCGCGTTGGGTGCATCCACCAGCAGGCCCGCAGGGCGAAGGGCAAGGAGCTTCCGGACGTCGTCAGCGCGCGGGAATTCACCGGCGTCGGTTACTGAGAGCAGCAGTTGGTAGTCGGAACCAAGCGATTCCCGGACCCCGGCGATGACCTTCGCGAAAAAGGGGTTGGAAATGTCCGGCGCCACGAGGATCACAATCGAGCTCACGCCCTTGGCCAAGGAACTGCCGATGCCGTCCACCACGTAGCCAAGCTCGGCGATGGCCTGGCGGACGCGCGAAATGTTCTCTTCGGACACCCTGCCTTGGGTTTTCCCGTTGGCAACCAAGGACACCGTTGCCGTGGAAACCCCTGCCCGCGAGGCCACCATCGCCGCGGTCACGCGCTGCGTACGGACTAGGGCCTGCTGCACTCGTTCCGCCGATTCCATACATCGATCGTAGCCGGGAACCAGCCGTTCCCACCCCGCAAGGCATCAAGCGCTTGACGCGATTTGCGTTAAGCGCTTGACGCGACACGCGAGCCAGTGCCAGAATTCCCCTGAATGCTTTAGCGCCCTGCCTTATGCAGGCCCCAATGACGTGGAGATGAACATGGACCCCAACACCATGACCCGTGAACGCAAGAAGATCATCCTGGACTGCGACCCCGGGCATGACGACGCAGTGGCCCTACTGCTGGCCCACGGCAACCCGGACATCGAACTGCTCGCCGTCACCACGGTGGTTGGCAACCAGACCCTCGAAAAGGTCACCCGCAACGCCCTTTCGGTAGGCACCATCGCGGGCATCACGGGTGTTCCCTTTGCCGCCGGCTGTGACCGGCCGCTGGTTCGTTCCATCGAAACCGCACCGGACATCCACGGCGAAACCGGAATGGACGGCCCCGAGCAGCCCCAGTCCACCATCGAGCTGGACTCCCGCCACGCCGTCGACCTCATCATTGAAACCATCATGGCGCACGAGCCGGGCACCGTAACCCTGGTTCCCACCGCGGGACTCACCAACATCGCCATGGCCGCCCGCAAGGAGCCGCGCATCGTAGAACGCGTCAAGGAAGTTGTCCTCATGGGCGGCGGCTACCACGTGGGGAACTGGAGCGCGGTGGCAGAATTCAACATCATCATCGACCCCGAGGCCGCACACATCGTGTTCAACGAAAAATGGCCCGTCGTGATGGTGGGCCTGGACCTCACGCACCAGGCCCTGGCCACCCCGGAGGTTGTCGAGAAGATCGCCGCAGTGGGTACCAGGCCGGCCAAGTTCGTCATGGAACTGATGGAGTTCTTCACCAAGACCTACAAAGACGCCCAAGGTTTCGACTATCCACCGGTCCACGATCCCTGCGCCGTGGCCTACGTCATCGATCCCACCGTGATGACCACCCGCAAGGTCCCCGTGGACATCGAACTGCAAGGCAAGCTCACGCTTGGCATGACCGTGGCCGATTTCCGTAGCCCCGCACCGGCTGATTGCAATACCTCCGTTGCCGTAGACCTCGACCACGAGAAGTTCTGGAACCTCGTCACCGACGCGATCGTCCGCATCGGAGAGCCGAGCATCGGAGAGCCCGACGCCGGCGCTCCCGCCACCATCGGCGGCGTCACCACTGCCGTCGAACCAGTCGTCGCCGCCGCCGGCAGCGTTTCAGTAGAGGCCAAGTAAATGACCACCCTGATCACCGAAACCAAGACCACCCGCGGTAACGTCACCGCCCTCATGGTCGCCCTGCTGGCCGCCTGCGTGGCCTTCCAGCTCAACGCGTCCATGCTCAGCCCCGCCCTGGTCACCATGGGCAACGAACTGCACACGGACCAGGCAGTCATAGGCCTCTCCCAGACCTGGTTCTTCACCGCCGCAGCCCTGTTCTCGCTCTTCCTGCCGCGCTTGAGCGACATCGTGGGACGCAAGAAGATCCTCCTCGGCATGATGCTGCTGATGGCCGTTGGCTCGGTCATCTCGGCCATGGCCCCGGACGTCACGTGGCTATTCGTGGGCCGCATCGTCCAGGGCGTCAGCGGCCCCACCGTGCCGCTGTGCCTCATCATGCTCCGCTCCGCGGTCAACAACCCGCGCAAGTACGGAGCACTGATGGGCCTCATCACGGCAGTCAACGGCGGCGTGGCCGGCGTCGACTCCTTCGTGGGCGGTTACTTCGCCGAGCACTTCGGTTTCCGCAGCATCTTCTGGCTCATGGTCGGCCTCGCAGTCGTGGCCACAGCCCTGATCTCTTTCCTTGCCGGTGAGAGCAAGCCCGCCGCCGGCACCACCATGGACTGGCTGGGCGTGTTCTTCATCGTGATCGCCGTGGGCGCGCTCCTGACGGCCCTCAACGAGGGTTCCAAGCTGGTGGGTGCATTCTCCTCCGGCACGCTGATGCTGGCCATCGGGCTGATCGTCGTTGCTGTTGCCGCGTTCGCCGCATTCTGGACGGTGGAAAAGCGCTCCAAGGCGCCCATGGTGGAAACCGTCCACCTTCGCCAGCGTTCCACCTGGGCACCACTGCTCACCACCACCCTGGCCATGACCGGCATCTTCGCGGTCATCAACGGCATCGTCCCCGCTTACGTCCAGGCGGCTGCACCCGGCTTCGGCGTCGGCCCCACCGAGATGTCGCTCATGATCCTCACTCCGTATGCCCTCCTCGGCTGGGTATTCGGGCCCATCAGTGGCCGACTCGCCCCGGTGCTCGGCTACACCAAAGTCCTGCGCATCGGAATGCTTGGCAGTATCGCGGCCCTGGCAATCATCGCGTTCTTTGGCCTCGGCAGCCTGCCCCTCATGATCGTGGGAACGGCCTTGCTCGGCATCATGTACGCCGGTACGGTCAACATCATGCTCAACGGACTCGGAGTTGTCCTCTCCCCTGCCGGCAACCCCGGCTTCCTACCCGGAATGAACGCCGGCGCCTTCAACCTCGGCGCGGGCCTGAGCTTCCTGGTGTTGCCAGCGGTCCTTGTGGCGACCTCGGCGCTCGGCGACGCCAAGGCCTCCTACCTGACGGTCGTCGTCGTCGGCCTGGCCATCACGGTTGCCGCCTTCGCGGCATCGCTGCTCATTCCCAAGCCCCTCGAAGCCGAGGTGGAAAAGTGACCCGCAGGATCGTCGTCGTCGGGTCCTTGAACGCCGACCTGACCATCTATTGCGAGCGGCTCCCGCTCCCGGGCGAAACCGTCCATGGCAACGGTTTCGCGGTCAATCCCGGCGGCAAGAGCGCCAACCAGGCGGTCGCGGCGAGCAAGCTGGGGGGCACGGTAAGCCTGATCGGCGCCGTCGGCAATGACTCCAACGGGGCCATGCTCCTCGCCTCCACGGAGGGCGCAGGCGTGGACGTGTCGCGAGTCCGCCGTTCCGCGGATGCGGCCACCGGCGTCGCGGTGATCGCGGTGGACGCGAGCGGCGAGAACAACATCATCATTTCGGCCGGTGCCAACGGAACGCTCGCCCCGGCAGACGTGTCGGCCGACGCCTTCGACGACGCCGCGGTGCTCTGCCTCTGCCTGGAGGTCGGACTTGAGACTGTTGAGGCTGCCGCCAAAACAGCGCACGACGCCGGAGCAACAGTTCTGTTGAACCTCTCGCCATACGCCGAGATCCCGCAGAGCCTGGCCGACTTGAGCGACGTCCTGCTGGTCAACGCGCATGAAGCCTCGATGTTCCTGGGCGACGCCGAGATGCCCCACCCCGGCGCGCACGCAAGCGCCTGGGAGCCGGCCCGGAGCCAGTTCGCCGAGCGGGGATTGCAACGCGTGCTGGTTACCCTCGGTTCCCACGGCTCGGTGGTGCTCGATTCGCTCGCCGCGTCCGGGGAACAGATCTCCCGGATCGCGCCTACAAAGGTCAATGCCGTGGATACGACCGGTGCAGGGGACGCTTTCACCGGTGCAGTGGCTGCCCGCCTCGCCGCAGGTGAGACCCTGGCGGAGGCCGCGGCGTTCGCATCGGTTGCCGCGGCGCTCGCCACTACCAAGAAAGGCACCCAGGCCGCCTACCCCGGGGCCGAGGAAGTCCTGGGGCACTTGCGGATTTCCTGACTTAGCCCGCCTCAACTTCCTACCAGTTTCCGGTTCCGGCTCCCCGGAAAACCCCATCCGTGACGTCAACCGAGATCAAAAGCGGTAGGAAGTTGAGGCGTCCGCGGGCCGTCCGCAGGGAATACTGTCCGCGCTCTCAGCGCGGGAGTATGCTCACTCCATGACTGCCGCGGTCAGCATTTCGGGGCTGGTGAAATCGTTCGGGCGGTTCAGGGCCCTGGACGGATTGGACCTCGAGGTACTCGAAGGCGAAGTCCATGGTTTTCTGGGGCCGAACGGCGCAGGCAAATCGACAACCCTCCGTATTCTCCTTGGCCTCCTCAGGGCCGACTCGGGCACTGTCAAGGTTCTTGGCGGTGACCCGTGGCGGGACGTGGTCCCACTGCACAAGCGGATTGCCTATGTCCCAGGGGATGTCAGCATCTGGCCCAGCCTGACCGGAGGCGAGGCCATCGATCTTCTCGGCAGACTGCGGGGTGGATTGGACGAAAAGCGCCGCAAAGATCTCCTGGAAACCCTTGAGTTGGATCCTTCCAAGCGGGGGCACACCTACTCGAAGGGCAACAGGCAAAAAGTGGCCATCGTGGCTGCCTTGTCCTCCAACGCCGAGCTATTGATCCTGGACGAGCCGACTGCCGGCTTGGATCCACTGATGGAAGCTACCTTCCGGGAGGAAATCCTCCGGGAACGAACCTTGGGACGTACCGTGCTGCTCTCCAGCCACATCCTCGCCGAGGTGGAAGCCCTGGCCGACCGCATCAGTATCATCCGCAAAGGCAAGGTCGTGGAGACGAACAGCCTTGAAGAGATGCGCAGCCGGACCCGCACCAACGTCTCGGCCACCCTCGATGATGGCCTCGGGGCGTTGACCGCGTTGCCTGGAATCGCGGATCTGAGGATCGAGGGAAACCGCGTGCATTTCAGCGTGGACGCACAAACCCTTGGGGACGCGATGAGCGTGCTTGCCCGTCACGGGATGTCCGCGCTCACTGTCACACCGCCGAGCCTTGAGGACCTGTTCCTCCAGCACTACGGCGAGCAACATGAACCTTCCGGAAACGAGGACGACCAACGGCTGAACGCCTCGTTCTTCGCTAGGCGCGGCCGTAGGCGCGCACCATGAACCATGCGTTCACGGGCACCCTGCCCCTGCTGCGCCACGCCATCCGCTTGGACCGTTGGAAGTTGCTGCCTTGGTTTCTGGCCTTCGGGATCATTCCGGTAGTTGTCTACGCGGTGTATGGATCCCTCTTCCCCACGCCGTTGGACGCCTTTGCCCTCCAATCGAGCCTTTCCACCAACCCGGCCTTCTCATTGCTCCTAGGCCCTGCAACGGATCTCAGCAACGCAATCGGCTTCACCACGTGGCGGATCCAGATGTTCGGCATGTTCTTCGCCGCGCTCATGGCGATTCTCGCAGTAACCCGGCATACCCGGGCAACCGAAGACTCAGGACAAGCCGAGCTTTTGGACTCGGGAGTCGTGGGCAGGCTCGCGAGGCTGACGTCCGCCGTTCTGTTCGCCTGGTTGGCCTCCGCCGCACTGGCCTTGTTGGTGGGGGCGGCGTTGACGCTGGTTGGAGCGCCGACCACGTCGGCCTATGCGCTGGCGGGCGCTATGGGAGGCACTGGGGTGGCCTTCGCAGGCGTGGGAGCCGCGACCGCGCAATTGGGCTCCGTGGCGCGCACAGCCAACACCCTTGCAGGTACGGTGCTCGGCATCAGCTACCTCGTGCGGGGACTCGGTGACACCCTCCAAGACTCCGACTGGCTGCTCTGGGCCAGTCCGCTGGGCTGGGCGGAGCACATCCGTCCGGCGTCGGAAAACAATCCCGGGCCGTTGCTGCTCCTAGTGGGGGTCGGCGGAATGCTGGTGATCCTTGCCGCGTGGTTGTCCTCGCGGCGGGATTTTGGTCTCGGACTGATCCCCACCAGGCCCGGTCCGGCTCGGGGACGCTCAGGAATCTGGGGCCTGACCTCGCGGCTGAACCGCCTTCCCCTGTGGACGTGGGGGGTGAACCTGTTGATTCTGGGCACGGTGTTCGGCCTGGTTACGGGCACCCTGAGCAGCGCCTTCGCCGGCAACCCCTTCGTCAGGCAATTGATCGCCTTCCGGGTCGCCACGGAAGAACAACTGACCTACGCGTTCGTCGAAGTCCTGCTGCTCATCCTGGGGATCATCGGCGCGGTGATGGGCATCCAGCTCGCCCTGCGTTTCTTCGCGGAAGAAGAGGAGCGCAGGGCGGAGTGGATATTGTCCGCACCGTTGTCGCGGTTGCGCCACGTCATACCG
Organism: Arthrobacter rhizophilus; assembly: GCF_026241105.1. Taxonomy (GTDB): domain Bacteria; phylum Actinomycetota; class Actinomycetes; order Actinomycetales; family Micrococcaceae; genus Arthrobacter. The sequence continues at coordinate 18,899 of NZ_JAPFFT010000012.1, read as the reverse complement.
ACGGCGGCGCTTGCCATCCTTGCTCCCGCGGTGGGGATGGGCATTTGCTCCCTTGCTTTGGCCACCGCGTCCAACGTCTCCGGCTCTCCCCTCGACGTGGGCAAGGTGGTCTTGCAGGGCGCCGCGGAGCTTCCTGCGATATGGCTCGCCGTGGGAGTGGCCCTTGCCCTCCTCGGGCTTGCCCCGCAACTGCGTTCGCTCGCCTGGCTGATCCTGGTTTACTGGCTGCTGCTCACGTTCTTCGGGCCGATATTGAAGGTCCCGGAATGGCTGCTCGATACGAGTCCTTTCCATATTGTTCCTCACGTTTTCTCGGCCGGAACGGACTGGCTTTCGACCTGGTGGACCCTGGCGATCGCCGCCATCCTTGCCGTTGCCGGGCTGGCGGGCTACCGCCGTCGGGATCTGGTGTGCACTTAAGCGACGGCCGCCTCAACTTCCTACCATTTTTCCGGTTCCGAGCCCCGGAAAACCGCCATCGGCGGCGTCAAACGGCGATCAAAAACGGTAGGAAGTTGAGGCCACGGGGCACCTGCTTTTACGCCCCCACCAGCGACTTACAAATTCTGTAATCTCCCAACTTTTTGACTAGCCAAGACGGGGTAGCATCCCCCATGCTTGCTGCATGTACTCAGCGTCGAGCCCATACCGCATCATCACCGTCTGCACGGGGAACATCTGCCGCTCGCCCATGGCTGAGCTGATGTTGACCGAAGCGTTCGAAGCCGGAGGGCTGGGTGGGGCGGTTGTAGTGGACTCCGCGGGAACCACGTCATACGAGGCCGGACACGCCATCGATCCACGCGCCGCCCGTGTCCTTTCGGCGCACCGCATCCGCTCTGAGAAGCACGTGGCCAGGAGTTGGCGGCAGGAATGGTTCCGGGAACGGGACTTGATCCTGGCCCTCGATGTGGACCACTACGGCTGGCTGCACGAGGCCGCCCCGGACTCGCAAACCCTCGCCAAAATCCGGATGCTGCGCAGTTTCGACCCTGCGGTTGCTGGCCGGAGCACCCTGGATCTGGGCATCGAGGATCCTTGGTACGGCGGCCACCATGATTTTGACGTCACGTGGAACCTCATCCGCGCGGCCGTCCCCGGAATCGTGGCCCACACGCGGGCCGCCCTCGCCGCCGGGCATCCGGGCGCTGGGCACCCGGGCGCTGGGCACCCGGGCGCCGGGCATCCAGGCGCTGGACATCCAGGCGCTGGGCCGCAGGCACAGCACCTCGACCCACAGCAGGTACGCTCTATTTCATGACCCCAGCACCCGTGATCATCGCCGTCGATGGCCGCTCCGGCGCCGGAAAGACCACCCTCGCCGTCGAACTGGCCGCCCGTCTCCGCATGCATCACAAGGTGTCGCTGTTCCATCTTGAGGACATTTATCCGGGCTGGAACGGCCTCGCCGCGGGCATCGAGCGTTACGTCACCACCGTCCTGGCACCACTGCACAACGGCGATGCGGCCGAATGGGTGAGTTGGGACTGGGAGAAACACTACGACGGCCGCAGCCACGTGACCCTGCCTGCCGAGATCGTCATTGTGGAGGGCGTCGGGGCGGCCGCCAGCGCCGCCCGCCCCATGCTGGACGCCGTGGTTTGGGTAGACGCTCCCGACGACGAACGCAAGCACCGTGCATTGGCCCGGGACGGCAGCAGCTACGAGCAATTCTGGGACAGCTGGGCATCCCAGGAGGACGAGTGGCTGGAGACCGACGACGTCCTCGAACACCTTGACATCAGGGTCCGGAACCGCGCGGACGGCAATGCCCCGGAGGACGTGCTGCAAGCGCTGAACTACCTCCCCTCCCTCTCAGCCGTACTGGCTCCCGAACTCTCGGCACGCCGCGGTTTGAGTTTGAACTACGAGCGCCATGAGGGCGTGCTCGCGGATCCGGCGGCCTTGTTTTCCGAGCTGTATGGCGATTCGCCACGGGCAGTATGGCTGGATTCCTCCAATGCTTCCGGCAACAGCACGGCGCCGGGCGCTGATCGCCGCCGCTTCAGCATCATGGCCGACGATTCGGGAACCTTCGGACAGTGGGCGCGGCACTCCGATGGAGTCACCACCATTACGGCCGGCCAGGCATCCGTGGCTGCCGAAGGGCTGTTCTTCCGTTGGCTCAACTCGGTGTGGGGCCGTAGAACGCTCAAAGGCCCCGATGGCTACGAATGCGGATTCACCCTCGGCTGGCTCGGCTACCTGGGATACGAGCTGAAGCGCGAAACGGGTGGCTCCAACGTGCGATCGCACACCCCGGACGCCCAACTGATCTTCGCCGGGCGCGCGGTGGTCCTCGACCACCAGAGCGGCCACGTCTGGGCCCTCACCCTTGACCCCGACGACGGCGAGTGGCTCGCCCGGGTGCGTCACGCCGTCGTGCGCGCCTCGGAGAAGCCGCTGCCGGCGCCGGGAACACCGCCGGTTCCGAGCTTTTCCAGCCGCGACACCGAAGACGAATACAAAGGCAAAATCACTGACGCCCAGCGCCAGATCGCCGAGGGCAACACGTACGAGGTCTGCCTGACCACCACCGTGAGCGCCGCGGATCCGGGACTGGACCCGTGGGAGAGCTACCTCGCGCTGCGTAACCGCAACCCCGCGCCTTTCGCAAGCTATTTGCGGTTCGGCGAGCTGACGGTAGCCAGCACCTCGCCGGAGCGCTTCTTGCGGATTACCTCCGACGGCGGCATGCGGGCCGAGCCGATCAAGGGCACCAGGGCCCGGGCGAACGATCCCGTCATCGACGAAGCGCTGAGGCGCGGCCTCGAATCTTCCCTCAAGGACCGTGCCGAGAACATCATGATCGTGGACCTGCTCCGCAATGACTTGAGTCATTTTGCCGTGCCGGGATCGGTGACTGTCAGCCGGCTGTGCGAAGTGGAAAGCTACGCCACCGTGCACCAGATGGTGAGCACCATCGACGCCCAGTTGCGGCCGGGAGCCCCCCGGGCCGAGGCTGTGGCCGTCGCATTCCCCGCTGGGTCCATGACGGGCGCTCCGAAGATCAGCACCATGGACATCCTGGACCAGCTGGAGTCCGGCCCTCGCGGGGTCTACTCCGGTGCGATTGGCTACTTTTCGCTCAACGCGGCGACGGACCTCGCCGTCGTGATCCGGACTTTGGTGATGGGTCCGGACGGCGACGGCGGACGCATGCTCAGTCTCGGCGTCGGTGGCGCCATCACTGCGGACTCCACGCCCCTGGACGAATACGAAGAAATCCGGACCAAGGCATTCGGCGTGCTCTCGGCGCTGGGCGCGGAGTTCCCCGAGGGCTGAGTCAGTCGTGCTCTTCCGTGCGGGCGCGGACCGTTCTCGGATCGTTGCGGGTGATCGTGTAGTAGATGAGGCTGGCGAGGATGGCCCCCACGAACCATGAATACGGGCCCAGGCCCGAGCCTCCCGGCAGGAAGGTCTGCAGGGCCGGGACCAGGGCCATGACGCTGGCGACGGCGGCGGCCGGAACCAGCGCGGCGATGGCCTTGAGATTCCAGCCCTTGGTATAGAAGTAGAGGCCTTTCTCGTCCTCGTGGTACAGGTCCGAGACCTTGCAGCGCTGGTGCCGGATGCGGAAGAAGTCAGTGAAGATAACCCCGAACAGCGGGCCAAGCAGCGCGCCCAGGCCGCCCAGGAAGTACACAATCACCACCGGGCTGCTGAAGAGGTTCCACGGCAGGATCACGATCGCCAAGACGGCACTGATGAGTCCGCCGCGGCGGAAGTCGATCCGATGCGGGGCCACGTTGGCGAGGTCGTAAGAGGCAGAGACGAAGTTTGCCACTACGTTGATGCCGATCGTGGCCACCACAAACGTGACGGCGGCGATGATGGTGATCCACGGATTCTTGATGGCCTGAACGATCGCGACGGGGTCGGTGATGACCTTGAACATGTCCTGGCCGCGGTACTGGTCTGCGGTGAAGTAGGACGCCGCGCCGGCGGTGACCACCACCGTGACAAGGGCGAAGGCGATGAAGTTCACAGGTAGGCCCCAGAAGTTTCCACGCAAGATGGTCCTGCGATCCGGGGAGAACCGGGAGAAATCGCAGAAGTTCAGGAGCAGTGCCGAGAAGTACGTGACCGTCAGGGCGATGGCGGAGAAGAACTGCGTCAGGGCAGCGGGGCCGTCCAAGGGCGCGACGCCGGGGATCGAGAGGCTGAACTTGTCACCCGCTTGAGTCAGGATGTAGACCGCGAGCGCGAACATGGCCACCCAAATTGCAGGGCCGGCCCAATCCTGGAATTTCCGGACCGTCTCCATGCCCCGGCGGATGACCAGCAACTGCACCGCCCAGAGGACCAGGAAAGCAGCCCATCCGAGCGGTGTCAGGCCAAGGATGCGCGGCACGTCCGGGCCGTCGAGGGATGTCAGTTGCGGCCACACGGAGAACAACAGCACCAACACGGCTTCCGAGGCGAGCCACGTCTGGATGCCGTACCAGGCAATGGCAATGAGCGCCCGGATGAGGGCCGCGAGGTTCGCGCCAAAGAGGCCAAAGGACATCCGCGCCAGGACCGGATACGGAACGCCGGTCTTCTGCCCCGCTGTCCCGGCGAAGTTCATGAGGAAGTAGACAAGGGTGATGCCAAGGACGAGTGCCAGGAAGACTTGCCAGCCCACCAAACCGGTGATGAAGAGGCCGGCGGCGAAGGTGTAACCGGCGATGCTGTGGACGTCGCACATCCACAGGGCGAAGAGGCTGCGGACCCTCCAGTTCCGTTGCCGGGCCGGAGCGAGGTCCGCGTTCCACAGCCGGTCGCTGACCAATCGGCCCTCGGCCAGGATTCGAACTTTCTCGGGGTATTCGTCGCCGGGCTCGGGCGGTGCCTGCACAGCCGGGGACTCGTTTTTCCGCGCCATGATGCCTCCGAACAACGCTTCCAAACATGCTTGGAATTACAGAATCGCCCCAATCCGGCTGGAAGGAAAGCCCCCGGCTGTCGGGTGCAAGTCGAAGGAAGATAACTACACAGCAGATACGCAGCGGAAAACGGGTAAGGACCACTCGCGACAGCAGGTATCCACCGTTCTAGAGTCACGCACAGTGTCCGTGCCCTGACGGATGGGCCGGATTGCGCAGCCTGAGCCCCGAAGCTAGTGGGCGAGAGCGAGTCCTATAAAACGACAACCAGGAAAATGGGGAAAGCAATGAAAACGATAAAGCTGATTCTGGGACCCTGTCTGCTGCTGGCAGGACTACTGACCGGATCCGCCGCGGCACAGGCCGGCACCCTGCCCCCAACCCTCGTCGGGGAGACATTCGTCGCTGACCGGGCGGCCTCAAGCTTCGACGTGACGAGCTGCCCCGGATCTGGATCATTCACGGTGCACTATGTGGGGACTGCAAGCGGGCCCTATCCCGGCACTTTCGTCGAAGATGTCTCGGTCGCCGTGGGATTGCTGCCGGACGGCACGCCGACCCTGGCGGCTTTCCACGCCACGTTTACGATCACGAGCGCGACGGGGGCCGTGACCGGCACAAAGGACCTGGCGTCTGGCGCCACGGGGACTGCATTCTGTCGGCAGGCGCGCCGCCATGTCAGGGCCCTCGAGGGGTTTACGGCCCCTTCCCTGACATATTCGGCAACGATTTCGTCCGGCGCCCACACCTACACCGATGCGGGTACCGCGTCGGCAATGGATACGCAAAACCTTCGCTTCTCGGAGAGCTTCCTAACGTCGCAGGGCCTCTCGCCCACGGCCAAGGACCAATGTAAGAAGGACGGCTGGATGGACTATCCACAGTTCAAGAACCAAGGCCAGTGCATCGCCTATGTAAACCACCAGTAACGTCACTGGGACGGTGGCCATCGCACCGGGCCCGGGCTCCATGCTCAGGCGGTCAGGTTCAGCATCTCCGCATACCGGTCGATCATCATGTGTTGGCCTTTGATCTTGGAGATCAGCTCCGGGCTGGCGATCTCGCCGTCGGGCAGTTGTCCCGAACCGCCCGCGGGCCCCAACGGAAGGATGATGACAGGCCGCGACGGCGGATAGGCAGCCAGTTCGCCTGTGCCGTCAATCTGGGCCTGGATGTTCTTGGCAACCACCGCAGCCTCGCGTCCGGCGACGCCGGCTTTGTTCACGTCGATCGCCGAGATATCGCCTAAGGCATAGACGTTCTCGAAGCCCACCACGCGGAGTTCTGGGGTGACTTCCAGGTAGCCCTCGGGCGTCCGTGCGGCAAGGAGATCTCCCGCCGCATAGTCCGTTTGTGGGGCGATCCCGTAGCAGCGGAACCAGATGTCCGCCTCGATGGCCGTGCCGTCCGTGGTGTTGACCGTGAAAGTGCCGAACTCCCCGGCGGGTACCGGGGGCGGCTGTACCAACGCGCTGCCCATGATTCGCCGCACGCCGAGACCATCCAGCTGCCGGTTGACCTCCACCCGCAGCCGTGGATCGTATGGTCCAGGAAGGATGTCCGGCGCTAGATCCACCAGCACAATATCTTTGTCCGGCCACGCGGCGGCGATCTCGCCGGCGAATTCAAGGCCCACTGCCCCGGCACCAAGGAGCATCACCTTGCTGGCCCGTTTGAGGTCATCATGTGCGGCTTGATAGCGGGCGATGGCGTCGGTGGTGACCAGCCGATCACTTTTGGCCGGGAAGGGGTAGCTGGAACCGCTGGCGAGGACAATATAGTCCGGCATCAAACTGGCCCCCGAAGCCAACTCGACCGTGTGTCCGTCCACCCTGGCAGCTCGATCGCGCAACACCTCGCCGTGCACCAGCAGCCGGTCATACGGCAGGAACATGCGCGGCAGGAAGTCGGGCTGGACCACGGAACGTAGCGCCGCGATGTTGTGGACGAAGGCGTCCTTGGGCTCCACCAAGGTAACCGTCGCATATTCGTCGAGCGCCTTGGCTACGGCGATGCCACCGTAGCCTCCGCCGATAACCACCACAGTGGGGTGCTGGGCCTGATCATTCATGGCAACTCCTTAGTTAAGAAGCTCACGCTGCTCGGCTGGTGCCGCTCAGATCGTTCATGAATGACAACGATTTCAAATGATCAATAATTTCCTCAGTGATAAGATTTTCTCGATGAGTCCTTCAGCAGCAGGCAAACAATTGGGGTTTCTCTTGGCGCGCCACGGGCGCATCATGAACACTCGTCTTCGCCAAGCGCTGGACTTCTCCGGGCTTAGTCCGAGGCATGCAGTCCTCTTGTGCCGGCTTGCCGAGTCCGGGCCCATCAGCCAGCAAGGCCTCATCGATATCCTCTCAATCGACGCCAGCGCGCTCGTGGCCGTGTTGAACGATCTTGAACGCGAAGGGCTCGCGGAACGCCGCCGCGATCCCGCGGACCGCCGTCGTCACATCGTGGAAATCACCCCGGAAGGCAAACGCGCGGTGGGTTCGATCGAAGTTGCCGTGGCCGACGTCGAACGCGAGGCCTTTGCCGGGTTCTCCGCGAATGAACTCTTCCAACTCCATGGGCTGCTGTCGCGGATCCATGCCGAACCCGCAGACGAAGCCTGCGCCGAGGATTGACCCTTACTGCAGCGTCGCCGTCAATCGCGCCACGTTGTCCACGTACTTGGCAAGCATCGGCCGGTCCAGCCAATCGTCCAGGGTCAGTTCGCGGCACATTTCCCGGTAGCTCGACTCCACGGAGCGCATGCTGTCCACGGCCTCGGCACCCAGGAGCATCACGGAGACCTCCATGTTGAGGGAGAAGGAGCGCATGTCCATGTTGCTTGAACCGAGGACGGCAACTTCGTCGTCGATCGTGAAGTGCTTGGCGTGCAGCACGTAAGGTGCCCGGTATAGGTAGATCCGCACTCCGGCTTCCAAGAGCGCTTCGTAGTAGGACCGCTGCGCGTGATGCACCAGGAATTGGTCGCCCTTCTCGGAAACAAAGAGTTCCACGTCCACGCCACGCTGGGCCGCCGTCGTGATGGCATAGAGCAGCGAATCGTCAGGCACGAAGTAAGGGCTGCAAATCGAGATGCGGTGCTGAGCCGAGTAGATCAGCGTGTTGAAGAGGCGCAGGTTGTTTTCCGTGACAAATCCCGGGCCACTGGGGACCACCTGGGCGGTCATTCTGCCGGGTGTCGCGCGGACCGAGACCTGCAATTGGTTTTCGAGGGACTCGTCCGTTTCGCTGAGCCAGTCGGTGGCGAAAACGACGTTGAGGGTGGCAACGATCGGCCCCTCCATGCGCGCCATGAGCTCCACCCATTTACGGCCGGCGCGTCGGTGCTTGGGGTTGTTATAGGAGGGCTCGATCAGGTTCTGGGAGCCGGTGAAGGCAATTTCGCCGTCGATCACCAGGATTTTCCGGTGGTTCCGCAAATCGGGACGTCGCCACTGACCGAGGACGGGCAACAGCGGCAGCATGCGGCGCCACTGGATCCGGCCACCCCTGAGCCTGCGGACCAGCCTTCGGTACCCCGGTATCCGCAGCGTGCCGATGTGGTCGAACAGGAGCCTCACGTTGACACCGCGCGCAGCCGCGTTTTCCAACTCGGTGAGGAGTTCGTCGGTGACGGAGTCGCTGCTCATGATGTAGAACTCCGCGTTGACGAACTTTTTGGCCCCCCGCACGGCTTCAGCCATGGCCTTGAGTGATTCCTCGTAGCCGGGGATCAGCTCCACGGAGTTGCCGTCCACCATCGGCAGCGAGCCGAGGCGCCGGTTCAGTTCACCCGCCGACGTCACCCATTCGGGTCCGGAGTATGTGCTGACGACGGCGGCGATCGCCGAGGTGCCGGCACGCACCCTTTCGTTGACCTCCTCTTGCTGCTCACGACGACGACGGGACAGCCGGAAATTGCCGAACAACAGGAAAAGGACGAAACCGACCGAAGGGACGAGGAAGACGGCCAATAGCCAGGCCATGGCCGTGGTGGGACGGCGGTTTCCCGGGATGACGCCAAGCAGCACGATTCGCAGGATGATTTCAGCGATCACCCATGCGCCCAGGAGCCCGGTCCACTCCACTCCGACCTGAAAAGGAAACAGCACTCGACAACTCCCGCGGTCAAAAGAACTAGCAGTGAGCACAGCCTATCTGGCGCACCGCTGCTGACCTCCCGTCCTGCGGGGCCGCACTAAGCTGGAAGTATGACTTTTCCTGCCTCGACGGTCCTCGTTTTCCTGGATCCCGCGTTCGAAAACGGCCGCATCGCCGATTCCAGCCAGCCGCAGCTCATGGCTACGGACCTGGGCGCCACGCGAGGTGACGGCGTCTTCGAATCGCTGCTCGCCCTCGAGGGCCGGGCACGGAAGGTACAGGCCCACTTGAACAGGCTCGAAAGCTCAGCCCGCGCTCTGGACTTGAACATTCCCGATCAAGAGGTGTGGCGCAAGGCGATCAACACTGCAATCATCGAATTCCGCGACGCGTTTCCCGCGCCGAGCCCGGCCGAGGACGAGGTCGTCGTCAAGCTTCTGGTGACACGCGGCGTCGAAGGCGCTTCGACCCCTACATGCTGGATCCAGGCTTCGCGGTCCCCTGCAGGCAGTCGCCGGCAGCGCGAGACGGGCATCGACGTCGTACTTCTTGACCGCGGCTTCGACACAGAGGCGGGCGAGCGCGCCCCCTGGCTGCTGCTCGGTGCCAAGACTTTGTCCTATGCCGTGAACATGGCCGCGCTGCGCTACGCGCACAAGCAAGGTGCGGATGACGCGATCTTCACCTCAACAGACGGCCGGGTCCTGGAGGGCCCGACCTCCACCGTTTTGCTGGCGCACGTTGAAACGGTCGACGACGGCGCCGGTTCCGTTCGCACGGTCAAGCGCCTCATCACTCCGCAACTGGACAGCGGCATCCTCCCCGGCACCTCGCAAGACGCACTTTTCGCGAAAGCGAAGGCGGCTGGCTGGGAACTCGGCTACGGCCCGTTGGTCCCGGACGACCTGTTCGACGCCGACGCCGTGTGGCTGATCTCAAGCATCCGGCTCATCGCGCCCGTCAATCATGTGGACGGCAGGGAGATCGGCACACCGGCAATGCGCAAGCAGCTCACGGCCGAGCTCAACGAGTTGTTCGCAGGGATTGAATAGGCGCCATCGCGGCGCTACTGACTCAGGATCTGCTCGCGCAGGATGTCTGCATGCCCGCAGTGTTGAGCGAGTTCGCGCAGCAGGTGAAGGTACACCCAGCGCAACGGCAGCGGGCCGCGGCGATTGCCGTTCAGCATGCTGTCGAGCTCCAAGGACGAGGTCGCAAGGCGTGACGCCTCACATGCCTTGAGGTGTGCTTGCTGGACTGTGGCGATCGTGTCGTCGTCGTCGAGGATAAACGACTCGTCCGGCGTCGCGGGGATACCGATTTCGGCGCGTGGACGGCAAGTGATGGCCTCGTCGAACCAGACCTTCTCGACGAAGGTCGCGTGCTTGACCAGCCCCAGCAGCGTGGTCCGGGACGGCACCAATGACCGGCGGGCCTGTTCCTCGGTCAGGCCGTTCAAGCAGGCATTGAGCGCGCGGCGGTGCTCGTCAATGAATGCCTCGAACTGGGTCCTGATTGGCCGGTTGATGACGTCCTCGGCAAACGTCACGGGGAGAGAAGACATGCGTGGAGTATCCCAAGACTGTGGTCCCAGGGCAATCGAAGGCAGCCCCCGGACAACCCAATGATCAGCCTCGCCTCTCAGCCGTTGGCCGTAATTCTCACCGCGGCGACTTCCCCGGCTCCGGCAGAGGCGGAGGGGCCCGAGTTGGCCCGCGCCAGGTGGACCTGGACGGTGACCGGCCCCGGCTGCAGCTGAACAACGCCCGTGTAGGGGGCGGAGCAATCGAACGTCTGGTCCTGTGGGGCCAGCCCGGTCCGCGGATCCTGCCCGACGACCATCTGGACCTCCGGAGCACCAACGCAGGCCGCCGTCACGGTGTACGAGCCGGCGGTCTCTACCCTGGTGCTCTTGTTGACTCCACTGACCGCGCCGCCCACGGTGCCGGAGTCCTCCAGGATCACCGCCCCGGATGCTTGCCCGAGCAGACGTTTAGCCATAACCAGGTTGTTGGCTTCGAGGGCGGCTGTGGCCTGATCCTTGGTGGGCACCGGGACCCGCCCCGGAGAAGTCCGAGTGGGCGCGGCAACCGGCCGCGGATCACCGGCGTCGGTATATTCACAGCCGGACATCCCAGCGGCGAGCAGCAGCCCCGCCAGCAATACCGCTACCGTTCTGGTTCCCCCATGACCCGACATGAATCCGAGTGTAGCGGGCAGGCTCATTTAGCCGGCCAAGGTCTATTGTGCCGCCATGGCCGCGGTAGTTAACTAGTTTCGTGAACCCTGCTGGGGAAGGGCGATCTACCTCTAAGGCCAGCGGCACCCAGCCGGACAAAAATTGTCTGATGCGCCGGTTCTGGGGCCGGCGCATCAGGCTTCTTGCCCAACTGACTCGCAGTTGTTGTCGTTACGGGCGTCCATAACGACACCAACTGCGAGTCACTTGGGTTGGGGAGGAAAACGTTTCCGCCCATTCCACAAGTGGGCTTGAGTCCGTAGGGTATCGACATGAGCATTTACATCAGCCCCGACTCTGCTGCATGGTCGCTGACCGCCATGGCGACTGCGGCGTCAGCGGGATCAATCGACGATGCGAATGCCATGTCCAACTTGGTACAGGAAATCTACGAGACAGAAGGTTTCGAAGCCCTGTCAGGCGTGGTCTTTGCCTTGGCTCATCACAACAGCCTCTCGCTGCATGCCTTGGCCACGGCCACCGGGATATCCGTCCACGAGTTGCTTGAAATCCGGAAGCATCAAGGCTCCACGTTCCATCATTCACCGTCGTTTTTGGTGCAAGAATCCAAACAATTGCCACGCCGGATCCAAGCAAGCCTGGAGCCGCTTCCGAGGGAAACCGAGGCTTAGTCCCCACCGGCTCCCAGCCGTCGCAAGCTCAGGCGTGATCCTGCCACATATTTGAAGGGGCATTCGGGTCCCGCAGGGCAGACGTCGAGCGATGATTTTCGCCCGAATCCGCTGGGCCGCCGCGCCGGTTACGGAACATGACGAAGGCCGGTGATGCGGGCCGCCGTCGTGGATGTTATTTTCTTCTTGAGTAATGAGCACCAGCGCGAAGCCCTGACTTGCTGGTCGGCAACCCTCTCTCCGGCGGGGTGCCTCAGGTGACTACTCGGCGTATCGACACTTTCGAACTGCAAGCGTGACTGAGGAGCACCAATGCCTGAACCCACCGAAGAAAGACTCTCCTACCGTCTCGTCACGGGTCCTGACACCAAGGAATTCTGCGAGCGGATCTCCACCGCGCTCGCGGAAGGCTACGTGCTGCACGGCAGCCCGGCTGCCACCTTCAACGGCACGGACGTGATCGTGGCGCAGGCCATCGTCCTCCCCGCGGCGATCGCCAGCGCGGATGCGGCAGTCGCATCTGCAGTGGATGCACTCGACGAAGAGTTCGACGGCGAGGGCCACGCATGAGCTACGCAGGCGACCTGAGCCCGCACGACGCCTGGGCCAAACTGGAGCAGGGCGCCATCCTGGTGGACGTCCGCACCGAAGGCGAGTGGGCACACATCGGCATTCCAGACACCAAGGCCACCGAAAACGATCCCCTGTTCATCCAGTGGAACCTTGCCGGCGGAATCCCCAACACACGTTTCATGGAAGAGCTGACACAGCAGGCCCCGGAGGCCGATGGCACCGAACTGATCTTCCTCTGCCGCTCCGGCCAACGGTCCATCGCCGCCGCCATCGCCGCAACCCAAGCCGGCTACACCGCCTACAACGTGTTGGAGGGCTTTGAAGGCGAGCCTGACCGCTACGGCGAGCGAACCGTGAACGGCTGGAAAAACCGTGGACTTCCGACGAACCTGGGGGAAATCTAAGTGACTTTCAATCCTGACGCCGCCGGCTGGAGCCCCGACACCCAGGCAGTCCGCGGAGGCCTTGACCGCACCAACTTCCAGGAAACGTCCGAGGCTGTCTTCCTCAACTCCGGCTTCGTCTACGAATCCGCCGCAGCCGCCGAGCGCGCGTTCACCGGAGAGGACGAACGCTTCGTCTACTCCCGTTACGGCAACCCCTCCGTGGCCACCTTCCAGGAACGCCTCCGCCTGCTTGAGGGTGCCGAGGCGTGCTTCGCGACGGCGTCGGGCATGTCCGCTGTCTTCACCGCCCTTGGTGCATTGCTGGCTGCCGGTGACCGGGTGGTTGCCGCGCGCTCACTGTTCGGTTCCTGCTTCGTCATCCTCAACGAGATCCTGCCGCGCTGGGGAGTCGAGACCGTCTTCGTTGACGGACCGGACCTGGACCAGTGGCGTGCCGCGTTGTCCGAGCCGACAACGGCAGTGTTCTTCGAGTCGCCGTCAAACCCCATGCAGGAAATCGTGGACATCGCCGCGGTGAGCGAACTGGCCCACGCGGCCGGCGCCACCGTCGTCGTCGACAACGTCTTTGCCACTCCCCTGCTGCAGCGCTGCGGCGATCTCGGCGCAGACGTGATTGTCTACTCGGGCACCAAGCACATCGATGGCCAGGGCCGGGTCCTGGGCGGAGCGATCCTGGGCACCAAGGAGTTCATCGATGGTCCCGTCAAGCAGCTCATGCGGCACACCGGACCATCCCTCTCCGCGTTCAACGCCTGGGTCCTGACCAAGGGCCTTGAAACGATGGGGCTGCGCGTGAACCACTCCTCGGCGTCGGCGCTGCGGATCGCTGAATGGCTTGAGGAACAGCCGGCCATCAGCTGGGTCAAGTACCCGCTCTTGAAGTCGCACCCGCAGTACGAACTCGCCGCGAAGCAGATGAAAGCCGGCGGCACCGTGCTGACCTTCGAGCTGCTCCCCTCCGCGGGACGTTCGGCGAAAGAGTCCGCGTTCGCGCTTTTGGACGGGCTCTCAGTCATCGACATCTCGAACAACCTCGGCGATTCCAAGTCCCTCATCACTCACCCCGCCACCACTACGCACCGTGCCATGGGTCCCGAAGGCCGGGCAGCCATCGGGCTCGCTGACGGCGTGGTGCGGCTTTCGGTGGGGCTGGAGGATGTGGACGACCTCATCCGGGACCTGGAACAGGCACTCAAGCAGGTCTAGCCGGGCGTGGTCTAGCCTGGCGTGGTCTAGCCCGGCGTGGGTTAGCCGGGCGCCTCGCGCCAGTCCTGGCGCACCCAGGTGAGCACAGGCTGCGGCTTGGTGTCGCTCTGATCCCTCTCTGAGCGCATCGTGATCTGAACAGCGTGCTCGACGACGGCGGCCAGCCCGGCGGCGTCGGGCGCCCCGCCATTGTTCTCGCTCCAGCGCTCGGCAACACCACGCTGTTCGATAGCGCCGTTGCCACGGCTCAGGATGGCTGCCACGCCGGCCTTCGCCAAGTCGAATTCACCCTGTTCGGCAAGCACCGGTTCCAGATATTCCACCAGAGACCAGACCACGTCGGCAGCAGGCTCGGGCCGAAAGGTTCCAAAGTCCAGGAGTTCGCCGCGGAGTCCAAAGTTGCTTGCCTGCCACGACGCCATCCGCAAGAGCACCGTGGGCACTACCGCGGGCTCTATCCCGGCATGGTACTCACGCACAGAGGTCTCTACCAAGGCCCTGACGAGCACTGCGATCAACGCGGCGTCCTCGGCCCGGAGGCAGACATCGGCCACACGAACTTCCACCGTAGGAACGTGCCGGGATAGCCGGGCATCGAAGTAGACCATGCCTTCGTCCAGCAGGACACCCGTTTCGATGAGCCTTCGGACCACCCGCCGGTATGAGGCCAAGGAACCGAAGACGGCCGACGGACCCGAGGACGGCCAACGGTTCCAGGCCTGCGTCCGGTAGCTCTCAAAGCCCGTCGCCAGCCCCCGCCAAAAGGGCGAATTGGCACTGATTGCGGTGAGGACCGCCAGCTTGTCCCGGATGTGGTCCAGGACCACAACGCCTTCTTCCGGAGACTCGATCGAGGTGTGTACATGGAATCCGCAGGTGAGCTGTTCGTGTGCCGTGATGCCGAAGCGTTCGAGCATGACGGCATACCGGGGATCCGGAGTGGTGTGCAAAGCGGCGTCCACGGGTGACGTGGCCAACGCCGCGATCCTTGCACCGTGGCGCCGTGCCGCGTGGCTCGCGAGGCCCCGCCCCTTGCGGATCTGGTGCAACAGTTCAGCGTAGCTGCGGCATGGCCGGGTCTGCGTCTCGATCTGCTCAAGCTTGAGCTCGTGGGTGAGGGCGGTATCGGGGTCGTCCATGTCCTCAGGGTTGAAGCTGGTCTCGGGGGCGTCCGGGGTGGGGTCGTCTTGGGTGACGCCGTACTGGGGCGCTCCATTCTGGGGTGCGCCGCGCTGGGCCATGCCCGAAAGGAGCGCGTCGGCCAGGGCAAGAGGCTCGCCGGTCACGGGATCGACGATCAGCAACTCCTCTTCCACACCAAAAGTGCGCACGGATCAATTGTGCGCCATGGCAGCCTTTCGGAAACAGGGGCGGGGCGGGGACTGGGGCCGGGCGGGCTGGGGTGGGCTGGGGCCGGGCTGGGGTGGGCTGGGGCCGGGCTGGGGTGGGCTCCCGACGGATTCTGCTGGATCACTCCGGCCATGCGGAACGAGTGTCCCCATATTCCGGGCATGAGCGGAAGCCACCCTGGAATGATCCAGCAGAATGTCGGCCAACTCATCCACATACGCCACATTCATTGGGGCGTCAGCTGAAATTCCATGGCTAGCTGGATCCATGGATGCCCTGGATTACCTCTCCTCGGTGGGCGGCGTCGCCCGGGTAGGTCTGCTTCGTGCCAACGGCTATACGCCCGCAGCGATCCACAAGCTGGCTTCCGCTGGGGCACACCAACCACGAAAGGGCGTGTGGGCCCTCCCATCGGCGGATCCGGAATACCTCACGGCGATCCTCAACAACGGGCAGCTCACCTGTGCAAGTGCGGCCTTACGCTACGGTCTGTGGATCAAGGACAAACCCTGGCATGTGCACCTGGCCACGCGCCACTGCCGGGGCAGGGGCTTCGTCCGGCATGGCGGGCTTCGCTTCTCTCTGGAGAATGCCGTCCCCGTGGCATCCGTAGAAGACACCGTCATTCACGCTCTGACCTGTTTGCCGGACGTGGATGCTATTGCCATTGCGCAGTCGGCCATGCAGCAGTTCGGCATCCCCCAGGCCATGATCGAAAGTGAGATCTCTGCCGACTACTACGGAAACGCCAGAAGGCTGTTAGCAAAGGCTGACGGACTGTCCGAATCCGTACCCGAGATCAGCGCCCGTCTGCTGTTTGAATCGGAAGGCCTGCCATTCCGCCGCCAAGTCCATATCCGCGGTGTCGGACGGGTCGACTTTTTGATTGGCAGTCGGTTGATCGTTGAAGTCAATGGCTACGCGTTCCACAGTTCCCGGGAGGCGTTGAGGAAAGACATGGCACGACTGAACGCTGCGCAGGTACGTGGCTTTGACGTCCTGAGCTTCGCTCCCGAGAGGATCTGGAACAACCCGGTGCAGGTGATGGAGGAAATCCGCGCCGTACTGGCCCTGGACAACGAACAGAACTGATCGCAACGACGGATTCTGCTGGATCACCGCCTCTGGTAGAAGGCACACCCCGCGGGTTTCCGGGCCTGGGCGAAAGCACGCTCCGGGTGATCCAGCAGAATGTTCCGCCCGACCAGGGCCGAGCTCAGCGCAGAAATCCGACGCCGTCAGTCCTGGAAGTACTCGATCTTGGCGCCGATGGTGTTGAGCCGCTCGGCCAGATCCTCGTATCCGCGTTCAATCACGTAGATATTGCGCAACTCGGACGTGCCACGGGCCGCCAGCATGGCCAACAGCAGGCAAGCGGCAGGACGGAGGGCCGGTGGGCATCCCACTTCGGCCCCCCGCCACTTGGTGGGGCCATTTACATAGATGCGGTGGGGATCGAGGAGCTGTATCTGGGCTCCTAGCTTGTTGAGCTCGGTCAGGTAGATGGCCCGGTTTTCGTAGACCCAGTCGTGGATCATGGTCTGGCCCTCAGCATTGCCAGCGATGACCGCGAAGAAAGGCAGGTTGTCGATGTTCAACCCGGGGAACGGCATCGGATGGATCTTGTCCTCCGGCGCGCGTAGCCGGGATGGCTTGGTGGTGACATCCACCAAGCGTGTCCGTCCGTTGCGTGCAAAGTACTCGCCGGAGATATCCAATTGCTGGCCCATCTGCTCAAGCGTGGCCAGTTCGATCTCCATGAACTCAATCGGAACACGGCAGATGGTGACCTCCGAGTTGGTCACGATGCCGGCGGTGATGAGGCTCATGGCTTCGATCGGGTCTTCAGACGGGAAGTACTCAATGTCGACGTCGATCGCCGGGCGGCCTGTGATCTTCAGGGTGGTTGTCCCGATGCCGTCAATCACCACTCCGAGCCCCTGGAGGTAGAAACACAGATCCTGCACCATGTAGTTGGGGCTGGCGTTGCGGATCACCGTGGTACCGCTGCGGTGTGCGGCGGCCATGATGGCGTTCTCCGTTACCGTGTCACCGCGCTCCGTGAGCACGAACGTGCGGTGATCGCCGTCGGCCGGTGGGGCCTGCACGGAATAGAAGCCGGACTTGGCCTCCACAGAGAGCCCGAACTGACGTAGCGCCTGCATGTGCGGTTCCACAGTTCGAGTCCCTAGGTCGCAACCGCCGGCGTAAGGCAACTGGTACGAAGCCGCCTCATCCAGGAGGGGACCCAGCAGCATGATGACGCTGCGAGTGCGGCGCGCCGCCTCCACGTCCATGGAGGCGAGGTCAAGGGTCTTCGGGCGGCGGATGCGCAAATCGTTGCCGTTCAGCCAAGTGCACTCGACACCGATGGAGGTCAAAACCTCGACGATCCGGTTGACTTCTTCGATCCGTGCCAGTCGGCGCAAGGTGGTGGTGCCGCGGTTGATGAGGCTCGCACAAAGCAGCGCGACGCCGGCATTCTTGCTACTGTTGACGTCCACCGAGCCGGAGAGCGTGCGTCCGCCCTCGACGCGCAGGTGGGTCATCTGTCGCTTGCCGACTTTGACGATGGTGCGACCGAAGATGGATTCAAGGCGTTCGATCATCCGGAGGCTGAGGTTCTGCTTGCCCTGTTCCATTCGGGCAATGGCGCTTTGGCTGGTGCCCAGTTCCGAAGCGAGCTGGCCCTGTGTCCAGCCCTTTTCGCCGCGGGCGTCGCGAAGAAGGAGACCTACATGTTCGGCAGTCGGTTGCGTCATAACCAATAAATATCATGGATGGTCTACGAGGGCCCATTTCATGGTGCAACACGCCGCAATTTCGGCAAAATAGTCGTTTGGTGCGATATGCATTGACACGACCGCGACTGGGAGGGAGGCTCAGTCGATGAGCGGCAACAGCTTTTCCAACTGTGTGCCCCCTGAGCTACGTGCGGAAATCCGCCTTGCCAAAAGATCCGACATCGCCGGCATTCTCGATATCCAGGCCAAAGCTGGCCTCGCCCTTCCAGCCGCCGACAGCTTGGAAGAAGCGATCGACGACGACACCCGCCTCGTGGTGGTTGCCTTTGTGCGCGGAGTGTCCGACCTCGGGGAGCTTGCCGGCTGGGGGAAGACCCACTTCTGGGACTATGACGACGGCCTCGCTCCCAAGGGCCATTATCTGGGCGGGATCACCGTGCAGCCAGAACATCGACGCAGCGGCATCGGCACAGCACTGACCCAAGCCCGACTGGATTGGATATGGCGCCGCACATCGGAAGCTTGGTACGTCGTCAACGCGTCCAACCTGGCGTCGATCGAGTTGCATCGCCGATGGGGGTTCGTGGAAGTCGCCAGGGCGCCGAGCTTTCACACAACACAGTTCGACGGCGGTGCGGGCGCACTTATGCGGGCCAACCGCCCGACAATACCCAACTAACTCGCAGTTGTTGTCGCTATGAGGCCGGCAAAGTCATATGGTCGTAGCAACGCTCTGATTGATGGAGCGTTTTATGGTCAGGTCATTTCCTCAGAGTGCCCGC
>NZ_JAPFFT010000011.1 GCF_026241105.1 Arthrobacter rhizophilus | reverse complement strand
CCCCCCCCGGGCGCCCCCCCCGGTGACCCTCGTGGCACGTGGGGGGCTTGCGCCCCCCCCAAACCCCCCCCTACTGCCTGGGCCCACGCCGCCAGGGTTCCCTGGCCGAGCTTGCGAGGCGAGGGTGGCGGTAGGGACTACTTGGGCATTCGGGCAAAAGGAAACCCCGGCGGCAGGTTGCCACCGGGGTTTAAATCTTTGAATCTTTGTTAGGAAGCCAGAACTTCGTCGAGAACGCTTGCAGCCTTCTCTTCGTCGGTCTTCTCAGCCAGTGCCAGTTCTGAAATCAGAATCTGACGGGCTTTGGCCAGCATTCGCTTCTCACCTGCGGAAAGGCCGCGATCGTGATCACGGCGCCAAAGATCGCGAACGACCTCTGCAACCTTGATGACGTCGCCGGAAGCAAGCTTCTCCAGGTTTGCCTTGTAGCGACGGGACCAGTTGGTGGGCTCTTCAGTGAACTCGGCACGGAGAACGTCGAAAACGTGCTCCAAGCCTTCCTTGCCCACTACGTCGCGGACCCCAACAAGGTCTACGTTTTCTGCTGGAACTTCAATGGTCAGATCACCCTGAGCCACCTTGAGCTTGAGATACATCTTCTCTTCGCCCTTGATAGTGCGCATCTTGATTTCTTCAATTTTTGCTGCACCGTGGTGAGGGTAAACTACTGTCTCGCCGACCTCAAAAACCATGTGGACTTTCCCCTTTCCCGCAGACCAGTTTATCACGCTTAAGGCATACGATTGGCACGGAGAGGGGTCCTGAACCCCGTAAATACGCGGAAAATGGCCTTTTCGGCCCTCCAGCACCCCCTTGACGGGAAGGCATAAAAGTGCATACGACGGCGCGCCCCGGAATACCATACGCCTCCGGGAGGCCCGCCACAATGGTGCCCGGAATCCTTGTTTGAGCTGGTTTGCCGATAGGCTATGCCTGAAAAGTGTTCCAATGACTCTAAGAGGAGTACGTGTCGTGCGCATTACTGCGATGAACCGTGTCCAGCGCGGCAAGCTGGCGATGGCAGCGGCCGCCATCGGCATCGGTCTCTTGTCCGTGACCGGCTGTGGCTACATCAACGCCCAGCAGACCAGCCACCAGTACGCAGCGTCGGACGGCGTCAAGGAAGACCTCGGTTCGCTCCAGCTGCGCAACATGCTTATTGTCTCCACTGGCGCCAACAAGCCGGGACGCGTTATTGGTGCCGTCTTCAACACTTCCGCCAGCGATGCGACCCTGACCATCAACGGAGCCAGCGGCTCACAGACCAGCATTCCGGTCAAGGCCAAGTCGCAGACCTACCTCAACGAGACCACCGACGCCGCCATTCTGAGCACCACCGGCGGAAACCCGGGCTCCTTGGTTTCCGTGACCATCAAGACAGGCTCCGACTCCCACACCGTGCAGTTCCCGGTCCTGGACGGCTCCTTGAAGGAATACGAGAAGTACATTCCTGCCACGGCCACGCCGAGCCCCTCAACCAGCGGTTCGGCCACTAGCAGCGCCACACCGACACCGAGCGCGAGCAGCACCGGCCACTAGGCGGCAACGGCCTGCGCCACTCTGCCGGCAGACAGGCCCAAGTTACCCTGCAAGAACGCAAAGGAAGGGCTCCCACCATGGGAGCCCTTCCTTTTGCTGTTTGGCGTACACTGTTTGCCTTGCGCGGGCCGTTCCCGGCCTTGCGGGCCTACGGTTGCTTACGGTTGCTTACGGTTGCTTACGGTTCGAACTTGTAGCCCAAGCCGCGCACGGTCACGAGATAGCGGGGAACCGAGGGGTCGGGCTCGATCTTGCTGCGCAAACGCTTCACGTGGACGTCCAGGGTCTTGGTGTCCCCGACGTAGTCGGAGCCCCAGACGCGGTCGATCAGCTGTCCACGGGTGAGCACACGGCCCGAATTGCGAAGGAGCATCTCAAGGAGTTCGAACTCCTTCAGCGGAAGCGACACTTGTTCGCCGTTGACGCTCACCACATGGCGCTCAATGTCCATCCTGACCGGGCCGGCCTGCACGGTGGATGTGATGAGTTCCTCGGGCTCGCCCTGCCGGCGCAGCACGGCACGAACGCGCGCCACGAGTTCCCGGGAAGAGTACGGCTTAGTGACGTAGTCGTCCGCGCCGAGTTCCAGGCCAACCACCTTGTCGATTTCCGAGTCCTTGGCGGTCAGCATGATGACCGGGACGCTGGAACGCTGCCGCAGCTGCCGGCAAACCTCGGTGCCTGGGGTCCCCGGAAGCTGCAGGTCCAGCAGTACCAGATCGGCCCCATTGCGGTCGAACTCCACCAACGCGTCGCTGCCGTTGTCCACTACCTGGACATCGAAGCCTTCCTTGCCCAATAGGTAGGACAGAGGGTCGCTGAAGGACTCTTCGTCCTCCACGATCAGAATCCTGCTCAAGCGCCAGCTCCTTGCTCTAGGGCGCGTACTGCGCCCGTCGTTTGAATAACGTTTCGGGGCTTCGCCCCGGCGTCGTCATTCTCCTGGCCTTCCATTTCCGGAAGGCGGATGGTGAAAGTAGAACCTTGGCCGGGCTGGGACCAGACGGTAACCTCGCCGCCATGGTTGGACACCACATGCTTGACAATACTCAGTCCCAAGCCGGTTCCCCCGGTTTGCCGCGACCTTGCGGCATCCACGCGGTAGAAACGCTCGAAGATCCGCTCCTGGTCCTCGGGGCTAAGTCCTTCGCCCTGGTCCGTGACGGAAATGGCCACCACGCCCTCTTTGGCCCGGACACCCACTCCCACTCGGGTGTTTTCCGGAGAGTAGCGGATGGCGTTGTCGATGAGGTTCCGCAATGCGGTCACCAGCAAGTCCTGGTCACCGAAGACCATGGTTTCCGTCCGGCCGCCGACCACGATTTTGATGTTCTTGAGCTCCGCCGGGAGTTGCGAGCGATCTACGGCTTCGGTAATCACTGTGTTGATATCCACAGCGTGCCCTTGTTGTGCCACGTTGGCGCCCTGGAGCCGGGATAGCTCAATGATGTCCTGCACCAGCGCAGCGAGTCGTGTGGATTCCTTGTGCATGCGCTTCGCAAAGCGACGGACGGCTTCTTCGTCATCCGGGCTTGCCTCAAGGGCCTCAGCCAGCAACGAGATGGCGCCCACCGGCGTCTTGAGTTCGTGCGAGACGTTCGCAACGAAGTCGTTGCGGATCTCCTCGGTGCGGGTGATTTCGGTGCGGTCGTCCGCCAGAAGGACTATATATTCCCATCCGAGCATGGCTGCGCGGACCTGCACCACGATGGTGCCCTTGCCGAGCGGACCGCGGGGCAACTCGAAGGTCTTCTCCAGGATCACGCCGTCGCGCCGGACCTTTGCCGTCATGTCCAGCAGCTGCTTGTGCACAACTGTGTGACCCCTGACGAGGCCGTAAGCGTAGGCCGCGGGACTGGCCCGGACGACGCCGTCGATCGCGTCCACCACCACAAAGGCCCGCCCGACGACGGACAGCACCTCCGCGGCGCCCTCCGGAAGCAGCGGTTCCGTGACGTCCAGGTCCACGATCTTTCGCTGCCGCTCGCTGAGCCTGAACGCGAGCACGCCAAAGACGCCGCACGACAAGCCGGCAAGGCCTGCGATGACACCGATGAGCACTGGATCCACGGATCTAGCTTATGCGCTGGAAACACTGCAAAATATGGAACGGCTACCAAACGGCCCCGATTCAGCTAACGTTCACCTAATGGTGCGCAACCGTTCACGGATCGCTGCCACTCTTACTAGTTGCACCATAGTTAGCTGTGAAGATTTTCGTGCGCCGTCAGAGGGGTGCGGAGGAGATTTCCAAGGAGAGGACGCCACCGTGCGCAAGGTTTTTCAGGAGGAGCTCATCCAGGTCGGTGAGGACCTCATCGAGATCTCAAAGCTGGTTACCGAGGCGATCCAGAACGCGACCACCGCATTCGAAGGGGCAGACGTCGATCTCGCCCAGGACGTCATCGCAGCCGACGCCCGGATCGATTTCCTGCAAAACGGCCTTGACGAGCGCGCCATCGATATCCTGGCCCTCCAAGGCCCTGTGGCAAGCGATCTTCGGATGATCGTTGGCTCCCTGCGGATGAGTGCGTCACTGGAACGGATGGGTGACCTCGCCCGACACGTGGCCCAACTAGCCCGCCTCCGCTACCCGGCCACGGTCATCCCCGAGCAGTTGACGGCAACGTTCAAGGACATGGCCCGCCTCGACCTCGAAATCGTCCAGAAGGTCACCCTGCTCTTGGAGTCGCGCGACCTGGAAGTTGCCCGCGACATCCTCAAGCTCAACATCAGGGTGGACGATCTGCACTTGAGCGTCTTCAGGGCCATCGCAAATCCCGCCTGGGCCGAGACTGCTGCCACCACGGTGGATGTGGCCCTCGCCAGCCGCTACTTCGAGCGCTTCGCAGACCACGGAGTCTCCGTTGCCCGCAAGGTGACCTACCTGGTTACCGGCGAATGGCAGCCAGAAGGCTTCTAGCCAGTCCTATCGACTTAGCCACGACGCCGGCCGGCTCACTTCGCAAGGTGAGCCGGCCGGCGTCGTTTTCTCGAAGGGCCTATTTCTTGCCTTGGGCTGCTACAGCCTTGATGGACTCTGCCGCGGCCTCGGGGTCGAGGTAGGTTCCACCGGGGTTGATCGGCTGGAAGTTCTCGTCCAGATCGTAAACCAACGGGATGCCGGTCGGGATGTTCAGACCGGTTATGTCTTCGTCGCTGATCCCGTCCAGGTGCTTGACGAGGGCGCGCAGGGAGTTGCCGTGGGCCGTGACCAGGACCGTCTTGCCAGCCTTGAGGTCTTCCTTGATGTCTGACTCCCAGTACGGCAGGAGACGGACCAGCACGTCCTTGAGGCACTCGGTGCGCGGCAGGGCGTCGCCGAGGTCTGCGTAGCGCACGTCGTTCACCTGGGAGAACTCGCTGTCATCGGAGAGGGCGGGCGGCGGGGTGTCGTAGCTACGGCGCCATTCCATAAACTGCTCTTCACCGAACTCGGCGAGGGTCTGGGCCTTGTCCTTGCCCTGCAGTGCGCCGTAGTGACGCTCGTTGAGGCGCCAGTCACGCTTGACCGGGATCCAGCCGCGATCGGCTTTGTCCAAGGAGATGTTCGCGGTGTTGATGGCCCGCTTCAGCAAGGACGTGTAGAGGATATCGGGGAGAACGTTGTTCTCGACCAGGAGCTCTCCGCCGCGGGCTGCTTCCTCGCGGCCTTGGTCGTTCAGGTCGACGTCCACCCAGCCGGTGAACAGGTTCTTGGCGTTCCAGTCGCTGTGGCCGTGGCGCAGCAGAATCAGCTTGTAAGTCATGCTTTTCATCCTAAGCGATCATGCCCTGTCGTTACCGGGCGTTACGCCGCCACCCTTTCACCGCAACGCGGGGTCACTTAGCGCCGGTGTTTGTGCCTCGGATGGGCTGTAAGTGACCCCGCGTTGGAGGATAAAGTGGGACGGTGGTGCAGAAGGCGGAGCGGGTCCAAGGCAGGCGCGGCAAACCCGTCGGCAACATCACAAGAGGCACCACCAATCCCAACCGCATGCGCCGGCTCGACCGCTGGCTGGCAGGCCCGCAGGCATGGCGGCTGCGCTCCGCCGTCGACCCCTTGGTAGTGGACCTGGGCTATGGCGCTTCCCCGGCCACCGCCGTCGAACTCTTCGAACGGCTGCGGGCCGTTCGCCCCGACGTTCGAGTGTGCGGGATCGAGATCGAACCAGAGCGAGTCCGGATCGCCAAGGTCTTGGAACGGCCCGGGCTCAGCTTCCACGTGGGCGGTTTCGAGGTTCCCGTTCCGGGCACTCCCGTGCTGGTGCGTGCCTTCAACGTGCTGCGGCAATACGAGGAATCGGACGTGGCAGGAATCTGGGGCTTGGTGCAGTCACGCTTGGCACCGCAAGGATTGTTCATCGACGGAACGTGCGATGAAATCGGCCGCCGCGTGACATGGGTTGCGCTGGATTCAGACGGGCCGCTGAGCTTGAGCCTGTCCATGCGCTTCGGCGGTTTCGAACTGCCCTCCGACGTCGCCGAACGCCTGCCAAAGGCGCTCATCCACCGCAACATTCCGGGCGAGCGGATTCACGCTTTCTTGGGTGCCCTGGACCAGGCATGGTTGGCGGCGGCACCGCTTGCGTCGTTCGGCAACAGGCAGCGGTGGACTGCCATGTGCCAATCAATGCGCGACGCCGGCTGGCCCCTTCAGGACGGAACGTCGCGTTGGCGCTTGGGCGAACTTACCGTTGACTGGGCCGCCGTGGCTCCGGCCTAGCCTTGGAGCCGTGGGCCCACGCCGGCAGGGTTCCCTGAGCGTGGGGCCACACCGGCGAGGGCCCCGGCCTGAGCTTGCGAAGGCGGGGAGCCGGTGGGGACTTGCGAGCTTAGGGTGCCGGTGGGGATCACCAGGGACCGTACGGGCCCTGGTTACGGCCGCTGTTGCCGATTTCCTTGACGGCGGGACGGACATCCGCCAAGTAGACACACGCCGCAGTCACGGCAGCGATGCCAAAGATCCCGAAACCACCCCCGCCACCGAGGACGGAGAACCCGCCGATAACCGCTGCGATGCCGGTCAGGGCCAGCCAGAACGTCTTGGTGCGCTTCGAGGCCGCCTCAAAGGACGAGGGTTTGTGGCGCAGGCAATCCACCAGCGCCCACAGCTCCAAGGCAAAGGCAACCAGTCCCAGAATGAAGTAGATCCCATTCTGGATGTATGAAATCAAAAATTTTCCGTCCACGCCCTCCAGCCTAGCCGTCAAGCGACTTGAGCGCTCGCTCCAAATCCGCCCAGAGATCCTCGACGTTCTCGATACCGACACTCATCCGGACCAAATTGTCCGGCACGCTTAGGGGCTCGGCCGTGTGGCGGCGCCGACGTTCGATGAGGGACTCGACCCCGCCCAGCGATGTCGCAGGGATCCACAACTGCAATGCGCGAACCATCAGATCGGCGGCTTCGGCACCACTGCGGGTTCCGTCTCCGGCCAATTGGATGCACAGGATGGAGCCAAAGCCCTTCATCTGCGATTTGGCCCGCTCATGGCCGGGATCGTTTGGCAGCCCCGGGAAACGGATGGACTCGACGCGCGGGTGGGTGGCCAGCCGCGCGGCCAACGTTGCCGCAGAGGCTTGGGAGCGCTCGATCCGCAGCGCCAGCGTGCGCAGGCCTCGGAGCGCGAGCCAGGCCTCGAAGGGACCGGCGATGCCGCCGTGGATGATGCGGTGGTGGAGAAGTTCCGCGCGCAGTGCCGGATTGGATGTCACCAAGGCGCCGAGTACGACGTCGGAGTGGCCGGCCAGGTATTTGGTCACCGAATGGAGCACGACGTCGGAGCCCAGGCTGAGGGGCTGCTGAACCAGCGGCGTCGAGAAGGTGTTGTCCGTGACCACGATGGCGCCGGCCTCATGGGCAGCGGTGGCCAGGGCCTGGACATCGGCGATGCCGAGCATCGGGTTGGTGGGGCTTTCAATCCACAGCATGCTGGCGGACTTTCCATCCGCGGGGGCGAGCTGTGCCTTGACGGCGTCGGTGTCCGCGATGTCGACGGTCCGCAACTCAAGGATTCCCTTGGCCGCGAGTTCGGCTGCCATGACGAGCGATCCCGCGTAGCTGTGCGTGGGCATGACCAGGACTCCGCCAGCGGGCACGAGTGACAACGCGGAGCTGACCGCGGCCAGGCCCGAAGCGTAGAGCAAGCCGGGCAACTCGGCGCCTTCCAGCTGCGCCAGCGCTTCCTCGAAAGGATCCCAGGTGGGGTTGGCATAGCGTCCGTAGCCGCGGTCGCCGTCGCTCAGTGCCCCCGTGCCGAAATATGTGGAGGACAAAACGATGGGCGGGTTGACTGGTTGGTCATGGCCTCGTTCGGGACGGCCTGCCGCCACCGCCACAGTGTCGGGGGACAGAGCTGCGGCATGTTCTCGGGAAAGACTCATTGCTCCAGCCTACGGCCGGAGGGGAAAGGTCTGGAAAGCTATTACGGCGCCGCCCGGCGGTAGCTGGGGCGTGCCGAGCGGCTAAGGCGCCAGCGGCAGGGGCGCGTTTAGCGGCAGCGCGCCTCTCCGCTGGAGTGGGCTGACGCCGTCGTCGGGTTCTGTCGGTGTTCCTCTGTACGCTTAGATCCGTGACTACGCAGCGCCTTATACAGGACCAGAGCCCCACGCCGGACCAGCGCCCCGGGCTCTTCATCGCCTTCGAAGGCGGGGACGGAGCAGGCAAGTCAACGCAGGCCGCCCGTTTGGCCGAGGCCCTTGAGTCCCTCGGCTTTTCCGTGCTGCGCACTCGCGAGCCGGGAGGCACGCCCATCGGAGAAAAGCTGCGTTCCCTGGTGTTGGACCACGGCCACGGCACCATCGACCCCCGGACCGAAGCCCTCATCTTCGCAGCATCCAGGGCCGCCCATGCAAGCCAAGTGATCCGGCCTGCCCTGGCCGAGGGCTCTGTGGTCATCACGGACCGCTACATCGATTCCTCCGTCGCCTACCAGGGTGCAGGCCGTGACCTTGGAACCGTGGATGTCAGGCGACTCAACGAATGGGCAACCGAAGGCCTCGAACCTGACCTGACCGTGCTCTTGGATGTCCATCCGGGCGATGGCCGGGACCGCAGGACCGCGGGTGACGCCACCGAGGACAGGCTCGAGTCCGAACCGGATGACTTCCACGCCCGCATCCGCGCCGCGTTCTTGGAGCTGGCCGCGGCCCACCCGGAAACCTACCTCGTCCTGACGGCCAAGGATCCCATAGAGGACCTCGCCAATCAGATCCTCGGCCGCGTTCAGGAATTGCTCGGGAGCCGCGCGTGACCGTCTGGGACGAACTCCAAGGCCAGGCGCCCGTCGTCGCGCAATTGCGCGCGGCGGCGCAGGGCGACGGCCTCACGCACGCTTGGCTGTTCACCGGGCCTCCAGGCTCGGGACGATCCAACGCGGCCAAGGCATTCGCCGCCGCGCTGAACTGTGAGCAGGACCACGTTGCCCTTCGCGGCTGCGGCGAATGTGCATCATGCCGGACCATCCTTGGCGAGACCCACTCGGACGTGACCTTTGTCCGTACAGAGAAAGTCACCATCACCATCGAGGAAGCCCGCCAGTTGGTGTCCAAGGCCGGCGACCGGCCGGCGACCGGACGCTGGCGGATCATTGTGGTGGAGGATGCTGACCGCATGGCCGAGCGCACCACCAACGTGCTCCTCAAAGCCATCGAAGAACCCACACCCCGGACCATTTGGATGCTGTGCGCGCCGTCGCCCGCGGACGTGCTGGTTACCATCCGCTCGCGTTGCCGCGCGGTTAACCTCCGGCTCCCGCCCGCGTCCGACGTCGCCGCACTGCTAGTGAGGCGTGACGGCGTCGACCCCGCCATCGCGGACCGGGCCGCGCGCGCAGCCCAAAGCCACATCGGAATTGCACGCCGGTTGGCCCGTGATCCTGAAGCCCGCGAGCGCCGGCTGGAGACGGTCCGGTTCCCGCTGGGCCTGCGGGGCGTCACGGACGCCGTGATGATGGCGGAAAAGTTGGTCAAGATCGCGACCGATGAGGCCAACAGCTCCAACGATGAACGTGATGCCGCCGAGAAGGTCGCCCTGCTAGCAAGCTTGGGCGCTCCGGAGTCGGGCACGTTGCCGCCGTCGATGCGCAGCCAAGTAAGGCAGCTTGAAGACGACCAGAAACGGCGGGCCAAGCGGTCCATCACCGATTCCCTGGACCGCACCCTGACCGACCTGCTGTCCTTCTACCGGGACGTCCTGGTCATCCAGCTGGGGAACGCCGTGGAACTGGTCAACGTTGAACTCAAGACTGAGCTGGAAGCTTACGCCTCTGGTTCCACCCCGGAAATCACCTTGGCCCGCATGGATGCCATCAACAAGGCGCGTGCGCGGATCACCACTACCAACGTGGCACCCCTACTGGCCGTCGAGTCCATGGCGAGCAGCCTCATTCAGCAATAGCCAGATAGTTTAGAACTACAGCACGCTTCCCCAGCATGAGGAGTAACGCATGACGCCCGCACGACGCCGGCCCACCGGGTCCACTTCGCGGACACTGTTCCCATCACTGCGGCGGGCGGCAACAGCAATCGTGGCCACCATTTCCACCGGCCTGCTCCTGAGCGGCTGTGTGTTCTCCGTGCCCCCCACTGGCAATGGGTCCGGCAACGTCAGCACGCCGGACGCGTCCATCGCCGCCGCGGCGCCGGACGGGCTGAAGGAGTTCTACTCCCAAACGGTGAGTTGGACGTCCTGCGAGCAAGGATTCCAGTGCGCCAACATCAACGTGCCGGTGGACTACGCCAAGCCTGACGCAGGCAACATCTCCATCGCCGCCATCCGGCTCCAGAGCCAGGGCACCAAGAAGGGCTCGCTGCTGGTCAATCCCGGCGGTCCCGGGGTGTCAGGCTATGACTTCGTCAGGGACGCGGCCAAGACGCATTTCACCGACAAGCTGCGGTCCCGCTTCGACCTGGTGGGCTTCGATCCCCGCGGAGTCAAGCGTTCGGCACCGGTCACCTGCCTGAGCGATGCTGAGCGTGATGCTTCCCGCGAGAAGGCCTACAACTACGACACGGACCAGGGCCTCAATGCTGCCCTGGCAGACACGAAGGCCGTCAATGCCAAGTGCGTGGAGAAGTCCGGCCCTGCCCTTGCACATATTGACACCGTTAGCTCTGCCAAGGACATGGACATCCTCCGCGCAGTCCTGAACGACGCCAAGCTCAACTTTCTCGGCTTCTCGTACGGCACCTCGCTCGGGTCCACCTATGCGTCCTTGTTCCCGAGCAACGTAGGCAAGCTCGTGCTGGACGGCGCGGTGGACCCTGCCCTGAGCGAGGAGGACATCACCGCCGGTCAGACAGAGGCGTTCGAAAAGGCACTCCGCAGTTATGTGGCCGATTGCGAGGCAAAGTCCGGATGCCCGGTCACAGGAAGCGTTGATGACGGCATACAGCAAGTCCGGGACCTTGTTGCCGACGTCGAGCAGAATCCCAAGCGGGCCAAGGACGGCCGCCTCGTGACGGCGCCAACGTTCGTCAGCGCTATCATCACCCCGCTCTACAGCAACGACTCATGGCCGGCCCTCACCCAAGCCTTGACGGCAGCGGTCCAGGGGGACGATTCGCTCATGCTTCGGATTGCGGACTTCGGCGCGGACCGGGAATCGAACGGCACCTACAGTTCAAACACGACATTCGCGTTCAACGCCGTCAACTGCCTGGACTACCCGATGGTCTCGGACACCGCGGGGATGCGTGCCGAGGAAGCCCGCCTCAAGCAGCTCTCCCCCACCTTCGGCTACTACTTCGCCTACACCGGCGTCAACTGCAAGGACTGGCCATACAAGCCACTGCACGCGCCAGCGCCGGCCCAATACACAGGCTCGGCACCGGTTGTGGTCATCGGCACCACCGGAGACCCCGCCACGCCTCTGGCCTGGGCAGCCTCGCTGCGGAAGCAAATCGGCAACGCCTCCCTGGTGACGTGGAAGGGTGAAGGGCACACCGCATACGGCCGCTCCAACCAGTGCGTGTCCGACGCCGTGGACAACTACTTCGTGGATGGAAAGGTACCTTCAGACGGGACCATGTGCTGAGTTTGTTGGTCGGCCTGGCGGGCCGGCGGGACGGGCAGGCCGCAAAATGGGACCACTATTGGAGCTCTGCTGATCGGTCATCCCTGGCGCAGCGCGGACTGTGGTGCTTGGGGCCGGCAAAGCTGGTCATTTGTTGAGGCGCAGCTTGGCACGACGGGCCAGGATGGCCGCCTGCACTTCCGCCACCATCGCCTCCGGATGGTGCACAACGTCCTCGTAGAAGTACCTCAGCACCGTGAAACCGCCGGCAACGGAGGTGTTGTCCCGCCGTCGATCCCTCTTGATGGCCCGGGGTTCGAAATGGGTCTTGCCGTCCAGTTCGACGATCAAGAAGCCTTCGACGACGAAATCGACTTCTCCGACTCCGGGCAGTTCCACGTGCTGCACGAAGTCGATTCCAGCTTGCCTGAAGTGCATCGCCGCCAGGGGTTCGAGCAAAGAGTCCGCTCTGCCGCACACGAAATCCAGGACGCCCCGTGCCCGGCCGTTCCGATTGCCGGGGAGCCTTCTGCGCAGGAAGTCCACGGTTATGTCGCCACGCACGACGGCACATTGCACCATGACCAACGCCTCGGCGGCGGGCCTGCATCGTAGTACGTGCACCAAAACGTCCGCGAGCGCTGCCACGGGCCTGCCTGGCAAGGGCGGCAACCATGCGCTCCGGTGCGGCACCACGCCGTCGCGCGGTAACCCGTTGCCGCAGACTAAATGGAGCTCGCTGGCCTGATGCAGTTGCCACAGGCCATGATGCGGCGCAGCCGAGATGCACGTGAGGACACCGCCGTGCCGATAAGCCTCAGCAAATTCCGGCGGGGCGCCGGGCAGGGCCACAACCCCTCGGTAGGGGACCAACACGGCGCCCCTCCGTCCCGCGGTCCTGAGCTGCCACGCGCCGACTCCGGCTTTGAGAAGATCCCTGCGCAGGGCCGTGCCGCCTCGAGCACGAAGGGCTGCCTTGAGATCCATGGCTCCACGATGCCTCCCGGCGGCATCCATTCGGAGCCCTGGGGTTGCCTATGTGGATAACTCCGCGCTTTCCGACCTCCACGTCCTACCAGCTTTGCCAACGAGTCGGCTGCGCAAGTGGCGGACTGGCGGCTCGCGGAGTGCGAGTGCTGGCGAAAAAGCGGTAGATCGTTGCGGGACCGGGCGCTAGAGGCGTGCCGCGCGGGGCTCCAGCAGCGCGGGAAGGTACTTGACTGAGGGCACGACGGCGGTGGCGCCGGCCGCCCGCAAAGCCGCCTCAGCGTGGAAGCCGGTAAGCACGCCCACCACGGCGGAGGCGCCGGAGCGCACACCGCACAACATGTCCGAGCTCGTGTCCCCCACTACAGCGACCTCACGGACATCATCCAGGTCAAGGGCGAGCACGGCGGTGAGGATCATGTCCGGGTACGGGCGTCCGCGGCCGGCGTCTGCAGGGCACAGGCTGAGATCGGCTTTCCCCATCCAGCCCAGGGACTCAAGCACCATGTTCTGCGTGTGCCGGCCGAAGCCCGTGGCCAGGCAGACTTTCACGCCGGAGTCTCGCATCCAGTCGATGGTTTCCTCGGCTCCTGGAATTGCCCGGACGCCGCCGTCGGCAATCAGATCATCGTAGGCGCGTTCGAAGGCCTTGTTGGCGCTCTCGGCCCGTCCCACGTCCTCGAATAGGTGGCTGAAAACGGTCAACTTCGAAAAGCCCATGGTGTCGCGGGCGTAACCGAGCATGCTTTCGAATCGTGGGGAACCGGGCTCGACGCCGGTCTCCTGCAGGGCCAGGGACATCGCACGTTCCGTACGCCCATCGTCCGTGATTGTAGTGCCCACCATGTCCAGTACAGCAAGCCGGAGCCGCTGCGCACGATGTGCCCCGGCGTCGTCCGCGTTGATCCTCTTGCTGCTGTCCATGCTCATGGCGCCCCTTCGCTGGTAGATGGCCGAAATCATGCGGCCACGTTAGTCCGCCCAGCTTGCCCCCGGTCCACGACGACGGCCTGAACCGGGCGCGACGTGCGGGTGAATTCCGCAACAACGGCACCGAGGGAGGTCCGCCTGGGGCTGTTTTGACCCGGACGAGGTGACTCTATTACAGTTGTATCTTGCGTGATTCAGCCGGTCTCCGGACGATGGCGCGGTGCTTCCTTAGCTCAGTCGGTAGAGCGTTTCACTCGTAATGAAAAGGTCATCAGTTCGATTCTGATAGGAAGCTCTGAAAGAACCCCGTATTTCCGCTTGTTCAGCGGGGATGCGGGGTTTTTTGGTGGTCTCTGACAATGTCCTGGAGTGACGGCAATCTAGTCGAGTCCATTGGGTGCCGGAGAGCTTGTCGGCGGTTAGACAAGCGGAGCCGGACTTGAAACTCAAACCCTAAGCATGCTTAGGATGGGGTAACGGCCGTATCGATCGGCTGCCGAACCAGAGGAGGAAACACCATGGGACTAGGCGACAAGATTGAGAACGCTGCCGAGAAGGCTGGCGGCAAGGGCAAGGAAGCTGCCGGTAACGCCACGGGCGACGAAAGTCTGAGGAATGAAGGCCAGGCCGACCAGGCCAAGGGCGATTTGAAGCAGGCCGGCGAGAAAGTCAAGGACGCCTTCAAAAAGGACTGACCTGACCGTCTAGCGAAGGGCGCATCACATCGGGGTGCGCCCTTCGCCGTGCCGGGTTTGGATGCTGGACCCTTCCAGAGGGTTGAGTCGCTGCGTGAGCCAGCCAAGCTGATGCCCGATGCCATGCGTCGGATCCGGATCGGTGTGCCCGCACGCTGAGGGAATCCTTCTGAGCCAGCGTGCTCAGATCTCTTCTGAGGACTTGCTGCGCCGCATATGGTTGTGGATCAACAGCCCGTGGGAACAATCGATAGGGGTGGAATGGACCTTCCTCCCAAGCGGAGTCGGACGCCACAGGAGTCAGAGCCGCCAGCACAGCGATCAACGACCCTGTGGATTCTTCGGATCTCCGTCCTGACGGCTGATGCCTTGACCCTGGCCAATGAGCCAAGCAACCAAACCCTGCTTGGGCTCGCACGGCATTCTCCAAAGTTAGACTACCTTTTCGTAATCATCCTGCTACGATTACGAAAAGGTAATCACTTCCCTTGTACTACGAATAGCTCATCAAGGTGGTCGGATGCACGGCGTTATGAAGTCCGTTTCGGACCTGGGCCTGATGGTCTACGGCATCCGGCAACGCACCGGGCTTTCCCAGCGCGACCTGGCCGCACGGCTCGGGGTCAGCCAGCGATACCTCTCCGAACTGGAGACCGGCAAACCCAAAGTCCTCAACGACCAGTTCTTCGCCGTCATGGAGAAACTCGGCATCGAACTGACCTTCCGGGAACGCAACCGTGGCTGAGGCCCAGGATGTCCACCTCTATGGCACCGTCATCGGCAGTATGGTCCGGGCCGGCGCTTCCACGGTGGCATTCGAGTCCTCCGAGGCCGGAATGGCGCGGTTCGGGATCGGCTCGCGTATCCTCTCCGCCAATCTGCCGCTTGGACCCCGGGCCTCCACACCGGAAGCGGCGACCGCGTTTTTCGGCGGGCTTCTACCGGAGGGTTCCGGCAGGTCCAACCTGGCCAAACAGGCCCAGGTCAGCCGCGACGATGTCTACGCCCTGGTGTCCTACGCCGGCCGCGACGTCGCCGGCGCGATCCGGGTCGGCGGGGACCCCGGCGAACCGGCGGAATCCTACGAAGCGCTGACCGACGAGCAGATCGCGGTACGGCTGACACTCATCAACGACTATGCCCTGGGCGCCGTCGGCGGTGGCGGCTCCCTGGCCGGGTACCAGCCCAAGACCACCGTTGCCCTGCTCGACGGGGCATGGCACGCCGGCGTCGACGGCGCCGCCTCCACACACATCATCAAGCCGGTCGCCGCTGGCAACGAACATGCCCTACACGCCGAGGCCTATTGCCTTGAACTATCCCGCCGGATCGGTCTGACCACTTTTGCCAGCGACGTGCGCAGCTTCGCGGGCCGGACCGTCCTCGTGCTGGAGCGCTACGATCGCCGGGTCGCCGGCCGCAGCGTGGAACGCATCCACCAAGAGGACGGCGCCCAGGCCCTGGGTCTGCCCTGGGACACCGACAGCAAATTCGAAAGCGTCAACGCTGCCGCGAACCTGCGGAGTCTTGCGAGCCTACTGCAGCGCCGCCGTGACATCTTCGGTGCCGGGCCCGATGACCGCGAGACCCTGCTTGCGCACACCACTTTCAACACCGCGGTCGGCAACACCGACGCACACGCCAAAAACTTCTCTACCCTCCGGACTGACGATGGCGCCGTCACCATCGCACCGCTCTACGACGTCTCCACCCATGCGTTGGCGCCCAACGGCCAGCTGAACATGTCACTGCGGGTCAACGACCGCGCCTTCCAGCCGTCCGTGACTGTCGAGGACCTCGTCGCCGAAGGCGTGTCTTGGGGTCTTGAGGAGCAGTACGCACGCAAATCTGTCACTGGCACGCTCGAGAAACTGGCCTATGCCCTCGACCGGGCAGACGGGTCCACCGTGGGGGAGCAGGTGGTCCGGTTCATTGCCCACGGGACGAGAAATCTTCTGGACGGCAAGGCTGCCGGTGTCGGCGGCGCACATCCGTCCCTTGTCGCGCTTGGCCCCGTTTCCGCCATGCCTCCGCGACGCTGACTGCCCCGGAGGGCGAAAAAGCCCCGCACGTGCTGGGTTCCAGCAGGTGCGGGGCCTTCATTTCGAAACTTCCGAGCGACTAAGCGAAGTCGGAAACCGCCGGATCCGGTCCGATGCGGCCCTCGGCGCCGCGGTCCAGGCCGGTGATGGCCTCGATGTCGGCTTCATCCAGGGTGACGTCAAGTGCCGCGAAGTTCTCCTGGATCCGGGACTCGGTCACGGACTTGGGGATCACGACGTTGCCGATCGCCAGGTGCCAGGCAATGACTACCTGAGCCGGGGTGGCGCCGTGTTTGGCGGCGATCTGGGCGATGGCGGCGTTTTCAAGGAGCTCGCCGCCCTGGCCCAGTGGTGACCAGGCCTGGGTCAGGATGCCATGGGAGGCGTCGAAGTCCCGGAGTTCTGCCTGGTTGAAGAACGGGTGCAACTCAATCTGGTGGATCGCCGGAACCACGCCGGTCTCGTCGATCAGGCGCTGCAGGCCTTCCTTGCTGAAGTTGGAGACGCCGATGGACTTGATGCGTCCGCGCTTCTGGAGCTCAATGAGCGCCTTCCACGTGTCCACGAACTTGTCCTGCTTGGGCTGCATCCAGTGGATCAGGTACAGATCAAGGGTTTCCAGGCCAAGGCGATCCATGGATTCTTCAAAAGCAGCAAGGGTGGACTCGTAGCCTTGGTCCGCGTTCCACAGCTTGGTGGTGATAAAGATTTCCTCGGGCTTGAGTCCGGAGGAAGCGATGGCGCGTCCTACGCCCGCCTCGTTGCCGTAGATCTTGGCAGTGTCGATGTGGCGGTAGCCGGCTTCGAATGCCTGGCGCACCACCTTTTCGGCTACATCGTCCTCAACCTGCCACACCCCGTAGCCGAGCTGGGGAATGGAGTTGCCGTCGTTAAAAGTAAGGTTCGGTGACGAAGTCATGGCTTCCATCCTGCCAGCCACGCACTCCCCGTGGCTACGGATTCCGGGGTCTCTAAGCTAGGCGCTTAATAGTTGTCATGTGGGAATAGGCGCGCCTGCACCTATTCTTCGGGTCCCTACGAGTCGGCCTGCGCCCTCAACAGCCGCTCCGCTTCGTCCACATGCTCGTAGACCGCTTCGGCGCGCCGTCGCACCGAAACCGCTCCCACGGGGACGGGCCCGACGGCGAGACGCAGCATCGCGGCCGCCTCCGCCGTCGTCGCAAGAGAGTTCCCTGCTTTGGACAATGCGCGGTGCACCCCGGCGAGCGACCCCGGAATGTCCAGTCCGTCACTGGGTGCCCTGAGCTGCGCTTCGACACAGACGGCACGGACCCTGGAAGACAAGCCGGCCAGTTCGTTGGCAATGACCACGAGTTCGACGTAAAGCTGTTCGTCTTCCACGCCCTCAAGCACCTGGTGGTACCGGTCAAGGCCGCGATGGAAGCGATCGTGGGCACGCCTCCACAGTCCCTTGCCAAGTTCAGCATCATCCTTCCGCCCCTGCCGGACGGCCCCAAAGAACCCCAATCCAGCGCTCAGAGGTATTGACCCGGGTGCCGGTCCGGGTCTTCAACGCGAGGAGGTTTGCCGGGTTCCGCTTCCTTGCCGGGAAGGTGGGCACGCTGCGGCTCACCGTTCTCGCCAATAACGACGCCCGGGGCGATCATGGTGCCTGGCGGAAGTTGGCGAAGCTGCAGCTGGGCAACAGCGTGCTCCCGGGCCGCCTGCTGGGCCGCAATAGCTGTCTGGATGCCGTGGAACAGCCCTTCGAGCCAACCAACCAACTGTGCCTGTGCGATCCGGAGCTCCGCGTCGGACGGAGTCGTGTGTTCAGGGAAGGGGAGGCTGATGCGTTCCAGTTCCTCCACAAGTTCGGGAGCAAGGCCTTCTTCGAGCTCCTTGATGGAGCGTTCATGGATCTCGGCAAGGCGTCCCCGCGCTGCCTCGTCCAAGGGGGCGCTCTTCACTTCTTCAAGGAGCTGGCGGATCATGGTGCCGATCCGCATGACTTTGGCGGGCTCGTCGACAAGGTCCTGCAGCGTGCTGCCCTTCTTGACGCCAGGCTTCCCGTTGGCCTTCGGGCCGGCTTCCGATGTGCTCTCCGCCGTCCCAGCGTCCAAGGTTGTGCCCTCCACCGGGATGTCGTCAAAGCTCTCGCCACTGGATTGAGTGCCGTCCTGATCGCTCATGCGTTCATACTCTCATGGGCCGCAACTCAGCCCAGAGCCTTGACGAGTATTTCGCCTTCGTCCTTAGCGAAACCACATTTTTCATAGAAACCCGTGGCGTAGACGTTGGCCGGGACCCAGACTTCCTCCATCCCATGTCCCCGCATCCATTCCTCCATGACCGCCAGGAGGGACCGGCCGATACCGCGACGGCGCCAATTCGCGTGAGTACCCATTTCCATGAGGAGAAGTTCCGCCCATGGGCCTGCAATGCGGCGGCGCTGGATGCAGCAGTGAAGGAAACCAACTGTCACGCCACCGAGCTCAGCCAGCCAGAACAGCACGGCAGGGTCGCCCAAAAAGGAGCGGGCGGCGTCGTAGGCCAACGCGCCTGATGGCTCAACTGAAGGGTCCTCGTCGAACAGATTGTCCGTCTCCGCGAGGCGGATCAGTGCGTGGGCGTCGTCGGGACCGAGCAGCCGGATTCGAACGTCGGCATTCGTGAATGTTGCCACACCGGCACCTCCCCTGCGGAGCAGTCTATGCGGTGGGCGCTCCCGCGCCGCGAAAGGTTCCTGCCATGCCGTTGCTGGGTCCGTTGGCCTGTTGGACCAGCCTGGCCTCACAGAGATCCAACCAGCGAACCTCCGCCTCGGCGTGGAAGACCAGGGAATCCAGAACGAGCAGCCGGGCCGTATCCGTTACCCGCTGGTTGGCGGCAACATCCTTGCGGGCCTGGGTGTGCTCCTGCAGCTCCCGCAAGGAAAGCTCACGTTGGGCCTGGATGAGCGCGGTGGGGTCGGTGCCAGCCGTCGTGACGGCCAGAGCCAGTTTGATAGCCAACTCGTTCCTGGGCGGAACTCCCCGATCCACCGCGGTTGCGAACCATCGGCGGATCTCGGCGGCCCCGGCGTCCGTGATGCTGTAGAGCACGTGCCCCTGGCCGTCGTCGCCGTTCCTGCGAACCAAAGCGTCCCGCTCCAGCCGGTTAAGCGTTGTGTACACCTGGCCGATGTTCAGGGGCCAGACTGCGCCTGTGCGTTCCTCGAAGGCCACGCGAAGCTGGTAGCCGTAGCGGGGCTGCTCCTGGAGCAATGCCAGGATGCTGTACCGGATGGACATTGCCCTCCTTCTTGCGGCCGGTTTGGCGGGCTTAGAGCAGCAGCAGGACTTTGCCCATGTGCTCGCCGGAATCAAAGTACTCGTGGGCTTCGCGGACCTGCTCCAGGGGGAACGACTTGGCAACGAATGGTCTGATCCGGCCGTCGGCGAGCATCGGCCACACCGACTCGCGGACGGCGTTCATGATGACGCCTTTTTCCGCCACGGGACGCGGACGCAGCGATGTACCGATGATTGCCGCGCGCTTGCTGAGCAACTGCCCGAGGTTGATTTCGCCCTTGACGCCACCCTGCAGCCCGATCACCACCAACCGGCCGTAATCCGCGAGGGCTTCCACGTTTTGCTGCAAGTATTTGGCCCCCACGACGTCGAGGATAACGTCCGCGCCTTTGCCGCCGTTTTGTGCCTTGAGGCTTACTGCGAAATCTTCTTCCGCATAGTTGATGGCGATGTCGGCTCCGAGAAAAGCTTTAGCGGTGCCCACCTTTTCGGCCGTGCCGGCTGTGGCCGCGACTGTGGCACCGTACGCTTTGGCGAGTTGGATGGCCATGGTGCCGATCCCGCCCGTGGCACCGTGTATAAGTACGGTCTCACCGGCTTGCAGCTGGGCAGTCATGATGAGGTTCGAGTACACCGTGGCAGCCACTTCAGGCAAGGCCGCGGCAGTGACCAGATCCACGCCGTCGGGCAATCGCAGAACCTGTTCGGCCGGGACCGCGACTTGCTGCGCGTAGCCGCCACCAGCAAGCAGCGCCAC
The DNA here is from genome assembly GCF_026241105.1 of Arthrobacter rhizophilus. Lineage (GTDB taxonomy): Bacteria > Actinomycetota > Actinomycetes > Actinomycetales > Micrococcaceae > Arthrobacter. The sequence continues at coordinate 121,612 of NZ_JAPFFT010000011.1, read as the reverse complement.
CACCTTGTCGCCGACGGAGAAAGGCTTGCTCACATCGGGCCCGAACGCGGCAATCCTGCCGGACACCTCAAGGCCGGGAATTTCGGAGGCTCCGGGTGGCGGCGGGTAGAAACCGCGGCGCTGCTGGACATCGGCCCTGTTGAGGCCGGCGGCGACGACGTCGATGAGAACCTCACCGGGGCCGGGAACCGGAGGAGGGACCTCACGGACCTCGAGAACCTCGGGCCCGCCCGGTTCGGAGATGTAGACGGCTTTCATACGTGCTCCCGATTTCTTGCTCAGCGGAGTTGGCCTTTAGGACACCTTAATTGGGTTAATCGCGGCGTCGGGTTTTTGGCACAACCAACTCCCTATGAAACACTACTAGGCAGGGAAGGTTGTCCGAGCGGCCTAAGGAGCTGGTCTTGAAAACCAGTGTGCGGTAACCCCGCACCAAGGGTTCAAATCCCTTACCTTCCGCGTAGCGCGACGATCGCGCAACTGAGGGGCCGGTTCATGCGAATCTTTGGATTCCATGGCCGGCCTCTTTGCGTTTAAGCAGTGGGTTGCCGGCTTCGCGCTGCCGGCATCGTGTGGCCGGTGAGGGCCGCCGAGAACGCCACTGGCCGGTTCCGTGAGCGGAACCGGCCAGGATCGGCGTCGAGCGGGCAGCTAGACGGCTACCTCAATGTATCCGTCCACCAGACGGGTGGCGTAGCTCGCGAGCCGCAGTTCGGGGTTGGTGAAGCATTCGCCGGTTTCGAGGTCGTAGACCTCTTTGTGAAGCGGTGAGGCGATGGTGGGACGGCTGCCCCGCGAACCGACGATCCCCCGTGCCATGACGTTGGAGAGGGTCGCGGGGTCCTGTTGGGACACCGCCAGGACTTCATTCGGCGTGGTGCGGAACAGTGCTACTTGCTTGCCGCCGACCAAAGCAGCTTCGCCCCACGCCGGTTCGAGTTCGTCGATTGCGCAGACGCGGTGCCAGCCGGACGCCGTCGGCGCGCTCTGCTGTTGTAGTTTTTCCCGATCCAGAATTGCGGTCATTTCAGCCCCTATCGCTTAGCCTGCCGAGCCAGCGGATCCATATCCGCCATCGGCACGGGCCGTTTGCGGCCACATCTTCACGGTAGGCCGGTCATGTTTCGCCGGAATGCAAACAATGTGTCCTGTTCGTAAAGGAGACCTCACTCCACCGCAATCCTCACCGTGATGCGAAGGTTAAGCTTCTGAAACAAAAGGGAAACTGATGCGAAACTGCCCGTCCGTAGTCTGAGGTGACAAGTCGCGGATGACACGGTTCTGCGGCACATGCGAAAGGCCGCCAGTGACCGGACACACTTCACCCTCAGAGAACCCGCGCCGAATTGTGGTCGCCGGTGGAGGCCCAGCGGCCCACCGATTCGCCGACGCCATGCACACCCGCGGTCTCGAGGGCTGGCACGTCACGGTCCTGACCGAGGAAGCCCACCTCCCGTATGACCGGGTCACGCTGAGCAAGGCCCTCATCGATGTGGACCACGACCTCACACTCGGCCAGGCCTCGATGTGGGACCACGATGCCCTGGACCTGCGCAAAGGCGAGCGGGTGGTCAAGATCAACGCCGAAGCCAAGTCGGTGGAAACCGCGGCCGGCAACAGCTACTCCTACGACGCCCTCGTGGTCGCGACCGGTTCGAACGCTGCCCGCCTGCCGATCCCCGGCGCCGAGCACACCCACGTTTACCGCACGCTCGAAGACGTGCGGGCCATCAACGAAGCCATTACCCAGCTCTCGGAGAAACTTGGACGCAAGGTCAAGGCGGTCACCATCGGCGGTGGTCTCCTCGGCCTCGAATCGGCCGCCGGCACGGAGCAGTTGGGCGCCACCCCGATCGTCATCGACGGCGCGTCGTGGCTGATGGCCACACAGCTCGATGAGGGCGCCGGCCAAGCGCTGGGCCGCCTCATCAAGGACAAGGGCTTCGAGATCCACGGCGGCGTGTTCCCGTCCGAAGTGCTGTCCGACGACGACGGCCAGGTCACCGGAGTCCTCATGGCCGACGGGCGCATCATCGACGCCGACATCGTGATCGTCGCAATCGGCGTCAGGCCGCGCGATGAGCTCTTCCGTGCCGCGGAGGGCGAGGAGCAGGTCTTCTCCCTTGGCCAGCGCGGCGGTGTTGTCATTTCCGACGGTTGCGAAACCGAGATCTCCGGCATCTTCGCGATTGGCGAGGTGGCGAACTTCGACGGCATGTGCCTGGGGCTCGTGGCGCCGGCGAACACGATGGCCGAGATCGTGGCCGACCGGCTGCACGGCGGACAGGCGACCTTCCCCGGCTTCGACACCGCCACCAAGCTCAAGCTCTCCGGCGTGGACGTGGCCAGCTTCGGGGACGCGTTCGCCAGGACCGAACACTCCCTGGAAATCGTGTACGCGGACCCGGCCCGGGGCGTGTACCAGAAGATCGTCACCACCGATGACGCCAAGACCCTGCTCGGCGGCATCTTCGTCGGCGACGCCACCCCCTACATGAGCCTGCGCCCCATGCTCGGCCGCGAACTGCCCGCCGAACCCGGCGCGTACCTCACCGCCGCCGGCGGCGGGGACGCCCCCGAGACCGAACTGCCCGACGACGCGATCCTGTGCTCGTGCAACAACGTGCCCGCCGGATCCATCCGGGACGCCATCAACGGCTGCGGCTCCTGCGAGGGCAAGGCCCCCGTCCAGGAACTGGGCGAACTGAAGACCTGCTCCCGGGCCGGCACCCAGTGCGGGTCCTGCGTGCCCATGCTCAAGAAACTCCTCGAAGGGGAACTGAAGAAGTCCGGCATCGAGGTCTCCAAGGCCCTGTGTGAGCACTTCGGCCTCTCCCGCCAGGAACTCTTCGACGCCATCCGGGTCCTGGAACTGACCTCCTTCGAGGACATCCTGGCCAAATACGGCACCGGCGCGGGCTGTGACATCTGCAAACCCACCATCGCCTCGATCCTCGCCTCGCAGCATTCCGCGTACGTGCTCGACGCGGGCCGGGGCACCCTGCAGGACACCAACGACCGCGCCCTGGCCAACATGCAAAAGGACGGTACCTACTCCGTGGTCCCGCGCATACCGGGCGGTGAGATCACGCCGGACAAGCTCGTGGTCATCGGCTCCGTCGCGAAGAAGTATGGCCTCTACACAAAGATCACCGGCGGGCAGCGCATCGACATGTTCGGCGCCCGCCTCGAGCAACTCCCGGACATCTGGGGCGAGCTCATCGAGGCCGGCATGGAGTCCGGACAGGCGTACGGCAAGAGCCTGCGCACCGTGAAATCCTGCGTCGGCTCCACATGGTGCCGATACGGCGTCCAGGACTCCGTGGCCATGGCGATCAAGCTCGAGTTGCGCTACCGCGGCCTGCGCAGTCCGCACAAGCTCAAGCTCGGCGTCTCCGGCTGCGCCCGCGAATGCGCCGAAGCCCGCGGCAAGGACGTCGGCGTCATCGCCACCGCTGACGGCTGGAACCTCTACGTTGGCGGCAACGGCGGCGCGACCCCCACTCACGCCCAGCTCCTCGCGGGCGGGCTAGACGACGAGACCCTCATCAAATACATCGACCGCTACTTCATGTATTACATCCGCACCGCGGACCGTCTCCAGCGCACCGCCCGCTGGCAGGAAGAACTCGAAGGCGGTCTCGAGCACGTGCGGCAGGTCGTCGTCGAGGACTCGCTCGGCATCGCCGAGGAGCTCGAGGCGGCCATCGCCACCCACGTCGAAAATTACGAGGACGAGTGGGCCGCGACGCTCAAGGACCCCGAACGGCTCCGCCGCTTCCGCTCCTTCGTCAACGCCCCCGACGAAAAAGACGAAGCCATCACCTTCGTCCCCGAACGCGGCCAGATCCGCCCCGCCACCAACGAGGAAAAGGGCGGCGTCCTCATTTCTTCCGCGAGCATCCCCATCCGCGGAAGCGAGGACTAAGAACGCACCTCGACGGCGAGCTACGGGGACGGCGAGTGGTCACTACGGGTTCCGACCACGCCGCCCGGTAGTTCGCCGTCGGCGTTTTCCAGGAGGGCAGTCAGGCGCTCGACCTGTTCGGCCAGCCGACGAATCTCCTGCTTCATTGGCTCCTCAGCCACCGTCGCGGCGGCGGCCGCTCCGGACGAAACCTGTTCGACGAGCCAGGACGCAACGGACGCAGTGACGACGCCGAGGACAGCGATCCCGCAGACCATCAGACCTCCGGCAACACAACGGCCCACAATCGTCACCGGATAGTGGTCCCCATAGCCCACGGTGGTGATGGTGACCATCGCCCACCAGATTGCATCGCCGAAGTTGGTGATGTTGGCGCCCGTGGCGTTCTCCTCCGCGTCAAGCACGGCTAGCGCACCGCAGTACGTCAGGAGGGCTGCGGAGCCGAGAACGAATGTGAGAATGCGGCCACGCATCGCGTTCCCGGCGGTGCGATGGAGAAGCTTCAGAAGTGTTACGAGCCGCAATAGCCTCAGCGGTCGCAAAACCGGGAGTGCAAGTATCAGCAACTCGTGGAGGTTCCGTAGGAACCATTGGGCGCGACGCCGGGCCAACAGGAGGCACATGGCGTAGTCCAGGGCAAACACCAGCCAGGTGACCCAGATGATGGTGTCAACGATGGAGGATTGGGACTCGCTGAGGTTGGCGATCACTTGGAACGAGTAGGCCACCAGAAACAGCACTGCTGCCGCCACCATCGGCCATTCGGAAATTTGCCGCCATCGTTCTTGGGTCATTCGTCGATACTAGCCACGGATCCTGCAACCGCCACGGCTGCCTCCCAGCAAACGTTCATCTCCCAGTAACCGGTACTGGCTAGGATCGAACCCATGATTAATATGATCCAGGCCATCGTCATGGGCCTGCTGCAGGGAATCACCGAGCTCTTCCCGATTTCCAGCCTCGGCCACAGCGTAATTTTGCCCAAACTATTCGGTTGGGGCCTGGACCAGAAAGCTCCGGAATTCCTGAACTTCCTCATAGCCACCCACTTGGCTACGGCAATTGTGCTGTTTTTCTTCTTCCTCCGGGACTGGATTGAAATCGCCAAGGGACTTGGCCGTTCCATCCGGGACAGGAAGATTGCGCCGTCGGATACCTACGCGAAGCTCGGCTGGCTCCTGGTAGTTGGAACCGTGCCTGCCGGAATCATCGGCCTGGTTTTGGAAAAGCCCATCCGGAACCTCTTTGGTTCCCCCCTGATCGCGGCGGCATTCTTGGTGGTCAACGGGCTTGTCCTTTTTGCGGCGGAACGCCTGCGGACCCGAGACAGCCGGCGCGCTGCAGCGCAACCGGTGACTGCCACTGTTTCCGACGCCGAAATCGCCACCCTGTCGTGGAAACGCGCCCTGGGAATCGGCTCCGCGCAAGCAGCCGCCCTGATCCCGGGCATCTCCCGTTCCGGCGCCTCGATGGCCGGCGGTTTGCTGTCCGGATTGAACAACGAAAATGCCGCGCGCTTCAGTTTCCTACTCGCAACCCCCATCATCGGCGCGGCTGCCGTGCTCAAGCTTCCTGAACTTTTCACCCCGGCCATGGCCGACGAGCGCGGCGTGTTCCTGGTGGGCGCGCTGTGCGCGGGTGTCGCCGCCTGGTTCGCTACCAAGTTCCTCCTTCGTTTCTTTGAAACGCGCACCCTGACGCCGTTCGCCATTTACTCGGTGGTCGGCGGGGCGATCTACTTCATCTTGATGCTCGTCATGGGATAGGACCCACCAAAGGCATTGAAACTGTCAGGGGCCCCGCATAGGGTTTTGTCTGTCTCCACCACCCACTCATGAAACCGTGGCAGCAACCGCGGTAACGACACAGGAGCAAACATGCCTACGCCTGACATCACCCCCGGCGCACCTTGCTGGATCGACCTGATGACCTCGGACCCGGAGAAGGCAAAGTCCTTCTACAACACGCTCTTCGGCTGGACCTACGAGACCGGGGATCAGGAAAAGTACGGCGGCTACATCACGGCCTCGAAGGACGGCAAGATAATGGCCGGGATCATGCAGAAGCAGGAAGACATGGCCCAGATGCCCGATGTCTGGTCCACCTATCTGCGCACTGACGACATCAAGGCCACCACTGAAGCGGCTGTCGCCCACGGTGGCCAGGTCTACATGGAACCCATGGAAGTGCCGGACCAGGGAACCATGGCAATGTACGCGGATTCCTCCGGAGCAGCCATCGGGGCCTGGCAGTTCGGCGAGATGAAGGGCTACCAACTCGCTGCCGAATCGGGCGCACCTGCTTGGCACGAGCTCTTCGCCAAGGAATACGACTCTGCTGTTTCCTTCTACCAGAACGTCTTCGGCTGGGAAACCACCGTCGTGGGCGACACCCCGGAGTTCCGTTACACCACGCTCGGCGCGGGCGACGACTCCAAGGCGGGCATCATGGATGCCTCCGGTTTCTTGCCTGCCGAGGTGCCGTCCTACTGGGGCGTCTATTTCGCTGTGGACAAGGTCGATACCACTATCGAGCAGGCCGTCTCCCTGGGCGCTACCGTCATCCAGGCAGCTGAGGACACTCCCTACGGCCGCATGGCCACCCTGACCGATCCGACGGGTGCTATCTTCAAGGTCATCGAAAACCAGGCTTCATAAGCCCACACCACCACGGATGAGCATGCTCTCCCCCGGCCTTGGCGAATGGACATATTGGGATTATGTCCACGCGCAGGATCGGGCGGGGAGCATGCTCATTATTCTTGGTGGAATATGCTCATTTTTGCAGGGGTAGGCCGAGCATGTCCCTGGCGATTTCGTCCGCGTCGCGGAGGGTCCGCTGGCCGCTGCGGTAGGCACGACCATCGGAAGGCCGGGCTTCGGCGGCGATGGCCGTCCCCCACTGGGCGGAGGAAAGTTGCAGGCCCAGGGCGTACATCCCGGGAGTCACGGAACCGTTCGCACCCACCAGACGGTAGGGGTGCGCCTCGACATCCAACCCGGAGGTCTGCACCGGCATTCCTTCGGCCGACATCATCACCTTGGGCCGCACCAACCCGTCGGCGAGCAACTGCCGCAGGAACGGAGAAACGCTCGCGCCCACCCTGTTCGCCGGGGACATGGCCTCAATCAGCGTCTTGGCTTCCCCGGCGTCGTCGTGCACCCAGGCTGATACCGCACGGAAGACCCCCCTGCCACGGTCAACGTTGAATCGCGGATCCGGGCCCACGAAACTCGCGACGCCGGCACGCGCCAAAGCGGCCAACTGTTCGGCGCGCACGGCGGGCGGACCGCTCGCGAGCCCCTCGACGAAGGACTCGAACCAGCCCCGAAGTTCACCCACCCACGATTCGTCGGTGATGCCGCCGTCGGCCACGGCACTCTTCAGGATGGCCCTTCCCGTGTGCAAGGCACCGATGGCCATCTTCACGGGATCCGCCTCTCCGAGCGCGGAGCGGCGGGCGTCGTCGTCCAGATAGTCCACGACGGCGGCGTCGAGTTCCTTCCTTGACGCGAAGGAACGCGCAGCCAATGGCGCCGCGAGGCCCAGAAGGTCAAGGCGGCGCGACGCTGCAACGTGGTTGGCAACCAGCTCTGCAACCTGGTTTTCCCACCGCCCGGTGGCATGCGCATGCGGCTGCAACAGGTCCTCGAGGGCAGCCAGGAATTCCGTCGCTTCGGGAACGGCCACGGGTTCCGAAACAACCAAAGTGGAGTAATAAGCCCACAAGGCATCGCGATGCAGGAGGGGCCAGAGATCGTGGTCGAAGCCAGGTTGGATTCCCGCCGCGGCGAAGCGCTCTATGGCGCCTTCCGTCAAGTACCGCAAACGCACCGACTTCGGGTAGTAACCGTCCAAGCCGGCCTTGGCCCGGTACGGAGTGCCACGCCTGGATGCCGCGAAGATCTTCGGTTCCCGGCCCGAGGGCAAGTACTTGAGCTTCCCGGGGAGACCGTCGCCAGCCGCCACGAACTGTCCGCCGCGGCCTTCCGTCAACTGGCCCATGACGTCAAAGAAGTTCAGTCCCATGCCCCGTACCAGGACCGTCTCTTTGTCCGGAACCAAGGCCCAGTCGACGTCGGCAGGAGCGGCCGGCGGGAAGTACAGCAGCCCGAGCTCCCCCGCCGCCTCCCTAAACGAACGCTGTTCCGGGTTCAGCCGGGACTCAAGGTGACCCAGCGAAAGGACGAGGGAATCAACGGTGAGCCTGCCGCCGTTGTCGAGTTCGACGTCGAACCCTCCGCCCGGGGGGCCGCCCGGCAAACCGTCGGCCGCGCCGCCCGGCAGGGGACGCGCCGCCACAGCATGGCACCTGTGGAACGCGATCTCGACGCCGGCAGGGACGCGTTCCAGCAATTCCTCCAACGTTGAGCGCAAATACCGTCCGTAGAGGGCACGGCTTGGAAAGTCGTGGGAGGCGAGGATGGCAAGTTCCGCCCGCTCCTCGGGGCTCAGGCCCTTGCCGCCGGACGCACGCTTTTCCGCGCGCCATTGCTCGAAAGATCCCCCGGCCAAGGGCGGCGCGAGCTGCTCGTCCTCTGGAATCAGGGTGGGGTAAAACGACTGCGTGTTCATGAGGTATAGGCGGGACTGTTCGGGCTGCCAGACGTGTCCGGGACCGGCCGGATAGGGGTCTACGACGTCGATATGCAGGGAACGGGCTTCCGTTTCCGTCGCGGCCCAATTGGCGAGCAATCGCTCAAGCACACTGGTGCCGCGGGGACCTGCCCCGATCAGCCCCACCCGAATGTTCTGCGATTTACCCACGCCCAAGCCTAACTTCTTGTGACTTGCTTCCTTCTCAGACAGTCGCTCTAGGATGAGGGATGACCACCACAGCAGCTGATCAAGCGCCCGCGCCCGACAACGAAACTGCCCAGGGAACCGCGACCGCCTCCGAACCTGTCGACGAGAATATCTGGCTCGAAGACGTTCATGGCGAAGAACAGCTGGCCTGGGTGCGGGAGCAAAATGCCCGCACTGAAGACTTGCTAGACGACGCCGATTACGCCGCCTTGGAAGCCGGAATCCTGGAAGTCCTGGACTCCACGGACAAGATCGCCATGGTGAACAAGCGCGGCGAGCACTATTACAACTTCTGGAAGGACCGGCAGAACCCGAAGGGTCTCTGGCGACGGACCACATGGGAGAGCTACCTTAGCGACTCTCCGGAATGGGACGTGCTTCTGGACATCGATGCACTGGCCGGGGCTGAGGGCGAAGAATGGGTGTTCCACGGCGCCAACTTCCTGCGCCCTGCCGAGGGCGAACCGCACCGCCTCGCCATCATCGCGCTCTCCCCCGACGGCGGCGACGCCAACCGCCACCGCGAGTTCGACGTCGAGACCCGCACCTTCGTGGACCCTGCCGCAGGCGGCTTCGACCTTCCGACCGCCAAAGGCAACGTGAGCTGGCTAGACGCCGACACGCTGCTGGTATCCACAACCGCGGACGGCCTACCGAAAACCACCTCCTCCTACGCGCGGACCGGAGTGAAGCTCCGGCGCGGCCAAAGCCTGACTAAAGCCGAGCGGATCTTCGAGATCCCCGAAGACCACATGATGGCGCTCGTCGCCCACGACTCCACCCCGGGTTTCGAACGCACCTTCGCCGTGGACTGGATCGACTTCTTCAACCGAACCACCTCCGTGCTGCGTGACGACGCGTGGCTTGCCATCGACGTCCCCACAGACGTGAACCTCAGTTCCCACCGCGAATGGCTCATGTTCCGTCCGCGGCAAGACTGGAACGTTGGCGGTGCAACGTACCCGGCGGGCTCGCTGCTTGCTGCCGAATTCGAGGGCTATCTGTCCGGAGCACGCGACTTCACAGTGCTCTTCACCCCGGACGAACACACTTCCCTGCAGTCCTGGAGTTGGACGCGGGACTACCTGCTCATGAACCTGTTGCACGATGTCTCTTCCGAGATCAGGGTGCTCGCTCCCGCCCGAAAGGACTCCGCCGGCGAGTGGGCGGTGACCTTGCTCGATGCGTGCCCGCCGCTGCACGATGTGAACGCCTACGCGGTGGACGACGAAGACGAAACGGAAGGCGACGACGCTGGCAACGACTACTGGCTCGTGGCGACGGGCTTCACCACTCCCACCACGCTCATGCGCGGCACGCTGTCCCCGGGCATCGCCACCCACAGCCTCGACGCTGGCCACGACGGCGGGGTGTCCAGCACGCACGCCGTGGTGAAGTCATCGCCGTCGTTCTTCAACGAGACGGACTACGAGGTGCAGCAACACTTCGCCACCTCGGCAGACGGCACGCGGGTGCCCTACTTCCAAGTGGCGTCCAAAGATCTGGACCTCGACGGCGAAAACCCCACGCAGCTTTCGGGCTACGGAGGCTTCGAGATCTCCAGAACCCCGGCCTACAGCGGCGCCATTGGGCGCGCGTGGCTGGAACGCCGAAGTGAAAGCATCCAATCCGACGATGGCTCCTCGGAGCATTCCCGCGGCGGCGTCTACGTCGTGGCCAACATCCGCGGCGGCGGCGAGTATGGCCCAGCCTGGCACCGCGCCGCCTTGCAGGAAAAGCGGCACCGCGCGTTCGAGGACTTCGCCGCGGTTGCGCGGGACCTCATCTCACGCGGCGTCACAAGTCCGCGCCGGCTCGGCTGCGTGGGCGGATCCAACGGCGGGCTGCTGGTGGGCAACATGCTGACCCAGTATCCGGAGCTGTTCGGAGCGGTCTCCTGCGGTGTCCCATTGCTGGACATGCGCCGCTACACCAAGCTTTCGGCCGGCTACTCCTGGATTGCCGAGTACGGCGATCCGGACGTCCCGGAGCAATGGGAATTCATCCGAACCTTCTCTCCGTATCATCTGTTGCGCGACGGCGTCGACTACCCGGAGACGTTCATCTGGACGGCCACCTCCGACGACCGTGTGGGCCCGGTCCAAGCCCGGAAGATGGCCGCCCGGATGCAGGCGATGGGCATCCCCAACGTGTGGTTCCACGAAGCACTTGAAGGCGGTCACGCAGGCGCTTCGGACAACCGCCAAGCGGCCTCCCTCCAGGCCCGCAGCCAGCACTTCCTCTGGCGGGCACTCGCTGGCAAGCAGGGCGCGGGGCAGTGACGGTCGCCTAAGATCCACGCCCGCGGCTCCTCGGCTCCCCCGTTTTGCACTGGGTGCCCAGTTCTGCGTATCCTTGGTTGGCTAGCAATAGCAACTGGAGACGTGCCAGAGCGGCCGAATGGGCTTCACTGCTAATGAAGTGTGGGGCACAACTCCACCGGGGGTTCAAATCCCCCCGTCTCCGCGTTTTGGCCCCGGTCCTTGGACCGGGGCCTTTTTGCGTTCCGGGCCGGTCGACCGGATCCCGTTCACGCACACCGCTTCCTAACTAGAGCGATCCGGGCAGCACCTTGGGCCGAGCTAAAGACGCCGGGCGCAAGGATGCTGGGCCTCTGTTGGCGAGGTTCCGGGGTCTTTGGCTTCTCCTCGCGCCCCTAGCCTCGGCGCTTCTCGGCCTTGCTCACTGCACTACGGCTGACTTCGGCTCCGGCGTGCCTGTGCAGCGTGAGGCTGTCCGCGGTGCTCAACAGCATCGCGGCGGCCATCGCGAGGAAGGCGCCCCGGTACGCCGAGGAAGGGCCGCCGCCGAAGAGCGAAACATGGTCGAAAAGGCGCAGGAAGAGCGCACCTACCGCAATGCCGGCACCCGCGGCCAGTTGCACAAGCGTGGCTGAAACCGCGTTGGCCGAGGGAAGCTCCCCCGGAACGATGTCCGCATACTGCACGGATGCGTAGGCCGAGAACCCGATCGAACGGAAGGCGCCGCTGGCCAGCAGCAAGGCAAAGATCAAAGCTTCAGGGGTTTCGGGGGTGAGCATGGCACACGCGGCAAAAGTGACCGCCGAGGCGAGGGACGCGAAAACCAGCACCGGTTTGAAGCCGAACCGCCGGATGGTGGGCGTCGTGGCGGGCTTGATGCCGATGTTGCCAATGAAGACGGCAGCCACCATGGCCCCGGATTTGAGCGGATCCCAGCCAAAACCGTCTTGGAACAACAGCGGCAGAAGAAAAGGCACCGAACTGATGGTTAGCCGATAAACGAACCCTCCGGTGGAAGTGGCCCGGAACGTGCGGGTGGCGAAGACACGGAGGTCGAAGAGCGGAGCCTTGGCCTTGAGCATCCACCAGCCTGCCCCGGCCAAAGCCAATGCTCCGGCCAACATTACGACCGCGGGGATCACGCCCGCGCCATGACCTCCAACCCCTTCAAGACCTACTACAAGGGATCCGACGCCGAAGGTGGTAAGCGTGAGCCCTAGCCAGTCGAGCCGGCGACCCGCATTGCCTCCCGTGCGGGGAACCAGCCTCAGCGCCGCAATGAACGCAGCAATCCCCAGAGGAACGTTGATGAGGAAGATCCAGTGCCACGAAAGGTATGTGGTGAAGGCTCCGCCCACGAGGGGCGCCAGAACGGGAGCCAGCAATCCGGGCCAAATCAGGAACGCGGTGGCCCGGAGGAGCTCCGACTTAGGCGTACCTCGCAGCACCACAAGGGTTCCTACAGGCACCATCATCGCCCCGCCGGCCCCCTGCGCCACCCGGCTGAGGGTCAGCCAAGTGAGGTCTTGGCTCACCGCGCACAACAGCGACGCGACAGTGAACACCGCGATCGCCAGGCAGAAGATTCGGCGTGCCCCGAAGCGTTCTGCGAGCCAGCTGCTCAACGGAATTCCCATGGCCACGGTCACTAAGTAGGCCGTCATCGTGACGTTGACATCGGCCGAAGCCACTTTGAAATCGGCAGCGATGCTCGGCATGGCGGTGGTGAGGACTGTGCCGTCCAGGAACTCCATGAAGAAGGTGGCGGCAACCAGCAGCGCGAGCCGCGGCTGCCATTGGGACTCGGACTGGACGTCCGATGCCGCGCCGCTCAAGCCGCTTGACCAAGGACGAGGGGCAGCACCGATCCCGCTCCGGCTTGCCTGAGGACTCGCCCCGCAACCGTCATGGTCCAGCGGCTGTCCGCAAGATCGTCGACCAAGAGGATGCCCTGCCCGCCTAGCGCCGCGAGGTTCTGTCCGAGTTCCGGGCCCACAACGAGGCGGTCCCACACGCCGGCCAGCCGGTAGGCACTGTTGCCGCCCCTCCCGCCAGTAGGTCCACCGTGCTGGAGCTGGAGGGAACCCAGATACGGCATCTGGCCGATCCCGGCTATACCGCGCGCCAGGGATTCGACAAGCGCGGGCTTGTTCCTGGACGGGATGCTCACCACGGCTGCGGGCCGTCCTTGGCCGCTCCATCCTGCAGATCGGCCGTCTCCTGCGGCCCATTCCCGCAACACCTGCACGCAAGCCTGCAGCATGGCAGGCTCAACATCGCGGTCAGCTGCGCCGGAGGCAAAGAGTTCACGGAGGGCGCCTCCCCATCCGAGGTCGGTCAGCCGCGCCAGAACGCGGCCCTCGGCCAGCAGCTCGTCGGGCTTGATCTTGCCCTTCACGGCAACGCCCAGCCGGTCCATGCCGCTGGGCCATTGAAGCCGTGGTTCCAAGGCAAGACCCGCGCGCCTGAGGGTCTGCCCCGCGACGTCGGCGGCTGCTGCTGCCACGTCTGCCGGGAACCACGTGCCAGCGCAATTGTCGCAGCGACCGCATGCACGTGCCGACTCGTCGTCCAGGACGGCGGTGATGTACTCCATGCGGCATCCAGCCGTGTCCTGGTAGATCACCATTGAATCCTGTTCGTCCACCCGGGCCTCGGCGATACGGGCGTAACGCTCGGCGTCGTAGATCCACGGGCGTCCCGTGGACCTCCAGCCGCCACCCACCCGCTCCACCGCACCGTCAACCGCGAGGACCTTCAACAGGAGTTCCAGTGGCGTCCGGCGCAAGTCCACCCTTGCTTCGAGAGCCACAGTGGATAGGGCCGTGCCGGACTCAGCCAAGACGTTGAGGACGGCGGCAGCCTTTTCCTCTGACGGCATGGAAGCCGTGGCAAAGTACTGCCAGATCTCCCTGTCCTCGGATCCGGGTAGGAGGAGCACATCGGCGTTGGCGGCCCCACGGCCTGCGCGGCCCACTTGCTGGTAATAAGCAACCGGTGATGACGGGGCACCAAGGTGGATGACGAAACCGAGATCCGGTTTGTCGAATCCCATGCCAAGCGCCGAGGTGGCCACGAGCGCCTTCACCTGGTTGTCCTTGAGGAGTTGTTCAGCCCGTTCACGGTCGGCGGGGTCCGTGCGGCCGGTGTAGGACAGGACGTTGTGGCCGGCCTCGGAGAGCAGCCGGGCGGTGTCCTCCGCGGCGGAAACGGTCAGGGTATAGATGATTCCGCTGCCTGGCATGTCAGCCAGATGGGTCAGCAACCAGCCGAGGCGATCCCTTGAGTCTGCGAGCTTCAGAACGCCCAGACGCAGGGACTCACGGCCAAGTGTCCCGCGGATGGTGAGCACACCCGCTCCAAGTTGCTCCTCGATGTCATGGACCACCCGGGAGTTGGCCGTGGCTGTGGTTGCCAGCACGGGGACGCTTCCCGGCAGTTGCTCGATGAGATCGGAGATACGCCGGTAGTCGGGACGGAAATCGTGGCCCCAGTCCGAAATACAGTGTGCCTCGTCAATCACGAGGAGGCCGGTACGGCGGATGAGCTCGGGAAGCTGGTTCTCGCGGAACGCTGGATTGGTGAGCCGCTCCGGTGAAACCAAGAGAACATCGACCTCATCCGCAGCCAGTTGCTCGCGAACGTTGTCCCACTCGAGCTGATTGGCGGAATTGATCGCCACGGCGCGAACGCCGGCACGTGCGGCTGCCGCCACCTGGTCCCGCATGAGCGCGAGCAGCGGCGAAACGATGAGCGTAGGCCCGGCGCCCCGACGCCTCAGCAACAAGGACGAGACGAAGTACACGGCCGACTTGCCCCAGCCAGTCCGTTGCACCACCAAGGCGCGCCGCCCAGCGTCGACGAGGGCCTCGATCGCCTCGTACTGGCCGTCGTGGAATCGGGCGTCCGCGTTTCCCACAAGCTCCTTCAGTACCTCAAGGGCCTGCGGTCGGGTGGTGGACGGTTCCGCTGCGAGGAGGGCAGCATCCGGGTTGTTGGGCATGGCTTCAGTATTCCAGCACCGGCAGACAGCCAGAACCCAGGACTTCATCTATGTGGACAAAGGTTTTCCACACTGCCGGGTTCTGGCGTAGTGCCGACGGCGGTCCACAGTAAGATTGAGCGCGTGACTAGCGAGCAGAACAAAACATTCGACCTCTCGGCTTCCTTCAAGGCTTATGACGTCCGGGGGATCGTCGGTGAATCCATCACAGCCCACATCGTGGAGTCTGTCGGCGCGGCGTTCGTCGACACTCTAGGCCTCGCGGGCGAGACGGTGCTGGTTGGCGGCGACATGCGCCCGTCCTCCCCGGAATTCATCAAGGCGTTTGCGGACGGGGCTGCCCGCCGCGGTGCCAACGTCCAACTGCTGGACCTCATTTCCACCGACGAGCTTTATTACGCTTGCGGTGCCCTCAATGCTGCAGGCGCTACGTTCACCGCAAGCCACAACCCGGCTGAATACAACGGCATCAAAATGTCCAAGGCCGGAGCCCAACCGATCTCCTCGGAATCGGGCCTCAAGGAAATCCAGGCTCTGGCGGAGAAATACCTCAACGAAGGCAACATCCCGGATGCGGATGTGCACGGCAAGATCAGCGCCCGCGATGTCCTGAAGGACTACTCCGAGTACTTGCGAAGCCTGGTTGACCTCAAAGGCTCCCGTCCGTTGAAGATCGTCGTCGACGCCGGAAACGGGATGGCTGGGCTGACCACTCCCGCCGTGCTCGGTAGCGAACTGCTTCCTGCCCTGCCGTTCGAGATCGTCCCCCTGTACTTTGAGCTGGATGGCTCGTTCCCGAACCACCCGGCCAATCCGCTTGAGCCTGAAAACCTCCGGGATCTGCAAGCCGCAGTGATCGAACACGGCGCGGACATCGGCCTGGCTTTCGACGGCGACGCCGACCGTTGCTTCGTGATCGACGAGAAGGGCGAACCTGTGTCCCCCTCCGCCATCACTGGCATGGTTGCGCGCCGGGAAATCGCGCGTGCCCAGGCAGCGGGTGAAGAGACGCCCGTGATCATCCACAACTTGCTGACCTCGCTGGCTGTCCCGGAACTCGTGGCCGCGGATGGCGGCCGCGCCGTCCGTACCCGTGTGGGGCATTCGTTCATCAAAGCCGTCATGGCTGAAGAAGGTGCCGTCTTCGGCGGGGAGCACTCTGCGCATTTCTACTTCCGCGATTTTTGGAACGCAGATACCGGCATGCTCGCAGCCATGCACGTGTTGGCGGCACTGGGTGAGCAGGACGGCCCGCTGTCCGAACTTGGCCGTCAGTACGAACCATACGTCTCTTCCGGCGAAATCAACTCCGAAATCGAGGACAAGGTGGGCGCCATTGAGCGCGTCCGCGCCGATTTTGAGAACGAAGACGCCGACGTCGACACCATGGACGGCAGCACCTTCACCGCGAAGGACGGCACCTGGTGGTTCAACCTTCGCCCGTCCAACACTGAGCCGTTCCTGCGGCTGAACGCAGAGGCGAAGGACGTGGCCACCATGGAAAAGATCCGCGACCGCGTCCTTGCGCTGATCCGCTCTTAACCGGTCATCCCGACGAGCAATACGGAGAGCATGAACTCCCAGATCGACGGCCTTGAAAGTCCCGAGGAACGCGAACTCCGCGAGGTCCGCGAAACCCTTGGAACCGCCCTGGCAACAGCGCAGGAACACCTGGAACAAAACGGGGGTTTCATGCCTTTCGCAGTCACCCTTGCGGACGACCACGAGTTCCGACTCGTCTTTGTTACACCCGGAGAGCCGGACGACGAAGGAAACTTCGACACAGGGTCGATGCTGGCCGATATCCTCGAATTGCTCCGCCAAGGCCGTGACGGATACCGCGCGGTTGCCATGGCCAGCGATGTGGTCCTTCCGGAACACGGCTCAGACGGGATCCACGCCGCGGCTGAACATCGCAGCGGCGGACTTATGGCAGCCGTCGTCCCATACGTGCAGACTCCGGAAGGCTACACGTTCGGAGCTGCCGAAGCGGATGGACACGAACGCGCCGTCTGGGTGGACTAGACCTGACTCCGTAAGCTTATTGGCATGAAGATCAATGCCTTCGCGGATGTGAGCCTGCGCGCGCTTCTGGTTCTGTCGTCCGCGCCCGTGGGTGAACTCCTGACGACCCAAAACATCGCAGACGCCGTGGGGACTCCTTACCACCACGTCAGCAAGGCCATCGTTCGGTTGCGGGAACTGGGCCTGATCGACGTCGAGCGTGGCCGCAACGGCGGATCCCGGCTCAGCGCGGCCGGACAGAAAGCCACAGTGGGCCAGCTCCTGCGGGAGCTGAATACCAGGGCGGATCCCGCGGAGTGCCATTCCACCAACGGCGACTGCCCGCTCATTACCGAATGCGGCTTGCGCCATGCGCTGGCCCGTGCGCGGGAAGCCTTCTACCGGGAGCTGGACGACGTCGTCGTCTCTTCCCTGCCTCGCCTACGGCAAATGACGCCGGTATTCCAGGCAATCGGGTTGCGCCCCGGGCTGTAAGCCAGACGAAAGCGCCCGCGCGGTTGCGCACGCCGAAGGTCCCTGGGCCTGTCGATTGGCAAAAATCTTCTACAGCGTGTAGAACTTAACTAAAGATACTTGCATTTCAAATACAAGTATTGATCCCGGTCCGCTCGCACCCCACGGGCCACTACGACAGGAGTTCCCATGCTCTCGGACAAGTCCTTCCCCGTCATCGAAGCCACGTTGCCGCTCGTCGGCTCCCGGATTGGCGACATCACCCCCAAGTTCTACGCCCGCCTCTTCGCTGCGCACCCCGAACTGCTCGATGGGCTCTTCAGCCGTTCGAACCAACGCTCGGGCAACCAGCAGCAGGCCCTGGCCGGAAGCATCGCCGCCTTTGCAAGCCATTTGATCAGCAACCCGGGAACCTTGCCGGAGACAGTGCTGTCCCGCATCGCGCACCGCCACGCCTCACTCGGGATAACCGAGCCGCAGTACCAAGTGGTCTACGAGCACCTTTTCGCCGCCATCGCTGAGGATCTCGCCGAAGTCATCACCCCTGAAATCGCCGAAGCCTGGACAGAGGTCTACTGGCTCATGGCGGACGCCCTGATCAAGATCGAAAAAGGACTCTACGCGGCGCAGGCCAATGGAAAGATGTGGAGCCCTTGGAAGGTCGCGTCCAAGACTCCCGCCGGCACCGGATCCAAGACCTTCACCCTCGAGCCGGCCGACGATACCCCCATCACCGAAGCACTGCCCGGCCAGTACATCAGCGTCAAGGTCACGCTCCCGGACGGCCTGCGCCAGGTCCGTCAGTACTCTCTTTCCGGCGACGCCGGCACCAGCCGAAGCTTCACCACCAAGATCGACGACGGCGGCGAAGTCTCGCCCGTGCTGCACCACACCGTAGAGGTTGGCGACGTCCTCGAGATCTCCAACCCCTATGGCGAGATCACGCTGAAGGACGGCAACGGCCCAGTGGTCCTCGCCTCCGCCGGCATCGGCTGCACACCCACGGCATCCATCCTGCGCTCGCTCGCAGACTCCGGCTCGGACCGCCAGGTCCTGGTCCTGCACGCGGAGAGCAATCTGGACAGTTGGGCGTTGCGCGGTCAGATGACGGACGACGTCGAACGCTTGGATGGAGCCGAACTCCAGCTCTGGCTGGAGGAACCGCAGCCCGGGTCCAATGCCGGCTTCATGTCACTGCGCGAAGTGGACCTGCCGGCCGACGCCTCGCTGTACCTGTGCGGGCCGCTGCCGTTCATGAAGCACATCCGCAACGAAGCCATCAATGCCGGAATCCCTGCCACGAAGATTCACTACGAGGTCTTCGGACCGGACATCTGGCTGGCCAACTAGCCCACCTAACCGCCGTTGTCAGCCCGCCGTCCCCGGCGGGCTGACAACCAAGCCTGGCGGCCTGACTAGCAGCAGCGGCAGCATCACCTCGTCCACCACCTTCACCAGGAAATCGGCATCGATCGGTGCTCCCGAGAAAATGAACCGCTGCCGCAGCAAGGCGGGGCCGGCCTCGATTCTTGTCTCCGTGGCCACGTTGGGATCGCATTCGCCGCGCGCCGCAGCCTGCTCAATGATGGCTCGCATGATCTTTCCTACGTTGCCGCGCGTGTACTCGTGGACTTCAGCAGCCACCGCTGGGTTCTGGAGCGCTTCCCCCAATAGCCCGCGCATGGCTTGCCCCACTGCTCCTTCCAGCTGTTGCGCTACTAGCCTCAGGATCGCCAGGGCGTCCTCACGCAGGCTACCCATATCCGGCGCGGACGAAGGACTGGGCATGGCGTCGTAGGCCGCCTCGAGCACCAACGCCGCGCGCCCGGGCCACCGCCGATAGAGCGAGGCTTTGCTCGCCCGGGCGCGATCCGCGACGCTGTCCATGGTCAGAGCGGCGTACCCGAATTCAGCGATCTCCGCCCGGACAGCTTCGAAAATTGCACTGTTCAGGGCGGCTCCGCGCCGGCGCGGCAGCTTGCGGTGGTCCTGCCGTTCCGCCGAAAGGTCCCGCTCCTCCGCCATGTCAAACACTCCCCGACGAAGCGGCCGGCAGGACCACTCCCAGATTCCCGTCGACGAGCACCCACTGCCCGTCGGCCAAGACGCTGGTTCCCGAACCTGTGCCCATGACTGCCGGAATTCCGTATTCCCTGGCCACGATCGCCGCATGGGAGCCGAGTCCGCCGGCATCCACTACAACCGCGGCGGCCCGTTGGAACAACGGGGTCCAAGCAGGGTTGGTGTACGGGCAGACCAGGATTTCGCCGCTGCGGAGCCGGCCGAACTCGGCCGGCCCACGGATCACGCGGACAATCCCGCTTGCTTGGCCGCGGCTGGCCGGAGTACCGGAGACAAGTGCCCCTGACACGCGGCGGCCTCGAACACGGTGATCTCGGCCAAAGAGCAAAGCCGGATCAAGCAGCGGAATACCCTCCAACTCGCGCCGTTTGGCCGCGCGCGCCAGCACCAGCGGCCGGTAACGATCCCGTAGGGAAGTTGGCAGCGCACCGCCGTCGTCCGCATCCATGATGGATTCCAATTCCTCGAACCGCAGGTGATAGATGTCGTCGGGTTCGTCGATCACGCCAGCCAACACCAACCGGCGGCCGAGCTCCCGGTAGGCGCGGCGGATGGGCGGGATGACCTTGGTGGCGTAGAAGTGGCTGTCCTCGCGGAACGCCATTCCGGCTCGCGCGGATTCGACGGCGGCGAGCACCGTCCGTCTCACTGGTTCGTAACGGAGAGCCGGGTGACGCGTCAACTCCGCAAGCGCCGTCCCGGTCTGGTCGTCCGTTTGGTGCCGCTCTCCGGACATGGCTTTCACCAGCCCAAGCACCACTTCGGGGGCATCGGACCAGGTGGGCGAACTACTCAGGACAACGCTGGTGGTTTCCCGGTGGCCGTATTCGAGCTGAAATGCCTCGAAGGCTTCCCTGAAAGCACGATGCTCGGGATCCTTTTCCACCAGGTCCACCAGTTGGCGGGGGTCTGCTTCGAGAAAGGCGTGTGACAAGCTCAAGTCCTCTGCCGCTAGGGAAGCGAGCCGTTCAAGTGCCCGATTCGCCTGGCTCGTCCGGGTTTCCGCCCCAGCGATCAGCGCAGGCGCAAGCCTTGTCTTGCCGAGGAACAGGAGCATGAAGCGCATCTTCAGCGCCGGCACCAGAATGCCGGGCAGGTAGGAGACCCTCAAGTCCGTGATACCCCGCATCGTCGCGAAGCATCCCTCCAGGAAAGCAATGACCGCACCCCATCGCAGCGGACCGAGATCCTTGCCGTTGAGCCGTTCGACATTGCCAAGGAAGAGGGCGAAGCGCGGATCTTGGGTCCACGCTTCGGGCTTGAATTGCCTTGACCGACGCAGCAAAGACACGGGTGCGGCGAGCGTGCGGATGGTCGGGCGCGGCACCGGCGGAATGAGCTGCACCACCACGCCGTCGTCTTCCGGCAACAACTCCTCAACCTTCGGGAAGACCACGCCCACGCTCCCGGCCATCCCCTGCAACATGGCCAGGATTCCCCGGCTCATCCACCCGGAGACGTCCAACGGATACGGCCGTTCCTGGAACATCTCGATGAAGAACGGCCCCACCCGCCGTTGGACCGCGTTGAGGCTGGGCGGTTGCGGCGGGAGTGCGGTCATCGGGCGCGACTGCAGCACGTACATCACGCCTCCGGCCATAGCCCACTCGATGTCCTGTGGCCGCCCGAAATGCTGCTGGGCTTCCTGTCCCAACCGGGCCAGCTCCGCCAATTGCCCTGCGACGAGCCCTGGCTTGGCGGCGGGCGTACCAGCCCTTTCCCGCGTCCCACCGCCCGCTGCCGCGCTGATCACCACCTCGCGGCCGCCCGGCCTGAAGCCAAGAACCTTTCCCCAACGGTCCAGGACGTAGTGCTCCGGCGTCACCCTGCCCGAGACCACGGCCTCCCCCAGCCCGGGATTCGCGTCCACCACGATTTCACCCCGCTCGCCCGTGACCGGATTCGCAGTAAACATGACACCCGCCATGGCCGCCGGCACCATTTTTTGTACGACGACGGCGATAGCCACCTCGTGCGGGTCGATCCCCTGCCGTCGGCGGTAGGCCATGGCCCGGTCGGTCCACAACGACGCCCAACAAGCGACCACCGCCTGGACCACGTCGTCCTCGCCAAGCACGTTGAGGTAGGTATCCTGCTGGCCGGCAAACGCGGCACCCGGCAGATCCTCCGCCGTGGCACTGGACCGGACTGCGACAGCTCCGCCGCCCAGCTTCGCATACGAATCGAGGATCTCATGCCGCGGCGAACCGGGCATTTCCGCCCCGGCAAAGAGGGCCCGGATGGCGGCGCCGCCGGTTCTGTAACCGCCGTCGGACGCTCCGGCGTCGGGCGCTGCGCCGGGCTCCCTGGACAGCAGGACGTCCAGCTCCACCCCCACTTTCGTTTCCGCCAGGAAGGACAGGAACGCGCCCGTGGTGATGATGAAGCCCGGCGGCACCGGAAACCCCTGGCGCACAAGCTCCCCCAAAGCGGCGCCCTTACCGCCCGCGGCGGCGATGTCCCTAGCGCCAAAATCGGCCAAGGGGGCTGCGGTTTGCTCAGTCATTTTGGGCTCCTGGTGCGGTGCTGTCGGCGGGGTCGGAGGCTTCCGGGATTGCGGCGTCGGAGCGGGTGGTATCTGCGTGAGCGGTGGTCCGCAGTTCCCGCTCGGGGAGGAAAAGCGTCAATACGAACGCCACAGCCAACACCACCGCGGCAAACCCGAAAACCGGCGGAACCGCATGGCCGAATGCCTGGGCAACCGCGATGCGGTCCGCGGCCGGCAGGGCTTCCAGGGCCTTGGGCGTCAAGGATTTGATGCGGTCGCCCAAAGCGGCGGCCAGCGGGGCCGGGACCGCCGCGGCGAATCGCGCCGTGATCAGGGAACCCAAGACAGCCACGCCGACGGCGGCACCCACTTGGCGGAGAAAGGTCACCGTGGACGTCGCAGCACCCAGGTCGCGGCGCTCCACGGAGTTCTGCACCACCAGCACCATGACCTGCATGACGAGCCCAATTCCCAGCCCGAGAAGCAGCATGGAGAGCAGGACGAGCCACGGGCTGCTACCCGAGTCCATGGTGCTGAAAAGCCAGATTCCGGGAACCGCAAGGAGCGTTCCGGCCACCGGATACAGCTTGTAGCGCCCGGTGAGGGTGATCAGTGCGCCGGATCCCGACGTCGTGAGCAGAAAGCCAACCATCAACGCAATCAGCATGCCGCCGGACGCAGTGGCCGACATGCCCATCCCCACCTGCAAGAACGCCGGAAGGTAATTCAGCGTGGCGAACATCGCAAAGCCGACCAGGAAACTCACCGCGGTCGGTATGGCAAAGGCAGGGTCCCGGAACAGGGACAAGGGGATGATCGGATCAACCGTGCGGCGCGCCCTGAACAGCCAGGCGGCCAACGCCACAAGAGCCACCGCGCCGAGGACCGGAGCCACCCAAACCGGCCCGGCGTAGCTGCCACCGCTGGACAGGAAGATCACTGCGACGATGGCAAGACCCAGTAAGGCCGCGCCTCCATAGTCCACGCGTCGTCCGCGCGGGGTGACCGGGAGCCGTAAGGTAAACGTCACCACGGCAAGGGCAGCCAAGCCGAGCGGAACGTAGAAGTAGAAGATCCAGCGCCACGAGAAATGGTCCACCACCGCGCCGCCTGCCAAAGGTCCGGTCACCGCGGCCATGACGAAGGCTGCGCCGATGATGCCCAGAAGCCTGCCGCGCTCGCGGGGACTGACTAGTTCGCCGATGACCGATTGCGCACCGATCATGAGCCCTCCGCCACCGATGCCCTGAACCGCGCGGAAGGCGATGAGCTGCGGCACGGACTGCGCCAGCGAGCACAGTCCCGCGCCGATGATGAAGAAGATAAGGGAAGCCTGCAGGATCCGTTTGCGCCCGAAAGCGTCGCCAAGTTTGCCTGTCAGCGGCATGGCGGCCGTGGCGGCGACAAGGTAGCCGGTGATGATGGTGGACATCTGATCCAGGCCGCCCAGCTCCCCGGCGACGGTCGGCAGGGCCGAGGCCATGACAGTTTGGTCCAGCGCGCCGAGGAACATCACCAACAGGATGCCCGGCAGCGCAGTCCTGATGGCAGAGTGGACTCTCTTGGTGTGCTGCTGGGCATCGTCCATGGCCCGGTCCCGGAAATTAGAGAACTGCTGGTTCTCTAAAAGCTACTCTCGCCGCTTGCGCGGCACAATGGCTGGAATCAAGGAAACGACGGCGGTCCCGCACCTTGAGCGCAAGGTGCGGGACCGCCGTCTTACGGGGACTGGTGGTCTAGGCCAGGCGGGACTTCAGGCCTTCGAGTTCGGACAACAGCGCGGCCGGCAGGGAATCGCCGAACTTTGCGTACCATTCCTCGATCGATGCCAGTTCGGTCTTCCACTCGGCGGGGTCGACGCGAACTGCCGCTTCCACCTCGGCGGGGGTCATGTCCAAGCCTTCGAGATCGATGGACTCGCCGGTCGGAACGAAGCCGATGGGAGTCTCGACCGCGTCGGCCTTGCCTTCGAGGCGTTCAATGGCCCACTTGAGGACACGGGCGTTGTCACCGAAGCCGGGCCATGCGAAGCCACCCTCGGCAGTGCGGCGGAACCAGTTGACCAGGAAGATCTTGGGCAGTCGGTTTTGTCCAAGTGAGTTCGCCTTGGCGGACAGGTTCACCCAGTGGTTCAGGTAGTCACCTGCGTCGTAGCCGATGAACGGCAGCATGGCCATGGGGTCGCGACGCACGACGCCGACGGCACCGGCCGCAGCAGCGGTGGTCTCCGAGGACAGCGTGGAACCCATGAAGATGCCGTTAGACCAGTCGCGGGCCTCGGTGACGAGCGGGATGGTGGTCTTGCGGCGCCCGCCGAACAGAATCGCGGAGAGTTCCACACCTTCGGGGCTGAAGTACTCCTCGGCGAGCATGTCGATCTGGTCGATCGGCGTGCAGAAGCGGGAATTCGGGTGTGCCGCAGGCTTGTCGGAGCCCCGGGTCCACGAGTTGCCCTGCCAGTCAGTCAGATGCGCCGGAGTTTCCTCCGTCATGCCCTCCCACCAAACGCCGCCGTCGTCGGTCAAAGCAACATTGGTGAAGATGCTGTTGCCCTTGGCGATGGCGCGCATGGCGTTGGGGTTGGTGCCCCAACCGGTGCCGGGAGCGACGCCGAACAAGCCGGCCTCGGGGTTGACCGCACGGAGTTCGCCTTCCTTGCCGAAGCGCATCCAGGTGATGTCGTCGCCGAGGGTCTCCACCTTCCAGCCCTTGATGGTGGGGTCGAGCAGCGCGAGGTTGGTCTTGCCGCAAGCGGAGGGGAACGCCGCAGAGATGTAGTAGGTCTTCTGCTCAGGCGAAGTCAGCTTCAGGATGAGCATGTGCTCGGCCAGCCAGCCTTCGTCACGGGCCATGACAGACGCGATGCGCAAGGCGTAGCACTTCTTGCCAAGGAGGGCATTGCCGCCGTAGCCCGAGCCGAACGACCAGATGGAGCGTTCTTCCGGGAAGTGCACGATCCACTTGTCCGGGTTGCAAGGCCACGCAACGTCTGCCTGGCCGGCTTCCAGCGGAGCGCCCAGGGAGTGCAGTGCAGGGACAAAGAACGCGTCGGTCTGGGTGATACGTTCCAGGACGTCGGTGCCGATGCGGGCCATGATGCGCATCGAGGCAACAACGTAGGCGGAATCGGTGATCTCGACGCCGAACTTGGGGTCTTCAGCATCCAGGTGGCCCATGACGAACGGAATGACGTACATGGTGCGGCCACGCATGGAGCCGGCGAACAGTCCGCGCAGCTTCTGCTTCATCTCGGCCGGAGCCATCCAGTTGTTGGTGAAGCCGGCGTCGTGCTCCTTCTCGGAGCAGATGAAGGTCTGCTCTTCCACGCGGGCTACGTCCGCGGGATCAGAGAATGCAGCGAAAGAGTTGGGGAAGAGCTCCTGGTTCAGCCTCTTCAGGGTGCCGGCGGCGACGAGTTCGTCGGTCAGCTTCTTGTTTTCAGCTTCGCTGCCGTCAACCCAGTGGATGCGGTCCGGCTGTGTCAGCTCGGCTACTTCCTCCACCCAGGCCAGCAGACGTGCATGCGTAGTAGGTGCCTTCTCAAGCAGCGGCAGTCGCGCCAGATCGCCCATCGTGGTTCCCTTCCTCGGGTTCAGTGGTGTGTCCTAAATGCTAGGGGTCGCGGAGTAGACCAATCTGGGTTCGGACGTGGGATCTCTTGACCATTTCGGAGCAAAACCCCTAAAAATCAAGGATCCGCGTCGGGGATTCCTCAATTTTAGTGACTAAGGTCACATAGACCGGTCTAGTTAGGCAGATTACACCACGTCGATTTGGCACCAACAGGGATCTCGCGTAAAGTTTATTGAGGTTCGAGGGGGGAACGAGTTTGAAAATCCCGAGAATCACGAAAATGCGCCCATAGCTCAGCTGGATAGAGCGTCTGTCTACGGAACAGAAGGCCGGGGGTTCGAATCCCTCTGGGCGCACAAAAAGAAGACCCGCACCGGGACCGGTGCGGGTCTTTTTCGTTGGATTCCGGGCTCGGGTTTGGTTGCCGTACCGCCCTCCCCTAGTTTGCTCCGCGAATGACGGGACTCGCCGTGTCGCACAGGCTTTCTCAAACCAAAGATGGGGACGACGATGCGATCGCCTACGGCCCCGACTGCTGCTCGCCCAAGTGAAAGCCAGTACGACCGGGTACGATTCTGCTGGATCACCGGCGCTGCCAGACGTCGGCACCCGTGGAATCACGCGGCCGGAGACCTTCCCCAAGGGGAGTGATCCAGCAGAATCGACGCCTACCCACGGCTTCGGCTTGCCGGCAAACCGACGTCGCGCTCTTCTACGGGTTTGCCAACGCCCCGGAATGACGAGACTCGCCGTGTCGCAAACGCTTTCCCAGACCAAAGAAGGTCAGGACGGCCCAGGCTCCCGTGAGACAGCCAAAAAAAGAAGGGCCGCCGTCGTACTTTATGAAAAAGTACGACGGCGGCCCTTGCGCTCGAATGCTCGGCGTTAGGCTGCGACGGCCTCGCTGATGCGGCGGCGGATTCCGTCAAAGTGACGGTTGAGCAGTTCGGCCGCCGCGGTCTTGTCTCCGGTTGCGACGGCGGTGTAGATGCTTCGATGCATCGCCGCGGTGGCCACAAGGTCTTCGTTGGCGGAGCCGATTTCAACGTGGATCTTCCGGTAGACCTTCCAGAAGACGCCCATGAGGTTGATGAGGAGTTCGTTGTTCAGCGGTTCGAACAGCCGTCGGTGGAACTCGGCGTCGGCGGCCACGAAGTTCTCGCCGGCGTGTGCGAGCTCTTCCATTTGCTTGACGGCTTCCTCGATCAAGGCGAGCTGTTCGGTACTCATGACGTCCATGGACGAGCCGATTAGCCCGGACTCGAGGGCCTGTCGCACGTCGACGAGCTGCAGCGCCTCAAGGCCCTGGTGGCGCAACGACAAGCGTCCCCGGAACGTCAGGCCGTCAGCGAGTGCCTCGAAGTTGCTGGGCGCGACGAACATGCCAAAGCCATGGCGAATCTCGATGACACCCAGGGCTTGCAGCACTTTCAGGGATTCGCGCAGGGTGTTTCGGCCTACCCCCAGCGCCATGGAGAGTTCGTTTTCCGTGGGCAAAGGATCACCCGCCTCAAGCTCGCGCTCAAGGATCAATTCCATAATGTCCGCTTGCAGCGCCCTGAGCCGGGCCTGTGCGCTGAACCGCGCCTGCGGAACGACACCGGAAGTGGTCATGGCTCTCCTTGCAAAAGTACTCATCCCTGGCCGGTCCCCTTTCAGGAACCGGGACAAGGAATCAGTGCGGTGTTAATGTTGAGGTGAGCCTAGCGCCCACCGAGAATACAGTGCTTCGCAACATACAATATCGGATGTCCCATCTCCTTGATAGATGTTCGCCTCGATTTTTGACTGAGCGGCCAAGGTAGACGGCGCCGCAGTCGGCCGGCAGCCGCCCGCCGGCAACGCCACAGCTGGCGGCGCGGCCGCCAGTGATCCACATCTCGCTTGACGACTTCATGTGACCGCCCTTACAGTTTTCTTTACGAGCATCGGATGTCCTACATCCGATAACCAGAAAAACTTGAATGGTGAGGCATCTTATGAGCAACACGATTAACAAACTGCCGCTGGTCAGCGACGCCAGCCGACGCAACTTCCTCAAGCTGACCGGGGCGGTTGGAGCCGCGGCGGCCTTCACGGCCACCCTGTCAGCATGTGGCGGTCCTGCCTCCACCACTACGGGCGGAGCGAGCAACATCGCTGCCGTCAACAAGGACCTCACCATCGAGGCAGGCATCTCCTATGCCCTGTCCACGGGTTTCGACCCGCTGACTTCCTCCGGCGCCACCCCTCTGGCGGCCAACCTGCACGTCTTCGAAGGCCTCGTGGA
Source organism: Arthrobacter rhizophilus (assembly GCF_026241105.1). Classification (GTDB taxonomy): domain Bacteria; phylum Actinomycetota; class Actinomycetes; order Actinomycetales; family Micrococcaceae; genus Arthrobacter. The sequence goes on along the minus strand of NZ_JAPFFT010000011.1, from coordinate 93,724 downwards.
ACTCCACCCGGCCACCCGCGAGCCCTACAACGCACTCGCCGCCAGCGACCCCAAGAAGATCAACGACACCACGTACCAGGTGACCATCCGCGACGGCGCCAAGTTCCACAATGGCTCCCCGGTCACCACGGAAGATGTGGCCTACTCCTTCACCCGAGTGATGGACCCGGCCAACAAGTCCTTGTTCTCCCAGTTCATTCCATTCATCAAGGACGTCAAGGCGCTTGATGCCAAGACGGTCGAGTTCTCGTTGAAGTACCCGTTCCCCGGCTTCGGACCGCGAATCTCCGTGGTGAAGGTGGTTCCGAAGGCACTGGTTTCCACTGACCAGAAGGGCTTCGATGCCAAGCCGATCGGCTCCGGCCCCTACAAGCTGATCTCGGCCGTCAAGGACGACAAGATCGTCTTCGAAGCATTCGCCGACTACAACGGCCCCAAGCCTGCGCTCGCAAAGGGCATGACGTGGCTGTTGCTCTCAGACGCCGCCGCCCGCGTCACTGCGGTCCAGTCGGGCCGCGTCCAGGCGATCGAAGACGTCCCCTACCTGGACGTTGACGGACTCAAGTCCAAGGCGCGGGTTGAATCCGTGCAGTCGTTCGGTCTCCTGTTCCTGATGTTCAACTGCGCGAAGGCGCCGTTCAACAACAAGCTGGTCCGCCAGGCGCTCCACTACGGGCTGGATAAAGACGCCATCATCAAGAAGGCCCTGTTCGGCAATGCCAAGGCTGCGTCGTCGTACTTCCAGGAGGGCCACCCGGACTACGTCAAGGCCAAAAAAGTCTACGGCTACGATCCCCAGAAGGCCGCGGACCTCCTCAAGCAAGCCGGCGTGAGCAACCTCGAATTCGAGCTGCTGACCACAGACACCGCGTGGGTCAAGGACGTTGCCCCGCTGATGCTGGAGTCCTGGAACAAGATCCCCGGCGTCAAGGTCACCGCAAAGAACTTGCAGTCCGGCGCGTTGTACTCCGACAGGGTAGGCAAGGCCGACTTCTCGGTGGTCGCTGCCCCGGGTGATCCTTCCGTCTTCGGCAACGACGCAGACCTGCTCCTGAGCTGGTTCTACTCGGGCGCCACTTGGATGACAAAGCGCGCCTACTGGACCACTCCCGAAAGTGCCACCCTGCAGGATCTGATGGACAAGGGCTCGCAGGCCGCGCCGGCTGATGCCAAGAAGATCACGGGCCAGATTGTGGATCTCGTCTCCGAGGAAGTCCCGCTGTACCCGCTCTTCCACCGCCAGCTCCCCAGCGCGTGGGACGAAAAGAAGCTCTCCGGTTTCAAGCCGCTGCCCACCACGGGACTGTCCTTCATCGGCGTCGGCCGCACGGCCTAGCCGCACCTCCCAGCCAGCTGCCCCCAACTGGCTCGCATTTGTTGTCGTTTAGACGGCTCAAAACGACAACTACTGCGAGCTAGTTGGGCCGACCCCGCGAGACCGCCACCCAGCGGCCGCACCAAAGCAACCGGAGAACACATTGGTCATGATATTGCGCCTGCTTGGACGCAGACTCGCGGCATTGCCCTTGATGATCCTGGGCATCACGCTTCTGGTCTTCCTCGTCCTTCAAGCAGCCCCAGGCGACCAGGCCAGCTCGGCTCTGGGCGAAGCCGCCAGTGAGGAAGCCAAGCAGCAGTACCGCCAGGAGAACGGCCTGAACGATCCCCTGTTCGTCCAGTACTTCCGTTTCCTAGGCAGGCTCCTTCAGCTCGATCTTGGCGTAACCACTCCCCCGTCCAAGTCGGTGGCTGGCATGATCGCCTCGGCTTTTCCGCTGACGCTGCAGCTGACCTTCCTCGGGGTGATCATCGCCGTCGTCCTGTCCTTGGTCTTCGGCATCATCGGTGCCCTCTACCGTGACAAGTGGCAGGACCAGTTGGTCCGGGTCTTCTCCATCGCAGCCATCGCAACCCCGTCCTTCTGGCTGGGCATCCTGCTCATCCAGTGGTTCGCGCTCGGTGACAACCCGCTGTTTCCCTCGGGTGGGATCGCGACGCCGGAGTCCGGCTTCGGCGGTTGGCTCAACTCGATGGCGCTCCCGGCCCTCGCGCTCGGCATTCCGGTCTCCGCTTCCTTGATCCGGGTTGTCCGGACATCCATGGTGGAAGAACTGGACCGCGACTACGTCCGCACGGCCATCGGCAACGGCGTCCCGCACCGCGAGGTGGTTTCCAGGAACGTCCTCCGCAACGCGCTCGTCACTCCGGTGACCGTGCTGGGACTGCGCGTGGGCTATCTCCTGGGCGGCGCCGTCGTGATTGAAATGATCTTCGCCCTTCCGGGCATGGGCCAGCTGATCCTCAACGGCATCACCAACCTGGACGTCAACCTGGTCCAGGGCGTGGTCCTCACCATTTCCGTCACCTTCGTCTTGGTGAACATCGTGGTGGACCTCCTGTACCTGCTCATCAACCCCCGAATCAGGACGGTATAGCCATGCGCAGCAAACTTGCTGAACGGCTCAGCGCCCCGGGCGTCCGCTTCAAGTCCCTCCCGTGGGGACCGCGTTTTGCCCTGTTGTTCCTCGTGATCATCGCCCTCGCAGCGATCTTCGCGCCGGTCATCGCGCCGCACGATCCCCTGGAAACGTTCATTCCAGCGCAAGCGCCGGACGCAGACCACTTCTTCGGCACCGACCGCTTGGGCCGCGACGTCTTCTCCCGGTTGCTCTACGGCTCGCAGTCTTCCCTCATGATCGGCCTCGGCGCAGTGGCCCTCGCGATCGTCGTCGGCGCCGTGCTTGGCTCACTCGCCGCGACGTCCAGCAAAGCCATCAACGAGATCATCATGCGCCTCATGGACATCCTCATGGCGTTCCCGGGCATCGCCCTCGCAGCCGTACTCCTGGCCGCGTTCGGCAACTCGGTGCCCACCATCATCATCGCGATCGCCATCATCTACACCCCGCAGCTTGCCCGTGTGGTCCGCGCCAATGTCCTCTCCCAATACGGTGAAGACTACGTCCGCGCCGAACGCGTGATGGGTGCCGGCCGCGCCTACATCCTGCTCAAGCACATTGTCCGCAATACCGCGGCACCGGTGCTGGTTTTCGCCACCGTCATGGTGGCCGACGCCATCATCCTCGAAGCCTCGCTGTCCTTCCTCGGTGCCGGCGTCCAGGATCCTGCGCCGTCGTGGGGCAACGTGATCTCCTACGGACGCAACCTGGTCCTGTCCGGCGGCTGGTGGGCAACCACCTTCGCCGGTCTCACCATCCTGCTCACCGTGCTCGCCCTGAACATCCTCGCCGAGGGCCTCACCGACGCCATGGTGAACCCGAAGCTGCGCAAGGCTCCCGTCGTGAAGGACGACGACGGTGCTGCCGCGGCTTTTGCGGCCGCGGCTGTGGCCGGCGCCGCCGTCGATACCGAGATCGCGACGTCGGTGGCCCAGCCTTCCGTTGTGGAACAGCACGAGCTCGACGGCGTGCGCGCCGCCAGCGGCGATCCCCTCTCCGAAGAGGACTACGCGGCGTCGGTCCTGAACGATAGACGTGTCCTGAAAGATCCGCGGCTCGCAGCAGAGAATCCGCACGCCCTGCTGGACCCCATGTCGGCGCTGAATCGGGAGCTCGGACTCCTGGCTTCAATCGAGTCCAAGCGCACCGACCGTCTCCCCCAGGTCCCCGCCTACGCCCGCAACGTGCTCGAGGTCAAGAACCTGTCCATCCGCTTCCCCGGGCGTTTCGGCGAAATCGCGATCGTGGACAACGTCTCCTTCACCGTCCGCGAAGGGGAAACCATGGGCCTCGTGGGCGAATCCGGTTGCGGCAAGTCCATCACGTCCCTCGCGATCATGGGTTTGCTACCGAAGACCGCCGAGATCACCGGTTCCATCACCTTCGATGGCAAGGAACTCCTGGATTCCAGCTCGAAGCACAGCAACGCCAAGGCCTACCAGGGCCTGCGCGGCGAACAGATCGCCATGGTCTACCAGGATGCGCTGAGTTCGCTCAACCCATCCATGAAGATCAAGGAGCAGATGACCCAGCTGACCAAACGCGGCGGCCGCAAGACCCCCACCGAGTTGCTGGAAATGGTGAAACTCGATCCCGTCCGCACGCTTGCCAGCTATCCGCACGAGCTCTCCGGCGGCCAGCGCCAACGCGTGCTGATCGCCATGGCGCTCTCCCGCTCACCGAAAATCGTGGTGGCAGACGAACCCACCACCGCCCTGGACGTCACTGTCCAGAAGCAGGTAGTGGAACTGCTCAACGAACTGCGCGAACAGCTCGGCTTCGCCATGGTCTTCGTCAGCCATGACCTCGCCCTGGTTGCCTCCCTGGCGCACCGGATCACGGTCATGTACGCCGGCCAGGTAGTGGAATCCGCGCAGGCGTCGGAGCTCCTGCAGAACCCCCGCCACGAATACACACGCGGTTTGTTGGGCGCCGTCCTGTCGATCGAGGCCGACGCCGTCCGCCTCCACCAGATTCCCGGCACGGTTCCGTCGCCGCGCGATTTCGCTGCCGGCGACCGCTTTGCAGCACGCTCGTTGAGGCCCGACGCCGATCCGAACCAGCAATTGGTCCTCGCAGTTGTTGAACCCGCGGGCGGCGGAGCGGACCGCGACCACTACTGGGCCAGCCACCTGAAGGAGGACGCAAAGTGAGCGTTTCAACCGGCAAGCCGGTCATCGAGCTCAAAGACGTCAAGGTCCACCACAGGGCCCGCACCGGCGGCCTCTTCCGGCCCAACATCGTCAAGGCCGTCAACGGCGTGGACTTCCGCATCAGCCGCGGTGAGACGGTCGGCATCGTCGGTGAGTCCGGCTGCGGCAAGTCCACGCTCGCATCGGTGCTCGTGGGACTCCAGGCTCCGACGTCGGGCCAGGTGCTCTTCCACGGCAAACCGGCCGTCAAACGCAATGCGCGCATGCGCAAGGAATTCGGGCGGGCCGTATCCGTGGTCTTCCAGGACCCGGCCACGGCACTCAATCCGCGCATGACCATCCAGGACATCCTCACCGATCCCCTGCAGGTTCACGGCATCGGAAACACCGCGTCCCGCTCGGACAAGGTCAAGGAACTGCTGGCCCTCGTGGGCTTGCCGCAATCGGCGGCCGAGGTCACGCCGTCGCAAGTTTCAGGCGGCCAGCGCCAGCGCGTGGCGATCGCACGCGCCCTCGCCTTGGATCCGGACATCATCGTGGCGGACGAGCCGACGTCGGCCCTCGACGTTTCCGTCCGCGCCCAAGTCCTGAACCTGCTGTCCGACCTGAAGACCCAGCTGAATCTCGGCATGGTCTTCATTTCGCACGATATCCAGACCGTCCGCTACGTCTCCGACCGCATCTGCGTCATGTACTTCGGACAGATCGTGGAGGAGGGCCCGGCCGCGCAGGTGTTCGACAACCCGAGCAACGACTACACCAAGAAGCTGCTCGGCGCCGCGCCCAGCCTGCTCCACACCTAAGTTTTCCCTTTCAGATCCAATCAAATCAGATCCAAGCAATGGAGTTTTCTGTGTCTACTCAGTTCCAGGGCGTCATCCCCCCGGTCATCACCCCCCGCCACGCCGACGGCCGCGTTGACACCGCGTCCCTGAAGAACGTCACCAAGCACCTGGTCGACGGCGGCGTGTCCGGCCTTTTCGTGTTGGGCTCCTCGGGCGAGGTCCCCTACATGACCAACGAAGAGCGCGAACTGGTGGTCTCAACGATCGCCGACGCGAACGCCGGCGCGGTGCCCCTCATCGTGGGCGCCAACGAACAAACCACCAACCGCGTCATCGAAGAAGCACGCAAGGTTGTGGACCTCGGCGCCGACGCGATCGTGGTCACCTCCATGTACTACGCCATCGGCAACGCCCAGGAAACCGAAACCCACTTCCGCAGCATCCACTCTGCCGTGGACAAGCCGATCTTCGCCTACGACGTCCCCGTCCGCACCCACTTCAAGCTGCCCACCGACCTCCTGGTCCGACTCGGCCGCGACGGCGTCATCGCAGGCGTCAAGGATTCCTCCGGCGACGACGTCTCCTTCCGCCAACTCGTCCTAGCAGCCAAGGACATCCCCGACTTCGACATCTTCACGGGCCACGAAATCGTAGTGGACGGCGCCCTCCTCGCCGGCGCCCAGGGCGTAGTCCCCGGCCTCGGCAACGTGGACCCCGCCGGTTACCGCCGCCTGTTCGACGCCGCCCAAGCCGGAGACTGGACCACAGCCGCCGCCGAACAGGACCGCTTGGCCGACGTCTTCAACATCGTCTACACCCCCAACGGCCGAGTCTCCGGCGGCGCAGCAGGACTAGGCGCCTTCAAGACCGCCCTCCAAATCATGGGCATCATCGAATCCAACACGATGAGCGCCCCGATGCTCCCCCTGAACGCCGAAGAAACCGCCGCAATCCGCACGATCCTCGAGCGCAACGCGCTGGTCTAGGGAGCGGCGCCGTTCTTCTCGCCTGAGTTTCGGATCTGTGCTCGCCGGGGCGGGTTTCCGAGCCGTCGCCAGATCTTGTTGCGGTGGTCGGGTCGTGTCGCAGTGCCAGTTTTGCCGTCCCTTAGACACCTCCCGACGCCGCATTCCCGTCGCTGAGCGACGTCCATGCAGCTTTGGTCGGCGATGCGGGACTACACAAAACCGTCCCTCCGACACTAGGGCGATCGGGTCACCGCACGCTTCGGGAACGTCGGCATCAGTCGGCGCGGCGGTCGACCGGTGAGTCGACAGTTCGCAGCGTCAGGTGGGATATCAGCGCAAAGCGCGGGCGCATTGTTTCGTGTAGGCGCGCATCGCCGACCAGAGCCGTTCGTAGGTCGCTCAGCGACCGAAGGACTGCGTCGGGAGGTGTCTAAGCGCCGGCGAAATGATGGGTCCGCGCTGACCCAGCCACAACTAACCCGACGACAGACAAACTGCCGCAAAGACGTGACCCAGCCACAGCTAACCTGACCACAGGCGCAACCGCTGCAGCAGAGATCCGGAGGATAAACATGATGTACGTGATCGGGGTTGATCTTGGCGGGACTAAGACGGCCGCCGGGGTTGTGGGGGCCGACGGGGAAGTGTTGTTTTCGGAGCAAATTCCTACGCTGAATCGGGGTGGGGGCGAGGCTATTTTGAGGGCGACCGCGGGGCTCGTGGGGCGGCTCCTGCGGCGGGCGGCGGGTGAGGGAATCGACGTCGGGCGTGTTGGCGTTGGTTCGGCTGGGGTCATCGATGCCGTGAATGGTGAGGTCGTTTCCGCAACTGATGCGATTCTTGGGTGGGCTGGGACCAGGTTGACGGCGGGTTTGGCGCAACTCCTTGGCTTGCCGCGGGGGTCGATCATGGCCGTCAACGATGTGCACGCGCATGCTCTTGGTGAGGCGTGGCGTGGGGCGGCTGCCGGGTCCTCGAGTTCGCTAATGGTGGCTTTCGGAACGGGTGTTGGCGGCAGTTTTGTGTTGGACGGCGCTCCTTTGTTGGGGCACCACTATGTGGGCGGGCACGTGGGTCATTTTGCTTCGCCGTATGCCTATCACGAGGGCAAGGCGCTCCCGTGCGTGTGCGGCGGGTCGGGCCACGTTGAGGCGATCGCCTCCGGTCCGGCCATCCATGAGTCCTTCCTCCGTTTCGGAGGCTCTCCTGATGTCCCGGATACCCGTGCAGTGTTTGCCTTGGCGCGGGCCGCTTCCGCTGACAGCCAAGGCGGGCCTGCCGCGATCAAGGCAATCGGCGTCGGTGCCGGTGCCGCCGGGCAGGCGATCGGTGGGCTCGTCAACATCCTCGATCCGGAAACGGTGGTGGTCTCCGGCGGTCTCGCAGACGCCGGAGACTTCTGGTGGAAACCCATGGAACGCGCCCTGCGCAAAGAGCTCATGGCCCCGCTTGCTGACATTCCCGTGCTTCGCGCGTCGCTGGGCAATACCGCGGCCATTGTGGGCGCGGCCAAACTCGTCCTCAACTGACACTCGAACGCCCAAACACCCGCACACCTCGCAAGGAGACACCCCCATGATCCTGACCCCCGATGACCTCGAAGCCCTCCGCTCGCAGTTGATCGTGTCGTGCCAGGCTTACCCGGGCGAGCCCATGCGCGATCCCCGGACCACCGGCCAGGTGGCGGCGTCGGCGGTTATCGGTGGTGCCGCGGCAGTCCGCGTCCAAGGCCTCGCGGACGTCCAGTTCACCCGCGCCGCTGTGGAGGTTCCGGTGATCGGGCTCTGGAAGGACGGGCACGACGGCGTTTTCATCACCCCCACACTCCGGCACGCCCTCGCCGTCGCCAACGCCGGCGCCCACGTCGTTGCTATCGACGGCACGCGACGCCCGCGTCCCGACGGCTTGAGCCTGAAGCAGACGGTTGATGGAATCCACGCCGAATCGCATGCCTTGGTCATGGCCGACTGCGGTTCCTACGCCGATGCGGTGGCCGCCGTCGAAGCCGGTGCTGACCTGATCGGCACGACGCTGGCCGGGTATACCGGGGATCGTCCTAAGACAGAGGGCCCCGATCTTGCGCTTCTCGCGGAGATCGCCGGCGCCGGACTAGGCAAGCCGCTCATCGCCGAGGGCCGCATCCATACCCCAGCACAGGCCCGCCAGGCCAGTGACGCCGGTGCGTTCGCCGTCGTCGTCGGCACCGCCATCACGCATCCGGCCAGCATCACCGGCTGGTTCAAGGGCGCGATGCACGCCTGACTGAGGCCAAAGACGTCGGATTTTGCTGGATCATTCGGATCCCGCGAAAAAAGACCCGCGCAAACACGGGCCGTGCGATTTCGCTCCGAGGAGTGATCCAGCAGAATCCGTCGCCGGGTCCCTGATCCCGGCCTGCGTCCGGGCGTAGGCTTCTCCCATGGCTGAGGAGAATATCCGGGAGTTCGATGTCATTGTGATCGGCGCTGGAGCGGTGGGGGAAAACGTTGCAGACCGAGTGGTCCGGGGCGGCCTTACCGCGGCCATTGTGGAAGCTGAGCTGGTCGGCGGGGAATGCTCCTACTGGGCCTGCATACCGTCCAAGGCGCTCCTCCGGCCTGGAACTGCCCTGCACACCGCCCAATCAGTGCCCGGAGCATCGGACTCCATCACGAAGGTCCTTGATGCCGAGCCTGTCCTGAAATACCGCGACTACTTCACCAACAAGTGGCAGGATGACGGCGCAGTGCAGTGGCTCGTGGACACGGGCATCGAACTCATCCGGGGCCGAGCGCGCATCACGGGCCCCCGCGAAGTCCAAGTGGACGGCAAGGATGGCAACAGTTATTCGCTCAAGGCCCACCACGCCGTTGTGGTGGCCACCGGATCCACCCCACTCATCCCGAAAATCGACGGCTTGCGCAACGTCCCCTACTGGACAACCCGCGGCGCCACCTCGGCGCAGCAAATCCCCAAGCGGTTCATCGTGCTGGGCGGCGGTGTCGCCAGTGTCGAGCTTGCCCAGGCGTTTGCCCGTTTGGGCTCGTCGGTTTCTATCGTTGCCCGAGGCCGGCTGCTGAGCGCGTTCCCCGAGGAAGCCGCCAATCTGGTTGCGGCAGGACTCCGGGCCGACGGCGTCGATCTCCACCTTGGGACAGACACCACGCTCGTCGAATACAACCCGGACCATGCCTTCAGCGTCACACTCGGCGACGGGACAGTCTTGAACTCCGACCAGTTGCTAGTGGCGACTGGTCGGCGGCCGGCCCTGGACAATTTGGGGCTCGAGAACGTAGGGCTCGACGCCGAAGAAGGCAAAGCTTTGCGCCTCACCACGGATTCGAGCGGCCTGGTTGAGGGCGCCGCCAGCGACGGCACCAGCGGACTGTGGCTCTACGCAGCCGGCGATGCCGCGGGATCGGTCTTCCTCACCCATCAGGGCAAGTACGAGGCCCGGGCCACCGGCGACGCCATCGTGGCCCGCGCCAACGGAACGCTCCACGGCACCCCGAAACCCTGGAGCGCCTTGGCAAAAACGGCTGACGAATACGCGATCCCCAGCGTGGTGTTCACGGATCCGGAAGTGGCATCCGTGGGTCCGAACCTCAAGCAGGCGCTACAAAAGGGCATCAACGCAAGCTCGGTGGAACTCCCCATCAACGTGTCCGGCTCTCAGCTGCATTCGGAAAATTACGAAGGTTGGGCACAACTCGTGGTGGACGAGGACCGGAAGGTAGTGGTTGGGGCAACGTTTGCCGGACCCGGCGTGGCTGAGCTGTTGCACGGCGCCACGATCGCGATTGTGGGTGAAGTCCCGCTCGACAGGCTGTGGCACGCAGTGCCGTCCTTCCCCACTATCAGCGAGGTGTGGCTGCGGCTTCTGGAGAAGTACGGGCTGTGATTGAGGTCTATTTGAACTGACCGGTCAGTTCAGTTACGATTGGAGCAGAATACAGCTTCTGCGAAAGGTCCAACTGTGCTGTCCGTACAGCAACTCCAGATCGACGGCCGCCGGGACGATCTCCTTCCTCCCACATCCCTCGAAGCCCGGCGCGGGGAGCTCCTCCTCGTAAGCGGCGACGGCCAGGACCAGCGCACGGCTTTGGCGCTAGCGCTGAGCGGCCGAATGAAACCCAGCAATGGCTCCCTGAGCTGGGACAACTCAGCCAAGACCAAGGAAGTCCGGGCAGCGAGCGCCCTGATTGACTCCCCCGGCGTCAACGAACCCGAGCAGCATTTGAGCGTCCGCGACCTCGTCACCGAAGACCTCTCCCTCATCCCCCGCCGCTACCGTGGCGCGCTCCTCAGCAAGCCGTGGCTCAAGGTCAATCGCTTCGAGGACATCGCCGGGCTGTGGATTGAGCAGCTCCCTGCGGACCGGCGCCTCGAACTGCTCACGGCCCTGGCCCTCGCGGACCCCGCCCTCGATCTCCTGGTGCTCGACTCCCCGGACCGGCACAGCGCGAACACCGCGGACTGGCTCACGCGCCTTGAGCAGTTGGCGTACGACGCCGGGCGGCCGCTCGCCGTCGTCGCGGTCGTTTCTGCCCTCCCGGACACCTGGGACGGCCCGGCCGCGGTGATCGGCAACTCGGTCACCTACACCGCTGCAACCGCGGAACCCGCCGAACCCCTCGACAACCTTCCGGAATATCTCGAAGAAGTACCCGAAACCCTGCAAAGGACCGCAAAGTGACTGTTCTGCGGCTGGCCCGCTCCGAACTCAAGCGCATGACCGGCGGGCTTCTGCCTAAGCTGACCATCCTCGCCCTGACCATGGTGCCCCTGCTCTACGGAGCCGTGTACCTGTACGCGAACTGGGATCCTTACGGCAACCTCAACCAGATCGACGCCGCGCTGGTCGTCGAGGACGCGGGAGCCAAGCCGGCCGACGGCCCCGAACTGCAAGCGGGCAAGAAGGTTGCCGACAGCCTCGTGCAGAGCCATGTCTTCAATTGGCAGCGGGTGACCACCACGGCGGAGGCCGATGCCGGGGTTGAATCAGGCAAGTACGCCTTCGCCCTGAAAATTCCGAAGGACTTTTCGGCCAACCTGGTCTCACCGGGCAGCTTCGACGCCGCTAACCAGGCGATGCTCAACGTCACCACCAACGATGCGAACAACTACCTTCTCAGCACCATCGTGGACAAGCTCACCACCGCTGTTCATTCCACCGTGGCCAAGGAGGTGGGCGAGGAAACCGCCAACCAACTGCTCACAGGATTCGGCACCATCCATGCCTCCATCGTCAAAGCGTCCGACGGCGCCTCCCAACTGGCCGATGGCGTCGGGAAGCTCAGTGACGGCGCGGCCACCCTCCACGACGGCACTAGCAAGCTCAGTAGCGGCGCGTCCGACCTCCTTGCGGGCCAGAACAAGCTGCGCGACGGCGCCAATCAGCTGAACGACGGCGCCGGGCAGCTCAGCGCCGGACTCGCCGAGCTGAAGAACAAGACCGCGTCCCTCCCGGCTGATTCCCAAAAGCTCGCCGACGGCGCCGCTCAAGTAGCCGCCGGAAACGCGCAGCTGAACGCGAAGGTCCAGGACGTCGTCGGGCAGCTTTCAGCGTTCGACGCCGGAGCGCGCGACCGCGTGGTAGGCAGCACCCAGAAACTCGTGGCGAGTGGTGTCATCACCCAAGATCAGGCCAACAAGATCCTGGCGGACTTCGACACCGCCGGCGCATCCACCCCCGTGACGGCTGCCAAGGCCAAGCTCTCGGCGGATGCCGCGCAGATCCAGCAACTCTCCAATGGCTCGGCCGCGGTCAGTGCCGGTGCCGCCAAACTTGCGGGCGCCACACCTGCCCTGACGGGCGCCATCGGCCAGGCTTCGGCCGGGGCGGACCGGCTCAGCTCGGGCGCTGCCAGCTTGGCGGCAGGCGAACAATCTGCCGTCAACGGCACTGCGGCTCTCGCCGACGGTGCGGCAAAGCTCGACGACGGCGCAGCGCAACTAGCGAGCGGCGCCGCGACGGCCGCAGACGGATCCCGCACCCTGGCGAGCGAGTTGGCCAAGGGCGCAGGGAAAGTCCCGAACCCCAACGACGCCCAAAAGAGCGAAGTATCCAAGGTGATCGCGGACCCGGTCGCGGTCAACAATGTTTCCCAAGCCAAGGCAGGGTCCTACGGCGCAGGCCTGGCCCCCTTCTTCCTGACGTTGTCCCTCTGGATCGGCGTGTTCATGCTGGTCCAGGCGATGCGTCCCATCACCCAGCGGGCCTTGGCCTCGAACGCTCCCTCGTGGAAAATCGCCGTCGGCGGCTGGCTCCCGTTCTTCGTGGTGTCCGTCCTGCAGGCCAGCATCCTCACCCTCGTGGTGGACCTGGGGCTTGGTCTCAATGCGGCGCACCCGGTGATGATGTGGTTGTTCATGCTGGCTGCGGTCATGGCGTTCACGGCCCTCATCCAGGGCATCGTGGCTTTGCTGGGGACTCCTGGAAAGTTCGTGGTGCTGATCCTGTTGGTCCTGCAGCTGGTATCTTCCGGCGGAACGTTCCCGTGGCAAACCACTCCCATGCCTTTGCACGTGGTGCACGAGATCATGCCGATGGGATATGTGGTGACGGGCATGCGGCACTTGATCTACGGTGGCGACCTCTCCATGATCTGGCCGATTGTCCTGGGGCTGCTTGGCTACACTGTGCTGGGGGCGGCGCTTTCCACACTGGCCGTCCGTAAGCACAAGACCTGGACCCTGAAGACCCTGAAGCCGGAGATCGCGGTATGAGCATGCAAGACCCGGACTTCCTTGAGCCCTCGGAAAAGAAGCTCCGTCCGGCCCGCACCAACGCGACCAAGCAGCGCCTCTTCGACGCATCCATGGAACTGATCGGCGAGCGCGGCGCAGCAGGCGTCACGGTGGACGAGATCGCGGCCGCAGCCGGGGTATCCAAGGGAACGGTCTACTACAACTTCGGCAGCAAATCCGATCTGATCGCACAGTTGTTGCGCCATGGAGTGGACATCATGCTCGGCCGGCTCCAGACCATCGAAGGCTTGCACGCCGATCCGCTCGAGGCCATGGAAGCCATGCTCGGCCAGGCCATGGACTTCATGGACGACTACCCATCCTTCGCGCGCCTCTGGATCAGCGAGAACTGGCGGACGCCCAGCGAATGGGGCAAGCTCTTTGTCGAGCTCCGCAGCGAGTTGTTGGCTGTGATCGGCGCTGCGATCGAGAAGGTCGCCACCACGTACACGGTGGATACCGGCATTGCCCGGGGCAGCCTCGAAGCGGCAATGTTCGGAGCGATCTTCGTGGTGGGCCTGGACCGGCAGACGTACAACCCGGAGCGCACCCGGGAGCAGAGCATAGCGGCCATCATGACCATCATGCGCGGCTACGTGCTGCGGTAACGGTATGGCAACTGCTGCGCCAAGCGAGCGTGGCGATGCCGGACGGTCAGGGATGATTAATCCCATGCGTCACATGGGGAACAGTGGAAAGCTCGCGATCATCTCTGCCGTTGTGTCCGCTGGTTTGCTGGTGCTCCTCGCCATCACCCTTGAGGAAACCGTGATGTACACCTTCCTGGGGGTCTTGGCGCTCGGCTACTTGGCGTGCGTCGCCGAGGTTTTCACCCGCCGCCGCTACTTCATGCTGGTTCTCGGAGCCATCTCATCGATCCTGTTCATCGCGTTCGGAATCGCGTTCCTGCGCATGTGGGGCCTCGCCTTCAACCAGGACGAGAATGCCCTGGGCAGCGCGGTGAGCACCAAGGACTCGGACATCTACTTCTACCTCGCGGCGGCTTCGGGCTGCGGTTCCCTGCTGGTCCTGTTCGTGGGGGCTGTGTGGCCATCCCGAAGTTCCCGCAAGGGACGCCCAATTCCGGCGTCCCGACCGGTTGCTCGGCAGGCACCCCGCGCGGTCCAGCGCCCTGCCTCAGCGGGCCGTCCGGCCCAACGGCCTGCGGCCCGTCCGGCGTCGGGGGTTGTGAAACGCCCCGCTCCCCGGACGCCGGCAACCCCTGCCAAGCGCCCGACGTCGGGATCCCCTATTGCGGGATCGCCAGCTCAGCGCAAGCCCGCGTCCAAGCGCTGACGATTTTCGGCCGCCGGAACTTTGGGCTTGGCGCGCTGCTGCAACACCGCCGTCGCCACACCGCCAAGCAGAAGCAGACCGCCGGCCAGTTCCGCCGTCGTCGGGACCTCTGCGATGAGGAGCCACGCCGCGGTCATTCCCACCACCGGGACCAACAGCGTGAATGGCACCACCGCCGAACTCGGGTAGAGGCTGAGCAGCCGGTTCCAGATGCCGTAGCCCACTAATGAGGCGAACACCGCCGTGTAGAGGGCGCTGAGGATGGTTGCCGGTTGCAGGTTGGTGAGGGTCCCGACGACGGCCGCCGGACCGTCCACGATCAGCGACAAGGCCGCGAGCGGCAATGGGACCACGGCACCGGACCAGACCACGAGCCCCAGGCCAGAGGCCGCCTTGGCCTTGCGCGCGATGATGTTGCCGGCAGCCCAGGACAACGCGGCGGCGAGAACGATCATGAGCGGCACCACCGGGGCCACCAAACTGCGACCCACCGCCACCAGGGCAAGCCCGGCGACACCCAACACCACCCCCGCCAGTTGGCGTTTGCTGGGTCGCTCCCCCAGGAACCGCGCAGCCAACAGCACCGTCAGGAGCACTTGCGCTTGCAGCACCAGGGAAGCGAGTCCGGCCGGCATGCCGAGAGCCATGCCCAGGTAGAGCAGGCCAAACTGCCCAGCGCTCATGAAGAGCCCGACGCCAATGATCGCCTTCCAGCTGACGTCCGGTTTGCGGACGAAGAAGATGCAAGGGAACACCACCAGTACGAAGCGGATGGCGACGAACAGCAGGGGCGGCACGTCAGCCGCGCCTCCGCTCCCGTTGCCGGGGTGGAGTCCAAAGTCGATCGCGACGAAATTCAGGCCCCAAAAGACGGCGACAAGGACGGCGAGTGCTGAGTGGCGGATATTCACGATTCAACTCTGACAGCCAAGTGGATGAAGCACCAGCGTTGAATTGTGCGTCAAATCATGTACGTTTGCTTCATGATTGAAATTGCAGCGTTGCGGGCCCTCGTAGCAGTGGAACAGCAAGGCTCCGTGGTTGCCGCTTCGGAAGCCATGGGGTTCAGTCCCTCGGCGGTCTCCCAACAGATCAAGAAACTGGAGAAGCAGAGCGGCGTGACCGTCCTGGAGCGCCACGGCCGCGGCGTGCTGCTGACGGATCGGGGCATGGCGTTGGCCGAATACGGACGGCGCATCCTGGGAGAGCTGGAAGAACTGCAGGCCACCCTGCTTGCCGACCCCGCGAAACCGAGCGGCGTGCTGCGGCTGGTGGCATTCTCCACGGCGTGCCGCGGGTTGGTGGGGCCATTGCTCGGGAAACTGGATGGATCAGGTTCGGCGGCCTCCGCCCGGGATACGGCCGGCTCTTCGGCGGGCTCTTCGGCCGCGGCGGGCTCCGGGCTTGAGATCCGGGTGGTGGCCGAGGATCCACGGGAGGCCGTCCAGAGGGTCGCAACCGGGGAAGCCGATCTCGGCGTCGTGCACAACTGGCACTCGGTACCCTTGGTCATTCCGGAGAACATGGTTCACGAGGACCTCTGCCTGGACACCGCCGACGTCCTGTTGAACTCAGCGCACCCACTGGCCGGGCGTACCGCCGTCGAGCCTTCCGACCTGGTGGGCGAACGCTGGATCAGCACGCCCGCTGGCGCCATCTGCAATGAGGCGTTGCTGGCGATCCTCGCGGGCCTGGGGCGGGTACCGGACATCCGCGTCTACGATCCCGACTTTTCCACGCATATCGCCATGGTCCAGCAGGGCGTCGCGGTGGCGCTTGTCCCCCGGCTTGGCCGGCCCGGGCTCCCCGCCGGGGTGGTGGCGGTGCCCGTGGCCAACCCGATGCAGCAACGCCAAGTGGGAATCGTGTACCGGAAGACCATGACGGCCAGCCCCAGCATCCGCCACGTTGTGCGATTGCTGCAGGACGTAGCCGCGGATCTCGACGTGGACTAGCTCGGACTACTACTTTGGGCGAGGAACAGCGAAGTGGGTCAGGCGTGCATCCTGCCCATCAAGTTCGGCCCAGGGCTTCTCCAGTTCCATCACTGTCATGGCACTGGTCGGATAGCGCGTGGCGGCGTCCATGTAGGCGTCGTGGTCCGAGTCGCGGGACGCCAAGTGCATGGCGAGGTCCTGCACACCCGGCATGTGCGAGAAAATCATGAGCGTGGTGACGGTCTCCGGCACGTGATTGATGACGGTCAGCATGCGCTGCGCGGAGGCGGCGTACAGGCCGTCCTCGAGTTTCGGCGTCGGCGCCTTGTCCCCCAGTTCGCTGCATACCCAAGTGCAGGTCTGGCGGGTACGCAGCGCGGACGAACACAGGATAAAGTCCGGAACCACATGGTGTTTCAGGAGCCATTTCCCGGCAAGTGGCGCTTCCCGGTGGCCACGCTCTGCAAGGGGCCGTTCATGATCCGGCACCCCGACAGGCCAGTCCGATTTCGCATGCCGCATGATCACCAGCCGTTTGATGTGGTGCTCGCTCATCCCCCCACCCTACTATCCCAACTGACTGGCACTAGTTGTCGTTTTGGGGCGCGTAAACGACAACAACTGCGAGTTAGTTGGGTTGGCCAGGAACGCTAAGGCGCCCGCCCCCTAGACAGGGAGCGGGCGCCTTGAGCGGGTGGAGACTAGATCGAGTATTCCGGAGCGGCCCAGACAATGACCTCGGGGTGCTCGTAGAAGCGGTAGCCTTGGCCGCGCACGGTGCGGACGGTGTTCGCGAGGCGGCCGAGCTTGGAGCGGAGGCGCCGGATGTGGACGTCGATGGTGCGCTCGTTGGGGACCTCTTCGGCGTTGCGCCACAGGCCCTCGAGGAGTTCATCGCGGCCCACAGTGCGGGTGCCGTTTTCGACGAGGTAGTTGAGGAGCTCGAACTCCTTGAACGTGAGGTTCAGGGATTCGCCGTCGAGGTGCACTTCGCGGCGGGCCAGGTCGATCAAGACGCCGGACGGGCGAGCCTCCTGTGCCGGCTGCGGGCGGAGCGCCTCGGAACGCTGGCGGTTGCCAACGGTCGGGTCACCGAAAGTCGAGCGGACTACGTCGAGCGCCGAACCCGGCGCGCCGGCCGGGGCTACCGCGACGGCGGCGTAGCTTTCGGCGCCGGAAACGAGGGACTGTGCGTAGGCACGGATTTCCTGGGCAAGCTTGGCGATGGATGTTCCGGCAGCCGCCGCGGTGTCTTCATCGATGCCCATGTAGAGCACGAACCCACGGGCCACATTGTCGTTGGCAACGGGGCGGATGGCGCGGTCGGCGGGAGCCAAGACAGGCGTGGGTGCAGTCATCGGCGAGGCCTCGTTGGCGGGAACGGCGCGGAGCTGGCCGTAAGAGTTGGGGTTGTAGCCCTGGGGCACGTAACCGGGCGCCTGGCTGCCGCCCTGTGGTGCAGGCTGGGCATAGGCCGGGCGGTTGCCGAAGCCGGGACGAAGGCCGGCGTTCGACGCAGCCTTGTTGGCGTTACGGACGGAGATGTGGACGTATCCGGATGCAACTGACATGGATTGCTTACCTCAAAGTGAATAGCCGTCATCGCGGCTTCGAATGCTGGTCTGATCCCCGCAATGAGATGGGGAGGGGCGCCCGACGCTGGGCAGGGGGCGAATGCCTGAAACTTTTTGGGGTCGAAAGTTAGGCATGCATTCGACAACAGCTCATCGAAAAACCAGCGGGTGTGCTGGGTCCGATCGCTGCGGCTGCAGATGCTGTTGAGTTCTTGTTCACATTTGAAGTGTGCAACGTAACAAAGGGAACTTGCAAGTAACAAAGGATCAAACCGTCCACATTTTGAGACGAATCGCACTATTGTGCCGCATGTCACAATTCAAGCATGTCCAAATGTGACCCATTCTCGTTCGTCACAATGGCCGTCTGGAACGCAATATTCGAAGATAATTTGATAGATGTGCCAATTTTTGAATCTTAAGTCACGTCACGCGCTTGCCTTTGAATCTCGAGATATGAAACAACCCTTGTCCAATCCCGAATCTGCGTCTCATGAAAATTTTCCGGCAAATCGTCTGCTAGGGGCCTTGCAATCGCCCCAGCGGAGACGCCGTCCTGACCCTCTTTGCCTTCGGAAAGCGCTTGCGACGCGGCGAATCGCGCCGTTCTGAGGCCAAAGCGCGGCAAAGAGGGTCAGGACGGACAGGTGGAGCACCCATCATTAGTTGGTGGTGCCGGTCCCTTGGGTGGTGGTCGAGGTCGTGGCAGTCACGATCTGGATGGACTGGGCCGTGTACTTATCGGAATCCTTGAGCGCGGTGACCCTCACGCTGGATCCGGATTTCACATCGGCAAGGGTCAGGGTGGTGCCGCTGGTTCCACTTCCACGTTGCCGCACGCCCTCCGCCACCACAACGTCCGTTCCAAGGACGTAGGTTCGGGTGAATCCATCCTCGCTCTTGACGGTCATGGAGTTCGCCGAGATGTCGGTGACCGAGCCCAGCTGCCCCGCCATGGTGGCGTAGCTACCGTTTTGGAGAACCACGTACTCAGAATGGATGGCCGCATTCAGGCCGCCCATTCCCACACCGAGGCCGCCCGGGCCGGCGTTCGTGCCACCCGGGCCACCGAATCCGCCCTGGGCGTTCTGCCCGGCCTGTCCCGCGGCACCGGGTCCAAGGGCATTGCCGGTATCAGCAGCAGTTCCATTTCCAGCAGCGTATGCACCCGCTCCGGCCGCCGCAGCGACGACGACGGCGACCCCTCCGACGACGAGCCCCTTCTTCAGGGTCCAGTTCTTGAAGAACGAGGGACGGGGCTGCCCGGGGGTGTATTGCGGCGGGGCACCCCAGCCGGCCGCCGGTTGTCCCGGCTGCTGGTTAAGCGGCTGCTGGTTAAGCGGCTGCGGCGGCGCACCCCACCCAGCGGCGGGCTCCCCGGCCAAAGGCTGTCCGGAATCATCAAGGGGCCGGATCACAGGCTGCTGCTGCTCATTCCCCGGTACGGCCCCCGGTACGGCCCCAGGTACGGCCCCAGGTACGGAGGGGTTGTTTTGCTGATCCATGGTGTTCTCCATCGAAGTCGGGACTGTTTGGGTCGTAGTTTTCCTTGTCCCAAACAGCGTCAGCCGCTTTGCTGTGTGCGGGCTGTGCCGCACTGCAGGCCTTCCTGTGACCTGCGGCAGTGTTGCGTCGGATTCTGCTGGATCATTCGCGGCGAGCTTGTGCCAGGGCCAGTGATCGCGCGGATCGACTGGCTGAACCAAGGAGTGATCCAGCAGAATCCGACGCCGCCCCTCCTCGAACCGGCACAACCTTTGGACAGGTGGCTAGGCTGAGACTCACAGGGTGCTCACAGCATTGGCAAAGCACCGGCAAACCGGCAGATTGGAGAGTTGTCCCATGGCATCCTCGCACTCCATGACAAACAACCTTCCCCAGCTCAGCCACCCGGACGGTTCCCCCATCCGCGCCCTTGTGGTGGACGACGAACCCAGCCTCGCCGAGCTCATGAGCATGGGCCTCCGCATGGCGGGTTGGTCGGTGGCCGTGGCCGGCGACGGTCCAGCGGCGGTCAAGCTCGCCAAGGACTTCCGGCCGGATGTCCTGGTGCTGGACGTGATGCTTCCAGGGTTCGACGGCGTTGAGCTGCTGGGCAGGATCCGCGCCTTTGCGCCTGAGGTTCCTGCGCTCTTCCTCACTGCGAAGGACGACGTTCAGGACCGCATCGTCGGGTTGGCCGCCGGCGGGGACGATTATGTCACCAAGCCGTTCAGCATGGAGGAAGTCCTGTTGCGGCTGCATCGCTTGGTCCAGCGTTCGGGCGTTGCCGCGATGGACACAGCCGAGCTGGTTGTGGGTGACTTGACCCTCAACGTGGACACCCGGGAGGTCACCCGCGGGGGCGAAGACATCCAGCTCACGGCAACCCAGTTCGAGCTCCTTCGCTACCTCATGGAAAATCCCAAGCGCGTGGTCAGCAAGGCCCAGATACTGGACCGCGTGTGGGACTACGACTTTGGCGGCCAAGCCAACATCGTGGAGCTCTACATCTCATACCTGCGCAAGAAGATCGAAGCCAACCACCCGCCCATGATCCACACTGTGCGCGGTGCCGGCTACGTCATCAAGCCCGCCGAATAGCCCGGGACGCCGAATGTCCGCACTCTCGGGTATCCCCCGCCAGACCGATCATCAATGGTTCGATCCTTCAACCTGGCACCTGCGCACACGCCTGATCCTGGTCTCCATGGCACTCCTGGTGGCCATCTGCGGAGCCGTGGGCGTGGTCAGCTACGCCTCCATGGACGTGTTCCTCACGAAGCAGCTCGACCAGCAATTGATGCAGGCTTCCCATGGCCGCCCGCCCATAGGTGATCCGAATGGACGCCCAGATCCTCTGGACGCCCGGGGCCAGAGCATCGGCACGCTGAATGCACGTATTCTTGGCAGCCAGGTGAGCAGCGCCGGGTTCTTGTCCTCCGATGCCACCCGTACGTCCTTGTCGCCCAACGATGCCGGAATCCTGTTGGCTCTCCCCCACGATGGCCACCCGGTTGATCGGACCCTTTCCAACGGCGGTTACCGGCTGGTTGCCACTGAAACTCCTTACGGCGATGTTGTCATCACGGGCCTGCCGCTCGCCTCGAAAGAGGACACCGAGGCCTCGCTCGTGTGGACCATGGTGCTGGTGTCCTTGGGCGGGCTGGTCCTGATCGGGCTGGCCGGAACCGTGCTGATCCGCCGCACCATGCGCCCCTTGGAGCAGCTCTCGGACGTCGCCACGAAGGTGTCGAAGCTTCCGCTCGACGCTGGCGAGGTGGCCCTCGCGGTGCGCGTCCCGGCGTCGGCGGCCCACCCCGGCACCGAGGTGGGAAGCGTCGGCCATGCTTTGAACCTGATGTTGGACAACGTGTCCAGCGCCCTAGAGGCGCGCCAGCAAAGCGAAACAAAGGTGCGCCAGTTCGTGGCCGACGCCTCACACGAGCTGCGCACTCCGCTGACCGCCATCCGCGGCTACACCGAGCTCTTGCGCATGACGGAGACGTTCACCGAGGACGGCCGCAAGTCGCTGGGCCGGGTGCAAAGCCAGTCCGAACGGATGACCACCCTCGTGGAGGACCTCCTCTTGTTGGCCCGGCTGGACGAAGGGAAGGCCCCCGAGTTCACCGATGTGGATCTCACGCAGTTGGTGATCGAAACCGTCAGCGACGAAAAAGTCATGGCCCCCGAGCACATCTGGCAGCTCAAGCTCCCGGATGAGCCCCTCACGGTCCGCGGCGACACTACGCAGCTCCACCAGGTTTTGGCGAATCTGCTCTCCAACGCCCGCAAGCACACTGAGGCGGGAACCACGGTAGTCACGGGAGTCATGCGCTCGGCCGATGGCAGCGCCGTTGTCACCGTGACCGACAACGGGCCCGGCATTCCGCCTGAATTCCAAGGCAGGATCTTCTCGCGCTTTGCCCGTGCCGACGCCGCCCGTTCCGGTTCCGAGGGCACGTCCGGGCTCGGCCTGTCGATCGTGGAATCGATCGTTCATGCCCATGGAGGCACCGTCGAGGTGGCCTCGCGTCCCGGCCGGACGGAGTTTGCCGTGCGGCTTCCAGCGCTCAGAACCGTGACGGCCTGAAGGTCTGCCGAGAAGACCGCGACGCCGGAGCGTGGCAAGCGCAAGTCGGCGCACCGGCATCGTGATCTCCGTTACCTAAATGTGACTTAACCGGAGTCCTCCTGTACCGTCGAATGGGTGCGCGGGATCATTCCGGCCACCGCCGGGTAGGCGCCGAGCTCTGCCACTCCCCGGTGCCCAAACTCCAGGCAGAGACGGGGGACCCAGGTCTCCGGGCAAACGCTCATGTTGAGCCAGCCCTAGGGGTGAAGCCGTACCGCCACGATTCCCAGTGGCCACGGCCGGATGACCTCATCCGAATCCGACAGCTAACTCCGCAGGCGTCGAGAGGCAATCACCATGTCTGGTTCCAAGAATCAGTCGCGCCCTGTTGCGCGCCACCGCGGCGAAACTGCCCGGAAAAACAAGTCCCGTTCCACCCTGAGGCGAGCCGCCGCCAACCTAGGCACCAGCCAGCGCATGGCAGTTGTTGCCGGCGTCGTAGCCGTGTTCCTCGGGGCAGGCGCCGCCACCCAGGCCGCCGGTCAAGCCATCAGTGCCCAGGACATGAGCCGCACGGCCGAATCGCGCGCGGTTGCAGAGCACAACGCGACGCCGTCCGCCACCGCCACGCCATCGGCTAGCGAGAGTGCCAAGCCGAGCACCGCTCCGGCGCAGGCACCCGCTCCCGTTCCTGCCGCCGTCGCACCCCAGGCTGCCGCACCGGCCGCTCCCGTGGCACCTCCCGCTCCGGCAGCCCCGGCTGTGCATGTCGCCGTCGATGACCCCGCCGGCGCCCAGGCTTACGCCGCGAGCATGCTTTCCTCCTACGGGTGGGGCCAGGGCGAAATGTCCTCCTTGATGACCTTGTGGAACAAGGAATCCGATTGGCGGACCACTGCCACCAACGCCTCGAGCGGCGCTTACGGCATTGTGCAGTCGCTGCCGGGCGAAAAGATGGCCTCCGAAGGCCCCGATTGGCAGACCAACTACCAGACCCAGATCCGCTGGGGCCTGAACTACATCAAGGAACGCTACGGATCCCCGTCTGCGGCTTGGGCCTTCCACTTGGCCCACAACTGGTACTAAGCGCGCAAAGTACGTAGAGGTCCGTCCCTTCAGGGGGCGGACCTCTACTGCATTAATCAGGCCTCCCCTACATCCACAGCCGCGTCACAGGTTCCGCCTAAAGGACTCATAATCGGCGGCGGCACTCTGGATACATGACGCTCATCGAATCCACCACAGGAACCCTGAAGGACCCCGCGGTGGTGCCGCCGGGCCTCCCGATTCAACCCAGAACCCCCATTCAACGCAGCACTGCCGTTCAATACAGCACTGCCGTTCAATACAGCACTGTGCGGCGCGCCCCCGTGGACATCCACACCACAGCCCCCGTCCTCGACGTCACGATCCCCGTCTTCAACGAGGAGCGCGACCTCGAAGAGTGCCTGCGCAGGCTTCACGGCCATTTGCGCGAATCTTTCCCTCACGGCTTCCGCATCACCGTGGCCGACAACGCCAGCACGGACAGCACCCTGAAAATCGCCGAACGGCTGGCCAGGGAATTGCCGGAGCTCGTGGTGGTCCATTTTGAGGAGAAGGGACGCGGCAACGCGTTGCGCAAGGTGTGGCTCGCATCGCCGTCGCCCGTTCTGGCCTACATGGACGTGGATCTGTCCACGGATCTCGCGGCACTGGCACCCCTTTTGGCGCCACTGATCTCCGGCCATTCGGACCTCGCCATCGGCACAAGGCTGACCCGAAACTCCCGGGTTGTCCGCGGCCCCAAGCGCGAATTCATCTCGCGCAGCTACAACCTGATGCTGCACTCGTTCATGGGCGCCCGCTTCAGTGATGCCCAGTGCGGCTTCAAAGCGATCCGGGCCGACGTTGCCCACCAGATCCTCCCCCACACCATGGACAACTCGTGGTTCTTCGACACGGAACTTTTAGTCCTCGCGGAACGCTGCGGCCTCAGGGTCCACGAAGTGCCCGTGGACTGGATCGACGATCCCAATTCCAGCGTCGACGTGGTGCGCACCGCGCTGGCCGACATCCGCGGCATGGTCCGGCTCACGCGGGACCTCCTCTCCGGACGCATTCCCATCCCGGAACTCCGTGCGGCCCTTGCCCGCGGCCCGCTCCCGGCGTCGTCCCGTGCGGCAGAACAGAATCCGCGCAGCAGCCTGTTCGGGCAACTGGTCCGGTTCGCCGCGATCGGTGCCGCGTCGACCCTCGCCTACGTGCTCATCTTCTTGTTTTGCCGCGGTTTCATGGACCCGCAGCTGGCCAACTTCCTTGCGCTGCTCATCACGGCCATCGCCAACACCGGCGCCAATCGGCGCTTCACGTTCGGCATCCAGGGCGGCAATCCCGTACGGCATCACTTCGAGGGATTGATCGTCTTCGGCATCGGCCTTGCGCTCACTTCCGGGGCGCTCGCCTTGGTGCACAGTACGACGACGCCGGACCGCTGGGGCGAGCTCCTCACCGTGGTCGGGGCAAACCTCGCCGCCACTGCGGTCCGCTTCCTGTTGTTCCGGCTGTGGGTCTTCCGGCGGCCCGGAACACGGCCGGCGCCGCCTCCGCTGCCGGTCCCGTCGGCGGAGGCGCGGCCGGAGCCCGCGATCGAATCAACCTCACCAGACAGCCCGCTCACAGAAACGGCAGCATCATGACCTCCACGATCTCTCACGCAGGCACAGAGCCCGCCGCCGGAACTGTCACTTCTGGCTCTGGGGACACAGCCCACGGCAGTCGCTCCACAGGCCCATCAACTCCCGGGGCCCCGGGAGTCACTCCCCGCTGGACCCGATACGCCTTTGGCAGGCAGCCCCGCTGGGTACGGCCGTCCGCCGCCGGGCTTCTCGTGGCCACCGCGTTCCTGTATCTGTGGAACCTCGCGGCCACCGGCTACGGAAACTCCTTCTACGCCGCGGCCATCCAGGCAGGTACCAAGGACTGGACAGCATTGCTGTTCGGTTCGCTCGACGCAGGCAATGCCATCACGGTGGACAAGCCACCGGCATCGCTATGGATCCCGGCCTTGGTGGGCCGGATCTTCGGCTTCTCGTCCCTAAGCATGCTGGTTCCTGAGGCACTGATGGGCGTAGCCGCCGTCGGCTTCCTCTATCTGGCGGTCAAGCGCGTGTCCGGACCGGGCGCAGGCTTGCTGGCCGGTGGCGCGCTGGCGCTGACCCCCGTGGCCGCGCTCATGTTCCGCTTCAACAACCCCGACGCCATGCTGACCCTATGCCTGGTGGTGGCGGCGTACTTCACCACTCGCGCTATTGAACGCGCGGGCTGGAAGTGGCTCGCCGCAGCCGGAGCCGTGGTGGGTCTGGCCTTCCTGAGCAAGATGCTGCAGGGTTTCCTGATTGTTCCGGGCCTGGGACTCGCGTACCTCTGGGCCGCCCCCACCCCGTTGCGGCGGAGGCTGCTGCACCTGCTCGGCGCACTGGCCGGTATCGCAGCAGTGGCAGGCAGCTACATCGCTCTTTTCCAACTGACTCCGGCTTCGGCACGGCCTTACATGGCAGGGTCGACAACCAACAGCTTCCTCGAGCTGACCTTCGGCTACAACGGGCTGTCCCGCATTACGGGCTCGGGCGAAGGCATGCCCGGCGGCGGAGGCGGTGCAGCCGGTGCTCCAGCAGGTGGCCTGGGCGGCTTCGGTGGCGGCGGTAGCGGTGGCGGCAACGCCGGCTTCGGTGGAGCTGCGGGGATCGCCCGCATGTTCGGCACGAGCTTCGGCGCCGAGGTCTCCTGGCTTCTGCCTGCGGCCTTGATCCTGCTGGCTGCCGGCCTGTGGTTCACCCGCCGGGAAGCACGAGCCTCGCGTACCCGGGCCTCGTTGATCCTGTGGGGTGGCTGGCTTCTGGTCACCGCGGGCGTCTTCAGCTTCATGAGCGGCATTGTCCACCCGTACTACGCAGTAGCCCTCGCCCCGGCAATCGCGGCCTTGGTGGGCATCGGCAGTGTGGAACTGTGGCGGGGCCGCGGGTACTGGCCCGCCAGGATCATCCTGGCCGTGGTGGTCCTCGGCAGTTCGGTCTGGTCCGCGGTTCTTCTGGGCCGTGATACCTCGTGGCTTCCCTGGCTGCGCATCGTGATCGTCGTCCTGGGCGTGGTGGCCGCCGCCGCAATCCTGCTTCGCCTCGACTCAGTACGGCCCGCCGGCCGGTTCCGCAGCGCGGCGGCCGCAGCCGTCGTCGTCGTTTCCCTCCTGGCGGGCGGCCTCGGCACCGCGGCGTGGACGCTCGCGACGGCGGCTACCGCACACTCCGGTTCCATCCCGACGTCGGGTCCCAGCGGCTCCGCCATGGGCGGTTTCGGAAACCGCGCCGGGTTCGGCGGCCGGGATTTGGGTACGGGAGATACGACAGGCGCTCCGACCCAGGCCGCAGGCGGCCCGGGTGGCGAGGGGACGGCCGACGCCGGACTGACCGCGCTGCTGACGTCCACCACCACCAAGTGGTCCGCGATCGTTTCCGGCGCCACCCAGGCGGCCAGCCTCGAGCTCGCAACGAACACCAACGTGATCGCACTCGGTGGCTGGAACGGCGGCGACCCCTACCCCACGCTGGCACAGTTCCAGGACATGGTAGCCAAGGGACAGATCGGCTACTTCATCGCTGGCGGCGGCATGGGCGGCGGTGGATTCGGCGGCCAAGGCGGAAACTCCGAGGTGGCTGCTTGGGTCCAGGCAAACTTCCAGGCCCAGACTGTCGGCAACTCCACCGTCTACAAGCTGACAAAGTAGCCTCCGATGACCACTTCCTACTCGACAGACACCGGCTCGAAGCCGGACACCGATCCCACATCAGAGCACGAGGCTCCACCCCTGCCGTTGGTCTCGCGATCCCGCTTGATACTTCTGCCGCGAACACAAGCGCCGCAAGTCCAGGACGGCCGGTCCCGCATTGGCCGAAGCCGCCAAACCCTTCGCCACCGCGTGGAACTGGCCAGCGTGCTCGTTGCGACGGCGGTCCTGTACCTCTGGAACCTCGGTGCTTCCGGCTGGGCCAACCCGTTCTATTCCGCGGCAGCCCAGGCCGGTTCGCAGGATTGGGCTGCCTGGTTCTTCGGATCCTCCGACGCCGCCAACTCCATCACCGTGGATAAACCGCCGGCATCGCTGTGGATCATGGGCCTCTCGGTGCGGATCTTCGGACTGAGTTCCTGGAGTGTCCTGGTTCCCGAGGCGCTCATGGGAGTAGCGACGGCCTGGCTGCTGTACTTGGCAGTGCGGCGAACCGGGGCCCCGGCAACGGGCGATCCTCGGCTCGCCCACCGAGCGGGGCTGCTGGCCGCCGTCGTCATGGCCATCACGCCTGTAGCCACGCTGATGTTCCGCTTCAACAACCCGGACGCCCTGTTGGTGCTGCTCATGACGGCTGCCGGGTACGCCACGCTGCGGTCCATCCAAGACAACAAGCTGCGCTGGCTCCTGCTGGCCGGGGTGTTCCTGGGCTTCGGGTTCCTCACCAAACAACTCCAGGTCCTGCTGGTGGTTCCTGGATTCGCCGTTGCCTATGTGGTCGCCGCGCAGGGTGGAGTGGGCCGTCGGCTGCTTCGGTTGCTGAGCGCAGGGGCAGCCATGGTGGGAGCCGCTGCTTGGTGGCTCGCCGTCGTCGAACTCATTCCGGCGAACATGCGTCCTTACATAGGCGGCTCCCAGAACAACTCAATCCTGGAACTGACGCTCGGCTACAACGGCCTGGGCAGGCTCAGCGGCCAGGAGACCGGCAGCGTTGGCGGCGGCAATGGTTGGGGCGTTCCCGGCCTGTTCCGGATGTTCAACAGCGAGTTCGGCGGCCAGATCGCGTGGCTGCTGCCTTCCGTGCTGATCCTCGGGGCGGGGCTGCTGTGGCTGGGTCGACGTGCCCCTCGCGCGGATGCCGTCCGCGCCTCGGTGATCGTGTGGGGCGCGTGGGTGCTCGTCACCGGACTGGTCTTCAGCTTCATGGCCGGCATCATCCATCCCTACTACGCTGTGGCCCTGGCTCCGGGCATCGCCGGGCTAGCCGGCCTGGGCGGGGTGCTTTTGTGGCAGCGTCGCGGCCAGCTCGTCGCCGCGGCACTGCTTGCCGCAGCCGTGGCCGCGGCCGGATTCATGGCCTTCGATCTTCTGGGCAGCACCACAGCGTATGGCCCATTCCTACGCTGGCTGGTGCTGTTGGGCGCCTTGGTGGCCGCGGCCGCGCTGCTGCTCGCCGGGCGCTTCACCTCCCGCATCTTCCAGCGCACGACGGCGGCGCTCGCTCTCGCGGCGTCGCTCGCCGGCCCCCTGGCGTACTCGATCTCAACCGCATCCGCGACGCACAGCGGTGCAATCGTCAGTGCGGGTCCGACCACTGGATTCGGTGGCTTCGGCGGAGGTGGCAGGGGAGGTTTCGGACAAGCCGGCCTTGGCCAAAACACCGCCCAAAACACGCCGCCGCAAGCACTCCAGCAGGGCACGCAGGGCGGCTTTGGCGGGAACCGGCAAGGTGGCGGCATGGGCGGCCTGCTCGGCGCCACCACGCCGTCGTCGGAGTTGGTTGCCGCATTGAAAACCGGCGCGTCGAGCTACACCTGGGCGGCCGCCGTCGTAGGTTCCAACAACGCGGCGGGCTACCAGCTTGCCACTGAACTGCCCGTCATGGCGGTGGGCGGATTCAACGGAACGGATCCGTCCCCTACGCTCGAGCAGTTCCAGCAACTCGTGGCACAGGGCAAGATCCACTACTTCATCGCCGGCGGCACCATGCAGGCTGATAGTGGATCGGCGGCTCCGGCCCAGATTGCGCAATGGGTGGCCGCGAACTTCCAGGCGCAAACCATCGGCGGGACCACGGTGTACGCGCTGGCCGGCTGAGCTGCCTGGCCTCGACCGGTTAGAACCGCAGTTCGATGACCCTGCGGCCCGAAGCGTCCAGAACGGCTGTGGCAGAGACGGCGGAGTAATCCGCGATCTGCCACAGCCTATCTGCCACGTGGCCACCGGCGTCGCCCACTACGACCGTCCTCATTCCGGCGGCGAGCGCTGCAGCGATGCCCGCCGGAGCGTCCTCGAAAACGACGACGTCGGCCGGCTCGGCGCCGAGCAGCGCGGCAGCCGTGAGGTACCCCTCCGGGTCCGGCTTGCCGCGGGTCACGGCCTCGGAGGTCACGGTTGTAGCCGGCATGCCGAGGCCGGCTGCTTGCATGCGCACCCCGGCGAGGATCCGATCGGCCGAGGTGACCATCGCGACGGCGTCGGCAGGCAAGGACTCCAGCAGCTCCGCGGCTCCGGGCAATGCCACAATCCCGTCCGTCCGCGTCCGCTCCATCTCCCCGAGTTCCTCGGCGAGCGCGTCGATGTCAGCTCCCGCCGGGGCGAAGCGGCGCACCGTGTCCTTGGCCTGGACGCCGTGGGAGGTCCGCAGGATCTCCTCGATGTCCAGTCCATAGCGGCTGGCGAATTCGCTCCACACCTGTTCCACGATCGCGGTGGAGTCCACCAAGGTACCGTCCATATCGAAGAGAACAGCCCGGACGGTCAGGGTTTTCACGGATTCAGCAGGCAGGTTCATGCATCCATCCTGCCCGCACGGCCCGGCCGCACACTAACTTTTACGGCGTGAGTCCTAGCCGTTGGGCCTGCTGGGGATGTACTGGACAGCCCATTTGTTGCCGTCCGGATCGGCGAAGTACACAAAGTGGCCCCAATCCTGGACGTCGATCTCGCTGACTTCCACGCCGTTGGCCTTCAGTTGGTCGTGTGCCTCCTGAATGTCGCCCACCACCATCTGCAGGCTGGGAGCAGTGCCGGGAGGGGCATCGTTGAGGCCCTCGCCGATGCAGATGGAGCAGGCCGAGCCTGGCGGAGTCAGCTGGACAAAGCGGATGCCGTCCATGGGCCGCTCGTCGTAGTCGGCATTGAAGCCCACCTTGTTGACGTAGAAATCCTTGGCGCGGTCCACATCGGACACAGGGACAAACACAAGTTCGAGTTTCCAGTCCATGTGCCAAAGGCTATCGGCGGAGCCGGAAAACTGGTAGAGGGCAATCGCTCCGGCTCCGCGGCAACGCCGAGACCGTGGGTGTGGGCCGGGGGGGGGGGGGGGGGGGCGGCGCGCCCCCCCCCCCCCCCCCCGCCCCACACCCGCGAATTAGCGGGGCGTTGGCTAGACCGTTTGAAGGGAAGGCTCGACGGCGGCGCTCCCCCGGGTGCCCACGCCGGCTGCGGTTTCCGCCTGGCTTGGGGCGAGTTGCTCGGCCAGGCTACCGGCGCGAGTGCGGGACGGAAGAAGCCACGCCACCAAGGTGGCAAGGACCAGCACGGACGCACCAACATAGATGGCGGGAATTGCTGCATCCACGTAGCCCGTGGGGGTGAGTTTGCCGCCAGCTCCGGTGAAGACCGCCGTCAGAACGGCCACACCGAGGGCCACACCGATCTCCCGGAGCGTGGAGTTGGTGCCGCTCGCCTTCGCGTGGTCCTCGGCGCGCATGTTGGCGAGCACCGCCGTCGACATCGGGGCGAAAACCAGGCCCATGCCGATTCCCGCCGCAATGAAGCCGGGCACCAGGGTTTCATACGGGACGGTCGCAGAAAGAACTCCGGCCAGCCAGAACATGCCCGCCGTGAGCAAGGCGAGGCCTGTGACCATAAGCGTCTTGGTGCCGAGCCGCGGTGCCAACAGGCCTGCGAGCGGTGCCACAAACATGGGCGCCAGGGTCCAGGGCATGGTCATGACGCCGGCCGCGAGAGGTCCGTGACCCTGCACCACTTGCAGGAACTGGATGAGGATGAAGACAGACCCGAAGATCCCGAAGCTGAAGGTCAGGCCGATGAGGTTGGCCACTGTGAAGCTGCGGTCGCGGAAGAGCCTGAGCGGAAGCAGCGGCGCTGCGACACGGGATTCCCACAGCACGAAGGCAAGCAGCAGGACGCCACCACCGATCAAGGCGCCGAGCATTTCGGCACTGGACCAGCCGGCGTCGTTCCCGCGGACAATGCCGAACACGAGCGCAAGGAGACCCAGTCCGGAGAGAAGAAGGCCTACGACGTCGGCGCGAACGCGGGCGCCGAAGCTATTCGGCAGGGCGAAGAGCGCTAGAGGAATCGACAGGATTCCGATGGGCACATTGAGCCAGAAGATCGCTTCCCAGCTCCAGCCTTCAACCACGGCGCCGCCGATCAATGGACCCAGGGCCACACCCAGGCCGGATACGCCGCCCCAGATGCCGATGGCGAGCGGACGCAGCTTGTCGCTGACCGAGCCCACCAGAAGGGTGAGCGAAAGCGGCATGAGGGCCGCGGAACCAACGCCTTGGACTGCGCGGGCGCCGATGAGCTGCCACGGTTCCGTGCTGACGGCTGCTGCCGCCGAAGCCAGGGTGAAGATGGCCAAGCCGGCGATGAAAACGTGGCGCCGGCCGAAGCGGTCCCCCAGGCCGACAGCTAAAAGCATGAATGCCGCGAAGCTGAGAGAGTAGGCATTGACGATCCACTGCAGTTCCTCGACGCTCGCGCCAAGGGCCTTGTGCATCACGGGCAGGGCATTGGTGACCACAAGGTTGTCCAGTGTGGCCATGAAGACAGGCAGGGAGGCGGCCACAATGGCCAACCAGACGGGAATGGTGCGTTTCATGATGACTCCACGGGGTCGCTGAAGTGCCGCTTTATCGGGATGTTGTAATCGAATGATTACTTAAACCCCAAAGTTAGTTATCGACTGATAACATGTCAAGTGTGGCGAAGAAAACAGTGGGCACCGGCGCCCCGGAGACGACCTCAACCAGTCAGGCAACTGCCGAGCGGATTCCTGCGGCGCAAAGGCGAGCGCTGATCCTGGAAGCTGCCACCGGCGTCTTCGCCGAGCGTGGTTACGCCGGCTCCACCACGGACCAAGTGGCCAAGGCCGCAGGGATCAGCCAGCCATACGTGGTGCGGATGTTCGGTACCAAGGAAACCCTGTTCCTTGAGGCCTTGGACCGCGCGCAAGGAAAGTTGCTGCGGGCGTTCCGCGAAGTCATCGCAGCCTACGACGCCGGTGAGCTCACCGAAGAACTGCAGCATCTAGATGCTGCCGCCGGGAGCGGCCGGCCGGAACAACTCAAACAGCTCATGGCCATTGCCTACGCGGATCTGATCGAGGACCGCGGGATCCTCATGATGCTGATGCAGGCTTTCGTGGCAGGTCACGAGCCAGCCATCGGGGCGCGGGCCAGGGAAGGATTCCTGGATATTTACCGCCTAGTGCGGGATGAAGCCGGCCTGCTCCCTGAAACCGCCCGCGATTTCCTTGCGCAGGGCATGCTCATGAACACCCTGATCGGCATCCGCCTGCCCGAGATCTACGAACAGGACTCGACAGCCGAGGAGCTGCTTGAATGCACCCTGCGGTCCAAGCTGCCCATGGTGCTCAAGGCAAGCAAGGCCCAGCGCCGGGCGGGCTAGTTCCTCGTGCCGGGACTTTGTCCCACCGGCCCTGTAGCTTTCTCCCCTTCTTTGCCGGGCGGAAGCCCCGAAATGGCGCGACTCGCCGCGTCGCAAGTGCTTTCCGGTACCAAAAGAGGGGAAACCGGTCCGGGGCATCCGGAGCGGGTAGCACGGACTCGTTAGCCGGCCACGCCGTACAACCGGTCTCCTGCGTCGCCAAGGCCCGGAACGATGTAGGCCTTCTCGTTGAGCTTCTCGTCGATGGAGGCGAGAACGATCTTCACGTTGGCGTCGGAAAGTTCTTCCTCGAGCTTGGCCAGGCCTTCCGGGGCGGCCAGCAGGCAGATGCACGTGACGTCCGAAGCGCCGCGCTTGAAAAGGAACTTGATTGCTTCGCGCAAGGTGCCGCCGGTGGCAAGCATGGGGTCCAAAACGAAGATCTGGCGGCCGGTGAGGTCCTCGGGGAGGCGCTCGGCGTAGGTGATGATGTCCAGGGTTTCTTCGTCACGGGCCATGCCCAGGAAGCCCACTTCGGCAGTGGGGACCAGCTTGGTCATGCCCTCAAGCATGCCGAGGCCTGCGCGCAGAATGGGAACCACCAGCGGCGTCGGCTTGGTGAAGGCTGTACCGATCGCCTTCGTGACGGGAGTTTCGATCTCCACCGGTTCGGTCCTGACCTCGCGGGTGGCCTCATAGGCCAGAAGGGTGACGAGTTCTTCGGTGAGTTGCCGGAAGACCGGTGAAGGAGTGTTCTTATCCCGCAGAACGGTGAGCTTGTGAGCGACCAGCGGGTGGTCCACGACGAGTGTGCGCATGAGTCCAAAACTATCATTGAGGCATGAGCACCAACGAGCCTTATCACGCAGAGCACGCGGCCTGGATGGGCATTGCCTTGGACGAGGCCCGCTTGGCACTCGATACGGACGATGTGCCGATCGGCGCGGTGGTTCTTGGGCCCGACGGCGGCGTGCTGGGTGCCGGACGAAACGAACGGGAAGCGCACGGCGACCCGACGGCGCACGCCGAGATCGTGGCAATCCGCGAGGCCGCGGCAGCCCTGCAACGCCACGCCCTTGAACTCGGCGAAGGTGGCGATGGTTGGCGGCTCGAGGACTGCACACTCGTGGTGACGCTGGAACCGTGCGCGATGTGTGCCGGCGCCATTGTGCTCGCGCGGATTCCGCGGGTGGTCTTCGGCGCGTGGGACGAGAAGGCCGGTGCCGCCGGATCCGTGTTCGACATCTTGCGGGAACGCCGCCTCAACCACTGGGTAGAGGTCTACGCAGGCGTGCGCGAGGACGAATGCTCGGCCTTGCTGCGCGATTTCTTCGCAGCCCACCGGAAATAGCAGCACCCCAGGCGCACTGGCCTCGAGCTCTTGAAATCTGCGGGTGTTGGACGTCAGATGGTCTCAGACAGCACACCTGAGGAGGACACCATGACGGTCTCTTTCAACCACACCATCGTCTATGCAACGGACAAGCGCCGTTCCGCGGAGTTCCTGGCCAGGGTGTTTGGACTGCCGAAGCCGCAGCCAATGTGGTCCTTCATGACCGTGTCCCTGGACCACGGAGTGGCCCTCGATTTCGCCGCCACTGACCGGCCCATCTCCCCGCAGCACTATGCCTTCCTGGTCAGCGAGGAGGACTTCGACGGGATCTTCGCGAGGATCCAGGCCGAAGGAATCCCCTACTGGGCGGACCCCGCGCGGTCCCGGCCGCAGCAGATCAACCACAACGACGGCGGACGCGGCGTCTACTTCGCGGATCCAGACGGGCATTTCCTTGAGGCGATCACGCGGCCGTATGGATCAGGTGCCGCATGAGTTCCCCTGTGCGGGTCACGGCTACAGTGACCGGCCGCGTCCAAGGCGTCGGTTTCCGCTACTCGACAATGCATCAAGCCCGGCTGTTGGGACTGTCCGGGGAGGCGGCCAACCAGATGGACGGCTCGGTGCAAGTGATCGCAGAAGGCGATCGCGACGCCGTCGATTCCCTGCTGGAATGGCTGCAATCCCGGGACGCCCCAGGGCGCGTAAAACACGTGGATGCCACCTTCACTCAAGCCACTGGCGAGTTCTCCGGCTTCTGGGTGGACTGAACCCACCTCTGGGCTGAACCCAGCCTTAGCCGTTTGCGGCGTTCGCCTCAACCAAGGCATCGATGCGCCTCTGCCGCGAGGCCGGAGAATCCAGGCTGAACGAGCGGAAATCCCCGAGGTCCTCGCGGATCCAGCTCTCCACTTCACTGATGCGCTGGGTAACGGCAGGGGTGGGCTTGTCGAACGTCCAGGCGGCGATCCCTGCCTTGCCAGGATTGTACTGCCAGAGCCCGATAATCCGTCCCCGGTCAAGGATCGGGTGGTCCGACAGGTCTGCCTGCAACGCCAGCGTTGTGTCCAGGACCTTCTTGCCCCGGTCCTCGTCGGCCAGCATGTCCGCTGAATTCCTACGCAACAGCACTAAGGAGTCGGTCCCGGCCAGAAGCTGAATCTGTTCCTCCTGGGGTGCCTTGAACGCGAAAAGGCGTTCGACGTCGTCGGGCAGCATCCACAGCGGCTCGCCCGCCGCGGTGGTCACTTCGCTGGCGGCGACGGCGGCCAGGGCCGCCTTGCTCTGCGCGACAGTGAAGCCCGTGAACCATTGGCTCTGCTTGAACGTCGCGCCGCCGGTCCAGCGCAGGTACCGTTCGATCAAGCGTGCGTGGGCGGCGTCGTCGTGGATGGGGCTCGGCGGCAGCACCCACGACGTGTAGGCGTAGCGCTGCTGGTCGAGGCGGCCGTTGACGGGGACGCGACGGATGCGGCCGTCGGCTTGCAGGAGGCCCAACGCCGTGGGAAGGGTGGTGGCCGCGCCCTTTTTCTTGCCTTCTTCGCCGAGGCTGCGGACGGATTCGCCGAGCTCGTCCTTGAGCTGCTTCGGATCCATGGGGTCGCTGGACTCCATGAGGGTGTGCAGCACCTGCTCTTCGAGCAGGGTGATCTCACCGCGTTCGACGCCGAGCCGGGCCAAGACCTTGAACGGCGCCACTGCGGCGTCCCGGCCCACCTGGAGGCCCCAGGCGAAGTCGTTCCGGCCCAGGACATAGGTGCAACCGCGGGCCGTGGGGAGTTCGTGGATTTTCAGCTCGGCGACGTCTCGATCCACCTGTTCGCGCCTGATCCCGGCCCGGGCGAAGAGCGTCAGGTACGGGTTGGCCCCGCCCACGGAGCGGGCCCAGCCTGCACGGTCCAGGACCTCCTCGGAGGTCTTGCCGGCGAGTGAGCCGTCGAGGCCCTGCCGGTGCCACGCCCAGGCACGGAGCAGTTCCGGAGTGAGCGTTTGGGTGGAAAGCACGGCGGACGTCATGGCCCCATTCTGCACCGTTTGCTCGGCGTCCGGGCGGTCCCGCGCGAGCTAGCGATCGAATTCCAGCGAGAAACCTGCCCAGGCGTCGGGATGCTCGCGCAACAGCACGTCGACGCCGGCGAGCGCACCGCCGTCGTCGCTCTCGCGGACCCTGGCGGCAACCGCCTTGGCGATGAAGTGGGCCAGGACCTCCGTGGTCGTAAGCTGCCCGGCGAAGTCGGGGTGCTCGTCGAGGTTCCTGTAGTTCAGGGGGGCGAGCACCTCGTCCAGGATGGTTCCGGCAGCACCGATGTCAAGCACGATCGCGTCGTCGTTCAGGTCCGCCCGGCGGAATGTCACCTCGGCCACGAAAGTGGCTCCATGGAGTCCTTGGGCCGGCCCGAACGATTCCCGCGGAAGGCTGTGCGCGATCATGAAGTGGCGGCGAACGGTGAGGCTGAACATCGTTAGGCCTGGTTTCCTTCCCGGTTCGGAGGCTCGGGGTAGGCAATGACGTGGCAGAGATCGTCAAGCTCGCCGTTTTCCAGGCCGTCGAAGACCTCGGGTAGCTCCTCGAACGGTGACTCTCCCGTGAGGAACGCGTCGAACACCGGGTCCCGCAGCAAAGACACCGCCAGCTGCAGCCGCTCGCTCGACGTCCTGCGGTGCCGGCGCGAACGGGACACCACCCCGACTTGGCTGGCGCGGATAGATAGGCGCCGGGCGTGGAAGTCCTCCCCCAACGGCAAAGAAACAGCCCGGTTGCCGTACCAAGAGAGCTCGATAATCTCGCCCTCGTCACCCACGAGCTGCAGACTGCGGGCCAATCCTTCATCGGTGGCCGAGCAATGGAACACGATGTCGCAGTCCTGCTTTGCGTCGTTCGGAAGGACGAATTCCACCCCCAGCGATTCCACGAACCCGCGCTTCCCGGGATCCGTTTCCACGAGTTGCAAGCGCCCAAGCGGGAAGCTGCGCAGCAGTGCTGCGGTCATGCCGCCCACCAGCCCGGCCCCGACGACGGCGATCCTGTCGCCAAGGCGGGGTCCGGCTTCCCAGAGGGCGTTGAGGGCAATCTCCGCGATGCCGGTCAGCACGGCGCGGCGTGGCGACACGCCCTCGGGTATCCGGGTGAGGGATGCGATCGGAACCACGTAGCGGTCCTGATGGGGATGCAGGCAGAAGACGTTCTGGCCGGTCCAGTCTTCGGGGCCTTCTTCAACGACGCCAACCGACAGATAGCCGAACTTGACCGGCGCCGGAAAGTCTCCCGTTTGATGGGGTGCACGCATGGCCTTCGCAATCCGTGCCGGCACGTGCGCTTCGTGGACCACCAGTTCGGTGCCCCTGCTGATACCTGAATACAACGCACGAACCAAGGCCTGGCCCGGCGCCGGAGCCGGAAGCTCCTCACGCCGAAGTTCACCTTGGCAGGGGCCCACGGTCCAGTAGGCCAATGCCGTTTGTGTGTGCTGCTGTGCTCGCTGCGGGAGAGTCATCGTGTCTGTGAATCTAGCCCTGCGGCTGCGTTTGCGGAAGCGATGGTGCTGAGGAGGGGCGGGCCGTGTGGGCGGCCGGTCGTGGGCCGGCCGTCTACGGCAGGACCGGCGGGGCCGTTTTGGGGAACAGGCCTCCACTCCGGTACCCTATTTCAGTTGGTGACGTGTCCGAGCGGCCGAAGGTGCAACACTCGAAATGTTGTTTGGTGTAAAAGCCAACGTGGGTTCAAATCCCACCGTCACCGCCAATGAAAACCCCCGGGAAACCGGGGGTTTTCTGCATTCTCAGGAGCTTCGTGGTGCATTTTTGGTGCATGTTTCGAGGAATTGCAGCTGGGACGGAATGCCAATGCCCGCGCATGAGCCGTGGCGACTGTTCCGGCGGCGGCGCCAAGATCGTTCACCTCAGAGATGGAAGTTCCATCTGGGCCAGCCTCTTCACGGCTTCGGGAGTCACCCGGCCCCGTTCCTTGTCCAAGGCCAGCCTCAACTGCGCGGCGAGAATGTTGCGACGCAAATACAGAGCCATTTCTCTCCGCGACGCCGGATCCCTCCGGAGCTTCCCGTCGGGCGTTCTCAACGTGACGAAGGGTGACGGCAGCTTTGGGGGCGTTAGTTGTGCTAGTCGTACTACTGCCCCCGGCGTCTTGCGTCCCTGGACTTCGTCGAGGGTAATCCGGAGTTGGGCCGCCCGGATTCCGCGCCGTATACGCAGGATGGTTTCTTCCCTGGAGGACCAGTTCTCGTCATCATTGGCGACCATCGGGGCGTCCCTCTCTGCGCGTTGCGTCCGTGATTGCAGAGAGCCCAATAACCGCCAAGGCTCTTTGTCTAATAGGGGAGGCCCGGCGCCCAGCACGTCTTTACGCTGGCTGTCTCTCGGCCAGGTAGGAAAGCGTGGCATCCAACAAGTCTGCGATGTCTTGCCCACATGCGCTACCGAACTCAATGTCGATCATGGCTTGGAACCGTAAAGTGCCGTCGCCATAGAATGCCGGACGAGTACGGCGCCTATTGTTTTTCTTGCCATCCGCCAGGGCCGCTCCGGCGAAGCCGTGGCGCACGACTTGTTCCCAGTCACCTTTTGAGGTCGGCCGTGAACTTCTCTCAACAACATGCCCTCGCACCATTCACTCGATGGCAGCAGCGGCATCGATTAGGTACTCTCCGTGTCGAGTTCCGTTCACATCGCCTCGAGGGAAGTCACTACGCATCAGATCACCGATGGGAAATGACTCGCGCGTTCCTCACCAAGGCAGACATGGATCCGGTCACCCGGGCCGGCGGACTGCTTGTGCTGCTCCACGGCATACAGCTGACCCGAATAGTCGTGATCACGCGCTCACAGATCGACGCAACGTCTCGACCCGTGAAACTCATGGTCGGCGCAGAACCGATCGAACTGCCCGAGGTTCTCGGAGAGGCGATCGTTCAACTGCTTGATGCGCACCGGAACCGTTCGGAACCGTGGCTCTTCCCCGGCAGGAACCCAGGCCGGCCCCTCACTCCCGGTCCGTTGAGCCGTCGACTTCGCAATGAAAGGCTTCTTGCCGGCAGCGCACGCGTCACCGCTCTGATGGAGCTGACTCGACAGCTGCACCCTCGCATCGTGTCCGACCTGCTCGGCATCACACCCGCGTCAGCCGCTGCATGGTCCTGCGGTCGTCAAGTTTTTGAGACAGGTTCGTCGTTGGTTAGGCGGCCAGGGATTCCTGGGCGCTGGTGTGGTGGGCTGCATGGGCGGTGGCTGGCGGGACGCCCCCGGCCCGTCGGTTGGGCCGGCGGCGGTTGTACCAGCCCTCGATGTAGTCCATCACGGCGGTCCGGGCGGCGAGCCTGGAGCCGAAGCGGTTGTGGTGGTAGAACTCGGTCTTCAGGTGCGAGAAGAAGTTCTCGGCGACCGCGTTATCCCAGCAGACCCCGACCTTGCCCATGGACTGGGTCACCGCGTTGGTGCCGCACCATTTCTGGAATTCCTCCGAGGTGTATTGGGTGCCCCGGTCCGAGTGAAAAATAACGGAGTGCCCGGCGAGGTGGCCGTGGTTCCGGGCCATCCGCAGCGCAGCCGTGCACAGGCTGGCGCGCATGTGCTCGGCCATGGACCAGCCGATGACCATGCCGGAGAAGAGGTCGATGACCGTGGCCAGGTAGAGCCAGCCCTCGCCGGTGCGCAGGTAGGTAATGTCTCCGACCAGGCGGGTCCCGGGCACCGTGGAGTTGAAGTCACGTTTCCCCTCGGGATCGAGCATGTGGTTCTCGATGTGGGCGGTCTTGGCCTGCGGGTCCTGGAGCGTGGTCTTTTTCCATGCCTGGGTGCGGATGGCGCGCAGGCCGTGCTCGCGCATGATGGCCCCCACGGTGGGGGCGGAGACCCTCACCCCGGACGCGTTCAGCAGCAGGGTCAGCTGGTCCCGGCCGGCACGCCCGGACTCCTTGGTGTAGAGCTCGGTGACCGCGGTGACCAGCTCCTCGTGCCGGACGGCGCGGGGCGAAGGGCCGGCAGGGTTCCGCCACCGGTAGAACGAGGCCCGGGAGACGTTCAACGCCCGGCACAGCCACGCCACGGGATGGTTGGCCTTCTCCGCTTCGATGAACTCGTAAAAGTCCTCTACTTTTGCTTCGCGGCAAAGAAGGCGCTGACTTTTCCCAGGAACTCGACCTCGGCCTTCAACCTCGCGTTTTCGGCCAGCGCTTTCTGGTGCTCGTCCCACGCCACCGGCCCCCGGTCCTCAGCTTGGGCAGGGGCGTCCGGTTGCCTGTCCCTAGACCTGTGAACCCAGTTTCCCAGCGTGCTTTCCTTCACCCCGATCTCCTGGGCGATCTGCTTCACAGGCCGGTCCGAGGACAAAACCAGTCGAACCGATTCCTCCCGGAACGCGGCGTCGTATGTCTTTCTGCGTGTGGTCATCTGAAACTGAGGCTCCCATCAAGCTGTCTCACAAAACCATACGACCGCAGTCCCGTCTCGCCGGCGGCGAATGGTCAGAATATCCAGCCCCGCGAAACTAGAACGGTTCCCGTTCGACGAAAGGATCGAACCGTGCTCGACCGACCTGATATTGTCTGCATCGGGACGTTACATGAACGTGCCGCGGCGCTTGAATGCGGCACCAGGCGAGAGCTGGCAAGACATCATCGGCCTGAAGCCGGACGTCCTTGCCCACTTCCACGAGTCTGCACAGGAACCCCACTCTCCTTCACAACGACGCTGATGTTGGTTGGGACCTGCTGAGGTGGAGGTGACGGCAGCGAAACGCGGGGAGGCGGGTTCTGATCCTTACCCATGATTTCTCCTAATTCGAAATCGAGAACTGACCTATCACGAAGAGCCACGACACAGCGAGAAGTATCCCGCCACAATGGAACCACCGCCGCAGGCCCTCCAGGCGTTCATTGTCCTGATCGTGTACCGCAAGCTTATCGCCAACAAGTGCCCATTCGACGGCATACTCGCTCATTCCCTCCGTCAGAGCGTTCCGGGCGAGCAACGTGGCGTCGATCTCGCCCCCACGCTCGACCCTCAGACATCGAAGACCACAACACCCAGACACCAGCGCTGCCAGGACGGCCAGAACGGTGAAGAAGGCTGGGAGCGAGACATGTACAAGCTCGCTATACTCGGGTAGGCCTGGCAGACGCCTCAGAACACCAAAGATCTCCTTGACAGCACTTTGAATTCTCGGTGCTTGCGCTCCAAGAGCCGCAGTCGCCGCTCCTGCCAGGAAGATGGCCCGAGTACGCATCGCGTCATGTCGCTTGTGGGTAAGTTCGCGTTGGCGGTTCAGTTCTTCATGAACGAGTCGAAGTTGCGCCGCCGGCAACTCGCCGATCTGCTTCGGATCATGGTCAGTCTCTGGTGGCATTGCATGAATCTCCTCGGAGATCAGGCCAAGCCCGGCTGGGTCAGTGCCTTCGGAGGAGGTCTGAGGGGCGGCTCGGTGCACCGGGGCGTCCTCAAGGCGATCGTCCATTGATCGAAGCCCTTTCGTCTACCTACTTAACTTGCGGCTATGCCGGGCGATGACCTGCAGAGCAGTTAGCCGGTTTTGTTCAAGACTGGCCGCTACGGATTCCGCGTCTGCCCAAGAGCTGTTGGCGGCCAACCCTTTGATGAACGCCTCGACGTCCGTGCGGAGATCCGTGAGGTCATCTTTCGTGATCACACGGGTCCTGGATGGAACATGAGCCGCAGCTTCAAGCTTCTCACCAGGGTGAAGCAGCACCGGGATCGGCTCCTGATCGTCTGGGTATCGATCTGCGAACCACCCCATGGAATGCACCAGCTGCTCAGCCTCGCTTTTGACGATCACTGGGTTGTTCCGCGAGATGTCCGTCTTCAACTCGATGACTGCATACTGGTTGTGAGTCAGAGCCCATAGGTTGTCTGGCCCACCGTCCCGGTCTTCCTTTTCAGGACGGCTGGACCCGAACCCAAGGTGCAGCCCGAGGAGCCTGATCTGTTCTTCGGCGCGGTCTGCCGCGAACTCGACGCCCCAGGCGATGTTGTCGAACAACGACGCCACGGCGAGCTCCATGGTTCGCGGCTCACAGTAATTGGCTCCCAAGTACTCTGCAGCAGCCTTACCCTGAGCGGCAGGACCGGCCAGCTTCTTCCTGGACGGCGCAATCCGTGGCTTAAGGACTCCTGAGTTGAGCTTGCGGGCAGCCGCCAGGGTCTTCTGCGCGGCGATCGGGTCAACGAAGTGCTCGTAGGTGGCGAGTTCCTCCAGGCACCACCCTTTGAGCAACGGATCGGTAACCGTGTCGATCGCTCCTCGGAGGACCTGTACCGCCCCGTCCGCGTCGCCGGCCGCTGCTAGATTGAAAGCCCAAAGGCCCAGGCTTCATTGTCGGCCATGTTCGGCGGCCACCGAGCGAGAATAGAGCGACGTCTACATCTCGCGCAGTCCAGGACTGCCCGTGGAGTCAACTTGGTCGGATGGCACCGACACTCGCTGGGGATGTTCTTGTCGGGTTCGTTGAGACCACTCATGCAGACAGTCTGGCAGGAGCCTCCGATGGTGCAAGGGCCGCCAAATTCTGTTAAATTTCTAGCGCATCGCGTGACGCCGCCTGAAGGGTGCAGCGAGCCGCCCAACCTGGCGAGGGCCCCATTGTGGCCTTGTGACTAGTCGCGACTGAATATTCCGCGATCTTCAACGCTTAGACCAGGCTCGTGTACGTCGTCCATGATGGCGACCTCGTCGTCCGGAATGTAAGACCGGCGAACTTCAACAAGCGAACCGGGCATGATTCGACAGCAGTCGAGCAGGTCCCGGACCTTGAATGCAGATTCCTCACAGTCGCAAGCTCACCCCCCGACCTTGGCAATCGGCGATCACGGGTTTCGGAAGTTTCTTGCCGTGTTGGTGTCACGTTTCGGAAACTCGTGACACATACAGGGTGCCTGGCATGGGAGGGGGTGTGAATTGGCTCGGACTCAAGGCGGGTTACTTGACTTCAACCTGCCGGACAAACACAGGAGCACTGAAGTTTCCTGCAGAAACGCTTCACTATTAGGGGAGTTAGATTGAAGAACATCAACCGTAGAGCCTCGGTCGCTTTGGGGGTTACTACTCTTCTTGCCGGGTCGATGCTTGTCGGATCAGCGGCGTTTGCCGACGAGGGGAAGACAGGGTCCGACCCAACAACGACCGGCTGTTACATCAACTCTTACGAGATCAAGTCCTGGTCGCTCAATGACCAATACTCCGGTGCTCGGGGCATCGCGACCGTACAGGGGATGTTCTCGTCCCGGTCCGACTGCTTGACCAACTGGACCAACATCTACGGGTGGGCCAATGGGTACCACTACAATCCCGCCATCACAAGGCTCACGGACTGGGCTACCTACGGCGGACCGACCGGTTGGGGAGCAAATGGAGCCGAACACAGCCCCCAGGTGTACGCGCCAGGATCGACTTGCGTCAGGATTCAGGGGTACATCTACCGCGACTCCGACAATCGAGACGTAGGCAGCCAGTATTCGGATGTTTGCTGACCTATCAGCAATGGGGGGCGCCTTCAACGGGCGCCCCTTCGCTGTGCGCAGACGGGTACAAAACGGTTGGTTACTCTTGGGGAGATCAGAATTGAAAATGAAGTCTCGGACGGCAATTCTCGCATTGGGGGTACTCGGCCTATTGACCGGGTGCACCCCCGGCTCCGGCAAAATCCGCCCGGCGGGCCTCAGGGCCCTACCGCTGTGGAGCATCTACATATGAGCTATCTGTCCGACGAAGTGCTCACGCTGAACGCCTCCGTCACTGAACTCAACTACCGCTGTTTAGCAGACAATGGCTTCCCGGAGTTCGTCGCAGTTCTCCCGGCTCAAAAGGCCAACAAATTCCGGACAATTCCACCGAACCTTGACTTCAAGGCGATGTTTGACGATGTAACCCGCAGCCCCTGGTTTGAAACAAAAGACGACGCCAAGGCGCTCGGGTACGGTCGAAACGCCAAAGGTTTGGACACTCGGGTCGTTGTTTCGGATCCGGCCTTTCTCGCAGTGGCCAAGGAGTGCGGGGACAAGGTTCAAGCCAAGCTTCCCGGCAGCCATGATGTCCTTGCGACGTATGCCGATATTGGCGTGAAGATTATTAAGGCGATCAATGATGCCGGGGAAAGCAGCTTCAAAGCATCCAGCGGCGCGGTCTATGACTGCATGGCGCAACACAAGTTCCCGGTCTCATCCACAGCACCTAACAGGGTGGCCCCCTGGGGAGTGGACTTCGGTGTTCCGCTGGGAAGCCAGCCGCCCAGACCTCCTGCGAACGACCCCGTCTCAAGCCATGGAGTGAACATCATCCCTGCCGTGCCTGGATCGGAGTATGCCCCGTCTGCTGAAGAGAAGGAATCGGCAACGATCATGTTCAATTGCTCGATTGAAACCGGTGTCAGGACACAGTGGAAAAAGTCCGTCGACGATGCGATCCGTGCCACTCTGGCAGAGAATCAATCTTCCCTTGATTCGTTGCGAACCAAATTGACTGAGATGGCAAAAGCTGCGTCCGATGCGGTTGCTTGATTCCATGCAGTCACCTAAAGAGGGGCGGAGCATTGGAAGCCGTCCGGCCAGGAACAAGTGTGTCAGGCGACAGTTCTCGCTCAAGACCGAGCTCCTGTGAGTGCTTGCGTAAGATTGTCAGGTTGATACCGAGGGAAATGGATGGGGCCCGGTAGCGATGTCTCAGAAGAATGATGCCGCAAAGCGTGGGGCGCGGCGTTTGAGGGCTGGAATGATCGTATTTTTCTCGGTCTTCGCCCTCCTTGTAGGTCGCCTGGTATGGGTCCAAGTCATTGATGGACCGGCTGTGAGTGCTGCAGCGCAGATGAAACGAACTGTTTCGCAGGATATCCCCTTCACGAGGGGTGAGATTCTCGATGAGCGCGGCCAGGTTCTCGCCCGGACGATACTGACCTATGACATCGTGACGGACCCCAGCCGGAGCTCGGCCTTCGATACCTTCGATACCCCTTTGCCTGACAGGTCAGTTCGCCATGTCACCCGCGATCAGGGAATC
This sequence comes from Arthrobacter rhizophilus, assembly GCF_026241105.1. Taxonomy (GTDB): domain Bacteria; phylum Actinomycetota; class Actinomycetes; order Actinomycetales; family Micrococcaceae; genus Arthrobacter. The sequence continues at coordinate 49,011 of NZ_JAPFFT010000011.1, read as the reverse complement.
ACCGAGCTGGCCCGGATTCTTGGCCTCGATGTGTCTGCCGTTAAGAAGGTCCTCAGCGGGGAAGGCAAATTCGCATACGTCGCCCGAGCCGTCACACCCGACGTGGAACAGCGGGTGGCTGACCTGAGGTTTCCCGGTGTGTCATCCAATGCGGTGCAGAAGCGCGAGTACCCCCTTGGCGCGGTTGCGGGGAACCTCGTGGGGTTTGTCGACGACCGGATGCAGGGCGCTGCCGGCGTCGAACAAACCCTGAACGATCAGCTCACCGGAACACCCGGCAAGCGTCAGTTCGAGACGGGCGCCGACGGGATTCTCATCCCCGTAGCCCCCATCGAACAGGTGAAGCCGGTCAACGGCAAGAACGTTCAGCTGACCATCAACAGCGATCTTCAGTACTTTGCGCAGAAAGCGATCTCGGACTCCGCGGCCCAGCTCCACGCTGACTGGGCCAACATCGTTATCGTGGAGGCCAAGACCGGTAAGATCCGCGCCATGGCCGAAACCTCGCCCATGGACCCCAACAATCCCGGGGCCAGCAAACCTGAGGACCGGGGCGTGCGGTCCGTGACTGCGGCCCTTGAACCTGGATCGACGGAGAAGTCAGTCACCGCGGCCGCGGCCCTCCAGGAGGGCAAGGTACAGCCCCTGACGCAATTGGAGATTCCCCCGAGCTACACCATCGACGGTCAGCCCTTCGACGACTCGTTTAGACACGGGACACTGCACATGACTTTCGCCGGTGTACTTGGCTACTCCCTCAACACAGGCACCGTCATGGTAGGCAAGGACCTGACAGCCCAGCAGCGCTACGACTACCTGAGAAAGTTCGGAATCGGGGAGAAAACAGGAATACCACTCCCCGGCGAATCAACAGGCATACTCGCCTCCCCCAATAAATGGGACGTCCGTCAACAGTACACAGTGCTGTTCGGCCAAGGAGTTGCCCAAACCCCTTTGCAGACCGCGATGGTCTATCAAACCATCGCCAACGGTGGCGTCAGACTCAAGCCGCAACTCATCGAGTCCACCACCGACGCCAACGGCAAAGCAACACCTACCGAACGGGACTCCGGAGTGCGGGTCCTGACCCCGGAAACCGATAAGTCACTCAAGGACATTCTCGAGAGTGTCGTGACCGCCGGTGAAGTCCAGGACGTGAAAGTTCCCGGGTACCGTGTCGGCGCGAAAACCGGCACGGCGGAGACGGCGACAGCGGACGGGAAAGGACTTAACGGTTACACCGCTTCGTTGGTGGGCATGGCCCCGATGGAAGACCCGCAATACGTTGTGCTTGTGAACGTCCAGCACCCGCAGGGCGACATCTATGGGATTTCGCAGGCTCAGGTATTCAACTCGGTCATGTCCTCAACACTGTCGACCTACAACGTCGGCGCCTCCACTACGCCTTCCGTCGCACTGCCGCAGAAGTACTGAAATACCGTCCTCTACAATCAGGGAATCCATAGGAAGCAACCAGCCGGTATCCGGGGACCGCTGGCTAAGCGAGATCCTCAGGCTTTTTGATATCGATGCTGTGGGCAGCGAAACGGGCGTAATTTACGGGGACAAGGGCGTTGAGCTAGAAGATCAGCCTTTAGTCTGGGCCATTCGCGTACTCGTTGCGAGGCGATTCGGCATCCCGGAAGCAATATGAATGAGCCAGGCCGGAGGCCCGCATGGGGGGTCCTTCGGATCTAGTGTCGCGTTTCTGAAATTGTGGGACGGTTGACTTTCGCGTGGATCTGTTCCTGGGTCTTGGTCCAGACGAAAGGGCATCGGTCGTTCCAGCCGGTCATGATGAGCATGCGTTCCGCGCCAGCGGACGCGCTTATCGGTTTGATCCCCGCGAGAACGCTTGAATCACCCTCAGGTGTCGTCGTGGGCCGAGGGCGGCAACCAGAGGAAAAGCCACCTCCAAGGCGCCTTCCAAGTCAGGATGTGATGAGTCGAGACAGCCTTTACGAATGGGCCTCGACATCGCTTACACCCCGGCCTTCGGACCGGAGTATGTCTCTCTTTGTCTGAGTTGGTAATTGCAGGCTGGGCCGGCCGTGAGGTCACAAACAATCTCTCCCTTGGCCGCGCCGATTCGTTGCCTACTGTGCCTATGCTGGGCCCATGGGGAGTGACCCATTGACGACGCCGGATGCGCGGCGCCTCCTCGCGGCATTGGCGAACGGCGAGGCTCGGAGGGTCTTTGCTGAGATCAGCATTGGCGAGACCCCGGGCGGCTCGTTCACGCCAGGAAAACTCTCGCAAGCGAAACTCGCACGGGCGCTCGGGCTCCTGACCGAAGCGGGGCTCGTCGAGGTGGCTGAGACCGAAGGCAGCATCCGCTACCGCATTCGCGAACATGCCTTCCGAGACGCGCTGGCGAGCCTTTCGCCCGCGCCCCGCCGGTCCGGCGTCGAGCGCTTCTCGACGGCGGACGGCCGCATCGACCGCTATCCCGCGCGGGAGGCAGACCGACTCGAGCTTCTCGCATTGGTAGCCGCGCGCATCCTAAGCTCCAGCGAGCGTGTGGCGGAGCGAGAGCTGAACGAACGCCTGGCCGGGCTCACGGACGACGTGCCGATGCTCAGGCGACGCCTGGTGGACTACGGCGTCGTAAACCGCACGCCAGATGGCTCGGCCTACTGGCTTGCCCTCTCCGCACGCGATCACGACGCCATGTAGACCACGCCAGAGAGTCGGCGCACGGCTGCCAGATGACACTCACCCCAGCGCACAGCGGCCCGTCCCAACAGGTACAGGGCCAAACCAAGGAGGACTTGCGGGGGCGCGCGCGGTTAGGAGATACTGATGAGGCACAAGCATCCGCCGCATACTATGCGGCAAGTCCTACAGCCACTCCGCAAGGGGTGGCTGTAGTTGTATCTACCGGGGGCGTTATAAATGTTGGTCTGCTACATCGATGAATCAGGCGACGAGCAACCCCTTAGGACACCCACAGATCCGCCGGTGCTCGTGATCGCAGGCTTGGTAGTGAACCACACAAGAGCCAAGACCCTCATCATGGACTTCCTTCAAATCAAGAAGGAGTTCAACCCAGTAATCGGCTCGGATTCCGTGATGCTTTCAGAACTGATTCGATTCGAAGTCAAAGGAAGCGAGCTCCGGAAAGACATCAGGTCCGGCAAGCGCCGAGCAGTGCGCAGAGCAATTGGATTTCTGGACAAGGTCATGAACCTCCTGGAAGAGCACGGCGTGTCCATTGTCGGTGAGATCTTCATTAAAGGGCAGGCGCCGCTTAAGCGCTGGGTCTACTCGGACGCTGTGGTCTCAATAGCAGAGCAATTCGAAGCACAGCTTAGGACCGCTCAAGTCGAAGGAACGATGATCCTGGATGCCCGGACGAAGAGTAAGAACGTTCCAAGCGTCCACACCGTAACAACTCAACGGTTCCGCCGCGGAGGGGACCCGTACCCTCATCTAATCGAAGCGCCGGTCTTTGGACACAGCGACGCGCACGTGGTTCTTCAAATAGCGGACATCTTGGCCTCTGCGTTTCTGTTCCCCATGGCCTGTGCCAGCTACTGCAACTCACTATTGGACAACGTTCACATCGACTCCGCATACGACATCATCAGAGACCGCTACGGCGCCCGGCTCCGTCTTCTTGAGAGCCGGTACCTGAACGCGGACGGGCGGAAAGTTGGGGGCATCCGAGTTTGTGATCACATGAACAGGCAACCGTCCTTGGCTCTATACCAACAGATGGACTTCGTCTACGCGACTGCCGCGTCACCGCTCAAGAGAGTCGCAGCCGACGCTGCTTCTAGGTAGGGACGCCCACTAGGAACGGGGGCAGCCGCGATTCAGCCAAACGTCCATTGTGAGCGCTCGGGACCGGGCATACGCTGGGAGAGGCACAAGCGCTTGGCACTCCTACCGCGTTGAGAGGGCGCTGCATGGACTCCAATTCCATCACCGACACCTTCCGCCGGCCCCTGCGGGACCTGCGGATTTCCGTCACGGACCGCTGCAATTTCCGTTGCGTCTATTGCATGCCCAAGGAGATTTTCGGCAGGGATTTCGTTTTCATGCCCCGGGACCAATTGCTCACGTTTGAGGAAATCACCCGGCTGGCCTCGATCGCCGTCGGGCATGGAGTGCGGAAGATCCGGCTGACCGGCGGGGAACCCCTGCTGCGGAAGGACATCGAGGAACTGGTCCGGATGCTGGCCTCGTTGCGCACTCCCGACGGGCTGGCGCCGGACCTGGCGATGACTACGAACGGCTCGGTCCTGGCCCAGAAGGCCCAAGCCCTCAAGGACGCCGGGCTGAACCGGGTAACGGTGTCCCTTGACTCCCTCCGGGAGGAAACCTTCCAGGCCATGAACGACGTCGGCTATCCCGTTGCCAAGGTCCTGCACGCCGCGGACGTCGCCCAAGCGGTCGGCCTGGGACCGGTGAAGATCAACATGGTGGTCAAGCGCGGGACCAACGACCAGGACGTCCTTCCCATGGCAAGCCACTTCAAGGGAACCGGGTTCATTCTGCGGTTCATCGAGTACATGGACGTGGGTGCGTCCAACGGCTGGAAAATGGATGAAGTGGTGCCCTCTGCCGAGATTCTGGCCCGCATCAATGCGGTGTTCCCGCTGGAGGCAGTGGTGCCCAACTACCCCGGCGAGACCTCGGACCGCTGGCGCTACGCAGACGGTAGCGGCGAAATCGGCGTCATTTCCAGCGTGACCCAGGCATTCTGCCACGGCTGCACGCGGGCCCGGCTCTCCGCCGATGGCAAGCTGTTCACCTGCCTCTTTGCCACGGCCGGCACCGACCTGAGGGCGCTCCTGAGGGGCGGCGCGTCCGACGTCGAGCTTTCGACGGCGTTGTCCGCGCTGTGGGGCGGCCGCACGGACCGCTACTCGGAACTGCGCGGTGCCCGCACACCGCGGGACGTTTCCCACACACCTAAAGACCCCGCCGCGGCACACAAGATCGAGATGTCGTACATCGGCGGGTAGCCCAGCCGAACGTGCCCCAGCAAGTGACCCTATGCTGGTGCCATGACGCAGACGTCGATCAGCTCCGCCACAGCGCTGGCCGAAATGCTGGCCGCCACCGGTTACCTCGCCGATGAGGGCCTGGCCACCATCGGCTACCTCGCCCTGAGCATGGAACGGCCGCTGCTTCTGGAGGGCGAACCCGGCACCGGCAAAACCTCCCTGGCCGAGGCCCTGGCAGAGGCTTTCGGACTGCCGCTGATCCGCTTGCAGTGCTATGAGGGAATCGATGCCGCGCAGGCACTGTATGACTGGGACTTCACTGCCCAAATCCTGCATCTGCGCAGCGTGGAGGCCAGCGGCGGCTCGGGAATGAGCGTGTCCGAGCTGGAAAGCTCGCTTTACGACAAACGGTTCCTGCTGGCCCGGCCCATCCTCAAGGCGCTGCAGCAAAGCCCGGCCGTGTTGCTGATCGACGAAATCGACCGGGCCGATGACGAGTTCGAGGCGTTCCTGCTGGAAGTGCTCTCCACATACCAGGTCTCCATCCCCGAGTTCGGCACGGTCAAAGCGGACACTGCGCCGATTGTAGTGCTCACTTCCAACCGGACCCGTGACCTGCACGATGCGCTCAAACGCCGGTGCCTCTACCACTGGATCGACCACCCGGGGCTGGCCCGCGAAGTGGAAATCGTGCGTACCCGGCTCCCCCAGGTGCCCGCGCTCCTTGCCGAGCAGGTGGTGCGCGTGGTGCAGCAGATCCGGGTCACCGACGACGTGCTCAAGCCTCCCGGCGTGGCCGAAACCCTGGACTGGGCGCGCGCTCTGCATCAGCTCGGCCGGGCCGAGCTTGATCTGGCCTCGGCCGCGGCCAGCATCGGCGCGCTGTGCAAGTACCGCGAAGACACCGAACGGGTCTCGGCGGCCCTGTCCCGGATGCTCGGCTGAGCCCATGCCACCGGCCGGACAGAGCCCAGAACACAGCGCCGAGGAAATTCTGCTGGCCTTTGCTGCTGCGGTGCGCGCGGCCGGCGTGAAAGTGACCGCGGACCGGTCGCGCAGTTTCGTCGAAGCCGTTGGCAGGCTCGCGCTGGACCGCCGTTCGGACGTGTTCTGGGCCGGGCGGGCCACTCTGTGTGCCTCTCCGGAGGATTTGCCCGCTTACCAGCGGACCTTTGAGGCCTGGTTCGCGGTTGAACATTCTGCCGCCCAACGTCTGGAGGCCTCCGCAACAACCGTCAGCGCTGCCGCTTTGGACAACGACGACGGCGGCCCGGAAGGTGGGCGGGAACAGTTGCGGGCGCTCGCCAGCCGCCGGGAGCTGCTGCGGCACCGCGATGTCGCCATCCTGGACGACACCGAGCGGGCGCTTCTGCGCCGTATGTTCGAGGAGCTGCCGGTGCGCGTGCCCACCCGGCAGACCCGGCGCAAGCATCTCGACCGGCACGGCGACGTGGACCGCGTGCGAACCCTGCGCGACCAACTGCGGCGCGGCGGGGAACCGGGGCCGCTGCGCCGTGCCCGGGCGCCGCGCAAACCCCGCCGCATGGTCTGGTTGATCGACATTTCGGGCTCGATGGCGCCCTATGCGGACAGCCTGCTGCGCTTGGCCCACCGGGTAGTGGAAGCCGCCCCGCGCCAGGTGGAGGTGTTCACGTTGGGCACCCGTCTGACCAGGGTGACAAGCGCACTAAGGGTGCCGGACCCCGACAATGCCCTGGCCCTCGCCGGCCGCGCCGTCCCTGACTGGTCCGGTGGAACCCGGCTTGGAGAGGTGATGCGTGCGTTCAACGACCGCTGGGGCCAGCGCGTGATGGTGCGCGGCGCCGTCGTCGTGATTGCCAGTGACGGCTGGGAGCGCGGCGACCCGGCACTGCTGGGACGCCAGGCCGAACGGCTGCACCATTTGGCCAGGCGGATCATTTGGGCCAACCCGCACCGGGGCAAAGCTGGGTACCAGCCCCTGCAGCTGGGAATCAGGGCGGTGCTGCCGCACGTTGACTTCTTTATAGGGGGACACTCAATGCAGAGCTTCGAGGAGTTGTTGGACGTGGTTGCCAATGCGTGAGGTCTTGGACGATCTGGTCGCCGCCATAGTGGCCGGCCACACAGTAGGACTCGGAACAGTGGTTCGCACCTTCCGTTCCGCACCGCGACCGGCCGGGGCCGCCATGATGGTCGACGCCGACGGCAGTGCGGTCGGCTCGGTGTCCGGCGGCTGCGTTGAAGGCGCGCTCTACGAACTGGCCACCAAGGTGGTCCAATCTGGCCGGCCGGTGCTCCAGCGCTACGGCATCAGTGACGACGCTGCGTTCGAGGTTGGCTTGACCTGCGGCGGAATCCTGGACATTTTTGTTGAGCCGGTCTCCACCAGGATCTTCCCGGAATTGCCGCAGGTGGCGGACGACGTCGGCGCCGGCCGGCCGGTGTCGGTGGTCACCGTGATCGAACACCCCGATCCGGCATGGCTGGGCCGCCACTTGGTGGTCCGCCCGGAGGGGTTCGTCGGCTCCCTGGGCAGCGAGCGTGCCGACCATGCGGTCTGCGACGACGTCCAAGGCCTGCTGGCCGCGGGCCGCAACGCCACCCTGATGTATGGACCGGACGGTCAGCGGCGCGGGGAGGGCATGCGCGTATTTGCCCTCAGTTTCGCCCCACAACCGCGGATGCTGGTGTTCGGCGCGATTGACTTTGCCGCAGCCGTCGCCAAGCAGGGCAGCTTCCTGGGCTACCGGGTGACTGTCTGTGACGCACGCGCGGTTTTCGCAACGGCTGCCCGGTTCCCGCAGGCGGACGAGGTAGTGGTGGAATGGCCGCACCGCTACCTCCAGGCGCAGATCGCTGCCGGCCAGGTGGATCAGCGCACGGTGATCTGTGTGCTCACCCATGATCCAAAATTCGACGTGCCGCTGCTGGAGTTGGCGCTGCGCCAGGACGTGGCCTATGTGGGGGCGATGGGATCCCGGCGCACGCACCACGACCGCTTGGAACGGCTGCGCGAGGCGGGCCTTACGGAGGCCGAGCTGGCCCGGCTCTCAAGCCCGATCGGCCTGGACTTGGGGTCCCGTACGCCGGAGGAAACAGCCGTCTCCATCGCCGCCGAAATCATTGCCTTGCACTGGGGTGGCGGCGGCCGAAGATTGAGCACCATGGAAGCCCGGATCCACCACGAGCCCACGGCTGACGCGGACCACGAGGATGCGGGGTACGAACTCAAGTCGACCTAAGGCGCTCGCCTTCTCCGAGGAGTAACCTGTGTCACATCAGGACTGGATGCCGGGCGGTCGTGCTCGTCCTCCAAGCGACAGGAGATCCCAATGGCGAGTTCCAAGACGATCACCGTCGAAGTCGATGATGTGAGCTACACCGACAATGTCGAGCCACGATTGCTGCTGGTCCAATACCTGCGCGAACGGCTTGGCAAGACCGGCACATTGATCGGCTGCGACACTACCAACTGCGGCGCCTGCACCGTCCATCTGGACGGTGTCAGCGTCAAATCCTGCACCATGTTCGCGGTTCAGGCAGACGGCCACAGCGTCACCACCATCGAAGGCCTGGCCCGGGACGGAAAACTCGCCCCGCTGCAGCAGGCCTTCCACCAATGCCATGCGCTGCAATGCGGCTTTTGCACACCCGGCATGATCATGCAGTCGGCATCCCTGCTGGCCGAAAACCCGCACCCCACCGAGCAGGAAATCCGGGACGGCCTGGAGGGGAACCTCTGCCGATGCACCGGGTACCAGAACATTGTCGCGGCGGTCCAGGCCGCTGCGGACGGCACGGTTTCCTCGAACAGCACGCTGTCCGCGGACAGCGACGAAACGGAAACGGCAGGTGTGGCATGACCGTCACCGAAGTCGGCAGGGCCCGCCTCCGCAAGGAAGATGCCCATCTCATCACAGGGCGCTCGCGATATACGGACAACATCACACTGCCCGGCATGCTGCATCTGGCCATGGTGCGCAGTCCATTCGCGCACGCGAAGATCACTTCGATCGATGCCTCCGCCGCGAAGTCTTCACCCGGCGTCGTTGCCGTGCTTACCGGAGCCGATGTGGCCGCCCAGCAGGGAAGCCTGCCCAACGCCTGGCCGATAACGCCGGACCAAAAGGCCCCAGCTCACCCGGCAATCGCCGTCGATGCCGTGGCTTTTGCTGGTGAAGTGGTTGCTTGCATCATTGCCCGCAGTGCCGCCGCCGCCCGCGACGCAGTCGAACTGGTCGATGTCAGCTATGAGGAGTTGCCTGTTGTCCTGGATCTGGAGGAGGCTTTGAAGGATGAGGTGCTGGCCCACCCGGACCTGGGCACCAACAAATCAGCTACTTGGGTCTTTGACTCGGGCGAGGCCGGCACCGGCAAACCGATCGCCGAGGCGCTCGACGGTGCCGAAGTCCTCATTGAGCGTACGTTTTACCAGCAGCGGCTCATCCCGGCCTTCATGGAGCCCCGATCGACCGTGGTGGACCCTACGGGTGAGCAGATCACCGTGTGGTCGGCCACCCAGATACCGCATATTCTGCGGCTCATGCTGGCGCTGACCTTGGGCATCCCGGAAAGCAAGGTGCGCGTGATCGCCCCCGACGTCGGCGGCGGCTTCGGCGGAAAACTGCAGGTGACCCCCGAGGAAGCCATCACGGTGCTTGCGGCCCGGCACACCGGCAAACCATGCAAGTACACCGAGACCCGCAGCGAATCCCTCATGGCGGCCCACCACGGCCGTGCCCAGGTGCAGAAGGTGAAGCTCTCGGCCACTAAGGAAGGGATCGTCACCGGGCTGGATGTGCATCTGCTGGCGGACATGGGAGCCTACCTTGGCCTGGTCACTTCCGGGGTCCCGATCCTGGGCGCCTTCATGTACAACTCCATCTACAAGTTCCCGGCCTATCGGTTCGAATGCACCAACCTCTTCACCAACAAGGCGTGGACCGATGCCTACCGCGGCGCAGGCCGACCGGAAGCAACCTTTGCGATCGAGCGCTTGATGGACGAACTCGCCGTCGAACTCGGCGTGGATCCCTTGGCGGTGCGGGAAAAGAACTGGATCAAGCACGAAGAATTCCCCTTCACAACCGTCGCCGGGCTCGAATACGACAGCGGCAACTACGAGGCGGCCACTGCGAAGGCTCTGGAGCTCTTTGGCTACGACGAGCTCCGGGCCGAGCAGGCGCGGCGCCGCGAAAGCAACGATCCCGTCCAACTCGGCATCGGCATCTCCACTTTCACCGAAATGTGCGGCTTGGCTCCGTCCCGGGTGCTCGGCGCGCTCAGCTACGCCGCCGGCGGCTGGGAGCACGCCCAAGTGCGGGTGCTACCCACGGGCAACATCGAGGTGGTCACAGGATCCTCTGCCCACGGCCAGGGCCACGAAACCGCGTGGAGCCAGCTCGTCGCTGACAGGCTGGGAGTGCCGTTCGAAAATGTCGAGGTACTGCATGGGGACACCCAGATCTCCCAGCGGGGTCTGGACACCTACGGCTCCCGGTCGCTGACCGTCGGCGGCATGGCGGTGCTGGCCGCGGCGGACAAAGTGATCGAGAAGGCCAAGATTGTGGCCGCACACATGATGGAGGCCAGCGAAGAGGACATCGAGTTCGCGGACGGCAAGTTCAGTGTCAAGGGCACCGATCAGTCCACGGCTCTCGGTGAAATCGCTTTCGCCGCCTTCTCCGGGCACAACCTGCCGGACGGGTTTGAGCCCAATCTGGACTCGGATGCCACCTACGACCCGCAGAACTTCTCCTTTCCGCACGGCACCCATCTGGCCGCCATGGAAGTGGACACCGAGACCGGTCGGGTCACCATCCGCAAATACGTCTGCGTGGACGACGTCGGGGTGGTGGTCAATCCTCTGATTGTGGAAGGCCAGGTCCACGGCGGCCTGGCGCAGGGAATCGCGCAGGCCCTCTATGAGGAGGCCGTGCACGACGACGCCGGCACCCTGGTCACGGGCTCGTTTGTGGACTACCTGGTACCCAGCGCGCCGGATCTTCCGCACTTCACGACGGCGCGCACCGAGACCCCTTCGACCACCAACCAGCTGGGGGCCAAGGGAGTCGGGGAGGCGGGAACCATCGCCTCGACGCCCGCCATTGTCAACGGTGTGCTGGACGCAGTGCGGCATCTGGGCGTGAAGGACATCAAAATGCCCTGTTCGCCGTCGCGCGTGTGGGCCGCCCTTGAAGAAGCCAAAATGACCGGAGGTGTGCAATGATTCCGAGCGCATTCGATTACTCCGCGCCCGCTACCGTGGCGGAGGCGCTGGGCGCGCTGGCCGACGCTGGCGACGACGTGAAGCTGCTGGCCGGGGGTCAAAGCCTGATCCCCGTGATGAAACTGCGCCTTGCCGACCCGGCGATGGTGGTTGATCTGGGCCGGATCGGTGAGCTGTCCGGGGTGCGCGACGACGGCGATGCCCTGCTGATCGGAGCCATGACGACGCACCATCAGATCGCCAACGACCCGCTGATTGCCGAGCATGTGCCGTTGCTGGCCAAGGCGGCGGCGACGGTCGCGGATCCGCAGGTCCGCCACCGGGGCACGTTCGGCGGCGCTCTCGTGCACGCCGACCCGGCGGGAGACATGCCAGCGCCGGTGCTGGCCGCGGACGCGACGTTCATCCTGGCAGGTCCGAACGGAGAGCGCCGGGTGGCAGCGGCGGACTTCTTCCGGGGCTACTTCACCACCGCCGTCGACGACGGCGAGATCCTCACCCATATTCGGGTGCCGAAGTACACCGGATGGGGTGCGCACTATGAGAAATTCACCCGGGTGGCCCAGCAATGGTCCATCGTCGCGGTGGCCGCGATGGTCCGGGTGGAGGGCGGCACCATCGCCGAGGCCCGGATCGGTCTGACCAACATGGCCAGCACGCCCGTGCGGGCCGCCGCCGTCGAACAGGCACTGGTGGGTGCCCCGCTGACCCGGGAAGCGATCGCCACCGCGAGCGCACACGCTGCCGAAGGGACCGATCCTGCCAGCGACCTCAATGGGGACGCGGCCTACCGCCGCCACCTGGCTGAGGTCCTGACCAAGCGGGCCGTCATCGCGGCCGCCGGGCTCTAGCGGAACGCGGCGAGAGGGAGACGTGGAACTCAAACATCACTTCGTGGTTCCCAGTTCGCTGGAGGACACCTGGCATTCCTTCAACCAGTTGGAAGATATCGCGCCCTGTTTCCCGGGAGCGACCCTCACGTCCGTGAGCGGCGACGAGTTCACTGGAACGGTCAAGGTCAAGCTCGGGCCGATCGCCATGATTTACACCGGCACCGGTGAATTCCTCGAACGCAACGAGGCCACGCACACGGTGGTCATTTCGGCCGCAGGGAAGGACAAACGCGGCAACGGCACCGCTGGCGCCACGGTGACGGCCGTGCTGACGCCCGGCGGCGACGGCACCTCCGTGGACGTGACCACAGACATGAACGTCACCGGCAAACCAGCACAATTCGGCCGCGGCGTCATCCAGGATATCTCGGACAAGTTGCTGGACCAGTTTGTCCAGTGCGTGATCGGGAAGGCGGGCGGCGGGGCCTCAAGGGATGTTGAGCCGGGCTCCGCAGGTCCTGCGGAGCCCGAACCGGCGGCGGTATCCCAGCCTCCGGCGGAGCCTGTGGCGGCACCTGCGCCCGTCGCACCCTCCGCGCCGGCGTCCGAGTTGAATCTGGGCTCGGCCGTGTGGCCCGTCCTCGCGCGCCGCTTCGGCCCTGCCGTGCTCTGCGGCGCCGCCGTCCTGGCCCTGGTCGTCTGGCTGTCCCGGCGGCGCGATAAGGAGATCTAGGAGCGCTGGCTGCTCCTCCGAACAACAAGCTCCGGCATAAACACGACCTGCTGGTGTTCGTGTTCGAGTTCATTGTCGATTTCGTCGAAAAGGAGCTCGGCCGCGCGTTCGCCAATGAGCTGCCGTGGCTGCCTGATGGACGTGAGCGGGATGCTTGATTGGGAGGCGAAGTCAATATCGTCGAAGCCAACAATCGCGATGTCCTCGGGTACCCGGAGCCCGTTCTCGGTAAAGGATTGCAGGAGACCGAGGGCGAGTTGGTCGTTGGCAGCAAAAACCCCGTCAGGGCGCGTGTCCGGCCGGAGATCGTTGATCACGTCGCCAATGTGGCGGCCGCGCTCGAACTTCAGGTTCGGAGTTTCAAACAACTGGAGCCGGACGCCTGCCGCCTCGGTTGCGGCAAGTGCACCATGGTAGCGATCATCAACCTGTTGAAGGGTAAACGGCCCCCCAACAAAGGCTGGACGGGTTGAACCGACGCTCAAGAGGTGCTCCATCGCGGCCCTCCCGCCCGCTGTGTCATCGACTGAAACTGAGCAGAAGTGGCCGGTGCTCGCGAGCCGGTCCACGAGGACTGAAGGTATGCCCCGGGAGCGCATGACCTCAAGACGCTCGATGACATCCCCCAAGGGAGTAATCAGGATGCCTTGGACACGCTGTTGTTCAAAGAGGTCAAGGTAGGACTGCTCCCGGACGCTGTTTTCCGCGCTATTGGCCAGGATGAACGAGTGTTTGTGGGCATCGGCTACGTCCTCGGCTCCGAGCGCCACATCGGTGAAGAAGGGGTTCCGGACATCGAGAACCAGCATGCCCAAGCTCCTGCTGGAACCTGACCGCAGGCTTCTGGCCGATTCGTTGCGCACGAACCCAAGCTGATCGATTGCGGCCAGAACACGGTTCCTCTTGTCGGTTGAGACCTGCTCGGGTTTGTTCAAGACATTTGACACCGTGCCGACGGAAACCTGGGCCAGGACGGCGACATCCTTCAGCTTGGCGCCCAAGTTGTTCGGCACGTCGACCTCCCGCTATATGAATCGAATCAATAAGTGATCCAATACTACTCACTGCCTCAATTCCTGGAGTGCCGCCGTCCCCGCGCGCGCGGGCTCGTAGCGTTGCAGCGCTGAGCTGGAAGCTACCAGCCGGCGTAATTCCTGGAGACTGCGGTGCTCCTTGGTGGCCGCGCGTGCCTGCACCAGGACGTTCCCAAGCGCCGTGGCTTCCACAGGACCAGCAACGACCGACTTGCCGGTGGCATCCGCGGTGAGCTGGCACAAGAGCCGGTTTTGCGAGCCGCCGCCCACGATATGGACCACGGACGTCTGCTTGCCGGAAAGTTCTTCGGCGCGTGCCAGGGTTCTCGCGTAGGCGGTAGCGAGGCTGTCCAGAATGCAACGCACGACGGCGGCCGGACGGTCCGGGAGGACGGCGCCGGTGGCGCGCACGGCGGATCGGATCCGCTCGGGCATGTTGTCCGGCGCGATGAACGCGGGATCGTCTGCGTTGATTTGCGGGCCTCCCGCGGGCAGTGCGGCCGCGGCGTCGAGCAGTGTAGCCAGCGACGGCGCGTAACCGTCAGCAGCCCAGGTGCGCATGCATTCGCTGAGCAGCCATAGCCCGCCCACGTTGCGCAGGTACCTGACGGTGCCGTCGACCCCGCGCTCGTTGGTGAAATTGGCCAGCCGGCTTGCTTCGCCAAGGACCGGGCTGTCCAATTCCACGCCCACCAAGGACCAGGTCCCGGAAGAAATGTAGGCGAAGTCTTCGCGCGACGCCGGCACCGCGGCCACGGCCGAGGCGGTGTCGTGCGATCCCACGGCAACCACCGCAGTCTCCGGCGGCAACCCTGTCCGGGCCGCGATGTCCGGCAGCAGCGTGCCCACGGTTTCGCCGGGCTGAATGATGGCGGGGAACACGTTTTTGGGCAGGCCGAGGGGCTTGAAGAGTTCGGTGGCCCACTCCCCTGCGACCGCGTCGAAGAGCCCGGTGGTGGACGCATTGGTGGCCTCGGTCCGGCGCTGCCCGGTGAGTTTGAACGCGATCAGGTCCGGGATGAGCAACGCCTGGACGCCGCGCAGTTCCCGCTCGGTGGCGAGCTGGTAGATCGTATTGAACTGCAGAAATTGCAGCCCGGTGGTGGCGTAGAGCCGCGCCGGGTCCAGCACCTTGTGGACGTTCGCGACGGCGGTGCGGCCCCGCTCGTCGCGGTAGCTGAACGGCTGCGCGAGGAGTTTGCCGCTGGCATCCACCAGCCCGTAGTCGACTGCCCACGTGTCGATCCCGATGCTGGCGATCCGCTCCCCGCTCGCAGCGGCCGTATCAGCGGCCGCCGCAAGTCCCTTGAGCACCTCCTCGAAGAGGGCATCGAAGTCCCAGTGGAGTCCGCCGTCGAGCTCTACCACGCCGTTGGGGAACCGGTGCACCGTTTCCAGCGAGACCGTCTTTCCTGACACAGGGTCCTCGCCCACGCGGCCAAGCATGACGCGTCCGGAGGACGCTCCGATATCGACGGCGGCGAACAACTGGGCGTTCATCGGAGGAAGGCCGCGGCGACTCCGGCGTCCACCGGGATGTGCAGGCCCGTGGTGTGCGAGAGTTCGTTGCTGGTGAGCACGGCGGCCGCGTTGGCCACGTGCTCGGGCAGGACTTCGCGCTTGAGCAGGGTGCGCTGGGCGTAGTACTTGCCCAGTTCCTGCTCGTCGACCCCATAAACGGCGGCGCGCTTGGCGCCCCAACCGCCGGCGAAGATCCCGGAGCCGCGGACCACGCCGTCGGGGTTGATCCCGTTGACGCGGATGCCGTACTCGCCCAGTTCCGCGGCAAGCAGGCGAACCTGGTGAGCCTGGTCAGCCTTGGTGGCCGAGTAGGCGATGTTGTTCGGACCGGCGAACACGGAGTTCTTTGAGGAAATGTAGACAATGTCCCCGCCCATGCCCTGATCGATCATGACCCTCGCCGCGGCCTTGGAGACCAGGAACGAGCCCTTGGCCATGACGTTATGCTGCAGGTCCCAGTCCTTCTCCGTGGTTTCCAGCAGCGGCTTGGAGATCGACAGGCCCGCGTTGTTCACCACCAGATCCAGCCCGCCGAAGGCCAGGACGGCCTCCTGGACGGCGGCAGCTACCTGGGCCTCGTCGGTGACATCGGCCTGGATTCCGATGGCGACGTCCGCGCCGCCGAGTTCGGCGGCGACAGCCTGCGCGTTGTCCAGGTTGAGGTCCGCGATGACCACGCAGGCGCCCTCTGCCGCGAGGCGGGTCGCGATCGCCTTCCCAATGCCCGACGCCGCGCCCGTCACCAGCGCAATGCGCGTGGCGTGCGACTTGGGCTTCGGCATGCGCGCGAGCTTGGCTTCCTCAAGGGCCCAGTACTCGATCCGGAACTTCTCGGATTCCTCGATCGGGGCGTAGGAGGAAATGGCCTCGGCACCGCGCATCACGTTGATCGCGTTGAGGTAGAACTCCCCCGCGACCCGTGCGGTCTGCTTGTCCTTGCCATAGGAGAACATGCCCACTCCGGGGACCAGGACGATGGCCGGGTCCGCGCCGCGCAGGGCCGGGCTGTTTTCATCGGCGTGGCGGTCGTAATAGGCTTGGTAATCCTCTCGGTATGCGGCGTGGAGTTCCTTGAGGCGCGCGGTGCTCTCCTCGATGCTGGCATCGGCGGGCAGATCCAGGACGAGCGGCTTGACCTTGGTGCGCAGGAAGTGGTCCGGGCAGGAGGTGCCCAGCGCCCCGAGGCGGGGATGCTCGGCGCCTTCGAGGAACTCCAGGACACGCGGATCGTCGCTGAAGTGGCCCACCTGCGGCTTATCGGCCGAAGCGAGGCCACGGATCACGGGAGCCAAGGCGGCCGCCTTCGCGCGACGCTCGGCCTCCGAAAGTGCGGCGTAGCCGGGGAGTTTGGCGCCGAAGGGTTCAGCTTTCCCGTTCTGGGCGATGTAGCGTTCGGCCTGCTCGATGATCCACAGGGAGTTGGCCTCGGCTACCTCGCTGGTGGTGCCCCAAGCGGTGATGCCGTGGCCGCCAAGGATGGTGCCGATTGCCTGCGGGTTGGCTTCCTTGATGGCGGCGATGTCCAGTCCCAGTTGGAAGCCGGGGCGGCGCCAGGGAACCCACTCGACCTTCTCGCCGAAGATCTTGGAGGTCAGCGCTTCGCCGTCCACCGCCGTCGCGATCGCGATGCCGGAGTCCGGGTGCAGATGGTCTACGTGCGCTGCATCGACGAGTCCGTGCATGGCGGTGTCGATCGACGGCGCGGCGCCGCCCTTACCGTGGAGGCAGTAATCGAAGGCGGCCACCATTTCGTCTTCGCGCTCGACGCCGGGGTAAACAACCTTGAGTGCCTGCAGCCGGTCCAGGCGCAAAACAGCCAGGTTTTCGGCCTTCAGGGTGCCCAGGTCGCCGCCGGAGCCTTTGACCCAGAGGAGCTGGACGTCCTCGCCGGTGACCGGATCCTTTTCTGTGCCCTTGGCCGAGGTGTTCCCTCCGGCGAAGTTGGTGTTCCGCTTGTCCGCACCCAGGCGGTTGGAACGGGCGATCAGTTCTTCAACAGTCTTGTAACTCATGTTCCTAAGCGCCCCATCCGGCTTGCTGGCCGCCCACGCGGTCCTCGTTGATCTTCTTCTGATAGCCACTGGCCTTGAACGCCGTCATCGGGTCCGCGGGCAGGCCGCGCGATTCGCGCCACTCGGCCAGGACCGGCCGGACATCGGTGTAGAAGGCATCGTTGAAGATGCCGTTGGCGGCCAGGACATCACCCTCGCGCTGCGCCTCGGCCAGCGCGGCGCCGTCGATAAGCAACGCACGGGCGGTCATTTCCTGGACGTTGAGGACCGAGCGGATCTGGCCCGGGATCTTCTCCTCCAGGTTGTGGCACTGGTCCAGCATGAGGGCGACGCCTGCATTCTCTCCTGCGGACTTGCCGAATCCGCCACCGCGGATGACCTCGTGCATGATACGGAACAACTGGAAAGGATCGGCGGCACCGACGATCAGGTCGTCGTCAGCGTAGAAACGCGAATTGAAGTCGAAGGATCCGAGCTTGCCCAGGCGCAACAACTGCATGACGATGAACTCGATGTTGGTACCCGGGGCATGGTGGCCGGTGTCCAGGCAGACGAAGGCCTTCTCCCCCAAGGCCAGGGTCTGCGCGTAAGAGGTACCCCAGTCCGGAACGTCGGTGTGGTAGAAAGCCGGCTCGAAGAACTTGTATTCCAGCACCAGGCGCTGGTTCTCGCCGAGGGCTGCGTAGATCTCCTGCAGGGACTCGGCCAGGCGATCCTGGCGGCCGCGCATGTCGTCCTGTCCCGGGTAGTTGGTGCCGTCTGCCAGCCAGATCTTCAGGTCCCGGGAACCCGTTGCGTGCATGATGTCGATGCACTCCAGGTGGTGGTCGATGGCGCGGCGGCGCACCGTTGCGTCCGACGACGTGAGGGAACCGAACTTGTACTCATCGTCCTGGAACGTATTGGAGTTGATGGTCCCCAGACCGACGCCAAGGCCGGCCGCGCACTCCCGGAGGGCGGCGTAGTCATCCACTTTGTCCCAGGGGATGTGCAGTGCCACAGTCGGTGCAAGGCCCGTCAGTTCGTGGACCTTCGCGGCGTCGGCGAGCTTCTCCTGGATAGTCCGCGGCGTGCCGGGCGTGCCGAACACTTTGAAGCGGGTGCCCGAGTTGCCGTAGGCCCACGAGGGAACCTCGATGGCCAGCTCTTCCAACCGGCCCAGCGCCGTTGCTACGTCTTTCATGATGGTTGGTTCTCGCATTCCGTGGTGTCCAGCGTGAAGCCCGGGAGTCTCGGGCCTCAGATCAATGTTTGGATTGTTTGAATCGTTTCATTAATACGATTCAAACTACGCGTTCCTTGAGAAGGTTGTCAAGAGTCAAGTCCTGGTGCGGCGGGGTCTTGGACGAATTGACAGCCCGCGGTGAGGGGACAGTGCGCGATAGGCGTGCCGCCGTCGACGTTCCCGCTCGTTGCGCGATTAGTCTTCGCGCCGCGCGGGCGCGTAGGGGACGTCGGCAGTGACGCCTGCGGGTACTTGTCGGCCTGCCAGCTCGCGCACCAGCACTTTCAACTCATGCCTGAACATCGAAGTATCGATGGACACTTGGGCGAGGACTTGCTGCTCCGATTCGGCAGCCCGCTCCAACGCATCCGTGCCGGCGTCGGTCAGTGACACGACGTGCACCCTGCGGTCCTCGGAACCGCGGTGGCGCGTGATGTGGCCGTGGGCTTCGAGTCTATTGAGGGTCTGGCCCATGGTCTGGGCCTGTACCCGCACAATCTGGGCCAGGGTGGTCTGGGTGATGGGACCGGTGGCTGCAAGGACTTCCATCGCTATGACGCCAGCATGGGTAAGGCCGATCGACCTGAGGTTTTCATCCCAGGCGTGTTCCACCAGCCGGGCCGCTGTAGACAACAAGCGCCCCGTGGGCCACCGCTCAATGTCCGGCATGTCTCCATTGTAGATGCGGGGGGATTTTGGGGGGTGGGGTGGGTTAACTACTCCTGTGGCCGCCACTCCCGTTGATAGAGGCGGCATTCGAATTCAGTAGGCTGAGGCCAAAATTGTCTTCGACAGGGACTACTAATGTTTGGATTGAGCCGGTGACGCCCTTGGTTCGGTGGGGCCGAGTTGTTCGGTAGGGTCGGGGCGCCTTGGAGTGTGATGGCCTTCATGCTCCGTAGTGCATCCAGACGCCTTTGACTTCGGTGTAGGCGTCGATCGAATATGGACCCATTTCACGGCCCCATCCACTCGACTTGAAGCCACCCCAGGGTGCTGCCATGTCCGGGATGGGAGGCATGTTGACAAAGATGGCTCCGGCCCGGATACCATTCGCGAGTCGATGGGCGGCGCCGAGGTCCTTCGTCCAAACCGTGGCGGCAAGACCATAGTCAGTGTCGTTCGCGCGATTGATGAGCTCTTGCAGCTCGTCGTCGTCATCGTAGGCCATGATGGACAGGACCGGTCCGAAAATCTCATCCGTGGCGATGGTCATAGTGTCCTTGACGCCAGCGAAGACCGTGGGCTGGAAAAAGTAACCGGTTTCCGCGGCCCGCCTGCCGCCCGTGATGAGTTCGGCACCTTGCGGAACTCCTGTAGCCACGAGCCGTTCAACGTGTGCCAGGTGTTCGGCGGAGACCAGCGGTCCGAGCTGGGTGCTGGCGTCGAGGCCCGAGCCCAGCGTCAGCCCGTCCATTCCTGCAGCGATCTTTTCAACAAACTCGGCTTCGCGGGTCTTATTGACGTAGAAGCGGCTGTAGGCGGCGCAGACTTGCCCAGTGTTGAGTGTTCCACCGGCGATGCTACCTGCCACGGCAGCATCGATGTTGGCGTCGACGGCGATGATGGAGGGGTTCTTCCCGCCGAGTTCGAGGGTGACGCGCTTGAGGTTGTTGGCGGAGCCTCGGACGATGGACTTGCCGACGGCGGTGGAGCCGGTGAAAGAGACCTTGTCGACTCCCGCGTGGTCCACGAGGGCAGCACCGGTAGAACCGTCGCCGGTAGTCAAGTTGATGACGCCTGACGGGAATCCGGCTTGGGCAGCCAGTTCCACCAGCCGGATAGCGGTCAGCGGGGTCTGCTCGGCTGGCTTGATGACAACAGTGTTACCGGTAGCAAGCGCCGGAGCCAGCTTCCAGGCGAGGATCATGAGAGGGAAGTTCCAAGGAGTGATCAACGCACAAACACCGATGGGTTCGCGCCTGGTGTAGTGCAGGGTATCCGGGAAGGAGATAGGCGACGTGGTCCCCTCGATTTTGGTGACCCAGCCGGCGTAATAGCGGAAGTGCTCTGCCGCGCCTTTGACCGAGACAGCCCTGGAGATACCGATCGGCTGTCCCTGATCCTTCGTCTCCAACTCGGCAAGTTCCTCTGCGTGCTGGCTGATCAGGTCCGCGAGGCGGAATAGCAATGCTGCGCGTTGGACCGGAAGGAGATTCCGCCAGTCGGGGTTGTTGAAGGCCGCGCGTGCCGCATTGACGGCGTTGTCCACATCGCTGCTACTGGCGAATGCGACCTCCTTCAGCACCTCTTCTGTAGCTGGGTTGATCGTCGCGATCGAACCGCCATTTGCTGCGACCCATTCGCCATCGATGAACAGCTTCGTTGCCATATCGGAACTCCCTCTTCAAGTGCGACGTTTGCGGGCGTTCATTTGCCTGCGCCCTTGCCTTGACTATGACGCAGGGCACAAGGGCAGGTCTTGTCTGTGGCGGCATGCCACTTGACCATGGACGAAGGTTGCGGAGCCTTGGGGCAGTGGATCTTTGTTCAGGACTCGTTGCGGTAGCCAGTGGGCGAATTGCCGAAGGCCGCTCGGAAGATACGGCTGAAGTGCGCAGCATCCGTAAAACCCCAGCGGGCCGCGACGGCCGACACGGGACGGCCTGCCAGCACGGGATCCCGCAGGTCACGCCGGCAGCGTTCAAGCCTGCGTTGCCTGATGGAAGCAGCCACGGTGGTGTCAATCTCCTGGAAGAGGTCGTGCAAGTGTCGGGTCGAGATGTAGTGCGCCGCCGCGATCAAACCCGGACCCAACTCCGGATCGCCGAGATTGCTTTCGATGTAGTCATGGATCCTGCTCAGCAACAACAAGTGAGGGTCGCGACCGGCCTCGACCAGTTGGTCGAGCTCCCCGTTGAACAAGGTAGTCACCAGGTCCAGGGCGTTATGGGCCAGGCGAAGGCCGTTGGCGCCGGACAACGCTTCCAGATTGTCTGCCAGACGCACCAGAAAGGGGCTGATGAGCTCACCCAAGCCCTGGTCGCCGGGGATGCGCATCGCGGTGACTTGCACCATGGCTTCAACCGGGAGATCCAATAGCCCGTAGGGAAACATGAGCACGAGGGTCCGGAACTCGCTGTCGAAGGAAAGTTCGTACGGCCTGGAGGTGTCATAGATAGCGAGGTCGCCGGGGCTTAGCACGGCTTCGCGTTCATCCTGCACGAGGCGGCCGGTGCCCGATAGCTGGATGCTCAGTTTGAAATAGCGTTCCGTGGACTTTGCAATCAGGGCAGGCGTCCTGACCACAGTGTGCCGGCCGGCCTTGACCTCAATAACGGAGATATCACCGAGCACCCGGGAGCGCATGGTCCCGTGGAAAGTGGCAGCATCGTTCGAACGGACCATCAGCGGCACGAACGACTCCGAGATGGCGCGGCTCCAGTCCTGGAAACTGTCAGCCACGACTGTCTGAACTGTGGCAGAACCGGCATCGGCCACGGCGATCATCAAACTCCTTCTTAAGTGCCCCTCGCCCCGCAGACCCTGGGCTGCCGGGTGTGAGCTTGGCCGCAATTCTACACTCCTGTGATTCGAAGCATGGCGCGTGCATGGTTCGACAAGAACCTTGCTTTGTGAGACAAGTCACATACTGCGTTCCCGGTGCAGGATTGCTCATGATGGCCAGCGGCCAGTTGGCCGTGACAGCAGAAGAGGCCTAGCCGGGGCCGGACATGCCATTCTCAAAGCAGGCTGAAGGGAAGCGCCCATGACCACGCCGAAATCCGTCATTGTCGTCGGAGCAGGATCTGCGGGATGCGTCGTCGCCCGCCGGCTCGCCGATGCGGGGGTGCACGTTAGGGTGCTCGAAGCCGGAGGCGAGGACAGCAATCCGGCAATCCACGATCCCAGCCGGATGGGTGAGCTATGGCACAGCGCCGACGACTGGGACTACTACACAGTTCCGCAGGAGCATGCATCTGGCAGGCGTCTCCATTTGCCGCGAGGCAAGGTGCTGGGCGGATCCCACTCACTGAACGCAATGATCTGGGTCCGTTGCGCCCCGGCCGACTTCGACCATTGGGCGGCCGAAGGCAACGACGGCTGGTCCTGGGCGGATGTACTGCCTATCTACCAGCAGATCGAGGCACTTCCCGGCGACGACGGCATGCTCGACGTGAGCGACGACTATCCGCTGGATCCCATCCAGGGCGCCGTGATCGATGCCGCCGTCGAGATCGGCCTTGAGCGCAACCCGAACTACAACAGCGGCCGGCTTGA
This sequence comes from Arthrobacter rhizophilus, assembly GCF_026241105.1. Classification (GTDB taxonomy): domain Bacteria; phylum Actinomycetota; class Actinomycetes; order Actinomycetales; family Micrococcaceae; genus Arthrobacter. The sequence continues at coordinate 26,266 of NZ_JAPFFT010000011.1, read as the reverse complement.
TGGTGTGTCGCAGCAGCAGCTCACCATCCGCGATGGCAAGAGATTGAATACCTACATCGCGTATCTCAAGCCCGTGCTAGGTGCACCCAACGTGGAACTTGAACCCGGCTGCCATATACACCGGCTCCTGCTTGAGAACGGACGCGTGAGCGGGGTCGAATACGAGCGCGACCGGGAGCTGCTGAGGGCCTACGCGGATGAAGTCATTTTGTGCGCCGGGGCGATCGACTCGCCCCGAATCCTGCTGCGGAGTGGGATCGGGCCGGCCGAAGAGCTCGCGGATCTTGGCATCGCCCCCGTTCACGATCTCCCTGGCGTCGGAAAGAACTTGCACGATCACTTGCTTGCCCCCGTCATTTTCACCACAACCCGAGATATTGACGCGCCGCGTCCGGGCGTTTCGATCACCCAAAGCCACCTGTTCTGGAAGAGCCATCCGGACCTTGACGTGCCGGATACGCAACCTATCCATTTCAGCGTTCCGATGTACCAGGACGACATGACGGGGCCGGACCGCAACGCGTTCACCCTCATGGCCGGGATCGTCAGCCCGTTGAGCCGCGGAAGCATCCGGCTGTCGGGTAGCGATCCACACGATCCATTGTTGATCGACCTCGCGGCCCTGAACGAGGAGGAGGACGTGCGTGCGCTCGTCGCCTCCCTCCGCCAATGCCGCGCGATCGGCGCTGCTTCTGCCCTCGCCGGGGCCTGGGGCGCTCAGGAACTGTACCCAGGTCCCGCCGTCGTCGACGATGAAGGATTGCGCGACTATGTGCGCCGCCGTGCGGTGACCTACCACCACCAGGTGGGAAGCTGCAAAATGGGAGTCGACGCCCTCGCCGTGGTGGACCCACGCCTTCGCGTGCACGGACTGGCGGGCTTGTATGTAGCGGACGCCTCGATCATGCCGCGCATCACCACCGGCAACACCAATGCGCCGTCCATCATGATCGGGGAAAAGGCCGCGAAGTACATTCTGGAGGACTGAGAACACACCCGCGACGTGAACCGCACGCGACTTCCGGCGCGGTCCTTCTTTGGGGGCCGCGCCGGCGGCGTGCCAATCAGCGCGCCGGGTCGAACTCCTCAGGGTGCACTGTGGTCGAAATCAAGCGGCCGAACGCACCAAATGTGAAGTGCGTTGGCACCTCGCCCGACTCGTCGAGTCCGAACAATGCGCCGTGGGAGCGGATGCTCCGGACGTTGCGATGGTCGGCAATGGTTACCGAAGCACAGGGGATGACTTTCTCGCGCCAGGCAAACACGAAAATGCCCGGACGGATCTCGTAGACCGTGTTCTCGTCAGTGTCGGCAAGGCCCTTCTCAGGACCAGCGAGGCACTGCCACGTGTACCACTCGGGGCTCAAGTAGATGTGTTCGTAAGCGTGCTCGGGGCTGTAGACCCACAGGACCCGCCGGCCAATCAGGGCGCGGCTCGGGACGGGCGCTGGGCCGATCGTCGGAACCTCGGCGATGGTGCCGGCGTCGAACAGTTGCTTCACACGGGTGCCCCGGGAATTCTCTTCGTCGATGATCGTGACCACTGTCAGGGAACGCCCCGATTTCAGATCCAGCACGAGGCTGACGGCGTCGAGTGGACGCACCTGCGTCTGGAACTGGACGAAGTAGAGCCCTCCGTCCACCATGAATGCCTCGTACGAATCATCCCCGTGCTCATCGCCGTGCGGGTCGCCGTCGGCTGCGTCGTAATCCCAGTTCACGCGGTCTTCGGTAAAGGTATGTGTAATGACAGATCCGTTGGATGCATTGATGGCGATAGTCCGCCCGGTTAGGTCCGGCGAGTGAGGCGCCTTATTGGCATCGAAACCCGGAGCCAGGCCATCCAAGGGCAGCCAGTTGGCGGTGTCGAGAAGATTCACGGTCGTGTGGTTCCTTCCAGTTCTCAGCCAGCGAGCGCTGGCACTGCTTTGAGTATTGGGCGGATGGAAGTGCAAAGTCTTGTCTACAAGGGAAGGGCACTTGACCTCAGCGGAACGGATTGCGCACCAGTGTCAGCATCAATTCCGCCCCTCAGCTGTGCCGATTTGGACAAGTGAAGTTCACTCACAGACAAGTCCTCGGCGCGGGGCCAATTTACGCTGGACCATACCGTCGCGCCGAAGTGATCCATCCCACAGTGCCGATGTTCACCTGAATTGCCGCTCCGAGAGAATTGAGAGCCTTCATGATTTCCAAGCTGACGAAAATCGGTGCAATCGCCATGGCCAGCGCCCTGCTGATGACTGCCTGCGGCGAGGACACCAACAGCACCAAGGCAGCCGCGGCCGGAGACGACATCGTCGTTGGCTCCGTCAACGCGCTGAGCGGCGGAGCAACGTTTCCCGAGGCTTCGGCGGCATCCAAAGCCGTCTTCGATGCCTTCAACGCTTCCGGCGGAATCAACGGCAAAAAGATCAACTACGTCATCACGGACGACAAGGGAGATCCCTCCACCGCATCGCAATCTGCCCGGGACGTCGTTGAGTCCAAGAAGGCCGTGGCCATGGTGGGTTCGGCCAGCCTGCTGGATTGCGATGTCAACGCCAAGTACTACCAGCAGAACAAGATCCTCTCCCTGCAGGGAACCGGCGTGGACCCCGCATGCTTCTCCAGCCCGGCGGTCTCGCCTGTCAACGTCGGCCCGTTCCTCGATACCGAAATGACCCTGACGTACGGCTCTGAGAAGCTGGGCCTCACGGACATCTGCGGGTTCCTGGAAATTGCAGGCAGCACGGGCCCCGCCTACAAGGCGGCCATCGACAACTGGTCTAAGAAGACCGGCAAGAGCCTGAAATTCCTGGACGACAGCGTTCCCTTGGGCAGCCCCGATTTCACGCCCCAGGTGATCAAGGCAAAGAACTCCGGCTGCAAAGCTGTCTCCATCAATGCCATTGAGCCGGACGCGATTGGCCTGCTCAAAGCCGCTGAAGCCCAGGGCCTTACAGATGTGACGTGGCTGTTCCTGACGTCTACTTACACCAGTGAATTCGCCAAGGCTGCGGGCAGCGCAGGCAAGGGCGTGTACGTCCCCGCGGAGTTCGCGCCGTTCACCGACCCGAACGAAGCTGCCAACAAGGACTGGCGGGCCCTGATGGAAAAGAACAACATTCCGCTGACGTCCTTCGCCCAAGGTGGATATCTGGCCGCAACCTACTTCATCGAGGTCCTCAAGGGCATCAAAGGTGACATCACACGCCAGTCCGTTACGGATGCGCTACTCGCGATGAAACCGATCGAAAACCCCATGGTCGGCACGCCGTATGTCTTCGGCCCCGGGGACAAGCATGGCTCCAACACGGCCGCATGGCCGGTCCAGCTCAAGGACGGGGCGTGGGTCAAGGCCTCCGATACCTGGATGCGCCAGAACTAGCGGTCTCCAGCAGGGTGCCGGTGATCGGTCCTGCAAAGCCGGAACCAGCACTTGCCAAATGTTTGAGAAAGAAAGGACACCATGCTCCAAGGCGCATCGGCCGGCCTGGCCGCCGGAGGACTCTACGCGGTGATCGCCGTGTGTTTGACCCTCATGGCGAGACTTGTGCGGGTCGTGAACTTTTCCCAAGTGGCCATCGGCATGTTTGCCGCCTATCTGGCGGTGATCTTCGCCGAGCAACACCTCCCCCAGTGGGCGGCAACCGCGGCCGGCGTCTGCGTCGGCGCGGTCGTCTCCGGCCTGATCGGCTGGATCATTGCGCAGTGGCTTCCCGAAGCCGGGATCGGGGCCCGCTCAGCAGTTTCAGTCGCTTCCCTGCTGCTTCTGGTCTCCTTGTCGTTCATTCTCTTCGGCAGCAAGCCCAAGACTTTCAAATCCCTACTTCCGGGGCCGGCCTTCAGCATGGGCAACGTTGTGGTGACCCAGGTGACGGTGGTCATGGTGGCATTGGCCTTGGCAGTCGCGGTCGGATGCCATGTGCTGCTCACCAAGAGCAAGATCGGCACCAAACTGCGCGCTCTGTCAGAACGCCCGACGACGGCGGAACTTCTGGGAGTGCCGGCCAAGGGCCTGAGCATCGCCGTATGGGCAGGCACCGGCCTCATCAGTGCGGCCGCGGTGTCCATCGTGGCGCCGACCCAGACGAATGACCCCATTTCCCTTTCCTTCATCATTGTTCCGGCCTCGGCCGCGGCATTGCTCGGCGGCTTCCGCAGGCTTGACCTGGCTGTCGTCGGCGGATTGGCCCTGGGCATGTTGCAAGGTGCCTTGGCCCAGTTCGAGCAAATGTCCGTTCTCCGCTACTGGGTTCCGTTCCTGATCATTGTCGTTTTCCTGCTGTGGGCAGAGAGAAAGGAAGTCTGGGATGTTGCGCGCTAACTCCCTTCTGGCCCGCGAGCGCATGAAACCCCTTGCGATCGCTGTTGCCTGCGTCCTGGTCGGCTGGCTCCTCAGCGCGGTCCTGCCCGCCTACTTCGTCTTCCTCGGCACCACCGCGATCGTCGCCATGATCTCCCTGCTAGGCCTCGGCATTGTCACCGGGAGTGCCGGAATGATGGCCCTGTGCCAGCTCAGCTTTGCCGCAGTGGGCGCCTGGGCTGTGTCCTGGCTTAATTCCGTGGATGCTCCGGGCGGCCTGGTGGTGTGGCTCCCGCTAGGCGGGCTGGCCGCGGCAGCTGCGGGCGTCGTCGTCGGCCTTCCAGCACTCCGCCTCCGGGGCGTGAACCTGGCGGTGGTCACCCTCGGCTTTGCGGCGGCCGCAGACCTAACCCTGGGCAAGATCCAATTCCCCGGAACCCAAACGGGGATCCAAGTGGCTCGTCCGGATCTTTTTCCCGGCGACCGCCGGTACTTCCTCTTCGCCGTGATTGTCCTGGCGCTGTGCAGCCTCCTGGTCCACTATCTCCAGGCGAGCCGCTGGGGAAGCGGTTGGAAGTTCGTCGCCTTCTCGGAGCGCGGAACGGCTTCGGCCGGGACAAGCGTTACCGTGACTAAACTGACCGCCTTTGGGGCAGGTGCGTTCCTGGCAGGAGTCGGCGGAGGGCTGCTCTCCGGCCAAGTGGGGCTCGTTTACCCCAGCAGTTTCACCACCATCCAGTCCCTGGCCCTCTACGTCCTGGCGATTGTCTCGGGCTCCTACCTGATCGACATGGCCGTGCTCGGCGGGATCCTCTGGGTGCTCGTTCCGGAATTGCTCAAGCGCTTTGGGATTTCGCAGGACTGGGGGTTTGTCATCTTCGGCGCCCTCGGCATTCAGTCCCTGACAACCGGCTCCAACCTCGGCGCCGACCTCCGCGCCATGTGGTGGCGCAGGACCCAGAGGCGCCGCAAGTCTGCGGAGGCGCCGGCAGCCGCTGACGCTGCTCGGGCACCTGCCGTGCCGGACGCCGGAACCAAGGTCCCTGCGGCGACCAGCCAGACGTCGGCGGTCCCGGCTGCGGTGAGGCGTCCGACGTCGTCGGCTGTGTCGGGGGCCGGCGCGCTGCTTTCGGTGCGCGGACTGTCAGTCACGTTCGGCCACGTGACGGCGCTCAGCGAGGTGGATCTGGACCTCACCGAGGGCTCCGTCACAGGGCTAATGGGCCCCAACGGGGCTGGAAAATCGACCATGGTTGACGCCCTCGCCGGGTTCCTGCCGCAACACCAGGGAACCATCCAGTTGGCCGGCCAGTCCCTCAACGGGCTCTCGCCTATGGACCGCGCCAGGTTGGGAATCCGAAGGACCTTCCAACAGGACCGCGTACCGCCGACGCTTAGCGTCGGCGCCTATGTCCGCTTCATCGCACGCGGACAGGCTTCGGACGAGCGCGTCGAGGAACTCTTGAGATTCTTCAACTGCCCGCCGCCGTCGACGCAACTGGCGAGGGTCGACGTCGGGACGCGCAGGCTGATCGAGGTCGCGGCCAATATGGCGGCGTCGCCGCGCCTCCTGCTGCTTGACGAGCCAGCCGCAGGGTTGTCCCACGAAGAACACGTTTCCTTCGCCGAGCAGTTGGTCCAGTTGCCCGATCGCTTTGGAACCACGCTGTTGCTGATCGAACACGATCTGGACATGGTCCGCTCCGTCTGCAACGACTTGGTGGTCTTGAATTTCGGCGAGGTCATCGCATCCGGCCAGCGCGACGACGTCCTAGCAAATCCGCAGGTCATGACTGCCTACATGGGCGAATTGGAGGTCTCATGAGCGAGTTGATCCTCGACGACGTGAGCGTCAGCAGGGGATCCGGTCCCGTGGTGTCCGGCGTCTCGTTGGTAGTGAAACCGGGCTCCCTGTTGACTCTGGTTGGCCCGAACGGTGCAGGGAAGACCAGCCTGCTGGAGTCGATTTCGGGCATCGTTTCCACCAGCAAGGGGAATATGTCCCTTGACGGTGTTCCGTTGGGCAAATTGTCCAGGATCAAGCGTTCGCGCTTGGGACTTGTCCATGTGGAGCAAGGCCGCACGGTCTTCCCCTCCCTGACCGTCCAAGAGAACCTGGAACTGACGGCCAAGTCTCCTACTGGGGTTGATGAAGCCCTTGAGCTCTTCCCTGAGCTGCAAAAACGGCGGAGTTCTGCGAGCGGCCTGCTCTCTGGCGGTGAGCAGCAAATGGTTGTCCTTGCCCGGGCCTTCGCTGCGCGGCCCAAGTACCTTCTGATCGACGAAATGTCCCTCGGGCTGGCTCCCGTGGTTTTCCTGCGGCTCTTGCCCATCATTCGGCACATCGCGGATTCGGGCGTCGGCATCCTGATGGTGGAACAATTCGCGCAACTGGCACTGAAGATTGCGGACGAAGCCATCGTGGTGACTGGCGGGCGGGTGACCTATGGGGGCCCGGCCGAACCGTTGATGACCGACCCCGCGCTGCTGCACCGCGCTTACCTCGGAATGGCGGAAGTCTAGTTTCGCACCCTGTCGGGGCCCGACGCCGGCCCTCATCAAAGCGACAGCCTGCCGGATGTGCAGGCCTCACCGAGCAAAGGACACACCATGTCACTGCAGATCTTTGTCAACGCGGTCATCCGGACGCAGGACCCGAGGCGTCCATGGGCCCACTCCATGGCCGTTTCCGACGGCCAGCTTGTGGCGTTCGACGCTGACGCCGAGGCACTTGTGGGCGACGACACCGAAGCTGTGGACCTGGACGGCGCCTTCCTCATGCCCGGCCTGATCGACATCCACAACCACCATTCCCTGGCGGGGGCCGCCGATCTGTTCGAATGCAATTTCCTTCCAACCGATGGCGTAGACACCATTCTGGAGACGGTTGCCCACTGGAGCGCGACCCTCGAACCCGGGGCCTGGGTAATCGGAGGCAGCTGGGGCAGCGGCCTGTTCGAACAACTCTCTCGCTTGGACACGCTTGCCCGGCTCGACGAGGCCAGCGGAGGACGACCGGTCCTGCTCAAGGACGACAGCAAACACAACCGCTGGGTCAATTCCGCCGCCATGGCATTGGCTGGGATCGATGCGACCACCAGCGACCCTGAAGGAGGCGAAATCCTCCGCGACGCGGCTACCGGGCTCCCCACGGGTGTCCTGATCGAGGCTGGTGGCGTGTTGGTTGAGCGGGTCGTGGCAGCATCCCAGGGATACAGCCTGGAACAGATGGCGCGCGCGTGCGCCCGTGGCATCGAGATTCTCCACTCCTACGGCGTCACAACCTTCCAGGACGCAGCAACCTCGCTGCAAATAATGGAAGCGCTGCGGCACCTGGACCAGACCGACGCTTTGGAGGCCTGGGTGGTCAGTTCCATGCAGGTCAACGACTTCATCTTCGGTACAACCCCGCTGGGCGAGGAACTGGTCTCCAGGGGTGAGGAATTCCGAACCACCCACCACCGTCCCGACTTCATCAAGATCTTCCTCGACGGCGTGCCGCCGTCCCGCACGGCAGCTTTCTTGGAGCCCTACCTGCCGGACGAGCACCACGCGCACGACTTCGCCGGCTACACAACCATGCCTGCCGAAGACCTCGAAGGATGGCTCCGCCGGACTGCAAAATCCGGCATCTCGGCCAAAATCCACTGCACCGGCGACGCTTCGGTCCGCATGGTGCTCGACGCCGTCCAAACCATCCGGGACGAAGGCTTCCACGAGGCGAAATACCAGATAGCCCACGGCCAGTTCATCCACGAAGACGATCTCCCCCGATTCGCAGCGTTGGACGTCAGCGCTGACATTTCGCCGTCGCTCTGGTTTCCTGGAGTTATTTACGAAGCCATCAAAACGGTCCTCCCGCTGGAACGCGCCACGAAGATGCAGCCCAATCGCGACCTTCTGGACAGCGGCGCGACCATCGGCGGGGGCTCGGACTGGCCCGTCAGCGTCTCCCCCAATGCATGGGAGGCCATCCAAGGGCTCATCACCCGTGCCGACCCCACGGGACAATTCCTTGGAACCCTCTGGCCCGAACAAGCCATCACTCTCGAAGAGGCGCTGGCCTGCTACACGACCGCGCCCGCGCGAATGCTCGGACTATCGGATCAGCTTGGCTCCTTGGAACCGGGCAAAGCCGCAGACTTCATCCTGCTCGACCAGAACCCCTTCGAGGTGGATCCTAACGCGCTCGGCAAGACTCAGACCATCCAAACCTGGTTCGCCGGCAAGCAAGTCTTCCAACGCGCCTGACCCCACAGACAGGAGGAAATAGTGGAACTGGGACTCGAGGGCAGGACGGTGATCATCACTGGCGCGGCATCCGGCATCGGACGGGCATGCGCGCGGGCGTTTGCCGCGGAAGGCGCCAGTATCGCCTTAATTGATATTGACTACGACGCCGGCAGTTTCCTGCAGCGCGAACTGGCCGCCGGAGGGTCGTGCATGTTTGTGCCGGCAGATATCACCGACGCGGGCCAATTGGAATCCGCCGTGCAGTCCGTTGCCCAAGCGTTTGGCGGGATCGATATTGCCGTCGGATGCGCCGGTACTTCGGGACCGGTCGGCGTGCCGCTGCGTCAAGTGAGTGTGTCCGACTTCGAACGTGTCATGAGCGTCAACGTGACCGGGCAGTTCTTGCTCGCCCAGCAATGCTCGCCATTCTTGAAGCTGTCCGACGTCGGTGCCATGGTGCTCTTGGCCTCTGATTCCAGCTTTGTCGCAGCTCCGGGGATGGTTCCCTACAACGCATCCAAGGGCGCCGTCCTGCAACTTACGAGGGCGCTGTCCGTTGAATTGGAGCCGGACGGGATCCGCGTGAATTGTGTGTGCCCGTCCGTGGTGGACACGCCTATGGCACGTGCCGACCTGGGGCAGACCTCGGAGACTTTCGCGGCCCAAGAGTACCCCGTCCAGACCGCGGCACAGGTGGCCAATCACGTGCTGTATTTGGCATCCCCGGTCTCCGCGCCAGTGAACGGGACAAGCCTCGTTTCCGACTACGGCTATCTGGCGCGGTCGTCATTTCCGGCATGAAGATCCCCTTGCAGTAGGAACCGTCCCTGATGAAAGGACCAGCGTGACCACGTACAGCAACACCTTGGCGGGCCAGTCGGCACTCGTGACCGGTGGCGGCACAGGAATCGGCGAAGCAATTGCTGCCCGGCTCATCCGGGAAGGCGCGCGGGTCGCCGTCGTCGGAAGGCGGCGGGAGCCGCTTGACGCCGTCTCGGAGAAGCACGGCGCGTTGTCCGTCGTCGCGGACATGAGCGATTCCGCCCAAGCCCGGGCCGCCGTCGACGCCGTCATCGCCGAATTTGGCCGGCTGGACATTGTGATTGCCAACGCTGGCGGGCACGGCTTTGCCTCTGTCGCCGATACCGACGACGACGCATGGCAGGCAAGCCTCAACGCCAACCTGACAACCGCCTTCACCACTATCCGGGAAGCGTTGCAACACCTTCGAAGCTCTGCTGGTCGGGTGGTGATCGTTTCTTCGCTTGCCGGGCTTTTCGCCGGTCCCAATGTGGCGGGTTACACGGTGGGAAAGCATGCGCTCATCGGCCTGACCAAGTCCTTGGCCAGGGACTATGGAGCATATGGAATCCGGGTGAACGCGCTGTGTCCCGGGTGGGTTCGGACTCCCATGGCCGACGCCGAAATGGACCAGTTTGCCAAAGCGGCCGGCCTGGCGGGGAGGGACGAAGGCTACAGTACCGTCACGGCTAATGTTCCGTTGCGACGGGCTGCGGATCCTGCCGAAATGGCCGGTGTGGTGAACTTTCTGGTGTCGCCGGACTCGTCCTACATCACGGGTGCCACAATTGTCGCCGACGGCGGAGCCCACGTTGTCGACCTGCCCACCATCGCGTTCGCCGGCGTCCTGTAGACCATCCCTCGCCACCACACAAAAGGCTGCCAAAGCCCGAAAATCAAGGCCCAAACAAGGAGAACGCCACTCACGTCCAGTTCGTGGGGCCTACAACCCGAGCTCTTTCTCTGCGGTGACCCAATTATGGGCAATGGCTTTCTGCGCGTCCGCGAGGGCAATCCGGTGGGAGCAAACGGCCTTATTGAGCCGCGTTTCAATGGCGTCCTTCGGGTTAGTGGTTCCCGGTGCGCCCTCACGGTTCGGCTCGGGCCACAGATTGGACACCGCGTTGGTGCCACCAAGCTGGAGGCTGATCAGGTGGTCGAATTCAGTGGAAGAAACCGGAACCAGGCCGTATTCCTGGAGGCTCAGCTTCTTGACCTTGTCCGTGTCCGAGACAGGGGCACGGACAGTGGCAGTGTAGCCGGCCCTGCAGATCGTACTGCCGATGTTCTCTTCGCTCACGGCCGGATCAATGGCGCCGGGCGTGCACGACGGGTCAGGAAGAACCTCGCCTTTGGCGGCGTTCAGTGTCCTCACTTTGCACTGATTGGGAGAGAGTGCAATATCCCTGCTGACCTTGTCCGGTGAATGGATGGCTTTTGGCGCGGCTTCCTGCGCCACGACGGCGTCGGGAGCGGCGGCAGGTCCTGTCTCGCCCGGCTGGACGGGTTCGACGTCGTCCCCTACGTCCGCGGCGACACTCGGCGACGCTGAGGCATCACTGGAAGCCGCCGTTGAGCGGGCTTGCTGCTGGCCGACGTACCAGAGCCCGCCGACCACAATGAACCCGACCAGTATGACAGCGAGAAGGACATGGGTTTTGCGTGAAGAGGTCATTTTTCCTGTGGTTGCAAGGACTCGGAGCGGGGTCGCCGGCACGAAATGGGAGATCCCGGGCCCGCCTCCCCATTTCTACCGCCGAAGCATCCGGGAGCCCGCGAGGCGCGCAGGCGATGAAGCCAACTCGAGTAATGACACCCCGGCGGGCAACGCCCATACTGGGAGCATGAGCGTCAAGACCCGCCGCACAGCGGAGGGCGCCGCTGTTGCCACCTCGGCCACCACCGCCCCCGCTGCTCCGACAGAACCAGCCGCACCGGTTGCACCAACCACGGGTCCCATCACCCGGGAAGAACTGCAACTCGCTTCGCGCAACCACGCCATGCCCTTGGAGATGCTCCGATGGCCCGTCACACCCCTGGGCATGCACTATCTCCTAGTCCATTTCGACGTCCCCCGGATCGATCCCGTCTCCTGGCGCCTGAATATTGGCGGGCTCGTGGACCATCCGCACGAGTACACCCTGCCCGAGCTCCAACACCGCGAGCGCCGCACTCACGCCGTCACAATGGAGTGCGCCGGCAACGGCCGCTCGCGGCTGGAACCGCGGCCTGTCAGCCAGCCGTGGGACCAGGGTGGAATGGGCACAGCTGAGTGGACCGGAACCCCGCTCGCACCGTTGCTGCTCGACGCCGGGGTCTCACACGACGCCGTCGAACTCGTTTTTACGGGCGCGGACCGCGGGATCCAGGGCGGCGTGGAGCATCAGTACGCGCGCAGCCTGACGCTCTCGGAAGCAATGTCCGACGACGTCCTGCTCGCCTATGAGGTCAACGGCCAAGCCCTGCCGCCGCAGCATGGCTACCCTGTCCGGCTGCTCGTCCCAGGCTGGTACGGGATGACGAGCGTCAAGTGGCTGCAATCCATCGAGGCAATTGACCACAGCTTCGACGGTTACCAACAGCTCGACTCCTATCGCTACACCCAGAACGCGGACGATCCCGGCGAACCCGTCCAGCGGATGAAAGTCCGCTCCCTCATGGTTCCCCCGGGCGTTCCCGATTTCTTCACGCGGCAACGCACCGTCGACGCGGGGCCGGTCCAGCTAAGCGGCCGGGCCTGGTCCGGCAACGGAACCGTGGACAGCGTGGAAGTCTGCGTGGACGGCTTGTGGGAGATGGCACAACTGGAGGCGCCTGCCGGCCGGTATGCGTGGCGCGGATGGACGTTCACGTGGATCGCAACAGCCGGTTCCCACGAACTGGCATGCCGTGCAACCGACTCCACCGGACAGACTCAGCCCGAAACGCCGGAGTGGAACTATCAAGGCATGGGAACCAATGACATCCAGCGGCTGACCGTGACGGTCAGGGAGTAAGCGGTCCTCAAGCAAGCCCGAACTGGGCCGTTGACCGCGTGCAATGGCTTGAGTACTGTGAATCCACTATCCATCCGCGCCGTGGAGGCAGCAATGGGCGGCACTTCCAAGAGCAACGCTGACTACGAGTTCCTCACCGTCTGGCGCGTAGCGGGGACCCCGCATGAGGTCATGGATATTTTGGGCGACGCCGGAACACTGCCGCGCTGGTGGCCGTCGGTGTACTTGAGTGTTGTTCCGCTCGATCCAGGAAATGCGGATGGCACGGGCAAAGCCTTCTCCCTACACTCCAAGGGTTGGCTGCCGTATACCCTGCACTGGAGGTTCAAGGTCACCGAACCCATCACGGAGCAAGGTTTCGCGATCTCAGCGAGCGGTGACCTGAGCGGCACCGGGCGCTGGACTTTCGAACAGGATGGGCCAGAAACGGTGGTCACGTATGACTGGCGAGTCAGCACATCGAAACCGCTGCTCCGGCGGCTAAGCTGGCTGCTCAAGCCCGCTTTTGCCGCGAACCACCATTGGGCTATGGCCCGAGGTCAAGAAAGCCTCGCCCTGGAATTACGACGACGACGTCCCGGCACGGACCGCTCCAAGGTCCCGCGTCCGGCGCCGCCTACGTTTGCAAGCAGATACCGCTGGCCAAGGAGTACAACGCATGCCTGACGATAACAAGGGCGAAGTCCGCTGGTTGCCGCAGCCTGAGGAGCAAGATTATCCGGGCGCGGCGAACTATCTATCCCTGCTTGAATCCGACGACGTCGTTGCCTCCGTGGTCGCAGCGCTCAAGGATGCGCCCATCCAGCACCGCAAGGCCAAGGACATTCTCCGGGCCGCCCGGCTGGCGTTGCTGCCCGAGGACAACGCCCACGTTGCCTCGGACCTGAAGAAGATCAAGGAGGGCAAGAAGCTATCGCCTATCCTCATGGTCCGGGGCGACCTGGCCCGGGGCATTCCCGCGCAGGTGGCCGATGGCTACCACCGGGTGTGTGCAAGCTACTACACGGACGAGAACACCGACATTCCTCTCAAACTGGCTGACGCTCCCCGGTAACCACCGCATACCAACCGCAACGCGGTAGAAGGAGGAACGTGTGTCGTTCTTTCAGCTTTCGCTGATCGCCGCGGTCGCGCTCCTCGGGCCGTTGCTCGCGCTGCCTCGGAAATGGCACATTCCCGTTGTACTCGGACAGTTGCTGGCAGGCATCGTCATCGGACGCACGGGTCTCGAGCTGGTGGACTCCTCGGATCCGACCTTCACGTTTGTGGCCGACGTCGGATTCGCCCTGATCATGTTCGTCGCCGGAACGCATGTCCCGGTGCGGGACAAAGCCATCCGTCCCGCACTGGGTGGCGGCGCCCTGCGCGCCGGCGTCGCCGCGGTGCTGGCCGCCGTCGTCGGAGTCGTCATCGCTTTTGCCTTCGGCACCGGACATGCTCCCCTCTATATCGTTCTGCTCGCGTCCTCCTCGGCGGCGTTGGTCCTGCCGATCGTCGATTCGCTTCGTCTGACAGGGCCGAAGGTCCTCACGACGACGGCGCAGGTCGCGGTGGCGGATATCGCTTGCATTGTGGCGCTTCCGCTCGCCGTTGACCCGCCTAATGCGCCGAGGGCGGCCGTCGGGGCCGCCGTCGTCGCGGCGTGCGCGGCGGTTTTGTTCTTCGTGCTTCGCTGGCTCGAGAACAGCGGTAACCGCGGACGGCTGCATGACGTGTCCGAAGACCGGAAGTTCGCCCTGGAGCTGCGGATCCAACTGGCGCTGCTCTTCGCCCTTTCCGGGCTGGCGGTCCTAGGCCACGTGTCCATCATGCTGGCTGGGTTCTCGTTCGGCCTTGTGGTCTCGGCTGTAGGCGAACCCCGGCGCCTTGCGCACCAACTCTTCGCCGTGAGCGACGGCTTCCTGGGGCCGGTCTTCTTTGTCTGGCTTGGTGCGTCGCTTGACCTGCGTACCCTCGCAGGGAGCCCGCGGATGATTCTCCTCGGGATCTGCCTCGGTTTTGGAACGCTGTTGGTGCATGGAAGCCTCCGGGTCCTCGGCCAGCCCTTGCCGCTCGCGGTGCTGGCAGCCTCTCAATTGGGAGTGCCGGTTGCCGCCGCCACCATTGGCTCCCAACTGCATCTGCTGGAACCGGGAGAAGCCGCGGCCATGATCCTGGGAGCGCTCATCAGCATCGGGGCAAGTACCATCGCGGGCTCACGGGCCGCCCGCACGTTTTCGGAGCCCGCCTCGGAAACCGCGGGCGAGGGTCCGGCCGGCAAAGGGCCGGCGGGCAAGCCGTCCGAAGGCGGTCCCGCCACGGCTGCCGGATCGCCCAAACCCGCGGCGTGACATCCGGTAGTCTCAGATCCATGTTGTGCCAGGGGGAAGGGACTACCAAGTGAATGCCGCGGATATAGGTTCCGATGGCTGATGTGTTCATGTACGTGGATGAGACTGGCAACTTGGACTTCGACGGGGCCGGCAAAGGCGCCGCGGCCAGCATCTACTTCGGGTTCGGTTCCGCGGTTTTCCGAGAGGATCACGGACACCATCTTTGGGACGGACTAACGCTTCGTGCACGGCTCGAAGGAACGGGAACCCAACTGGCCAAGGGCTTCCACGCGAAGAATGATCGACATGCCGTTCGGAACGAAGTCTTTGCCGCAATCCATCGGCAGAAACCTCGAATTGACACTACTTTTCTCTGCAAGGCGAATGCTTATGATGCAGTCCGCGCCCGGGGGCAGATGGAGCTCTACAAGCTCGCCTGGCGGCTGCACTTCAGCGAAATCGCCAAGCAAGTCTCCACGCGTGAAGATACCCTGTACGTCATTGCCGGCACTTTCGGCACGAACAAGCGGAGCGAACTCGCGCGGGAGTCACTCCGTGAAGTCTGCAACTCCCAGGACCGAAACATCGTCTTGTGCGTTTGGGAATCTTCATCGTCATGGGGGCTTCAAGTGGCTGACTACGCGCTTTGGGCTGTTCAGCGACGCCTGGAAGAGCGTGAATGCTCGTGGTTCGAGCCCGTGATCCAGCCGCAGTTGAGGTCATACTTTTTCCCTTGGGGCCGGGCAAGGTAGTGGCCAGCTATCCAAGATTTCTTGGAAGACATCCCATGGACGTCTTGTCACTGACCACCATCAGTGTAACCGGCCCAGGTGAGGGAGTCACGCAAGACCCATCCGAAGGCGGTCCGGCCACGAACCACCGGTAGAATTGCGGGGTTGCCTTGCCGAACCTAGGCGGTCCATCATCCGCTGGAACACTACCGAGGGAGGAATCCGTGCGCACATCGCATGCCCGGACGCCCTTCCACGCCATCCGTTCGGGCGCTCTTGCTGTCGCCATTGTGGCTCTTGCGGCAGGGGCCCACGTCCTCGCCGGCGGTGAGCTTCCCGTGGCTCCGGTCTTGCTCGCCGTCCTTGCCTTCACTGGTCTCGTCACAACCTTGGCCACCCGGTTCAAGCTCGGCTTCCTTTCCGTGGCCGCGCTCCTGGGAGCCGGACAGTTGGCCCTGCACGAAGCGTTCACCGCATTCGGCCCGCTCGCCGTCGCGGCTCCGGGCTCACCGGCGCACCACATGGGGGTGGAGCACCTTGCCCCGGCTCTCGCCACCGGAACGATGCATCTGCACGAACTCGACACTCCCCTCAGCTGGTTGATGCTCACGGGACACGCCCTTGCGACTGCCGCCTCAGCATTCCTTTTGGCGAGGGGCGAGCAAGCGCTGTGGCAGCTCGCGGCGTGGCTCCGGCCCCTTCTCCAGCTCATCCGTTTGGTCTTCAAGCCCGACGCCGGCAGCTCAGCTGTTGCGTTCAGCGCACCCGCCGTATTCATCCCCCACCCATGGCGGAACCTCAGGCAAGACAGCAGACGCGGCCCGCCTGCCGTCGTCGTACTCTCCTGACTCCGCCCGGCACCGCCTTCAACTGGTGACGGGCACATCCCCGTACTTTGGCGCTTTCGCGCGCCCGTTGAAAGGCACCAAGCATGAAAAAGTCCTCATTCCGCCGTACCCTCTCTGCCACGGCAATCGCGGGCTGCACCGCCGCATTGATGATGGCCGGCCTCGCAGGCGCCTCGGCACATGTCTCGATCAACCCGGACAAGACCGCGGCCAACTCCTACGCCCTGCTGACCTTCGGCGTCCCGCACGGCTGCGACACTTCGGGCACCACGAAGGTGACCATCAACCTGCCGGAAGAACTGACGCACGCGACGCCCACGGTGAACCCGAACTGGACCATCGAGAAAGTCACGCAGACGCTGCCCGAGCCAAAGAAGCTGGCCGACGGCACCTCCATCACCAAGCGGACCAGCCAGATCGTCTACACGGCCAAGGCCCCGTTGGACCCGCACCAGCGCGATGCCCTGGTCTTGTCCGTGAAGCTGCCCGACACCGCTGGCAAGACCCTCTACTTCCCTACTCTCCAAAACTGCGAGCAGGGGCAGACAAGCTGGGCTGAAATCCCCAAGGACGGCCAGGACCCGCACTCGCTGAAGGCTCCGGCGCCGTCGGTGGCCGTCACCGCAGCGGATGCTGCAGCGGGTGACGGTCATACGGCTGCTTCAATCTCCGCAGAGCAAGCAGCTTCGGTGTCCGACGACGGTTCGCAGGCGCGCAGCTGGGCCGCCCTGATCGCCGGCGTGGCAGGGCTGGTGCTGGGTTCCGCGGCATTCTTCCGCAGCCGTTCCGCCCGGGCTTCAGCGTCCAAGTAACGACTCCGCTGGTTGGCGCCCGGAACATTACGATCCGTGCGCCAATCCGGCGCCGTTGCCGCGCCGTAGTTGACTCGGGCATATGACGACGAAATGCTGTGCCCATGACGAATATGCGAGTCAAGAACGGTCTCCTGCTCACGATGGCAGCAGCCTCGGTATTCCTGCTCTCCGGCTGTTTCCAAGCCCAGGCCCAGGGTCCGAGCACCGGCACGCCGAGCGGTTCGGCTTCGGCCTCTTCTTCGATGTCCGCGTCGAGTGCTCCCAGCGCTAGCGGCAGTTCCACGCCATCAAGCACCGGGACCATGGCATCCGGCGTCCCTCTCTGCAAAGCAGCCTCGCTGACACCTTCTGTCGATTCCACCGGCGGCGGCGCGGCAGGCAGCCTCTACATGAAGCTCATCCTCACTAATTCGGGCACCGAATCCTGCGTGCTGAGGGGGTTCCCAGGCGTCTCCCTCACGGCCGGACCCACCGGTGATCCGATCGGCGCGGCCGCGGCGCGCGACGACACCCAGCCGGTTGCAGATGTGGTCCTCGCCCCCGGGAAGGCCGGCTTCGCCCAACTCCGCTACACCCAGGCCGGCAACTACCCGGACTGCACCCAGGTTGCGGCCGCAGGCTTCCGTGTCTACCCACCCGAGGACACCGCCTCGGTGTTCATCCCCCAACAACACCAGGCTTGTAGCAACGCAGCGATCAACCTCTTGAGCGTTCAGGCTTTCCAGGCGGGGTAGCGGCGGGGTTGGTGCGGCCCGGCGGTTTAGCCGCTGAACCTTATCCTGCGCTGTTCCTTATTGTGTCGGTGCCGTGGGGCATGATGGAGGAATGCAGGAGCGGGAGCTACGGGGCGGTTCAGGCCACACAGCCATGGACCGCTTCAGCCGTGCCACGCGGGAGTGGTTCCTGGGTGCTTTCGCGGCGCCCACACCGGCCCAGGACGGCGCGTGGAAGGCCATCTCGTCCGGCTCGCACGCTCTGGTGGTGGCGCCCACTGGTTCCGGTAAGACGCTCGCAGCCTTCCTGTGGGCCCTTGACCGGCTCTTGTCGGTATCCCCGGACGCACCTGCTGATGCGCTTCCCGGGCTTGAGGACGCACCCGGCCGGGCTCGGGCCAAAGCCCCCAAACGCAAGACCCGCGTCCTGTACATCTCCCCGCTCAAGGCTCTCGGCGTCGACGTCGAACGCAACCTCCGCTCGCCGCTGATCGGCATCACGCAAACCGCGAAACGGCTCGGGTTGCCGGCTCCGCTGGTCAGCGTCGGGGTCCGCTCCGGGGATACGACGACGGCGGACCGACGCGCGCTGCTCAGTCACCCACCGGACATCCTCATCACCACGCCCGAATCCCTGTTCCTGATGCTGACATCGAAGGCCCGGGAGACGCTCAGCGAGGTGGACACCGTGATTGTGGACGAGGTCCACGCAGTTGCCGGCACCAAGCGCGGCGCGCACCTCGCGGTGTCATTGGAGCGGCTCGATGCACTGCTGCCCAAACCTGCCCAGCGGATCGGGCTCTCGGCCACAGTGGAGCCGCGCGAACTCGTGGCGCAGTTCCTCGCGGGCTCGGCTCCCGTGGAAATCGTCGCACCGCCTTCCAGCAAGAACTGGAACCTCAGCGTCAGCGTCCCTGTGGAGGACATGTCAGACCTGGCGGGAGCGGCCGGCGCCTTCGACTCGGGACCCGCCTCCGGCCTGCAGCCCCAAGCGTCCATTTGGCCGCATGTTGAGGAGAAGATCGTTGATCTTGTCCTGTCCAAGCAGTCAACCATTGTCTTCGCGAACTCCCGGCGCCTCGCGGAGCGCCTCACCGCCCGGCTCAACGAGATCTACGCGGAGCGCCAACTCATGGCGGTTGACGTGTTTTCGGCTGCGGCTAATTCGGTGGCGGCCTCGGTGCCGGCTGATTTTGGGGCGCCGTCCCCGGGGCTTCCATCCTCTACGGCGACTCCCGCGCACATGATGGCCCAAGCCGGAAGCACCAGTGGCGCCGATCCAGTCCTGGCCCGGGCACACCACGGCTCCGTGTCGAAGGACCAGCGGGCACTCATCGAGGACGATCTCAAATCCGGTCGGCTGCGGTGCGTTGTGGCCACGTCATCCTTGGAACTCGGCATCGACATGGGTGCGGTAGACCTGGTAGTCCAGGTCGAGTCGCCGCCGTCGGTAGCCAGCGGACTGCAACGGGTAGGCCGCGCCGGCCACCAGGTCGGTGAGATCTCCGAAGGCGTGCTCTTCCCCAAACACAGGGCAGACCTCGTCCACACCGCCATCACCGTGGAACGCATGCTGAGCGGCCAGATCGAACGCCTGCATGTACCCGCCAACCCTCTGGACATCCTGGCCCAGCAAACCGTCGCCGCCACAGCGCTGGGAAGCATCGAGGTTGAGGACTGGTTCGCCACTGTACGCCGCTCGGCTCCGTTCGCCACCCTGCCCCGCTCGGCTTTCGAAGCCACCTTGGACCTCCTGGCCGGCCGGTACCCTTCGGATGAATTCGCCGAGCTCCGGCCGCGCATCGTATGGGACAGGAACGCCGGCACCATCGAAGGCCGCCCAGGAGCACAGCGCCTTGCCGTGACGTCAGGAGGAACCATCCCGGACCGCGGACTCTTCGGCGTCTATATCATCGGCACCGAAACCGAAGGCTCTGGCTCCGGCGGGGCTCCTTCTGCCGGCGGCGCCTCCGAAGCGTCCGCGCAGGAGCCCAGTCCGGCGTCGCGCGCTGCCAAAGGCGGCCGACGCGTCGGCGAGCTCGACGAAGAAATGGTTTACGAATCACGCGTCGGGGACATCTTCGCCCTGGGGGCCACGAGCTGGAAGATCGAGGACATTACACATGACCGTGTCCTCGTCTCGCCGGCCTTCGGCCAGCCCGGAAAACTTCCCTTCTGGAAGGGCGATTCCTTGGGCCGCCCGGTGGATCTCGGGCGCGCGCTGGGAGCATTCGTGCGCGAGCTCTCCGCTTCGGACCAAGGGCCTGCCCTGGAACGCTGCAAGGCCAGCGGCCTGGACGACTTCGCCGCGGGCAACCTGCTCCAGTATCTGAATGAGCAAAAGCAGGCCACGGAAGTAGTCCCCAATGACCGGACGCTCGTGGTCGAACGGTTCCATGACGAACTCGGCGACTGGCGGGTGGTGCTTCACAGCCCCTTCGGCATGCCGGTCCACGCACCGTGGGCCCTCGCCGTCGGGCAGCGGCTCCAGCAGCGCTACGGGCTGGACGGCTCCGCGATGGCCGCCGACGACGGCATCGTACTGCGCGTGCCGATGATGGAAGACGAACCTCCCGGAGCGGAGCTGTTCCTCTTTGACCCGGAAGAACTCGAGCAGATCGTGACGGCGGAGGTTGGCGGCAGTGCCCTGTTCGCCTCGCGCTTCCGTGAATGCGCTGCCCGCGCATTGCTGTTGCCGAGGCAGAATCCGGCGAAAAGGCAACCGCTCTGGCAGCAACGGCAGCGCTCAGCGCAATTGCTGGACGTTGCCAAGAAATACCCTTCCTTTCCCATCGTTCTCGAAACCGTCCGCGAGTGCCTGCAGGACGTCTACGACCTCCCCGCTTTGAAAGACATTGCTGCTTCGATCGAGCGCCGCGAACTTCGCTTGGTACAGACCACTACCCAGCAGCCCTCCCCCTTCGCCAAGTCACTGCTCTTTGGCTACGTGGCGCAATATCTGTACGAGGGCGATTCACCGCTCGCGGAACGCCGGGCCGCCGCTCTGGCCCTCGACTCCACGCTCCTGAATGAGCTCCTGGGCAGGGTGGAACTGCGCGAACTCCTGGACGCCAAAGTCATTGAGGCCACCGAACTCGAGCTCCAGCGGCTGGCAGCGGACCGGCAAGTCCGTGGCATGGAAGGCGTCGCGGACTTGCTGCGCTTGCTGGGACCACTGACCGTGGAAGAAGTGGCTGCCCGGCTGCAGCCCGAAGAAGGAGTGGAGGCTTCCCCGGATCTGCCAGCGTTGCATTTGGCGGCCGCCTCGCACCTCGCCGCCGCCTCGCACCTAGCCGCTTTGCGGAGGGCCAACCGCGCCCTCACCGTGACCCTCAGCGGCGTGGAGCGATTCGCCGCGATTGAGGACGCAGCCCGGCTCCGGGATGCCATTGGGGTTCCACTTCCCATGGGCGTCCCTTTGGCCTTCATCGAACCCGTCCATGACCCGCTCGGCGATCTCGTCTCCCGTTACGCACGGACCCACGGGCCCTTCACGGCCGAAGAAGCTGCGGCCAGGCTGGGACTCGGTGTCGCCGTCGTAAGCACTGCCCTGAAACGCTTGGCAGCGGACGGCAGGGTGGTGGAGGGCGAGTTCCGTCCGCACCCCAGCGTGCCGGATGCGGTTCCCGGTGAGGCATCTGTCTCGCTCGAGCCGGCGGTGGCGCCGGAGGTGCCCGCTATCCCGCTCCGCGAAATCTCATCTAGTAGCGAGTGGTGCGACTCCGAGGTGCTACGCAAGCTCCGGCGTCGATCCTTGGCCGCGCTGCGCGCCGAAGTGGAACCAGTGGACGCTGCTGCGTACGGCCGGTTCCTGCCCGCCTGGCAAAACGTGTCCGTACCCTCTGCCGGCCGCCCTGGTTCTTCTGGAGGCAGGGGCGCCCCGGCGCTGCGTGGGCTGGACGGCATCATGACTGCCATCGACCAGCTCTCCGGTGTGCCCGTTCCGGCGTCGGCGTGGGAGTCCTTGGTGCTGGCCAGCCGGGTCTCCGACTATCAGCCAGCCATGTTGGATGAACTCATGGCCGCAGGTGAAGTCTTGTGGTCCGGTGCCGGATCGTTGCCTGGGAACGACGGTTGGATCAGCCTCCACGTGGCCGAAGCTGCGGAGCTGACCCTCAACCCGGACCCTGAATTCGAGCCCGGCGACGCCCAGCTCCGCCTCTTGGAGCATCTCCAGACTGGTGGGGGTGCCTACTTCTTCCGGCAGCTCACCGAAGTTGCGGGCGGCATGGATGCAGTGCTCAGCGACGACGCAGTGGTGTCTGCCCTATGGGATCTCGCCTGGGCCGGCCGCATCACAGGCGACACGTTCGCTCCCGTCCGCGCGATGATTGCCGGGGGGCGCACCGCGCACAAGCAGCCCGCCCGGCCGCCGCGTGCCAGGTCCCTGCGGATGAGCAGGCTCGGCCGTTCGCACGGCACGGGGCTGATGGGATCGCCAGGGCTCACAGGCGGACGCTATGGCTCAGTCACCGGAGCGGCACCCACTCCCCCGCTGGCCGTTGGCCGCTGGTCCGCGTTGCCAGCTCCCGAGCTCGACCCCACCATCCATGCACGCGGTACCGCCGAACTCCTCCTCGACAGGTACGGCGTTGTAACCCGCGGATCCGTGATGGTGGAGAACATCGTGGGCGGATTCGGTCTGATGTACAAGGTCTTGGCCCGCCTGGAGGAAGCCGGCCGGTGCCGCCGTGGCTACTTCATCGAGCACCTCGGAGCCGCCCAGTTTGCCGTTCCCGCCACGGTGGACCGCCTCCGATCCTTCACGGAAGATGCCCAACTCGCCAAAGCCGAGCCAATCGCCTTGGCCCTTGCCTCCACGGATCCGGCCAACCCGTATGGCGCCGCCCTCCCCTGGCCCGCGCTGGCTGTCGACGCGGGGTCGGGCCACCGTCCGGGACGGAAGGCCGGAGCCCTGGTGGTAATGGTCGGCGGCGCCCTGGTTCTGTACGTTGAGCGCGGTGGGAAGACCCTACTTACCTTCAGCCATGACGACGCCATTCTTGCGGCTGCGGCTGCTGCCCTCGTTGGCGTAGTGCGCAGGGGAGCCGTGGACAAGCTGATCATGGAGAAAGTCAACGGCCATGACCTCCTGGACACTCCAGTGGCCTATGCCCTTGCCGCGGCCGGGGCGTACTCCACGCCCAAGGGATTGAGGATCCGTGCCTGAAATGGGGATCCGTGCCTGAGGGCGACTCGATCTGGCGAGCTGCCGCGGAGCTCCACAAGGCCCTTGGGGGCCAGACCCTCGTTTCCTCCGACTTCCGGGTGCCCAGATTCGCCACGCTGAACCTGGCCGGATGGACCGTGTCCGAGGTAGTGCCGCGGGGAAAACATTTGCTCATGCGCTTGCTGGGGCCAACTGAGGCCGGGACGGCGGACGCCGGGCCTGCTGACGCCGGAGCCATCCAAGAGGCCGCGCCGGACATGCCGGGATCGGTACGGGCCGGAACGGACACGCTTGGATCCGCTGATCCCGGCCCAGCGCGCCGGGCCTTGACCATCCATTCGCACCTGAAGATGGAGGGAAGCTGGCAGGTCCATGCCCCCGGGGGACGCTGGAGGAAACCCGGCCACACGGCCAGGTGCATCCTCCGCACGGCGACTGCCGACGTCGTCGGCTTCTCGTTGGGCGTCCTGGAAGTGATCCCGACGCCGGACGAGGCCCGCGCGGTGGGGCACCTTGGGCCGGATCTCCTGGGGGCGGACTGGGATGCTGAAGAAGCTGTTCGTCGGCTACGATCCGCGCCGGACACTCCGATTGGCGTCGCGCTGTTGGACCAAAGGAACCTCGCCGGCATCGGCAATATCTACCGCTGCGAAGCGTGTTTCCTGGCCGGGGTGCATCCTGCCGCGCCCGTATCGGCTGTCCAGGATCTGGCGGGGATGCTCGAGGAAGCCAAAGTCCTGCTTGAGGCCAACCTGGGACCTGGACCTCGGACGACGCGCGGCCCGCGAGCCCTGCGTCCCGGGTACTGGGTATACCGCCGCGAGCACCAGCCGTGCCTTCGCTGCCGTACGCCCATTCGCCGCGACATGCTGGGACCGGCGTCGGGGTTGGAAGACCGGGACATCTACTTCTGTCCGGAGTGCCAGCCTGCTCCTTGACGCTGCCCGACTCGCCTGGCGCTGCGGGAATTCCCTGGCGATGCGGGAATTCCGGGGGCGTCAGGGAATTTGCGCGTCGCCAGGAAGAATCCGCGTCACGGCCCGGCGAGCACCTCCTCGGGGGCAATCTGGGAAGCCTTCTCCGGGACCGTGAACAGGGGCAACAGCAACTGCACTAGAGGACCAATGGCCAAGGCGTAGACAACAGTTCCCACGCCGACGGATCCGCCAAGCAACCAACCCACACCGAGCACAACAACCTCGATCAAGGTCCGGGACAAGCGCACCGACCAACCCGTGCGGCGGGCAAGCCCGGTCATGAGACCGTCGCGGGCACCCGGGCCAAGCCGAGCGCCAATGTAGCAAGCGGAGGCTATGCCGTTGAGGACCACAGCGCCAGCGAGCATGGCGATCTGACCACCCAAATGCGAGAAGACCGGGATCAGGGCCAGGCCGATGTCCGCGAAGACGCCCACCAGCACGGCGTTGGCGAGGGTTCCGAAGCCGGGCATCTGCCGCAGAGGGATCCAGAGGAGCAGCACGAGGAAGCTAACAACCACCACCACGGTGCCTATGCTCCACCCGATCTTTCCCGCGACACCTTGGTGGAACACATCCCAAGGGTCCAGGCCAAGGCCGGCCCGGATGAACATGGCCAGGGAAACCCCGTACATTGCGAGGCCGATCAGGAGTTGGGTGATTCTGCGGGTCATCATGAGACCATGCTCCCGAAAACTGGCATTGCTTTCCATAGCCAGTTTGCAATACTGGTCTTATGCCCGGATCCCTGAACCCCACAGCCATGGTGCGTCTCCTAGGCCCGTGGAACACTGGCGCCGCTCCCGCCTATCGCGAGCTTGCCGACGTCGTGCGCCTTTTGGTGATGGACGGGCGGATCCCGCTGGACGTCGCCCTGCCGAGCGAGCGCGCACTCGCGGTCACTTTGGGCGTCAGCCGGACCACCGTCACCGCAGCCTATGCCAGCCTTCGCGAGCAAGGATTCCTCAGCGGCGGGCAAGGCAGCAGGGGCCGGACGAGCATTCCGCACCGAACGGTTCCCGTCGGCGGACCGGGCCTCGCTGTTCCGGATGGGATTCTCGACCTCGCCTACGCCTCGCTTCCGGCAACAGGCGAAGTGGTGCACCGGGCTTTCGCCGATGCGTTGGTTGATCTCCCCGCGCTGTTGCCGAGTTTCGGCTACGACGCCGTCGGCCTTCCGCCCCTCCGGGAAGCCATAGCGGACCGCTACACAGCGGCCGGAATCCCCACCACGGCCGCGCAAATTCTGGTGACTTCCGGCGCTCAGCACGCGTTGAACATCATCCTGAAAACCCTGGCCGGGCGACAGCAGAAAGTACTCGTCGAGCACCCCAGCTACCCCAACGCGCTCGATGCCATCCGCGCTTCGGGCTCACGCACGGTGCCGGTCCCGATGCCGCCCGCCGCGGAGCCGACGTCAGGCGAAGATCCCGCCTCGGGCGAGGATCCGGCCTCGGGCGGCTGGGATATCGAGGGCATGGTGGCGGCGATGCGCCACCAACGCCCGGCCATGGCCTACCTCGTGCCCGACTTCCACAACCCCACAGGGCGGATCATGTCCAACCTCCAGCGCCGCCGCCTGGTCCGCGAGGCGGTAGGAACAGGCACCGTACTGGTGGTGGACGAGACGCTGCGGGAGTTGAACCTCGACGCCGTCGCTACCTCCCCGCTCGCCGGCTTCAGTTCGGCGGTGGTGACCATCGGTTCGCTCAGCAAGTCGCATTGGGCCGGGCTCAGGACCGGGTGGATCCGCGCTGAGGAAGACCTCATAAGCCGCTTCGTGCAAACCCGGACCACGATGGATTTGGGCGGGCCAGTCGTCGAACAATTGGCCGCGGCGCGGCTGGTCCGTGCCTTCACCGAGCCGCTGGACGCCAGGCTTGAGGAATTGCGCCGAAACCGGGAAACACTCCTTGGGCTACTCGCCGAACACCTGCCCGATTGGCGCGTGGAACGGCCCCGAGGCGGGCTCACGGCATGGTGCAGGTTGCCCACGGCGTCAAGCACTGCGCTCACCGTGGTCGCCCCGGATTTCGGGTTGCGACTGGCGGCCGGACCGCGCTTTGGGGTCGGCGGGGCCTTCGAGCACTTCATGCGCGTCCCGTACACCCTGGCGCCGCCCCAGCTTGAGTCAGCGGTGCTGGCACTACGCGACGCCCAGGCCAGGCTCGATGCCTCGCCGCAACTCCGGAGGACCTTGAAGGCACCCAAGGAAGCCGCCGCCGTCGCGTAGGCCGCTTGCCCGGTTCGTTCAATGACGCCCGAATTACCATGCGACGCGCGGATGGCCTGGCGACACAGGAGTTCCCTGTGTGTCAGCCTGTTGCGTGACACTTTTGTGGCGGGGAAGGAACCTTATGGAAATTCCGAGTCGTCCGAGCA
>NZ_JAPFFT010000010.1 GCF_026241105.1 Arthrobacter rhizophilus | reverse complement strand
CTTAATAAATCGCACACCCCCTACCCCCCTGGCACCTCGGCCCCCTGGGCCCGCCCGCGGGCAATACCCCCCCCCCGGGGGGGGGGCGCCCCCCCGCCCCCCCACCGCACCCACACCTCGAGAACACTTGGGAAGAACCACATGACACTCCCGGCAGCAGCCACAGCGACAAAAGAGACAACAGCACCCACAGCCCGAGTGGTCCGCATGCAGGCCGAACACCGAACGGTCGCCCTTGGCATCGGCGAAGCGCGCCCCCGCCTCTCCTGGCAGACGCAAGCCCCGGCCGGGTGGGAACAGCGCAAGTACGAGATCGCCGTCGAGCGGGCCGGGAAGGCGCGCGTGACGACTGAAGCCTTGTCCCCGGAATCCGTCCTCGTGGAGTGGCCCTTCCCCGCTTTGCAGTCACGTGAGGGTGTAGAAGTCCAGGTACGGCTCTGGGGAACCGACGACAACCCGTCTCCATGGAGCGAACCCCTCTCCATTGAAGCGGGCCTCCTCGCCGCCGACGACTGGACTGCCTTGGCTGTCACGCCGGACCTGGAGCATAACCGCGAGGAAGACAACCCGCCTGCCCTCCTCAGACGCTCCTTCGCAACAGGCGCAAGCATTGCTTCGGCCAGGCTTTACGTCACCGCGCAGGGCGTGTACGAAATGGAGATCAACGGCCGGCGGGTGGGGGACGAAGTCCTCGCCCCGGGCTGGACGAGCTACGACCACCGCCTGCTCTACTCAACGTTTGACGTTACCGACTTCCTCGTCGACGGCGAGAACACCGTCGGTGCGTGGCTGGCCGACGGTTGGTTCCGCGGACGCATCGGTTTCCAGGGAGGCACCCGCAACAACTACGGAGACCGGACCTCCCTCCTCGCGCAGCTCGAAATCACCTACATGGACGGCCGGCGGGATGTCATCACCACCGACGACGGATGGAGAACCTCCCACGGCCCCATCACCTTCGCGAGCTTCTACGACGGCGAACGCCACGACGCCCGCCTCGAGGAGCGCGGCTGGTCGCAGCCGGGCTTTGATGACAGTGCATGGTCCGGGGTGCGGGTCGTCGACCTGAGCAAAGCCACCCTCGAGGCCCCCGCTGGACCGCCCGTCCGGTGCACCGATGAGCTCGCCCCGCAGCGCATCTGGACATCGCCCGCGGGCAAGACCCTGATCGACTTCGGTCAAAACCTCGTCGGGCGGCTCCGCCTCACCATCCACGGGAAGCCCGGCGACACCGTGACCATCCGCCACGCCGAAGTCCTCCAGGACGGCGAGCTCTACACGAGGCCGTTGCGCCTGGCCGCTTCGACCGACGAATACACCCTCGCGGACGATTCCGAGCACACGTGGGAGCCACGGTTCGCCATGCACGGCTTTCGTTACGCCGAGATCACCGGAGCCGTCGACGCCGTCAAGCTCAACGCGCTGACAGCCCGGGTCCACCACACCGACATGGAACGCACCGGCTGGTTCGAATGCTCCGACCCGCTCATCAACCGCCTGCACGAGAACGTCCGGTGGAGCATGCGCGGGAACTTCGTCAGCATTCCCACGGACTGCCCCCAACGCGACGAACGCCTCGGATGGACCGGCGACATCCAGGTCTTCGCTCCCACGGCGTCCTTCCTCTACGACTGCTCGGGGATGCTCGCCGGCTGGCTCAAGGACGTCGCCGACGAGCAGTTTCCGGACGGGACCGTCCCCTGGTATGTCCCCTGGGTCCAGGCCGGCTCGTGGGATGCGACGATCCCCGGAGCCGTGTGGGGCGATGTCGCCGTGCTCACCCCCTGGACCCTGTACGAACGGTTCGGAGACAAGGGCGTGCTCGCCGATCAGTATTCCAGTGCTAAGGCATGGGTCGACCTTATGGCCGAACGGGCTGGCGAAACGCACCTCTGGGACGAAGGCTTCCAGCTGGGCGACTGGCTCGACCCGGCAGCACCCCCGCACGATCCCACCGATGCGCGCACCGACCGCTACCTCGTAGCCACGGCCTACTTCGCCTGGTCGGCTCGTCACCTCTCCCGGATTGCCAGTGTGCTCGGCAATGCCCACGACGAGGCCCGGTACGCAGAACTGGCCGAAAAGGTCCGGCAGGCCTTCGCCCAGCGGTACGTCCGCGAGGACGGAACCATGACGAGTGACGCGCAGACCGCCTACGCGCTCGCCCTCGTGTTCGACCTTCTGCCCACGGAAGGGCAGAAAAGCCGCGCGGCCGAGCGCCTCGCCGAGCTCGTTGCCGAATCAGGGAACCGCATCGCCACCGGATTCGCCGGAACCCCGGTCATCAGCGACGCCCTCACCCTCGGCGGCCACGTAGGGACGGCGTATGACCTGCTCACGGAGGAAGAATGCCCCTCATGGCTGTACGCCGTGAAGCAAGGAGGGACGACCATCTGGGAAAGGTGGGACTCCATGCTGCCCGACGGCACGGTCAACCCCGGCGAAATGACCTCGTTCAATCACTACGCCCTCGGCGCTGTGGCTGACTGGATGCACCGGGTCATCGGCGGCCTCTCGCCCCTCGAGCCCGGCTACCGAAAGATCGGCATCCGGCCGCGTCCTGGCGGGGGGATCACCCACGCGACCACGCGCCACCTGACTCCGTACGGTATGGCTGAGGTCTCATGGCGCATCGAGAATGGGACGATGCACCTCGACGCCACCGTACCGACAGGAACGACGGCGACAGTCGAGCTTCCGGGCGGACTCCCCAGCGAGCTGGGCTCGGGAAAGCACCGGCTGAGCCTCCCGGTCATGTGAGCCCTCCGGCGCCGGGACCCCGCGGTCCCGGCGCCGGACCGGCTCAGGACCGCCGCCGCCGTAGCCAGCCGCACGGCACGGTCCAAATGGCCCTCAAGGACTAATACGTGAATGATGATGTAAGTCACCTCGTCAAAACCGGATCCTGGAGGAACCATGCCCGCCACGCCGTCGCCCGGAAGAGTGGGCGATGTCCGCAGGCAGAACCTGGCACTTGTGCTCGGCTGGATCCAGGGGCGGGGTGGGGCGACGCGTGCCCAACTTGCCGCGGAAAGCGGACTGACCAAGGCCTCCGTTTCGAGCCTCGTTGCCGATCTGCTCGAGTCGGGCCTGGTGCTGGAAGCAAATGTCACGCGCGACGGCGAACGCGGACGGCCCGGAACTGGAATCGTCCTCAACCCTGCGCGCGGTGCCCTCGCCGCGGAAATAAATGTGGACTACCTCGCGGTAGGAGTCCTGGACTTCACAGGGGAACTCTTGTTCCACGAGACCCGTGAACGGCACAACCGTGGAAGCAAGCCGGCCGACGTCCTCTCGCTTCTCGTCGCCATGGCGCAGCAGGCAGCAACAAAGGCGTCGGGCGCTGGCGTCGAACTTCTTGCCGGGGAACTGACGGTGCCGGGGTTGGTGGATGCGGAGCGCAACGTGGTCCTGGCCGCCCCGAACCTGGGCTGGGCCGACGTCGACCTCTCCGAGGAGCTGCCCACGCTGCTGCCGGACGCGCCTTTCGGCGTCTCCCTTTCGAACGAGGCCAACAGTGCCGCGCTCGCGGAACTCTGGTTTGGCCACGGCGCAAATCACGGCAAAAGCGACCGGTTCCGTGACTTCCTGTACGTGTCCGGTGAGGTGGGAGTGGGAGGTGGGCTGGTCATAGATTCACAGCTGTTCGCCGGTCCGCAAGGTCATGCCGGCGAGATCGGACATGTCGTGGTGAATCCCGACGGCCCGTTGTGCGCCTGCGGTGGCCACGGTTGCCTTGAGACGTTTGCGGGCCAAGACGCCATATATTCCGCCGCGGGAATAGAGCAGGATTCGAACACAGGGCCCATGGCACTCCTGCTGAAACGCGCCCACGACGGCGATGATCTCGCGGTTTCAGGGGTGGAACAAGCCGGACGCTATCTCGGAATCGCCGTGGCCTCCACAGCGCGGGTGGCGAACGTCTCCGCCGTCGTGCTTGGCGGGCATTTCGAGGCACTTGAGGAGTGGATCGCTCCCGCGTTGCGCCGTAGCCTGGACCACTTCGCGCCGGGACTGATCCCGGAAGGGAACGTGGCGTTCTCCGGACTGGGGCGAACAGGGGCGCTCATCGGCGCCGCGGCAACCTCAGTCCGGAGAATATTGGGCAACCCTTACGAGCTGATTCCCTGAACCTGTGCGAGCGGTGCCGCCAACGCGGTCAACTCCACGGGGTCCGGCCGTTCGACCGTGCTTTTGATGGTCACCGCGGTCCCGCTGTGGGCGGATGCCAGCACTGATTCCATGACCTCCAGCGCGTGGTAAGCCAACTGACCGCCCGCACGCGGTTCCGCGCCGGCCGGAGTGGCGGCGAGGTCGGCGATGCCGAAGCCGCGGCCGGAATCGATGTAGCCGGCCGAGGCCGGTAGCGTCTGCCAGGAGTCGGCGCCGAGCGTGAAAAGCCGGACGTCGCCGTCGAAGTGGTTCGGGTCGGGAACAACCAGGGACCCTGTGGCCCCGTGGATCTCGATGTTGGGGGACTTGGTTTTCACGGCGTCGAAGCTCATCACGAGCGTGGACAGCGCGCCGGAGGCGTGGACCAGGACCCCGGTGACGTGCGAGTCGATGGTCACGGGGATCGTTTCGCCCTGGCGCGGGCCGGAGCCGATGGTGCGCGAGTTCCGGGTGTGGCTCGCGGCTCCGATGACCGAGACCACTGGGCCGAGCAGCGTGACCAGGGCGCTGACGTAGTAGGGCCCCATGTCCAGCAGGGGTCCGCCGCCGGGCTGGTAGTAGAAGTCCGGGTTCGGGTGCCAGCGCTCGTGCCCCGGGGTGGCCATGGTTGCGGTGGCCGAGATGGGTGTGCCGATCAGGCCGTCGTCGATCGCTTTGCGGGCGGTCTGGATCCCGGTGCCGAGCACCGTGTCCGGTGCGCAGCCGACCAGGACGCCGGCCTCCCGCGCCGCGTCGAGCACCTGCCGCGCCTCGGCGGTCGTGGCAGCGAGGGGTTTTTCCCCGTAGACACTCTTGCCGGCGGCGATCGCCCTCAAAGCGACCGGCGCATGCGCGGCCGGAATGGTGAGGTTCAGGACCAACTCGACGTCCTCCGCGGCGAGGAGCTCCTCTACGCTGAGTGCACGGACGCCGTCGCAGGAATCGGCGACCGCTTGCGCGCGGGCGGGGTCGAGGTCCGCGACGGCCACCAGGTCAATGGCGTCCAGGCGGCGGAAGTTGGTGAGGTACTGGGCGATGATGGCGCCGCAGCCGATGATGCCTACTTTTATTGGCTTGGCTGTGTCTATCGGGTTGCCCAAAGCATGCCCCTTTCGATGATGGTGCGGACGTTGCTGTCCTGGAGGATTTCCACGCGGTGGCCCGGGGTGCAGACGAAGATCCTGCCTTCGGCCCACTGGCGGGTCCAGATGGCGGGGGAGGTGACTTCCCGGTTCCACGGGTCCCAGTCGCGGACCTTCTGCGTGGTGGTGGCGAGGACGTCGATGTAGTCGTCCGAGAGGACCCAGTACTGCTCGGTGACCAGCTCGAAGTCGCTGATGCCCTGCGTGATGGGATGGCTCGCGGCAGCCGGGAGCATGTTCACGGTGTAGGGCACGTAATTGTCGGACTGCTCGCCGATGAGTTCGTCAGGGTGTTTGCCCGGATGGCACGCGAACTGGCCGCCGATCATGTGCAGGTAGTCCGAGTTGTTCCGGTAGGAATCGGCGATGCCACCGTGCCAGCCGGCCAGTCCCGTGCCGTTTTCGACGGCGGTGCGGAGCCCTTCGAATTCGTCCTTTTCGATGGTGGACATGGTCATGCACTGCACGATCAGGTCAACGCCGGGCATGTATGCCGAATCGGCATATACCTTGGGGGATTCCTCGACCCGGACGTCGTAGCCGTTGTCCTTGAGGAACGGGATAAAGAATTCCGTGGCCTCGAATGGCTGGTGGCCATCCCAGCCGCCACGGACCACCAGGGCGGTCTTCTTGTCAGTCATGGTTTCCTTTTGCTTAGAAATACGTAAACCCGGCAATAGCAGCCGGAAAAGTCAGCGGCTCGAGAACGCGGCGTCGAATGCGGCGACGGGCGGGGCGATAGCGGCGAGTTCCCGGACCATGGCCAAAGATTGCGGCGCTCCCACGAGCCGGTCCATGCCCGCGTCTTCCCATTCGACGCTGGTTGGCCCGTCATAGCCGATGGCATTGAGAGTCCGGAAGATCGGCTCCCACTTCACGTCCCCATGGCCTGCGGTGACGAAGTCCCAGCCACGGCGCGGATCCGCCCATGGCAAGTGGGATCCGAGCCGGCCATTTCGGCCATTGAGCTGGCGGATGGATTCCTTGACGTGCATATGGAAGATCTTCGGTGCGAAATCCTGGAGGAACATCACCGGATCCAGGTCCTGCCAGATGAAGTGGGACGGATCGAAGTTCAGCCCGAAGCTCTCCCTGTGGCCGACGGCTTCCAGGGCGCGCTTTGCGGTCCAGTAGTCGTAGGCGATCTCTGAGGGGTGGACTTCCAAGGCGAAGCGGACTCCGACCTCGTCGAACACGTCGAGGATCGGGTTCCAGCGGTCCGCGAAATCCTGGTAGCCACGCTCGATCATCGCTTCCGAGGCAGGCGGGAACATGGCCACGGCCTTCCAGATGGAGGAGCCCGTGAATCCGGTGACGGTCTTGACGCCGAGGCGTGCCGCGGCCCGTGCGGTGTCCTTCATGGACTCCGCAGCGCGTTGACGTACCCCTTCGGGATCACCATTGCCCCAGATTTCATCGGAGAGGATGTCCCGGTGGCGCTCATCGATGGGGTCGTCACACACTGCCTGGCCCGTGAGGTGGTTGGCGATCGCGAAGACCTTGAGGCCGTTTTTCTCAAGGATCTCGAGGCGTTCCTGGACGTAGCCGTCGTCCACGGAAGCGCGGTAGGGGTCCAGGTGGTCGCCCCAGCAGGCGATTTCCAGCCCGTCGAAGCCCCACTCGCCGGCGAGCCGGGCGACCTCTTGGAAGGGCAGATCGGCCCACTGGCCGGTGAATAGTGTGATGGGTCTTTTCATTGGGATTCCCCTCCTAGACTTTCTGCCAGCGGCTGGACTCTGCGGCGCTGCCTTCCACGGCGGCCAGGACCTTTTGCACTTGCAGGGCATCGGCGAACGACGGCGAGGGCTGCTCGCCTGCCCCGATCGCCGTCACGAGGTCCACCACTTGGTGCGTGAAACCGTGCTCATATCCGAGGCCATGCCCTGTGGGCCACCAATTTCCGGCGTAGGGGTGCTCGGGTTCGGTGACGAAGATCCGACGGAACCCGGCGTCGGGGGATTCCGCGGCGTCGTAGAAGGACAGTACGTTCATCTCTTCGAAGTCGAACGCGAGGGAGGCCTTGGTGCCGTTGACCTCCAGGCGCATCGCGTTCTTCCGTCCCAGCGCGAAGCGCGTCGCCTCGAAAACCCCGACGGCGCCCGGCGAAGCAGCGCCGCCGTCGAACCTTGCGGTGAAAATCGCGGCGTCATCGACGGTGACCGTCCCGCGCGGCGCATCCGCGCCGACGTCGCCATGTCCGCCGAGGCCCACGAGGTCACCGGCCAGCGGGCGCTCGTGGACGAAGGTTTCCAGGAGCGCGGAAACGCCGGTGATCTGCTGCCCGGTGACCCATTGCGCGGCGTCGATGCTGTGTGCTCCGATGTCGCCCAAGGAGCCCGACCCGGACTTGGACTTGTCCAGCCGCCAGGTCATGGGCGCGTTTTCGTCGCTGAGCCAGTCCTGCAGGTACTGCGCCCGCACGTGCCGGATGGTTCCCAGCCTGCCGTCGTCGACCATCCGCTTGGCGAGGGCCAACGCCGGCGTGCGGCGGTAGCTGAACCCGCACATCGAGAACACCCCGCGTTCGGCCGCGGCCCGGGCGGCTTCGGTCATGCGCTCTGCCTCTGCCACCGAATTGGCCAGCGGCTTTTCGCAGAGCACGTGCTTGCCGGCTTCAAGGGCCGCGATCGCGATCTCCGCGTGGGTGTTGCCCGGGGTGCAGATGTCGATCAGGTCGATGTCGTCCCGCTCGAGGAGCCGGCGCCAATCTGTCTCCACGGATCCCCAGCCGAGCTTGCGCGCGGAGGCCCGGACGCCGTCGTCGTTCCGGCCGCACAGGGCGGTGAGCTGGGGGTCCAGCGGGAGATCGAAGAACCTCGGCGCAGTCCGCCAGGCGTGGGAGTGGGCGGCACCCATGAACGCATAGCCGACCATGCCGACGCGCAAGGGCTTTGGGGTAGTCATTGTGTTTCCTTTCGTGCCATTCAAAGAGCGACAGCTATTTGCTGAATCCGGCGGTCAGTCCGCTGAGCAGCTGGCGGCGGGCCACCACATAGATGACCAGGAGCGGCAAAGTCGCGAGCACCACCGAAGCCAGCACGGCAGGGATGTTCACGCTGAATTCGCCTTGGAAGGTCCACAAGGACAGTGGAAGCACGCGCGTGGAGGGGCTTTGGGTCAGGATCAGCGGGAAGAGGAAGCCGTTCCAGACTCCCAGCGCGTTGTAAATGCCAACAGTTACGACGGCGGGACGCGTCATGGGCAGCGCGAGTCGCCACATCATGGCCCAGTCCGAGCAGCCGTCGAGCCGCATGGACTCGAACAACTCGTTGGGGACATCCCGCATGAAGTTGCTCAGGATGAGGACCGAAATAGGAATGGCGAACGCGATGGACGGGAGGATAAGCGCCAACAACGTGTCGTAGAGATGCGCCTTGGTGATCATCCAATAGATGGGGATGATCGTGGCGTGGAGCGGAATCGCCAGGCCCAGGAGGAACGTGTTATTGGTCCAAGCCAGGAAGCGGCCCTTGCCCCGAACGATCGCGTAGGCAGCCATGAAAGACACCAGGAGTGCGGGCACCACGCTGCCCACCGTGACGAGCAGGCTGTTTACGAAGTACATGGCGAAGTCGTTCTCGAGCACCAGCTTGTAGTTGTCCAGCGTCGGCTCGCTTGGCGGCAGCATCGGGTTCGAGGTGAAGAAGCCGGCCTGGTTCTTCAGGCTGGTGACTACCACGTAGTAGATCGGAACGATGATGACCGCCAGCCACAACCAACCGCCCAAGCCGCCCAGATAGTTAGGACGGAAGCGTCCTGGTCCCTTGGTCCGTTTTGACCGGGGGCCATGCTTGTGGCTCGCGTTGTTGCTTAGCGCGGTGCGCCCTGCCGGAGGTACGGGAAGCTGGGTTGTGGAAGCCATCAGGCACCTTCCAATTGGCTTGCGTTGCGGTTCTTGCCACCGAGTCTTTGCAGGATCAGGGCCAGCGCAAGGCCGATCACCACGAGGATGACGCCCAGGGCGCTGGCGGCGCCCATGTCGTTGGCCTTGAAGCCCGTCAGGTACATGTGCAGCGGCAAAAGCCGCGTGGCGTACCCGGGTCCGCCGCCCGTGAGGACGAAGACGAGATCGAAGTAGGCCAGCGAGCCGACCACCATGAGGGTAGAGGACGTGATGATGGTGTACTTCAACTGGGGCAAAGTGATGGCGAAGAACTGCTGCATGCGTCCTGCGCCGTCAATTTGGGCCGCTTCGTAGAGGGACGCAGGGATCTGGCGGACGCCACCTTGGTAGATGAGCGTGTGGAACGGGACGAACTGCCAGGCGATGACGAATACGACGACGAACAGCACCAGGTCCGAGTTGCCGAGCCAGTCCTGGGCAAGGAACGGAAGGCCCAAGCCCGGGCCAAGGCCGAAGTTCGGGTCCAACAGGGCCTTGTAAGCGATGGCGACGGCAGCCGAGGAGAGCAGCAGCGGCACGAAGTATAGGACCGCGAGGGCTGCGCGGTATTTCTGGGAAGCGGACGTGAACACGCCCAGCAGCAGGCTGATGGGCGCCTGGACGATGAACGAGAAGAACATGATCTTGGCGGTGACCAACAGCGCGTTACCAGTGACGGGATCGGTCAGGACCGTGGTCCAGCTCGACAAGCCGTCCAGCTTGATTTCGCCCAGCCCGTCCCATTTGGTGAAGCTGAGGAAGAGCACGCCAAGGAGCGGGAGGATGGCGAACAGGAGGAAGAAAACGAGGGCTGGTGCGGCCAGCCACCCCGACGGGCCCTTTTCAAGGACCCGCCGGGAAGAACCGGTTGAGGTAGACACTGTTTACTTTCCGATCGTTGCGTTCATGGTTGTGACGAACTGATCGGGGCTGATCTTCTTCAGGAAGATCTGGTCCAGGTTCGCCAGCATGGCGTCTCCCTGTGCGGGGCTGAGGGCCTGGTCCCAAGAGAGGGTGAAGCTCGGGGCGTTCTTGGCCATGCCGTACACGTAGCTCAGGAAGTCCTTGTCCGGCGATGCTGCCAGCTTGCTTTCGATGCCCGTGGTCACGGGAACGGCTCCGGAATCGATCAGGGCCTGGGTGTCCGCGTCGGTGAACATTCCGCTCTTGACGTAGTCGAGCGCGGCCTTCTTCTGGCTGTCAGTGGCCTTGGACGAAATCGACCAGAAGTTGGAAGGGTTGCCCACCACGTTGGCCGGATCGCCCTTGCCTCCGGAAACGGTTGGGAACGTGATGTAGCCGAGCTTGCCGCTCTTGACGAAATCCGCCGCGTCCTTCTTCATGCCCTGGTAGATCCAGCCGCCCTGCAGGATCATGGCGGCCTTGCCGGTGTAGAGGAGCGCCTGGTCGGCGTTGCTGTCGGCAGCAACGGAGGAGAAGCCGTTCACGAATCCGCCGGCGTCAACCAGTTCCTGGATCTTGGTCAGGGCTTCCTTGACGGCGGGATCGGACCACGCGCCGGGCTTGTTCGCGGCGATGTTCGCGAAGGCGTCGGGTCCGCCGATGCGCTCAACAAGGTATTCGAGCCACATCAGGTCAGGCCACTTGGACTGGCCACCCAGGGAGAAGGGGGCGATACCGGCTGCTTTGAACTTCGGCACCAGCGCCATCAGCTCATCCCAGGTCTTGGGGGCCTGTGCGCCGATCTTGTCGAAGACGTCCTTATTGAAATACAGGACGACCGGCTGCACGTTGTTGTTCGGCAAGGCATAGGTCTTGCCGTTGATCACGCCATTCTTGAGCACGGACGGAAGGTAGCGGCTCTTGACGTCCGGGTTTGACGCGATGAAATCGGACATGTCGGCAACCTGGCCGGAGTCGACGTAGGACTTCAAGACTCCGCCGCCCCATCCGTAGATGAAGGTGGGTCCCTGGCCGGCGCCGACGGCGGTGCGGACCTTAGTCTTGTACGCGTCGTTCGCGAAGAAGTCGAGCTTGATTGCCTCATCCGCGTGAGCTTTGTTCCACGCATCGATGGACTTCTGGAGCACGGGCTGGTTACCGCCCGTAAGGCCCCACATGGTGGTCGAATCGGCGTTGCCCGCCGAACCCGCCGGTCCGCTGGAACCACAGGCAGCGAGGGAGAGTGACACGGCCGCAGCAGTGACGGCGATCGCTGCCGAACGCAACGTGAGTTTTACCATTTGCATTTCCATTCGTCCTCCGGGCTCGACGCTGATTGCCCGGCTATTGGTTTCGGGAGTCCGGCCTTCAGGGATGAGGCTGCACTGCCGCTGACACTGAGTACGCTTTACGGATTCTTCGAAATATTTCGATATTATTTTCGGTCCGTCAGGCAAATTTAGCTGTGGTCTGAGTCACGGTCAAGGACTTTCGGGCATAAAGTTCAACTCTTTTACGAAATGATGATTGACTCTGCTGGCTTTGGCACCCAGACTTGTGGGAGCGAAATATTTCGAAAGAGTAGGGGAGTGATGGCCAGCAATGAACGCCCGGCCAAGCTGACGTTGGCCGCGGTTGCGCGGGAGGCGGGCGTCTCGATGCCGACGGTCTCGAAGGTCGTCAACGGGCGCGAGGACGTTGCCGCCCCTACTCGCGCCAGGGTTCTGACTGCCTTGGAGCGGACTGGGTACAAGTCACCGCTTCAGCGAAAAAACAGCGCGGGCCGGCGGCCTGTGGTGGAGGTAGTGCTCGACACCTTGAACTCGGCGTATGGCGTGGAAGTGCTCAATGGCGTGCTGGAGCACGCGGCCGCCTCCGACGTCGAAGTCCTCCTCAACATCACGGGCCAGCAGGGTGCGTCGACACTAAGCCCGGAGCAACGGGCCCAGCGGATCATCGACGAAGGGCGCAGCGGCATGATCGTGGTGACCTCGGCCTTCAGTTCGGCCCAGTTGGATCCATTTCGACGGCGGCAGATTCCCATCGTTGTCATCGACCCGCTCAACCCGCCGCCAGATGACGTGGTCAGCGTGGGCGCCAGCAACTGGGCGGGCGGCAAGGCTGCCACGGCCCATTTGCTGGATCTAGGTCACCGGCGGATCGCCTACCTGGGCGGGCCGGAAGCCGCGGAATGCAACCAAGCGCGGCTTCACGGCTACATGGCCGCACTGATGGCGAAGGGTGTGCCGGTCGAGGAGCGCTACATCCTGTCAGGGCCTTTCCGGTCCGAGAACGGTGTGGCGGGAATGAAGACCCTGCTTCAGCTTGAAGAGCGCCCAACTGCGATCTTCGCCGCAAGCGACAGCATCGCTTTGGGGGCGCTCGCCGAGGCGCGTCGACAAAAGATCCGCATCCCGGAGGACATCAGTGTGGTCGGCTTTGACGGCACCTACCAAGCCGAAGAATCGGTGCCTCCCCTGACCTCGGTGTCCCAGCCGCTGCAGGAGATGGGCCGCGCCGCCTTGCGGTTCGTGCTGCGGCAAATGCGAGGCGATGCGGTCGATTCACGCAGAGTGGAACTCGCCACGCACTTGGTGGTCCGCGAATCCACGGCCCCGCCGGCTTAGACATAGAAGGTTCCTGGGCCGCTCGTCGGCCCAGGAACCTTCTTGCAGAACTTAGGGCGTTACGGCACCGGCACTCCTGCTGGGGCGACGGCGTCGACCTCCCCGGTCGCCGGGCTGGTGGCCGGGACGGCTACACCCTTGCGGTAGCGCCATAGGCCAATTGCTACCACAATGACGGCCAGGAGCACAGAGAGCAGGAGCGATTCCCGGGTTGACTCCAGGATCACCATTCCGATCAGCAATGCCACGATGCTGATGATCGCAACCCACGTCAGGTACGGGAAAAACCACATCTTCAGGCTCAGGCCCTGAGCCGAGGCACCCATGCGGCGGCGCAGGATCAACTGGGAAGCCGAGATGACCAGCCACACGAAGAGGGCAATCGCGCCAGACGTGTTGACGAGGAACAGGAACACAGTGTCAGGGGCGATGTAGTTCAGGCCCACGGTGATGAAGCCAACCACGGTGGACGCCAGCACTGCGGTGGCCGGGACGCCGCGCTTGGAGATCCTGCCCCAGGACCTGGGAGCGTCGCCGCGTTTGGACAGGGAGAAGAGCATGCGGCTGGCGGTGTAGAGACCGGAGTTCAGGCAGGACAACACGGAGGTGAGGACCACGATGTCCATGATGGTGCCGGCTCCCGGGATGCCGTACAGCTCAATGACGGCTACGTAGGGGCTTTTTGCCACACTGGCGCTGTTCCAGGGCAGGAGGGTGACCACAATGGCGATCGATCCGACGTAGAAAACCAGGATGCGCCAGACGGTGGACTTGACGGCTTTCTTGACGGCGTCCACGGGATCGGCAGACTCACCGGCCGCGATGGTGGCGATTTCCGCACCGAAGAAAGAAAAGACGACTACGAGGATGCCGGCCAAGACCGCGCCGGGCCCGTTCGGCAGGAAACCACCGTTTTCCAGCAAGTTGGCGACGCCCGGAGCTGGCACGCCTGGCATGAAGCCGAGGATCGCCGCGAGGCCTGCGAGCAGGAACAAGACGATTGCGGTGACCTTGATCGAAGCAAACCAGAATTCGAACTCGCCGTAGGACTTTACCGAGCCGAGGTTCGTAAGTGTCAGCAGGATCATGAGCACTAGCGCCCACAGCCACTGATCGACGCCGGGAACCCAGCGGTGCAAGATCGCGGCCCCTGCTGTGGCCTCGATGCCCAGAACGATGATCCAGAACCAGGCATACAGCCACCCGATGCTGAAGCCAGCCCAGCGGCCGAGCGCCTTGTCGGCATATGTGGAGAACGAGCCCGTTTCCGGGTTGGCGGCGGCCATTTCACCGAGCATTCGCATCACGAGGATCACCACAAGGCCTGCGGCCATGTACGCCAGGAGGATACCCGGGCCGGCCTGCTGGATTGCAGCTCCGGAACCGACGAACAACCCTGCGCCAATGACGCCGGCGATGGCGATCATGGACAAGTGCCGTGGTTTTAGGGATTTAGAAAGTTGCTGTTCAGCGTGCATGTAGAGCGCCGTCTTTCAGATTGGGGGGCGGCCGGAGGGCGTGCATTCGGCCAAAATTGTGTGCGTTGAATCACAATTGATTCCCATCTTAAGTCTGATAACAGCGGTATTGGTTGTGCACTCAAACAATCTGCGTGGTCGATAAATAGCAAGTTACACAGTTTGTAGCCGTATTAGTAAACATGTGTTGCTTTAAAAGCAATAAGGAAGCACTTCTGCTCGGAGTAATGGTCCCGGAGGTGGTTGCCGGGTCAGCCTACGTGG
The DNA here is from genome assembly GCF_026241105.1 of Arthrobacter rhizophilus. Lineage (GTDB taxonomy): Bacteria > Actinomycetota > Actinomycetes > Actinomycetales > Micrococcaceae > Arthrobacter. The sequence continues at coordinate 140,992 of NZ_JAPFFT010000010.1, read as the reverse complement.
ACCCAAGGGCGCCGGGTGACATCTGGTTCGGCTTCGCGCAGGACTTCGCGGGTTACCGGGGCGATCTCACCCTCGCCGAGGAACAGGAAGCGCAGGAGATTGATGACCGGGTTGCCCTCGGTCCAGCGGAAGTAGATGTGGGGCATGAGGCCCGTCACGTCTCGGATGTGCAGGAGCACCGATGCGATGGTGTTGGGGACCACGGGTCCGTGGACTTCTAGGATTTGGTGCCCGTGACGGGTGACGCCACGGACTTCAAGTGCGGTTTCGAAGTCAGAAGAATCGTCCACGATCACTTCCAGGAAAAGTGCTTGGTAGTCGACCGGGATGTGGCTGACTTCGATGGCCGAGGAGAGCTTTTCCCGATAGGCCTCAGCAGTGAGACGGAGCGGTTCATGGGCAATGAGGGCAATCGGGCCGCTCAGATTGGTTGACATGAATTCCAAAGCCTGGCGGTCCAGATGGACGTGGGTAGCGTGCAGCTCAAAGGAGCGCCGGATCCGGGAAAGCAGGGAGATCACGATGATCCCCACGATGAAGATGGCGGCGATCCGGATGCCTTCGGGACGCTCGAACATGTTGGCGACGGTGGTGTAGAGGAAGACCACGGCGATGACGCCGAACCCGACCGTGCGCTTGCGCTGCCTTAAACGGCGGGCGGAGAGCGTCACCGCCACGGCTGCCGAGGTCATCAGGACCAACACACCGGTCGCGTACGCGCCACCCTGGGCATCGACGTCGGCGTTGAACAGGTAAGTGATCAGGAACCCGATGAGGGTGAACACCAAGACCAGCGGACGCACTGCTTTGGCCCACTCGGGAGCCATGCCGTAGCGGGGGAGGTATCGGGGCACCAGGTTCAGCAGCCCGGCCATGGCCGAGGCCCCGGCGAACCAGAGGATGGCGATGGTGCTCAGGTCGTAGACGGTGCCGAACCCCACCCCGAGATATTGGTGCGCCAAGAATGCCAGCGCGCGGCCGTCGGCCTGGCCGCCGGGCTGGAATTCCTGCTCCGGGATCAGCACCACCGTGATGAAGCTGGTGGCAAGCAGGAATGAACTCATGATCACCGCGGCTGAGGTGAGCAGTCTCCGGGCGCCCTTGATGCGGGCAACGGGATTGTCTTCGGTGTCGCCGGGGGCCCCTTTGATCTGCGGCATGACAGCGACGCCGGTCTCGAAGCCGGACATGCCTAGCGCCAGTTTGGGGAAAACCACCAAGGCAATGCCGACCACCATCAGCGGGTTTCCATGGGAGGTGGACAGCGCCGTCCACCAGTCAGTGACGGCTGCGGGGTGGGCAACGACTTCAGCCATTGTGACCACCACGAGCACGACGTTCAAGCTCAGATAAAGGACGACGAGGGCAACGGCGACCCCGATCGCTTCCTTGAATCCTCGCAGGAATACGGCGGCGAGTAGTGCTAACAGGAACAGCGTGACCGCGACATTTTGGCCTTGCAACCAGCCGGGCGCAATCGGGTTCTGGATCAGGTGGGCAGTGGCATCTGCTGCGGATAGGGTCATGGTGATCATGAAGTCGGTCGCGGCGAAGCCCAGCAGCACCAGGACGAAGAATTTGCCGGTCCATCGCGGCATGAGGCGCTCCAACATGGCGATTGATCCCTCACCGCGTGGGCTTTCGCCCGCAACCCGGTGGTAGACGGGAAGGGCGCCAAGCAAAGTGAGGCCAACCAGGACAAAGGTGGCGATCGGGGAAATCACCCCCGCGGCCAGTACCGCAATCGCCGGGGCGTAACCCAGGCTGGAGAAATAGTCGACGCCGGTGAGGCACATGACCTGCCACCACGAGTGCTTTTTCAGGTGAGCATCGCCCACCGCGCCGGGGCCCTGGTGCGATCCTTTGGAGTCCTGCAGTCCGAACAGCAGCCATGTCCGCAAGGAGGCCATGCCCCCGGGCCTTGGTGCCGAAGGATCAGCTGGCGGCCTGCTCAAGGTAGTCATGGTGTCCTTTCCGCGCGACGCGCAGCACCGCGATCATTGATGAAGATAGCACCGATTGCAGGTCTATTTGCTGGTTGAAGGGGATCTTGATGAATCCTTAACGGCCATTCCCCCGGAGTCCACGCTGTACCTGTTAAGAGGCCATCAAGATTCAGGCCAGGCGTATTAAGAACTCGTCAGGACCGCCTTTTCGCCGCCTGCCAAGGAGTTGACTGGCATCAGCCCCGCAAACGGGGCGCGGATGAAAGGACGTTCCAGTGGCCGACGTGGCTGTTGTGGGGATCTTCGTGGTGTCCATGGGGATCGTGATGTGGATTGCCCACCTTTTGGGGAAAATTGTCGACGGCGACGGGCCGGTGAACGGGCAATGAACGCGGACGCCGTGATGTGGTTGGTCCTGTTCATTGCGGGCCTGTGTCTGTTCGGCTACTTGTTGGCCGTTTTGATCCACCCGGAAAAGTGGTGATTCCGGATGGTTTTCAATGTTGCCTCCTTCGTCACCCAGGTGGCCGTTCTGCTTTTGCTGCTCATCTTGGTGCACAAACCGCTGGGCGTTTATCTCGCCCGCGTTTTTGAAGGGAAAAGGTCAACCCGCGTGGAGCGGTTGTTCTACCGGGTGTCCGGCGTTGACCCGGACTCCGAGCAGAGCTGGTCGATCTACCTGCGCAGTGTCATGGTCTTCTCTGCAGTGTCCATCCTGGTGGTGTTCCTGCTCCAGCGGCTCCAAGGCGTCCTGCCCGGAAACAATTCCCTGCCTGGCGTGGACCCTTGGACGGCCATGAACACGGCCATCTCCTTCGCCACCAACACCAACTGGCAGACGTACGTCCCTGAGTCCACCATGGGCATCTTCGTGCAGATGTGCCTCCTGGCCGTGCAGAACTTCCTGTCGGCCGCCGTCGGAATTGTGGTGGTGGTCGCGCTGATCCGCGGCATCGTGCGAACCCGGACGGACAGGCTGGGGAACTTCTGGGTGGACGTGGCCCGCACCTCGTTCCGCATACTGCTCCCGATGGCTGCGCTCGCGGCTATTGTGATGGTGATTGGCGGCGTCGTCCAGAATTTCTGGTCAACCGACGTCGTCAACCAAGCGACCGGTGTCACCCAGACCATCCCCGGTGGGCCGGTAGCCTCCCAGGAGGCAATCAAGATCCTAGGCACGAACGGCGGCGGCTACTTCAATGCGAATTCGGCCCATCCGTTCGAGAACCCGAACGTCTTCATCAGCCTGTTCCAAGTCTTTCTGATCCTGCTCATCCCGTCTGCCCTGCCTTATGCCTATGGCCGCATGGTGGGGGACCAGCGGCAGGGGTACACGGTAGTCGGTGTCATGGGCACGCTCTGGCTGAGTTCCACTGCCCTGATGGGCTGGGCCGTCGCCTCCGCGCAAGGAACCGCGACGGCGGCTGCCGGAGGTTTGGGGGAAGGCTTCGAGCAGCGACTCGGCGCCGCCCAAAGCTCAATCTTTGCCACGGCCACCACCTTGACGTCCACGGGAGCCATCAACGTTGCCCACGATTCCCTGCCGCCCCTGGCCGGTGGAGTCGCCATAGTGAACATGATGCTCGGTGAGGTGGCTCCCGGCGGCACGGGTTCAGGGCTCTACGGCCTGCTCATCCTCGCGATTGTCTCCGTGTTCATTGCCGGGCTCATGGTTGGCCGGACTCCGGAATTCCTGGGCAAGAAGATCGGCCCCCGGGAAATGAAGCTCACAGCAATGTACATCCTGGTGACGCCCGTGGTGGTGTTGGCGCTCGCCGGGGTCACGGTCCTGCTGCCGGACGCCATGGCCAACGCACCAGCCTCCGGACCCCACCAATTCAGCGAAGTGCTCTATGCCTTCACGTCCGGCGCCAACAACAACGGCTCGGCCTTCGGTGGAATTACCAGCTCCGGACCGTATCTGTCCACGATGATGGGACTCGCCATGCTTCTGGGCCGTTTCCTGCCCATCGTGTTGGTGCTGGCCTTGGCCGGTTCCCTTGCAAAACAACCCAAGATCCCGGCGTCGTCCGGCACGGTCCCGACCCACGGTTGGCTCTTTGGTTCGCTCTTGCTCGGCGTCACAGTCATCATGACCGCCTTGAGCTACTTCCCGGCCCTTTCCTTGGGCCCCCTCGCAGAAGGACTCCTCAAATGACCAAGTCCAGCACGGCATTCGCCAAGGACACGGCCGCCCAGACCTACGCAGACGGCAATCCCCTGGGCACTCCGGGGGAGCACAAGCATCACACCAAGGCGCCAGCCAAACTGGACCTCGCCAGCATCCGTTCCGCGCTGCCGGTTGCGGTACGGAAACTGGGGCCACGCCAGATGATCCACTCTCCGGTGATGTTCACAGTGCTGGTTGGTGCGGCCCTCTGCACTGCCATCTGCATCCTCAAACCGGCCGTGTTCGGAATCGCGGTGACCGCCTGGCTTTGGCTGACCGTGCTCTTCGGGACCTTGTCCGAAGCCATCGCGGAGGGCCGCGGCAAGGCCCAAGCGGACAGCCTTCGGGCCAGCAGGAAAGGCGTTGTTGCGCGGCTTCGTCTGGAGGATGGCACCCTCAGGGAGGTGCCGGGCACGGAACTGCGGAAGAACGACGTCGTCATCTGCGAAGCCGGGGACGTCATCCCTTCCGATGGCGAAATCGTCGAAGGCCTGGCCAGCGTGGACGAGTCCACCATCACTGGTGAGTCGGCGCCCGTGATTCGTGAATCGGGCGGCGACCGTTCTTCGGTGACGGGCGGCACCAAGGTCCTCTCCGACCGGATCGCCATCCGCATCACGGCGGAAGCCGGCGAGACGTTCATCGACCGGATGATCAAGCTCGTGGAAGGCGCAGTCAGGCAGAAGACGCCCAACGAAATTGCCCTCCACGTCCTCCTGGTCTCCCTGACCATCGTGTTCCTGGCGGTCACCATGAGCTTGGCACCGTTCGCGTCCCTCACGGGCGCAACGCCGTCGCCGATCGTCCTGGTGGCGCTCTTGGTTTGCCTGATCCCCACCACCATCGGGGCGTTGGTGCCGGCCATCGGCATCGCCGGCATGGACCGCCTGGTGCAGCACAACGTGTTGGCCACCTCCGGCCGCGCCGTGGAGACCGCTGGAGACATCACCACGCTCCTGCTCGACAAGACCGGCACCATCACCTACGGCAACCGGCGCGCGGTCAATTTCTTCCCCGCCCACGACGTCGAGCGGACCGAACTCATCGAAGCGGCCCGGCTCTCCAGCCTGGCCGATGAGACGCCCGAAGGACGCTCGATCGTGGAGCTTGCAACAGCAAAGGGTGTCAGCGGCCCGGACCTCGCTGCGCTCCTCAAGGGTTCGGAAGACTTCGCGGTTGTCGAGTTCAGCGCAAGCACGCGCATGAGCGGCCTGGACCTCGACGGACGGAAGATCCGCAAGGGCGCCGCAACCGCCGTCGCGAAGTTCGTTGCCGACGCCGGCGGTCAGACACCCGCCGAGGTGGACAGCAAGGTGCGGGAGATCTCGGCCCAGGGCGGCACCCCACTGTTGGTGGCCGGCGTCGGGCACGACGGCGGAGCCCGGGTTCTGGGCACTATCCACCTTGCCGATGTGGTCAAGCCGGGAATGCACGCCCGCTTCGCTGAACTCCGGAAGATGGGGATCCGGACGGTGATGATCACGGGGGACAACCCGATTACGGCCAAAGCAATCGCGGCGGAGTCCGGCGTTGACGATTTCGTCGCCGAGGCCACTCCTGAAGACAAGCTGGCCGTCATTAAGGAGGAGCAATCGCAAGGCCGCTTGGTGGCGATGACGGGCGACGGCACCAACGATGCCCCCGCACTGGCCGCGGCGGATGTCGGCGTCGCCATGAACTCAGGAACCCCTGCCGCCAAGGAAGCCGCGAACATGGTGGATTTGGATTCCGATCCCACCAAGCTCATCAACATCGTGGGGATCGGCAAACAGTTGCTCATCACGCGTGGCGCCCTGACCACCTTCTCGGTCGCGAACGACGTCGCAAAGTACTTCGCGATCGTTCCAGCACTGTTCACGGCGGCGTTTCCGGGGCTCGGCCTCTTGAACATCATGGGCCTGGCCTCGCCGTCGTCGGCCATCCTGTCCGCGGTGATCTTCAACGCCCTGATCATCATCGCCCTGGTTCCGCTTGCCTTGCGCGGCGTCAAATACCGCGCAGTCTCGGCGACGCAAGCCTTGGCCAGGAACCTCGCGATCTATGGCTTCGGCGGCCTTGTGGCACCTTTCATCGGGATCAAGCTCATCGACCTTCTTATTTCCCTCATCCCCGGCATCAGCTAGGAGCCACCATGAACATCTTTTCCGGCTATCTTCGGCAAGCGGGAACGGCCCTGCGGTTCCTGCTCCTCGCCACCGTTGTCCTCGGATTGATCTACCCGCTGGCGATTTTCGGAATCGGCCAGGCTGTTGCGCCCTTCCAGGCCAACGGCTCCATCGTGAAAGACTCGGCCGGCCGTCCGGCCGCCTCGGCGCTGATCGCTCAGGTCGTAGCCGATGAGGCCGGCACCCAGAACCCGCTGTGGTTCCATGCCCGCCCCTCGGCGGCCAAGTGGGACCCGGGGGCGTCCACTGCCAGCAACCTGGGACCCAACGATCCCAAACTGCTCGACGCCGTCAAGGCCAATCGCGCTGCTATCGCCGCCGCCGAGGGGGTCAAGGAGTCAGACGTCCCCGCCGACGCCGTGACGGCCAGCGGTTCCGGCCTGGACCCGCAGATCTCGGTGGCCTACGCCCGCCTCCAGGTGACAAGGGTGGCAAAGGCGCACGGGCTGAGTCCCGAGACAGTGCAGGCAATGGTGGACCGGCGCACGGTCACGGGACTTGAGGCCTTCCTGGGGCAGCCGTCGGTCAATGTCGCGGAACTGAACCTGGACGTGGCCGCAGCGGCGCCGGCCAAGTGAGGGTGCCAGGCCTCGCCCGGCCGTACCGCCTCGTTCAACAAGTGAAAGAATGACCACATGGCACGGGCAACGCTGCGCATTTTCCTCGGGGCAGCCCCGGGGGTCGGGAAGACCTACGCCATGCTCGAAGAGGCCCACCGGCTGAGCGGACGTGGCGAGGACGTGGCGGTGGCCCTCGCCATGGACCATGGGCGCAGCGACACCCGGGCCTTGATGGACGGATTGGAAGTCATCCCGCCGCACACCATCGCGTACCGGGACACCACCTTCGAAGAGATGGACGTCGACGCGGTCCTGGCACGCAAGCCCCGGATCGCCGTCGTCGATGAATACGCACACTCGAACATCCCCGGAAGCCGGAACCACAAGCGCTGGCAGGACGTCGAGGAACTGCTCGACGCCGGCATTAACGTCCTTTCCACCGTCAACGTCCAGCATTTGGCCTCCTTGGGCGACGTCGTGAGCGCCATCACCGATGTGCGGCAGTCGGAGACGGTGCCCGACGACGTCGTCCGGCGCGCCGATCAGATCCACCTTGTGGACATCTCACCAGAGCTGCTGCGGCAGCGGTTGGGAGACGGCAAGATCTATTCGGCGGACAAGATCGATGCCGCATTGTCAAACTATTTCCGACTCGGCAACCTGACCGCGCTGCGGGAACTCGCCCTTCTCTGGTTGGCCGACCGCGTGGACGAAGGGCTCGCGAAGTACCGTTCGGAGCAGGGGATCGAGGCGAGCTGGCCGGCCCGCGAGCGGATTGTCATTGGACTTACGGGCGGGCCTGAAGGGGAAGTCCTCATCCGCCGGGCCGCCCGCATTCTCAAGCGCGTCAACGGCGGAGACTTGCTCGCCGTGCACGTCCGCGCCGCCGATGGGGTGGCCTCGGAATCGCCGCAGGCGCTGGAGGCCCAGCGGCTATTGGTCCGGGATCTCGGCGGGAGCTACCACACGGTGGCCGGGGAGGATCCTGCGAAGGCTTTGCTTGACTTCGCCCGCAGCGTTAACGCGACGCAGATCGTCGTCGGGATTTCCCGGCGTCGGTCCCTCGTTGGCAGGCTGACTGGCCGGGGGATCGGCAACCGGGTGGTGCGTGACTCCGGGGACATCGATGTGCACATGGTGTCGCATCCCCTGGGTGGCCGTGGCGTTGACCGTCCGCGGCAGCGGGACCTCGGCCGGACAAGGGTGACCATCGGTTTTGCGCTGGCCGTGGTCCTGCCGGTTGTTGTGCAGCTCCTCCTCGCCGCGAGTCCCTCACACAACATCGCGACTGCCGTGCTTCTCCAGCTGACGGGCTCTGTGGCCGTGGCCCTGGTGGGCGGGTTATGGCCCGCCCTGCTCGGTGCCCTCTGGAGCAGCCTGCTGGTGAATTACTTCTCCATACCCCCCGTGGGCACCCTGACCATCAGCGACCCCGAGAACATCCTTGCCTTGTTGGTCTTCGTGGGTGTTTCAGCCGCCGTGGCCGCCGTGGTGGACGTCTCGGCCCGGCGTTCCAAGGAGGCCGCCCGGGCCAGGGCCGAGGCCACCACCCTGGGCGACCTCACGCGTGGGGCGTCGAGCGCAGAGGACACCGTCGAAGGACTCTTGAAGCAGGCGCTGGACGTGTTCCAGATGCGCGGGGCGGCACTCTTCAGGGCAACAGGCGCGGGTTCCGCGGGCGCAGCTACCGGCGGCTGGCGCCTCGTCGCCAAAGCCGGAGAGGCCGCGCCCCTTCCTCCCGACGGCGCCGACAACACCGAACAGGTCGACGCGGGAACCCGGCTGGTCCTGTCCGGCCGCATTCTGCCTGCCAGCGACCGCCGGTTGCTGAGCGCCTTCGGCGCGCACCTATCGGCCCAGCTGGAGCGGCGGCAATTGGCGGCCAGTCGCCGTGAAGTCATGCGCTTGGCCGAGAGCAACACCATGCGCACCTCCATCCTGCGGGCCGTCTCCCATGACCTCCGGACTCCGCTGGCGGGGATCAAATTGGCCGTGGGCGGCTTGCGGCAAAGCAACGTCCACTACACGCCCGAGGAGGAGCAGGAACTGTTGGCAACCATCGAGGAATGCTCGGACAGGCTCGACGTCCTGGTGGGGAACCTGCTGGACATGTCCCGCATTACCTCGGACTCGGTGAACGCGCTCATCCGCCCGGTGCGCTGGTACGAAGTGATTCCGGCCGCCCTGCATGGCGTACCGCCGGGGAGGGTGCGCGTCGACCTGCCGGGAAACATGCCGGAGGTCGACGCCGATTCCGGAATGCTGGAACGCGTCATCGCCAACATCGTGGAGAACGCCATCAAGTACGCTCCGGACTCGGATGCGGTCCTGGTGGGTGCAGCGGGCGGACTCAGCTCGTCCGCCCTGGATGGGAGGCCGTCCGGAGAACTGCGCATCATCGACCACGGCCAGGGGGTCCCCGCCGAAAGCGTCGTCAGGATGTTCCAGCCATTCCAGCGGCTCAACGACGTCCCTTCCACCACCGGGGTTGGCCTTGGCCTCGCTGTAGCCAAGGGATTCACGGAAGCGATGGGAGGCACACTCACCGCGGAGGAGACTCCGGGTGGTGGTTTGACCATGGTCATCCGGCTGCCGTTGTCGACCGGGGTCGCGTTCCCGCATGAGGAGGCGCAAGCTCCCTTGGAAGCGCAATCGGTGCTCTTGGAGCGCCGCCATGTGCCGCCGTCTGGCAGCCCGGATAGCGCCTCCAAGGAGGCGAGATGAGCAACGTCCTGGTGGTGGACGACGATCCCCATATCGTCAAGGCCTTGCGGATCACGCTCCAAGCCCACGGTTACACCGTGGCCACCGCGTCCGACGGCGAATCGGCCTTGCGCTCTGCAGCACAGCATCCGGTGGGCGTACTGATCCTCGACCTTGGATTGCCGGATATCGACGGAACCACGGTCATCACCCGCTTGCGTGCGTGGAGCAACGTGCCAATCCTGGTCCTTTCCGCCCGGCATGGCTCCGACGACAAAGTTGAAGCACTGGACGCGGGCGCGGACGACTACATCACCAAGCCCTTCGGGCTCGACGAGCTGCTGGCCCGCCTCCGGGCGATCCTGCGGCGAACCACGGATCCGGGCGAAGAGCCGCCCGTGCTGGTCACCGACTCGTTCACGGTGGACCTGGCCATGAGGCGCGTGACGCGCGACGGCGTGGACGTCCGGCTGACGCCGACCGAGTGGGGGATCCTGGATCTCTTCGTGCGGAACCCGGAGAAGCTGATCACCCAGCAACAGCTCCTCAGCGAGGTCTGGGGGCCGGCCTACGCCAAGGAAGCCAATTACCTGCGCGTATACATGGCCCAGCTCCGGCGGAAACTGGAACCGGAACCCGGGAACCCTCGCCACCTAATCACCGAGGCAGGGATCGGGTACCGGTTCATGCCGTGATGCCGGCGGCTTCCACGAGTCGGACGGCCCGCGGATGACATAGTGGCTGACTTTGGACGAGCCCGTGATGTGCTTCCGGAAGTTACGCGGGTTCAGAACCCCAGATCAAGCGTTGGCCGTTCCCTGTGGCGGAAGGCATCCAGCTGGTGTCGCTGGACGGGCGGAACCTTCAACCTTGGCCACGTTGCCAGTCGGGCAAGCTGATCCACTCGCAGAAGTTACTGGAGTTCTTGCCATCGTTCCGGCATCCTTCGGGGAGATCTGTCTGCGTTCCACATCGCCCCCATTAAGGCAAAGCCGTCTCGCGCTGTTAGCGTGCCCTCAGCAATCAGCTGCTCGACCGTAGTGCGGGTGTCCCACGTGACGATCCCCAGCTGCTGTCCGAAGTCGAAAGCTGCTCCATCGTCGGTAATCCAAATGGAGTCTCGATAGCCTGCGACGTTGTGGATCAGATGACACGTCTCTGCTTCGCCGAGGTGTTCAAATGGTTTTGTTCGACTCCCTCCCAGCCGGGCAAGACGAATGTTCTCCACTTGCTCGTGGTCCTCAATCTCGATTGGTTCCCCGAGCCATCCTTCGCTCGCGACAGCTTCCAACTGGGGGATTTGCCGGGATGAACGGCGGGCCTCGGCATAAACTGCCTGCGTCCATCGCCCGTTGGACCTCAATAACTCCTGCAACAGACTGAGTTCGTTAACCGCTGCGTAGTTGCAGAGGACGGTGTTGTCGGGAAAGAGGAGGCTTGGCACTATTTTGCGTCCACAGGATGCAGGAGTTCGGCAATTTCCTCTGGATCCCGATCCATAAGGGATGCAAGCGGACGGACTGAAGTCTTGCGGGTTGAGTATTGCGCAAGGTGACCAATTAGGAGTCGGGGCGGGATTCGATCTGCCCCCGAACGAGCCCTTTCAGTTGCGACAAGATTGTAATCCCCGGTTGCCAGCGCGCAGGTCTCCGCCGTCACTGCTTTCCAGGATTCGACCTTAGAAGGATCTAACAGGCGGAGGTTCTGAAGACGATATGCTAACGCGATCGGTGATACCCGGAAATGGCAGACGGCGCGCATGAATTGTTCGTCGTCTGGGTCGCTGCCGCCAATCTGCGCTTCGACTTCTGATTCCGGCATTAAGAACGCAGCGGCAAAGGAGTTCGCCCGTTTTTCAGTTTCCAAGGAGCTATGAGACGGCACTTCCTCGGCAATCAGCTCCTGAGCATCAGCGGCCAGAATGTGGCCGAGTTCGTGAGCGAGGGTAAATCGCTGGCGTGCCCACCTGTCTGTTGGCTGAAGCATGATCAATCGCTGCTCGTCCGTCTGCCAAGAACACCCATCCAGTCCCTTAGGCAAAGATGTCACAGCAACGTCGATCGAAAAGACTTCCTCAACAACGTCGACCAAGCTTGGCCTGGAAACCACGCTGCTGCCAGAGGCGCTGATCGCGGCCAATGCATCCGCAGCCAACTCGTTTGCCTGCTCGATGTATGACCAGACGTGACGGAGGGGTGGGAGCACCCTCAGCTCTCGTTTTGATTCGGAGAGCATGGTCAACTGATCGCTCGCCTCACTGAAGCGGCGTGCGATTGTCTCGATGTCGGACGTGTGGGGCGCCGCGGCCATAGCTGTTCGGGCTGCTATCGCGGGAGAAGCGCGGTGCCGGCCCGTCAAGATCCACTCGACGGTCGTTCCTGCGAGTTCAGCCAGAAGCGCGAGTTCGGTCGTTGTGAATTTGCGGACGCCTGAAAGCGACTTGGAAAGCTTGTCGGGGGTAGTTGCAATAGCTCCGGCGATCTCAGAGTTCTTCATGCCCGTGGAGTCAAGGATTTCCCGGACACGTTCAATAGATGCGGCATCCATGAATCCACTCTAGCGCAAGATCTTGCGAAAATCGCAAGCAAGACTTAGGAACTGGGAGACACCCGAGGACGCATCGCAGTAGAGCTATCTGTATTCCGTCGTCGTCGATCAGTGACTTCATCAGCAAGTGCTCGGGTACCGGTTCATGCCGTGAGGCCGGCGGCTTCCACGAGGCGATCTTCAAAGTGCACGGCCTCTCTGGCCTCGACGAGTTGTGCGTAGGCGCCGCCTGCAGCGCGAAGGTCGCCAGGCGCTCCGAGCTCCACGATCGCACCGCCAGCAAGGACGGCCAGCTGGTCCGCTTTCTCCACCGTCGAGAGCCTGTGGGCGATGGTGAGCGTAGTCCGGCCAACCGCCAGCCGGTCGAGCGCCGCTTGCACCTGGTACTCGGTGGCGTTGTCCAGGGCGGATGTGGCCTCGTCGAGGACCAGCACTTTCGGGTTGCGCAGGATGGTCCGGGCAATGGCCAAGCGCTGCTGCTCGCCGCCGGAGAACCGGTGGCCCCGGGCGCCGACCATGGTGTCTAAACCGTCGGGCAGGCCAGCGATCAGGTCAGCGATCTGCGCGGAGGCCAGCGCGCTCCAGAGGACTGCGTCGCCCGCGTCCGGTGCCGCCAGCAGTAGGTTTTCCCGGATGGTGTCGTGAATCAAGTACGTCTCTTGGGACACCACACCAACAATTTTCGTCAGGTCCTCCGGGGAGATGTCGCGGACATTCACGCCGTCGATGGTGATCTGTCCGGCGGTGGGGTCATGCAGGCGTGGGACCAGTGAGCCCAGTGTCGATTTTCCGGAACCTGTGGGCCCCACGATTGCGGTGCTGGTGCCGGCCGGGAGCGCAAGGTCGATGCCGTGCAAAACTTCAGTGCCGCCGTCGTACGCAAAACTGACGCCCTCAAAGCGGACCTCGCCGCGCACTGCGGCCGGGTCCAAGGGAACGGGCTGTGCCGGGGCAGTGATCTCGGGAGCCAAGTCCAGGTACTCAAAGATGCGGCTGAACAGGGCCATCGCGGTGACCCACTGGACGCTGAGGTCCAGCAGGCTCATGACCGGGCGGAAGATGGCGGCCTGCAGTGCGGTGAACGCCACGAGCGTGCCGATGGTCATGCCTCCGCTGGTGACGGGCAATCCAGCGGCCAAGTAGATCAGCGCCGGAATGGCCGAGAAGATGATGCCCATGGTGGACATGCGCCAACGGCCGGCCAGTTGGGAGCGCATCTCCAGGCCGATCAGCCGTTTGGAGCTCTCCGTGTAGCGGTGGGCGTCGCGCTTGGTGGTTCCGAGGGTTTTGGAGAGCCGGACGCCGGAGACTGACAGCCCTTCCTCGACCTGTGTGTTCATAGTGGCCAGTTCGCTCTGCAGCGTGGACGTGATGTTTCGCCGGAGCAGGGCCACCCGGCGCGTGAACCAGACAGCTGGCGGGATCACTATCAGGGACAGGAGCGAGAGTCCGGGCGAAATGGCCACCATGGCGATGGCTGTCGCAATGGCAGTGGTCAGGTTGGAAGCGACGCCCGTGGCGGTGGATGTGATGACCTGCTGCAGGCCGGAAATGTCGTTGTTCAACCGCGACTGCACCTCGCCACTGCGGGTCCGGGTAAAGAACCCCAGTGATTGCCGTTGCAAGTGTGTGAACAAGCGCGTGCGCAGGGTGTGCATGATCTTCTGGCCCATGCCTGTGGTCATCCAGGTTTGCGTCACGCCAATGAGCGCGGTGGCGGCGGCTACGGCGATCAACCCGGTGGCCAGCCACGCGAGAAGCGGCAGATCCCTGCCGGGTAGCGCGACGTCGATGATGTGGCGGACCAGGAACGGCTGTGCCAGGCCGATGATGCTGGATGCGCTGATGAGAAGCACGACGGCGGCAATGGTCACCTTGTGCGGCGTGAACAGTCCGGCGATCCGCTTGAGGCTCACGGGATTCTGTTTCAGCTGGGTCCGGTCGGCGGGGTTGAGGCGGGCGGGGCCGCGACCGGGATTTCGGGCGCCAGGGCCCGGTCGATGGGGATTTTGGGTGAGGATGTTCTCCGTCATAAGCACCACCTCCAGTGGTGAGTGGGGCGTAGGGAATCGCGCTTTTTGTAATACAGAGGTTACCTCACTATGTGGTTACGGGTCAAATTGTTAGACTGGCACCATGCATTCACAGCCCTCTGATTCTGCCGACCTCGGCGATCTCTTCCATGCCGCTTTCCGAGGGCTGCGCCGGACTTGGGCCGAGCAACTGGCGCCGTGGGAGATGACGCCGCACCAGTGGCGGGCGCTCATGACGCTGATGCGACGGCGTCCATCCGGTGCCCAAGATGCCGGGGACCCGATGCGCTTGAAGGACCTGGCGGAACGGTTGCGCATTGCTCCGCGTTCGGCGACTGAGGTTGTGGATCAGCTCGAGGCCAAGGGCCTCGTCCGTCGCGACCCAGATCCTACGGACCGTCGGGCCACCCGGGTCGCCGCTACGGCAGCCGGGCAGCAGCTCTTTGCGAAGATCAGCGCCGAACGGCGTGGCAAGTCCTCCGAGTACTTTGCCCGGCTCAGTGCAGGGGATCGCACCGAGCTGGCGCGGATTCTGGGGCAGCTCGGAGATTGAGGCGAACGGCAGTCTATGCTCGACCCATGTCGCCTGATTTCTACTTTGCCGAGCTGTCCATCTGCGTCGATCAACTCCGCATCCTTGCCAGACAACCTGAAGAAAAGCTTGCACATTCGGTTCCCGCCTGTCCGGGTTGGACACTCGACGGACTTTTCGGGCACCTCGGTTCGATCGAACGATGGGCCGCCGAGATTGTTCTTCGGGGAAAGTTCGTCGAGGAACCTCCTGCCCCGTCCGTCGGCGCTTCAGGGTGGTTCCTTGAGAGGGCGAACTCGTTTCTTGAGACAATGGCAAGGATTGATCCAGAGAACGAGTGCTGGACTTTCGGGCCCCCTCCGCGCAAGGCCGGATTCTGGCTCAGGCGCCAGGCACACGAACACGCGATCCACCTTGTCGATGCCCGCATGGCATCCGGTCTAGAGGCCCCCGCTTTCAGCGAGGACTTCCTATTCGATGGCATCGGCGAGGTGTTGGAAATGTTCACCCCTCGCCAGTTGAGGCTAGGGCGGATGCCGCAACCGGAAGCGGCAGTGACCTTCAACGTCCCAGGATCCGGCGGATGGACCGTTGGTACGGGGCCCGTCGCGGCGTCGATTACCGCACCTCTGCGCAGCATGTACCTCGGTCTCTGGGGGCGTTCAGACCTCACAGATACCGCCGCCATCGAGGGGGATACTTCCCTTGCGCTCCGTGTCCTGAAAGGGCCAATCACGCCCTGAGAATCATCGGACACCTAAGCGGCTGTCGATACGGCCGTGATCGTTGGTGCGCTGGCCTTGTGGCTCGGCCCGGGCCGGACTTGTCTCCCAAGTTGCCGCTCAGTAGGTAGAGTCGAAGCCATGACTCGCCGGAAGGTACCAGCTGCCCTTGTCGCGATTCCTTTCGCTTTGTGCCTGATCGCACTTGCACCGGCAGGGACCGCAGTGGCCGCGCCTTGCGATTCGCCGGGCCTTCTTGGACTGGTCGGTATGTGCTCTCCGAGTAGCTCCCCAACTCCCCGCCCGTCGGGCAAACCTACACCGCCAAGTACGCCCAGCCCACCGGTACAACCGCAACCCCAACCGGATCCCGGAGCTACGGTTCCGGCTGGTGGGGCCTCACCCCCGTCGCCGGTGGCGACTGTGGAGCAGGACCCGATCAAGACCGCGCCGCCAGCTGCGACAGCGTCCGCATCGCCGTCGCTGATCGCCGCTCCTCTTGCTCCTTCCGTTCAGAATTCAGCGTCGGCGGTGGGTCCCAGGTTTGACCCCGGCGGCCCAGCCCCGAACAGCCAGCCCTCAGCACCGACCTTGTCTGTGGCGGGATTGTTATTGGCCTTTGGCGGAGCACTGATCGCCGCCGGGGGCATGGTGGGTCTCAGAAGATATCCGTCGCTTTAGGCGCGAACACCCGGCTTAGGTGGAACACCCGGCGTCTCCTCAGGAGACAGGTAAAGGCCGCCCCTCCCTCATTCTGTTGTGCGTTCCTAGGATTGAAAGCGAAGCCGAAAGCACACCGAACGAGGGATAAATTCGCCCCGGCCGGAGAATCACAAACAAGGAGAACAACATGACCGAACAATCCCGCGCCCAGCAACTCGTCGGGGACATCTCACCCAAACTGGCCTCACTCACCGACGACGTGCTGTTCGCCGACGTCTGGGAACGGACCGAGTTGGCCAAGCGCGACCGGAGCCTCATTACCGTTGCGAGTCTCGTAACGAGCGGCAGCACCGAACAGCTTCTTGGACACCTGCGCCTGGCGAAGGCCAACGGACTGACCGAGGCCGAATTGAGCGAGGCAATCACGCACTTGGCGTTCTACGCGGGCTGGCCGAAGGCGATGTCTGCCATGGCGGTCGCCAAGCAGGTGTTTGCCGAGTAGCAGTGTTCACGTCCGAGGGGCGCCTGGTGCCTCCATCTCCGGTTACTGCCGGAAGTTCAGGCCTGCGGGGGTTGCCCTTGGAGAGAGGCGATCTGTGCACGCGCGGCCTCGATGAGCTCATTGTTGGTGTTGGCGTGGCCGTTGAGGCCCCAACCGCCGTCGGGCGCTTCTGTGAGCAGAACCCAAGTGCGTTCGGGTAGCGTCGGGTCCGCCGCGGCGCTCGCGATGAGGGCGGTCAGCTCTTCGACCAAGACGAGCTGCTTGTCGCGGTCCAATGCGCCCGCGTTAGTGAGCACCTGGACCCGCACGTAGCCGCTGTCGCCGTCGACATTCGACAGGTCCCCTTCCGGGAGTTCATGGATGAATGCTGCCGTGTTCTTTCGGAACATCGGAATGTTCGGGACCTGCTCCACCCGCATCACAGTTGATGCCAGGTCAACCGCGAGCCGGTGCTTGTCCGCAAAGGTTCCGGTGGTGGCATATACGTCGATCATGGGCATGACGCTTCTCCTTTTCTAAGTTGGGTCAACCTTTAGCGTGTCCTCCGCTGGCCAAGCATTTGCGGATCGTCTGGCTTTACTTCCTTTGAGGTTCGGTTCTTCGGCCGGTACGGCATTGTGGGTTCTGACGCGAATCGCCGCGGGCCACTCCACATTGAAGGCGGGGCGTCGATTGCGTAGGCGAGGGCGTACGCCACCTTTTCGTAGTTGACGCGCCAGCCCCTGAAGTGGGGCCACGCCTGCTCCGCGGTCACTTCGACCGGGTAGTCGACGGCTCGCAGGAGTTCCACTGCCGTTTGGAAGTCTTCGAAAGTCACATCGAGTGGGGAATCGGGATCGGGGTCATCCTCCACCGGGATACGAATGGCCCGCGCCACTTGGTTCAGGCAGGTGAACCCCATCCGAAGAACCAGCCGCGCCCGGGTACTCGGTGCAGACCCCGGACTCAACGAAAGTTGCAACGCAGCCGCGTCCATCACGCTGAGCAGGGAGTTGAGCCAGTTCGATTGCGGAGCGGGTGAACGGAACCACACCAACGTGAGGTAAGTGCTGTGTGATTCTGCCACATCAGCGGCCCACCGCTCCCAGATGCGGTAGAGATCGCTAAGCTCGCTGGTGCTGTTCTGAGCGGCCATGCCAAACCGTGTGCGCACCAGAAGCTCAGGTCCCCACGACGGCGAGCCTGCTCTTGACACCAAGAGCGTGACTTCCGATTCACGCCTGTTGAAGGCCGCATAAAGCGTTGGCAGGTAGCCAATCTGTAAAGCGATGACTATCAACCCGGTATACGCGGCCGCGTACACCAACACTGTGTTGCCAACGTTCGACGGCGCAGCGTAGCCGAGCGTGAACATCGCGGAGCCGGCTTCACTAGCGGCTTGCCAGATGTCACCGTCGACGAAGGGAAGAAGCAGGAGGCTGAACGACAAATCGAACAGGATCACCCAAACAAGCAAGCGGACAAATAGCGACATCGGAGACTGCCAGGCAAGGATCCGGTCACGTACTTCGTACGAGGTCACGGGTCTTGTGATGGCAAGGAAGATTTTCGCCGTGACCAAGTGGGTCACCCGTGAAAGGCTGCTGTGCAGCGGTCGCGGCACTATCAGCGTTCCGATCACACTCATCCAGTTCAGGAGCAACCCAACCATCCCGACCGAAAAACACGCCCACACGATTACTGTCAATACACTCTTTCGACAATGCCGGACACCAATTCAGCCATTGTCCAAGGGAAGGGACAAAGCTGTGAGGCTCGTATCATTCATGCCCCCTCGATTCTTGTCAAGGGTGGTGGGCTCCGTCGTGTTGTAGGGTGTGCGATGTCACCCAGCAACGTATAGCCGGACAGCTCAGGAGATAACCATTTTGGCAAGCCATCTCATCCTCGGCGCGGGACTCGTAGGCGGGACGCTTGCGAGGCAGCTCACCGCCCGTGGCGACCAAGTCACTATCGGCACCCGCAGCGGCACTACGATCCCTGGCGCGGCTCCGGTGAAGCTGGACGCCAACAACCCTGCCGCCGTCACGCAGGCCGCACGCGGAGCCGACACAATCTTCGTTTGCACCAACCCGCCGTACACCGACTGGGTAGCAGACTGGCCTCCGATCTTCGACGCCGTAATCAAGGCGGCGCGTGACTCCGGGGCAGCTCTTGTGCTCATGGGTAACCTCTATGCCTACGGCTCCCCGGACGGTCCGATGACCGAGCACTCAGCGCTCGCTACGACCGAGAAAAAGGGCCTGGTGCGCAAGGCGGGCTGGGAGAAGGTGCTGGCGGCGCACGAACGCGGTGAACTCCGGGCCGCAGAGGTTCGGGCGAGCGACTACTTCGGCCCAGGGGCCGCTGGCATGTCAACGCACCTCGGTAGTGGCTTTTTCGAACCAGTGTTGGCTTCCAAAACGGCGCGCGTCGTTGGAGACCCCGCACTAGAGCACAGTTGGAGCTTCCTGCCCGATATCGCCGCGACACTGATCGCAGCCGCAGAGCACACAGGCGAATGGGGCCGTGCTTGGCATGTGCCGAGTGCGTCCGTCCCGCGCTCGGAAATCGTGCGGCAGGTGAATGAGCGCTGGGGCGTGAAAGGCCGGGTCGCCTCGATCCCGCAGTGGTCACTCAGAGCCCTCGGTACGGTCATTCCCATCCTGCGCGAGATCTCAGCCTCAAGCTACCAATTCAGGACGCCCTTCGTGATCGACTCCACGGAGACACAGAAGATGCTGGGTGTCACGGCAACACCATGGAACGAAGCTCTGGAAGTTACGGTGGACAGTTACCGCAAGCCCCCAACGAGCAGCTAAGGCGTCCTGAGGCTGCCTCAGGCAGCTCAGGGTCTTGCTACGATCGGCGCATGGAGTCCAGCGTTCCAAACATCCCGAGAGTGGTTCGCCTCGTCCACCTCGTTCCGAGTATCAGTTCAGACTCCGCACCGCCATTGGAGTTGCTCTTCCAACGAAGACTGGGCTCAGCCGGGCGGACCATCGTGGCTTGTGCTTTCGTTATCGCAACGATGGTCTGTGGATGGCCCGTCGCGATTCTGTGGACCTCGGACACGCCAGGCTGGTGGTTCAACGCGATCTTCACCGTGATGCTCGTCGGGCTCCCGATCGGCTTCTGGGCCGGGTATGTCGCGTCCGTCAGGGATGCCGCCCGGGAACGTGCTGCACAGCGGCAATGGAGCAGCCTGCGGGTAACCGCCCGGCCCATCCGGGGAATCGTTTCGTCCAGACGCGTAGGGTTCTTGGAAGAAGGGGGCGTGGCCTCATTCACGCTGACCGTCGCGACTGGCGAATCCGGCCTAGCTTCGTTCAGAGCTAATTGGCGCCCGCCCGCGGGCGGCCCGGCATTCCTCCTGGAGTCCCAGGTCCCGGGCATCGGCGCCGAGATCCGAGTCTGGGTTCCCAGTGAACCTCAGCCCGAACATCCGGTCTTCCTAGTTGAAGTCGCGGACCCGACAGTTTCCCATCACGGCGTCGGATAGCGCGCGACGCTCACCTGAACTGCCCTATCCCTTCCGCTCCCTTCCGCTCAACAGCCGCGAGTATGGCTTCGCCGAGTTCGGTCGGCTTGGTGAACTGGGGCCAGTGTCCGGTGGGCAGATCCATGAATTCGACATCGTTGATGCGCGCGAGCTCGGCCACGAAGGGGTGGCCGGATTCGATCCACTCGCCGAGCAGGCTGGAGGGGAACTCGCACGCGATGATGGTGGCCGGGACGTCGTAGCGGCGAACATCGTGCAGCCGCTGTTTATCGGTGGCCACGTTCTTTGGCTCCGGGATGGCGCGTGCGCGGAAGGCGGCGCGCAGCTCGTCATTGAGGTCCACGAGGTCCTCATTTTCGAAAAGCTCCCATGGCGGCAAGGGCACGGCGTCGCCCTCAACCGGCAGTTCGTCGTTGATGACGCCGCCCTCGCCAAGAGGGCCGCTGTCCACGTAAACCGCCCGGACCACGCGGTCCGGGCGGGCGTCGACGGCGCCGTGGATGATGGCACCTCCGCCGGAGTGGCCGACTAGAACAACAGGATTGCCGACGGCGTCTACAGCTGCCACTACGGCGTCGATGTGATCCCTGAGGCCGATGCCGGACCGTGGGGCATCAACGGCCTCCAGCCCAGGCAGCGTAAGTGGGTGGACGGTATGTCCCGCAGCAACGAGCGGCGGCGTGACCTCCGACCATGATGAGGCGTCCAACCAGAATCCGGGAACCAAGATGATGTCCATGCCGGTACCCTACGACGGGCCACCGACAGAATGAACCCTTCCGGTGTCCCGCGCGCCAGGACGCGCCAACAGCTCACACTGCCGCGGTCCGTCCCGATCGCAGGAGGGGCGCGAAGAACGCGGCGAGTTCCGCCGTCGCCGTGAGGGGCAAGACGTTCGCGACGTACTGGTCCGGGCGCACCACCACCATGAGGCCGGCACGGTCCAGGCCGCGCAGCGCGAAGATATCCGCCGAAGGATCCGTGCCGTAGACGTTCTCAAGGTAGGTGAGCCTGAACGGGCCCACCTGCGGCTTGAATACCTCCGGCACGGCGCCGATGTCGACGCTCGTGTGCTCCTGCTGGTAAATCACCTTCACGTCGAACCACGCGTCACGGTCAGCGCCCGACGGCGTTGCGGCCAGCGGCGAATCCGGCGAGTTCGCGATCCACTCGGCAAAGTCGACGACGGGCGACGGCGCGCCAGCTTCGGCCGCGTCCGCGAAGACATAGATGCGCCATCGTCCGTCCGCCTTGGCCTGGTGGCCGAGTTGGACCGGGTTGGTGTCGCAGACGCGCACCACGGGCGCGGATTTGAAACGCTTGCCGATGGTGTATCCCGTCGCCAAACCTTGGTGGGTGGGCTCGGCGATGAGCGGCGAGGGGGCGTAATGGGTCATGAAACCAGCAGGGAACTCTGCCGTGCTCACATAGAAGTTCTCCAGCTCGGTGGGATCCTCAAACTCCTCGGGCTTCTTCGCCATGAGCGTGGACCACTCTTTGTCGAAGTCGATGAGGTTCTTGGCAACCACTTGGCGCTCGGCCGAGTACGTGGACAGCAGGCTCTCCGGACTGCGGCCCTCGAGCACATGACCGAGCTTCCAGGCCAGGTTGAAGCCGTCTTGCATGGAGACGTTCATGCCTTGGCCGGCCTTCGCGCTGTGGGTGTGGCAGGCATCGCCCGTAATGAAAACGCGTGGCGTGCGGGTGCCGCGTTCCTCCGGCAGGACGTCGTCGAACCGGTCTGTCAGGCGGTGGCCGACTTCGTAGACGCTGTGCCAGGCGACGTTGCGCACATCGAGGGTGTAGGGGTGGAGGATGTCGTTCGCCTTGGCGATGATCTGCTCGATCGTGGTGTTGCGTACGGAGCGGTTGTCATTCCGATCCACTTCGCCGAGGTCGACGTACATGCGAAAGAGGTGTCCGCCTTCGCGCGGGATCAGCAGAATGCTGCCGCCCGTGCCGGACTGGATGGCGCACTTCGTCCGGATGTCGGGGAAATCCGTGACGGCGAGGACATCCATGACGCCCCAGGCATGATTGGCCTGGTCGCCGGCGAGGGTGCAGCCGATCGACTCGCGTACCTTGCTGCGCGCGCCGTCCGCGCCGACGACGTACTTGGCCCGGACAGTGCGCTCCTGGCCTTCGTTGGGTCCGGCGGTGTGGAGAAGGGTGACGGTGACGGGGTAGTCGCCCTCACCCGTGACCTCGAGGCCACGGAACTCGTATCCGTAATCGGGAGAGGTGCGGGTGGGGGAGTTCGCCATGAACTCGGCGAAGTAGTCCAACACGCGCGCCTGGTTGACGATGAGGTGCGGGAATTCGCTGATGTCTCCCGTTGGATCGTCGAGGGCGCGGGCGGTCCGGATGATGCGCGAGGGGTCCGCGGGATCCGGCTTCCAGAACGCCATCTCGGTGATCCGGTACGCCTCGGCGATGATCCGCTCGGCAAACCCGAAGGCCTGGAAAGTCTCGACACTGCGGGCCTGGATGCCGTCTGCTTGGCCGATCGCAAGCCTTCCGCTGCGGCGCTCCACGATCCGGGTTGTGACGCCCGGGAACTGGGACAGCTGAGCGGCGGCGAGCATGCCGGCGGGCCCGCTGCCAACGATGAGCACATCGACCTCGTCGGGAAGGTCCGTGGGTCTGTTGATGCCGACGCCGGCGGCTGGCTGGACTCGCGGGTCACCGGATACATAACCGTGGTGGTGGAACTGCACGGGCTTTCCTCACTTCGTTGTGCGGTGGTCTTAACGTTATCGGTGTTCGATATTAGAACTCGATGTTCAATAATCGAAACAATTATCTGATTCAAAACTGTACGGCAGGTGTGACGAAGGTGACAAGGGCTCCTGAAAACTCCCGAAAACAAGGGGTTGACGTCGCGAAGATCCCCGGCCATAGTTATCGTATACGATTTCGTACTCGATGAGGAGACAATCTTGGAACAGGTCACCGACCACATTCTGGCCGCGGCCCGCAAGGTCATCGCGGTGCATATCAACTACCCGAGCCGGGCCGCGCAGCGCGGCCGCACCCCGGAACAGCCGTCGTATTTCCTGAAGCCTTCGTCGTCCCTGACGGTCGGTTCGGCAGAAGTCCCGTCGACAGTGGAGCGTCCGGCCGGCTGTGAACTCCTCGGGTACGAGGGCGAGATCGCGCTGATCATTGGCAGGCCTGCCCGCCGCGTGAGCCTTGAGGACGCGTGGGGCCACGTCGGGTGGGTCACGGCCAGCAACGACCTCGGCGTCTACGATCTCCGCTACGCGGACAAGGGCTCAAACCTCCGGTCCAAGGGCGGCGACGGTTTCACGCCGGTGGGCCCCGCGCTGATCCCGGCCGCCGACGTCGACCCCTCCCAATTGCGCATCCGCACCTGGCATAACGGCGAACTCGTCCAGGACGACACCACCGAAGACCTGCTGTTCCCCTTCGCGCGCCTCGTCGCTGACCTTTCCCAGCTGCTCACCCTCGAACCCGGCGACATTATCCTGACCGGCACCCCGGCCGGCGCCTCCGTCGCCCAACCCGGCGACGTCGTCGAGGTTGAGGTCACCAGTGGCGGGATCAGCAGCGGTCGTCTGGCCTCCACAGTCGTGGAAGGTACGACGGCGTTCGCGGACTTCGGTGCCCGGCCCAAGTCTGATGACACGCAGCGGGAGGAAGCGTACGGTTCGCGGGAAGCGGCGGGCCTCACCGTCGTCGTGCCTGTCCTGACCCCGGAGCTGAAGAAGAAGCTCGAAAGCGTCGCCACCGCTACGTTGTCCAGCCAGTTGCGAAAGCGCGGGCTGAACAACGTGAGCATCGACGGTCTGCAGGCCACCCGTCCGGACCGCAGAGTGGTCGGACTCGCCCGGACTTTGCGTTATGTTCCGAACCGCGAGGACCTGTTCAAGACCCATGGCGGTGGGTTCAATGCGCAGAAGCGGGCCATCGATTCCGTCAACGAGGGCGAGATCCTGGTCATGGAGGCCCGGGGCGAAAAGGGCACTGGGACGGTGGGGGACATCCTGGCGCTGCGTGCCCAGATGCGCGGTGCCGCGGCGATCATCACCGACGGCGGCGTCCGCGACTACTCGGCGGTGGCAGGACTGGACATGCCCACCTACTTCGCCAACCCGCACCCCGCCGTGCTGGGGCGTCGCCACATCCCGTGGGACACGGATATCACCATCGCCTGCGGTGGAGCCACCGTCCAGCCAGGCGACATCGTCGTGGCCGACTCGGACGGCATCCTGGTGATTCCGCCGGCCATCGCCGAGGAACTTGTGGATGAGTGCATCGAACAGGAGAAGGAAGAAGCCTTCATTTTCGAGATGGTCAAGCAGGGCAACAGCGTGGACGGGCTCTACCCGATGAACGCGCAGTGGCGTGCCCGCTACGAGCAATGGGAAGGGGCCCAAGGTGACTGAAACCGCCGTCGGGAGCAAATCCGAGCAAGCTTATGCCGCCGTCAAGGCGCGCATCGTGGATGGCACTTACTCGCCCGGATACCGGCTGGTGCTGGCCAAGATCGCCGAGGACCTCGGCGTCAGCGTGGTCCCGGTCCGTGAAGCCATCCGCCGCCTGGAGGCCGAAGGGCTCGTGAAGTTCGAGCGCAACGTCGGCGCCACCGTCTCCGGGATCGACCCGACCGAGTACCTGTACACGATGCAGACGCTGAGCATCATCGAGGGGGCCGCGACGGCGTTATCCGCACCGCTGATCGGCCCGGCGGACATTGCCAGGGCCCGTGAGGTCAACGCGGAGATGCGGGACTGCCTGGAGCATTTCGATCCCGTCCGCTTCACGGCGTTGAACCAGGATTTCCACAGCGTGCTCTTTGAACACTGCCCGAATCCGCACATCCTGGACCTCGTGCACCGGGGCTGGAACCGGCTCGCCTCGATTAGGGCCTCGACGTTCCGCTTCGTCCCCGGGCGCGCGCATGAATCCGTGGACGAACACGAAGCGCTGCTCCAACTCATTGAAAGCAACGCCGACGCCGACACCATCGAACAAGCCGCCCGCCGGCACCGCGCCGCCACCCTGGACGCGTACCTCGCACAAAGCAACGCGGGGTCACTTAGCGCCCATTAAACGGGCCAACATGGGCCGTAAGTGACCCCGCGTTGCACTAGTAAAGGAAGAAACAATGACGTTCACTGCACCAGAAACCACCACCCACTACGTGCCGAAGGACCTTCCCGCCCACATCCAGCACTTCATCAACGGCCGGTTCGTTGACTCGATGAGCGGTAAGACCTTCGATGTCCTGGACCCGGTATCCAACACCAACTACGCCACCGCCGCGGCAGGGCAGAAGGAAGACATCGATCTCGCCGTCGCCGCGGCCCGCGAAGCCTTCGTGAGCGGTCCGTGGCCGAAGATGAAGCCACGCGAACGCGCCCGCGTCCTGAACAGGATCGCCGACGCCGTCGAGGCCCAGGAGGAGCGGCTCGCCGAGCTGGAGACCTTCGATACCGGCCTGCCGATCACTCAGGCCAAGGGCCAGGCCCTGCGTGCGGCGGAAAACTTCCGCTTCTTCGCGGACCTGATCGTGGCCCAGTTCGACGACGCCATGAAGGTCCCGGGCGCCCAGATCAACTACGTGAACCGCAAGCCGATCGGCGTCGCGGGCCTGATCACCCCGTGGAACACCCCGTTCATGCTCGAATCCTGGAAGCTCGCCCCGGCCCTGGCCACGGGCAACACCGTGGTTCTCAAGCCTGCCGAGTTCACGCCGCTCTCGGCCTCGCTGTGGGCGCAGATCTTCAAGGACGCAGGCCTCCCCGACGGCGTGTTCAACCTGGTCAACGGCCTCGGCGAAGAAGCCGGCGACGCCCTCGTGAAGCACCCGGACGTGCCGCTGATCTCCTTCACCGGGGAGACCACTACGGGCCAGACGATCTTCCGCAACGCCGCCGCGAACCTCAAGGGCCTCTCCATGGAGCTGGGCGGCAAGTCCCCGTGCGTCGTGTTCGCCGACGCCGACCTGGACGCCGCGATCGATTCGGCCCTGTTCGGGGTCTTCTCCCTCAACGGGGAACGCTGTACCGCCGGTTCGCGCATCCTGGTCGAGCGCGCCATCTATGACGAGTTCTGCGAAAAGTACGCCGCCCGCGCGAAGAACATCGTCGTCGGGGACCCGCACGACCCCAAGACCCAAGTGGGCGCACTCGTCCACCCCGAGCACTACGCCAAAGTGGCCTCGTACGTTGAGATCGGCAAGACCGAAGGCCGGCTGCTCGCCGGCGGCGGACGCCCGGAACACCTCCCGGAAGGCAACTACATCGCACCGACGGTGTTCGCCGACGTCGCGCCCGACGCGCGGATCTTCCAGGAGGAAATCTTCGGTCCCGTCGTCGCGATCACCCCGTTCGAGAACGACGACGAAGCCCTCGCCCTGGCGAACAACACCAAATACGGCCTGGCGGCCTACATCTGGACCCAGAACTTGACCCGCGCCCACAACTTCGCGCAGAACGTCGAGGCCGGCATGGTGTGGCTCAACAGCCACAACGTCCGGGACCTTCGCACCCCCTTCGGCGGCGTGAAGGCCTCCGGCCTGGGCCACGAGGGCGGCTACCGCTCCATCGATTTCTACACCGACCAGCAGGCCGTGCACATCACCCTCGGCGCTGTTCATACGCCCAAATTCGGCGCCTAAACGCGCTTCCACCCTCCTCAAAGAAGAGAGACAACAATGACCAACTTCGTCCCCACGCCCACCGTCCCGGCACCGGACATCGTCCGCTGCGCCTACCTCGAACTCGTGGTCACGGACCTCGCCAAGTCCCGCGAGTTCTACGTTGACCTGCTCGGCCTGCACGTCACCGAGGAAGACGAGAACACCATCTACCTGCGCTCCTTCGAGGAGTTCATCCACCACAACCTGGTGCTCCGCAAGGGACCCGTCGCCGCGGCCGCCGCGTTCGCCTACCGGGTGAAGTCCCCGGCCGAGGTGGACGCGGCCGAGGCCTACTACCGCGAGTTGGGCTGCCGGGTTGAGCGCCGCAAGGACGGCTTCACCAAGGGCGTCGGCGACTCGGTCCGCGTCGAGGACCCGCTGGGCTTCCCCTACGAATTCTTCTACGAGGTGGAACACGTCGAACGCCTCACCCAGCGCTACGACCTCTACTCCGCCGGCGAGCTGGTCCGCCTGGACCACTTCAACCAGGTCACCCCCGACGTTCCCCGCGGCCGGAAGTACCTTGAGGACCTGGGCTTCCGTGTCTCGGAGGACATCAAGGATTCCGACGGCGTCACGTACGCCGCCTGGATGCACCGCAAGCAGACCGTCCACGACACCGCCCTGACCGGCGGCAACGGGCCCCGTCTGCACCACATCGCGTTCTCCACGCACGAGAAACACAACATCATCCAGATCTGCGACAAGATGGGCGCCCTGCGCATCAGCGACCGGATCGAACGCGGCCCCGGCCGGCACGGCGTCTCCAACGCTTTCTACCTGTACATCCTGGACCCGGACGGGCACCGCATCGAGATCTACACCCAGGACTACTACACCGGGGACCCGGACAACCCCACCGTCACCTGGGACGTGCACGACAACCAGCGCCGCGACTGGTGGGGCAACCCCGTGGTCCCCTCCTGGTACACCGAGGCCTCCCTCGTCCTGGACCTCGACGGCAACCCGCAGCCGGTCATCGTCCGTGAGGAAAAGAGCGAAATGGCCGTCACCGTCGGCGCCGACGGCTTCTCCTACACCCGCCAACCCGAGGACGGCCCCGCCGGGGAAAAGAAGGGCTTCAAGGTCGGCTCCCAGCTCTAGGCTCGCAACGCTAAACGTATGCTGACCGCAGGATGCCCGAACGGAGTGTGGAGATGCTTGACCCGAAGACGATAGAAGCGATTGCGGACGAACTACTGGAGGCCGGCAGGTCCCGGACCCCGATTCCGCGCCTGACTGCCCGCTACCCGGACATGACGATGGAGGATTCCTACGCCGTGCAGCAGTTATGGCGCCGCCGGAACGAGGAGGCCGGCCGGAAGCTGGTAGGCCGCAAGATCGGGCTGACGTCCAAGGCCATGCAGGCCGCCACGGGCATCACCGAACCCGACTATGGCGCCATCTTTGACGACATGGTCCTGGAAACGGGATGCTCCGTGGCATGGGACCAGTACACCCACCCAAGGGTGGAGGTGGAGCTGGCCTTCGTGCTGAAGAAGGACCTCGCCGGACCCGGCTGCACCATCTTCGACGTCCTGAACGCCACCGACTACGTGGTTCCGGCCCTCGAGATCCTGGATTCAAGGATCGAGATGGAGGGCCGGACCATCGTGGACACCATTTCGGACAACGCAGCCATGGGTGCCATGGTGATCGGCGGCAACCCCGTGAAGCCGGACGCCGTCGACCTCCGCTGGGTCTCAGCGATCCTCTACAAGAACCAGACCGTGGAGGAAACCGGCGTCGCCGCGGGCGTCCTGGACCATCCCGCGAACGGCGTGCACTGGCTCGCCAACAAGATCGCCCCGCACGGTGACGGGCTGAAGGCCGGGGAGATCATCCTCGCCGGCTCCTTCACCCGCCCGCTCTGGGTGTACAAAGGCGATACCGTCCACGCCGACTACGGACCCTTGGGAGTTGTCACATGCCGGTTCGAGTAGAACCAGACCGCACGTTCCGTCAAGCCTTGGCCTCCGCGGACCGGCCCCTCGCCGGGATGTGGGTGTGTTCCGGCAGCCCGCTGATCGCCGAACTGTGCGCCGGGGCCGGCTTGGATTGGCTCCTGATCGACGCCGAGCACAGCCCCAACGGCCTTGAATCCATCCTCGCCCAACTGCAGGCAGTCCGCGGCTACCCCGTCCAGGCCGTGGTCCGCCCTCCGGCCAACGACACCGTGCTGCTCAAGCAATACTTGGACCTGGGCGTGCAGGACCTTCTCATCCCCATGGTCAACACGGCTTTGGAGGCGCAAGCTGCGGTGGCTGCTGTCCGCTACCCGCCGCATGGCGTGCGGGGCGTCGGCTCGGCCTTGGCCCGCGCCTCGCGCTGGAACCGCATCCCGGACTACCTCACCCGCGCCTCGGAGACGGTCAGCGTGACGGTCCAGATCGAAACCGAGGCCGCCGTCGCGGCGGTGGAGCACATTCTGGCGGTCGACGGCGTCGACGCCATCTTCGTCGGTCCCTCCGACCTCGCCGCTTCCATGGGCCTGCTGGGACAGCAGGAACACCCGAAGGTGCGCGCCGCCGTCGAGCACTGCCTTTCCGCGGCGAGGACGGCGGGCAAGCCGGCAGGCGTTAACGCCTTCAACGAAGGCACGGCGCGGGGGTACATGGCCGCGGGCGCGTCCTTTGTGCTGGTCGGCGCCGATGTCTCGCTGCTGGCGCGCGGTACCGAAGCACTCGCGCACAAGTTCATTCCGGCAACGCCCGACGGCGGAGCGCCCTTTGGCGGGACAGG
Organism: Arthrobacter rhizophilus; assembly: GCF_026241105.1. Classification (GTDB taxonomy): domain Bacteria; phylum Actinomycetota; class Actinomycetes; order Actinomycetales; family Micrococcaceae; genus Arthrobacter. The sequence continues at coordinate 111,559 of NZ_JAPFFT010000010.1, read as the reverse complement.
TGACACGCCGTCGAGCTACTGAACTAAGTAGGTAGTCGGCACTCTTCCGGAGGTCCTTGGACGGAGCTACATTGGATATCCCGAGGCCGCTCGGAGGGCGGCCGAGGAGGGGCCGTCCGCAATTTCAATGGAGCATGCCGTGGTCGCGCAACCAGATGTCAATCCTCAACAAACTGCAGCACCTGCCCAACCGCCGGCTGCAAGGCGTTCAGGCCTCCCGGAGTACGATCTTCGGGCGGTTTACGTCCCGCAGTCCGGGCTGTTCCGAGATGATGAGGGGCGCGAATTCTTCGTGACTGCCGTGGAATTCTGGGAGCACGCGACGGTAGTCAGTCTGTGCTGGAAACGCAGGCCCGTGGCAGGGCAGGGAAGTCCGTCCTTGGTTGCCACGGATGAGCACGACCGTGTGCTGGGCTTGAAGCGCATCTGGAACGTTGGTGCGCGATCGATCCAACACTTTGAACCGATTTCAACGTCAGCCCGCGCATTGACGGTGCTCATCGCCAGGAAAACAGGAACGCAGGAACTGTTTAGCTGCAGGACGCCTCCGGCAAAGAAAGAGGCGATGACGAGCTAGCGGCGCGGTCTGGGCTGGCCCGCGGAAATATCAATACCGGGTGATCCCATAAGAAAAGTGCATGGGAAGAACCTATATGGGCTGCCAAGGAGGCGAAACAACGTCAGATAGCACAAGCGTCATAAGTGCCCCTTATTGATTCGACCGGCGCTAACCGCGGCTTCGCCCGAGGCGCCGCGCCCGGTCCCGGGCGCTCCAAAAGTTCCGGTGACACCACTCCCGTCACCGGAAATACAAGCTGGCGGCCACGAATTTCGCGGCCGCCAGCACCCGTTTTCCGGGAGTGTCAACGAGAAGGGCGACGCGCGACCTGGTTCCTGGCAAGCTTTTTGGAGGGCCCGACGTCGGGCCCTCAGTCCTGGTGGAGCGCTTGCGTCAGGTGGTGCGTGGGGATGCGGTCGCGGTCGTAGGTGATTTCCGTGTAGCCGTGCGGTTCCGGCCGGCCGTCGTGCCCGAGGTTGACGAAGACGATTTCCTCGATGGTCAGGATGCTCTCGCGAGTGATCATGTTGCGCACCTCCGCCCGCATGGTCAGTGAGGTCCGGCCGAAGCGGACTGCCGTCAGGCCCATTTCCACGAGATCGCCTTGGACGGCTGAGCTCACGAAGTTGATTTCGGAGATGTACTTGGTGACGGCGCGGCCGTTTCCAAGCTGGAGGATCGCGTAGATTGCCGCTTCCTCGTCGATCCATTTCAGCAGGCTTCCACCGAACAGAGTGCCGTTGGCGTTGAGGTCCTCCGGACGTATCCATTTGCGGGTCCGGAACGTGATGTCAGCCTTTTCCATAATGCGAGATTAGCCGAGGCCGGGCCCCCGCGTCTTGTACGGCGTGCCATGCTTCGCGGGACTCCGTAACATGGATAGGGTGCACCCGGGTCAGGGCACAACACAACACGCCGATTCGCGCACCATGCGGCAGACCGGGAACGCGCTGGAGGAACACCATGAAGATTGACAAGACCCACCGTAGTGCTGGGCTCACCGCCCGGCCTTCCGGCTGGAACCGCTGACTATGCCACCGTTGGACGTTGTGCTGGGCGCCTGGTCAATGAACTGGCCCGCCTTGGTCATTCTTGTTGCCGCCGTCATCCTGTATTCAAAGGGCCTGGTTGCCGCCAAGCGCCGGGAGATCCGGTGGCCTTTGTGGAACTCCTTTGCCTTCTTTGCCCTTGGCCTCGGTAGTTTCGCTGCCCTCAGCTTTGGATTCCCGGGCACCTACAGCCACGACCTGCGGTGGGCTTTCACCCTCAAAGTGACGTCTTATCTGTTCGTGGTCCCATTGTTGATTGGCCTGGGAAAGCCGCTGACGCTGGCAAGGCAGACCCTGGGTCCGGGGGGTGCAGAACGGGTGGAGGCGATTCTCCGGCACAGGCTGGTCCGGATGCTCAGTAACACACTCGTGGCGGCGCTTCTGGGGCTCGCCATGTTCACGGTGTTCCTGACCCCGCTGTTCTATGTGCTCCGGACCAACCCGGCCGCCGACATCATCCTGACTTTGCTGGTGCCTGTCATGGGCCTCCTCATGACGGTCCCGATCATGGAAGACGGTGCAGGACGCACCGGATCGCTCATTGTGGTCGAGTTCATCTTCGTATTCATCGAGCTGCTCGCCGACGCCGTGCCGGGCGTCCTGATGCGGCTCAGCCCGGGAATTCTCGACGGCGCCACGTCAGTTTTGGGCAATCAACCAGGTTGGTTCCCCTCACCGCTGCGCGACCAGCAACTCGCCGGGGACCTGATGTGGTTCCTCGCGGAGATCGTGGACCTTCCCCTCATCATCCTGATGTTTGTCCGGTTCTCCCGTAGCGACAAACACGAGGCCAAGAGCTTCGACGACCTGAGCGATGAAGAAATTGAAGCCCTGAATCGGGCACATCTGGGCCAGGGCGGACGCAGCTTGGATTGATCCGGGGCGGCCCTTAGGCCATCGCGGTGTGCGATGCGCTATGCGAATCGATCGGCTTCGCGTAGCACTGCGAGTGGCTGACGCCGATGTACGGACCGAAGTTGGGCACTGCGGCGAAGCCGGCGCTTTCGTAGAAGCTGCGACCATCCGATTGGGCCGATCCCGCTTCCGCTGTGATCACGCTGAAGCCGTGGGAGTGCGCTTGCGCTTCCAGCGCGGCCAGGATGGAGCTCGCCACTCCCGACCCCCTGGCGTACGGGACAACGTAGAGGCGTTTGATTTCCGCAGTCTCGGCGTCCAAGATCCGCAGACCGCCGCAACCCAGGGGCTGTCCAGAGCACTTTTCGTAAGCCACCACGAAAACGGCAGTATCCGCTTCCGATGGTGCGGGTCCGGGCTCGTGGTCTGAGTTGCCGAATCGCGAGTCCAGTTCCGCTTGCTGGGCGGCGCGGAGGTCTGCACCCACGGGGTTGGCCCAGGTGACCTGTTTGATGTTGAGCCGCGGATTGGTCTGCATCGGAACCTCTTTCGCCGAAGGGGGTTATGCAAATCAAGCCTAAGAAGCGGGGGTTACCGCAGTGTTTCCTCCGCGTAAGCGTCCGGAGAAATGCCGCGCGCTGGGCCGATCTTAAGACAGGCGTTATTCGAGGGCGTCGCCCGTGGGATCCTCCGCTGTCCGGTCGGCCAAGGCAAGTCCGCCCACAGGGCTTTGGTCCCAATGCTGCAGGCGCCAGCCACTCTCCGGGTCGCCTTCGAGCACCACGATTCCGGTGTTCTGCAACTGGTGGGTGGCGGCGAAATCGCGGCCGACATCGACTGCGCGGCGCCCGGCCCAGCAACGGATCGCCGCACCGTGGCTGACCACGACGGCGGTCTCGTCGCCCGCCGCCGCCACCTTGGCGATGGCTGCGTCGTAGCGGGCGAAGAACTCGTGACCGTCACCCGCTCCTGGCATGCGGACGTCCAATTCGCCGTCGGTCCAGGCAAAAACCGTGCTCATGTACCGGTGGTGCGATTCGTGGTCGGTGAGCTTCTCCAAAGCACCCGCCTCGATCTCCTGCAGACCCTCCAACACGGTGGTCTCGAGTCCCAGGGCTTTGGCGAGTGGGGCGGCGGTCAGTTGGGTGCGGATCAAGGTGGACGCATAGATGGCCGTAATGTCTTCGTTGGCAAGGGATGCCGGGAGTGCGGCAGCTTGACGTTCGCCGAGTTCAGTCAGCCCCGGACCGGGAAACGCCGTGTCCAATTGGCCCAAGACGTTTCCGGGGGTTTGCCCGTGGCGGATAAGCAAGAGCCTCATGCTGACACAGTCCTAACAGTCGATTCGGAAATGCCGGGTCCACGCGGCGTTGCGACCCGGTGACTTTCAGCCAATCAGGCCCGGCACCTAGGCGCCGGGCCGACACGCCGCTCGTTCGGTCGGCAGCGCAGCGGGCGAGCGACCGGCGCAGGCGTCCGGACCCGCGAGCGTCCGGACCCGCGAGCGTCCGGAGTCGGCGCTGACGGTGGGCAAGAGCTCCGTGCCCTGGCCCGCCGTCGAACGGTTGCCACCTCTTCCGCAGTGCTGCGTCCTACTTCAGGTGGTCCACAAGTTGATTGGCGATACCCGTGTACCTTCCCGGAGTCAGGGCCAGCAGCCGCGCCTCGGCCTCGGGGGAGAGCCCCAGACCGGAGACGAACTCCTGCATACGGGCAGCGTCGACACGCTGGCCGCGGGTGAGATCCTTGAGACGCTCGTACGGGTTCTCCATTCCCTCAACGCCGGCGATGGCCTCCGCCCGCATGACCATCTGGATGGCTTCGCCCAGGACTTCCCAGTTTGTGTCGAGATCGGCCGCCAGTACCTCCTCGGCAACGTCCAGGGCTTTCAGTCCCTTGGCGACGTTTGAGATTGCAAGCAGCGAGTGCCCGAATGCGACGCCGATGTTGCGCTGCGAGGAAGAGTCCGTGAGGTCTCGCTGCCACCGGGAAGTAACCAGGGTGGCGCCCAGAGTGTCCAGCAGCCCGTTGGAGATCTCAAGGTTGGCCTCGGCGTTTTCGAAGCGGATCGGGTTGACCTTGTGCGGCATGGTGGAGGACCCGGTGGCGCCTGCGACCGGGATCTGGCGGAAGTATCCGATGGAGATGTAGCTCCAGATGTCCGTGCAGACGTTGTGCAGGATGCGGTTGAAGCGCGCAACGTCGGCGTAGAGTTCAGCCTGCCAATCGTGGCTCTCGATCTGGGTGGTCAACGGGTTCCAGGTCAGGCCCAAGCCTTCAACGAAGGACTGGGCTACGGCCTGCCAGTCGGCGCCCGGAACGGAAGCGACGTGTGCCGCGTACGTACCGGTAGCCCCGTTGATCTTCCCCAGGTATTGGGTCTTGGAAACGCGGTCCAGCTGGCGGTTCAGGCGATGCGCGACGACTGCCAGTTCCTTGCCCAGGGTGGTGGGTGTGGCGGGCTGGCCGTGCGTGCGGGAAAGCATGGGGACGGCGCGGTTTTCCTCGGCCATCGCTTCGATCTGCTTCACCAAGGCGCTGGCCGCCGGGAGCCAGACATCCTCCACGGCGCCCTTGACGCCCAAGGCGTAGGAGAGGTTGTTGATGTCCTCCGAGGTACAGCCAAAGTGCACCATTGCGGTCAGGTTCTCGATACCGATCGCCGGAAGGCGACGGCCGATGTAGTACTCAACAGCCTTGACGTCGTGGACCGTGACTGCTTCGATTTCGGCGAGTTCCGTGACCGAAGCGGCGTCGAAATCGGTGACGATGCCGCGCAGCTTCTCCTGCTGTTCGGGGGCCAGGGGGCCGGCGCCAGGGAGCACATTGTTATTAGTCAGGTGGATGAGCCACTCGACCTCGACGGCCACACGGTCGCGGTTGAGGGCGGCCTCGGAAAGGTAGTCGACCAGGGGAGCGACGGCGGACTGGTACCGGCCGTCCAGCGGGCCAAGGGCGATCGGCTCCGGCGACGCGGCAAGGGCCAGGCGTCCAGAGGGCGTACGGGTAACAGCGGCGGCGACGGTTTCAGGCATGAGGCAATTCTTTCACGAACTCGCTCTGCGTCATTAAGCGGTACTTCTCTATGTGCAAAACCACTCTGCTTCCCCTCCATAGCCATGTTTCCGGCAGTTTGTCCACATAGCCCACCAAGGCGGTTCCGCACTCAGCGGAGCTCAACGTAGCGTCGATGCCACGACATCAACTTGTACCTACAGGAGGACTACGTCATGAGCGTCATTCAGGTGGCGGCTGGGGGACCGGATCTGGATTCCCGGCAATGTGTTTCGCGTGGAGCGGAGGTCCAGCAGCTCGGATGGCGGATGACCGTCTGTGCAGACCGGGCCGACGCCGTGCTTGCCAAGCTGGCGCAGCTGCAACTGGACCGCTGGGAGTCGCCCGCAGGCCGTGCCTATAGGACAACTGTCGCCTTCCAGGCTGCGTCCCTCCGAAGGGGGCGTGATGCCTTGCGCGAGGCAGCCGCGGTGACTCTTCGGCATTCCCAGAGTGTGGCATTGAGTGGCCGGCCAGGCTTCTGATGGTCGAGATCGCTCCCGTCGGCGGGGGTGGGTCGCCCCGCCCCAAAGCACCCGAACCGGACGGCCCACTGCGTATTCGCGGCGGTGTCGGCGGAATCAATTTCCAATTCGAGGAGCTTCTTGCTGGCGCAACCGCGCTGGACGGGCTCGTGCACCAACTGCAGGCTATCGAAACCGAGGCCGAGGCAGTGCGGGCGGCTCTCTTTCCACATCAAGCCTCCTCCTACACAAGCGGAAGCAACGCCATCATTGCCGTCGGGGAAAGTGGCCGGGACATCGGGCGGGTCCGTGAGCAGCTTCAGCGGATTGGCAACGATGTCAGGGCAAGCCATCGCGAATATGAGTTTGCGGAATCACATGCGGCGATCCGTCTTCGAATGGGCTTGGGAATGCCAGTCCTCGGGACCGGTCCCGACCCCCTTGACCTTGGCTGGCGGGGCGCAACGGAAGGAGTCGTCCGGGATTTGACCCGGATATTGGAATTGATGATGGGGTTGCCCCCGGTGGTGGCCAACCTTGCGGGGGCCATGGTTGGCCCCACCGACGTCGGCGCCGTTTTGAGAGCCATCGTAGCGACCCCTGGGTTGGCGTTCCTGAGGCCACGTCCCATTAGCGTCAGCCGAGGGGAGACCACCACGAAAAGCATGGACCTGTCGGCTTCAGGATTGCTCCGGGAGCTAGACCACGTCTCAGCTGGTTCGGAGGGCGAAATTGAAGTAGCGCAAGTAGATAAGGGCGGAGAACGGGCATGGGTGGTGTTGATTCCGGGTACTCAACCGGGCAATCCGCCCGGGGGTAGCAATCCATTGGATGAGGCCGGTATTGCCGAAGCGCTGGGCTACGAGTCGGCGGAAACCAGCAAGGCCATGGGTCAGGCGTTGCGCGAGGCAGGTGCGGTTGCGGGCGAGTCGGTGGTGGCGGTGGGCCACAGCCAGGGCGGGGTCCATGCAATGAACCTGAGTAAGGACAAGGCGTTCCTCGCCGAGTACGACCTCAAGTTTGTCGTGACGGCAGGATCGCCTGTCGGGGGAATCACGCCGCAAGCGGGTACAGGCAGCTTGCACTTGGAGCACAAAGACGATTGGGTGCCAGGTGCTGACGGCAAAGCCAATGCTGATACCAAGGACAGGGTCACGGTCACCATGACCAATCCGCCGAGCCTGGCCCCAGGGGAAGACCCAGGCCGCCTGGGTCCGGCACACAAGCTCTCGCACTACGGGGAAGGGGCGAAGCTGGTGCAGCTTAGTTCCGATCCTTCCCTAGCGGCGTCCACAGCCACTCTTGGCGGGATACTGGGCGCTGGCGGCATGGCCAAGGTCAGCAAGTTCAAATTGGTTCGTGAAGCTCCCCAGCCTGCACGGGTTCCGGTTCCCCAGGTCCCTGTGCCCTCCCCATCGATGCCCGCTCCGAGGGTCCAGCCGCCCGTCCCGTCAGATTTCCGCTCCGGATCGGGAGCACGGTGAGGAAGCTGTGCGAACAGGCTGCCTCAAGTCTTCCTAGCGTCTGTTAGCGCCCGGAATCCAGCTAGCCACGACCGAGATCAGGCTGATGATGATAGCGGCGAGAACCGCGGTCCAGAAGAAGCTATCGATGGTGAGGTGTACCGGCGTGTAGCTACTCAGCCAAGCTGTCAGCGACAGCATGGCGGCGTTGATGACAATGGTGAATAAGCCGAGAGTCAGGATTGTGATTGGAAGGGAGAGTAGCTTGACCAACGGCCGCACAAAGGCATTAACGATGCCAAAAATGAGCCCTATGAAGAGATAGGCAAGAACCACGCCCAAGGTATCGCTGCCTTGTGTGACCCCCGCGTTGTTGACTGCGTTGGTGGTTGCCGAGGTGGAAATATCCATCCCAGGCAGAATCCAGCTGGCAACCCAGAGGGCCAGCCCGTTGATCAGGACACGCACAATGAATGAACCCATGCGCCCATGCTTTCACATGCGCCGGCCGGAAAGCCCACCCTCACGTCCCGAATGCCTACAAGTAGGCTGGTGCCATGAATTCTTCTGACAACGCACCGGAGGGCGTGCATCCCCGCCCGGTTGTGGACAGGCTCCCCAAATATGCGGCAGGCAAGCCTCCCTCAGCCATAGAAGGCCTGACCAGTTACAAACTGTCTTCCAACGAAAACCCGTTGCCCCCGATCCCCGCGGTGCTCCGGGCCATTGCCGATCAGTCTGACATCAACCGGTACCCGGACCCCCTCTCCACCAAGCTGCGCACGGCGCTCGCTGAATTTCTAAGCATCCCCGCGGACGACGTCGTCACGGGAGCCGGAAGCCTCGGAGCCCTGAACCAGATTCTTTCCACGTTTGCAGGACAGAACCACGACGGCAAAGCCGATGAGGTCATCTACGCTTGGCGCTCCTTCGAGGCCTATCCCATCTGCGTGGGATTGGCCGGTGCTGAGAGTGTCCAGATCCCTTTGCTTTCCGATGGACGCCACGACCTCGAGGCCATGGCAGCTGCTGTCACCGTCCGCACCAAGGTGATTTTGCTTTGCACGCCCAACAACCCCACAGGCCCCATCCTCACTGCGGAGGAAACGGAGCGGTTCATCCAGTCGGTGCCCGCTGGCGTGGTTGTCGTCATCGATGAGGCCTACCAGGAGTTCGTTCGTGACCAGAACGCCGTGGACGGCATCAAGCTGTACCGCAAGTACCCCAATGTGGTTGTCCTCCGAACGTTCTCCAAGGCTCACGGCCTTGCAGGGCTGCGCGTTGGATACAGCGTTGCCGGTCCGGATCTCACCCAGCATCTGCGAGTCGCGGCCACGCCATTTGCGGTGTCACAGATTGCTGAACGCGCCGCTATTACCTCCTTGCAGAATTTCGACCAGGTTGTTGAAAGGGTACAAAGCCTGGTTGATGAGCGGGACCGGGTGACCGCCGGGCTCCGGGAGTTGGGATGGTTCGTCCCTGAGGCCCAGGGCAACTTCGTCTGGTTGAATCTGGGAGAGAACAGCGCCGAATTCGCCGCACTGGCTGGCGAACGGGCGTTGTCCGTGCGTGCCTTCGGCAACGAAGGTGTCCGGGTCAGCATCGGAGAGGTTGAGGCCAACACCCGGTTCCTGGAGCTCTGTGCGTCCTATACAAAAGCGCCGCTGGCTTCCTAGCGGTTAACAAATGCCCCTGCGTCCCTTACTGCGGATAAAGTAAGGGACGAAAGCCAAGATATGCCGATTCCGGAATGCATTCCGGAATCGGCATATATCAGCGAAAATATTTGCTCAGCGTCGGGCTGAAGCAGGCAAGGAGACGGAATGGGCGCAACTCAATTGCCCACCCCCGGGATCAACGGAACGGGACTGGACCTGCAGTCTCCTGCGGGAGGCGCTTCCAGCGATCCAGCAGCCGACATGATCCAGCTGCTGGGGCCGGACGGCAAGCTAGGAACCGATCCTGTCTTCTCGGACTACGCCAAGCGTCTTGAGCCGGAGCAGCTACGGGGTTTCTACGCCGACATGGCCAAGGTCCGCCGCTTCGACCAGGAGGCCACCGCTCTCCAGCGGCAAGGCGAGCTGGCCCTTTGGGTCCCCCTGACCGGTCAGGAAGCCGCCCAGATCGGCTCCGGACGGGCCACCCAGCGGCAGGACTACATCTTCCCCACGTACCGTGAGCATGGCGTTGCGTTGACCCGCGACGTGGATCTGGCCGAACTCCTGAAGCTGTTCCGCGGAATTTCCAATGGCGGCTGGGATCCCACTGAGAACAACTTCCATCTCTATACCCTGGTGCTGGCGGCCCAGACGCTGCATTCAGTTGGCTATGCCATGGGAATCCAGCGAGACCAGAAATCCGCAGAAGCCAACGGTTCCAATGACCCGAAAGCTGCTGTCGTGGCTTACTTCGGCGACGGCGCAAGCTCCGAAGGCGACGTCCATGAATCCATGGTCTTCGCGGCGTCCTACAACGCTCCGGTGGTGTTCTTCTGCCAGAACAACCACTGGGCCATCTCGGTCCCCACTGAGGTTCAGACCAAGGTTCCCCTTTTCAACCGGGCCAAGGGATACGGCTTCCCGGGCATCCGAGTGGACGGTAACGACGTCATCGCAGTCCATGCAGTCACCGAATGGGCCCTTGAGCATGCACGCGAAGGCCGCGGTCCTGTGCTCATTGAGGCATATACATATCGCGTCGGCGCACACACAACGGCGGACGACCCCACCAAGTACCGCGAATCCGCCGAAGAACAGGCGTGGCGCGGCAAGGATCCGCTGGATCGCCTGGAGAAGTACCTTCGCAACGAGGGCCTGGCCGACGAAGCTTTCTTTGAGCAAGTCAGGGTCGACGGAGACAAGCTCGCAGCCCACGTCCGCAGCACCACCCAAAACTTAAAAGGCCCTAACTTCCGCGAGTCATTCACCGGAGTCTATGCCGAGCCGCACCCGCTGGTGGCCGAGGAACTTGCCTGGTTCGAGGAATACTCCGCCGGATTCGAAGGCGACCACGAAGACGGAGGCAAGTAACTGATGACCACCATGACCATTGCCAAGGCCATCAACGAAGGCCTGCGTGCCTCGCTCACCAACAACCCGAAGTCCCTGCTCATGGGCGAAGACATCGGGCCGCTGGGCGGCGTCTATCGCGTGACTGACGGACTTATCAGGGACTTCGGCGCAGACCGGGTAGTTGACACCCCCCTGGCAGAGTCCGGCATCGTCGGCACCGCGATTGGCCTTGCCTTGCGCGGCTACCGTCCCATCTGCGAAATCCAGTTCGATGGTTTCGTCTTCCCCGGCTTCAACCAGATCACCACCCAGCTGGCCAAGATGCACTCCCGCAGCGGCGGCAAACTGACCGTTCCCGTGGTCATCCGCATCCCCTACGGCGGCGGCATTGGCTCGATCGAACATCACTCAGAATCGCCGGAGGCCTTGTTCGCCCACACTGCGGGTCTGCGCATCATCACCCCATCCAACGCACACGACGCCTACTGGATGATCCAGCAAGCCGTCGACTGCACGGACCCGGTGATCTTCTTCGAACCCAAGCGCCGCTACTGGCTCAAAGGCGAGGTGGACACCGAAAACCCAGGACCGGCGTCGGACCCGTTCCAGGCGCACGTCCTACGCGAAGGTTCCGACGCCACCATCGTGGCGTACGGTCCGCTGGTTCCCGTTGCCCTGGCCGCCGCAGCAGCGGCGGAAGAGGACGGACACAGCATTGAAGTGATCGATCTCCGCTCGATTTCCCCCATCGACTTCGACACCGTCACGGCTTCTGTCAAGAAGACCGGCCGCCTAATCGTTGCGCACGAGGCCCCGACGTTCGGTGGTATCGGCGGCGAGATCGCTGCGCGGATCAGTGAGCGTGCATTCCTGCACCTTGAGGCCCCGGTCATCCGGGTGGGCGGTTTCCACATGCCGTATCCCGTGGCCAAGGTTGAAGAGGACTACTTGCCGGACATCGACAAGATCCTTGAAGCCTTGGACCGTTCCCTGGCCTACTAGCCGCCCCTGATTGCACCCTCCGCCACGCGGACGGGCCAGCCGAAATCGAGGACCCTAAGTGACTGTTAAGAAATTCAACCTGCCGGATGTCGGCGAAGGCCTGACCGAGGCAGAAATTGTCTCCTGGAAGGTCAAACCCGGGGACACCGTGGCTATCAACGACGTTATTTGCGAGATCGAGACCGCCAAGTCCCTCGTGGAATTGCCGTCCCCATACGCAGGCACGGTGGCGGAATTGCTCGTCCCTGAGGGGATCACGGTTGAAGTAGGAACCGCGATTATCGGCATCTCGGACAATGCCCCGGATGAGGCAGCGCCCGCATCGGCACCCGCTGCGCCGCTCGCCGCACCGCCTGCGGCTCCCGCCACTCCTGCCGCCGAACAAGTCTTCGAGGCCTCGATGTACGGCAAGCTGCCCGAGGACCCCGGAACGTCCGACGGCGGTCCGGCGGGCGGTCCGCTGGTGGGCTCCGGTCCGAAGGCCGACGCCGTCAAACGCCGCCCGCGTAAGCGCCCGGAAGTCGTCGCCTCCGTTGCTCCGGCCGCCTCGGCTGCGCCCACCGCCTCTGCGATACTCGCAGACGAGCAGTCGGCGCCGGCCCGCACCGTCGAGCCCGCAGCGCCGGCGCCCGCCGTCGAGCAGTCCCCGGCCGCGACCCAGGGAGAAACGAACCAGGCGCCGGGCCTCACGGGCCTTGGTGCAACCGTCAGCGGCATCGTCAACCGCGTCTTGGCCAAGCCTCCGGTGCGCAAGATCGCCCGCGAACTGGGCATTGACTTGGCCGATGTCGTTCCCACGGGGGCCCGCGGTGAAGTGACTCGCGAGGATTTGGTCAGCTACCAGGCGCAGCGCGATGCCGAGGTGGACCAGGCCGACACGTTCTGGGGTGCGTCCAAGAAACCGCAGGATCAGCGTGTGGAACGGATTCCCGTGAAGGGCGTCCGTAAGGCAACAGCCAAGGCCATGGTGGAGTCGGCCTTCACGGCGCCGCACGTGAGTATCTTCGTGGACGTCGATGCCAGCCGCACCATGGAATTCGTTAAGCGCCTCAAGGCCTCCAGGGACTTTGAGGGCATCAAGGTGTCGCCGCTGTTGATCCTCTCCAAGGCTGTCATCTGGGCCGCGGCCCGCAACCCGAGCGTCAACGCGACCTGGGTGGAGAACGCCGACGGCAAGGGCAACGCCGAGATCCACGTCAAGCACTACATGAACCTCGGTATTGCGGCCGCCACTCCGCGCGGGCTTATGGTGCCGAACATCAAGGATGCCCAGGACCTTTCCCTCAAGGAACTGGCCCTCGCGCTCAACGAGCTAGCCGGTACGGCGCGAGCGGGCAAGACCCAGCCTGCGCAGATGCAGGGTGGCTCTCTGACTATCACCAACGTCGGCGCCTTGGGCATCGACACCGGAACGCCCATCATCAACCCGGGCGAGGTGGCGATCGTCGCATTCGGCACCATCAAGCAAAAGCCTTGGGTGCTGGATGGCGAAGTCATCCCTCGCTGGATCACGACGCTGGGCGGCTCGTTCGACCACCGGGTGGTGGACGGGGACCTCTCCGCCCGCTTCATGGCCGACGTCGCATCCATCCTCGAAGAGCCGGCGCTGCTGCTTGACTGAGCAACGCGGCGTTGGGGGACGGCAACGCGGCGTTGACGGAGGGCAGCGCGGCGTTGACGGAGGGCAGCGCGGCGTTGACGGAGGGCAGCGCGGCGCTGGGGGAGGGTGGCAGCGCGTTGCGCGGATCCTGACCGAGGTCTTCCAGCCGCCTGTCGTGGTGTCCATCTTGCTGCTCATCAGCCCAGTGGTGGAACCGGGTTTCCCGGGGACAATATGGTTCGGGGTCCTTGGGGCACTCTTTGTGTGCGTACTGCCGCTGGCCTATGTGTTGGTCCTGGTGAGGCTCGGCAAACTGAGTGACCACCACGTCAGCGATCGCGAGGAGCGTGCTCGCGTGCTGATGCTCGCGCTCGGGTCAGTGGTCTTAGGACTGCTCGTACTTAACCTCATCCACGCCCCGACCAGCGTCTCAGTGATGATCCTTGCCCTGATTGGCGGGATCGTGGCGTTGGCCGCGGTCAGCCTCGTGTGGAAGATGAGCGGTCATGCCTCGGCAATCTCCGCTGCCGCAGTCATTGCGGGGCTGATGTTCGGACCGGCGTGGCTACCGCTACTGTTTCTGGTGCCCGCCGTCGGCTGGTCCCGGGTGGTGCTGGGGGACCATACTCGCGGCCAGGTCATCGCCGGTTCGTTGTTCGGCGGAGTGGTCATCGCGGGCCTTTGGTGGGTCCTGCGGGGTTGGCTGATCTAGTAAGACGTGTAGCTGACCGCGAGATCGCGCAATTGCTGGTCGCTCATGCCGCCGATCATTCCAAACGACAGCACCATGGCCAGGGCGCCAACAGCCAACATGGCGGAACTAACCACAAGCAACAACTGCCAGTCGGAACGCATGATGCTGCGGAACGTCTCCGGCATCTGCAGCACCGGGGAAATCATGTTCGGAGCGCTGTCTACGGAGCCGTCGTCAAGAAGTGCCACGATGCGATCATTCGCGCGGTCGAAGCGCATGGAGCTGATGTGGTTGCCGTGGCGGGCGAGCAGAATGTCGTGTCCGACGCGCTGGCGCGGCTGCAGAGTAAGCAAAAGGGATCCCCTACGGGTTGATGTGATGGGCGGCTCGCGCCTTTGGGGCCAATCCAATTTTACCGGCGGCATCCTAGCCGTCCGGCCCAAATCGGGGTGAGACCGCCCACCACATCGCGTGATCCCCGTCTAATGCCTGGCTACGGCTTAGGGCTCGTCCGTCTTGGCGATGTAGACGTCGCACGGAGCATTGTGGGCCACCGTGTTGGCAACGCTGCCAAGTACGCGTGCCAGTCCTTGCATGCGACGGTTGCCGACGACGATCAAGCGCGCCCCGACGCGTTCGGCCTCGCGGATCAAGGCTTCTCCGGGCTTGCCGCGTGCTGCTGTGTAGGTGATTTCAAGCTGGTCACTGTTGAGCTTGCCGGCAACTCCGCGGGCAACCTTCTCGGCGTCGTCGGCGTCCGAGACGATCCACCGGTCGCTGCCGCTTTCAAAGACCTCGGTGCGGTCGCTGTCGAATGCTGTCAAGACGCGAAGGCTGGCTCCCAAAGCGACCGCGAGGTCCCTGGCTGCCTCGGCTGCCCTCATCGCGGTCTCACTGCCGTCTACGCCGACCACTACGATTCCGCTCATGATGTAACTCCTTTGTTGATGGTGTCGATCGCCCCGCGCAGTACTGGTGCCAAACGGCGGACGCCTTCGGCAATCGACTCAGGTGGCACTGCGCTGAAGGCCAATCTCAGTTTGTTGGACGGTTCGTCCGAGTGCGTGAACGCCGCGCCGGGGATGAACACGACCCCTGCCTCGATCGCCTTCTTGAGTAGCGGGTATGTGTCCACGCCGTCGGGCAAGGTTACCCAGACGAAGAAACCGCCCTCGGGCCTGGTCCAGCTGAGGCCGGACGGCATGTGCTCTTCCAGCGCTACGAGCAGGGCATTGCAGCGTTCCTCGTAGAGGGCCCGGTAAGTCTCAATCTGCCCGCGCCAGTCGTAGTCCCGAAGATATGCCGAGATGATCATCTGATTCAGGGTGGGAGGGCACAACGTCACGGCTTCCGACGCCAGGTAGAAGCGCCGCTGCAAGTGTTCGGGGACAAGCGCCCAACCGATCCGGAGTCCCGGGGCGAAGATCTTGGAGAATGACCCCATATAGATGACGTCATGCGCATTCGCTGCCCGCATCGGCGCCAACGGGTGGCCGTCGAAACGCAGAAGACCGTACGGATTGTCCTCGAGGATCAAGATATTCGCGTTGCGGCATATATTTACGATCCGCTGACGGCGTCCGGGAGCAAGGGTGATGCCGGAAGGATTGTTGAAGTTGGGGATCGTATAGAGGAACTTGATGTTCTTGCCCTCAGCCTGAAGCTCCGCGATCTTGGCTTCGAGCAGCTCCGGGACCAGGCCGTCGTCGTCCATGTCCACTGTCTCAACTTGGACCTGATAGGCCTCGAAGGTGTTCAGGGCGCCCACATAGGTGGGGTTTTCCACGAGCACGACGTCGCCCGGATTGCAGAAGACCTTGGTGGCAACGTCCTGGGCCGATTGGGAACCTGCGGTGATCACGACGTTTTCCGGCCGGGCGTCGGTGATTCCTTCGGCAGCCATGATTTCGCAGATCTGGGTGCGAAGTTCCTCGGTGCCCTGCCCGCCGCCGTACTGCAGTGCCGTCATGCCTTCTTCGGCGATGATGCGCGCGGCGGTCTGGCCAAGCTTCTCGAGGGGGAGGGACTGCAGGTAAGGGTTCCCGCCGGCGAGGGAGACGAGTCCCGGGCGCATTGAAATGTCGAAGACATCACGCACGGCGGACTGCTTGATGTTGGCGGCGCGCTCCGAGAAGAGTCCCTCGTGGCGGTGGGCGGCAGTTGCTGCTCGCTCGATTGCGTCAATTGCTTCCGCGGGCAACTCGGGCCCGGCATCCAGTGTTTCGTGGGTCACATTGACAGGATACCCCCCGGAGTTGTCATCAAGGCAACAGATGTTTCATCCAATTTGCACGATTCGGGGTGCGATTCGCTTTACGTCCGGCTGCCGGCAGGCTGGAATAGAGCAATGATGATGCATCCCGAACTCGAATCCAAGGCCCTCCGCTTCCACGAGCTCCACGCCGTGCCACAGGCGCCCTTGGTTCTGGTGAACGCGTGGGATGCCGCATCTGCGCTGATGGTCGAGGAAGCAGGCGCGACGGCGGTGGCCACCTCCAGTTCGGCGGTCTCTTGGAGCTTGGGGTACCAGGACGGGGACCACCTGCCGCGGCAGCTCGCGATGGAAGCGCTGTCACGGATCGCAAAAGCCACCCGCTTACCGGTGACTGCCGACATCGAGACGGGCTACGGACGGACTGACGAAGAGCTCCGGACCACGGTCCGAGCGGTGCTGGACGCGGGCGCCGTCGGGATCAACATCGAGGATTCAGCGGAACAGCCGCTCAGCGACATTGCGGAACAGTCCAGGCGCATCGCCGTGATCAGGCAGGCAGCCGATGACGCCGGCGTTGGACTGTTCATCAATGCGCGCACCGACACCTATTGGTCTGGAAAGTTTCCGGACACCGCATATGAGGAAACGCTTCGGCGGGCGGACGCCTACCAGCAGGCCGGGGCGGACGGAATATTCGTACCAGGGTTGGCGGACCTCCATATTCTTCACGAACTTTCCCGACGGATCAGCGTGCCGCTCAATGCGCTGGCCGGCTTGGGTTCGCCGTCGCCCGGAGAATTGCACGACGCCGGCGTGCGGCGAATCAGCATCGGCGGCAGCACTGCCAGGGCCGCTTACGCGACGGTCTCCCGGCTCGCAATGGAAGTTCTTGGCGACGGGAACTGGTCAGGGCTCGCCGGAACCCTGAGCTACGCAGACATGGACGCGCTCTTCGGCGGGAGATAGAGCCGGCCTCAGCGCAAGCTCAGGACGTCCCCCAGGGGGCGCCCGTCGATATAGATCGCGGCCTGGGATGCTCCCGTAGCCGCCACTGCGGTCTGCGTCAGCTGGGTTTCGATCCGCGGGTAGTCGCACACGCCACCGGGACGAAGCGAGCCGCTCAGGTTCACGACGGCGGTGGATCCGTCGAGGTAGCCCGAAACGTAGCGCAGCGCGGAGCCCGAGAGTGAGTTGTACAAGCCTGCCCGGGTTGCTGCGTCATCAGGCGCGAGCAGTTGCCCCATTGCCGCGGCGAGCGGGTCGCCGCCTATGGGGCCTTTGAATTGCAAAGCCACCAGGCTGTCATCGCAGCCGAACCGCACGCCGCGGCTGCCGCCGTCGCCGATTGCCACGAAATACACGGTGCTCCCGGTCGAGTCGACGGCGGCCGGGACGGGCGCCGGGGCCTGCGGACTCGGGCTGCTTGAAGCCGTAGAAGACCCGCCCGGGGGCGAAGCGGCCGGGCTGGGTGTCTTTGCGGTTCCTGGGGTCTGGCTTTGCGTCGCCGATGGTTTGGACGTGCCGCTCGCTGGGCCGGACGTGGCTAGGGGACCCAGGGGAGGCCCGTTGACGGACGGAGGAGGCGCAGGGCGGGGCGTGGGGACCGGCCCGGCCACGGGCGCCTGACTCGCCGGAGTGTAGCCCTGCGAAACGGAGGGCGAACTGGCCGCAGGGCCGCCGTCGGGGGAAGCGCAGCCAGCCAGGCAGAGCGCGAGCGACAGGCACAATGCGGCGATCGCCGTCGTCGTGCATTCCACGCCGCGCCTGACCCGCATGACAGCCCCCGCTCCTGCCCTGATCACCTCTGGTGCCTGTACCTCAACGTTACGGCTGGCCGCCCGCGTGTAGGCCGCCCCGCCCATGACGGTTCGGCCTCAGCTCAGTCACGGAATGGTAGCGGTGCGGCTAACCCGCGCCTTTGATCTTTCGCCAGCCGCCTGCGCGGTTGTTGGCCGCGATCTGCCGCAGCATGGCGGTGAGAGGTGCACGCGGAATCAGATCGTGCTGGTGGAAGGTGATCGTACGGGCGGTCTTGTTCTCGTGCCCGGAGGTGATGATGTTGTCCGGGTCGGGAACAATGGCGCCGTCGTAGAGGAACAAATTGATGTGGTCCTTGGCCGCTAGCAGTGCGCAGACGTTCCCATCGAGAACGAAGTAAGGCTGCGTGCGGCGCTTGATCGTTTCGACGATTTCGGGTTCGGCCTCGTGGATGAGGTCGCGCAGTTGCTCGCCGATGGCGTGTTGCCAGTCGGGGAGGACCTCGAGGTAGGCGTCGACTTCGCGGTGGCGGTTGTAGTCGGCCATGCCGCCATCGTATCGACAAAGAATGCCCCCGCCCACGCCTCGACGGCGGGACGGGGGCGAACCAGGGAGACTTAGGCTGCGGCTTCTTCCCGGACGGCCGTCAGGGGCTCGAAGATGCCCTTGATCTGCTCAACAACCTCAGCGTCGTCCTTCGGGTGCAGTTCGGCGAAGCGGATCATGGAGCCCGGAACGGCGAGCTTGACGTCTTCGAGAACCTTGGCGCCGGCGATGCCAGCGGCCTTGCGGGCCTCGTCCTGTGCCCAGACTCCACCGAACTGGCCAAAAGCGGTACCGACGACGGCGGTCGGCTTGCCTGCCAGCGCACCGGCGCCGAACGGACGGGACAGCCAGTCAATGGCGTTCTTGAGGGACGCCGGCATGGTGCCGTTGTGCTCCGGGGTGACCAGCAGGATGGCGTCGGCTTCGGCGGCGGCAGCGCGGAGGGCTGCGGCTTCGGCCGGGACCTGGCCTTCGACGTCAATGTCTTCGTTGTAGAACGGGATGTTGCCGAGGGAGCCGTGGATCTGCACGTCAACGTTTTCCGGGGCGTTGAGCTGGATGGCTTCGGCGAGCTTGCGGTTGTGGGAATCGGCGCGGAGGCTGCCAACAAGGGCGAGAACGGTGTTCTTGGACATGGGAACTCCTTGGGTCTGGCCGCGGACGGTGCCGCAGGCGCTCGGTTTCTGAGGCATTTTCTGCCTTCGTAGGTTCTAAACGGACTACGGTCCGGTTTATATTCCCAAGGCTAGAATGTTTTTTGTGAGCCTCATCCCCATCCGGCCCGAGTTGCCTCTAGGGGCACCCTCGGAGCGTAGCGACGCCGCGCGCAACCGCGAACGGCTCCTACAGGCTGCCAGGGAGCTCGTGGCGGAACACGGAGTGGACGCCATTACGATGGACATGCTCGCCTGCCGGGCCGACGTCGGGAAAGGGACGGTTTTCCGCCGCTTTGGCAGCAGGGCAGGACTCATGATGACCCTCCTGAGTGACGCCGAGGCGGACTTCCAACGCCAGTTCATCTTCGGTCCGCCACCTCTTGGTCCTGGTGCGCCTCCACTTGAACGCCTCATTGCCTTCGGCGAAGCGCGCATCAAGTATGTCGAAGAGTACGGCGAACTGGCCCGCGCCGCGGCCGAGCATTCCCCGCAAAACCGGCACGACGCCCCGCCAGTCGTATTGTGGCACCGGCACCTTGAGATGCTGCTGCGGGAAGCGGGCCTGGACCGCGATCCTTGGCTTCTGGCTCTTTCCCTCGGCGCCACCCTGGATCCCGAGCGCATGTTGCATTCCCTGCGGATCCACGGCGTCGCGCCGGAGCGCCTCGCCGAGTCGTGGCGTGAGCTCGTCACGCGCCTGCTGAAAGACTGCTGACAAAACCTTCGCCGGGCTGTCTTGGCCCGGTAGCGTAGCGGCATGACCCACACACCGATCCGCACCGCCGTCGTCGGCTACGGCCTTTCCGGCAGCGTTTTTCATGCGCCGTTTATCGCAGCCAATCCCGCGTATTCCCTTGACGTGATCGCTACTTCGGATGCGGGCCGCAAGGCCAAAGCTGAAGAACGGTATCCCGGCACGAGGATCGTGGACGGTCCGGATGACGTCCTCTCGTTTGCCGGAGAGTTGGACCTGGTAATCCTCGGCACGCCCCCGGCTACGCACCACCCGCTCGCGAAGGCTGCCCTGGAAGCCGGGCTCGACGTCGTCGTGGACAAACCATTCGCAGTGACCAGCGCACAAGGGCAGGAACTGATCGAACTGGCGGCGAGGCTGGGCCGCGTGCTCACGGTCTACCAAAACCGCCGCTGGGACGGCGACGCGCTGACCGTGAAGAAGCTGCTCGACGCCGGGACGCTGGGTGAGGTCATGCGCTGCGAGGCGTCAATGGAGCGTTGGGCGCCCGAAATCAGCAAGGCGTGGAAGGCAAGTGCAACAGCCGACGACGGCGGCGGGCTGCTTTTCGATCTTGGCACCCATTTGCTGGACCTCGCTCTGCAGATGTTCGGTCCTGCGGAGGTCACCCACGCCGAAATCCTGGCGCGCCGGCCGCAAGAAAAGGCGGATGACGACGTCTTCCTGGTCCTGAAGCATGCTTCCGGTGTGATCAGCCACGTTGCCATGAACGTCAACAGCCAACTCCACGCTCCACGCTTCCGCATTTTGGGCAGCAAGGGCGGCTTCGTGAAGTACGGAGTCGATCCCCAGGAGCCGTTCATCCTGGCGGGCGGGCTACCCACGGATGGCGGCTACGGCGTCGACGATCCGCAGTACTACGGCACGCTGGAAATCGATGGCGTGCGGATCACGGTTCCCACGGAACGCGGCGCCTACCAGGAGTTCTATGGGATCCTGGCCGAGAAGATCGACGACGGCGGCGCCGCCTCCGCTTTGCCGCTCCCGGTGGATCCGGCCGGCCCAGTCGAGGTACTCAAGCTGATTGAGCAGGCCAGGGCGCTCGCCTGAAAGTTTTTTGGATCGGGCGTAACTTCTCCGGGGCCCCCAGCGATGTAAGGGGAGTGTGGGCAACGTCCGCACTGATCATCCGGCAGCGACAAAGCCGCTGCCGGAGCAGTCCAAAAACGTTTGTCGGAGGGTTCCATGTCCTTGTTCACTGTCCTTGCCACCAGCAAAATCGCCGCTAGCGCTCTGGCAGCCGGAGCTGTCGCGGTTGGCGGAACCGGCGTCGCAGCCTTCAGCGGAGCGCTTCCCACCGAAATCCAGCAGAGCGCCCACGAGCTGGTCGGAGCACCGGCTCCCATCGCCTCCAATGCAGCCGAGTCCGCTAAGTCCAAGGCGGCTGACGCGTCCGAGACCGCGAAGTCCAAGGCAGCCGACGCCGTCGACTCCGCGAAGTCCAAGGCTACTGACTCCGTGGACAACGCAAAGTCCAAGGCCGCAGCAGCAGCCGATTCCGCCAAAGCCACCGCGCCTGAGGCATTCGGCCTTTGCACGGCGCTGCTCAACGGTGGCCTGAAGGGTGACGCCAAGGTACCCGGTTACTCCTCCTTGGTAGTCGCCGCCGGCGGCGAAGCCAACGTCAAGGCACACTGCGCAACAGTAGTGACCGAAGGCAAGGCTGCCGGACTGAACGCCGACGGTTCTGCGTCCGCGAAGGCTGACGCCGAAGGTACCGCTACGCTGCCTGCGACGCCCGCTGCTCCCGCAGTGCCGTCCGCACCGGCCGTTCCTGCTGTACCGGCTGTTCCCGCGGTGCCGTCCCACGTGGACGTACCGGCCGATTCTGTCCGCCCGTAACGCGACAGCTACGCTTGAACGGCGGGGCTCCTTGGCAGAATGACAAGGAGCCCCGCGAAGCAACAGACGGCGGCAGCGGTCATTTCCCAGGCCTGGGACGGTGACCGTGCTGCGTGGGATGGAGGGGTCGCGGGTGCTTGACCCTTTGGCTGATGAATATTTGCAGGCGGACGAGGACGATCCCGCACTGCTCTTCACGGCTGCCTACAACAACTTTTCAGGACCGGTCTTTGGGTACCTGCGCGCCCGCGGCGTAGACGATCCGGAAGCAGTCACACAGGACGTATTCCTGGCCCTCTACCCAAAGCTGGCTTCCCTCCGCGGCGGCCTCCAGGGAGCCAAGACCCTGCTTTTCTCCATCGCGCACGCCCGAATGGTGGATCACTACCGCAAGCGGGAGCGCACTCCTGATGCTGCGCCCTATGAACCCGATCTAGACGCGCGGCGTACACCGTCGGCCGAGGATCAGGCCTTCGGGCACGGGGAAGGGCTGGGCGTGACGGAGCTACTGGCAGACCTCAACTCTGACTACCGCGAGGTCTTGGCTTTACGGGTCGTGGCGGACCTGTCGTTGGAAGAAACAGCGGACATCATGGGCAAGTCCCAAGGAGCCGTGAAGCAGTTGCAGCGCAGGGCATTGAGTGCACTGAGAGAACGTGCACTACTAAGGAATGGCACATCATGAGCGAAAAATCCGCATCCTGCGGCGAGCAGGGCATCGACCGTCTGCTTGCTGAAGCCGGGCTCGACGAAGCGTACGAGATCCGGGCCGAGCTGCTGGAACTGCGTGCCCTTGCAAACAACCGGCCGCAGCCGTCAGCCGAAGTCCAGGCCTTGATGGCGCCTGCGCGCGGCATCGCTGCATCTGCCGGTGGCGCGGCCGCACCCATTGACGAATTGGCCGCTCGTCGCCGCAAGAAGAGCCGCATGGCCTTCGCCGCTGTTGCTGTGGCGGCTTCCCTCGCCGCCGGCGCTACCGCCGCGGCTGCCTCCGACGGCGGCATTCCGGGCACGATTGAACACTTGGGTGCCGTGGTGGGATCGGTCGTCTCCCAACTCGCGACCGGATCGGGCGGCAACGCTCCGCAACAGCAGGGGACGCGTTCAGAGCCGATGCCCACTCGCGAGACAAGTGTTCCGGCGACATCCACGCCGACGCCTACCAGCCCCGACGCTCCAAGCAGCACCGCGCATCCAACCCCACGCGCCACTCCCTCCGCCGGGTCCCCGTCGGATCCGCGTGAGGGACTTCGAGACATTGCCAAGGGCGGTCCGGATCCTGTCACGATCCCGACGCCGGCTATCACCGGTCCGACGCTGCCGTTGCCTGAGCCTGTCCCCTCGGAGATTCTCCCGGGCAACCCGGTCAAGCCGTAACGGTCTTAAACCCCTGCGGGCTCGTTAAGGGTGATCGATTGCTCCATAACTGTCGTTCTGAAGGCTCAAAACGACAGTTACGGAGCAGCCGATGGGGAAAGCTAGGCCGAGACCAGGTTGTGCCAGTCGGCGACGAGGGGCAGGTTGTGCGCCTCGGAAACCGAGTGGTGAGCCACGTGGCCTCCGGCGATGTTGAGGCCGGCAGCCAAGGCGGGGTCGCGGTCGAAGGCGGCCTTGACGCCCAGGTTGGCAAGTGCCACTCCATAACGCAGGGTGACGTTGGTCAGTGCGTAGGTGGAGGTGTTCGGAACGGCGCCGGGCATGTTGGCGACGCAGTAGAAGATCGAGTTGTGGACCTTGTACGTAGGTTCCTGGTGGGTGGTGGGGTGGGTGTCCTCGAAGCAGCCTCCCTGGTCCACGGCGATGTCCACTAGGACAGAGCCGGGCTTCATGCGGGAGACCAGCTCGTTGGTGACCAGCTTGGGAGCCTTGGCGCCCGGGATGAGCACGGAGCCAATGACGAGATCTGCGTCGATGACTGACTTCTCGATCTCGTACGCGTTGGAGGCGACGGTCTTCAGGCGGCCCTGGTAAAGGGCGTCCAGTTCGCGCAGGCGGTTGATGTTGATGTCCATGATGGTGACGTCGGCACCGAGGCCCAGAGCCATTGCAGCAGCGTTGGTTCCGGCAACACCGGCGCCGAGGACAACAACCTTCGCCGGGCGGACACCCGGAACGCCGCCCAGCAGCACACCCTTGCCGCCGGCCGGTGCCATGAGGGAGGAGGCTCCCACGACGACCGACAGTCGCCCAGCGACCTCGGACATCGGCGCAAGCAGGGGCAGGGTGCGGCCATCCTGCACGGTTTCGTAGGCGATTGCCGTGACACCGGAATTGATGAGCTCCTGGGTCAGCTCAGGCTCGGCGGCCAGGTGTAGGTAGGTGAAGAGGATGAGGTCCTTGCGGAAGCGGTGGTACTCGGCCTTGATGGGTTCCTTGACCTTCATGACCATGTCGGCGCGTGCCCAGACGTCGTCGGCTTCGGCCACGATCTCAGCACCGGCAACCGCGTATTCCTCGTCCGTGATGCCGGAGCCCAGGCCCGCGCCGCGCTCCACCAGGACGGTGTGTCCATGGGTGCGGAACTCGTGAACCCCCGCGGCGGTGATGGCAACGCGGAATTCGTTGTTCTTGATCTCTTTGGGGACACCGATAATCATTTTGGGCTCCATGTTCGAAAGGCTTCAACGGCCTTATTCTCTGCGGGGGACTGTGATTCCAGAATAAATCCGCTGTGAGCCAAGCGACATGAACGGCGACGGCCGCCGTGGTGAACTACCCTGGATTTCCGGGGTTTTTGTCTTCCCAGGCTCGACATTTGTCGAGCCTGGGAACGTCAGGTGTCGCCTGATGTTCGTTGGGCAAAGTAGTGTTTTCTCCATGCAGCAAGACGTGGAGAAAATCGTCGAGGACGTCGCACTCAAGCTAGGCCGTGGCCTCTCCTTGGAAGACCTCGACGGCGTCCTGCTCTCCTACAGTTCCAACCAGTCCCATGCGGACCGTGTGCGCGTGAACTTCCTCCTGAGTAAACGGGTTCCGGTGGACGTCAGTGCGTGGCAGCTTTCGCACGGCATCGCTACTGCGGTGCGTCCCGTCGTCGTACCCGCCAATGAAGAGCTCGGCATGGTGGGGCGCGTCTGCGTCCCGCTGCTGGTGCGCGGTTTCCGCGTGGGATACCTCTGGGTCCAGCAGGACCTTGACGAGCAGACCGCGACGGCGATCCTCGCCGAGTTGCCGGGCGTTCGGGACGAGCTGGACCTCCTGGCGGGACTGCTGCTCGATTCCAATACGGCGGAGTCGGAGTTCCGGCGCCGCCGCGAGCAGGAATTCCTGACTGCGTGCCAAGGAGAATCCAACGCTGTGGCGGCCGTAGCCGGATGGAAGGAAATCCAAGGCCGGGGCCCGTGGCAGTTGGTTACCGTGCTCGACGCAGAGGACAGCCGCGGCGTCGCCGATCCCATCGCTGCCACCCTGACGCACCGTTCCTCGGCGCTGCAGGCTACCATCGGCGTCGATTCCGTACTTTTCAGCGCCGGCACCGAGACGCATTCGGTCCTGCTGTTCCGCGAAACCGGCGGCCGGGCTGAACACGCGCAAGTCCTGGTCCACTATCAGCTCGAGCTCGCCAAGCGTGCCGGCCGGAAGGTGGACCGGGTCATCCTCGGCATCAGCGAGCCGTTTTCGGTGGTCCGTCAATTGGGGCGGGCCTACCGGCAATCGAAGCTCGCGGCCCAGGCTGCCGCCGTCGATCCACCACTCGGCGAGCTCGTGGACAGCCGCTCGGCGGGCATCTACCAGTTGTTCGAACGGCTACAGGCGCCTGGCGGCTGGGACGATTCGGGCTCTTCACATTTCCAGGCGATCGAGGACGCAGACCGCAACGGCGAGCTCCTGCCCGTGCTCGAACTGCTTTACGACAGCGACGGTTCGGTCCAGGACGTGGCCACGAAGCTCCACTTGCACCGCAGCAGCATCTACAACCGGCTGGCCAGGGTCCGCCAACTCATCGGCGCGGATCCGTTGAATGGCGCTATCCGGCTCGAACTGCACGCGACGCTCAAAGCGCGCCGCTGGGCGGGGCGGCCGCGGATTTGAGGTTGCCTGCATTTGAGGCCGCGCCGGTTACCCCTTGAACGGCCTCAGCTGAAGGCTGCAGCGCCAGCGGTCCGGGCGACGCTGGATTGATACGGTCCGGGCCCTCCGGCAGCACCGCCCGTGCCACTCGACGGAAGAGGTTCGATGCTGTCCCATCCCCACTACAGGACCCCGCTTGCAGCGTCCAAAATCGACCCGAGATCCACGCCCGGTTGGGTGGGCTGCGGCGTGGGAGTGGGACTGGCCGGGGTCCGTGGCCTCCAAGAACCTGTGGGCGCGGGGGAGGGCGTGTTGGTCTGGGGTGGAGCCGGCGTGGGAGTCGCTGGCCCGCTCGGAGCCGGGCTGGGAGCTGGCGCGGGCTGAGCCGGAACCGGAACGGAAGGACCGGGCGCCGGGACGAGGCTTGGGGGCAGTGCTGACGGGATTGCGGCAGGAACCTGAACGGAGATTGATGGTGCCGAGGCGCTCAACGGTTCGACGGCGGCGGAATGTTGCCCCGGGTCCGCGGCGGTCTGGCCGGCGTTGGCGCTCGGGGTAGCGGCGGAAGGTGATGCTACTGCGTTGGGGGAAGCGCTTGCGGTCGTGGAAGGAGCGCCGGATTGTGTGGAGCTCTGGTTATCCGCGCTGGCAGCATCCTGGGCGCGAGTTTCCTGGCCGAAGAAGGGCAACTCAAGGGCATGGCCCAGGGAACCGGCGGTCAACAGGATGCCTAGGGCTCCGGCCGCTACTGCCATTCGGTTGCTCATCGTCCGGATGGTGGCAGCCTTCTTGAGGACGGCGTGGGGCTCACGGCTGAACGACGAACCCGCAAAGGACGCCGGAGCGAAGCTGGCAGGAGTAACCGTTGGAAGGGCGGTCGTGGGTGCCTTCTGGGTTTCGGCGGGGGGCGCAACTGTCGGGATGGCCGCGGTGGCGGGTTCAGGTTCTGCGGGTGCCGCGGCCGTTGTTGCCACTATCGGAATAGTCGCGGTGGGGGGTTCCGGGGCGGTGGCGGGTTCCGCTGTTGCGGGTACCGCGGCCGGAAGGTTCGCGGTCTCGCTGGCTTGGGCTGCCCGCTTCCGCTCGGCCGCGCGGGCGGCCGCTCGCGTGGTGGGCGCCGCCGTCGTCGGGTTCGTCGGGGTGGTGGGTGCCGCCGTCGAACCTTCGGAAGCCGGTTCAGGGATGAACGGTCCGCTGTCTTGGGCCCGACGGCGTCCGGTCGGTTTGGTGCGCTCGCGCGCCACTTGGGCACGGCGAGGCTGATCCATGGTTGGGGACATGGTGATTGCCTCTCAACGCCTTCGAGGTTAGCTGTCGGGTTCGGACGAGGCCGTCCGGCCGCGCATGCGGCTTCACCCCAAGGGCCTGTGGAGAAGTAGGCCCGGAGACTCTGGGTCCCCCGTCTCTGCCGCAGTTCTAGCGGAATCCGGGTTGCGGCAGAGCTCGGCGTCAGCCCGGAAGCGGCCCAGCTGGGGATTGGGTCGCCCCTCGACGGTACAACAGCCGACTAGAAAAGTCACATTTAGATAACGGGCCGGGCGGTCGGTATTCCGCGGGGGATTTACGCCAAGCGATCTAGTCCTGCGACGCTCCAGCTTGCCCGGCGATGAGTCCGGCGACGTGTTCGGCGTCCCGGCCGACACCGCCCACGAGGCCCGAGGTCAGTCCGTATTGGAAAGGCATACCCACGAAGAACAGACCCGGCAGTTGTTCCACGGCCCCCCGGCAGGTAAGCGGCCAGCCGTCCTCGTCCGCCGGAAGTCCTTGGATCCAAGCAAAGTCCGGTTGGTACCCGGTGGCCCAGATCACGGTGGAGACTGGGAGTGTTTGGCCATCGTCCAGGAGCGGTTGGCCCCCATGGGTGCCCGTCAGGCGTGGCAGGCGGGTGACTCCCGCGACGTCGAGCTCTTTCGTGGAGGCTCGGATCAGAGGCGCGCCGTGCTTGGTGAAGCCGACCGCAACTTTGCGGCCGATAGGCGTGGATCGGTTCATCACGTTGTGGATGAAGAGCCACCAAAGCCCCCCGGCGTATCGCGTCACTGGACCCGGAACATGGAACGGGGGAGTTCCGGCAATGTAGGTGCGGTGGCTGGATACGAGCTCCAAGGCAATTTCGACGCCGGATGTCCCGGAGCCGACCACCAGGACATCTCCGGGCGGAACTGAGTCCGGGTTGGCGTACTCCGCTCCGTGCAGTTGGTGAATGCCCGGGTCCAAGGCCTCTGCGAAGGCTGGAATCCTTGGGCGCGCATTCGGGCCCGTTGCCACAACCACGTTCTTGGCCAGGATCGGTCCGGAGCTTGACTGGACTCGGTATCGCCCGTCGTCGCGCTCGATTCCGGTGACCTGGACGCCATGACGCACCGGGAAGTTCCAGTTGCTTGCATACGCCTCGAGGTATTCGGCCATGGCGTCTTTGCTGGGAAAGGTGCCCCGATTGGCGGGGAAGGGCAGGCCGGGCAGGGAGTCGTGCTGCGCAGGGGTGAATAGCCGCAAGGAATCCCAGCGGTTCCGCCACACATCGCCTGTGCGGGCATGCGAGTCCAGGATGAGGAAGCCTTGCCCTTCTTTCTTCAAATGGAATCCGGTGGCAAGCCCAGCCTGTCCGGCGCCGATAACCGCGGTGTCTACTTGCTCAACGTTCATGTCCATCGCGAAGCCTCCTGAGGTGTGCCGGCTTCATTAGAATATCATTCCAGTCACTGGAATGATATTCTTTTTTCGTGGAGATTCGGCATAACAACAGGCGGGTGGCTCAAGCTGTCGCCACGAAAGCTGCGGTGGTTGAGGCCGCCAGGGAACTGTTTCTGAGCAGGGGATACGTGGCCACCACTATCGGGGCAGTTGCCGAGCAAGCTGGCGTGGCTATCCAGACCATTTACAATTCCGTGGGCAACAAGGCGGCGCTGCTCTCGGCCGTGGTCGACGCTACCGCTGCCGGTCCGGAGGCGCCCCGTTCCGTTCCGGAAACCATGCGCGAGCGGACAGCCGCAGCCGTCGACGCCGGCGCGGTCGTTGAATTGTTGGCTGACTGGTTCTCCGAGGTGCACCCACGGAGCAGCGAATTGTTCAGCGTCATGAGGCAGGCATCCGCCGTCGACGCTGAAGCGGCCAAAGTGCTGAGGGACCGGGCAGAGCTCCGGCTACGGAACTACGCCGAAGCGGCTGACGCGCTCCGGCAACGTGGGGCGCTGACCTCCGGCATGAGCGATGAGCAAGCAGCGGCCGTGATCTGGTCGGTGGGCCACCCTGACACCTATCGATCACTGGTACTGGATTTCGGCTGGGAACCGGAGCGGTACCGGGATTGGGTCCACGCAGCGCTGAAGGCGGCCCTCGCCTAGCTTTTCGCTACGTGCTTTCCTCTTCTGCCGTGGCCGTCTTCTTCTGGGTCTCCAGCCACGCCATGATGTCCGCGAGGCGGATGCGGCGGTGCGTGCCACGGTATTCGACCGGGATTTCGCCACGGTCGGTCATGTTGCGCAGGTAGGTATGCGAGATTCCGGCGAGTTCAGCCGCCCGCGACGTCGTGAGCATTTCCTCCACGCTGCTGACCGTCACCGCTTCGCCACGGCCCAGCCGGCCGAGGAGATCGACGACGGCGTCCCTCGCCTCATCGGGCAGCCGGTGGACGGTGCCGTCCACGAAAACGGTGATGTCGTTGCTGTCCTGGAGTGCGCGCGCCAGGTTCCGGGCGTCCTCTGCCGGAAGACCGGGAGTCACGCGGGGAGCTATCAATGCCATGGCAGAAGCCTAGCCGCATCGATTTGTTGGGCGGAACTGCGCTAGATTCACGCTTATGGTCAACTACCCCGCCAACCCGGATCCGGGCCCCGCCGTGGCCGTGGCAATCGAGCTGCTGGTGCGGCAAGGCTACGACGCCACCTCCGTGGATGACCTCGCCGATGCCGCCGGAATCAGCCGCAGCACGTTCTTCCGCAAGTTCGGTTCCAAAGAGGACATCGTTTTCGCTGATCACGACCGGATTCTGGCTCGGGTTCAGGAGCTGCTTTCGCTTACGACGGCGGACCCGTTGCGTTCCGTTGTGGATGCGGCGCTCTTGGTGTTCGACCACCACATAGGCAACCGGGAAACCTCCCTGGCGCGCTACGAGCTCCTTCGCCGCGTCCCAGCCCTTCGTGATCGTGAACTGGTCATGACGCACCGCTATCAGCGGGCTTTTCGAGATCATCTCCAGGCTGCACTTCCCGAGGACGAGAACCGGGAACTTACTGCCGTGGCCTTTGCTGCGGCGGTAGTCGCGGTGCACAACAGCGTCCTGCGCCAATGGCTGCGGTCGGCCGTTGACCGCGAGCACATCGAGGGCGAGGCGCGGGAAGCTGAGGCCCAAGAGCTGGCCGCCCGGCTCGCGCGGGATTTGGGAGCTCTGGCCGACACTTTCGCCGGGGTTCCCGCCCGGGTTCCAGCGAGCCAGGCGGCTGGTAGGCAGTCCGCGGACAGTGGCCGTCCCGCCGTCGTGGTTGCAGTCCTGGACCCGGCAGCCGGGACGGAGCGGATTCTCCAGGCGGTCCGTGACGCCCTGACATAGTTCGTTTTCGTCGCGGGCGTCGGATTCTGCTGGATCATTCGGGTGTCCAATCAAAAAAACCCCGTGGTTTCGCGGCTCCGTCTTTGGGCGGGGCGGAGTGATCCAGCAGAAACTCTCACTGGAACTGAGTTCCTTGACATGAAACTGAGTGTCAGCGCATGCTGGGAGTCGCAGATCGCAACCCCAGAGCGAGGATTCCTCCATGATGACGACGTCCGACGACACTTCCGCAGAACTGAATGCCATTTTTCCGGACGGCACTGTATTTCCGCACGGCACTGTATTTCCGGACGGCACCATGGAACCCGAATATGTGCTGAACGAAGCCTTGGACCCGGACCCGGCCTCCGTTTTCAAGGACATCAGCAACCAGGACCGTGCCTACCGGGAGCGTGCCCGGGCCTTTGTCCAAGATGAAGTCCTTCCAGTCATCGCGGGCTACTGGGAGCGGGCGGAGTACCCGCTGCACCTCGTGAAGCGTCTGGGCGAACTCGACCTGCTGCGCGACGGGATCGACGTCGACGGGTTCCCGGCCATGAGCAAGACCGCTGCCGGGCTGGTCACCATGGAGCTGAGCCGCGGTGATGGCTCCATCGGCACGGTGGTGGCAGTCCAAGGTGGTTTGGCATTGCGTTCCGTGGCCGAATGCGGTTCTCCCGAACAGCGGACCCGCTGGCTTCCAGCACTTTCCCGGGCCGATGAATACGGCGCGTTCGCCTTGACCGAACCGGCGCACGGCTCCGACTCGGTAGGGCTCGAAACCACTGCAACAGCCGTCGAGGGCGGGTATGTCCTCAATGGCGAAAAGAAGTGGATCGGCAACGGCTCGATCGGCGGCCTGACGGTGGTCTGGGCTCGTGGCGACGACGGACAGGTCCATGGCTACCTTGTCCCGCAGGATTCCCCTGGCTACTCCGCCACGACCATCGAGGGCAAGCTCTCCCTGCGGGCCATCTTTCAGGCACACATCCGCTTGGAAAACGTCTTCGTACCGGCGGAAAACGTCCTCCCGGGCGCACGGAGTTTCAAGGACACCGCCCGCGTCCTTTTGGCGACCCGGCTCGGAGTGGCCTGGTCCGCCGTCGGGCATGCCACTGCCTGCTACGAGACTGCAGTGCAGTACGCCGCCCAGCGCCGGCAGTTCGGCCGCCCGCTGGCGGCTTCGCAGATTGTGCAGGAGCGTCTTGCCCGCATGCACTCCGAGCTCGCCACGATGCAGCTCTTGGTCATGCAGATGACCAAGCTGGACGAGGAGGGCGTGCTGACCCCCGCGCAGGCGGCGCTCGCGAAGTTCACGTGTACCCGCACCGCCCGCGGCATCGCCTCGAACGCGCGGGACCTGCTGGGTGGCAACGGAATATTGTTGGCCAACCGCGTGGCACGGCACTTCGCCGATATCGAAGGCATCCATACATATGAGGGCACGGAGACCGTCCAGGCCCTGATCATAGGACGCTCCATTACGGGTATCTCCGCCTTCGCCTGAGCGGCTTGCTCTTGCCCCCTGCCCCTCGTGACGCTCGCTCACCGTGTGACGCTCGCTCACCTTTACGGCCTTTTGCCGCGACGCTCGCTCAGATGTGAACCCATTCGACGGATCGCTCCTGCAGATCTGCAGGCCCTAATTCCCTCAGCTTGGTGTGGTCGCTGGAGCCATGGCGTCACTCCACCACGGCAATCGCGAAGCCACCCCACGCGCGCTTCTTCTTGGTCTCACGACCGAGCACATGCTGTTCGAGTAGCGCCAACCCACGGGATCGGAGAAGTTCGGATAGACGCTCCCGCGACGGCGGTGCACTGTCCACGCCGAACTTCAACGGTTCTCCTACTGCTTTGGCCGCCGCCCTCCCGAATCGCCAATAAGGCATGCTCGACTCGAGCGGCTCGGTCGTGAAGTAGTCGAACGCGAGCAGGCTGCCCTTGGCGCAACTCGCAACTTTGCTCAGTGTGTCCTCGATCGCTCCCCGGTCGAGGTACATCGTCACGCCCTCCCAGAGGAACAGAGCTGGGCGCCGGGGGTCGAACCCGGCATCCACGAGTTTGGCGAGCCAGTCGTCCTTCTCGAAGTCCGCTGGCACGAACGTGACCCTGGGTGCGTCGATTCGTGCCTTGATCAGTATGTCGCGCTTGACCGCCTGTGTCTTCGGGGCATCGACCTCGAAGGAAGTGACCGGCGTGTCCTGCGGGAGCCGGTATGGGCGCGTGTCGAAGCCTGCTCCGAGGATGACCAACTGATCGATCCCGGGAAGGAAGCGGTCCACGGCCCCGTCGAAGAACGTGACCCTGGCCGACGCCTCGGCTTGTGGAGGTATCTCGCCCTCGAATGGGTACCGGAAGGTCTTCGGGACGAAGCCTGTGACGCGGTGCGCGAAGAGCAGCACAGTACTGAGCGCATAGAAGGCGACGGCGGCACTAGGCTTGCGCATTCCCGGTCCCTTTCGGCTGGTGGTGCTCATGGGCGACTGTGCGGTCCGGGCAATCGCCTATGAGCAGTTTGGGGCCCCGAGTAACGCTTGTCACCCGCTGCGCCGCAGAAGAGACGCTAATTAACGCCGCGAGTCACAGCTCATATCTGCAGGAGCGTTGGGGGCCGTCATATCTGCAGGAGGGTCGGGAAAGGGGCCTTCAGATGTGAGCGAGCGTTCGGTTGGAGCAATTGATGAGGGCGGTTAAAGAAGAATCCAATTTCCGCGTCACGATTCGGCACCTGGTCCCACAAACAGACAGCGCGCCATCGCGGTCCCCCCGTACTTGATGGCGCGTATTCCGGTAGAGACCCCCGGAAGCTGTGGCCGGTCCTTGCGGCCGGCCACAGTCCCCACCGGCTCCCAGCCTTCGCAAGCTCAGGCCGGGGCCCTCGCCGGCGTGGGCCCCCCCACCGGGCCCCGGCACTAAACGGCGTCGAGGTCTGTTTCCAACAGGGTTACCAGGGAATCCAAAGCAGCATGGTTTCTCCTTGTGTTCAGATAGAGCGGTACGGCGGGGCTCAGAGCCCGAGTTCCTCGAGGATCGGCAGCTTGGCACGGACCCAGGCTTTGGCGTCGAGGGCGTCGGAAGCGCTGAGCGCCAAGCGGGCCAGCTCCTGTGCCTGTTCCAGGGTCACTGTTTTGAGCACGGTTCCGACGGCGGCCAGGGACCGGGCGGTCATGGATAGCGTGGACACGCCCAGGCCAACAAGTACGACGGCGAGGGCCGGGTCTGCGGCTGCCTCACCACAGACGCCAACTGGTTTGCTGTTGCCCTCTTCCGCAGAGCCCGCGACGGTCAACTGGACCAAGCGCAGGACGGCAGGCTGCCATGGGGTGTTGAGTTCGGCAAGCGGGCCGAGTTGCCGGTCGGCGGCCATGGCGTACTGCGTGAGGTCGTTGGTACCCAGTGACGCGAAGCCTACGTGGCGCAGGACCGAGGCCGAGGTCAGTGCCGCAGACGGAACTTCCACCATGACGCCCGGAGTCTTGATCCCGGCGGCGTCACACAGCGAGGCGAAACGGGCGGCTTCGGCCGGCGTCGAGATCATGGGCGCCATGACCCACACGTCGGCTTCTGATTCCTCGGCGGCTATGGCGATGGCCTCGAGTTGGCGTTCCAAAACGCCCGGCGTGGTGAAGTCGGTGCGGTAGCCGCGCACACCGAGGGCCGGATTGGGTTCGGTGGCGTCGGTGAGGAAGGGAAGGGGCTTGTCGGCGCCGGCGTCGAGGGTCCGGAGCACCACCTTCTTTCCCGGGAAGGCGTCGAACACGCCCCTGTACGCCGCGGCTTGTTCCAGTACGGTCGGCTCGGTATCGCGTTCCAGGAAACAGAACTCGGTGCGGAAAAGGCCCACGCCCTGGGCGCCCAACGCTGCGGCCGCGGCGGCGTCCTTGGCCCCGCCCACGTTGGCGAGAAGCGGCACCAAGTGGCCGTCCGCCGTCGTGCCGTTTCCATCAAAAACCGCCAGCGTGGCGGCATTTTCAACCCATGCGAGGGCGGCGGCGCGCTGCTCCTCGGAGGGTTCGAGGGAAAGGGAGCCGGCCGCGCCATCCACAAAGACCTCGGTGCCGTCCGGGATTTCGTCCACCCCGCGGGCAGCGACGACGGCGGGCAGGCCGAGCGAGCGCGCGATGATCGCCGTGTGGGACTGCGGTCCGCCGCCCGAAGTGACCAGTGCTGTCACGATGGCGGGGTCCAGCGTTGCGGTGTCTGCCGGGGCCAGGTCTTCGGCCACCAGGATGAACGGAGTGTCCGACGCCGGGATCCCCGGGGCGGGGACACCGCGAAGTTCGGCGACGATCCGGGCGCGGACGTCCAAGACGTCAGTGGCACGCTCGGCCATGTACCCGCCCAGGTTGTGGAGCATTTCCGATACCGAGGCGCCGGCTTCCCAGATAGCGCGTTCCGCGGAGCTGCCGTTGTTGTTGATGAGCTTGGTGGCCGATTTCAGGAGCATGGTGTCCTTGGCCATCAGCGCGGTGGCTTCCAGCACGGCCTTACCGTCCCCACTGGCCTTGTCCGCGCGTGCCTTGAGCTCGTCGTGGACCGATTGGGCGGCCGCTTTCAGTCCGGCGACGGCTTCTTCCGCCGTGGTGGAAACGGCTAGCTGCTCGCCCGACGGCGGTTCGCTGACTGGCTTGGGCATCTGACGGATAGTGCCAATGACGCGGCCCGGGCTGACGCCTACTCCTTGGAAATTCTGCACTGAAATCCTCTGTTCCTGCTCTCGGATCGGACCCACCGGCTGCGGCGCCTCGGGGTCCGAAAAAATCTCCTGTGACTCACTTCATATAGCGTTGCTATAGGTGCTAGGGTAGCGGCTATGAGTTTCGATGACCAGCTTCCGCCTAAAACTCGGCTGCTCCGTGCAGCTGCCGAGTTGCTGGCGAATTCGGACGGGTCGCCGGTCTCTACGCGCCAAATCACCAAACTTGCCGGCGTCACGGCGCCCACGCTTTACCACCATTTCGGCGACAAGGAGGGGCTGTTCGACGCCGTCGTTGCAGCCGGCTTCGAGGAGTACGTGGCGGGAGAGCGGGACTTCGCACCTTCTGGGGAACCCCTGGAAGACGTCCGGCGGATGTGGGACAACCACGTCCAGTTCGGACTTACCCAACCGCACCTTTACCTGGTGATGTTCGGCAATATCCGTCCCGAAAGCAGGCCGGCCATCGTGGCTGATGCCGAGTCGCTTCTGGAGGAAATGCTGAGCAAGGCGGCCATTGCCGGACAGGTCAACGTACCCCCGCGCGAGGCAGCAAGGAGCATTCTGGCAGCCAACGTTGGTGTCACGCTCATGCTCATTGCAGAGCCATTGGAAGACCGGAACCTCGAGCTCTCCACCATGACCCGGGATTCCATGATTTTCGCCGTGTCCACGGAAACAGCCCGTGGCGCCGCAGCCGACGACTCCGGCAAGTCGTCCGTTGTTGTTGCGGCAATCGCGCTGAATGCGGCACTCCAAGCCTCGCATTCAGACCAGCTATCCAGTTCGGAACTGAAGCTTTTCCTTGAATGGCTTCACCGAATCTCCAGCAGCTCCTAGAGCTGTCCTCCTTCGATAGATATCGACTGATCCCGCACTGATGCGGGGCTCACGTTAGGAATTCACACAATGGCAACAGTGTCAGTTGCGAAACAGCGCACCAGCGTGCGCGTTGGTGTCCAAAAGTTCGGAACGTTCCTCTCCGGCATGATCATGCCGAACATCGGGGCCTTTATTGCATGGGGCATCATTACCGCCCTGTTCATCCCGGCCGGGTTCTTTCCCAATGCGGACCTAGCCAAACTGGTGGGCCCCATGATCACGTACCTGTTGCCACTCCTGATCGGCTACACCGGTGGCCGGGCGGTCCACGGCATCCGCGGCGGCGTGGTTGGAGCCGCCGCCACCATGGGTGTGATTGTTGGTACGGATATCCCGATGTTCATCGGTGCCATGCTCATGGGTCCGCTCACGGCCTGGATCATGAAGAAGCTCGACAAGGTTTGGGAAGGCCGGGTCAAGCCGGGCTTCGAGATGCTGATCGACAACTTCTCCGCAGGCATCGTCGGTGCCGCCCTGGCCATCTTCGGCATGCTGGTGATCGGCCCGGTAGTGAAGGCCTTCAGTGACGGGGCGAGCAACGTCGTCGAATTCCTGGTCCACAACGGACTTCTGCCGCTGACCAGCATCTTTATCGAACCCGCCAAGGTACTGTTCCTCAACAACGCTGTCAACCACGGCATCCTCACTCCGCTCGGTACGGAACAAGCGCTGCAAAACGGCAAGTCCATCCTGTTCCTGCTGGAGGCCAACCCCGGTCCGGGCGTCGGCGTCCTGCTCGCCTACATGTTCTTCGGTAAAGGCCTGGCACGGGCATCCGCTCCCGGCGCCGCGCTCATCCAGTTTGTCGGCGGCATCCACGAGATCTACTTCCCGTACATTCTCATGAAGCCGATCCTCATCCTCGCCACGATTGCGGGCGGCATGACTGGCATCTTCACCTTGGTAGTCACCGGCGCGGGCTTGCGTTCGCCGGCAGCCCCTGGCAGCATCATCGCCGTCTTTGCCGCGACAGCGAAAGACAGCTATTTCGGTGTGGCACTGTCTGTGCTCCTTGCAGCCACGGTGTCCTTCCTGATTGCCTCCGTGATCCTGCGGACCAGCAAGACCACCGACGTGGACGCGCTGGGCCAGGCAACGTCCAGGATGGAAGAGCTCAAGGGCAAGAAGAGTTCCGTTTCCTCCGCTCTCCTGGGCGCCGGTGGCGGTACCGCTGTCCTGACCCGTCCTATCCAGAACATCGTGTTCGCGTGCGACGCCGGCATGGGCTCCAGCGCGATGGGTGCCTCGGTGCTGCGCAACAAGATCAAGGCAGCCGGTTTCCCGGACGTCAAGGTCACCAATTCGGCCATTGCCAACCTCAGCGACACCTACGACGTCGTGGTCACGCACCAGGATCTGACGGAACGCGCCCGGCCGGTCACCTCCAGTGCCGTACACGTCTCCGTGGACAACTTCATGAACAGTCCCCGGTACGAGGAGATTGTGGAACTGGTCAAGAGCAGCAACGCCGGATTCGGCGCTGAGGGCTCGACGGCGGTCGCCGAACCGGCCGCCGGTGTCCCTGCCGCCCAACCGGCCACCGCCGTCGGGGGCAAGGATGTCCTGCTGGCTGAAAGCGTGATCCTCAACGGCACCGCGACAGACCGTGACTCGGCCATCGACGAAGCAGGCAGGCTCCTGCTGGACCGCGGCTCCGTGGACATGGGCTACATTCACGCCATGCATGAGCGCGAGGAATCCGTGTCCACGTACATGGGCAGCTTCCTTGCTATCCCGCACGGCACCAACGCGGCAAAGAACCACATCCTGCACTCCGGTGTCTCGATTGTCCGCTACCCCGAAGGCATCGACTGGGGTGGCAAGCAGGTCAAGTTCGTCGTCGGCGTCGCCGGCATCAACAACGAGCACCTCCACATCCTGTCCTCCATCGCCAAGATCTTCACGGACAAGGCGCAAGTGGCCCAGCTTGAGCAAGCCGAGTCGGTACAGGAAGTGCTGGATCTGTTCGGAAAGGTCAACGCATAGTGAAGGCAGTCCATTTTGGGGCCGGGAACATCGGACGGGGATTCGTCGGGTTGCTGTTGCACGAGGCTGGATATGAGGTGGTCTTCGCCGATGTCGCGGACGCCTTGATCAGCCAGCTCGCCTCCGCCTCCTCCTACGAGGTCCACGAGGTTGGCGAAAATGCGGCGGTCAAGACCGTGTCCGGTTTCCGGGCCCTGAATTCGGGCTCTGAGGAGGCTGCCGTCGTCGCGGAAATCGCGACGGCGGACCTTGTCACCACGGCTGTGGGGCCGCACATCCTCAAGTTCGTGGCGCCAGTGATCGCACGCGGCCTGGCCGGCCGGTCGCCGTCGTTGGCTCCGCTTCAGGTCATGGCCTGCGAGAACGCGATCAACGCCACGGACCTCCTGCGTTCCGAAGTTGAGGCCGCTTGGGACGGTGCCGCGGGTGATCTTTCCTCTGTGGCGGTGTTTGCCAATACTGCCGTGGACAGGATCGTCCCCAACCAGGCGCCCGGCCAAGGCCTGGACGTCACCGTGGAGACTTTCTACGAGTGGGTCATCGACCGCACCCCGTTCGCGGGCACGCCTCCGGTGATTCCGGGAGCGACCTTCGTGGACGAGCTTGGTCCGTACATCGAGCGCAAGCTGTTCACCGTCAACACTGGCCACGCCTCGGCAGCTTACTTCGGCTATGGTGCCGGCTTGGAGAAGATCTCCGAAGCCATGGCCGATGCCTCGGTGGCTGCGCGAGTACGGGCCGTGTTGGAGGAAACCAAGCACCTTCTCGTGGCCAAGCACGGCTTCGTCGAGGCCGAGCAGGAGGCGTACGTGCAGAAGATCCTGTCCCGCTTCACCAACCCGTACCTTCCGGACACAGTGAATCGTGTGGGCCGCGCTCCGCTGCGCAAACTGGGCCGGCACGAGCGGTTCATCGGCCCGGCCGCGGAGCTCGCCGAGCGGGGAGTCACTCCCGTTGCCCTGCTCGACGCGATGTCCGCTGCCTTGCGTTTCGACGACGGAGCAGACGACGAAGCCGTGGAGCTCACCCGGATGCTTTCCGAGATGGACGCTGCCGAGGCGGTTGAACGCATCACGGATCTGCCGCCGACGCACCCGCTGTTCCCGCAGGTGCAGAAACTGATCGAAGACCGCAAGGCCGAGGGCTAAACTCCGGCCCCACTCGCCGGGCCCGGCTCCCCGGCGAGCCTCCTGCAGATATACGGACTTTTTCCCGAACGCTCGCTCACCTTTGGGCCGTTTTCGAGCGATCCTCCTGCAGATCTGACGGCCAAAACGCTCACAGTCCTTCACTTTTGATGTGCGGGAGGGTGAGCGTTTTGGGCCCCAAAGGTGAGCGAGCGTGGATTAGCTGCCGAGTTCTTCCGACGCCGTTAGTCCGGCCGCCTGGACGCGTCGCAGGAAGTCGGTAATGACGGCGATTTCAGCGTCGTCGTAGTCCGCACAGATGGTGTCCATGAGGCCGTTCATTCCTGAGTAGGGCCGGAACATCTCGGCGTTTCTGTCGGGAAGAACCCGGATTACCACGGCGCGCCGGTCGGACGGATCGCGGTCCCGGACTATCCAGCCTCCGCGTTCAAGTCGGTCGAGGATGCCGGTCATCGTGGCTGGGTGCAGGCCTGTGTGTTTGGCCAGCATGCTCGGGCTGAGCGGCCCCCGGTGCGAGATCAGGTCAAGACAATCAAGGTCAACGTCCTTCAGCTCGGCTTGAGTGCCGACCTGGTGATTGAGCACAGATAGTTGCACGCGTACGCCGCGAAGCTCGGCCTTGAGGTC
Source organism: Arthrobacter rhizophilus (assembly GCF_026241105.1). Taxonomy (GTDB): domain Bacteria; phylum Actinomycetota; class Actinomycetes; order Actinomycetales; family Micrococcaceae; genus Arthrobacter. The sequence goes on along the minus strand of NZ_JAPFFT010000010.1, from coordinate 72,159 downwards.
AGTCACCTTTGGCGGGAAGCACCAAACCCTCGTTCTCATGATGATCTGCAGGAGGGTTTCGGTTTGGTCCCCCAAAAGTGCAGGAGGGTTGTGAAAATAGCAGTGAACCATCCAAGAAACTGTGATTGAACGTTTCACTCAAAATTCGTGCAACAAGTCTCGGGCTGTGTCAGGCTAGTGGTATGAGTCACGCAAATCCAGGAGTGAAGCCGCTGTTGAGCATGGTTCTGGACGAAGGAGTCTTCACGCTCCGCCGGGCCCACTGGGAGGACCTCCCCGCCATTCTGAGACTGCTCGCAGCTGATCAATTGGGCAGCTCCCGCGAAAACGCCGAGGATGTTGGTCCCTATTTGCAAGCATTCCAACAGATCAACGAGGATCCCGCCCAATTGTTGGTGGTGGGCCACTTGAACGGCGCCTGCGTAGCAACCTTCCAGCTGAGCTTCATTCCAGGCTTGGCGCGGAAGGGCTCGCTCCGCTGCCAGATCGAGGCCGTGCGTGTCGCTGCCGAGCTGCGGGACCATGGCGTTGGTGCTGCAATGATGCAGTGGGCCATCGAGGAGGCCAGGAGCCGTGGTTGCACCATGGTCCAGCTGACTAGCGACAAATCCCGCAAGGATGCCCATCGCTTCTATGAACGGCTGGGCTTCGTGGCCAGCCACGAGGGATTGAAGCTGGCGCTGTAGCCAGGAATCCGAAGAGGCCCTTACTAAAAGAGATGCGCAATCCTTGATATTTAGGTATCCTAACTGTTAGGATACCTAAATATGACAACCAATCAAGCCGACGATGCGCTCCTCGCCCTCGCCCAATCATTCCGGGAAGCCTTGCGGCAGAGCGTCTACGTGATGCGCCGCCTCGATTCCGAGGAGCAACTCAGTTCAGCTCAGCTTGGCGTTCTCAAGATGGCGCTCGACGGCGGTGCACGCGTCGGAGGGATCGCCCGGAACCTTGGGGTCAAGGTCCCTAGCGCCACGGAGCAGATCATCAAGCTTGAGCGCGCCGGTCTGGTCAAGCGCGAAGCAGATCCGGACGACTCCCGCGCCGTCCGCGTCGCTGCGACACCGGCCGGGCGTGCCGCCGTCGAGAATGCAGACCGCCGGCGCAACGAATTCATCGCCGGGATTCTCGGGACCCTGAGCCAAGCGGAGCGCGACGCCGTCCAGGCCGCCCTTCCGGTGTTCGACAAAATCAACAATTCAGTCCAGAACTAAGACCAGCCAAAACTAGGAGAGCAGTCCATGAAAGGCCAGCTCGCAGACCAACTGCAGCCAGCGGAAGAAACCCTCGAGGCCGAGAAGGCCTCGTTCCTCAAGCAGCCCAAGGCTGTGTGGGCCACAGCGATTGCCGCCGTCTTCGCCTTCATGGGCATCGGCCTGGTTGATCCGATCCTGCCGGCCATCGCCAAGAACCTCCAGGCCAGCCCCAGCCAGGTGTCCTTGCTCTTCACGAGTTACTTCCTTGTCACTGCCGTCGCGATGCTCGTGACGGGGTTCGTCTCGTCGCGGATCGGTGGCAAGAAGACCCTCATGATCGGCCTTGCCCTGATTGTAGTGTTCGCCTCACTGTCCGGTCTTTCCGGCAGCGTGGGTGAGCTGGTCGGATTCCGCGCCGGATGGGGACTTGGCAACGCACTCTTCGTGGCCACCGCGCTTGCCGTGATTGTCGGCGTCGCGAGTGGCGGAACGGGAACTGCCATCATTCTGTACGAGGCCGCCCTCGGTCTGGGCATTTCGCTCGGCCCGTTGCTCGGAGCACTCCTTGGTGGCTGGCAATGGCGCGCACCGTTCTTCGGCACGGCTGTCCTTATGGCTGTTTCCTTCATTGCCTTGATGGTCCTTCTGCCCAATACTCCGGCCCCGGCAGCGAAGGCACGCCTCCGTGACCCGCTCCTCGCCTTGGGCCACAAAGGCCTCCGCACCACGGCAGCTAGTGCCCTGTTCTACAACTACGGCTTTTTCACCATCCTGGCCTTCACCCCGTTCATCCTGGGGATGGATGCCTACGGTATCGGCGCAGTGTTCTTCGGCTGGGGCGTGGCCGTGGCCGTGTTCTCAGTCTTCGTGGCACCCGCGCTGCAGCGTCGCTTCGGTACAACCAACGTCCTGGTCGGCACCCTCGGAGCCCTCCTTCTGGACCTCGCCGGTCTGGGACTGGCCGCGGGGCACTCGGTGACCGCCGTCGTCGTACTGGTCATTGTGGCCGGGGCCCTGCTGGGCATCAACAACACGCTCTACACCGAACTGGCCATGGAAGTCTCCGATTCGCCGCGCCCCGTGGCCTCCGCCGGTTACAACTTTGTGCGCTGGATGGGCGGGGCGCTGGCTCCGTTTGCCGCAGCCCAGCTGGGCGAGCACTTCGGCCCGCAGGTTCCGTTCTTTGCCGCGGCGGGTGCCCTGGCGTTCGCGATCATGGTGGCCGTGGGCGGTCGCCGGTTCCTAAGGTCGCACGAACCGCACCTCGTGTAGGGGGGGTGAGGGCGGGCTACTTGGGCGTAATCGCAAGCTCCGCCGGCTTGGAGCCCTTCGGGATGAACAGGGTGTCAGCTTGCTCGAGGGACATGCCGTTTGTCTCGGGCACCTTGAACATGACGAAGAAGAACGACGCCGCGGCGAACAGTGCGTACATGCCGTAAGTCAGCGGCAGCGAACCGGCCGCCATGATGGGGAAGCTCAAGGTGATGGCGAAGTTGGCGATCCACTGGGCTGCAGCGGCCAGGCCGAGCGCGCGGGCGCGGATGCGTGAGGGGAAGATCTCTCCTAGAAGCACCCATATCAACGGTCCCCACGATGCGCCGAAGCTGACCACGAACACGTTGGCGGCCACCGAGGCTACGGGACCCCAGGCGCCTGTCAAGGACACCGACGAACCCGTCCCGGTGGCGGAAGAAAAGGCGATCGCCATAGCACCCAGGGACACGGCCATGCCGATGGATCCCGTCAGCAGGATGGGACGTCGGCCGATGCGGTCCACGAGCGCGATTGCCACGAGGGTGACCAAGATGTTGGTGATGGACGTTGCCACGGAGATGGCCAGGGAATCTTGCTCGTGGAAGCCAACTGCCTTCCACAGGGTGGTGGAGTAGTAGAAGATCACGTTGATGCCGACGAATTGCTGCAGCACCGACAAGATGATGCCGATCCACACCACGGGTTGAAGGCCAAACGCCTTGCCACGCAGCGAGCCCTTTGTGGTGGAGAGCTTGTCCTGCTGGATGGAGTCGCGGATCTCGCGGATGTGGCGTTCGGTGTCGTCGCCGGGCATCAGGGTGTCAAAGATCTTGCGTGCGGTGTCCTCCTTGCCGTTAAGGACCAGGAAGTGCGGGGATTCCGGCAGTCGGAAGGCGATCAGGCCGTAGACCGCTGCTGGTACGGCGCAGGCGATGTCAATACCGAGCCACAAAGCGTGGTGGGCGCTTCCCGCGGACGTCGCCAGGACGGCATCGGACAGCAGGGCCGCGAAAATGCCGGTGGTGATCGCCAGTTGCTGCAGCGACGCGAGCCGCCCGCGGACCTGGCGCGGCGAGATTTCCGAAATATAGGCCGGTGCAATCACGGACGCAAGGCCGATGCCCAGACCGCCCACCAGCCGCCAGAAAACCAAGTCCCAGATGCTGAAAGCCATGCCCGTCCCGATGGAACTGACCAGGAAGAGTGCGGCACCAAGTTTCATGGCGGGAATGCGGCCGTAGCGGTCGGCCACCTTGCCCGCAAGATAAGCTCCCGCGGCACAGCCGAGCAGGGCGACCGCCACCGCGAAGCCCGTGACGGCCTCGCTCAGCGCGAATTCGTCCTTCATCGCATCCACTGCGCCGTTGACCACCGAGGAGTCGAAGCCGAAGAGGAACCCGCCCACAGCTCCGGCAACGGCAAGGCCAATTACCCTGCGTGGGACGCCGGAATGGCTGTCAGGGCTGGAAATGGGCATGGCTCTCCCTTGGGGAAGTGTGGGGGATTGTGCGGCGCGGTCGTCGTCGGCTGCTGAATCCGACGGGGACGCCGGTGCACTCGCGCTACACAGTGTGGCACGCCGTCAGCGTGAACTTCCAGTCAGTGACGCGCGCCGCCGTCGGGCAGGCACCTCAACGCGGCCAGCGACGTCGGCCGTGTCACGCCACGCAGACTTTCGCGCCGCCGTCGGGCACTCCACCGCGCAAACGCTGGAAACGACAACGGCAGGCAGTCCAAAAGACTGCCTGCCGTGACGCGATTTGGTGCCTAGCGGAACCTAGTGCGCGGAAACGGATTCCTTCGCGGCTGCCTTCGGGTCCGTCAGCTTCTTGTTCGGCAGGGCGAAGCTGATCAGGAACGCGAGGCCAGTCAGCGCCGCTGCGGTCAGCATGACGGCGTCGATCGACTGTGCGAAACCCTCGGTTATAGGCCTGGTGAGCACCGGGTTGGCGTGGTGCAGCCAGCTGGTGTCGTTCAGCGAATCGTTGCTGGCGCCGTTCTTGAAGAAGTCGTACAGCTTGGCGTTGGCGGGATCGGCGGCAACCGCAGGATCCTTGAGCACCTTGAGGTAGTCCGCGTTCCCGATTGCGTCCTTCATGCCCGAGGCGATCTTGTCCGCCGCCAGGCTGAAGAGCATCGAGATGAACACTGCGGTACCCACGGCGCCGCCCATGGAACGGAAGAACGCCGCGGTGGAGGTGCCCACGCCCATATCCTTCGGCGGTACGGACACCTGCATGGCGAGGGTGAGCGGCTGCATGCAGAAGCCCAGGCCCATGCCGAAGAACACGGCGATCAGGCCGGGAACCCACAAACCGGTGTCCACGCCAAGGGACAGGCCCATGACAACGGCAGCCGCCGTCAGGATGGCCGTGCCGAGAATCGGGAAGATCCGGAAAACGCCCGACGCCGAGATGGTCCGCCCCGCTGTAATGGAACCGAAGAGGATACCCACCGTGAAGGTGATCATCATGAGGCCGGCCTCGGTGGGGGTGAGGCCCTTGACCAGTTGCAGGTACATGGGGAGCATTGCGATGGCCCCGAACATGCCGATGCCGATGATGAAGTTCAGCAGGGAGGACAGGCCGAAGGTGATGTTCTTGAAGAGCCGCAGGGGAATCAGTGCGTAGTCGCCTGCGCGCTTCTCAACCAGCAAGAACGCGACGATGCCAACGAAGCCCAGCCCGTAGCAGATCCAAGAGTTGACGGAGGTCCAGCCCCAGCTGCGTCCCTGTTCGGCCACCAGCAGCAGCGGAACGATCGCCAAGGTGATGGCCGCCGCGCCCCAGTAGTCGATCTTCTGCTTGACGTGCTTCGCGGGCAGGTGCAGGTAAAGGAACACCACGGCCAAGGCGGCCAGGCCTATGGGCAGGTTGATGAAGAAGACCCAGCGCCAGCCGTCGAAGCCGAGGATGTTGGACGAGCCAGCGAAAGCGCCGCCGACCACGGGACCGAGGACCGAGGAAACGCCAAAGACGGACATGAAATAGCCCTGGTACTTTGCGCGGTCCTTGAGGGCAACGATGTCGCCGATGATGGTCAGGGCGAGTGCCAGCAGACCGCCGGCGCCCATGCCTTGGATGCCGCGAGCAATGGCGAGCTCGGTCATGGAGTGCACCGAACCGGCGTACAGCGAGCCGGCCAGGAAGATCAGGATCGCGGCCAGGTAGAGCGGGCGGCGGCCGAAGATGTCGCTGAGCTTGCCGTATAGCGGAGTGCTCACCGTGGACGTGATGAGGTACGCCGTGGTAGCCCATGCCTGCAAGGACAGGCCATCGAGGTCGTTGGCGATCGTGTAAATGGAAGTGGACACGATGGTCTGATCCAGGGAGGACAGGAACATGCCGAGCATGAGGCCCACCATGACGGTGAGCGTCTGACGGTGCGTCAGGACCTCGCCGGCGGCCCTAACGGGCGTGGCTTTGGACATTGCTTCTCCAAGGGGTCGAAGAAAAGGGGGATTAAGCAGGATAGTTGCTTTCAGTAACTATCCTAATCGATCCCGTATTCCCTGTCTTACCCGAATGGGGAGAAAATTGTCACCGCTCTACGAGAATCCCGTCAGGATCGCAGTAGATCAGGTTGCCGGGTTCGATGTGAACTCCATCAATCACCAAGGCGATGTCCACTTCTCCACGGCCCACTTTGGAGCTCTTCTTGGGGTTGCTTCCGAGGGCCTTGACGCCCAAAGGCAGCTTCGCGATCGCCATGCGATCCCGAATGGCCCCATTGATCACGACGCCGGCCCAGCCGTTCGCGACCGCGCTCTCGGCGATCATGTCCCCCATCAGGGCTGTGCGCAGCGAGCCGTAGCCGTCCACGACCAGCACCGCGCCATCGCCAGGGGTTGCCAGAACAGTCTTTACGAGTGCGTTGTCCTCAAAGCACTTGATGGTGCGCGCGGGGCCGCTGAAGTGGGAGACGCCGCCGAGGTCCTGGAACTGCAGTGATATCGACTCAAGATCTTCCGCGCGCTCGTCGTAAAGATCGGCGGTGTTGATGGAGTTTGCTGGCATGTTTATCGTTGATCCTCCTCGGTCCGTTGGAGTTACCCTAACGGGTGCGGGCTCACCCTAGCGCGTCCGGGTCGGTGCACTTGTCCACATAGGTGTCTTCAAGCTTCACGGTTACCTGGGCGCTTCGGCGCCCTGTAGCGCCTTTACGATCTCCAACGTTCGCCCGTCATTGAGCGTTTTCTGACTGTAAGTGGATTCGCAAAACGTCGAAGCCCGCCTGGGAATTTGGTCCCGGGCGGGCTTCTTCGTGGTTGATGGACCTATTGGATCGTGGGTGTTCCGGCGACGAGTTTCGCGAGGGTCACGGTGTCGATGTCGGGTCCGTAGGCGGTGGGGTTTCCGAGCACGAGGGTTCCGCCGGCGGTGGTGAGGCTGAGGGGGACGGTTTTGTCCCAGTAGCTGTTCCAGGCGTAGTTGTGGCGGAATACGGTTCGGGTGGTTGCGGCCCCGGTCTCGGTGATGTTGAGGAAGCGGCTGATCAGTTGGGGGTTGTAGTTGATTGACGTGGACTTGTCTGCGTTGGCGGCTCCGAGAACGAGCTGGTAGTCGCCGGCGCCGAACCCGCTCGGGCGCGGGATGCTCAGGGTGTTGCCCGCGCCGTTCCCGATGTATCCGACATCGCGGACGGTCCCGGAGGCGACGGTCTGCACTCGTGCGGTGCCGGCCAAGGGGAGGGCTTCGGCCTCTGAGCGGTATACGTTGGCGGCGTCGGTGTCCGATGCCTTCTGGGAGGCGCCGCGGAGTGTGGTGATGCCGTTGACGGTGGCACCGTTGGGTGCGGTGACGTTTAGCTCGTTGAGGCCTTGGGGCAGGTACACGCGGGCGGTGGCGGTCCAGTTGCCGGCGTCGGGCTCGTTGAACGGGATGAAGATGTAGTTTTCCGGGTGCGCGGACGTGGTTGCGATCTTGTCGACGGCGGCCTGGAGGATGGGCAGATAGTCCCAGACGCCGTTGGTGGAGCCCGGGCGTACGCCCTTGTTGTAGGCCCAGTCGGGGTACTCGTCCTGGACGTAGACGTAGATGTCCTTCTGGCCGGAGGCGAAGAATTCCTTCTCGACGTCGAGCGCGTCGCCGTTGGGGTGTTGTGCCCCTCCCGGCGGTTTCTGCGAGATGTTCGTGACGCGGGCGCCGTCGAGTACTGCCTACGTGGGCACGCCGTCGTCGCTGAGTCCGTACAGTGCTCCGCTGGCGCCTCCGCGGAATGTCCCGGTGGTCTGGGATAGGTCGACATTGAGTGTGTCCGTCGTGGCCGCTTCCGCGGGGCTGCCGATGAGGCAGCCCACGCCCAGGGCAAGCGTCGCCGCTGCCGCGGCCGCACTGCGGGTGGCGATCCGCCGGCGGTTTCTTGGGTCGGTGTGCAAGATGTACTCCTTTGTATTATGCGTGAGTATCTGGATGCGGAACGCGCGGAAGGGCGGCTCCCACAAGGCCACTGAAAGCGCTTTCAGGAGCCTTGTGGGGGCAGCTCGGAGGGGGCAATTGACTCGGTTAGAGAGCGCCGGACGGGCGGATGTGCCTCAACGCCGGCGCGAGGACGGGAGCGCGGTGCTTTCCCGGAAGACCAGAGGAGGTTCCACGGTCTCAAGCGCAAGCGGAGATTCGCCTTTGAGCAGGGCGAGGAGTTGGGCCGTGCCGTGGCGGCCGAGCTCGGCGAAGTCCTGGCGTGCCGTGGTGAGTGCGGGGATGAACATCGGGGCCAGCGGGTGGTCATCGAAGCCGACCACGCTGATGTCGTCGGGCACGTTCAGGCCGGTGTCGTGGATGCCGCGGATGACGCCCATGGCGGTTTCGTCGTTTCCGCAGAAGATCGCGGTCACGGCGGGGTCGCTGGCGAGGCGGACTCCGATTTCGTGGGCGGTGGAGACGTCCCAGGAGACGTCTTCGATCGGGGGCGTCGGGATGCCGTGGCGTTGGAGGGCAAGGCGCCATCCGGTGGTGCGGCCGTCTTCCTTGCCCGAGGGCGGGATCCGGACGTGGTGCACGGTGGAGTGGCCGAGGCTGAGCAGGTGCTCGGTGAGTGCGGCGGCGGCTTCGGATTCGTCGAGGACTGCCTGGGGGACGCCCGCCTCGGGGACGCCGGAGAGCGCCACCGCGGGAATGGCGGACTGCAGGGCTTTGAGGGCCGCGACTCCTGGCGGGTCGAATTTGAGTACGACGACGCCGGCGACCGATTGGCGAAGGACCGCGTCGGCGGCGGCGCGCACCTCGTCGTCCCGTTCGCTTTCGACGACGACGATGATGACCGCGAACCCGGCGGCGCGGGCGGATTCCTCGACGCCGCGGATCGCTTCCGCGTAGCCGTAGCGGGAGGTGTTGGCGGCGAGGATCGCGATGGTGGTGGAACGCCCGGAGGCGAGGACCTGGGCGGCGGCGCTGGGCCGGTATCCCAGGGCGGCGATTGCCTTGTCAACGCGCCGCCTTCTGTCCTCGCTGACCCGTGCCGCGCCGGTGAGGACCCTGGAGACGGTCGGCACCGACACTCCGGCCAGCCGCGCGACGTCGGAGATGGTGGCGGTCCGGTCGAGGGGCGCGGAGTGGGGCATGGGCTCATCATAGGGGGAAGATGTGGTCTGGCTCATTTGACGGCGCCGCTCGTGATACCGGAAATGATCTTGCGCTGCATGAAGACGAACGTCAGGAGCAGCGGAAGGCTCATCAGGATGATGTACGCGAAGATCAGGTGCCAGTTCTGCAGGTACAGGCCGCTGCTTGCCACTTGGTACAGGTTCAGGGGAAGCGTGTCGAGCCGGCCGCCAATCACGAACAGCGCATAGAAGACGTCGTTCCAGACGTAAAGGCAGATCAGGATGGTTGCGGTGGCGATCGTCGGGCCAAGAAGCGGCAGGATGATGCGGACGAAGATGTGGATCGGCTTCGCGCCGTCGACCCGGGCGGCTTCCTCGAGCTCGGCGGGGATCGTCCGGACGAAACCGGTGACGAAGAAGATGACCGTCGACATGTACATGCCCACGTAGACCCCGATGATCCCGGCCGCGGTGCCGGCGAGTCCCAGCTGGCGCAGCAGCATGACGATGGTGACGACGGCCGGTGGCAGGACGATGCCGCTGATGGCCAGGGCGTAGACAATGGCAATGCCCTTGCCGCGCCGGCGTGCGAGGATCCAGGCGGCCATCGAACCGAGGGCGAGGACTGCGGCGACGGAGGCGACCATGATCAGGAGGCTGCCGAAGAAGGCCGGTATCATCCGGCCTTGCTGGAAGACGGTGGCGAAGTTCTCGAGCAGCTGCCATTGGCTGGGTGGTGCGAGGTTGGGGTTGAGGGCTTCTGCCTGGTTTTTCCCGGCGGTGGCGATCACGAGCCAGAACGGGATCCCCAGGAGCAGTGCTACCAGGGCGATTGCCAGGGCAGGTTGGAGGAGCCTGCGGCGCTTCGAGGTGTTTCCACGCTGGGCGGATCGGCCCGGGCTGTTTTTGGTGGTGGGCAACGGTACGCCGGTGACGGTCATGAGAGAACGTCCTCTCGTTTCCTGAGGAAGGTGATGACGGGGAAGGCCAGGATCGTGACCATAAGGAACAGTGCCAGGCTCATGGTGGTCGCCTGGGCGAAGAGTCCCTGGCCGAAGGTGCGGAATATGAAGATGTTCAGCAGTTCGGTGCTTCCGCCCGGGCCGCCGCCGGTGGTGGCCTGCACGATGTCGAAGCCGTTCATGGATCCCAGCAGGGCCGTGGCCACGTTGAAGGTGATGGCTGGGGCAAGGAGGGGGAAGCGGATGGCCCTGAGTGTCCTCCACCAGGACGCTCCGTCGATGCGGGCGGCTTCGAGGACGTCCGTGGAGATGGTTTTGAGTCCGGCGAGGTAGATGAGCATGGACAGGCCCATCCATTTCCAGGCGTGGATGAGGGAGACGACGACGATGGTCCATGTGGTGCTGCCGAGCCAGGCGATGTCGACGTGCTGGCCGGTGATGGTCCCGAGGATCGCGTTGAAGACACCGTCGGGCTTGAGCACGGCCCGGAAGATGTAGCCGACGGCCAGGGCGGACATGACGACCGGGACGAAGAAGGCCACGCGGGCGGCGCGGTTGATACGGGTGTCGGCTTCGAGGACCAGGGCGAGGATGAGGCCGAACAGGTTCTGGAAGACGGCCACCAGGACGGCGTAGACGAGCGTGGTGCGCAGGTCTGCGAGCAGGCTGCCGTTCTGGAGGAGGGAAGCGACGTTGTCCAGGCCGGCGAAGTTGATTTTCGTCTTGAAGCTTGACCAGTCGGTGAAGGCGTAGAAGAAGTTGAACAGGGTCGGGATGAAGAAGAACACGATCAGGACCGCCACGGCCGGGATCAGGAACCACGCGGGGTGGTCCTGCCGGCGGCGGCCGGTTTTGGGCCGGGGGGCGCTGGACCGGGCGGCGGTGCCCGGGCGCGGTCGGGAGAGTTGTGCGGTCATGAGACTTTCCTGGGTGGTTACGTCGGCTTGGCGCTGAATGAGCTTGCCGGCTGGTGCCGGGCCGGTTGTCCGGCCCGGCACCGGCTTGTCAGAAGCCCTTGGCGCCTTGGGCCTTGGCCAGGCTGGCGAACTGCTGCTGGGTCGCTTCCGTCACCTGTTGCGGGGTCTTGGTTCCCTGGATCATATCGCCCAGGTTCAGGTACAGGTCAGCGTTGGCGGTGGCGAGTGCCTGCATCGATCCGACCGAGGTGGGAATCGAGGCCGCGGCAGCCTTGAGGGCGTCCGGGACGATGGACGGGGTGTCGACGCCCTTCACGATCGAGACGGTCGACTGGGCCTTGACGAAGCCGGCATAGCCGTCGCCGAGCCAGTAGGAGAGGAACTGGCGGGCGGCCGCTTCGCGCGTGGCATCGCCGGTCTTGAAGGCCACCAGGGCGTTGCTTTGGTCGGGGATGAATGTGCCGACGTTGCCGCTCGGGGAGATCGGGAAGAAGCCGATCTTCTGGTTGAGCGTGCTCGTGTCGGACATGGCCTGGAGCTGGCCGAAGAAGGAGTTCACCTGGACCGTCATGGCAGCGTCGCCGGCGAGGAGGGCCTTGCCCTGGTCTTCGAAGGTTGCGGTCTTGAGGTTGCTGTTGAACAGGCCTTCCTTGATCAGGCCGTTGTAGTTGTCGACGGCCTTCTGGATGGTGGTATCGGTGAACTTCTCCTTGGCGCTGTTGACCCGGTCCCAGAGCCCGCCCTTGGCGGCGTCGGCAAGCTGGACCTGGACCCACCACTGCGTGGCCCACGGGACCCCGCCGCCGAAGTCATAGAACGGGGTGGTGCCCTTGCCCTTGATGAGCCGGGCGTCGGCGAGGAACTCGTCCCAGTTCTTCGGGGTACTGGTGATGCCGGCCTTGGCGAAGACTTCCTTGTTGTAGTAGACGCCCTCGACGGCGGGGCTGCTGATGAGCGCGGCGTACCGGGTTCCGTTCAGCTGTCCGGTGATGTCACCGAGGTTCGCGTCGTACTTGGACACCCATGGAGCACCGTCAAGTGATTGCAGGTTCTGGGTCGCGTTGAGGGATGTCAGTTCCGAAGCTGTCGGTTGCCAGAACGCCAGATCGGGCTTGTCGCCCGTGGCGACTTTTGTCTGGACACCTTGTTCGTACGGGTCCGGGATGGTGACGACATTGACCTTGGCGCCGGTGGCTTTCTGGAATCCGTCGATGACGGACTGCGGGGTCTTGTTCGAGTTCTGGGCGGCCCAGATGGTGAGGGTGACGCCGTCGAGCTTTGTCGACTGCGCCGGCCACGCCGCCGGCCCGGAGGCTGCGCCGGGTGCGGCCGGGCTGCTGCAGCCGGTGAGCAGCGCGCCGGTCACGACGGCGGCGGCGATGGCGCCTTTCCATGCATGCTTCATGATTCCTATTTTCCTTCGGAAGGGGGATGGTGGGGATACGGAGGTTGGTGCTGGTGCCTACGCCGTCGGGGCTGACGGTGTAAGTATGAATACCCGGGCTGTCGGTGTCTTGACAGTGGACCGGACGGTAAGGGTGCCGGTAACGGCATTCCACCGGGTCTCCCAGGCCGGGAGCGACCGGGGGAAAACTGTGGCGACGTCGACGTCGCGGCCCGCGAGGGTGGGCAGGTGCAGGACAGCCTCGTCGGCGCCTTCGCCGCGGTCCCAGATCGAGAGGACCACCCGCTCGGGCGTGTGAAGGGCGGAAGCGATCCACCGGTCGTTCCAGCCGGGCAGGCCCAGCGGCCACGCCGGGGTCGTCCGCACGAGGTTCGGTCTCAGGGAGCGTGCCGCGTGGACGGCCTCCCGGACCAAAGTGAGCTGGGCAGCATCCATTCGGTGGAGGTTGCCGGAAAGGTAGAAGCGGCCCGAGAGGCCGGTGACGAGGGTGAACGCGCTCTCCTCCGGGGTCATATCCGGCTGCGGGTAGGCCCAGCTCGCGGCCGTTTCGGGGAGCATCGACAGCGTGGCCGAGGCCGCGATCGGCGGATACAGCATCGGGTCCTGCTGGTCGGAGGTGGACTGCACCTGCATCCGCGACAGCAATGCCGCGTCCGTGCGCATGCCGCCCGAGGAGCAGTTTTCCAGCACCAGGGTGGGATGCCGGTCGAGGACGCCGTCGATCCACGCCAGATGTGCCCGGTTGTGGCCCAGCAGCCCGGCGCCGACGCTGGGGGACTGATGGTCGGTGCCGGGGCCGCCGTCGATGTTGTAGTCGAACTTGAAGTATCCGATGCCGAACTCGGCGACGAGCCGGTCGATGACACCGTCCAGGTGTGTCCGTGCCGCGGGGTGCCTCAGGTCCAGGTGGTAGCGCCCCTGCTCCTCGACCCGGAAGCCCCCGCGGAGCAGGAATGCCTCCTTGGGCAGGGACTGTGCCATCGGGCTGTTGACGCCGACCACCTCCGGCTCAAGCCAGAGCCCAGGGACCATGCCACGGGAGCGGATCGCCGTGATGACCTCGCCCAGCCCCTTGGGGAAACGGGTGCTGGAGGGTTTCCATTCGCCCACGCTGTCCCACCAGTCGGCGGAGTTCGAGTACCAGCCCGCATCGATGCAGAAGGTCTCCACGCCGACCGATGCGGCCGCGTCCACGAGGGGCAGCAACTTCGCCGTCGAGGGGTCACCGTTGAGCGTGTTCATATAGTCGTTGAACACCATGGTTGGCTTGAGGTTGTCCGGGTGGGCCCGGCGCGCCCGCCGGCGGGCGAAAGTGAGTGCGGCTGCTGCCCCGCTCAGGTCCCTGCCGACGGCGACAACTGCGGGGACCGCGGTGAACGATTCCCCGGGCGCAAGGGGCTGCGACCACTGGTGGTCCCGGTCCGTCGGCCCGGAAACCGCGAAATAGCAGTCACCTTTATGCTCGCCGACCTCCCAGCGCCACGGGCCGTTATGGGCGACCTCCCACAGCCACGCCAGACCTTGCTTTTCCGAAACGGTCCCGGCAACCGGAAGGTGCCCTCCAGTGGACCACGTTCCGTTCGCCGTTCGGACAACCGCCGAACGGGGAGTGTGCCCGGTCAGGCCCTGCCCCAGTCCAGGCAGGAAGCCTCCGGCACGCAGCACCGCCTCCGTCCACCGGCCCTCGCCGAGCCAGTCGCTGGAGCCCTCCACGAGGCGCCAATCACCTGCCGGGTCTGCAGCCGGCCCTCCTGCAGTCGCGCCAAGCGCCGAGACCCAGCTCGTCACTGCTGTGAGGAGCACATCTTGCTCGCTGGCGTTCTCCACTCTGACGTCGGCGCGGAATGCACCGTCCTTCCCGGCAATGGACAGCTCAACGCGGATACCGTCGGGCGTAGCCAGGAAGAAGCGGATCGAAGAACCGTCCGGTTCCACCTCGTAGGCAACGTAGCGCAGGTCCGCGCCGATCGAAGTCTGGACCAGACGGCTGTTCGCGAGGACATGTCCCCGGCCCGCAGTGAGAACCTCCACCAGGGCCAGCGGCGAGGTGAAGTCGACCGAGAGAGATCCCGATTCCAGGGCGAGCAGGTGCAGTGGGGAGTCGGAGGAGTGGCCGAAGCTCAGGCTGAGGCCGACGGTGGACCAGCTGATGCGCTCCACAGCAGGGGCCCCCGTCGGCGCCTGGCAGAGCGACGTGAGGGAGTCAGGGAGGATGATAGCGCTTTCAAGCAAGGTCGGCGTCCTTCATGTGTCGCGTGTTCCAGGGGTGGGCGGATGGTTTCGCCGGAGAGAGTGTGATCTGCGGCACTTTTGAAACCGCTATCATTCTTGTACCTGGAAACCCTTTTGGCAAGTGTTTTCTTGTGAATGGAGAAGTATGCGGTCCGCACCGGGTCCATTGACCGTAGCGTCCGGGTGTCCTTCCGAGGTTCAGGGTCGTTGTCTTCGACTGAGTTGCAGTTGCTTGTCAGCCCGAACTACAGTCAGGTGCCGTGGTCAACCAGGCCTCAACAGGCAAACCCGTTGCCGCCGTCCTTCATGGCCCAGTTCGTTCTGGAATTTTGGCATTTGGACCGCTGATCAACGAGCTCGTGATGCACCTGGGTGGCGGAGGTTATTCCCTCGACGCCACCCGGGTGTGTCACGATCTGCCGATGGTATGGACTTTGCTTCCGGACTCTGCCACTCGCTGTCGGAGCTCCTCGTTTTGGAGCTGTGCGAGGTGGAGGGCTCCGATAAGGGCTTCGTTGTCCGCTTTCAGTTGCTGGATGACTTTTCCGTCGTTTTCCCGCAACCGTTTGAGTCTGGTTGTTTCCTTCCGGAGCCGTCTTTCGCTGTCGGGTATCCCGCCGCGTGCCCGTACCTTTTGCGAGGGCTGCGAGCCGGGTCAGAATCCAGGAGACATCATCGGCTGCCCCGTCCTCCGGGTCACCCGAGCCAGGTGCAGGCGAGGAAATCAGCGAATGGAGCTGGAGGTCGGAGACCGGGGCCAGATAGATCCTGCGGGTGGTTTCGACGTCCGCGTGGCCGAGAAGGTCCTGGACCATCCGCCAGGGATCCCCATAGAGGAGGCGGAAGTCCCGGCGCTCCTTCGATGTCAGGCCAAACCGGACATCCATCGCGTGGTGGAGGGCGACCAGCATATAGAGCGAGAAAGAATGCCAGCACACATGCGGGGTGCAGAACGGAGCATCACCCATTTCTCCCGACAGCGCTATCGCGCACCGTTCCGTGGCCGTCCGGAACACGCCCTCCCAGGACGCCGGCCTAAAAGGCAGGCCGGACTCGTTGAGCCACAGCCACAGCGGTTCCGGACCCTCCGGCCCTTCAGCGAAGAGAATCGCCCGCTCCTCGACACTTGCCCGGGCCAGGGCCGTCTGACGGACCCCCACAGCGCTACGCTGAAATCCACACATCAAGCCGCTAGGGGAGCACCGCCATGAGCCTGTCCGATCTGCCCGGTTCATTGCCCGAAAGACCCGTGACGGATCCTGCCCACGATCCTGCCCAAACACAAGGTTCGACGACGGCGCTCGCCGAGCCTGTTGAGCGCGTCCGCTCCTTGTGGGTCACGGGAGTGGTGCTGGTCAATGTGGGCATCAACGCTGCCTTCTTCGGCCCCATCCAGGTGCTGCTTGGGCAGCAGGCCATCCATTTTGACGAAGACCAGAAGCAAGCAATCCTTGCGCTTGTTACGGGATGCGGCGCCGCGGTGTCCCTGGTGGCGAACCCCCTGTTCGGTGCCTTCAGCGACCGCACCACGTCACGCTTCGGACGGCGCGTACCGTGGGTGCTCTTCGGTGCCATCCTCGGCGCGGCAGCCCTGGTGGCCCTCGCAGGTGCTCCGAACGTGGCAGTCATGACTATTCTGTGGTGCCTCGTCCAGGCTGGCTGCAATGGAGCCTATGCGGCCATCACGGCGGCTATTCCGGACCGGGTGCCGGTGCAACAGCGAGGCGGGGTCGGAGGCCTTGCTGCCATGGGCCAGACCGTGGGGATCCTGGCGGGCGCGGTGATCGCCTCGGTGGTTTCGGGGAACTTTGCCCTCGGTTACATCGTGTGTGCCGCTGCGCTGCTGGCCGGCGTCGTGCTCTATCTTTTCAAGAACGACGACGTCCGGCTCCCGGCGGGGGACCGCTCACCGTTCGGGCTGTGGACCTTTCTCAAGGGGTTCTGGGTCTCGCCGGTCAAGTATCCGGATTTCGCGTGGGCCTGGCTGACGAGATTCCTGGTCAATGTCGGCAACCACCTGGTCACGTTGTACTTGCTCTTCTTCCTCAAGGATGCTGTGCATCTTGAGGAAATGCAGGGGATCAAGCCTGAGTTCGGGGTTCTCATCCTCACGGGCCTCTATGCCGTCATGGTGATCGTCACAAGCGTGGTGGGAGGTGCCATCAGCGACCGCATGGGCAAACGGAAACCCCTCGTCATTATCTCCTCCATCGTCATTTCGCTAGCTGCCTTGATCCTCGGGTTCGACCCCACCTGGACAGGCGCCATTGCTGGCGCGGTAGTGCTCGGTATCGGCTTTGGTGCCTACCTGGCGGTCGACTTCGCCCTCATTACCCAAGTGCTGCCCACTGCGCTGGACCGGGGCCGGGACCTTGGTGTGATCAACGTGGCCAACTCCATGCCACAGGTGATCGCGCCGCTCATTGCCTATCCCTTTGTTGCGTTCTGGGGTGGCTACGTTTCGCTATACGTGGCCGCAGCCGTCATCGGCCTGCTGGGCGCCGTATTCGTGGTGAAGATCAAGGGCGTCGCGTAGGCCTGCGAATCCTTTCTCAGGGAACGGACAACTTGCTGCCGTATCATTGTCAGGACGCGCCCGGTCTTTGGGGGGCCGCGCAATCTCCCAGAACGAAGCCCAAACCAACAGAACGCCGGAAATGTCCGAACCGAACTCCTTGGAACCGTATTCGCTGGATCTGGCCGCGGGGTTGCCCCAAATGGCGGCTGCTCCCACCACGCCGAGACAGCAACTGCGCTACGCCCGGATACTGAAGACTGCCGCAGGTTTCGCCCAGCGGCAGTTCGATACCGTGAGCCTTTCGGACGTATCCACCCGGGCCCATGTTCCCCTTGGGACGCTCTACCGCTACTTCCCGTCTACGGTCCATCTGATGCTCGCGGTCTACCGCCAGCAGCTACGGGAACTCAATGATGCCAAGCCGGCGTCTTCGCGGTGCAGCCAGCAGGAACTCACCGGTCTCGGGATGGAGATTTTCCACATGCGGGTCATGCAGCCCGCCGTCGAACACTGTCTTTCCCGCACGTGGGATACCCGCGACGGCGACATCCCCGTGCTTTTGCGAGACATCGAAGTTCTCTCTGCCGAGATGGTCGCGGCGGCGATCGGCGACGCTGGCAGGGCGCGGATTCTGGTGCACGTGATCAGTGGTCTGGTCCAGTCGGTCAACTGCCGTCGGATCTCGCTTTTCGATGCCGAGAAGGACCTGAAGAACGCCTGCAAGTTGATTGCGGACGCGTAGCTTTTCCCGGCAACTGGCGTAACTGGTCTAGACCACTATGACCAAAAGTATGTGTTTATGGCTGGATGTCTCTAGTCTTCCTATCAAGCACCTGTCTACGAAGACAGGACCCAAGCGGCTAGCAGCCCATATCCGCAGGAGTTTCACAGCACGGACCACCCACCCTTTGGTTCGGCACCGAAGCCTCGATACCTGCCCGAATTGTGCCGTGGGTTCACGGCTAGCCTGAGGAGACAACGACGTGTCCGTCGAGACCATCACCCCTGAACAGAACCTGACTGCCCTGGCGCTGAGCGAAGAGGAAATCTTCACCGCCCACGAAGGCGGCAAGCTCTCCGTTTCCAGCACCGTGCCGCTCTTGAACAAGCGTGACCTTTCCATTGCCTACACCCCCGGCGTCGCTGAGGTGAGCAGGGCGATCCACGCCAATCCCGAGCTTGCCCGCACGCACACCTGGGCCGAGCGCCTCGTGGTGGTCGTCAGCGATGGCACCGCAGTCCTGGGTCTTGGCAACATCGGCCCCAGCGCCTCCCTCCCGGTCATGGAAGGAAAGTCCGCGCTTTTCAAGGCTTTCGGCGAGCTGGACTCGATTCCGCTGGTCCTCAACACCACCAACGTGGACGAAATCATCGAGACCTTGGTCCGCTTGCGCCCAAGCTTCGGTGCCGTGAACCTCGAAGACATCTCCGCACCGCGTTGCTTCGAACTCGAAGAGCGTCTCATCGAGGCCCTCGACTGCCCAGTCATGCACGATGACCAGCACGGCACCGCCGTCGTGGTTCTCGCGGCCCTGACGAACGCCGCCAAGGTGACCGGCCGTGAACTTGATGGACTGAAGGTTGTGGTTTCCGGTGCGGGCGCCGCGGGGATCGCCGTGTCCGAGATCCTCCTGACTGCGGGCGTCAAGGACGTCGTCCTGCTGGATTCCAAGGGCATCATCAACGCCGAGCGCGCCGATCTGGTGGCCGATTCGGGCAGTGTCAAGGCCCGCTTCGCCCAGCGGACCAACCCCCGCGGCCTTTCCGGGGGACCCGCCGAAGCCCTTACGGGCGCGGACGTGTTCATCGGCGTTTCCTCGTCCAAACTGGCCGAGGAACACCTGAAGCTCATGAACCAGGATTCGATTGTGTTCGCGCTGTCCAACCCGGACCCGGAAGTCCTGCCCGAGGTTGCCGTCAAGTACGCGGCCGTCGTGGCCACGGGCCGGAGCGACTTCCCGAACCAGATCAACAACGTCCTGGCCTTCCCAGGGATTTTCCGCGGAGCTTTGGACGCTGGCGCGCGCCGGATCACCCCGGCCATGAAGATCGCCGCAGCCCGCGCCATCGCCGCGCTGGCCGAGGAAGAGCTCTCCGCCGATTACATCGTTCCCAGTCCGTTGGATCCCCGAGTTGCGCCTGCGGTCACGGCGGCTGTTGCCGCAGCGGCTGCTGAATAGCCCGCGCTTTCGGCCCCAAGAGCCGACGACGGCGACTCTCCCGTGCTGGGGAGGGTCGCCGTCGTTCTTTGCTTAGGTCGCTCTGGCCGCGCACCTAGACTGGGCCCCATGAACGCCGAAGCGATAGTGACCGTTCTTTGCGGCGTGGCCATAGCGGTAGGCGTCGTCGGCACCATCATCCCGGTACTGCCGGGGAGCATCCTGATTGGACTGAGCCTGTTGGCATGGGCCATCTGGGGTGGAGCCGGAACGACCGGCTGGGTGGTCTTCGGGATCGGCGCGGCATGTGTCCTGGCAGGCATGGCGTCGAGCACCGTGCTCACCGGCCGGAAGCTCAAGCAGCACAGCATCCCCAACCGATCGGTGCTTGCCGGAATTGTGCTGGGAATTGTGGGGATGTTCGTTCTTCCGGTGGTGGGGCTCTTTGTGGGGTTCGCAGTCGGACTCCTCGTGAGCGAACTCCTGCGGACCAAGGACGTCAAGAAGGCGTTGGTCTCCAGTGGCGCCGCGCTCAAAGCCACTGGTTTGGGGATGTTGGCGGAATTCGGGTTGGCCTGCCTCGCGGCCAGCACTTGGGTAGTTGGCGTGTGGGTCGCCGCGGTTGCCGGTTAGGGCCCCGCCCGATCGAGCTCACGGCCCGATATGTGATGGAGCGTTGGGGGTTTGGGCCCGATATGTGATGGAGCGTTTGCCTCGACCAACCCTCGCTCACCTTTAGCGCCTTTTTGACAGACGCTCGCTCACGTCTCGGGTTGGCTCCAAGGATGAATCCGCTGGCTTCCGGGTGGAGATCGGACGCAGGAGGGCAGAATCGGCGTCGACGCGTCCCGGGCCGTGGATAGGGTGGCTGACATGGAACAGACACTGAAAGTTGCACGGCAATGGGGCGCCCCCGCGGCGGCCGTCATCTTTTTCGCCCTGTGGTGCGTGGCGGAAGCGGGATCCATGGCTCCGTGGATTGCCCATTGGCCCGAATTGTGGACGCTCATCCTGTCAAGATTCGCGATACTAATCCTGACCGCATTCGCCATTGCCGTCTCGGCGTGGCGGCCTGTCCTCTCTCTGGGGTTCACGGCCGCTTTGCTGATGGGGCAGTTGGTGTACTTTATCCCGCAGCCATACTCCGAAGATTGGCCCATCTATTTGGGTTCCTTCGTTGGCTTGGGGTTCTCCATGTGGACCGCGAGAGGTCGTCTGCAATTTGTTGTAGCCGGGAGCAACGTCGTTTTCGCCGGTGTGATGACGTTCATCATGCTTTCGTGGCGATACGGGGGCGGCGTTGGATGGTTTAGACAGTTGTTCATGGGCGACAGGTACGCGTTGGCCAACTACGGTTGGCAACTCTTCTCCTTCCTTCTTCTCATCGCTGCAAGCTGTGCTGCCGTCGGGATTGCGCTGCGCCTTTACGAAGAACGCGGAAGCCTCTTCAAAGCCCGGAACCTCGTCCAAGCCAACCTCAAGGAGACCGAGGTGGAGCTCGTCGTGGAGCAGGAACGCACCCGGATCGCCCGCGACCTCCACGACGTCTTGGCACACTCGCTCGCGGTCATTGCCGCGCAAGCCGACGGCACACGCTACCTCAGCCAGGACCAACCGAAAGCAGTGCTCGACGCCTTGGAGAACATCGCGGTGTCGGCCCGCCACGCATTGGTGGACGCCCAGCGCGTCATCGAGGGAGTGCGCGACGACGGCCTGGTCACCCCGCAGCCCCGGCTCACCGACGTCGGGCCCCTTGTGGAGCGAATGCGCCAAGGAAGCCTCAAGGTCCAACAGAGCGAGACCGGTGTCCCGGTTGAGCTTGGCGCGGGCCAGCAACTCGCCGTCTTCCGGATTGTCCAGGAATGCCTCACGAACGCCCTCAAACACGGCGGGCGCGGCACCGCTGTGCGGCTTCACTTCGACTGGAGCGGCCCTGGGCTGACCATGCACGTTGCTTCCGGACTGCCGGCGTCCGTTTCGATTGGCGGGACGGGCGACGGCGATGAGGTGGCGCGTGTGGGGCGCGGCATCCCCGGAATGCGGGAGCGTGCACACATGGCCGGCGGTTGGCTGAGTTCCGGGCCCGACGGCGAGCAGTTCCGTGTGACGGTCTTCATCCCCTACGGTTCACGCTCGGTACCTCTCCCCTCGGAAGAAGGCCTGGAAGGCGCTGCGGACCAGGAAACCGCGTCCCCAAAGGGCATTGAGCAGGAGCCGGCGCTTGCACTCGAAGGCGCTTCGCCGTCGTCGTCCATTGAGCGGGAAAGCGCCGGACGTGGCTGAAGCGCAGATCACGGTTGCCTTGGTAGACGACCAGCCCCTCTTCCGCGCCGGCATCCGCATGCTGGTGCAGAGCCAAGCAGACATGGACATGGCGTGGGAGGCGGACGACGGCGAACAGGCCGTGGCGCTCGCAGCCAAGCAGCGGCCGGACGTCATGCTGATGGACCTTCGGATGCCGGTGCTGGACGGAGTCGGGGCCACGCGTCGTATCACGGAGGAAGCCGATGCGGCAGGAGTGGACAAGCCCAAGATCATTGCCCTGACCACGTTCAACAGGGACCAGGCCGTAGTTGAGGCCGTGCAGGCGGGCGCCAGCGGATACCTGCTCAAGAGTGCGGAGCCGGAGTTCCTGCTGGCCGCGATCCGGACGGTCTACTCGGGATACTCGGTGATCGCGCCCGGTTCGGTGCACGAGCTCTTCCAACACGCAGCCAGGACGGTGCCGGTGGCCGGGCCGGACCTCGCCGTAATGGACGAGCTCTCGCCGCGCGAGCGTGACGTGTTCCTGCTGGCGGCCAAAGGCTTGGGGAACGCGGAGATGGCGGAGAGCTTGTTTGTCTCTGAGGCCACAGTGAAATCCCATTTGCGCAGTGTGCTCAGCAAGCTCGGGCTGCGTACCAGGCTTCAACTGGTGGCCTTCGCCTATGAGCACCGGCTGCTCGGCTAGGCAACCTGGAACGCTAGGCAACCCGGAACGGCTGGGCACCCAGGACACAAGGCGACGGCCGCCCAAAAGGGGCGGCCGTCGTCGTGCATTGCAGAGTGCTGCGGAGTCAGGGAGCTACATGGCGCGGCTCTTCGACTCCTCCCTTGCATCGCGTCCAAGCCATAGGCCAAGGGCAACCATGGCAACACCGAGAACCAGGTGCAGCCAGTCGTCCGCGGCGTTCATGGGCACGAAGTCAGCGCTCATGTTCGACATGGTGATGAGGCCGTAGATCCACAGGACGAGGTAGATTGCGCCGCCACCAATGAGGTAACCGCGCGCCATCCTTCCAGTCCTCGCGAGGTACAGGCCTGCCGCGCCGAACAGCAAATGGACAATGTTGTGCAGGACGGATACTTGGAAGACTCCAAGAAGCATGGCGCCCGAGTCATGTCCTGCAAAGGCCATGGCGCCGTAGTTGCTGGTGATGCCCGGGATAAATCCCAAGACGCCAACAGCCAGGAAAACCCAGCCCAAACCCAGTGCTGTGTTGTGCAGCGACAGCCCCATCACATGGTGGTGCTGCGCGGGATGTGAAGCAGTGGTCATAGCTCCTCCCGATCACGATTTCGATCGGCCCTTCAAATGGAGGGCCGCATCGCGGCAAGGAGTCGGAACCCTGCCGACGAGGATATCTTACTCCCGAAAACCCGGGAAATAGAGGGGAGGGCGTGGGACAAAGCGCAGCTAGCATGGTTCTGTGATGCCCAATTCTGCAATGCATTATCCTGCGACGGCGGGGCAACCGTGAGTGAGCCATCGATTCCGGGTACTCAAGGAGCGATTTTCGGCGACCCGAGGGACATCACACCGTTCCGTGACGGACATGTCCGCACCTCGGTGAGTGGACTCGCGGAGGGCCTGGGCGGTGCGATTGCCGGCGTCCTGAAGGGAAAGGCCGCTGGCCGGATCGACGTCGACGGGGATGTCCCCAAGCTCAAGCGCTTAGCCGGCAAGACCGCCAAATCCGTGTACGACGCCATCTTTACCAGCACGGAGCCGGACCGCCTCATCACCCTGGCCCGCGCCTACCCGGGCTGGGCCGGGCTTTGCTACGTGCTTGCCGGGCTGCTTGCGTACAAGCACGGCGGATATCTGCGCGCGTCGGAACTGCTGCAGCGGGGCCTGTCCGTACGGATCGACGACGCCGCCAGCCAGTTCTCCGGCAGTTGCCTTGGCAGGGTGGTCACGCGGGTCGAGGTTGCCGAGCGGATTGATGTTCGGGTCTTGTTCAGCGAGGAATCGGTGTTCCTTGCCCTCTCGCACTGTTTTCGGGAGACAGGCCAGACGGCGGAGGCCCTCGACATCCTGGCTAGCCTGCCGCCGTCGTTGCCCACCGCACTGGCCCGCTGCACCGCAGCGGCGGCACTTGAGCGGCACGCCGACGTCGTCAGGTGGACGGACGGGCTCCGCAACGCGGACGACCTCTCGGCGGCGCTCTTGCTGATACGGGCGCAGTCGCTCCGGGCGTTGGGGGAGCGGGCGGCGGCCCAAGCCGCACTCGCCGAGGTGCTCCGGAGGAAGAAGACCAGCCTCGCCCTGCGCAATGACGCACTCACGGACCGGGCCCTGTCGATGCTTGAGGTCAGGCGGACGGCACCCGGCCCGCGCCCGCCGCATCCCCTTGTCATCAAGCGGGCTCAGCGTAAGTCCGAAGGGACCGAGTTGGAGGCGGTGGATGGGATCCGCAGGGACGTCGAGGTGCGCCGGCTGTGGAACAAGGACTTCGGCGAGCCTGGCGGTTAGGCCGGGCGGTTACGACCGAAGCGCGCGAAGGACTCCTCGAACGGAAACGCCCACCGCACCGACAAGTGGCAGCAACATGGCCATCACAACCACGGTGTTCGGCTGGAAAGTCACGCGTCCGCTGGCATTGCGGCCATAGACCCCGACCGGGAGCACAAAACCGCCGCCGCCACCGCCCGCAGCATTGGTTCCATCGCCGCCCCCTCCGAACCCAAAGGACACCAAGGCTACTGGGATCAGTTCTTCTCCGCCGATCTGCAGGGGAGGGCCGTACGCCCTAGATACACCGACCTTCTTGAAGGCCTCCACGAGGGCTGAAAACTCATCGGACATGAAGCCGACGATATGCCGCCCCGCAACAGAACGCCAGAGCGATCTCGCCTGACGCTCGCGTCACCGGAGCAGCGGAAGCAGCTGTTCGCCCATCAGAACGGCCCCGAGCCCCACCATGATGATGCCGCTGCCGAGGGTCACCACGCGTGCGGCGGAAGGCCGGGAATGCAGCAGCTTTCGGGAAGTCATCGCCACCGCCGTGTAGATGATGCCCGCGAACAGCACGAACGTGAGGCCCAGCACTCCAGACTGCACCGGCACCGGCAACGACGCTTCCGGGCTCACGAACTGCGGCACCAGTGCCAGGAAGAACAGCAGGCCCTTGGGGTTGATGCCGCTGGTGCCCATGCCTTGCAGGAAGGTGCGCAACTGGTTTCGGGACTGCCCGACGGCGTCATCCGCGCTGAAGCTTGCGCCGCGCCACGAGCGTATGGTGCTTACGCCGAGCCAGAGCAAATAGGCGGCGCCCGCGATCGTCAGCCAGCCAAGGAGCCCCGGAACGCCGGCTAAAATGGCGGCGAGTCCGGCCGTCAGGAGGGCCGTGTGCAGGACGTATCCAGTGCACAGGCCAGCCACGGCAGGGACGAAGCTGCGCCGCCGCAAGCCAGCAGCGATCGAATATGCCCAATCAACGCCAGGGGTGCAGGCCAAGGTGACGGCGACAATCACGAAGGCGAGGAAGAGGTGGGGATTCATAGTGGCTCCTGGCTGGTGGGTACATCATGAACCTTATGAAAAATCTGCCCATAAGTGTTCCCATATTTAGCCCGGCTTGCCGCTGAGTCGGTAAGATAATTGCGTGATTGATGGAATTGACCGAACTATTTTGCGACACCTCAAAGAGGATGGACGAATGACTGCCACAGCGCTCGCGGCCAAGGTTGGATTGACCGTGGCTCCATGCCATAGACGGCTGCGTGATCTCGAGGCTTCCGGCGTGATTCGGGGTTATCGGGCGGACATCGATCCAGCGGCCATTGGCCTGGGATTCGAGGCGATCGTTTTCGTGACCCTACGCCAGGTGGACCGCACCACCATGTCGGACTTCGAGGACCGCGTGGCGGCTAACCCCAACATTGTCGAAGCACAGCGGCTCTTCGGCTCACCGGACTATTTGCTGCGCGTGATCGCCGCCGACCTCCCGGCCTACCAGCGTTTCTACGACGACCAGCTCACGGCACTTCCCGCCGTCGAGCGCCTCACCTCGACCTTGGTGATGAAGAACCTGAAGTCGAACGCGGGACCGCCGGTCTGAGTTCGGCCTTATTTTGTCGCACCCTCCTGGCAGAGTGTTTCCATGGAAGCGATCGGATACTTCGACACCCGGCAGGGCCTCGCGTCCCGTGGGCTTTTCGGAGTGTCCCGTCATGCCCGTGTTCCACGCTTTGCCGCGGTCCCGGGCGGGCCTCCGGGTGGGCTGGTGTTGGTGGATCCGCACGATGGGGGCGGTCGGCAGGCCGCTTTGGACGGGGCCCTGGTAGCACTGAGGTCGTTGGCGGAAAGGGCGGCCGACGACGTTGGAGTCTTGGGTTTCCAGGAGGCTGTCGCGTTCGCCTCCGGTGTGGAGGAACTCTCCCGCGCCCTGGATTATCTCCAGGTGGTCGCCGCTTCGGGGCTGGACAGGGCACGGAGCGATGAACCCACTACCCAGCCGGGTTGGACAACGGGCTCGGCCTCTCATGCGGATACCGGCTCTGGAGTGGGCTGGACTTCCGAGGCCGCTGCGACTCCTTCCATCCGAGAAACGAGGGGCGTTCGTGGCGGGGAGTTCAGGTCCACGGCCGATCATCTGCGTTCGTTGCTGCGGATCAGTGCCGTCGAGGCCAGGCGTCGGCTCGCCTTGGCTCAGGAGCTGCTACCGAGCCGCGGCCTCACCGGACAAACGGTCCCTCCCCGGCACGAGGAAACGGCCGCGGCGCTGGCAACCGGGGTGATCGGGTCCCGCTCGGCCGGGATCATCACGATAGCCTTGGAGAAAGTGCGTCCGGTTTGCAGCCCGGAGAAGGCTGAGGAGATGGAACACGCCCTGGCCCGCACCGCGGAGGAAAATGATCAGGATTTCCTGGCCCGGGTTGCCCGGCGTTGGGTCGAGGCGATTGACCAGGACGGCCCGGAACCGTCCGAAGAATCCCTCCGCTACCATCAGGGGGCCTTCCTGCGGCGTCCCAAGCACGGGCTGCAGCATGTGGAGATCTTCGCGACCACCGAGCAATACGAACACCTGCTCACGGTCATGAACACCGCCGCCAACCCCCGAACCCGCATACCCCGGGGCGAAGTTCATGCCTCCGTGGAATCATTCGGCCATTCGTCCGACGAGGCATCGGACAATGCTGAGCCGCTGGACCGGCGTTCGAGGGCGCAGAAGCTCCTTGACGGTTTGATCGGCGCCTGCAAGTTCGCCCTGGCCGCAGGGTCCCTGCCCGCCACGGGCGGCCACCGCCCGCAGATCCTGGCCACCATCGACCACCGCGAACTTTTCACCCAATACAGTCGGCATTCGCAGTCCGGACAACGTTCGCAGTCCGGTCAGCGCGCCCTGTTTAACCGCCCCCGGCAGGGCAGGGGCACCGCGTCCTTCACGTTCACCGGGCCCGTCCCGGCAGCCACTTTGCGCAAACTCGCCTGCGACGCGGATATCATCCCCGTGGTCCTGGGCGGCGAAGGCCAAGTGCTGGACACCGGACGGGCCTCAAGGATCTTCCCGCCGCACATCCGCAAAGCCATCACAGCGCGGGACAAAGGCTGCGCTTTCCCCGAATGCACCATGCCGGCACCGTGGTGCGAGGCCCACCACATCGAGTACTGGTCCCGGGGCGGACCCACCAGCACAGCCAACGGGACGTTGCTCTGCAGCCATCATCATCACCTGATCCACAAGGAAGACTGGCGCATCCAGGTCCGCAACGGGATCCCTTGGTTCATCCCGCCACCCCACACTGACCCGCATCGGAAACCCCGAAGAAACCACTACTTCCAGGTATGACCCCGAAATGGGCCGTGTCCTTCACGTCGGGGTCCTGCACGTCGGGAGTGCGCAACGCCGGAGACGGGTGCTGAGTTCGGCGAGGTGCCTCAGTTCTCCAGCAACCCCGTGGTCCGGTACGGAATCACCTCGCGTAGGAACATGCTTGTGGACGTGCGCACGATTCCGGGGCACAGCCTGATCTCTTCGGACACGCGGTATAGATCGTCTGGGCTTGTGGCGACCACGCGGATGATGAGGTCGGTGTCGCCGGCTGGAGCATGGCATTCGAGGACCTCGGGGATGTTGCGCAGGGCTGCGATCGCCTCGTTCAGCCGGCTCTGATCCAACTCCGCGCTCACCGCTGCCGCAACGCCCCGGCCCAATGCGGAAGGCAGCACGCGGCTGCTGTTCGGACGCAAAGCGCCCGACGCCGTCATGCGCTCCAGGCGCGACTGGACTGTCCCGCGCGCCAAACCCAAGCGCTGGGCGAGGACCATGATCGGCACCCGGGGGTCGTCGTCGAGCGCGGCAAGGATGCGCTTGTCTGTTGAGTCCAATTCCTGCACGGCTATCGCTTTCTGCCTAATCGCCGACGGTTCAGCTGGTCAGAATGTCCAACCGAATCCCATTCTCCCGCACAATCCCTGCCGGGCGGCCCACCAGCGGGACCAGGTCGCCCGCAAACCATGGTTGCGAATCATTTACATGCCCGTAACGGGAAACCCTTGACTGTGTGAACTTAACGCTTCTCATATGTGATGGACATCTCAAATGATTCACGCAAAGAACGCAAGGAACTGAAACCATGGGACTTCTGGACGGCAAGCTCGCGATCATCACCGGCGCCGGGACCGGCATGGGACGCTCGACGGCGGCCACGCGTTCGCCCGCGCCGCGGACATCACCTCCAAAGAAGATGTGGACGCGCTGCTTGAGTGGATCCACGCGAACCTCGGCCAGGTGGACATCCTGGTCAATAACGCAGGCAGCGCCAGCAAGGTCCTCAACGTCCGCTGGATCAGCTCGCTCGCAGCCGTGAACCCCAACCTGCTTGGGGGCGCCGCGTATGGCGCAGCGAAGGCCGCGGTCCGGAACTTCATGACCTACCTTCATAACACCTTCCGTAACGACGGACTGCGGGCGGTGACCATCCTGCCCGGTGAAACGGCGACTCCTATCTTGGACAACCGTGCCCGGCCGCCCCGCGCGGAGGAACGCGATGCCATGGTGCAGCCCGAGGACGTGGCCCGAGCCATCCACCTCGTGGCGACGCTGCCGCAGCGCACCGTGGTCCAGGAATTGGTCATCGCCCCTACCATCCAGCGGGACACCTCAGGTGACATCGAGATCAGCCGCTGGGCCGGAGCGCCCGCCGGCCAATCACCGGCAGTTCGGGCGTCGCAGCGATGAAACCCCGCAGATTCTACGCACCGTCCCCGCGAGCGGCTACGAACCCGCCCGCCGCCAGAACAACCTCAGCGACCACCCAGATCAGTACCCTCATGACACTCGAGCCAGCCACCGCCGTCGCCGATTTCCAGCCCTCCGAAGCTGTGCAGCGCATCCAGCGCACATCGCTGCGCGTGCAGCAGCCCCAATGCAAGGGCGATCTCGTCTCCTTGGCCATGGGCGAGCCGGACTTCGATACCCCGGCCCAGGTTCGAGCAGCAGCCGCCCGCGCCCTCGAGGACGGCTTCGGCGGAGTGGCCAGCCCCGGGGACGTGCTTATCACCCAGGGCGGCACGGCCGGCCTGTCCGCGGCGATCCTCGGCGTCGTCAACCCCGGCGACAAAGTGGTCATCCCGGACCCCACTTGTTCCCTGTACGCGGACCTCGTCAGCATGGCCGGAGGAATCACCGTACCCGTGCCGCTGGCCGATGACCTGCACTGGGACCTCGAGGCGCTGGCCACCGCGCTTGAGGGTGCCAAAATGTTCGTCTTCTGCAACCCATCCAACCCGACCGGCATCGTGCACTCCCGCCGCGAGCTCGAAGCCCTCGCGGACATGGTGGCCGGAACCGACACCTTGATTCTTTCCGACGAGGCCTACAGTGATCTCGTCTACACACCCGAACCCTTCACCTCGGCGCTGGAAATCGAAGCCTTGGCCGGCCGGACCATCTACTGCCAGACCTTCTCCAAGAGCTACGCCATGACCGGCTGGAGGGTGGGCTACCTCTGGGGCCCGTCTGATGTCATCGCCTCCGCGGCCCGGGTCCACAACACCTTCAACGGCTCCATGAACCAGGCCGTGCAATACGCGGCGCTCACCGCGCTGAAGACGTGCGGACCGGACATCGAACGCATGCATGCCTCCTATGCCCTGCGCCGAGAACTCATGGCGAGCGGCCTCCAGCAGATTCCCGGCCTGACGGTCAGCTCGCCGGAAGGCGCGTTCTACCTTTTCCCGAAGTACGACGTCGAGCTCCCGGCAGCCGCGATGGTGGCGCACCTTCGCAACCACGGCGTGGCTGTTCGTCCCGGCAGCGAGTTCGGCCGGAATGGTGAGTACCACCTGCGCCTGTCCTATGCTGCCAGCTCGGCGGCGATCACCGCCGGTGTGGAGCGGCTGGCGGCCGGACTGGCAGAGCTCCGGTGAGTGCCGCAGACGTCGTCAGCGTAGCGCCTGCCGCTCAGGCGCTACGCTGGAATCTGACACGGAAGGGGGCGCCCATGCGCAGCGACACCCAACGCAACCGCCGCCAGCTGGTTCGGGCCGCCGGGAAGCTCTTCGCCAAGGCCAAGGGCCCGGTGAGTATGACGGACATCGCCCGTGAAGCCGAGATCTCCCCGGCAACGGCCTATCGCCATTTCGCCTCGGTGGAGGATGTGCTGGCCGCGTTCCGCTTTGGTGTTGGCGAGAAGCTGCGCGATTTCAGCGTTGCCCAGACCACGTCCGGAGTGGAACTGCTGGAGAGCGTCAGCCGGCATTGGGTGGGACTGGTCATCAAGCATGGCGGTTCCATGGTCCACACCCGCTCTGGCGAGGGGTATCTGGCCCGTCTTCGCTCCGGTGCGTACTACTTGACCATCCAGGCCGAGGCTTTGGAGCGGCCACTCCGGGAGGCCTGTGAGGAACTCGGCCTCCCGCCCCTGGGGGACGAGGCCATGTTCCTGTGGAACATCCTCTTTGACCCCCGTGAAATTTTCGATTTGCTCAACACGGTCGGCCTGGACAAGGACCAAGTGTCCATCAAACTCTGCGCTGCGCTTCGGGGAGCCATGGCTGCCTGGGCCGCTGCGGAGCCAACTTCGGCAAAGTGACCATCGACTGTCTACCTTCCGCCAGGGAATTGGTCAGATTGACCAATGACGATTGAGTCCGTTGCCCCAGTTGTAGTTTTCCTGTTGAAATAGTGACAACGAAAGGGAATGGCTACCGCCGGACCCTCAGGCTACGGATCCCCCGGCACACCACCCGGCCACCCGAAACACCGTCCCGCAAAGACGCAGCCGCTGATTGACTCTTGTTCACGCATCGTCTTTCCGCACTCCGCCAGCCCAGCGCCGGCACCACCTAAGAGCCCCTGAGCCACCGAACGCGTTGCGGTAGCTGAGGGGCTCTTGTGCTGGATCCTGCAGGCCCGGCCGGCTGCGCATAGTCTTGTGCCATGACTTCCGCTGGCCGCTTCGCCCCGAGCCCCTCCGGCGAGCTTCACGTGGGCAATCTGCGCACCGCCATGCTCGCGTGGCTCTTCGCCCGCTCCACGGGCCGCGACTTCCTGCTGCGCGTCGAGGACCTCGACCGTGCGCGGGCCGGTGCCGAGGAAGTCCAGCTCCGGGACCTGGAAGCCGTAGGCGTGACGTGGGACGGCGCCGTCGTTCGCCAGGCAGACCGTGCCGTGCTGTACAACGGCGCGATCGAGTGGCTCAACGACGCGGGGCTGACGTACGAATGCTTCTGCACTCGGCGCGAGATCCAGGAAGCCCCGTCCGCGCCCCATGCTCCGCAAGGCGCCTATCCGGGGACGTGCAGGAACCTTTCGACGGCGGAGCTTGAGATCCGCCGGGCCTCGCGCCCGGCTGCCATCCGGCTCCGCTCCGAAGCCCAGGAATGGACTGTGGAGGACAAGTTGCACGGGCTCTATACGGGTGCCGTGGATGACTTTGTGCTCCGACGGAACGATGGCGTCACGGCCTACAATTTGGCGGTGGTGGTGGATGACGGGGAGCAAGGCGTGGATCAGGTGGTCCGCGGCGACGACCTCCTGTCCTCCACACCCCGCCAGGCCTATCTGGCCTCCTTGCTGGGGTTGCCCGATCCGGAATATGCCCACGTTCCCCTGGTGCTGAACCGCGACGGCGCCCGGTTGGCCAAGCGCGACGGTGCGGTGACGCTAGGCGACCTTGCCGCCGTCGGACTGTCCGCCACGGAGGTGCGGGACATGATTTTGGAATCGCTCGGCTTGCCGGGAGGGCCGCTTGGCGATGCCTTGGATAGATTTGATCCGGCCCGATTGCCACGCGGACCATGGATATGGAATGGCATTCAGCAATCAACCCTCCGGAAAGGGGCCTAAGTGCTCGCCTATGTGCTGACCCGCTACGGCGGTGCGGACGCAATGGAGCTTCAGGACGTCCCCAGACCGGTTGCCGGTGCGGGCGAGGTCCTGATCAGGGTGTTTGCCGCGGGGCTCAATCCTGTGGACTACAAGCAGCGTGAAGGCGCGGTCCGGGTGATCACCAGGCCGAGGTTGCCTTTGGTGGCCGGCAGTGAGCTGGCAGGGATCGTTGAAGCCGTGGGACCCGGCGTCACGCGCTTTTCCACGGGAGACCGGGTGTTTGCCCGGGTGGATAAAGCCCTGCTTGGCGCCTTTGCCGAGCACGCGGCGGTCCATGAGGATCTTGTGGCTCTCATGCCGAGGTCGCTCAGCTACACCGAGGCCGCGAGCCTTCCGCTGGCCGGCCTCACCGCCTTGCAGGCACTACGCGACGAACTCAAGGTCAAGCCCGGAACCAAGCTCTTCATCTCCGGAGGCGCAGGCGGAGTGGGGACCCTCGCCATTCAACTGGCCAAGTACTTCGGCGCCGAGGTGACCACCACTGCGTCTCCCCGTGGAGAAGAGCTGGTTCGGCGGCTCGGGGCGGACGCCGTCGTCGACTACACGAAGGAAAATCTGGCCGAAGTCCTGAGTGGCTTCGACGCTGCCCTGGACCTGGTGGGCGGGGAGACACTGGAGCAGACGTTCAAGATCCTCAAGCCGGGCGGCAAAGTGGTCAGCATCGCGGGCATGCCCGAGCCGCAGACAGCTTTGAAGGACCTTGACGCCCCGGCTTGGATGACCGTGCTGTTCTGGGCCATCAGCCTTGGGATACGTGGCCGCGCCCGCGATGCGAAGGTGCGGTACCGCTACCTGTTCATGCACCCCAGCGGCGAGGACCTGAAATTCCTGGCACGCCTGGTGTCCGAAGGAAAGCTGGAACCGGTGGTAGACAGCAGCTACCCGCTCGAAAAGATCGCCGACGCCTTCGCCGCACTGGAGCAGGGACGCGCCAAAGGCAAGATCGTGGTGACCATGGACACCCGCGGCTGGGCCCACTCTGCCGGGTTCCCTGGCCGAGCGTAGCGAGGCTAGGGGGCAGAAGGGACTAGGCTGTCCGGGTGGATGCACAGACGATTGCCCCCGGATTCGAACCAGTCGCCGAACTCTTTGGCCGATACCTCAGCGAGGACCCGGAATATTCAGCCCAACTCGCGGCCTACCATCGCGGCGTCAAAGTTTTAGATATCAGCGGCGGACCCCACCGCCGCCCGGATTCGGTAACCGGTGTCTTCTCTTGCTCCAAGGGCGTGTCGGGGCTGGTCATTGCGCTGCTGGTCCAGGAAGGCCGCCTGGATCTCGACGCCGAGGTGGTCAAGTACTGGCCGGAATTCGGAGTCGAAGGAAAAGCCACGATTACCGTGGCCCAACTGCTTTCGCACCAGGCAGGACTGCTGGGCGTTGAAGGCGGCCTTACTATGGCGGAATACAACAACTCCGAACTGGCCGCCGCCAAACTCGCGCAGATGCGGCCACTCTGGAAGCCCGGGACCGCTTTTGGATACCACGCGCTGACCATCGGCGTCTTCATGGAGGAGCTGTGCCGCCGGATCACGGGGTCGACGCTCCAGGAAATCTACGAGCAGCGGATCCGCTCCGTGACGGGCGCCCACTTCTTCCTGGGGCTTCCTGATTCCGAGGAATCCCGCTATGCCACGCTACGCTGGGTTGCCGACCAGTCCGCTCCGTGGACCGACCCTGCCAGCCATTTCGGCCTGTCGGCCAATTCGGTGGTGGGTGACATCCTGGACCTGCCCAACATCCGCGAGGTCCGGGCAGCGGGCCTGAGTTCCGCCGCCGGCGTTGCCAGCGCCGAAGGCATGGCCCGCGTCTACGCCGCGGCGCTCACGGGACTTGCCCCCGACGGCGACCGTCCCGCCGTCGCGCCCCTCCTCAGCGAAGAGACCATCCAAACCGTCACTGCCGAACAAGTCTTCGGCATAGACCGGGTATTCGGCGAGACCAGCTGCTTTGGGACGGTGTTCATGAAATCGCATGCACGCTCGCCGTACGGCAGCTACCGGGCGTTCGGGCACGACGGCGCCAGCGCATCGTTGGGGTTCGCCGACCCCGTGTATGAACTCGCTTTCGGGTACGTGCCGCAGCAGGCCGAGCCGGGCGGCGCTGGTTGCCGTAACCTTGAGCTGAGCGCCGCCGTGCGGAAGGCAGTCGCCGAACTGGCCCGGAAGGATGAAAAATGACCTTCACCGTTGAAACAGCCATGGTCCTTGCCGAAGTGGCGCACAACCGCCAGAAGGACAAACTGAAGCGGCCCCACCGTGAACACGTGTTGACCGCAGGAGATGCGCTCGCCGATTTCGACGACGACATCCGGATCGCAGGTTACCTGCACGACATCGCCAAGGACACGCCCATCACTAGACAGGCGTTGCTTGAGATGGGTGTTTCCGAGCGTGCCGTGGGCATCATCGAGAGGGTAACCCGCCGTTTCCAGGATGACCCGGACAGTGATGAGGCTGTCATTCTGCACATCGCGGAGGATCACGACGCTACCTTGGTCAAGATCGCCTGCAACGCCCACAGCTCCTTACGGGAGCGGGTACGGGCGCTTGCCGAGAAGTGGCCTGATAAGGCCCCTAATACTCGCTACGCGGACGCGCGGAAAGTGCTTTATCAAGCCGTGCCACGGGGAGAAATCCACCTGATCCTCCAACGCATCAACCCGGATCTTCTCCCCGAACTGGATCAGCTGGGGGACTAGTACCTCGACTCGTCTAGGACGTCTCGGCTGCCTACGGCTTTGTCGGGCCATCCTGCGTCGGCTTGGCAGCGGCCGCAACGTCCCGGGTAACGGATGCGGTGACTTCCGCGAGAATCCGCTCGTGGATCTGGCCCGTGAGCTCGTGAATCGCACGCGTGAGATCGGTGTTCTCCTCGAGCAACTGCTCCTGGGCGTTGTAGTCATGGTCTGCCTTGACCTGCTGGAAAACCGCTTGGCGGTTCTGGCCGATCATGACGAAGGTTGAGAGGAAGATCGCTTCGAGCGAGACGATCAGTGTCAACGTCGGCCACGGACTCTGTTCGAACACAAGCATCCACACGGCGAAAAGCAGTATATGCAAGTAGACGAAGTTCATCGATCCGGCGAAGGCTGTGATTGCATCCGCGACTCGAAGCTGAATGCTTGCGGCCCGGCGCTCGGCCTCCGCCAGGACCGACGGATGCAGCTTCGACCGTTCGCTCTGAGAGAGCAACCGCGTAGGTCTCAGATACGAGCGCGAATGCGGAGCGGCGCCCGTTGTGGACATCGATAGGGTTCCGGTCTGTTGCTGTGTCATGCGTTCAATCCCTTGGCCCGCGGCGAGCCGATCCCGCCTCTGGGAGCGAGCCTAGCGTCGCCACACGCGCGAACCTAGGATTGAACGGCGATTCGGCTCGGGTCCGAGTTACCCGCCCATCAACCTTCGCCGATGCTTGAGCTCTTTGACCCAGTCCCTGGTCTGGATCGGCCCGAAGGGTGAGGCTCCGGCGTCGAGGTCTGTGATCAGCGGACCCGACGCCTTGAGGGCGAGTTCCAGGACTCCCTCCGCCGCGCGCCCTGTCAACCCTAGTTTTCCGGCCCAGGCGAGGAAGTGTTTGCGGGAGATGCCGATCTTTTTCCCGCCGATGCCTAGCGCGAGGGTCTTGTCCCCGTAGACCACGGTGGAAGGGATGTCGTAGACGGGGGCGATTGTGTACTCGCCCAGCGGTGACTGCACCCCTGACTGTGACTGAACTATGGACACATTCTTGGCATGGAGGTCGCCGTTACCGCTGAGCCAAGCGAACGCGAGCTGGAGGGCAAGGTTCCGCAAGGCCGGCAGGGGTGCGGAACAATGGGCTGCCAACGCGGCGCACACCTCGCCAAAAGGCACGCTGTACTTGTCCGCCGGATACAGTCCCAGCACTTGGGCCCCGTCCTCGACGGCGAGACGCACCGGAGTGCCGTCAGTTCCGGTGAGGCGATCGAAACGCTCAACGAGCAGCCCGGCCCGCCCGCCGACGTCGTGCACTAACTGGACGTTGCTCACCGGAATCCGCAACTTGCGCGCATAACGGAACATGAGG
Organism: Arthrobacter rhizophilus; assembly: GCF_026241105.1. GTDB lineage: Bacteria > Actinomycetota > Actinomycetes > Actinomycetales > Micrococcaceae > Arthrobacter. The sequence continues at coordinate 36,329 of NZ_JAPFFT010000010.1, read as the reverse complement.
AACTCGTTTTCCACCACGAACGGGAACTCGGGCGCGTTGAGTTTGAGTATGAAGCGCTTGCCCGCTTGCGCCACCGGGAGCGAGATCATCCCGGCCGACAACTTGTCCTGCACACCCGCCAGTGCTACGGGATCGATGAGGCCCGAATCGCCGAGCAGCGCGTCGAAGTCGAGGGGCAGCTTCGAATCGAGCACGACGGCGGAGCCCCCTTCCGTGGGCGGCTCGCCGTGGGGGACGGTCTGGACATCACCGACGGCGTCTCCTCCTGCGCCCATTAGGAGCGCGAGCTCGTCGTCGGCGCTGGCTTTGACCGCCCGGCGCAGGGAGTTCAGGCGGCGGCCTTCCGGGAGGAGTCCGGTGAAATAGGGCGGAACGGCGCCGCTCGGCGTGAACACGGCCTGGTTCGTCAGCGGGAGCGTTGTGGCAACAGCAGGGCCGCCCGATTCGAGGTACCGCGGCAAATAGCTGAACTTGGTGCCGCCTTCATGCCGCTCGATGCGGGCAGCCAGGACGCCTTGCTTATAGACGTCGGCGATGCGGTGGAATGTCATGACTGGCTGTATGCAGTCTGGCGGCTCGCGGCCTTCACCGTGAGTTCAAGGCCCAGCGTGCCAAGCACAGCCAAGAGTGGTTCCAACTGGACCGTGGCCTTCCCTTGCTCCACGAAACGGACGAAACGCTCCGAGACGCCAGCGAGGTCAGCGAGATCGGACTGGCTCAGGCTGAGCGATGCACGGCGGGCACGGACCTTGGCGCCCAGGGACTCGGTGAATTCCTTGGGGGACATGTCCACCCTTCCTCGTCTTCTGTGGGCATGCGCGTGCGGCGCATCCGGTACGTTCGTGCCGGTTTCACCATTTTCCGCCCCTCCGGGGTTCAGATCAAGGGGTGGTGGCCGCGAATCGGTACGTTCGTGCCGGTGCTAATGCCTAGTTTGCGAGAGCCCCAGGGTTTCTCTTGGCCCACCACAGCAGCCCAATGTACGTCAGGTCGAACACGCTGCAGAGGCCACCGATGCCCAGAATGAACAGTGAATTCTCGAGGACGCCGAAGGTGATGGTGGGCGCGAGGGTCCCGATCCACTTCGCCACGGCGATCAGCATGGATTGGCCTCGCAGGCTGCGGCGGGTGACGAACATGGCAATGAACAGGCCGGACATCAGGAGATTCTGCAGGAAAGCGGCGTACCGGGATGCGGGATCCCAATCGAACTCGGCGATGAACAGCCACTGCACGGCGAAAGCTGCAAGGCCCAGCAGGACCGCCCATCCGATGAACAGTGGCCGCGTGACAAATCCGGGAAGTTCCCGCCTGCCGAACCGAAGGAACGTGTAGACAATTATGACGTCGGCCAGCGCCCAGGCAATGTTGATGACTCCCTGCACGGAGAGTCTCGTGCTGAGCGAATGCACCGCGTAGATGGCCTCCCACGCGATGTTCAGCCCCAGGGCTGCCGCCGGGATCGCGTAGCTCTTGTCGCGAAATCCGACCAGGATCGCGCAAACGTAGACCGCGGTCCACGCGACGCCGCTCAGGATCGTCAGAAACAGGGTCATTGTTCCTCCTCGTCCTCAGGCACCCCGCCCATTTCGCCGGAAGCCCTCCCGTTCGCCGGAATCTTCCGGCGAGCCCGCACGCTTCCGGCGAATTGGCGGGCGGGCGGCCGAACCGCGATTGACTACACGCGACCCAGCACGTCGATGTCCTCGAGGAAGCCCTGGTGGACCTCGTCGCTGACCGTAGTGCGGGTATCGGCGATTGCGTCGAGATAGTCCTGCGTGACCGGTCCCTTGCGACCGTTCGACGTCGGTGCGGAGCCCCCGGCGGAGGCACCGTCGTCGTAAACTGCTTTTTCCAAAGCGCGCTGGGAGGCGCTGCGCGCCGCGTACTCAATGTCAGCAGGAGAGAAGCCCTCTGTCCTCGACACCAGCAACGCGACATCCACGGAATCCACCACCGTGGCCGGGATGAATCGCTGCCACATAGCCTCGCGGGCATGGACGTCGGGCAGGCCGATGGGGATCACGTAGTCGAAGCGGCCGTGGCGCAAGAAGGCAGTGTCCAGGGCGCGGATGAAGTTGGTGGCGCACACCAGCAGGCGGCCGGGCTGTTCACGGAAGGCGGGGATGATCTTGAGGAGCTCGTTGGTGACACCCTGCAGGGGCGACGGCGGCTCACCGGACCGCTGGGACGCGATTTCCTCCACCTCGTCGATAAAGACGACGGCGTGCTCCAGTTCCGCGATCTCCAGGAACGTCTCGCGCAACGCGCCCGCCAAGCCCTTGGGATCCGCGGCCAGGCGCGAGGGGAAGACTTCCACGAAAGGCCACTCAAGGCGCGACGCAATGGCTTTGGCGAACGTCGTCTTGCCGGTCCCTGGAGGACCGAAGAGCACGACGGCGCGCGGCGGCACCACGCCGTACTCGTCGGCGAGATCGGCCTCGGCCAGCGGCAGGACAAGCCGGCGTTCCAGCAGTTCCTTTTCGCGCCGCATGCCGGCGACGTTTTCCCACAGGTCTCGGGCAAGGATCCGGCCGCCCAGCAGGCTCAGGGGCTCCAGTTCTTGGCGCTGCACCGGAATGGTCCGCTCGAAGTAGCGCAGGTTTTTCTTCACCACGAAGCCGCGGCCTAGGAACGCTTCCACGCGGGTTTCGCTTTCCGGCATCAGGGCCGAGAGCTTGTTGAGGCCATGCGGAGCCATCCGATTCTCGACGGCGGCCAGCAGTGAAGTGCCGATCCCGCGGCCGCGGAACTCGGGCAGCGTGGCCAGGAAGACGATCCAGCCTTGGTCGTGGGCCGCGCGTCCGACGGCGGCGCCCACCACCTGGTCGCCCTGCACGGCCACGACGGCGTGATCCTTCTCGCACGAGGCGAGGACCTCGGAGAGCGCATAGACCGGCTCAACATTGTCCGCTTTGAGCGACTCCCAAAGGTGCAGGATGCCGTCCATATCCGACGAGTGGAAGTCCCTGATGCGCCAATTGCTCATGCCCTGCTCCTTGGTGGATCGCCATCGATTGCCTGGTGTTGAGCATAGGCGAACAGGTGGCGGCGCGGGGTTGCGAGGGCGTTGCGTTACGTTGCCAGGTGGAACTCTTTGCGCTGGCGGCCGAGCCCGCCTATTTCAACCTCAACAACGTCCCCTGACCGGATATACGGGAAGCGGCCGGACAAAGCCACACCTTCCGGCGTGCCCGTGATGATGACGTCTCCAGGCTCCAGCAGCATGTGCTGGCTCACGTGGTGGACAAGCGTGGCAGGATCGAAAATCAGGTCCGCGGTGGTGGAGTCCTGGCGAGCCTCGCCATTCACCCAGGTGCGCAGGCGCAATGCAGCTGCGTCTATCTCGCCAGCAGGAACCAGCCACGGCCCCAGTGGAGTGGATTGCGGGAGAGTCTTGCCCTTGGTCCATTGCCCGGCGGCGCCGGGGAGCTGCAGTTCACGTTCGGACAGGTCGTTGGCAAGAACGTACCCAGCGATGCACACCGCCGCTTCGTCCAGGTCTGCCAGGTAGGTGGCTTCCCGTCCGATGACGATCCCGAGTTCCACTTCCCAGTCGTACTTCTTCGACGAAGGCGGAATGGGGGCCGCGTCGAATGGTCCCGTCACTGTGTTGGAGGGCTTCAGGAAGACGACTGGCACTTCGGGCGGTGTGGCTCCGGACTCTGCGGCGTGTGCCGCGTAGTTCAGGCCGATCCCGACGACGGCCCCTGGCCGGGCAATCGGGGCGCCGACGCGCAGCCCTTCAGCTTGAACGGCGGGCAACCTTCCGGCGTCGAGCGCTTCCTGCGTACTGGCGATACCGCCGCCGGCGAGGAAGACGCCGTCGATGTCAGCAGTTAGTGGGCGCAGATCGAAGTACCGTTCGGTGCCTTCAGCGTCTGTGGCTATGACCACCGGCTGCTCCTGGCCGGCCGGTCCTAAACGGGCAAATTTCACGTGCATTCTCTCCTTTGAGCTGCGGGGTGTCCTTCTTCCATAGTGCCACCGGGATTCAAATCGGCCTGGTCACATTTCGCGGGATATGGGGGCTCGGCGCACGTTGGGGACTTAGCGCACGACGGCGGCCGGCACCTTCAGTGGGAAGGCGCCGGCCGCCGTCGGGCACTGAGTGCTGGAACCCTAGATCCTGTCCTCTGAACCGGCAACCGGCAGGTTGGCGACCACGGGCGAACTGCCGGTGAAACCGTCGCGGGCTGCGGCGAGCTCGTGGATTTGCTTGCGGCACAGGTACCAACCGACCACCATGAGGGCGCAAGCAATTGCCGTGACCAACATGGTGAGCGGGGAGTCGATGAACACCATGACCAGCACGCCCACCAGGAACAGCAGCGAAAGGTAACCGGTGTAGGGGGCGCCGAACATCCGGAAGGACGGACGTTTCAGCCAACCCTTGTCCGCCCATCGCTTGAGCTGCATCTGGCACAGGACAATCGTGGCCCAGGTGACGACGATGCCCACCGAGGCGACGTTCAGGACGATCTCGAAGGCATCGGCCGGGACCAGGTAGTTCAGCGGGACGCCGAGCAACGAGACGCCGGCAGTGATGGCGATGCCGCCGTAGGGGACACCGGCCTTGTTCATGCGCTGGGCGAACTTCGGAGCCGAACCTGCCACGGACATGGAGCGCAGGATGCGGCCGGTGGAGTACAACCCGGCGTTCAGCGAGGACAGCGCGGCCGTGAGGACCACGAGGTTCATGATCACGTCCACGGCCTGGATGCCGATGTGGCCGAAGAACGTCACGAACGGACTGACACCCTTGACATATGAGGTGTACGGCAGCAGCAGGGCCAACAGGATGACGGAGCCGACGTAGAAGACGGCGATGCGGAAGACCACGGAGTTGATGGCCTTGGGCATGATCTTCTCGGGGTTCTCGGTTTCACCAGCTGCGGTGCCCACGAGCTCGATCGAAGCGTAAGCGAACAGCACGCCCTGCATGAGGATGATCATGGGCAGCAGGCCGTTGGGGAAGATGCCGCCGTGGTCCGTGAGGAGGCTGAAGCCGACCTCTTGGCCCGGTACCGGGGTGCCGAAGATGACGAAGAAGGTGCCAACCACGAGGAACGCCGCCAGCGCGGCCACCTTGATGAGCGCGAAGTAGAACTCCATCTCGCCGAACACCTTGACGGAAACCAGGTTCAGGCTCAGGACAACCACAAGGGCGATCAGGGCCCAGGCCCACTGCGGAATGACGCCCATCCACGGCACATATTTGCCGAAGAAGTTCATGTAAAGGGCCGCTGCGGTGATATCCACGATGGTGGTGGTGGCCCAGTTGATCCAGTAGAACCAGCCGGAGACAAACGCAGCCTTCTCGCCGAAGAACTCGCGGGCGTAGGAGACGAAGGAGCCCGACGACGGGCGGTGCAGCACGAGTTCGCCGAGGGCACGCAGGATCAGGAAGGCGAAGAATCCGCAGACCGCATATGCGATGACGAGGGAGGGGCCCGCGGCGTTGAGGCGGCCGCCGGCACCCAGGAACAGGCCGGTGCCAATGGCACCGCCGATCGCGATCATCTGGATCTGACGCGGCTTCAGGCTCTTGTGATAGCCCTTGTCCTCGGCATGAAGGAGCTTTTCAGTGGCGTGCGCCTGTGGCGGGACCGTGTGGTCCGTGATGGGTGCATTGGTCATGGGAATCCTTAGGGGGGTGTCCTGTTGGGGGTCCGGATCTCGCCGTCCGGCCTGTATGTTCGGGCGCTCAGGCCCGACGGCGGCTGGTGAGTGCCGCCGTCGTCGCTTGGTAGGCGACTCAGCCTATTTGCTGAGGTTTGCCAGGCGTTCGGGGCGGAGGAGCTCATCGAGCTGCCCCGAGGTCAGCAATCCGTGTTCAAGAACCAGTTCGGCCACACCTTTGCCGCTTGCCAGCGCTTCTTGGGCGATGGCGGTTGCAGAGGCGTATCCGATGTGCGGATTGAGGGCCGTGACGAGTCCAATCGACTGCTCTACGGTGAGGCGCAGCCGCTCGGTGTTCGCGGTGATGCCCCGGATGCAGCGCGACGTGAGTGTGCGGCACGCGGCTTCCAGGTGGGAGATGCTCTTGTGGAGGCTGTGGACGATAATCGGCTCGAAGGCGTTCAGCTGGAGCTGGCCCGCTTCGGCTGCCATGGTGACAGTGACATCGTTGCCGATGACTTCATAGGCCACTTGGCTGACCACTTCCGGGATCACCGGATTGATCTTGCCTGGCATGATGGACGATCCCGACTGCACAGCCGGGAGGGTGATCTCGCCCAGTCCCGCACGCGGTCCGGAGGACAGCAAGCGGAGATCGTTGCAAATCTTGGAAAGCTTGACGGCGACGCGCTTGAGCACGCCCGAGAGGTGGACGAACGCGCCCACATCCTGGGTGGCCTCGATGAGGTCGACGGAGGTGACCAGCGGCAGGCCGGTGATCTCGGCGAGGTGCCTGCAGGCTGCCTCGGCGTAGCCAAGCGGGGCATTCAGGCCGGTGCCGATGGCGGTGGCGCCAAGGTTGATCTCGTGGATCAGCAGCTGGGATTCGGCCAGTCGTGCCCGGTCCTCGCCCACAGTCACGGCGTAGCCGCCGAATTCCTGGCCGAGGGTCATGGGGACGGCGTCCTGCAGCTGGGTCCGGCCCATCTTGACCACCGTGCGGAATTCCTCGCCCTTCTCCGCGAAGGCGACCTGGAGTTCCTGAAGTGCCACAAGAAGGCCTTGAACCGAGAAGATGGTGGCCAGGTTGACGGCCGTGGGATACACGTCGTTGGTGGACTGGCTCAGGTTGACGTGGTCGTTCGGGTGCAGCCTGGCGTAGTCGCCCTTAGGGTGGCCGAGGATTTCGAGGGCGCGGTTGGCGATGACCTCGTTCGCGTTCATGTTGGAGCTGGTGCCGGCGCCACCCTGGATGACGTCCACCATGAACTGCTCGTGGAGCTTGCCGTCCATGATGTCCTGGCAGGCTTGCTCGATCGCGTCAGCCCGCTCGTCATCCAGGAGGCCAAGTTCGCGGTTGGTGCGCGCAGCGGCAAGCTTCACCGCTGCGAGGCCCTTGACGAGATTGGCGTTGCTGGCCAACGGCTGGCCGGTGATGGGGAAGTTCTCGATGGCACGCAGCGTGTGCACACCCCAGTAGGCATCAGCAGGGACGTCGCGGTCACCGAGAAGATCGTGTTCGGAGCGGAACGGGCGTGCGTGATTGACGGTTGTCATTGCTGTCCTTAGGTCTTCTGTGCTTGTTTGACTGCGTCAGTAGGATTCGAGGAAGTTCGCGGCACGCAGCACACCCACAGGGTGGCCGCCGCCCAACACGGGTGGGCTTGCAAGCGCCGCGAGCTGGCCGCCGTCGAGCCCCAAGGCTTCGAGGACGCGCACGGTGACGGGCATGCGGGCGCGGTCGCCGCCGTCAGAGATCTTGATGGCGACGCCGGTGCCGTTCCGCAGGCCGATGAGCTGGAGGCCTTCGAAGCCGTCCTTCGCGAGCAGGCCGGGAATGGTGCGCATGATCGCCGTGACGTCGCGGCCCTCTCCGGCCACCATCTCGGGGTATGCGCGCATGGCGTGGGCTACTTGGCCTGCTGCTCCGTCGTTGTCCGCCGCCGCCAAGCGGCTGTACGCCCGGGCCATGCCGTGCAGGCTGTGGGCGAAGAGCGGGGTGCCGCAACCGTCCGTGCTGACGGCGGCCGCATCTTCGCCGGTGAGCTCGGTGATGGTGTCCTTCACGAGCATCTGGAGGGGATGCTCGGGGTCCAGGTAGCCCTGGACAGGCCAACCGTTGATCACGCACGTGGCGGCCATGGAGGCGTGTTTGCCGGAACAGTTCTGCGCGAGTTGCGTGGGCTTGCCACCGGCGCGGAGCCATTCTTCGCGCTCGGCGGTGCCGTACGGAAGGTCGGTGCTGTTTTCCAACGCGCCTTTGTCCAGGCCGTGCATTTCAAGGATTTTCGCGGCGCCGTCGAGGTGCATTGCAGCGCCGGAGTGGCTTGCCGCGGTGAGGGCCAGGAGGTTCTCCGGAAGCCTGAGCCCAGCGCGGACCATGGCGACTGCCTGCATCGGTTTGAGGGAGGACCGTGGGTAGAACGCGGCGTCGGGTTCGCCCGCCTCAAGCAGCGTCTCGCCGTCGGGTCCGACGGCGATGAGGGATCCGTAGTGGATGCTCTCGACCAGGCCGTCCCGGGTCTGTTCCACCAGCGGGACATGGCGCGGGGTTGCTGGAATGGTGGGTTTAGGCTCTGTGTTTTGTGGCACAGTGTTGCGCGTTGCATGCGGGGTGGGCATGGCTTCCTTCAGTTGGTGGATCATTTGCTGAGGATGGTGTCCAAGGCAACGCTGACGGCGCTGAGATGGTCGGCCATCGCTGCTTCGGCGGCTGCAGAGTCGCCGGATTCGATGGCTTCGACAATGCGGAGGTGCTCATCGTCGGAAACATGCTGGCGGTCGGCCACCATGTTCAGGGTTTCGGATTGGTGGGCCAACGCGTCGCGAATGTCCGCGACGACGCTTTCAAAGACCTTGTTGCCGCTGGCGCGGGCGATGACGGAGTGGAAACTGGCGTCGAGGCTGACCCAGGTCTCGGGGTCGGTCTCGGAGAGCATTGACGCCACGATCTCCTTGAGGTGTTCAAGATCTTCCGGGCTGCGGCGTTTCGCGGCCAAGCCGGCTGCGGGGACTTCGATGTGTGGGCGGGCCTCGTTCAGGTCCCGCGCCGAATACTGGCCGAGCGTGAGGTCATTTGCCACCCTGTCTGCGACGACGAACGTCCCTTTGCCTGTCTTCGTGACAGTCAGTCCGAGCGCATTGCAGGAACGGAGGGCTTCACGAATGACCGAGCGACTTACTCCGTACTGCGCGGCCAAGGCGGCCTCGGAGTTGAGCTTGGCGCCCACTTCCACAGTTCCGTCTTCGATGTCCTTGCGAATGGCACCGAAGACGGACTCCGCGGCGCTGAAACGGGCGAGGGGCCGAGGGTTTGATGGCGTGGGTGCTTGGGCCGGCCGGGGGACGGCGCCGCTTGTGGCGGTGCGCTGGCCGGCCGCAGCTTTCTGGCTGGTGGCTGGCTGTCCAGTGACGGCCTGTCCGGCTGTCCGGCTGTCTGACAGGTTCACGATTAAGAATATGGCATGGGTCACAGGGCGGTGTCAACGTGGGGCTGGGATTGTGAAGGTGGGGCTGGTGGGTCGATTCACTCGGTAGTCACGTGTCTCCGTTAGGGCTTCCCGCGATGGCACGAGCGCAAAGGGGTGGGCCTTCGGCTTAAATGCTGAACGCCCCAGATTTAATTGTCTGATGCTCTTATGATGTCGAGTGGGTTGATTTCTAGGGGTAAAACCGGGCATAGTCTTAATTGTTATGACTATCCTGGCGAAAATCCTTATGCGATGAAGCCCATCGAGTTTCCCGACTTCCTGTTCAGTTCCCCGCTGGCCAAGGCCATCATCGAGCTTGAACGGATACGTAGTGACATGGGCGACGGAACGACTCATCCTGCGGTCTTTTCGCAGTTGAAGGATGTCTTCCAGCTGATGTCGAACATCATGAGCGCGCGTATCGAAGGGAACCGCACATCGATTGTCGACGCCGTGGCAGGTGTGGAACGAGCCGATCGCTATGGCGACGTGCAGCAAAATGATGGTGTCCAAGAGATCGTCCAGCTGCAAGAGGCAACGGCCTTCGTGGATGCAACGGTGAGCCCGGGAACCATGCTGACACACGGACTGGTTCGGGAGATCCATCGAATATCGGTTGCAGGGCTGGAGCGTGAGGGTGATCGCACGCCTGGCGCCTACCGCCTGAGCGATGTCACCATCAGCGGATCCGCCCATCGCCCGCCCGCTCCGGGTGATGTCCACAGTGACATGACTTCACTCCTGGATTTCATCAACGCAGATGTCGAGCAGAACTTCGAACTGTTGAAGATTGCGTTGGCCCACCACCGCTTCGTGTGGATTCATCCATTTGGCAACGGGAACGGGCGCGTTGGAAGACTCCTCACGTATGCGGCGATGAGGCGACACGGGTTCTCCGATGCCGCCGGCTACCGCGGGCTGAACCCTACTGCTGTGTTTGGCCAGAACAGAAGTCTCTACTACGAACGTCTCGAAGATGCTGATTCGCTAGAGCCTGCGGCGCTCATTCGGTGGTCTACCTATGTTCTGGAGGGACTCCTGGCCGACATGAGGAAACTTTCGATGCTGGGGACCCAAGGTTTCGTAATCGACGAGCTTCTACTGCCCGCTTTGCGTAGAGGACTGCAGTCAGCGCGGTTTACGGAGAATGAAGCAAGGGCCCTGTTCATCGTCGCGGAGAAGGGGGAGGCCAAGGCCTCTGACCTTGAATCCGCTTTCCCGGGTTCGGCTGCAACACGTAGCCAGAACATCCGGAAGCTCCTTGATCGAGGCGTCATCGAGCCGATTGGCGACGGTAGGAGGATTTACCGCCTCCGCCTGGTGCCGAGTGAGTTGACACCGTTGCTGACATGGCGCCTCGATCAGATGGGATTCCTGCCTCAGATACTGAGAGACACTCAATAGGCCAACCGGTCGAACCCGCATTCGTGAGGCGAATGAACTGTTGCCGGAGCATAATTGCATCCATGGCCAACCGTCCGCGCGGGCGATGGGATTCAACGATGCGGACAGCGCCGCCTGTCACCGTGGAGGTGCCGGTCCTGGGCATTGGCTCGGGTCCATCCGCCTACGAAGAACTGGGCAGCTACGTCTGGGCACTGCGTAGGTTCCGCGGGCTCCATATGACACTGCTGCACCTTGGCGTCGTGGAGGACTTTTGCGCGGATGTGGCTGTTTGGACCAAGGGCAACACCAGTCCTGAGTCGGCCATGGGCCGGACGGTTTCCTGGTTGGAAAGGTTGCCTGTGCTCGAAGCCTTTTCCGGGAGCGCCGAAAGGCTGATCGTATTGGGCGCAGGTGGGGTAGCCGGGCTGGAGATAGACCTACCCGCTTCGGTGCATGAATTTCAGGTCTCCCTGGTGCATGCCCTCCACGAACTTTTGGACGAACTGCTGGTGGACAACATCGACGACTTCATCCTCAGCTCCCCAGCCCTTGGATTCCGCTCACCCCGATGGGTACCCCATGTGGCTGTGGGCAGGCCAAAGTATCATAGCCGCGGGCCTTGGGAGATCGCTCGGGTCGGAGTCGATTTCGGGGAATCGCGGATCAGGAACCGCCAATTCCTCCCTCAATTGCCGTAGTGGTATCTGCGCGCGGCGATAAGCACCGCGATACGATCATCGGCTTCGATCGCGCACGTAGGTGCCTTCTCCGCCCCGCCTCTATAGGTGCTGGATCCCCGCGCGCTGCATGGCGTCCCGGTAGATCTCGATGTTCTTGGCCAGGAGTTCCTGCTGCTTCGTCTCGGACAGGGCAAACGCCCGTCCGCCAAGCGCGCTTGCCTTGTAGACCTTGATTCCGTGCTGCCGGAGCGGCGAATGGTAGGTCTTCTCGTAGAGGGCCAGGAATGCCGCAGCCTCTGCGCCATGCGCGACGATCGCGGAGACCCTCTTGTTGATCTTGAGGAACTGGCGGAACGGGCGGAGTCCGTCGGTCTTCTCCTGCGCGCTCAGTGCTGGCGGCAGGTCGGGGTCGCGGACCCACGGGTAGGAGTTCCACGGCATGACATAACGCACGTCCAATTCTGCCGAGTCATAGATCAGCTGAGCACGGCGGGCGGCATCGTCGTCGTTGAGGTGCGAAACGAATCCCGAGGCGGTGCCTTTGCCCGGGCTCGTATGGAGGGTGACAATCCGGCACTCATCTTCGTCATGCACAGGATCGATGTAAGGCACGGAGGAACCTGGCCTTTTGGCCATCAGTTCGTCGCACAGCTGCGTCACGGCAGCAATATTGGGCTCCTGTAGCAAGGCCCTTTTTTCGTCCCAGTCAATGGTCACGTTCTCTCCTTCGGCAGCGCGGCGTCCAGAATCGGCGTCTCTTGCCACTTTACGCGGTCGCTTTGCGCGTCGCTCACGCTCCTGCTGAGCCGAGGTGCCAAACCGCACGACGCCGGACCGCACAGCGGGCACCTGAACCGCCCCGTTGGGCGGGGCTACTGTCCCTTCAGCTTCTGCATATCGCGCCGGTCCTTCTTGGTGGGCCGCCCTGCGCCGCGGTCGCGCTGGGGAAGTCCGAGGGCCGGCGCCGCGGGACGCTCCGGGGTGTGGTCAGTGAAGCAGTGGGACGCTGCTTCGGCACCCACCCTTTTGGCAATGAGCCGGCGGACCTCAAGGATGCGCTCGAAGCCGGACTGGCGAACCCGGATGGTGTCGCCGACAATCACTGATTGCGAGGCCTTGACCGGGTTCCCGTTGATTCGCACGTGCCCTGCCCGGCAGGCGGTTGTGGCCGCGGAACGGGTCTTGTAGGCGCGGATAGCCCAGAGCCAGGCGTCAATGCGCACGTTGCTCGGGGAAGATGGAAGGCTAGTCATGATTGCGAACGAGTATAGTCGGCGCGCGGCCTGACCCGTCGTCGGCTCCGTTCCACGAAACCCTTGACGACGAAAGAAATGCACCCGAGAATATAGTGGTGCACATGTTGCACAGCATGTGCAAGGATTGCTCGAAGCAAAGAAGCGATCGCCCGCTCACTGATCGGGCCTGCAACATTACGTTGATTGAGTCAAAGGAGCCTTGATGAAAAGTGTCTTACCTGCCCAAATTGCGACACGGCCGTCGTTCGGTGAGCTGGGGGACCGGACTCTCGCGAAAGTTCGACGCAAGGTCATTCCCGTCATCTGCTTGCTGTACTTCATTGCCTTCCTGGATCGGAACAATGTCGGTTTCGCCAAACTCACCATGAGTGAGGACATCGGGTTGAGCGCATCCGCGTACGGGCTCGGTGCCGGCATCTTCTTCATTGGCTACGCCCTGTTTGAGATTCCGAGCAATGGAGGAATGTACCGCTTCGGAGCGAGGAAATGGATTGCCCGCATCCTTATCAGCTGGGGCGTTTGCGCCGCAGCGATGGCACTTGTGAATGGTGAAGCGACGTTCAACGTCATCCGCTTCCTACTCGGAGCAGCCGAGGCGGGGTTCTTCCCCGCGGTCGTCTTCTACCTCACTCTGTGGTTCCCTGCCGCCCAGCGCGTCACAGTCCTTGGGCTATTCGTATTGGCTCAGCCGATCTCCAACGCCATTGGCGCTCCGGTTTCGGGCCTCCTGCTGAACCTTGACGGGGTCGCGGGCCTTCATGGATGGCAGTGGCTCTACATTGTTGAGGGCATCCCCGCCGTCGTGCTTGGGATTCTTGCTCCGCGGTTGCTGACGGACAGGCCTGAACAAGCTCATTGGCTGTTGGCCGAGGAGCGGGACTGGCTGAGCAACACGATGGCCCGGGAACTCGCCGACAAGCAGAAGTCCGGTCCGCACACCTTTCTGGGCGGGCTCAAGGATCGCAGAGCACTTGTCTACGCCTTCCTCAACTTCGGTATGGTGTGCGGCATTTACGGCTTTGGTTTGTGGCTTCCCACTGTGGTCTCCGGCCTAGGCAAACTTAGTCCTGTCCAGGTTGGCTTCATCGTGGTCATTCCCTACGGAGCGGCCGCCGCATTCCTTTATTACTGGAGCCGCAGGTCTGACCGGACCGGAAAACGCGCCGCGCACGCCAGCATCAGCATGCTGATTGCGGCCGCTGGTCTCGCAGGGGCGGCGTTCCTTTTACCGGTCAACGCAGTGGCAGCCCTCGCTTTCCTTACAATCGCCGCCATGGGAGTCTTTTCGGCTACGGCCCCACTCCTGTCAATGCCGTCGGCCGCCTTGGGGGGCGCCGCGGCAGCAGCCGGGCTGGCTTTGGTCAATTCCATCGGCAACGTTGGAGGGTTTGTAGCTCCGTTCGCAGTCGGATTGCTCAATGACGCCACCCACAGCAACCTCGCCGGGCTGCTCTTCCTCTCGGTTTGCCTTGTCATCACCGCCTTGGCCACCTACCTGTATGCCCGCAACCGACCCGAAGGCACCACAGTGCCGAGTTCAGTCGCGGCCGCAGAACGAGCCGAAACCAACTGACCCTCCACGACTGGAGAGTCGAAAGAAAGGACCCTGTACCGTGCATGAATCTACACTCCGAGGAAAAACAGCGCTTGTGACTGGAGGCGGGACAGGCATAGGGCAGGGTGTGGCCCTGGCGCTCGCCGAGGCAGGGGCAAGAGTGGCCATAACCTACAATAGTCACCAGCCCGATGCTGCCTTCGCCCGGCGGGTGGAGAGCGGCTCTGGTAAACCACTGAAAGCACTTCAGGTAGACGCCACCAGCGAGGAGCTCGTTGGCGAAGCTGTCGAGGAGATCGCCAATGACTTTGGCGGGCTGGACATCTTGGTCAACAACGTCGGAGGCCTCGTCCAGCGATCATCCATCCTGGACATGGAGTACAGCCTCTGGCGGCAGGTGATGGGTGTCAACCTGGACGCGACATTCCTCATGACCCGTGCAGTCTTGCCCCACCTTCACCGCAATGGCCGGATCATCAACGTGGCCTCCCTTGCGGGGCGGAACGGTGGGCATGCCGGAGCAACCGCCTATGCCACCTCAAAGGCTGCCATTTTCGGCTTCACTCGGGGACTTGCCAAGGAAGTGGCGGAATCCGGGATAACAGTCAACGCTCTTGCGCCGGGCTTCATCGAGGCAACGCCGTTTCACGATACGTTCACCACATCCGAATCAAAGGCCGCCACCGTTGCAACCATCCCTTTGGGGAGGGCTGGAGTTCCGGAAGATGTCGCGGGGGCTGCCTTGTGGTTGGCTTCTGAACATTCGCGCTTTGTCACGGGAACTGTTGTAGACATCAACGGCGGGCAGTACTTCGCGTGATCCAGGGCAAACTTACCCATCCGCAGATCATCTCCGCGCTGGCGGCTGCCGGACACGGGGCCACTGTCCTGATTTCGGACGGGCACTATTCCGCGGCGACGGCCGTGGGGCCAAACGCATCCACGATCTTCCTCAACCTGCAGGCGGGCACTCCAACCGTTCCCCAGGTACTCGACGTGGTTCTGCAGATGGTTACGGTCGAGAAGCTGACACGCATCCTTCCGTCCGAGGACGCTAGGCCATGCTTGGTGCACAGTGAAATAGATACACTGATGCCCGAGGGCACGAAGGATGAATTCGTCGATCGCTTCCGGTTTTATGATCTTGCAAGGTCCGCTGATCTTGCGCTGTGCATCGTCACGGGCGATTCACGGCGATTCGCTAATGTGCTTCTGACCCTGGGAGTGCTTCCCCAGACCTGACGAGCTTCTATCGGCCCGCCCGAACAGAAAGGTGCCATGACGTGTCCCAGACAGTAGGGCGGGCCATAGACATTCTTGAGTACTGCAGTGACCAGCCTCGTGAAATCAAGGACATTGCGGATTCGTTGGGAGTCCACCGGACTACGGCGATGAGGCTGGTCAATACCCTGATTGGAGCCGGGTTTCTCCGCAAGGACGATTCCGGGCGCTTCGGTGTGGGATTCCGACTTGCTGGGTTAGCCCAGTCCGCCCTCGAACAGTTTGACCTGCGTTCCCTGGTTCACCCTCATATCCTGCAACTCAGCAAACGGGTGGGACATACCGTCCAGTTTGCGGTTCCTGAAGCAGCCCACCTTGTCTACGTGGACAAAATTGAACCGCCGGACTC
Source organism: Arthrobacter rhizophilus (assembly GCF_026241105.1). Lineage (GTDB taxonomy): Bacteria > Actinomycetota > Actinomycetes > Actinomycetales > Micrococcaceae > Arthrobacter. The sequence goes on along the minus strand of NZ_JAPFFT010000010.1, from coordinate 20,730 downwards.
CATCACCCTCAACACCAAGATTGGCGGATCGGTGGTGGTGCACACGGCCGGAGTCAGCAAAGCCATCCTTGCGTTCCTGCAAGCCCGCCAAAGAGACCAGATATTGGATCACGCCTCATTCGAGCAGTTCACCGCCACAACCATCACGTCCAGGGAAGAATTCCTCCGAGTACTTGAGGACGTCCGGAAAAATGGCTGGGCTGCGGACCGGGGAGAGTATGAGTCCTTCTCCAATTGCATTGCCGCCCCCGTCCACAGCCATACCGGGGCGGTTGCGGGTGCTATCTCGATCACTGCTTTCAAAGAACGTGCCGATTTGGATGCCCTCAAGCTGTTGTTGCCCCAGCTGCTTGAGACCACCCACGCAATCTCCCAGGAACTGGGCTGGCGCGAGCCGGGGGCGCCCGCGGAGGGCTGATTACCGGCGTCGTAGTTCCGCGTATTCAAGGTGCGGGACGACTGTCCCCGCGTCCCGCTCCAGGAAGTTGGTGCCGGGCGCCACGATGTCGTCAATGGCATCCAGGACTGCTTCGTTGAGGACAACGTCCGCGGCCTTGAGGTAATCGGTCAGGTGGTCCTCCGTGCGTGGACCGACAACCACGCTGCTGACTGCGGGATGGTTCAGCGCGAAGCCGACAGCTAGCTGGATGAGGGTGAGTCCATACCGTCCGGCGACGCGGGCCAAGGCATCTGCTGCCAGGAGTTTATTTCTGTTGAATGGTGCCGCGATGTCGAAGCGCCCGGGAACCGCCGAAGCGCGGGAGCTGGCCGGCTGGGGAGCTCCTACGCGGTAGTTCCCGGAGAGCCAGCCGCCGTCGAGCGGTCCATAACTAAGCACGCCGAGGTTGTACTGCTGCGTGATCGCGAAGACGTCGCGTTCATTCGCGCGAACCAGCAAGGAATAGGGAACCTGATCCACAACCGGCGGTATGAGGTGGTTCGTTGTGGCGATCCACTGTGCCTCCACAAGCTGGGACGGCGTGAATACCGACGTTCCGTAGTAGAGGATCTTGCCCTGCCGGATGAGGTCGTTGAGTGCCGTGATGGTTTCCAGGACGTCCGTGTTGTAGTCCGGACGATGCGCTTGGTAGAGGTCGATCCTGTCCGTTTGCAAGCGGTTCAGGCTGCCCTCCACCGCTTTCATGATCCAGCGCCTGGAATTCCCGGCGTGCGTGGGATTCGGTCCCATTTGTCCATGGAACTTGGTGGAAAGGAAAATGTCATCCCGCCGGCCATGGAGAGCCCGGCCCACAATGGTCTCCGCATCGCCTTGTGAATAGATGTCCGCGGTGTCGATGCTGGTAATACCGGCGTCGAGGGCCGCACGGACAATGCGGAGGCTTTCTTCGGCGCCCGTGGGCGCCGAGCCTGTCCCAAGGTTAAGGGTGCCCAATGTAAGCGGGCTGATCAGGGCGCCTGTGCGTCCCAGGGTTCGAAGCTCGCTGAGGCTCATCTCCGGCTTCCTCCGTGAAGAATCAAGGCTGTGCAATGGATTGGCACGACGCTACACATGTCGCGCCCGAGGCACTCGAAAAGCGTACAAATTCTTCGCTTTTCGTATTGCGAGGTAATGAAACAGCGAGTGACGAATTATGAATTGACTTGAATCGACATGCGAATACACAAATATTGCCGTTCTCGGCGTCGAGTGAATTAGTAGAAAGGCAGGCACGAAACTACAGAGAAAGGAACCGCCATGACCCAGGCTACGGTGGATGGAGCCGCTTCGATCAAGCAGGCGTTTGCCCAATTTCCCTCAGGCGTGGCAGCGTTCAGTGCCATGGTCGGTTTCGTGCCGGAGGCCCTGGTGGCATCCAGCTTCACTGTGGGTGTCTCGCTGGAACCACCGCTGGTCATGTTCGCGGTGCAGAACTCCTCCACTACGTGGCCCAAGCTCCGTCGAGCCCCGCGGCTGGGCGTTTCCGTCCTGGCCCAGGGCCAGGAAGCCGCGTGCCTGCAGCTTTCCTCCCGGACCCAGGACCGTTTCGCGGGCCTTGCGACGTCCACGAGCGACGCCGGTGCGGTGCTGATCGACGGCGCGGCACTGCTGCTTGAATGCGAGGTGGTCTCCGAGACCCCTGCCGGGGACCACACGATCGTCGTCCTTGAGGTGAAGTCCGTGGAGATCAACCACGACGCCGAGCCCCTCATCTACCACGGGGCCGGCTTCAGGCAACTGGTCGCCTGAGACTGGACGCAGCCCCAACTGACTCGCAGTAGGTGTCATTATGAGCCACCAAAACGACAACAAATGCGAGTCAGTTGGGTCAGCCGGGCGCTTGGGACTCTACGCTCGGGGGCGGGCGCCTGCGGAGGCTGTCACTCGTCCGGATGAGACCGGCTTGCCTCCATGCGGGTCTTCTTGGCGTTCGCGGACCGGCGTGGCATTCTCGTGAGGCGTTGCCTCTTGGGCAGGCGCGTCTTGTGCGTGTTCAGCCTCCCGAGCCGCGGCCCGGGCGTCAGCCTCGGCAACGGCGGCCGCCCATTGACTGTTCAGGACCGGCGGATCCGGCTTTACCGCAACCACGAAGGGATGTTCCTTGGCCTGGGTTGTGGCCACGGCCGCGGCAGCAGTTGCGATTCCGGCCTTGACCTGCGCGGGCTTGGGCCACGTCCGTGGATTCACGAGCGACTTCCAAGGGAAGGTCCGGAAAGCAGTCCATCCCGCGGACCACAGCAACTTGGTGGTCCTGAGGACTCCAGGGCGCGGTTTCTCGGGGGCAACCGCACCCGTCCCCAGGGAGTTGGCTTCCGCCGTCGTCGATTCCCCAGACTCCGCCAGGGCTGGGACGCGCCGAGGCCTCGGCGGCAGGTGCACAACCCGGACCGTATCGCGCTTCGGAAAGATCCCCACCATGGCGAGAAGGATGATCGAGAGCAACTTCACGACGCCGGCCAGCACCAAGGTGACAACCATCAAGAAGCCCAAAGCAAGGAACATGATCGAGGCGAGTCCGAGCGTGCCGAAAAAGGTCAGATTGAGGGCCAGTGTTGTTGGATCCTCCACGTAGCCTCCCCGAGCCAGAGTTGTGAGGTGGATGCCGCAACCGTTCGGTCCGCGGGCATGTCTCCTAGCCTACGGGCGAAATCTGGATGAATCATCCGTCAAACTCCGCCTCGCCTAGGTTGTATCGAAGCTGTTATCTGGTGTGACAAAATTTGTTGCCTAGCTCTCACCATTCAGTCCAGATAGGGCGTCAATGCCACTCGATTCCGCTCGACTCCGCCACGGCACCTGCCCTTGCCTGTCCGGGGAGCAGTACGCCGGGTGTTGCGGACGTTTCCATCGCGGGGAGGCCGACGCGCCCACGGCTGCGCAGCTCATGCGTGCCCGCTACTCGGCCTTCGTGGTCCTTGACAGGGACTACCTTCTGCGCACGTGGCACCCGGACACGCGCCCGGCGGCACTGGACTTGGACCCGGATATTGAGTGGCGGCGGCTGGACATCCTGGCAACGCGCCACGGCGGTCCCTTGGACCTTGAAGGATCGGTCGAGTTCGCGGCGCACTACCGTTCCGACGGCGAACGCGGGGTCCAGCGCGAAAACAGCCGCTTCGTGCGGATTGACCGCCGCTGGTACTACCTCGACGGCGACGTCGGCTAGCTCTTTCCGGGCTGCCTCGATCAGCAGCGAGCCTCAGCGGTACTTCCGGTGCAGGCTCTCCTTCGATGACGCTCCAGGGGAGGCATCGGCGATCCATGGGCCTGTACCTTCGGACTGATCCAAGATTCCGGCCTCGAGCCAGGCGTAGTCGCCCGCCAAGACGTTCGATGACAACTCGTGATCGACATCGTCGGTGTTCCGCCACAACTGCTCGAAGTACCCGTCCACGCGTATCCGGGCTTGCTCGCAAAAGGCCTCGGCAAGTTCGTAGGCCGCCGCGCCTTGTTCAGGTGAGGTCTGCAGCAGCATTTCGGCCCGTGAGCAGCACGCCGCCATGGCAAACAACTCTGCTCCGATATCCACAATCCTGCCGAGGAAGGCTTGCTTGTACTCGAGCCTCGCCTGCCAGCGGCCCATCCCGTAGAACGTCTGCCGGGCGAGCCTTCGGGAAGCCCGTTCCACATACCGCAATTGCTTCGCCAAGCGCCCAAACTCACCATAGGAACGGGGGTCCATTCCGGCTCCGGCCACGAGCTTGGGAAGCCACTTTGCGTAAAAACCTGAGGCGCCGACGGCGGCACGCGCCTTCTCCTGCAGGGTCGCGTCCGCGGAAGCGAGCTCGCCCGCTGCCGAAAGGTGGGCGTCGACGGCTTCGCGGGCGATGAGCAGGCGCATGATCTCGGACGAGCCTTCAAAGATCCGGTTGATGCGCATGTCCCGCAGCAGTTGCTCAGCAGCCACCGCGCGTTCCCCCCGGGCTTCAAGGGAATCAGCCGTCTCAAAGCCACGGCCACCACGGATCTGCACCAGCTCGTCAGCCACCGTGTAGCTCAGCTCAGTGGACCAAAGCTTGGCCAGGGCGGCCTCGATCCGCACATCCTTCTGCCCGGCGTCGGCCATTTCGGCGGAGAGCTCAAAGACGGCTTCGAGGGCAAAAGTGGTGGCGGCGATAAAGGCGATCTTCTTGCCGACGGCCTCATGTTTTCCGACCGGACGTCCCCATTGGGTGCGGGCGTTGGACCATTCGCGGGCGATCTTCAGCGACCACTTGCCCGCGGCCACGCATAGTCCGGGGATGGAGAGACGGCCCGTGTTGAGGGTCGTGAGCGCGATCTTGAGCCCTTGGCCCTCCCGGCCTAGCCTGTTGGCTGCCGGTACCCGAACTTGGTGGAAGCGGGTCACGCCGTTCTCGATGCCGCGCAGGCCCATGAAGGAATTGCGGTTCTCGACAGTGATGCCGGGGGAGTCCATTTCCACCACGAACGCTGTGATGCCGCCCTTCACGACCGTGCCGTCGGGGCCCGTGCGGGCCGGAACAACCGCCATGACCACCACCAGCTCGGCAATGACGCCGTTGGTGGTCCAAAGTTTCACGCCGTCCAAAAGGTAGGACTCGCCGTCGTCGCTTGGCACTGCAGTGCAGCCCATCCGGGCGGGGTCGCTGCCGACGTCGGGCTCTGTCAGCAGGAAAGCCGTGATGGCGCCGGCGGCGCAACGCGGCAGGTACTCCTGCTTTTGTTCGGGCGTGCCGAAGACCTTGACCGGCTCCGGGACGCCGATGGATTGGTGGGCCGAAAGCAGCGCGCCGAGGCTCGGATGGACTGATCCCAGGAGAGCCAAGGCTCTTCCGTAGTAGACCAGCGACAGGCCCAAGCCGCCGTACTCGCGCGGAATCTTCATGCCGAATACGCCCAGCTCGGTGAGGCCAGCGAGGTATTCGTCCGGGATCTTGGCATCGCGCTCGATCATGCGGCCGGACATGGTGCCGCAGAACTCCGTCAACTTCGCCATGAACTCTTCGCCGCGCTCTACGTCTTCGGCTCTTGCTTGTGGCCAAGGGTGGATCAGCCCAAGATCGAAATCGCCCAGATACAGCCCTTTGGCAAAACTTGGGCGGTTCCATTCGGTTTCGCGGGCGGCCTCGGCGACGGCGCGGGCTTCTGCCGCTGTGACGTCGGTGCTCTTGTTGTCAGTGGCGGAGGTCATAGGAAGGCTCCTCTTGCCGGTTGTGCCGGTTCGAGCCCAGGATCCGCCTCGGGTGGGGGACCCTTCAGCTGTCCCTCAATGCTACCCGCGGGTAGGTACCTGTGCTAGGGGAGGGTTGCGATGGGAATTCCACTGGCAGCTCGACCTTGCCGGCCTGGTGGACCAGCTGATCCCACGCGAAATTGATGCCGTGGACCAGGCCGCCCAGCACGTTCTTCACGGTTAACCAAGCCAGGCTCGCCGCCCCGACCAACGCGAGAGTGGCCATGGCGGCTACCACGATGAAGGCCGCCAGAACCAGGCCTAGGACCAGTGTGCCGCCGAAAACGTAGGTGCTGGTGTCCATAGTCGTAAGGTCGAACTGCATTGGGTCCCCTCCGCAACGCTGCCAAAGCCGACGTCGGAATGTCGAAGTCGTTGGAGACGACACTAGGGGCGACATCGGCAGTTCAGCTAGCAACAACACCGGCCGCCATGCGTGTTGATACGCGATCGAAACCCTACCGCTAGGTAGATCACGGAAGGGTTGCGACGCACCCTGCGTTAACCTTGTACGGGGCAGTTTTCGGGATTTCCGCTGCCAACAGGTTCCGCGGCAGCTGAAGGAGAGTAAGTGTCCCGCTCAGCAATGTCCTCAGCCGATGCCATTAGCGCACGGCTCAGGGACCTCGAGCTTCTCACCAAGGGCCCCGCATGGGCTCTCACACGCTCGGCCCCGTGGGTCATCGCGGTACTCCAAGCGTCCTTCACCCGCACAAGACCGCAGCTTCCGCTTGAAGAGTTCCACGCCGACGTCGACGCCTTCCTCGAGCAGCTCCGGAGGCAGGATCCCGGGCTGGGAGGGCAGGCGAGCGGCAAGGCGTTTGCCGACGAATGGACCCGCAAGCAGTTCCTGACCCGTCGCAGCCAGTCCGGCCAGATCGTCTACGAAATCACCGAGCCTGCCGCACGCGTCCTTGCTTTCCTCGATAGTCTCTCCAGCGAACGCTCCACCCTCAACGGTTCGCGGCTCGGAACGCTGTTGGGCGACGTCGAAAAGCTCGCCAACGAGACCAATCCGGACCAAAGCGCCCGCCTGGAGTCCCTCTCGGAGGAGATTCAAGAGCGTCAGCAGCTGATCGAAGACATTAGTTCCGGCGACTTTGATGGTCTCCTGGATGACGAAGAAGCCGTCGAAGCTGCAGGGAACATCCTGGACCTGGCGGCAAGCCTGCCCGCGGACTACAAAAAAATGCGCGACCGCATCGAGGAACTGGTCGGTGAGCTCCGCAACCAGATCATCGAGGAATCCCTCAGCAAGGGCGCCACCATGGCGCAGGTCCTGGAGGCTGACAAACGCTTGCGGCAGAGTCCCGAAGGCCGCACCTTCCGCTCCTTCACTGCGTTCCTTGAGGATCCGCAGCAACAGTTGCGCTTCCGTTCGGCGATCGGTGACGTGTTGAGCCGTCAGTTTGCCGACGACCTCAGCCATGAGGACCGGGAAACCCTCAAGAACCTCGTGGCGGAACTTCGTGCGCAGCACAGCCAGATCCAGCGCATCTACGGCCGGCTTTCGGAGAGCCTGAACAACTACATCCAAAGCGATGACATCCGTCAGTCGGTCCGGCTCAGGCAGGTCTTGCGCGAGGCCGAGCAAGCGATCCGCTCCATGCCCTACGAACGCGACCGTCCCAGCCTGGTCCGCGGACCGGTGCTGTTCAATGCGGGATTCGAATCAGTCGCCATGGTCAAGCTCTTCGATCCGGATGAGTTCGCGGCGCCTCCCAAGCTCGCCGATCCCATTGCCTTCAGCGATTCGGACCGCGTCAGGTCGCTGCGCTCCGCGAAGGCGAGGCCCGCCGTCGTCCGCGCCGCCATGGCAGGCGCCGCCACGCTGGCGGAGGCTTGGACCAACCTCCCGGAGGAAGAACGGCACATCAACACAGTCCGGGCCCTCCTGTCCGAAGCGCTGCACAGCGGTGCGTCGTTTGACCGGGCTGCGTGGGAAGACATCGACTTCGAACAAATCGACGGCAGCACGCGCACCGCGTACCTGCCCCTCGTGACCCTGACAAAGGATTCCGATGACTGACGCCCACCCCACCGAGCATGCCCCCTCTCCGGAGCAAGGAGTGGACATAACGCAGCATGTCCAGTCCGGACCTTCGCAGGATGGACATGTCCGCTCGGATCCTTTCCGCGTCACTCCTCGCGACACGTTTGTTGACGGCGCGGCGCTGTTCCCGGGCGATACCGGCGTGCTGCCCATGAAGGTCCGTCAGGCCCTCGTGCGGCTGCTCAAGGGGCCGTATATCGACGGCGGCCGCGACGAAAAGCTCTGGACCACCCTCCTGGACAACCAAGTGATTCTCCGAAGCAGGCTCTCGGAGCTCTTCCTGAACCTGCAGCTTGACCACGAACGGAAGATCGCGGTGCTCCGGCCCGTTGATCCGGAAGCCATCGGCGGCAGCGCCCGTTCGAGCATCCTTCGCCAACAACGCGCGTTGAGCCGTGTCGAGACCATCGTGCTGCTGCGACTGAGGCTCCTCCTGGACCGCCACGCCACGGCCCAGACCGATCCCGTCATCACCCGCGAAGAGATTGCCGAACTCGTGGCCCATTACCAGCCATCCGGCCAACAAGACGCCCTCCGCGACACCGACGTCGTCAACCGCACCGTCACGAAGCTCCTAGCCCGCCAACTCCTCCTGGCGACGGGCATCGAAGACACCTTCGCGATCTCCAAGGCCCTCCCGCTAGCCCTCCCCTTCGAAAATATCGGCGACATCCCGGCCCAGATCGAAGGGCTGATTGCCGTAGCAGCCGACGAATCAGGCACCGAACCCCTGATCGAACTAACAGAAACGGACGACGACGGCGAGTCACCCGAGGTCCCCGATGACGACGTCGCGACAGGTGACCACAGCTCCGGCGGGGCTTCGCTTGAGAAGGAGGCAGCCAAGTGACCATTGCAACCATGCTTCCGATCGGCGAACTCACCAACCCGGGCCAGATGCGCCTTGCCTTGGTCCAGGTGGTCAACTGGGGCACGTTCCATGGCGCCCACACTATGCACGTGGACCGCAACGGCACGCTGCTCACGGGCAATTCGGGCGTCGGGAAGTCGACGTTGTTCGATGCCATGCTCCGCGTTTTCGATGCGCGGCCGCGCTCAAACGAGGCTGCCGCGCAGCGGGCTGGCGGGGCTGTGGAGGACAAGAGGACCACGTTCACGTACATGCGTGGAAAGGTGGGCGACAAGGCCGTGGGCGAGGGCTCAGCGAGTGCCTTTCAGCGCCCTGGTGCCACGTGGTCCGCCGTCGCACTGACGTTCGACAACGCAGCCGGTACCAAGATCACCATCTCGGCCCTGTTTGACCTGCCCAAGAACGGCACGGAATCCAGCGTCGGCCGGTTCTACGTGATTGACAACAAGCCCCTGGACCTAGGCGCGATCGAGGGCATCGCCGAGAAGCGTTTCACAAAAGGCGCGCTGGAGACCATCTTTCCGGATGCCCAGATCTTCGATGTGCACAAGGCCTTTGCGGAGCGTTTCCGCCGACTTCTGGGTATCAACTCGGACCAGGCCCTTCCCCTTCTCCGGGTCATCCAGGCGGGCAAGGGGCTCGGCGGAAGCGTCAACACGTTCTTCCGCGACCAGGTGCTCGACGCACCCGCGACGCTGACTGCCGCGGACGACGTCGTCGAGGAATTCAGCAACCTCATGTCCATTAGGCAGCGGCTGGAGGACGTTCGCCAGCAGCGCGATCAGCTCGCTCCCGTGCCCGGAATGAACAAGGAGTATGCCCAGTCGTTACTGGAGGCCAACCGGCTCCGGGAACTCAGCGGCGAGGAATTCGACGCCTACAAGCAGCAACTTTCCGTCACGGTCCACGCCAAGACTTTGGCCCGTTTCAAAGACCTCGCCCAGGCGAAGGCCAAGGAACTCAGCGCCGAGCGGGGCGTCAGGGACTCCCTGGCCAAGGAGCTGCGCCAGCTCGAATCGGATTACAACAACCAGGGCGGCAACGCGATTTCGGCGATCGAGCAGTCGCTGGAAAATGCGCGGGTGGGCCTCAAGCTCCGCCAGCAAGTGGAGGAAGCGGCCCGTCAGGCATTGGCCGACGCCGGGCTGAACCTTGAGTGGACGGCTGCGGGCTGGGAGCGGGCCCACGAGCAAGCCGCGAGCCGTTCCGCCGAACTCAAAGACGATTCCGAAGCGTTGAAAGAGCTACGCTTCGAGGCCTTCGACGGCCACGCCACCAAGAAGCGTGAACTCGCGGCAGCCCAGCAGGAACTCGTCTCTCTGAAGACGCGCAAGTCCCTGCTGCCGCCGTCGAGCATTGAAAACCGCGCCGCGATCGCCGCAGCCACCGGCGTTCCCGAGGACCGCATGCCGTTCGGCGGCGAGCTGATCGACCTCACGGAGGGGGAGGAACTGTGGCGGCCCGCAGCCGAGCGTGCCTTGCGGAACCTCGCAACGACGCTGCTGGTTCCGGGGGAGCATTTCGCCGCCGTCACGCGCTACCTCAACGACAACACCGTCCGCGGCGCGCTGCGCGCAGTGGACGTCTCCAAACCCCTCGCGGGCGGCGCTTTGGCTGTGGAGGACGTGTCCGACGCCGACTTGCTGACGAAGCTGAACCTCCTCACCTTGGGGGCTAATGCCGAAGCCGGAGAGTGGATCCGCGAGCGGATCGCCCTCGATTTCGCATACCCATGTGTGGAAGACCCGGACGAACTCGCAAAGCTGGACAAAGGCCTGAGCCTGGGCGGTGTGGTCAAGCGCAACAGGCACACCGTGGAGAAGGACGACCGCTTTACGAGCCGGCAGGACTACGTTCTTGGTTTCGACAATGCTTCCAAGCTGGAACTCCTGGCTGCGAAAGTCGGCGAGCTCGAAAACGAGCTTGCGAAGGCCGCCGAACTCGCCCAAAGCCGTGAGGATTCCCACCAAGGCATGACGCGCCAACTCGAGGCGCTGCGCCGCATTGCCGACGACGAGCGTGGTTGGGAACAAGTCTCGGCAGCGGTGGCCGCCGAGGAGCTCGCGAAGATCGAACAGCGGCTCAAAGATGCCCTGGCAGCGCAGGCCGACTTGGAACCCCTGCGTGCAAACATCGAGGTCGTGCGCGAAAAGCACCAGTCCTCCACAGGGTCGGCGGCGGTTTTGCAGAGCGAATACAAGACCCTCGACCATCAGATGACCACGGCTGATGCCCTCCTGGATGCCGCACGCAACCGCCTCGACCAGGCGCCGCCGTCGGGCACTACCGTTACTTCCCTCGAACCGTACTTCAGCGCATTCGCCGAGGTGAGCGAGCTCCACGAACTCGACACCCTGGCTGCGGAAGTCCGGAGCAAGCTCTTGGCAGAGCTGCACGCCGCAGAGTCCCGCGGGCAGGCGTTGGCCGAGCGGCTGACGCGCATGTTCGAAGGCTTCGTGCGCGAATGGGGCACCGCGATTTCCGCGGACCACGGCACCTCCATCGGCGCAGCGGGGGAGTTCGAGTCCCGCTATCACCAGATCGTCAGCGAAGGCTTGCCCGCGCAGGAAGCCGAATTCCGGCAGTTCTTCAACCAGCGCACGCACGAATCGTTCAGCACGCTGCTGCACCTGCTCGACGAGGAACGCCGCGCCATCACCAGCCGCATCCTGCCCCTCAACGGCATCCTGTCCGAGGTCAATTTCCATGAGGGAAGCTTCCTGGAACTCGACATCAAGCAGACGCTGCCCGCCACCGCGAAGCAGTTCAAGGACGCCATCCACAACGCGTTGAAGACGCGTCACACGCGGCCCTCCCGTGCGGCGGGTGCCGCAGCCTCGCCCGAGGCGGACGACGACGTCGAACTCACCAACCGCTACAAGTCGCTCGAAACGCTCGTCAAGCGTCTCGGATCTCAAACTCCGGAGGACCGGCGTTGGCGGGCCGAGGTGCTGGATGTCCGTGGGCATCTTTTCATCCAGTGCAAGGAGCACCGGTCCGTCCAGGGCCCGCGGGGCGGCAAGAAGACCGATGTGTACATGCACGCGGACACCGGCTCGATGTCCGGTGGCGAGCGGCAGCGATTCACGGCGTTCATCATGGCCGCGGCGCTGAGCTACCAACTGGGCATCGCCGAGCAGGGGTTCACGACCTACGGCACGGTGATGATGGACGAGGCGTTCGTTCTGGCCTCGGAGGAATTCGCCGGTGCGGGAATCAAGGCGCTGCACGAGTTCGGCTTCCAGTTGTTGCTGGCCGCGCCCGAGAACGTGATCGACCTTTCCCGGCACCTTGGCTCAGTCACCGAAATCCTGCGCGACAAACGGACCAACCGCTCCGGCGTGCTCACGGCTCCCGTGATCGGCGGCCCGGGGGTTCCGGGTGCATGGCGTTCCGAGGCCAACCCCGTGGACATCGTGCTCCGCTAACTCCGACGCTCGCTCACTTTTGTCGTGTTTTCGGCGGACGCTCGATCACATCAGGTGAGCGAGCGTTCGGCCAAACGGCCCCATAGGTGAGCGAGCGTCGAATTAACCTGGGCTTTGCCGGCGGGCAACCGGGCGGGGTTACGCTGGCGTGGTGGCTGGGAACGTGCTTCATGCTGACCAGGCCGGACGACGGCGGTTTGTTGCCTTGGGCGATTCCTTCACCGAGGGCGTGGGGGACCGGAACAAGACGCTCCCGAACGGCGTCCGGGGCTGGGCCGACCGCGTGGCCGAGAAACTGGCCAAGGCTGAACCTGGCTGGGAGTACGCCAACCTTGCCGTCCGGAGCAAGCGCCTCCGCCATATCGTTGAGGAACAGTTGGACCGGGCCCTGGCCATGGAGCCCACGCTCATCACGCTCTATGCCGGCGGCAACGACATCCTGGACTTCGGCACGGATATGGACCAACTCATGGCCGAATACGAAAAACTCGTGGCTCGCCTCGCAGCGACGGGAGCCACTTTGGTCCTGTTCACGGGGTACGACGTCAAGGTCTCGGCCGTGCTGGAACCCTTCAAGAAGCGGAACGAACTCTACAACGAACGCGTCCGCGAATTGGCGGCCAAGTACGGGGCCGTGCTGGTGGACTATTGGTGCCTTGACGCCTACCACGACCGCCGAATGTGGGCCTCGGACCGCCTCCACATGTCCAAAGCGGGACACAAATACATGGCGGCGCAGGTCCTGGATCACCTCCGCGTGCCGCATAAGTTCTCTCCCAAGGATTGGGAACCGCCGCAGCGCCTCAAACTGCGAGATTGGGAACGTCGTCAGCGCCGCTGGGTAAACGAGTGGGTCCTGCCGCTGTTCGGCCGGAAGCTCCGCGGCGTCACACTCGGGGACATGCTGAGCCCACGTTGGCCGGAGTTGGTGAAGGTTCCGCGGAAGGCGGGGCTGCGGAAACTCGCGGAACGCCAAGCCGCCGGGGCGGGCTCGGCCGCCGCCGCGACCGGAAGCAAGGCGCCAGACAACGCACAAGGCGCCGCTCAAGACAACGGGGGGACAGGACTATGACCACGCATATGCCGCTGCGATTCGTCGCCGTCGGGGATTCCTTCACGGAAGGGGTCGGCGATACCGACCTTCGCCTTCCGAACGATTGCCGCGGCTGGGCCGATCGCGTCGCCGAGGAACTGGCCAGGCACCAGCCGCAGACGCAGTACGCCAACTTGGCCCTCCGCGGGCTGCGGCTCAAACAGATCGTGGAGAAACAACTCAAGCCGGCGCTTCGCATGGCTCCCACGCTGGTCAGTTTCCACGCCGGCGGCAACGATCTCCTCGGTGCACGGCTGGACATGCGCGACCTGATCGGCGGATTCGAGGACGCCGTTGCCAGGATCGCGGAGAGCGGGGCCAAAATCCTGCTTTTCACTGAGTACAACGTGCCGCTCTCGCCGGTGTTGGAGCCGCTCAAGCTGCGCACAGCCGTTTTCAACAAGCACATCCGGCGCATTTCCGCGGCCTACGGAACGCTTCTGGTGGACCATTGGTGCTTCGAAAAGTACCAGGACCGCCGCATGTGGGCTCCGGACCGGCTGCACATGTCCGGAATCGGACACGAATACATGGCGAAGAAGGTCTTGGAAGTTTTGGGTGCCACCCATTCGCTCGGCTCACCGGTGCTCGGGGCGCTGCAGCCGCGGAGCCGTGCCGAGATCGTGGCCGACGACGCCGCCTGGCTCAGGCGCGATGTGGCACCGTGGCTCTCGCGCCGTTTCAGGGGAGTTTCGAGCGGGGATCACCTCAGTGCCCGCTGGCCCGCACTCATGCCGGTGGTCTTGCCGGAGCGCCTGGGGATGTTCCCTCAACCAGTCCGGCTTTGAGGTGCGGCAGCGTCACGCCTGACATCTTTTTGGGGATGGGCGGGCGTCGAAGCAGCGAATTTCCGGGGTTCTCGCCGAGGCGCGGCGCCAAAAATGTGCTCTGCGTGACGCCCCAGAATCGCAGCCAGGCTAGTCCAGCAGGTTTTCGTACCCTGTGGACGCCGTGGTCACCGTGAATTCGATGATCTCGAAGTCGGCCACCCCATTGACGTAGAACGGATCCGTCGCCAAGGAAGTGTCCAGCGTCGCACGGTCAACGTTGGACAACAGCACACCGCCGATCGCCGGAACGCGGCGTCCGGACGCAAGGAAGGTGCCGGCGTCGAACGCTTCTTTGACCCAATCCATATGTGCGGGGCGGTGGAAGTCGACGATCTCGTCGGGAACCTTGTATGTCAGTGAAACGACGAACATGCCGCCAGCCTACAACGCGGAGGGCGGCCAAAAGGGGCCGCCCTCCGAACCCGCAACGCCCTACGGCAGGAGCTTGACCGCGGAGTTCCAGTTGTAGTCGGGGTGGGCTTCGCTGATCTGCAGGGTCATGACGAGCAGTTGGAAGGCTTCGAGCTCACGCGAGCGGCGCAGCGGCCCGACGTTCACCGGGCGCAGCCCGGCACCTTTGACGAAGTCGACGACGGCGGCTGTCGCCTCTGCGTCGTCGCCCGCCACCAGCACGTCAAGGGTTTGGCCGTTCACTTCGCCCTCCGCGAGCGTGGCTGCGAAGACGGTGTTGAACGCCTTGACCACGGATGCGCCCGGGACCAAGGTCTGGAGTTCTTCGGCGGCCGAGGTTCCGGCGGGGACGGTGAGGGAATCGAAGGTTTCGAAGTTCACGGGGTTGGAGATGTCCACGATCGTCTTCCCGTTGAGCGCGGAGCCATAGGAAGAAAGCACTGCCTTGGAGGCCTCGAACGGAGTGGCCAGTACCACGATGCTGCCTTCCACGGGTGATCCCGTGGTGCCGGAGGTTCCGTTGACCGATGCGGCCAGCGCAGCAGCGGAGCCTGCGTCGCGGCCGAGGATCTGGACGCTCTTGCCTGCGGTGGCGGCGCGGGCCGCAATTCCGGACGCCATGTTGCCAGTGCCGATGATGGTGATGTCAGCCATTGTTGTTCCTTTGCTTGGATGCTCATGGTCCTGCGGATTGGTCCGCATTCACTTACTTGAAGCTTCAACTAAAATCATAATGACCTTAAGTTGAAGTGTCAAGTATTAATTTCCTTCTAAGATGAATCCATGACCGAACCGCGCTGGCTCAATGCCGACGAACGCCGTGCCTGGCTGGCCCTCCTGAGTATCAACACCCTGCTGCCCGCGGCCTTGGACACCCAGCTGCAAGCGGCCGGCAAATTGTCGCTGTTCGACTACAACGTGCTCGCCATGCTGTCTGAAGCGGACGGGCGGTTCCTCCCGATGAGTGAGCTCGCGGCCCGCACCAGCGCGTCGCTGTCCAGGCTGTCGCACGTCGTCACCAAGCTGCAGAGACGCGGCTGGGTGGAGCGCGAGGCGCACCCGGGCGATGCCCGCGTCACTGTGGCGCACCTGACGGACGCCGGCATGGACACCATTGAGTCCCTCGCTCCGGGGCATGTGGATGCCGTCCGCTCGTTGATGTTGGATGCCATGACCGACGACGACGTCGCGGACCTGGCGCGGATCGGCGAGAAGATCGTGGCGCGACTGGACGACGATCACTGGATCCTGCGCGAACGCTAGCTGCGCGAACGCTGAGCTGCGCGAACGCTGGGTGACGGCCGCTGGGTGACGGCCGCCCCGCAGTAATGAAAGACTGGCGCCATGGATTTTTCTGCCCGGTATGTGGCGTTGGGAGACTCGTTCACCGAAGGGCTTGGCGACGCCGACCCCTCACGCCCCAACGGAGTCAGGGGATGGGCGGACCTCGTTGCCCATCAGCTGGCCCAAAGCAACGACAACTTCGGCTACGCCAACCTGGCCATCCGGGGCAAGAAGCTCCGGCAAGTCATGGCGGAGCAGATGGACGCCGCCGTCGCGCTTCAACCGACGCTGGTGACCCTGTACGCCGGGGCGAACGACATCTTCCGCCCCAAAGTGGACATCGACAGGCTCATGGCCGATTACGAAGCCGGCATCGAGAAGCTAAGCGCCACCGGCGCCACGTTGCTTCTCTTTACCGGTTTCGACGCCCGCAGTTCCAAGGTTTTCGGCACCATGCGCGGACGCACCGCGATCTACAACGAACTGCTGCGCGAAATCGCCGAAAACCATGGTGCGCTGCTGGTGGACTACTGGCGCTTCAGCGAATACCACGACTGGCACATGTGGGCGCAGGACCGAATGCATATGTCCACTGCTGGCCACATCAACATGGCAAACCGCGTCCTGGCAGTGCTGGAACACGAGGGCTCCTTGGAGGTGCCCCCACCTGTCCCTCAACCCCAGCTTGCCCGGGTGGAAGCTTTGCGTGCCAACGCGCGGTGGGCCCGTGAACACGCTGCCCCGTGGGTCGTCCGCCGCGTTACGGGCAAATCGTCGGGCGACGGCCTGAGCCCGAAGTATCCGCAACTCACCCGGCCCTAGCTGTTCTGGGCAGCAAGTTTCCTGAATCCCGGCGTGGCGAGCAGTCCGCCGTCGTTCTTCACGGCGAGCACGTCCACGTCCCAGCGGTCGGTGGCCAGCGCGAGGGTTCGGGCGCCCCCGGCCATGATGGCGGTGGCCAGGACATCGGCCGTGATGATGTCGGCCGCTGCGACAGAAACTTGGCGGAACTCCTTGGCGCGTTCAGTTTGAAGGCCTGCTGACCAAATGTGGTGGCCGCGTTCGCTGGTTCCGGAGGTTGCCAGCGCTCGCTTGATGCTGACAAGCGGAAACGCGGTCAGGAGTGTCGTCCGATCCGCCGGGTCGACAATCCCCGCCAGCCACGGCCGCAGGCTGCCCGGTGTCGGCGAACCGTCCACCAGCACATCCCCACCCGCATTGAGGCACCAGTCCTTCAGGCCCAGTGCCAGCAGCGACGTTCCGGCTTCCCGTATCGCATGTGCCTTGACAATCCCGGCCAAGTCCACGACGCCGTCGGGCCGTTCCGCTGTGAACGCACTTTCGGTGAGCCTGCGCCACTCCGAGGCCTCGACATACAGCCGGCGCATGTCCGCTGAGGCGTCCGGCAGGGCCAACTCGCCCCGGGCCATCGCGCTCGCCTCCGAGTCGGGACGGTAGAGACTAAACGTCTGATCCAGCCCGTTGAACAACTGCTCGACGACGGCGATGGCCACCTCGAGCTCGTCCACCGCAGCTTGGGGAGAGGTCGCCGGACCAGCGGGGACGGCCAGGCTCACCACAGTGCCCATGCTCGTGAACGTGCGGGAACGAAGTCGCGGCTCATTTTTGCCCTGATGAGGCCCACTGGGCTTAGAGGTGGGCTGCATCGAGAGCTGCCTGGAGCGACGTCAAGTACGCATCGCTGGTCACGGTGGCCCCGCCGATGGTCTGGACGTTCGCCGACTGCGCACTGAGGACCTCGGATCGGAGCAGGGGCGCCGCCCTGCTGCTGATCTGGACGGACCGTTGCTCATTGTCGGTCAGATGCAGGGCGGTGACATCCGTGATCACGCCGGCCTTGACCGTTATCTGGACCTGTACTGTTCCAAAACGGGTTTGCACCGAGGTTCCCGCGTAGGTGCCGCCTGCCTTGGCCGCAGCGCCTGCCTTGGCGCTCGTGCCGGTGCCTGAGCCGGAACCGGAGCTGGAACTAGAGCCGGCTGCGGTTCCAGAGGTTGATCCGGAAGCGCCGCTCCCGGTGGTTCCGTTCGTCGTCGAGCCCGTGCTGCCGGTGCTGCCGGTCCCGCCGGTGGTGCCCGTCGCGCCCGTGGCGGACGTCGTGACCGCCGAGGCGTTGGAGTCCGACACGTGTGAACCTGCCTGCCAACCGACCAGGAGGATCGCCGCCGACGCCAGCGCTGCTGATATTCCTGCCCTGAGCCTCACCAGTCGAACCTTTCGTAGTGGAGTTGTTCCTCCCGCACACCGGCGCTTTTCGCGTCTGCCAAGACGTTGCGGGCCCAAGCGGACGGGCCGCAGATGTAGACATCGGCGTCGGCGATGTCCGGCACGTAGTCCCGCAGCCTGGTGGCACCTGCCGAGGCCGGCAACCACGTGATCTGAGGATTCTCGGACCGCGGGCCGGTGAGGTGGAAGAGCGTGGCACCGCGCTTTCTGCACAACTCCAGGATCTCGTCGCCGAGGAATAGCTCATCCACACTGCTGCCCCGCAGCAGGACCGTCGCTTGGCCCGGAGAAAATGGAGTGGACTCCAGAAGCGCCCGGAGAGGCGTGATCCCGATTCCTGCCCCGATCATCACCACGCGTTCCCGGCTTCGGGCTGCCGTACTGAAGACCCCATAAGGACCTTCGATGGCCACTTTCGTTCCCGGCCTGAGCGAGGCCAAGCGGGCCGAACCCGCGCCCAGGTTCCGGACGGTGATACGCAAGCTTCCTTGCCGCGGCATGAAGCCCGACGACGGCCCGGTGTGCGGCGGCGCGACCTGCGGTTCCGCCGACAAACTGAACGGGTGTGCCTGCCACCACATGCCGGGAGCCAAGAAGCGCCATACGAAGAACCGGCCGCCGCTACCCGACAATTCGTTCAATCGCAGACCGCTCATTGCGACGCTGAAGACGCCCGGCGCAAGACGCACCACGCGGCGCACGGTCAGCTGGTGCCGGAATGTGGCCATCACGGGCTGGGCGACGCGGAACCAAGTCAACGCCGAACCCGTGGCGATGCACAGGAGCAGCCAGTACCAGCGTTGCCAAGTGCCTTCAGCGAACAGGCCGCCCACACTGAATTGGTGCGGCAATGCGGTTGCTACTGCCAAATACGTGAGCAGATGAACGAAATACCAAAATTCATAGGGAAAGCGGCGCCGTACAGCCACAAGCGAGGTGACAACAACGGCAATGAACAGTGCCATGGATACGAACGCCAGCCACATATCGGGTACCAGGACCCAGAGCGCAATGGCCTCACTGACGGGGTCCAAACCCTCGGCCATCCCGTAGCCGATCGCCAGAAGAAGTCCGTGTGCCAAGAGGAGATAGAGGGCCGGTTTACCGAGTTTCCGATGAAATTCCAGCGCCCTGTCATGCCCGACTGCGCCGTCCACAAAAGGCAATCGCGCCGCGAGCAGAAGCATGAGGAAGACCAGATCCATGCCGGCAAGCCCTGCCAGGATCCCGACGGCGGTAACCGCTTGGGTGACATTGCCGATGGATGACACCCCGCCGTCGGCTAGCCACAAAGCCAGCGCTGCCGCGAGGGAAGCCCACAGCGCTACCGTGAGCATGTCCGTTCGGAACATGCGCCGGCGATGCTGCGCGGCAAACCTTTCCGCGGCGGGATTGCGCCGCGTGGGTGCCGGAGGCTGACCCTTGGGTGTTCCCACACGTTGGCCTGGAGAGGCGAGGAGTTGTGACTTCATGACTCAAGATTGAACTCTCAACCTTTCGTTCTCCTGTGAAGGGACTGGCCGCTACTTATGATTTAAGTGGCCGTATTGTGGGGGACTCTTATACACCCGATTGGCCTTAATTTGCCCTAGACCCTAGACTTATTAGGCGCTAGGTGGCGCGGAGCGTGCGCAATTGCTCCGGTTGGCGGTGACTGTTGGCAACAACGGGACATCCGCGGGCCGGTAGTTAGGGGCTCAAGTTGCGTGCATTCCAGTATTCGCCCAGTATCCCGGCCTGTTGTCCGGGAGCCACTACCTTCGCCGCAACGGTGACCATTGGCTGATTCCAGTCAACCGGTCCAGCCTGCGGGAACTACCGAAAACGGTGTGGACTGGTTGCGGACGTCGCCTGTCGCACGGGAAGCAGGAACTCTGCTGGCCGTTTCAGATTATTTTTTAGGAGAGTCGTCATGGCAGCACACTGCCAGGTGACCGGAGCCGAGCCGGGCTTTGGACACAGCATTTCGCACTCGCACCGCCGCAACAAGCGTCGGTTCGACCCCAACATCCAGAAGAAGCGCTACTGGGTTCCGTCCCTGCGCCGTAATGTCACCCTGCAGGTCTCTGCACGTGGCATCAAGACCATCGACGTACGTGGCATCGACGTAGTCGTCGCCGCAATCCTGGCACGAGGAGTGAAGCTCTAATGGCAAAGGACAAGGACGTACGTCCGATCATCAAGCTCAAGTCGACTGCGGGCACGGGCTACACCTACGTGACTCGCAAGAACCGTCGTAACGACCCGGACCGTCTGGTCCTGAAGAAGTACGACCCCAAAATCCGCCAGCACGTCGAATTCCGAGAGGAGCGCTAAACACATGGCTAAGAAGTCAATGATCGCTAAGAACGAACAGCGTAAAATCATCGTTGAGCGCTACGCTGCAAAGCGCCTCGAGCTGAAGAAGGCTCTGGTTGATCCCAACTCAACCGACGAAGCCCGCGAAGCTGCTCGCCTCGGCCTGCAGAAGCTGCCCCGCAACGCCTCCCCGATCCGTCTGCGTAACCGCGACATCATCGACGGCCGCCCGCGCGGTACCTTCCAGAAGTTCGGTATCTCCCGTGTTCGCTTCCGCGACATGGCTCACCGTGGTGAGCTTCCGGGCATCACCAAGTCTTCCTGGTAATCCAGAAGCACTAGAGGGGCCGGCAACCGTTTGGTTGCTGGCCCTTCTTGCGTTTAACTGTTGCTTCGGTTTAAGTGGTGCAGCACACAGCGCCGGATCACGACGCCGACGGCTTCTTTTTGGGCGTAACTGCCCGTTTTACCGCGGATTGCCGCGGTTCTTGATCCTCTGGGCGTGGATTTGCCTGTGGTCTTGGGGGTGTGTAAAGTAATTCGAGTCGCCGCCGCTGATGCGGAAAAATTGCGACAGACTCC